>CAWFXG010000009.1:0-584261 GCA_963819745.1 uncultured Acidobacteriota bacterium | reverse complement strand
GCCGGAATAGGAGTGGCGGTGTTGTCTGCCTTCGGTCCGGCACGCGAAGCCGCAAGGGTCTCGCCGAGAGAGGCCATGGCGCGAGGACAGCGGGAATATCTGGAGCGATCCAACAAGGGCCGAGCGCTGATCGTGGCGACGATCCTTGGGATCTGTGCCGCGGCGGCGGGTCGAGCGCCTGCAATCGGCGGCAAGCCGCTCTTCGGATACCTGGCGGTCCTGTTGCTGATTGTATCTTCGGCGCAATTGATCCCCGCTCTCACGGAGTGGGTTACTCGAATTGCGTCTGGAACGCTGCAACGTTTGTTTGGAGTGGAAGCGCTGTTGGCATCACGAAGTCTCCGAGCGTCGTTGCACCGTACGTCGGTACTGGTGGGGGCGCTGGCAACAGCGATAGCCATGATGACATCGGTGGCGATCATGGTCGGAAGCTTTCGGGAAACCGTAGCGCTCTGGATAGAGGGTCAATTGCCAGCCGATCTTTATTTAAGGCCAGCGGGATCACCTGGCGCGGATCGTCACCCTCTATTGTCCGGCGAACTTGTCGAAAAGATCGCCAAATTGCCAGGTATAGCCGCTGTGGATCGGCTTCGCGAGTACGAGGTGAACATCGACGGATTACCGGCTACGTTGAACTCCGTGGAGTTGGGAGTGCTGCGATCCAATCGAAAAGGCGATTTTGTGTCCGGCCGCCCTAAAGCGGAAGTGATTGATGAGTTGCGGAGCACCAACGCCCTGATCGTCAGTGAGCCGTTTGCCGAGAAACATCACATCCGAGCGGGCGATACAATTCGAATCCCTATGGGAGATGTCCGTCCATCGTTCCGAGTTGCCGATGTCTATTATGACTACGGAAGCGAGCGGGGAGGGCTAGTGTTGGATCGGAATGTAGTATTGCGGTACCTTCCGGACCCCGCGGCGTCAAATCTTGCGGTATATGTTTCGGCCGGAAGCGATTTGGGGAGGATGCGGGAAGCGATTCAGGCGCTTGCCGCCGGTTATCGCGTCCTGATTTTCTCAAACCAGGATCTGCGGCGGGAGGCCTTACGGATATTCGATCGTACGTTCGCGATCACGTACGCGCTCGAAGCCATAGCCCTAATGGTTGCGGTCCTTGGCGTTGTTGGATCGTTGCTAGCGCTGGTCATCGACCGGCGCCGCGAACTTGGGTTGCTTAGATTTCTGGGGGCATCCGCCGCACAGATTCGGAAATTGATCGTCGCGGAAGCAGGACTGATCGGAATGCTATCCACGATCGCGGGACTGGGTCTGGGCTTCGTAATTTCTCTCATTTTGATCTACGTAATCAACAAGCAGTCTTTTGGTTGGACAATCCGATTTTACTGGCCGCTGTCGATTCTGGCCGGCGCCCTGTTGACGGTCAACGTGGCGACCCTGCTATCCGGTTTATATCCAGCCCGAATGGCAACCAGGCTTAACCCGATCGAGGTTGTCCATGAGGAATAGATTGACCGTCGGCATAGCGGGACTGTTCCTATTGCTGCCGCTGAACGCTAGTTTCTCTCGCATGGCAGTGCCCGGATACCGATATGAGTTCCCGCGTGACAATTACGACCATCCCGATTTTCAAACGGAGTGGTGGTACTACACAGGGAATGTAGAAACGAAGGAAGGACACGAATTCGGGTTCGAGTTGGCGTTTTTTCGACGGGCCGTGGATCGCGATCCCAAAAAAACGGAAACCTGGGGTGTTCGAGACCTTTACCTCGCTCACCTCGCGCTAACCGATCTGAGCAGACACCAGTTCTTTTATACCGAACGCACGAACCGGTCGGGGCCGGGGCTAGCAGGTATTAGCCGAGCACAGGGCAAAATCTGGAATGGAAACTGGGGGATAACTTGGCAAGGTGACACACAAGAGCTCACAGGACTGAATGACAAGTTTCAATTGCATCTGACGCTCAAGTCACTAAAGCCATCGGTCATAAATGGCGAAAACGGAGTGAGCCAAAAGGGCGATGCAAGGGGACAGGCTTCGCACTATATCTCGCTGACGCGTTTGGAGGCCAAAGGACAAATCCAGGTTGCCGGGCAACCGCTGGAAGTTGGCGGCACCGCATGGATGGACCACGAATTCTTTACCCAGCAACTCGAATCAAACCAGGTCGGTTGGGACTGGTTAAGCTTGCAGCTCGATGATGGAACAGAGCTAATGCTATTTAATATCAGGCGAAAGGATGGATCGATCGATGCGCATTCGGCGGGAACATACGTGGATGCGGAGGGGCGATCCCAACATCTTGGTTTCGAAGAATTTGAGTTCCGGCCGGACAAGAAAACATGGACTAGTCCGCGGACACACGGGGCGTACCCGGTTATTTGGAACTTATCGATCCCAAAACTGGCGCTGAAGCTCGCGATTAAGACGCCGCTGGAGTCGCAGGAACTTAGCGGGGCTTCGCGATTCTTGCCCAATTATTGGGAAGGGGCGATTCGAGCGTTGGGAACACGGTCTAGAACAAGTCTTGGTGGCAAGGGATATCTAGAAATGACCGGATATGATCGCGCTATCGTCATGGATGAGAAATCGGAACCAGCGGTCCACAGCAAAAAGTAACGGGCCGCTCCACATTTTCATGGGAGAGGCCCATTGTATTTTAACGTCAAGATACTTATTGAAATGGCTTAGGATCGTCCCGCGGACTTGGCTGCGTCCCGCGAATCGGTTTTGTCGAAAGAGCGGCTGAACTCGTCGACCTGACGCTCTGCTTCTTCCTTAGCGATGCCGTAGCGTTCTTGCACACGGCCAACCAGTTGATCGCGCTTTCCGTTGATGACCTGAAGGTCGTCGTCGGTCAGCTTGCCCCATTTTTCCTTCACCGTTCCTGCGTACTGCTTCCACTTGCCTTCGACTTGATCCCAGTTCATGTGGCCTCCTGACTACAAGTTGGGCGCCTTGTTGAATCTCGCCCGCTACAAGATACCGATACTTCGCTACCGGGCTAGATAAACACGCGGCCATGATGGCGTAAATACAGGACAGTACTGACGGCTACCAGTCTTGTTCCGGTAGCTGGAGAGTTCCGTTTGTGATGGCCTCAAGCTTCGATGATGTTGTTCCGCACAGCGTAGCGGACCAGTTCGCTGACAGAATGGCAGTCCAGCCGACGCATGATGTTGGCGCGGTGTGTTTCGGCAGTCTTTACGCTCAAGCCGAGGGCGACAGCGACTTCCTTGCTGCTTTTGCCCTCAGCCAGGAGTTGCACGATTTCCCGCTGGCGCGGAGTGAGCCGGCCATTACCTGCGGGCGATTCGTCCTTCTTCGGCTTCTTGTCCAAATAGCCGTCCAGCACCATCTGCGCAACCTTGGCGGTAAAGAAGGTCTTGTTGCTGCGAACGGCGTTAACCGCGGTTACCAGATCCCGGCTAGCGTCGGTCTTCAGAACATATCCACGAGCGCCTGCATCCAGCACCTCCCGAATCAAGGGATCGGACTCGTGCATGGTCAAAATCAAGATCTTAGATCTGGGCTCGTTTTTTAACATTTGGCGCGCCGCCTCCAAACCGTTCAAGGCCGGCATGCCGATGTCAAGAACCGTGACGTCAGGATGCATCTCCTTAGCTTTCTCCACGGCCTCGCGGCCATCGCATGCTTCGGCCGCCACTTGCCAGCCCGGTTGCGCTTCCAGGATTGATTTCAAACCCTTGCGCACAATTTCATGGTCGTCCGCGACCAGTAACCGTAATGGATCCATTAGATACCTCCGGTGAGCCTGACACGCGAAGCACAGTGATTTGGGCTTCCAATTCTTGTAACTATACTCCCGCGACTCGAATAGTTCTTCTGGCTCGTTCGTCTAGCTCAAGTGACACGACCAGCCGCCAGCGAATTGCGCTGCCAATAAGACGCCGCGTACTAGGATGTGGTTGCCGATAAATTAGTATCCGTAGCAAGGCATCACTGTACGAACTCCTGACGAGCACTATTGCAGCCATTCGGACTATAAAAGTACAAGTAGCTGCAAGGAGCCCGTTTAGAGCACGGATAAGTCCCAGTACTCGAGCAAGAGACCACGCTTCGCGTCGTAGTTTTTACACTGTACCCGCAAGTCTTTCTCACGAATAGGGGCCGCGCTGAAATAAGAAATTACGTAGGTAGTTACGCGCCGATAAAATTTGAATCCTCGTACAGCAAAGTATTCATCATGAATGGCGCCTATAACCACTGATAACGCTACATGAAGCTCGCTAAATCGCTCAGGTCCCGATGGTATGGAGGTTCAGGGGCGACTCTGTGAATATGCGCAAGGTGCTGGGGCATAAGAGGCAATTTTGCCAGATGCTCCGGGATCTTCCTTCAGTTGGTAAATCGGATCAGTAAGCGAAAGGTCCCCGAAATTTTGGAGGCGAATTATGTTGCGTTGGGCATTGGGGTTCTTTGTTGTGGCGGTGATCGCAGCTCTACTAGGTTTTGGAGGCGTAGCTTTTGCTGCGGCCGGAATCGCAAAAATCCTTTTCTACATTTTTCTCGTTTTGTTCCTCGTCAGCTTGGCGGGACATCTGTTTCGCAGGGTGTGACGCCCTGACCGGTGTGGCACGTCAAAAGTGCCCGCGATACGAATTGCGATCCTACCCAGGAGGGTTGGCATGAAACCAGTCGGAATCATTCTCATAGTTTTTGGAATTGTGGCCCTGATCTATCAGGGGTTCACCTACACGACCCACAAGAAAGTTCTAGACGTGGGTCCAATCCAAGCGACAAAGGAAGAAAAGCATAGCGTTCCTTTGCCACCGATATTGGGTGCACTGGCCCTCATCGGAGGCGTCGTGATACTGGTCTCGGACCGGAAGTAGAGGGCAGCTCTCGAAACGCCCTCGGGCAACATTTTCTATCATGTAGATGCATAAAGGAGAGGCGTACATGAGACGAGTCAGCAAGAGATTGAATGTCATCCTCCTAGGAGGAGTGCTAGCGGCGGGCCTGTACCTCGCGCCCGTCACCCGGGCAGCAGCGAAAGACGAAGACGCGAAGGAAAATGATCGGATTCAAAATGCGGGAACGGTTGTGAAGGAGATTCTCGACGTTCCGGACGACATCCCGCAAGACCTGCTGGACAAGGCCCGATGCGTCGTGGTGTTCCCTTCGGTAGTGAAAGCCGCCTTCATTGTTGGCGGCAGCTATGGACGGGGAGTCATGGTCTGCCGGACGGGAAAGGGTTTTCACGGACCATGGGGCGCACCGGCGATGATGGCACTGGAAGGCGGAAGCATCGGGTTTCAAATCGGCGGCGAAGCGACCGACTTCGTGATTCTGATGATGAATGATCGTGCCGCTGACAGCGTCCTTCACAGCAAGGTCAAACTCGGTGCGGATGCGTCGATTTCCGCAGGGCCCAAGGGACGAAATGCGGAAGCCTCCACGGATGCTTCTGTTCGCGCGGAAATGCTGAGCTATTCGCGATCGAGAGGAGCTTTCGCGGGAGTTTCGCTGGAAGGCTCAACACTGAGACCGGACAATGACGCCAATCACCGTTTGTATGGCAAGGATTCTTCCGCGGAAGACATCATTGCTGAATCCAAACTGAAAGCTCCTGAATCCGCACATGCGCTTATTGCAAGGTTGCAAAGGGCCTCACCTCAGTTGAAGCCTTAAGACAAATTGAGGTTTCAAAACAACCAGGATACGAATTGGGGGCGGACAGGTTGTCCGCCCCTGTTTTTTTGTTGGGAATCTCCAGCGCCAGATGGCACCAACGGGTCAACTATTGGCCCGAAGCTCCCGTCAAACTAGTCCACCCCCGACGGCCCAAGCTCTTGTAGAGGATATAGCAAGCGAATCCTGAACAAGCCAGCAGCAAAAAGCCAGACAGCCAAGCCTGTAGAACCAACTCGCCGATTCCAAACATGGCGCAGTACACCAACGCGCAACCTATGATCCAATCGAAGGTATTCATCGCAAAATCCCGCACCGGGGCAATCTCCGGAACCAGGACAGCGATCCGCTTCCAGCCGTGGATGGTTGGGCGGATACGCTTATAGAATGCGGCAAGTCTGTCGTCCGATTCCGGCTTGGTAAGCAGAGTAACAACTAGCCAAACCACGGTTGTAGCAACGGTCGTAACCATTGCCGATTTGGCGAAGACGACAGACGAATTTCCCGTAAAGTTTACGCGCTGCAGCGACATGGAGACCACGAATGCAGCGATCATGGACGAGATTTCACTCCAGGCGTTTATGCGCCACCAGTACCAACGCAACAATAGAACGCCCCCCGTTCCGGCACCCATTCCCAGGAGCAGTTGCCACGCCGCCTGGATGGACGTGATGTTTGCCGCCGTGTAACCGCTAAGGACAACCAGGAGAACGATAAAGACCTTGCTGACGAATACGTAATGCTTCTCGCTCCCTTTTCGCACGATGAAGCGGCGGTAGAAGTCATTGATGAGATAGGAAGTTCCCCAATTCAGTTGTGTGCCAACGGTGGACATAAAGGCGGCCAGAAAAGCAGCAATCATCAGACCACGCAGCGCGGGAGGCAAGAAATCGCGCAAAACCATTACGTAACCTTTTTCCGGCTCAGCGGCGAATTCGAGGCTAGGTCGCAAGCCGCCGTGCGGAGAGTAGACAGCGACGGCGACCAGTCCAGTGACGATCCAGGGCCATGAGCGCATGGCATAGTGCGCGACATTGAACCAAAGGGTGGCTCCGAGCGAGTTTTTCTCGTCCTTGGCACTGAACATTCGCTGCGCCACGTAGCCGCCACCGCCCGGTTCCGCTCCCGGATACCAACTCGACCACCATTGCACCGCCAGATAGAGAGCGAAAGTGATGACCGGTAGGGTCCAAAGGGCGTCAGAAGTCCATCCCAGATGGAAAGAGGGGAAGAAGGACAATACCGACCCCGTCGCTTGTCCCGATTGCCGGGCCATGGCGTCCACGTGTGAAAGCTGGATCTTAAGCAAAGACATGCCGCCGATCCGGGAGACAGCGACCCATGCGAGGACGATGATCATGGACATTTTCAGTGCGAATTGAAAAAGGTCCGTCACAAGCACGCCCCACAAGCCGCCAATAAATGTGTAAATGCCGGTGAAGGGAACCAGCAGCAGAATGCAGATGAGCAGACCGGTATGCGCTGGTTCGCCCAGGGTGTAGTGGAACAGGCGATGGCCAAATACGGCGATTTCCAGCACGCGCCCCTGGGCGATGGCGTTGCCGAGGAGAACGGTCGTGATGCTGATCATCGCCTTGATGACCCAGCCGAGAATCAGGCAATTCATCAGAGCGCCAAGATAGATGGCACGGAAACCCCTCAGAAAAGCGGCTGGCTTGCCGCCATAGCGCAACTCGACGAATTCGACGTCCGTCAAGATTTCCGAGCGCCGCCAGTATCTGGCGAAAAAGAAAACGGTCATCATTCCCGAGAGGCACTGGGACCACCACAACCAGTTGCCGGAGATTCCATTTTTTGCAACCAGCCCGGCCACGAGCAGCGGAGTATCGGCGGCGAATGTGGTCGCAACCATCGAGGTGCCAGCGAGCCACCAGGACACGTTGCGACCGGAAACGAAGAATTCCTCAGTGCTACCGGAGGACCGACGCCGATAGTACAAGCTGATCAGCAAGTTGAGCGCAAGATACGTCCCAACGACGGCCCAATCGATATAAGTCAAAGTCATAAGTCACACCCTGCCGTTTGCTGACGAGCAAATGTGCCAGAGGAATATAAACCGATTGCGCCCCGAAAGTATGCTCAATCGCAATGAAGGATCCCAGCGGGGCAGGTTAAGCTATATTTTTATATTTGAATCGGTTTAAAATGTCCAAGAGGAAATCTGGCAATGCTGCTTTCTCTTCTGCCAAACGATGCCGATCTTGGCCGGGAAGCGGCCAGAATCATCGGCAGCGCCGTCCGCCGCAATCACGCGATCCGGCTTGGACTCGCCACCGGCAGCACGATGGTCGGCATGTACCGGGAACTGGTACGATTGCATAAACAGGAGCACCTGGACTTCTCCGGGGTGACCACCTTCAACCTGGACGAATACCTGGGACTGCCTGCGGACCATCAACAGAGTTTTCACCACTTCATGCACGAGAATTTCTTCTCCATGGTGAATGTGGACCGCGCCAGGATTCACATTCCCGACGGTTCGATTACCGGGGATTTTGAACAGTATTGCCGAACCTACGAACAAAGCATTCGCGATTCCGGCGGGATCGACCTTCAGGTTTTAGGCATTGGGCGCAACGGGCACATCGGATTTAACGAACCTACCTCGAGTCTAGGATCGCGCACAAGGTTAAAGGTTCTGAGCAAGGACACCATCGAAGACAATCGCAAATCGTTCGATCCCGGCGAGGAAATTCCGCAATGCGCGATAACCATGGGGATAGGAACCATCCTGGAAGCGAAGCGAATTCTGTTGCTCGCCAGCGGTGCGTCGAAAGCGAGAGCGGTTGCAAGTGCAATTGAAGGACCGGTCACAGCATCCATCACGGCGTCCGCTCTGCAGTGGCATCCGGACGTAAGCTTTCTTGTCGATCAGGATGCTGGCGCCCTTTTGAAACAGAAGGAGTACTACAGCCGCGTTCTTCAGATGACCGCGCGATTGACACCTGACCGCCTGTAGCCGCTCCAACGCACCTCCAGTTGTTTGCCAAAATGTGAGCCGGCCATTCCTTAGTGCGCTAGAATCGCAACCGAGACTGCTTTGAAGATTTAGTTTGCCTCGGGGTGGTTCGCCGACTAACGAGCGGGCCAGTGACAGGGACGTCTATGGGAATTCGGCTCGTTGAAAATAACTACGGGAAATTGCGGGTCCGATTGCTGCGGGTCGCGCGCCAGGGAGGGCGTCATGACGTCAAAGAATTGACGCTGGCAATCCGTTTTGAAGGCGACTTCGAGTCCGCACATACCCAGGGCGACAACCGGAAGATTTTGCCGACCGACACCATCAAGAATACGGTGTATGCATTGGCGAGGCAGCATCCCATCGAAACGGCCGAGGAATTTTGTTTGCACCTGGCGGATCACTTTCTGACCTACAATCCGCAAATTTCTCGAGTAAGAATTGAAGGATATGAAGACTTGTGGAACCGGTTGCCGCATGGAGGAAAGGCCCACGCCAGCGCATTTACGAGAAGCGAAAGCGAGCGGCGCACCGTCACCTTAAACGGCACCCGCGAGAAACTTGAGCTGCGAGCGGGAATCGAGAATCTTATGGTGCTGAAGACCACGCCATCTTCCTTCGATAATTTTCTAAGGGATTCGTTCACCGCCGCGAAGGAAGACCAGAACCCGATTCTTTCAACGGCAATCACGGCAAGCTGGCTATACACAGGTGACGAACTACAGTTCGCCCCGCTAAGGCACGGAATCCGGCAGACCCTCCTGGAAGCTTTCGTGGAACACAAGGGGCGCTCGTTGCAAGATACCTTATTTGCGATGGGGGAAGCAGTGCTAAGCAATTTTGACAATGTGCACGAGATTCACCTGTCGCTGCCAAATCGTCAGTGTGTTGCGGTGGATCTTTCCCCCTTGGGAATGGACAACCCGGATGAGGTTTTTTTGCCGGCGGACGAACCGCACGCGGTGATAGAAGCTACGCTGAGTAAGACGTAGATTCATTCTTGGTGGACCAATTGTTACAGGAGGCTTGCTGATGAAGCGTCGCGAATTTCTGGTGATAGCGGCGTCCTTCGGTGCGTCACTGGCGTGGGGTCGCTCCGTCACACAGAAGAGCACTCTGTCTTGGAGCGAGCGGCGCGATATTTTTCCTCAAGGGGTTGCATCGGGTGATCCGCAAACGGACAGCGTGATCTTGTGGACAAGACGGCCTCCGGGACGCGATGGACAGGCAAAGTGTCTCACCCTCGAAGTTGCGGAGGACCCGAAATTCGAGCGTGTCGTGGCCACCAGCTCTGCTGTGCTCTCTGCAGACGCCGATTGGACGTGCCGCGTGCTGGCCGCGGGCCTAAAATCCGGGAGCGAGTATTGGTACCGATTTACCGATGAACTGGGTTGCGGCAGCCGTATCGGACGGACGGTCACCGCGCCCGCGGAAACCGATGGAGGGACGGTGCAGTTTGCGTTTGTGAGCTGTCAAAACATGCAGCACGGTGCCTCGAATGCATACCGACGGATGATTTGGGAAGACGAGCGCCGGCCGGCAGGGCAGCAACTGGGTTTTGTTTTGCATCTAGGAGATTTCATTTACGAAATCGTCTGGTACCCGGAAGACCTGCCTCAACGATATGGGCGAAAGACACGGGACATCGTGCGTTATGAACACGGCGATAAAATTGACGACTTCCACGTCCCAAGACTGTCGATGACTACCGGAGCGTGTATCGCGGCTATCTGACAGATCCAGATCTGATGGACGCTCGCGCACAGTGGCCGTTCGTCTGCATGTGGGACAATCACGAGTTTTCCTGGAAGGGCTGGCAAACGCAGCAGAACTTTGATGGGCATGAGCGTCCAGCGCAGACCCGCAAGGCAGCAGCAATGCAGGCCTGGTTTGAGTATCAACCGGCGCGCGTAGTCAAGCGGGTCAACGACGGTGACCGCTACAAACCTCCGGACGTTCCGAATGTTGCGTTGGACAAATTCGACGACTACGGTTTGGGTCTGGAAGCGGGCAATCTAGCGGTGATAAGAAGCATGAAATTGTTTCGGACGCTGCGTTGGGGCCGAAACATAGAATTGCTTTTGACGGACAATCGCAGCTTCCGTTCTGCGCCGATCATGGATCGAGCGGAGATGGAGGTGTTCAAACCCAAAGGATTTCCCTTTGTCAGTTCCCAGTATGCGGTCGAAGTCCTGGATGCAGGACGGGCTTACAACGGAGGCCATGCTCCGGACACGATCCGGTTTGGCGATGTGGATATTCCGAATCCGCGCAAAAGCGCGCCGCCGCAATCCATGCTTGGCAGTGAACAAAAGAAATGGTTTCTCCAACATTTGCGGAATTCCACCGCCACCTGGAAATTGTGGGGCAATTCCGTCGCGATGATGGACTGGAGGCTAGACTTCCAGAATCTGGCGGCCACGGGAAATCTCCCGAAATGGCCATGCACCGGTTATGCCCAGTTTGCGGATGATGACTGGTCCGGTTATCTCACGGAACGCGCGGAGATACTTGACTTCATCCGTCGAGAGGGAATCACCTGCATTGCAACAGTCGCCGGAGATCGCCATTCGTTTCAGGCAGGTGTGCTTTCGTCTTCTCTTCCTCCGAAGCTTTTTGAGCCTGTGGCAGCAGAGTTTGTCACGGGTTCAATTTCAGCGCCGGGTTTGTTCGAAGCCGCGGAGTTTGGATTGCCTCGTGAACACCCATTACGCGAGATCTACGTCCGGCAATCGCTGCCAGAGAAGCCCGCGGAGCCTGTCATTAACTTTTCGATGATGCACGGCATAAAGGCCGGTCTTCTATTGGCGAAGGGGAGCGGCGTGCAGAAGGCTTTGTCGGCCAGAAACCCCGACGTGGCGCCGCACCTTTCTTTTATGGACGCCGGAGGCCACGGATATTCCGTCGTGCGAGTAAGCGGCGACGATCTGGAAGTCGAATTTGTATGCATCCCGCGACCTGTGGAGCGCAGTAATACGCCGGATGGTGGAATATTAGCCTACCGCGTGGCTCACAAAGTGAAAGCCTGGAAAAAAGGTGCCAGGCCGAAGCTCGAGCGGACCATTTGTGAAGGGAAGTTGCCAATGGTCGTTTGAGGGGAGACGGCTTCGCTAGCTGAGCTTTTTGGTCATCAAGGAATTGATTTCGCGGTAAGCAACCGTGTTTTCCAGAACGCTGCTGAAAGTCCCCTGGTCGAAGAATTCTTTCGCCGCATCTCTTGCAGTGGCTAGCGTCGCCCGCATGATTCCGGAACCTACACTGACGCGAGCAACCCCGAGTCGTTCCAACTCGCTTGCAGGGGGCAGGCCCGCGCTGACTAATACGTTGATCGGTCCCGAAACTTCACGAACGAGCCTTGCGATCGTTGCGCCATCCGAAACTCCCGGAACGAAAAGACAATCCGCCCCGGCTTCCCGGTAGGCATTCAGGCGGCGGACGGTCTCGGCAAATCGGCCGGAAGGGTCGCCCACTTCGCCAAGATAGACGTCTGTACGCGCATTCAGCACCAACGGAACGCCCGCGCGACGTCCGGCATCGCAGATCGCGTGAATGCGTGCTACCTGTTGTTCGACCGAGAAGAGAGCATGGGCAGCATCGGTTCGAGCGTCCTCAAAATTCATCCCTACCGCGCCGGCTTCTATCACTTGTTGAGCGGTGACTGCCGCGTCTTCCGGGGTCGTGCCATACCCGGCCTCAACATCGGCGGTTACCGGTACCTCAACGCTAAGGGCAATTCGCGCCACTGCGTCCAACATCTGGGAGCGTGAAATATGTTCGCCGTCCGGGAATCCTTGCGAAAACGCGATTCCCGCACTGGTGGTGGCGATGGCTCTTGCACCGGCTTGCTCAAAGAGGCGGGCGCTGGCCGCGTCCCATGCGTTGGCCAAAAGCAGTATGGGAGGTGTGTTGTGCATGGCGCGCAACGCAGTCGCTTTTGCGTTCTGCATTTGGACAGTTCTCATGAAGGATAGTTTATCGAGCGCTGCGGGAATCCGCCAACGTCATCGGAAAATCCAGGACAGCAAGGGAAATAACGTACCGATACTGCTTTTGTATTATTGACCCGAACTTCGCCGTCCTTATAATTGCCGTAAGTAGAATTGTTTTTTCCCAAGCCTGTGTTTACACGCGCCGACAGAAGTGTTGTGCGCTTCGATTCCACGTCCGGTGAGAGTGAGCGGGCATTCTTGTCGAGAGAGTTGGAGAGACGATGCAAAAGCTTGGCGTGTTCATTTTCGTCTTAATGCTCCTGGCCGGGAGTTCCCTGGTTTCCGCGCAGGAAATATCCGGTAGCATTCGTGGCGTAGTTCTGGATGCGAGTGGTTCGGTGGTTTCGAACGCCCGGGTGACTGCGATCCGGTCGGAAACTGGATTGGTGCGTGTGACACAAAGCGATTCTGACGGGAATTTTCTCCTTACTGAATTGCCGATTGGTCACTATCGACTGGAAACGGAAGCGAAGGGGTTTCAGAAGTACGCCCAGGAAGGTATTTCTCTCAATGTCAATCAGAGCGCCGCATTGATGGTACGGCTGGCGGTAGGAACCGCCGCTCAACAAATCGAAGTATCGGCCGACGTGCCGCTCCTGGATACCGCCGTGACTGCCCTTGGAAAAACGGTGGAGGAAAGACAAATTCTGGACCTGCCGCTCAACGGAAGGAATTTCTTCCAACTTGGACTGTTGCAACCCGGTGTAACACCGATCACCCCGGGCCTCGCGGCAGCGGGCGGTACGTTGCGCAACGGGCAAGCGTATGCGGTAAATGGGCAGCGGCCTGAATCCAATAATTTCCTAATCGACGGGGCGAGTAATGCGAATGGCGTCGATGGTGGCTTTGTCATTCAGCCTCCGATCGATTCCATCGCGGAGTTCCGGATTCTGACGCACACCGCCGATGCGGAGTTCGGGCGGAGTAGCGGGTCGACTACCAACGTCATTACGCGATCCGGAACGAACATCTTTCACGGAGCTGTTTGGGAATTTCTTCGCAACGATGGAATGGATGCGAAGAGTTTTTTTGCGTCGGCGGTCGAACCGCTGAAAAGGAATCAATTCGGGCTGACTTTCGGGGGCCCTATCAAGAAAGATAGGACATTTATATTTGGATACTACGAAGGGCTGCGGAACCGGCAGGGAGAAACAGTTAGCGCTACTGTCCCTACAGCGCTCGAACGCCAGGGCGATTTTTCGCAGAACTTTGACAGCCACGGAAACCTGATTCCGCTGATCAACGAATTCTCGGGCCAGCCGTTCCCGGGCAATAAGCTGCCATTTATCGACCCCACGGCAGCACTGGTTACGGCGCTATTCCCGTTGCCAAACAACCCAGGAGTGGGGCCAAACGCCTTTACGGCTACCGAGACGGTAAGGCAAAACAACGATCAGTTCGGCGTGAGGATCGATCACTACCTCACCTCGAGGGACGTATTGAATTTTCGGTACGTATTCTCGCAGGGCGACACGGTCGATCCGCTTTCCACCGCAGGCGCCAACGTGCCGGGATTTCCGGTTGGTGAAGGGCAGCGCGCCCAGAGTTTTGTAGCTCAGGAAACGCATACGTTCACGCCAACTGTAGTCGGCGTCGCGCGGTTTTCGTTTTTGAGAAACAAATTTCTCTTCGACGAACACCTGAATCATACGGACCCTGGAACATTGGGTTTTGACTACACTCCACAGTTGAGCGCTGCACTCGGACCACCGTTCGTTCAGATTGCGGGTTACGCATCCGTAGGCGATCCCATCACCGGGCCCCGTAACACGTATGAAAACGTGATCGACATTTCCGGGTCTTTAACCTGGGTTCACGGACGCCATGAAATGAAGTTTGGCGCTGGTTTCGGCCATGACCAGATCAATGTGCTCTTTGGGGTTGCGACGAACGGCTTCTTTGTCTTCCAGCCCGTGCCGGCTACCGATGCCTTCGCGAGTTTTCTGTTGGGGCAACCGGTATTCTTCCTACAGGGAGGAGGCGATCCTTCGCGCGGGCTCCGCGGCAACAATCTCAACTTTTATGCACAAGATTCCTACAAGATCTCTTCGCGCCTCACGCTGAACGCCGGACTGCGCTATGAGCTGCCTTTCCCATACACGGAGATTCACAATCGAACCAACTTGTTCGAACCGGGTGTGCAGTCTATCGTGTTTCCCTCAGCGCCAGCGGGTCTGGTGTATCCAGGGGATCCCGGTGTTCCGGCTGGCTTGATTCCTACCGAGAAACGCGCATTTGCTCCGCGTATTGGACTCGCCTGGGATCCGAAGGGCGACGGAAAGTGGCTGGTGCGCGCCGCGTATGGAATTTTTTACGATCCCTATTACACAGGGCAGGGTGGCCCACTACAGGCGCCCAACAGCGCTCCGCCGTTCCTGCAAACCCCTCAAAAGGGCTTTCCGGTCTCGAGTTTTGCTAATCCGTTTGGCGCCGGCAATGACCCGTTTGCTGGCAGCGGGTTCGCCCAACCGATGACACTGCTCACCCTGGATCCCAACCTGCGGTTACCATACGCACAAGATTGGAATCTCAGCATCCAGCGGTCCTTCGGGACCGACTGGCTACTCGAAGTTGGGTATGTGGGTACGAAGGGCACCAAGCTGCCCAGGTTCATCGAAGGCAATCCCGCCGTGTTCCAACCAGGCGTGTCGACTGAGAATAATGTTGACGAACGACGCCTTTTTTCCGGGTGCACCCTAAGCGGGCTATCCCCGTGCAATTTTGCTTCGGTCGGCCTGATTTCCGGAATCGCCAACTCAGGTTACAACGCGCTCGAGACGAGCCTGAGGAAGCGTTTCGGCCACGGCCTATCCTTCCTGGCGTCGTACACTCTATCTAGAACGATCGACGACGTGTCGTCGTTCAACATCACGGGGTCGGCATCGCAGAGTGTTGCGGGCGAAAACGACCTGGCACAGAACCCGTTCGATCTCGGGGCTGAGCGCGGCCGGTCAATGTTCGATGCGCGGCATCGACTGGTTCTCAGCTACGAATGGAATTTGCCATTTTTCAAGAGTAGCAACCACTGGTATGGACAGGTTCTCGGTAACTGGCAGGTGAACGGGATCACTACATTTATGAGCGGAACGCCTTTCACCGTCTACGACTCGACGGACGTTTCGCTACAGGGTGGCGCGCCGGAAATCTCCGGATTCTCCAGCAATCGGCCAAACCTCATCGGTGACCCCAATTCAGGGTCGCATACACCACAAGAATGGTTCAATGTGAGCGCGTTCCAGCGCCTAAATCCCACCACGCAGGCCGGCCAATTCGGTAACGAGGGGCGAAATGTGGTCCAAGGTCCCGACTATCAGCAATGGGATTTCTCGGCGATCAAGAATATTCCGATTCGGGAATCGAAGACGTTGCAATTCCGTGCGGAATTCTTCAACATTTTCAACCATGCCAACTTCCGATTGCCAAACAATGACATCAGTTCGCCGAATTTCGGCAAGATCTCTGAAGCGTTGCCTGGGCGTCTCGTACAATTGGCGCTGAAATTCCTATTCTAGTTCGATGTGGGAATTAGGGTCGCCAAGAGGCCTCTGTTACCATGCCGCCCCATGACTGAAACGCCCGGTAAGAATCCTTCGGCGCAAATTTCCGCCGATGCGGTAAATCGCGAAGCCGGGCTTCATCACAAGCTCAGCCCGCGACAAGTGGCCATGATCGGCCTGGGTTGCACGATCGGAACCGGCCTGTTCCTGGGCAGTGCCATTTCCGTCAAGTTGGCGGGGCCGGCTGTTGTTCTGAGCTTTGTCGGCGGTGCCTTTATTGCATTGACCGTAATGTGGGCGCTCGCAGAAATGTCGGTGGAACACCCTACCGCGGGCGCTTTTGGAGTTCATGCTGAGATCTATCTAGGAACTTGGGCAGGCTTTGCTGTCCGTTACACCTACTGGCTCTGCCTTGTGGTGATCATTGGCAGTGAAGTGGTGGCCGCCGCGATATATTGTCAGTACTGGTTGCCTAACGCTCCCGCCTGGTTGTTGATCGCCTGCTTTTCAATTGGAATGATCCTTGCCAACATCGTCAGCGTTGAAAAGTTCGGGGCCATCGAGTATTGGTTTGCGATGATCAAGGTCGTCACCGTCGTGGTCTTTCTGGTTCTTGGCGCGGCGCTGCTTTTCGGCTTCGGATTTCCCCGTATCGGTACTGCAAATTATTTCAGCGAAGGCGGCTTTCTTCCTCATGGATGGTCGGGTATCGCTCTTGGCGTCACCATGGCTATTTTCAGCTACCTTGGTTTAGAGATTGTCGGTACGACGGCTGGAGAAGCAGCTGAACCGCGGGTAGCCGTTCCTCGCGCTCTGAAACGCACTCTACTTACGCTGGTGGTGTTCTATGTCGGCGGCCTAGCCATTGTTGTTGGCATTGTTCCCTGGAATCAGATCGATCTGGGGAAGAGCCCCTTTGTGCGAGTCTTCGAGGCGGTCGGGATCCCCGCGGCGGGTCATATTATGAATTTTGTAGTCTTGACCGCCGCTCTATCCGCGGCCACCTGCAATGTTTACTTTACTTCGCGCATGTTGTTTTCCCTCTCGAGAGGAGGATATGCGCCTGCGGTGCTTGGAAGACTGAACAAGAGAGGAATGCCGGTGGCAGCAGTTCTTGCGTCGAGTGTTGGAATGCTAGCCGCGATGGTTCTTTCGCAACTCTTCAAGAACACTGCGTTCGTATTCATGATCGGCGTGGCTTTCTTCGGTGGGCCGTTCGTGTGGATCATGACCTTGGCGACGCATATCGCTTTTCGCCGCGCAACCTCACAAGCAAAGAAACAGATTGTACGCATTGCGCCTCAGGGATACTGGAGTTCGGCGCTGGGACTGGCCGCCTTGCTGGCAGTGCTCGTTTCCACATGGTGGGTGCCCAGTTTCCACATCACACTATTAGCTGGCCCTCCGTGGCTGGCTTTTATAACTCTATGCTACGTCGTCTGGAAGAAGACTCGCGAGGGAGCAAAGAGTACCAACTAAGTTTGCACTCGGAGTTTGCCGAAGTGAATCCTCTGTAAGATAAAGGAGTGTCGCGAAAGAACCGTCATTTGCGACGGTCCTCAAGTTGTTTTCTGCACAACCGCGCCCGGATCAACCAACAACCACAGGAGTGACCCAACTGCCGAAAGCGCTGCCGCGACAGCGAAGGATGTAATCCAACCAAAGTGGATCGCGATGTAAGGTGTCAGCGAAGCCGTCAAAGCGCCGCCGAGTTGGGCGCCCATGTTCATGAGGCCAGATACAGAGCCTGCAGATTCCCCGCCGATATCCGCGGTCAATGACCAGAACGAGCTCTGCGAAAGATAGAGCGCTCCAGCGCCGCCGGCCAGGATGACTGCCGAAGATCGAACGCCGTCTACGCCGGCTCCTACCAGAATGAAAATGCCGGCCAAGGCGGACCCTAGAGCGGCAATTCCGCAGCGCCCGACTTTTTTGCCGAATCGTGTAGTTGTCCAGTCACTCAAAAACCCGCCTAAGGGGCAGCACAATGCCATTGCGAGGAAAGGGAGCGATCCGTAGAACCCACTCGATTTGAGATTCAACCCGCGAACTCGAGCAAGGTAGATGAAAAACCAACTGAAAAAGACCCAGGCGACATATCCGAAGCAAAAATAGCTCAAGGTGACAAACCAAACTGTATTGTTCCTAAGGATTCCCCGCCAGGGAACGGTGGCCCCAGCTTTAACTGGGATTGTGTTCGCAGTTAGTCCTGATCGGATCAGATCTAACTCCGCTGCGGAAGTAGATGGATGCTGGTCCGGTCTGTCGCGAGCAGCGATGAACCATACGAGGCCCGCGCCGATACCCACTGCCGCGCAAACCCAAAAAGATGCGCGCCAGCCGTAGTTAAGCATGAAGTGAGCGATGAGCGGCGGCGTTAGTCCTGCTCCCACGCCGACACCGGCAAAAATGATTCCGTTTGCCAAACCGCGTTCTTGCGACGGAATCCACCGGGAGACGAATTGGTTCGACGCCGGATAGATAACAGCCTCGCCAGCTCCGAGCAAGAACCGAACGCTTACGAAGTAGGGAATGGCTGTTCCGATCGTGCGAGGAGCAAGTGCAGTGAGCGCCGTAAACAGTCCCCACCAGCCCACGCCCATGGTGAGAACCCGACGCGCGCCGAGCCGATCCGCGAGCCAGCCGGCCGGTGTCTGAAACAACGCATACCCGAGAAGGAACGCGCTGAAGATCCAACCTAGCTGAATGTCCGAAATACGGTATTCGTTGGCAAGTACTCCACCGGCAATAGAGAGGTTCACGCGGTCCAGAAAGGCAACCGCGCTCAAAACAAATAGCCATCCGACTAGCAGCCACCGTACGTGGCTTGCAGCTCTCATTTCAAAACGGAACGACTGCGCAACAACCTAGCAAGCTGTTCCGCGAGAATTTTGTCTTCGCCGGACTGCAACATGAAGGAGTTCATTATGAGTCCGTCTTTATTGTTCTCGATGACAATCGACGGTTTGCCGCCTCGCAACTGTTGGGATGCCTCCTGGGGAGTGAGGGAGATCTTGCCGGTCTCCCACTGAATCTGCATATGCGGTACGTGGTTTGCGATGTCGGGAACCAAATACGAAGTGCTCACGCCGGGGATCTTGGCAATTTGCGCAGAGATCCCCTCCAGCCGCTTTTGCCATTCCCGATTGAGAGCATCGTGGTCCTCGTTCAAATAACTCTCTAGCGCTTTGATCATTCCAATGATTTCTTCTTTGCCGACCTTCTGGCTTCGACCGAGCGTGTCTTCATGCGGACTATTATTCAACAGCGCGCAGGCAACCAGATCCTCCCTGCCGACCAGTAACCCGGCACACTGCGGCCCACGAATCGCCTTACCTCCGCTGAACGCGGCCAGGTCATATCCCATTTGCGTATATTCCCAGAGGTGACCAACCGGCGGCGTGTCCGCAGCGGCATCGATGAATGCCGGCAGTTTGTATTCTTTCGCCAATTTCAACCACTCGTCAACCTTGATTTGCCCGTCGGCATTGGCGAAATTTGAAAAGTGCATCATCGCGGTGTTGGAATTGACGGCACTCCGCAATTCCTCTCGCGTTTCCACGACCACAAGTTTCACGCCAGTCGACCGCAATTGATGGTCAAACGGGTTGCGATGTGATTTCTGAATAATCACTTCCGATTTCATCCCGGTGAGATCCGGAAGCTGCTCGATAAACTTGGGGTCGTTGCCGGTCAGAATTCCAGCCAGCCCGGACTGCATCGCGGCAGCCGCTCCGGAAGTCACGAGAGCAGTGTTTCCGGGCGGGAGCTTCAGCATTTGCGCGATGCGCTTGCCTGCAGCCACCTCCAGATCCGGAATGCTGCAGAAGTGGCGCCCCGCAAGCGCCATCACCGATTCTACCTCCGGCCGCATCAGCGAACCGCCAAGCACGGTCATGGTTCCCTGGCCGTTGATAACCGTGGTTACTCCAAGTTCCTCGTACACATTTCCAGACGCACCGAAGCCGGAAGGTTTCCCATTCGCTGGCTGCAAAGTGGTTTTCCCAAGCGTTCTGCTCGAATTCAGCAGGACACCGCCAATCGCGGCCAAACCGCTCATGAATGCCCGTCGTGTTGATGTCAGGTTCAGCATGACAATCTCATTCTCCTTCGCGAGTTGTTATCGATTACCGGCGTGTCACAGCCGCCGTGCAGTTGATTTCCACGAGCGAATTACCGGGGAGATTAGCGACCGCAACGGTCGTGCGCGCTGGCCCGCCGTTCGGGAAATAGGTTTTGAACACCTTATTCATCCCGTCGTAGTCATCGATCTTCGCCAGGTACACGGTCAGTTGCAGAATGCTATCCATGGTTCCACCGCCAGCCTCCACGAGCGTCTTGACGCTCTCCATGACATGCTTGGTGTGATTGTCGATATCCATCGGGAATTCCTCTCCCCTGTCATGAGAATGTGCGCCTTGGCCGGCGATGTAAATGACGCCACTATGGATTACCAGAGGCGTGATGAATCCTTTGTCTGCCGGTTTACCTTCGTAGTTGAGTTTCTTCACAACGCTTCCGTCATCCTTGGAATTTGTCGTGGCGGAAGCGCTGGCCAGACCTAGAGCGGGGAAAAATCCTGCGATGCGAGTAGCAAATGCGCGTCTTGTGAAAAACGATGAAATCATGCGGTGTCTCTCCTTTATCTAGGGCAAAGCAAAACTGAAAATGTCGTTACCCGAAGCGACCGCCACGTATTGCTTTCCGAGGATGGCATACGTCATCGGGGAGGCGTGAAATTTCTGGCCGGTGGTGAAATGCCAGAGTTGACTTCCAGTCCTGGCATCGACGGCCTCAAAGGACTCTGAATCGTCGCCAAAAAAGAGCAAGCCGCTTGCGGTCGTCATGGTACCGCCAGAAGAATCGCCGTTGCCAATCTGCGGATATCGCCAAGCGAATTGCTCTCGGACCAGGTCGTAAGCCAACAAGATCTTTTGCCGGGTTATCCCAGGGTCATGACTGACACCAGTTGAATAGTAGGCGTGGCCTTTTTGGAAAGTTTGCGGTTTCCGGTGAAAAATTCCGCAATCTTCCAATGCCAGAAAATAGAAATATCCTGTGCCGGGGTGGTACGAAGGGGAATACCAATTGGTCGCGCCATTAAAGCTGGGGCAGACTTCCTGTCCACTTGCTGTGGGCTGAATGCCCGTCCGTACTGGGCGGCCGTTGCGGTCAATTGTCTTTGCCCAATTCAGTTTGTTGACAAAGGGGGTGGCCGAAAGAAACGCACCGTTGGTGCGGTCCAGGATATACAAGAACCCGTTCCGATTTGCTTCGACCAGCAGTTTTCTTGGCATCCCTCGGTATTCCGCATCGACCAGCACGGCGGTCTCGGTGGCGTCGTAGTCGAACAGATCGTGGGGAGTGAACTGGAAATACCATTTCAGCTTCCCGGTATTCGGGTCGAGCGCCAGCACGCAGTCCGTGTAAAGATCATCCCCAGGGCGAGGGTCGCCATCGAAGTCCGGAGCGGGATTGCTCGTACCCCAGTAAAGAGTATCCAGTTCCGGATCATAGGTGCCCGGCATCCATGTTGTTCCACCGCCGCGAAGATAGGCGTCTCCGGGCCAGCTTGAATTACCCGGCTCCCCTGGACCGGGAATCGTCCAGAACCGCCATGCTTCTTTGCCAGTCTCCGCCTCAAAGGCAGCCACAAACCCCCGGACGCCATCATCGCCTCCTGAGGTCCCCACGATAATTTTGTTCTTGAGCGCAAGGGGCGCACTGGTCGCACCATAGTTTCGGTTTCCTGTGGCGTAAGCCACATCCCAGAGCAAATTGCCGGAGTGCGCATCCAAGCACAAAAGGTGGGCGTTGTCCGTTTCCATGTAGACTCGAGATCCCGAGACAGCGACGCCGCGATTAAGGTGTTGCGACGCGTCGTCCACCAAACCTTGTGTAACTGGACGGGCATAATGCCAGACGGAACGCCCGGTGCGCGCATCAATGGCAAAGGCATCGTTGCCGGAGGTTGCGAAAAGGATGCCGTGGACCGCCACCGGTGTAACTTCCAATCCGTTCGGATCTCGCGTGTGAAAAACCCACTGTGCACGCAACTGACCGACGTTGGCCGGCGTGATTTCCGTCAATCCACTGAAGCGCCTGCCGGAATAGTCGCCGTTGTAGGAGATCCAGTTGTCGCCAACGGGCAAAACGGTCAGATCTTTGGCGCCCACGTTGATGGAGGCCGAAATCACAGAGCCCATCTTCTCTTGTGCTCCGACAGAGACCAGGCAAGTGACGAGCAAAATAGCAGCGAAGGTGGGCCGCACGCGCAGCATGAACACCCGCATTCTGCCCGTTGATAGGGCGTCCTTCACTTTCGCGAGGCACGGCCGATTTGTCTCTTCTTGGCCCACTTAACTCTACAAACGCCCTGATTTCTTGACGGCTTCCTGAATGGATCTCAGTTTTTCAATGTCGGCGTACATAGCATGTTCTTTGAAGTCCAGCGCCTGCGCGCGAGTGAGAATCTGCGAAGCGCTGGCACGCGGCACCACCGCGACGCCATCCGCGTCCGCCACTACGATATCTCCGGCATTCACGGGCACGCCGTCGCATATCACGGGTATGTTCGCTCCAGCGAAGCGGTAGTGATTCACGGACGTGGAGGGGACGGTGCCAAGCGCAAACACAGGGAATCCGATCTTTTGCAAGTAAGCGGTGTCTCGAACGCCTCCGTCTATCACTGCACCAGAGAAGTTTCGTGCTGACATTGCGGTGCCCATGAGGCCTCCCATTCCGGCTGTGTCCGCGCCGTCTTCCACGACCATCACGTAGACGGAATTTGCGGCCCCGTTGTCGATAGCTGTCAACATTCCGGTCAGAGCGTTCGGATCCTGGTTGGTCTCCTTTTTCAGCAGCACAGTCAAGGCGTAGCCTACGAACCTCGAGGCGAAAATCGGTCGCATCCGGTGCGACATGTACATTTTCTTGCCACTGATCTGTTCGAGCGCATCCGCAACCGATGCGACTTCCACGTGGCGGAACTCATCCAGAATCGCAGCATCTTTTTGGACCGTCTCAGCCTGTCCGGGATTTCTTTCGGAAGCGCGATCCGCTACGGCAAGAACCAATCCACATAGTATTCCGAACAAGATGAGCGAACGAGTGACGTAAAGAAAGCGACCTGCCTCCAAATCTTTCATCGGGTTCTCCTGCGCTGGAATCGAGTGGACTGTAGCACTTCTTTCGGCTTGACACTAGCCCGGCAATGCTTATTAATTCGATTCAATGGCCGACATTGCTGACGTCCTGTCCCTCGCACGCCTTGCGCGGCTGTATTGGGTCCTCGAGCGCGTCTTGCCTATCACCCTTCTCGGGTTCTCATTTTGTCGCTCGCTTGCGGCTTACGGTTCTCCGCAACATACACCCGCCCCTCGCCAAGCCGGGTCAACCTCGTCGCGACAATATCTGGATCTTGGGGCTCGCACTTTTGCGTCCAACTGTTCCGGTTGCCACGGATTGGACGCCCGAGGCGGCGAACGTGCGCCCGATATTGCCACGCCTTCGAAGACGCAGCACCGGTCTGATTCCGACCTGTTTGAAATCATTCGCAAAGGCCTGCCCGGCACCGGGATGCCGGCGTTTGCGGATCTGGCCGAAAACAAGGTTCGGGCGTTGGTTGCCTACCTGCGATTGCGGCAAGGCGAAGCGATTGGAAACGCTTCGGTTCGCGGTGATGCACGTGCTGGCGCTGCGCTGTTCTTTGGAAAGGGACAATGCTCGCAGTGTCATACGTTTGCCGGCAAAGGTAGAGCTACCGGCGGAGACCTCTCCGGTTTTGGGACTAGTCGATCTCTGAAAGAGATTTCTCGTGCAATCCTACATGACAAGGAGTCGGGGAGGTTCAGGGGGTTCGTTGCGGTGACCATGCTCGACGGTAGCGAGGTTTTCGGCACGGCGCTCAATGAGGACAACTTCTCCTTGCAGCTGAGGTCCCGTGAAGGCCTGTTCCTATTCCTGCTGAAGTCGGATCTGCGAAGTGTCCGTTACGAAAGAAACAAATTCACGACCCCGAACTACCAAGAGCTGCTGAGTGCGAACCAGCGAAATGACCTCGCCGCCTTCCTGAAGAATGCCGCCGTCCAGGCTGGCGCACCCTCGCGGGGAGCGCACAGGAAAGCGAGCGAAGAATGACGATGTCACCGCAACACACAGCGTGTACAAGATCCGTAGGAAGGCACGAGGATTCGCTCGTTTTCGCTGATTCATTTCGCGGGTCTTTGCGGTGAAAATCCTGCGCCGCGCTTGCTAGCGAATCAGACTCCACGGGTACACTCCTACATTGATCTTCATTATGAAGTAGCTGAACCCGCCGGCGTCTGGCTTTGGCTGATGTGGCGTGTCGGGTGGAATCAGCAGCCAGTCGCCCTCTTTGACCCTAAACGTTTGTCCGCCGATCACCGGCTGTCCACGATATTCACCGGGGACCGGACCGCTCTTGTCCATCAGGTTTTGTCGGTTAGCAATTTTCCCACCGACGACCATCTCACCCGTTCCACCGGTAAAAACGTAGAAATCATAAGCACCCGCATGCTGCTCGGCGTCATCCCACACGCTATTGACTTTTGTAATGCTGAGCACTGGCTGCTCGCGATGCATGCGATACAGCATGAACATGCTGAAGTTCCGCGTTTGCACGTGAACGGGTCCGCCGCCGATCGATTGGGAGCTGCCGCTACCTGCTTCCGTCGCAAGTTTCGCCGCTCGCGCCGCCAACTCAGCATGGGCCTTGCGAATGTCATCGATGTTCCAATGGATGATGGGCGGAGCGTCGGGCGCCAGCTGCGGCTCGTCGGTTGAATTAAAGCCAAACGGCATCATTTCTGGCTTGCTTTCCTGCGCGAACGCGCGCGGAACCATCGATAGATCTTCAAAGTGGCCTCGCATTACCTGTTGGGTGTCGCTTGAGGATAGGCGACCGAGAACATAGCCGCTGAATACGGCCACAAGCAGAAGCAATGGAACGACCTTCTTCATATCCTTCCTCCTGGTCAAGCGTTTTTTTTGCGTGTCGGTCCGTGCAAATGTTTCCGTTACTTTTGCGATTCGGCTTTCGACGTCTCAAATCGAATGCCTTTTAACATCTCTGTTTGGCGGTAAAGTTCAGTTTTCCCGGACGGGAATTTATTCACACTCAACATATGCGCCAGAATGTCTGAAGTCTCCTGTCGCGTGATCTTGCCCGGTGAACTCTGTGGCATGGTCTTGCGAATCCGGTCAAACAAATCCCCTAACGTCAGCCCATTCCAGTTGGAGAGGAATGCTCCTCCGGCAAGCGGTGGCGCGGATTCGCCGCCATTCAGGGTCACTCCATGACACGATGCACAATATTTCTTGTACAGCGCACCTCCGCGGCTAGCTTGATCCTCGGTAAACACACCATCCCACACGGAACGGCTTTCTCCAACCGAGGCGTCCTGGGAGATCCTCAGACCAAATCCGCAGGCAACGATTGCCACCGCCATAAATAAAGTCTTCATTTGGATTTCTATTCCCACGGATAATCGTTCGCGGTTCGCATTCCGCTCGTCATTCCGTGGAAGGCAAGGAATAGGCGAGGTACTCGCCGGAGTAAGGTCCCCCGCTCACCGCTATCACGATGTACTGTTTTCCTTTCAACATGTAGGTCATGGGCGATCCGCTTTGCGGCGCCGGCATGTAAACAGCACCAACTTCCTTTCCGGTAGCCTTGTCATACCCCCGCAGCATTGCACCCCGTGGATGTTCCGCGGTCGTCGTGACGTGTCCCTCACCGGCAATCACCAGCGTCTTCGTTACCAGAGTCCCGATGTTGTAGGTCTGTTGACCGGTTCGAGGGATCGTAATTCCTTTCAGTGCCGGATAATTTCGCACGATATCCGGCGTTTCTCCGTGCGCAATCTGCCAGACAATCTCGCCCTTATCGAGATTGATGGCGCTGATCGTTCCATACGGTGGCTTCACGAGAGGAATACCATCCACGTTGAGCGGCACGTAGTCGCTCCCGGAGCGATTCTTGGGCGGCTTAGGTGAATCCGCTCCTGCATTTTCGCCAGGGCCTTTAAGAATCTCGACGTCCTGCCCGGCCGTCCCCGCAATGTAATTCAAATCCGAAACGTCTCGGGGCGATTTCACCAGACCGATAGGCTCGATGCACGAGTTGCAGGCGAATGCATACACGGTGTGCGTTTCTGGGTCGTAGGAGCCTCCAGGCCAATTCGTTCCGCCGGATGCGGTGCCGAGCGTCAGTGTCCCTAATGGCCCATTCAATTGGCTAACCACGGGCGGAGTAAAAACGGGTCCCAAGTGATATCTCGATGCGATCATTTTGGCGCGCTCACGCAGTTCCGGCGTGAAGTCAACCAGCTCCTCGAGCGACACGCCGTTGCGGCTATACGCTGGAGGTCTGGTTGGGATTGGCTGTGTCGGGGAGTACCACTCGTCGGGCACCGAGCCAGTCTCCACCTTTTGCTCGTTGATCGGCCATACTGGTTTCCCGGTCACTCGATCGAAAACATAGAGAAAACCCTGCTTGGAAGGCAGAGCTACCGCTTTAACCGTTTTCCCATCGACTACGATGTTCACCAGGATCGGCGCGGACGAAATGTCCATGTCCCAAAGGGCATGATGTACCAGCTGGTAGTGCCACTTCCGCTTGCCGGTCTTCAAGTCCACGCAGACCAGGCTCTCTCCAAATAAATTGTTTCCTGGCCGATGCCCTCCATAGAAATCGCTGGTCGGCGCTTCGACCGGCAAATACACCAGTCCCAACTCTTCATCCACGGTGACCTGAGTCCACACCCCCGTATTCCCCGTATATTCCGCCGAATTATTCAGCCAGGTGTCGTATCCGAATTCGCCTTTTTGGGGAATCGTGTGGAAGATCCACAATCGCTTGCCGGTACGAACGTCGAAACCTCGGACGTAACCTTTGTTATTTCGCATGCTCTTCGGAGTCATGCCTTCTCGAAAGGCAGCGCCAATAATGACGGTGTCTTTCGCCACCACTGGGGCGGACTGCAAACCAATTTCCCCGACCGTTAGATCAGGGAAAATCGTCTGATCGTCATCCGTTTTCAGGTCGACGCTTCCGTGGTCGCCAAAGGTTTGAATGGACATCCCGGTTTTGGCGTCTAGGCAAATCAGCCGGTAGCCCGGCGTCACGTACAAGATGCGCGCTTCTTTTCCATCCGACCAATAGGCAAGACCCCGGCCGGACAATTGTCGCGGCGCCGAACCGCCACGTTGTCCTTCATGCTCTCCATGAACCCAGAGGAGTTCTCCGGTTGCCGCATCCAGTGCAATGGCCGCCCTTCGCGAGCCGGCCGTCGCATACAACACTCCGCCGACCATCAGCGGCGTTCCTTCCAACTTGTATTCCGGACGGTCGCCAAGGTTGTCGGTCTTGAACCGCCAGGCGATCTCCAAATCATTGAAGTTCGATGCATTGATTTGATCCAGCGGGCGATACCGGGTACCCGCCAGATCGGCCGCGTAGGTTGGCCATTCTGTTCCGTTGTCTTTGTTCTGTGCATTGCTACTGGAGGGCCACAACATCGCTCCGGCCATCGTGGCCAGCGCGAACATGGCGCATTCATATCTCGTCATTGAATCCTCGCGGGTTCATTCGCCTTGACTGTCAAAACTGGATTCGGTTCAACTGCGTCAACAACCCCTTGGGCTAATTCATTTCCTTGATCTTCTCCAAAGCCTGCTTGATTGCCGTCTTCTGCTCCTCGGTTACATCCGAGTTTGGCGGTCGCTGGTACGATTGGCGGCTTCCCATTTGCAGGCTCAATGCGTATTTCATTGGCCCGTACTCGTCTATGCCCCCGGCTCGCAGCGCTTTCATCGCATCCTCCAGCTTCGCGATCGGTTCGCTGATGTCTTTCTTTGCTCGTTTCGCTGCAAACACCGCCGCGATTTCCGAAGTGAAGTTGTTGCCCTCGGCCAGGATTGCACCCATTCCATGGTCCAGTGCATATTTCAAGTTCTCTGTCGTTCCCGTCCTCATGTTCAGATTTGGGAACTCCTGAACGAAACGTTGGTAAACGTCGAAATCGTCCACGGAGTCTTTGATTCCCGCCAGATTTGGATACTTTTCAAGGCTATGAAGCAGTTCGAGCGACACGGGGACGCCGCTGGCAAACGGGATGTGATACAGGTTGATGGGTATCTTCACTTGGTCGAAAAGTAGCGAGTAATACTTCGTGAGCCCATCCAGGCGCGGATGCTTGTAATAGAACGGCGGCACCACCAGCAAGCCATCCGCTCCATTACTCGCGGCATGTTGCGACAACTCTATGGTTTCCGGGAAATCGGAAGTTCCCGAGCAGATGATGACGTTCAGCCCATCGCGGTGCTTCAGCGCGACCTCGGCAATTTTCTTTCTCTCCACCACAGAAAACGATGGATATTCGCCGGTTGTGCCGAGCACAACAACTCCATCCGCGCCCTTTGCCTTGAAGTACACCAGGATGTCCTTATAGAGTTCTTCGTCGAACTTAAGTGACTTGTCGCAGGGCGTGACGGAAGCCACCCAAAACTTCACTTTGTCGTCTGCTGTTCCGGCAGCGTCTGCCGCATTGCTTGGCTGAGCATTACCAGTCGCACCTACAGCCTCGCCGAATATTCCGACTGCTGTTGTTGCGCCCAGAGCTTCCAGGAACGACCGCCGCGTCGTTAACATTTCGGTTCTCCTTTGCAACCGTGCTAGACCAGGCTTTGTTGTGGGGCTTTCCCGTTTCGCTTGCCTGCTGAGGGTTGTAATGGATCTCGGTTGGCCCGAATGATACTTCGCTCCAATCGGACGGTCCACCAGAAATTCTGCGCCTGCAATATCCTCCGTGAGCACGCTGTGACTATTCTCATCAATTACAGGGTTCGCCGGATGGCGCGCATTCCTTGATGTGCGTAGTTTGGTTTCGAACCGGGAGGAACCAGCATATGGCCAGATATGGAAAGTCAGCCGCCAAGATGGTGCGAAATGCGATGCGACGACGGAAGAAAGGTGCGCTCCGTTCGGGAAAGGGTGGAAAGGGTGGCAAAGTGACCAGCCGCAAACAGGCAATCGCTATCGGTTTGTCGGAGGCTCGAAAAGAAAGGTGCCAAAGTTCCCAAGCCTGCTTGATGGCACTGATTACTAGCTGAGGATGGTCTGCAGCAACTGGGATAACGAAGCTTGCCTCGCTCCGGTGAGCTTCTTGCCGTGTTCCGTCAGGTAAAACACGTCGATGGCCTTTTGCCCTTCGGTATCCACCAGCGCGACTTCTATATTGCATCCGCTACGTGATAGCGCTGCTCCCAAGTCATAGAGCAGCCCAGAGCGATCCTGCGCTACAACTTCAAGAAGCGTGCTGTGGTCGGACGAGCTGTCATCGAAATTGATGCGTACGTCGACGGCGATTTTCGGTGGCCGGGTCCGACTGGCCGCCTCCCGGCCTTTTAACAAGGGTTCCAGCGGTTCATTACCTTTTACTACGTCCACGAGGCTCTTCTTGAACCTCTCCATCTCCGTAGGATTCAGCTCCAGTGTGCGGTGCAAATCCACGAAATGGAAAGTATCCAGGGCGATCCCCGCGGCGTTGGCGAACGCATCCGCTTTAACGATGTTCATACCCCAGCCGGCCAGAACCCCTGCGATTGTGGCGAACAGCCTTGGCCGGTCCGCAGTCATAATCGTGAGGCAAAACGCGTGCCGCGAGGTATCCAGCTCCGCTTGCACCGGCTCCTTCTTCAGATTCTGGTGCATCGCGAAGTGGGTAGCCATTACCGCCGGCGAGTGTACCGACAGATAGCGCCTCGGGAATCCTTCCAGAAAACTCTCAATACCACTGGTACCTGCAGTATCCGCTGCCAAACGTACCTGCTCCACTAACGGAATTTCCTCGGCCACATGCAGCCGGTCACGGTCGAGCGAATGACTGAAATGGTTCGACGTGGCCACGAACAGTTGCCACAGCATTTCTGCCTTCCACGGAGTGAGGGCCTCTGGGTTCACGGCGTGAATATCCGCATAAGTCAGCAAACACAATCGCTGCAATCGTTCCTGGTTCGTCACCATTTGGGAAAATGACGAGACAGTCGCAGGATCGAAAATATCCCGCCTTTGTACCGTCGCGGACATGTCGAGATGATGCTCGATCAAGAAGCCTACTTCGCTAGTTTCTTCCAACGAGAGTTTTAGCCGTCGCGCTGCCGTCTCCAACGCCTGGAGACTTCCCGCGACATGATTTTCCACGGGCATACCCTTCCCGACATCGTGAAGCAGGAGTGCCAGGATCAAGAGGTCGCGCCGCTCGACGGTTTTCCAGAGAGGTTGAAAATGTGCGCCTCGTGCGTCCGGGGGTTCCGCCAGCGTTTGCAGATGCTCGATGGTGCGGAGGGAGTGCTCATCGACCGTATATCGGTGATAAAAATCGCGAACCACGAGCGAATCAATTTGTCCGAACTCTGGCAGGACTTCGGTAAGCAGGCCCAGTCTTTGCATCGGCCGTAGCGCAATACCCGGGAAGTCTGCGCCAAGAATCTCGCGAAAAACCGGCCAGGTGACTTCCGCATTCCGCACCGGAAGCTCGGGATGCTTCATGATATAAGCAATCCCGCGCTCTGCCCTGCGGCTCAGTGGCGTACCAGTCCTAGCCGCTTCGGTAAACAGATCAAAAGCCACCGCGTGATCCGACAGTGCTTTCTGATCGAGTAGCTCGAACAAGCCATCGCGCACTGCGAAAGGCTTTCCATTGCTAGGCTCGAACTTGGAGGATCGGGTCGCGTTAAAAATTCGCTGTCGCAGTGTTTGAGGAATACTCGCCCTCTGCTCCAGGTATCGCATTAGCTGCCGGTTCAGCGTCCGTGCGTGCCGAAAATAGAGACGCATCCACTCTGCTGCATTCCGCGTTTTGCCGTCGGATACGCCCAGAGCCCGTTCTGCCGCGGCTGCCTGCAGTTCGTAGGTGAGAGTGTTGTCATTTCGACCGTTGTTGTAATGCAGAAAACACCGGATCGCACTCAAAAATTCCACCGCACCTGACACCAGCTCATCCTCTGCTGCGCTGCTGTTGAATAACTCTTTGCGTTCTCCCGTAATCTGCCTCAGCCAAACCGTCGCCTGGTAATCCCGCATACCACCCGGAGCTTCCTTTACGTTCGGTTCCAGATGGAAGATGGTATTGCCATATCGGTTTAGGCGTTCTTTGGTGAGTTTGTGTAGCTGAGTCAGCAGGAATGGGCGCGCCTGCTTCTCCGAACTTGGCAAGACTTTGCTGTCCAGCTTGTCGAAAAGCTCCTCGTCTCCGGCCAGAAACCGGCGATCCAGTAACGCGAGGTGAAATTCCGCATTGTCCTCTTCGATTCGCTTGCATTCCTCCAATGTTCGTCCGGCCGAGCTCACGCGAAAACCCAGGTCCCACAGGGTCCTCGAAAAATCCGAGATAAGCGGGCGAAACTCCTGTTCGCTCTTCTCGTTTCCAAATAAAAAGAGGATATCCAGATCGGAATAGGGGAACAGCAACCTGCGCCCGTAGCCTCCCAGCGCCAGCAAGCAGAAGCCCGTGGACGGAGTGCCATGGACGCGCAATACTTCGCCAAATACCTGTCGGCTATTGTTGTCGGCAAGCTCGCAGAGCGCCTTTACCGTGTCGCGCGCAGCCGCGCCGGCCACGAACTCCCGCTGAATACGTTGCCTTTCGTCGTCGGCTAGTGGGCCTAGCACCGTCAAAGGTGTGAGAGAGCCGTGCATGGTTCTTGAAGGTTGATAAGAAGTACGAAAACCTGGGCGGGCGGCGGTAGTCATGTTTCAAAGCGCGCTTTCCCCGCGCTCTTCATTCCGTATCCGAATCGCCTCCTCAACCCGCGACAGGAATATTTTACCGTCACCTATCTTGCCGGTCTTGGCTGTCTTCAGGATGGTGTCCACAACGGTATTCACCAGCTTGTCGGGAAGAACCATTTCCAGCTTTATCTTCGGCAATAGGTCCACCGTGTATTCCCGGCCTCGGTATACCTCCGTGTGACCCTTTTGCCGGCCGTGTCCACGCACTTCCGTCACCGTCATGCCCTCAATTCCCACTTCGCGCAAGGCATCTTTCACCGATTCAAATCGCGAGGGCTGAATGATCGCTTCGAGCTTCATCATCGACCGGTGCTCCCGCGTCTATCGTTCTTCGCATTCATTCCGATTGCTCCCGCTGAACTTATCCCGGAATCGCTGTCCCGATTACTCTCGCAAATTCTCCTATGCTTCCAGGTTGTAGGCTTCTTCTCCGTGCTGGGTGATGTCCAGTCCTTCAATCTCATGTTCTTCCGAAACACGAACGCCCGTGATTATGTCTGTAATTTTTAACAGCACTATTGTTCCCACCAGGGCAAAGGTCCACGCCAACCCGACGCCTACGAGTTGATTGCCGACTTGTCCCCAGTGACCATCCAATCCTCCCACGGCTTTTTCCGCACCGAAGATGGGGTTCACCACCTGCTGGGCAAATACTCCTGTAAGCAAGGCTCCTAGCGTTCCGCCGGCACCGTGTACGCCAAAAGCATCCAGGGCGTCGTCATAGCCGAAATAAGCCTTCACTTTGGTTACCATCCAGTAGCACACAAAACCCGCCAGAGCGCCGATTGCTAACGCTGGCATGGGACGAACGAACCCAGCCGCGGGTGTGATCGCCACCAGACCCGCCACCGCCCCGGAAATCGCCCCCAGAGCGCTCGCCCTTCCGTTCTTAATCCATTCTGCGGCCGACCAACTCAACGCCGCTGCTGCCGCAGCGAAATGAGTAGCCACGAACGCGCTTGTCGCCAGCGCGTTTGACGCCAAGGCGCTACCCGCGTTGAACCCGAACCAACCCACCCACAAAAGACACGCACCGATGAAACTGAGCACCAGGCTATGCGGCGGCATCGGCTGTCGCGGGTACCCGCTCCGCTTCCCCATATACAACGCACACACTAGCGCGGAAACTCCGGAGGAAATATGCACCACCGTACCGCCCGCGAAATCCAGTGTTGGGAATCTGCCGCCCATCGACGCGTTCAGCAATCCTCCTTTGCCCCACACCATGTGCGCTAAGGGCGCGTATACGAAGAGAAACCAAAGAGTTAGGAATAGTACCGTGCCGCTGAACTTCATTCTCTCGGCGGTCGCACCGGTTATCAGTGCTGGCGTGATGATCGCAAACATTAACTGGTAAACCATGAATGTTGCCTGGGGAATCGTACCCGCATAGTCGGCGTTTGGCTCCGCGCCGACTCCACGCAAGAAGGCGTGTTCGAATCCGCCAATCACCGGTCCATTCCCGCCAAAGCACAGGCTATACCCCACCAGCGCCCAGAGCACGGTAATGATCCCCATCAGCACAAAGCTCTGCATCATGATGGCCAGCGCATTCTTCCGGCGTACCAAGCCGCCGTAAAACAGCGCCAGTCCCGGACCGGTCATCAGCAAAACCAGTCCCGCGCTGACCAGCATCCACGCGTTGTCCGCCGAGGACTGCGCTCCCGCCACTCGCTGTTCAAGTTGTGCAATCTTTTCGTTTAGCGCTTTATCGTCAGCAGTTGCGGAGGAACTCGTGGGAGAGCTTTGAGAGGTTGTCGCCGCGGAAGGCTGTTGCGCATGGACCGGACAGCACGCAAGCGCCATACTGAAGAACAACCAACACTTCCAGACCACATGCTTCATATTATCTGCTTGCTCCACTCTCGGACTTGCTACGCCGCCTCTTGGTGCAAGGCTGTACGGGGAGTTGTCGCTCGATGGTCGCAAATTATACGCCTTGCCACCCGGAGCAACCTTGCGAAATTTCTATTTCATAGATTCAATTTTCTGATTCAGTCGGCGGCCGGCTTGGGACATCCGCAGCTTTCGGTTTCGCGACTTTCTGGGTGTCGTCCACGAAAAAAGCAAAAACTTACTGAAAGTATGGCGCCGGTGATACCTATGATCTGCCAGATTGCAATACCAGTCCGCGCTCTTCGGTAACCACATCTGCTCGTTCGCTTTTCGAAATTCTACCGGACCGTACTCGATCAGTTGGTGGTCTCGCAGTAACCGGATTTCTGGCACTGATCGGATCATATCTGCCTCCATAGCCAGAATTTGTGAGTTTTCTGAATCGATCCAGGCTCTCCCCTTCAGTGGTACTGGGAAGGACCGGCGTCCCACTCGATAGAGTCGCATTTCATTCATCTGGTCATGGCGTTGCCGGAAATGAACTACCCATGCCGGCCTTCCACGCCAAGCCCCTTTTCCCTCACAACGGAATTCGAATTCTTCGCGGTAGTAGGGATGGAAGACCAACGCCAGCATCGGCGCTCCGACTGTCGCCAAATGGCCCGGAAATGGTTGTAATGACGTTGACCCATTGCGGAATTCCCTCAAATCGAGCTCATGCGGGCCAATCTTTCGAATTTCCACAAGGTAGTTGAACGACCGCGTCTCACTCGACGTTCGAATACCCAAAGCCGTCAAGCTTTCATGCTCCATCCCTTCCGTGGCGGTGAAGCGGTCAACGTTTTTCACCAGTTCTACCACGCGCGCGCCGGCACTTTCCGTGATCGGCTCCAAGTCACAGCTGCTGCCGGCTTCGACCGCTGGCTTTTCATCATCCACATCAGGGGGAGCCCAACTGGTCTCAATGAGCGGGACAATCGGCATCAGTCCGGTACCGCTAGAACCGACGGTTACGGTGGGCGACAACCCCTTTGGTGTTGTCATGGCCTTCGCTGGTAGGGTTTCTACGGAAAGTCGCTGCTTTTGCCGGACTTCGGCGACCAGCATTTTCGCCGTGTCCGCTTGCGGTCCGTCGCGCTCTTCGCTCAGGAAGTGTTCCAATGCTGTAATAGCATCAGTCCATTGTCCGATCGCCGCTAGTGCTTCACCCAACAGGAGACGCGCGGGCAATGCCATTTCTTGTCCGACTCGCAGTGCTTCCTCGGCAAATTCCCGCGATTTGCCATACTGCCCTTGCTGGTAAGAAGCTACCCCCGCGAGCCAGTAAGCTCTCCAAGCGGGGTTCATGCTTACACTCTTTTGCAGTGAATCAATTGCCTTCGAATAGTCGCGTTGCAAATACTCGGCCTCCCCTAATGCAAGCAGCGCCGACGCATGTTTTGGCGAGAGTTGCACGGCCTTTTCCAGGTAGGTGCGCGCCTGGGCGCCATCATGACGTCGCAGCCACAATACCCCCAGTAGGTAGTTTACGTCTGGATAACCTGGTGCCGCCCGTTGCGCTTTCCTGAGATGAACCTCTGCCTGGTCCAACTTTTCCGCCTGGAGCGCTTTCAGTCCTTTCTCCAACTCTTTCAGTGGTTTAGGAGACAGGATCGCGCCGCCAGGTGTTGGACTTTCGCCCGCTCCGCGTAGCGGTATCATTTCAACTTCAAGATATTCGGTTTCGCCGTCGGCCGCTAGCACTGCTTCTTGTTGAACCGTCCGGTATCCCGGCGCAGACACTTCCACCAGGTATTGCCCGGAATTTAGCCCGGTGAACTTGGCTTGTCCGGCGTCGTACGAGCTCGTGGTCGTGTTGGTGAGTTGGCTAGGAGAATGGAGCGCGATTGTAGCCTGTCCGGCGAAGGGGGACCCGGCTTCTCGGATCCGCACGAGAATCTGACCGGTGCCGCCGATCCCGGCTACCGTAGGTATCTGACCAGAAGAGCTCGGTCCGTACAAGCCGATCGTGGCACAAGCCAGCCCGAGCAAAAGCGTTCGAACGACCCAAGGACATCGACACATTGTGCCGGCCCTCCACCCCACCTGCCGATGACTCTACTTTCCACCGGGTTCCCGCGTCTGTCAATTCGCCGGAACCGCCGATCCACAAGCCGGGCTTGTTCCTTGGATTCCTCGTCGTATAATGCCTTCCGGTCCGGGCGCATGACCTAGGGTGTAATCCTTGCCGGCGGAATTAAGCTGCTTCCCTGAAAAGAGAAGATGGAATGACCGATTACCCTCCGATGGAGATTTCTGTACGGGAGTCCCAGGGCATTCACCTGCTTGATGTGCATGGCCGCCTCACCATCGGAGAACCCAGCGAACAGCTAAACGAGGCCCTCCAATCGGTCGTTCAAACGGGCGGGCGCAAGGTCATCGTCAATCTCAATGGTGTCCCGCAGATTGACAGCTCGGGAATCTCTTCTCTAGTCAGGATTTCAATTCAACTCGCTCGTGAGGGTGGCGCTCTTCACCTGGTTTGCGGAAATGGCCGGGTTCGGGACGCACTTACCGTGACGCGTCTAGTCGAGGCGATTCCAACGTTTGATTCCGATGCCCTGGCTGCTGCCAGCTTCGGCTTGCCTTCATGAAGGGAATTCGGACCGCCGAGTGAGCTGCCTGGCTATCCGCTTTTCTTTAATTCCGCTAATACCAGCTTCGCGAGTTCTCGCAGCGTTTCAAATACGCCCTGCCCGGTAATCGCGACGCCTTCCAGTACGGGCTCCCCTTTTTTTTGGAGCTGCTTGGTCAGGTCCGCGACCGACATCGCATTCGGCAAGTCGCGCTTGTTCAGTTGCAGCACATAGGGGATGGTATCGAAATTTAGATTGTGTTCTTTCAGGTGCTCCTGAAGATTTTCCATCGTTTCAAAATTCGCATCCAATCGCTCTTCTTGCGAATCCGCTACGAACACGACTCCATCCGCGCCTTTCAATATCAGCTTGCGGCTGGCTTCGTAAAACACCTGTCCAGGCACCGTGTACAGATGGAATCGCGTCTTGAAGCCACGCACAGTTCCCAGGTCCAGCGGTAGAAAATCAAAAAACAGCGTTCGGTCGGTTTCGGTAGCCAGCGAAACCATCTTGCCCTTCTGGTTCTGTCCGGTGTTGTCGTAGATCCATTGGAGGTTCGCGGTTTTTCCGCCTAAACCTGGACCGTAGTACACCAACTTGCAGTTGATCTCGCGAGCGGGAAAATTAATGAAAGGCACGTTTCGTCTGTCCGATTTCCTTGTAGCAAATTTATAGCACACGCGCCCAGAGCAGGCCAGCTTTGGCCTTGCCTCTGTCGCTTGTTAAATACCGTAATTTAGTGTCTCTTTTATTCGCTCCTACCGCGAGGGTTTCTTATTTTCATCGTGGTCTCCGTGCCGCAAACGTTATACGGCGGGTTTCAGGCCTCGTTGACGTGCCGTACCTCCTCTGCTACATTCGCCGCATGCCAAAAGCCCAAAAGCCTTCAACGCGATCCTCTGGGCGTGCCAAGAATTCCCCTAAATCATTAAAGAAAAAGACGTTAACCCCTCCTCCTCCGCCGCAGCGGGGCGGGGTGGAGTTGGTTGACCCGCGCGTCCAGGCTCAGCTCAAGCTTTACGACGAAGCTCTGTCTCTATTCCATCAACAAAAGTTCGCCAAGGCCAAGCTGGAACTTGAGAAAGTGGTCGAAGGGCCCAGTAAGGAGCTGGCGGACCGCGCTCGCATGCACGTTAAGATCGCCGAGCAACGCATGAAGCCCGCACACGAGCAGAATCCCCGTACCGCTGAGGATCATTATCAGCGGGGTGTGGCCATGATGAACATTGGTCGGTGGGATGAAGCGCGAGAGAGTCTCGACAAGGCCCGCAAAGCTGCTCCAAAAGCGGATCACATCCATTACGCCTTGGCTGCCCTGGACTGCTTGACTGGCGAAGCTGAGTCCGCAATGAAAAATCTCAAAGTAGCCATAGAGCTTCGTGCCGAGAACCGCTACCATGCCAGAAATGATGAGGACTTCGCTTTTCTTCAGGAGGATCCTCGTTTCACGGAACTTCTCTATCCTGAAAAAGATGGCGCTGCAGGCTGAATCCCATCTCCCTTGGTGACGACCCGTACCAATCGGATTCTCAACCTCCCTATCAGACTTCCACTTGCAACCCCCAATGCGGAAAACCCTCCACGGTCAAATTGCCCGCCGGGGTTACCACAGGGTATGCTCGCGTCAGCAGCTCCTGAAGCGTAAAATGCAATGAGAAGGATTTCTTGAAAAAGCTTCCAGGTAAACCCAAACGTCCGTCGCGCGGTCTGAATGTCGTCGCGCTGGGCGGTGGCACGGGTCTTTCCACCTTGCTCCGCGGTCTCAAGGAGCTACTCACCCGCCGGAGGCATCAGTCCTTCGATCAGCACCGCCCGATTACGGGCCTCACCGCTATCGTCACGGTGACCGATGATGGCGGCAGTTCCGGCCGGCTGCGTCGCGAAAATCGCATTCTTCCTCCAGGAGATATCCGCAATTGCATGGTCGCACTTTCCCAGGACGAAGCGCTTCTCGGTCGCCTGTTCCAATACCGCTTCCACGCGGGGCGAGGTCTTGTCGGTCACAATTTCGGTAACTTATTCCTCGCCGCGCTTACTCACGTGACCGGAGACTTCGTCGAAGCTGTGCGCGTCAGTAGTAAGGTACTTGCCATCCGTGGGCGCATCTTCCCATCCACTATTTCCAATATTTCTTTGGTCGCCACTTTGGAAGGTGGCCGTCGCGTCCACGGTGAAACCCGCATCACGGCCAGCCGAAAAAGGATCACCAGGCTTTCCCTTTCGCCAAAGTCTGCTCGCCCGCTTCCGGCGGCGCTGGAAGCCATCGAACAAGCCCAACTGATCCTGCTTGGCCCGGGTTCCCTTTACACCAGCATCCTGCCCAATCTCTTGATTCCGGAAATCGCCAACGCTATCGCCAAGTCGAAGGCTCCGCGGGTGTACATCGCCAATCTCATGACCCAACCAGGCGAGACCGCTGGTTATGCCTTGGCCGACCACCTTCGCGCCATCCGTAAGCACACTCGGCGGCGCGTCATTGACTGGGTCATCGCCAATCGTCAGGTTATTTCCCCCGAGGTCGCCAAACGTTACCGCGCCGAGGGCGCAGAACCAGTAGTGGTCGACATTCCCGAACTCCAGAAGCTAGGCTACCGCATCATCTTGGACAACCTTCTGGAGGAGCACGCCGTTATTCGTCACAATCCCACCCGTCTGGCGCAACTTCTATTTGAAGAATTTCTCTCCTCCAATCGACTCTCGCGCCACTGGTGACGCGACCCCTGCGTCTTTCCGTCCGTCCATTTTCGCGCTGCTCCCGTCCCAAAAACGGTCAAAGCCGGAGGCCCGTTTAAATCGAGTTCATCTAAACCCTTAAACAAAAAGCACTTGCCAACACCCGGGAAGGCACGTCCTTTGCTCACTCATCCGGCAGCGAGGAACTGCCCTTGTTCAAACGTAACCTTCTGTATGCCACCCGCTCCTTTCAAAAGAACCCAGGCATTGCTCTGGTCATCGTTTTCACTCTCGCTTTGGGGATCGGCGCGAACACCGCCATCTTTTCTGTCGTTTACGCGGCCCTTTTACGCCCCCTTCCGTATCTCCACCCCGATCAACTTTTCTTTATGGGGGAAGCTCGGGAGCAACTCCCCCAAATCGACAATACGTCCACTTCTTACCCCGATTTTCAGGACTGGCGCAGGTCCTCTAAAGCTTTCCAGTCCCTTGCTGCATTTAGCGGAGATACTTTCATCTTGGGTACGAGAGGAGAGCCTCGCCAGACGCTGGCTCTCCAGGTCACCACGAATTTTTTCTCGACACTGGGTGTGAAGCCTCTTCTAGGCCGCGATTTCCTGGACGGCGAAGAACAGCCTGACGGCCCCCATGTCGCCATCCTCAGCTATCCCGCATGGCAGACCGATTTCGGCGCCGATCCTCAAATTGTGGGACGCACCATTCGCCTGGACGGCACGTCCGCGAACATTGTTGGCGTTTTGCCTCGCAATTTCGAATTTGCCCCCGGGCGTTCCGCGCCAATCTGGGTCCCTCTGCACCCCGCGGACTTCTTGACCGCGCGTCGCAACCTCCGCTGGCTCAGCACCATCGGGCGTCTCGCTCCGGGTGTATCTGCTGCGCAAGCTGCCTTGGAAATGAAAGGCATCAGCGCACAACTTTCTGCCGCTTATCCAAAAGAAAACGCCGCCATGTTTTTCGTAATGTCTCTTTTTCGCGATCGTATCGTCGGCAAAGTCGGTCCGCTTTTGCTGGTTTTACTCGCTGCCGTCGCATTTGTGCTTCTGATTGCTTGCGCCAATGTTGCCAATTTGTTGGTGACACGTTCCATCGGCCGCCGCAAGGAATTTGCGGTTCGTGCAGCGTTGGGGGCCTCCCGTTCCGCTCTACTTAGCCAGCTATTGACGGAGAGTGTGGTGCTCTCCTTCGTCGGTGCCGCCATTGGCTTTCTCGGGGCGGCTTGGGGTGTAAGTGCGCTGGTTGCCTTAATACCGGAGTCGCAACTAGTTGCCATGCCTTATCTTCGCGCTGCGGGAGTCAATCTGCCGGTACTCGGCTTCCTTATTCTGATCACCGTCCTTACCACACTTCTGTTTGGAGTTGCACCGGCGCTTACCGTTGCCCGCTCCAGTATGAGCGAGTCGCTTAAGGACGAAACTCGCGGAGGCACGAGTAGGACCTATGCGCGTTTGCGGAGTTCGATCGTGGTCGTGGAGATTGCCGTTTGCCTGATGTTGCTCGTCGGGGGCGGCCTCATGTTGCGAAGTCTTCATGCGCTGCTTCATCACGATGCCGGTTTCGACCCGCGCAACGTTTTGACCTTTGATATCAGCCTGCCCAACACTTCCTATCCTCCGGACAAGGCCAATTCCTCCACCAATTCCGCCGCTGATCATTTCAACCTGGAATTCACCCGCCGCCTACGCGGTGCAGGTGGCGCGACCGACGCTGCCTTTACCAGCTTGGTCCCAATCTCCGGCAACGGCAGCTCGATTCGATTTATCGTTGAAGGGCGCCCGGTCGCGCTCGGGCAGGAAGACGAGTGCAGCATTGCAGACGCCAGCAGCCGCTACTTCTCGACCCTTAAAGTCCCGCTCCTCGCCGGACGCGTTTTTGCCGAAAAAGACTTTGTCCGCGATCCCGCGCCGGTTGTCGTCAACCAGACTTTCGTCCGAAGCTACCTACCTCCGAACGAAAATCCGCTTCGACAGCGTATCCGCTTCACGTTCAGCTCCAAGGAGCCTTTCCGCCAGATAATCGGCGTTGTAGGGGATATGGCCATGTCGGACTTGGACAGCCCGCCCTCTGCGGCAATTTACACGCCCGCTTCTTCCGACACGTACACCAGTTTTGTCGTTCGCACCGCTGGCGATCCGGTGGCTTTCCTCGGCACCGCTCGCACCATTTTGCGCGAGATGGATTCGCAGGTTCCCTTTATTCGTCCGCGCACCATAGAATCCATCGCCACGGAAGCCCCTTCCGTGTTTTTCCGGCGTTACCCGTCCATTTTGATTGGTTGCTTCGCGACGCTTGCTTTGGTCCTCGCAATGGTTGGGCTGTACGGATTGATTGCATACTCGGTTATGCAGCGCACGCGTGAGATTGGCATTCGGGTTGCCATGGGTGCCCAGCGATCCGATGTTCTTCGTCTCGTTCTTCGCGAAGGCCTGGGAACAGCTGCTATCGGTTTGGCTTTTGGCATTCTCGGTGCCGCATTGCTGACTCGGCAAATGAGCAGCCTGCTCTACGGCGTAACTTCCAGCGACGCATCGACTTATGTGGTTGCGTCCCTCTGCCTCTTCGCTTCCGTGTTGGCTGCAAGTTTCCTGCCCGCCCGCCGAGCCACCAAGGTCGACCCGATCATCGCTCTGCGTTATGAATAGAGCGCGGCGCGCCGCAGTCGACGTTTGACCCGGTACGAAGCCACGTTTGTCACTTTTTGGCCCTCCGCGTATCCATAGTTCATCACCGCTGTAGTGCCGTGGAGAACTATGAAAGTATCGTTAAGCAGGGAGCGTCCTGCTCCGTGGTCCGTCCGCTCTCAAGATGTCAGTCTCTGGGCTTTACCGCTGGTGTCTCTCGACTGGGTATTTGACTGGGTGGCTTTCGCCCTGAGCAAATGGACTTTTCTTGCAGTCCTTCAACATCTTCAGGTCTTCAGCGTTTTGATTGCCGCCATATTTTACTTCTCGGAATCGGGCGACCGTGTGAAGCAGAAGCATTATCAGGCCTGGCAGGTCATCAACACGGCGCAAGGAAAAGGCGGGAGTGGAGGTCGCGTCGAGGCTTTACAGGAACTGAACGCCGATGGCATCTGGTTGGTCGGTGTCGATCTTTCTGGCGCGTTCCTCCAAGGCATAAATCTCGAACACGGCCGCCTCTTGCGGTCCAATTTCAGTGGCGCGGACATGCGCAATTCGCATTTCGTCTCAGCGGATTTCTCCGATGCCAATTGTCACGCTGCCAATTTCCGCGACAGCACCTTGCGAAACGCAGTTTTCAGCCGCGCGGATCTGGAAGATTCGGATTTTTCCTTTGCGGATCTCGTGGGAGCGGATTTCGCGGGCGCGGACTTGGCCAATACGGACTTGCGCGATTCCGAAATTGACAACGTGAGGTGGCAGAAGATTCGCGCTATTAAAGGCGCGAATATTTACGGCGTAAAGAATCCACCGGACGGTTTTGTCGAGTGGGCGAAAAGCCACGGCGCAGTGCAAAACGAAGCTGAGTCGGATTAGGTGCCAGCCTCAATACGCCCAGCGTAGCAAAACTCCGCCCGTGGTATACCCGGCTCCGACCGTGGCGATTAACACCAGGTCGCCCTTCCGCAGCCGGCCCTGTCCCACCGCGTCGCACAAACCCAGCGGAATCGTTCCTGCCGTCGTGTTCGCGTACCGGTCGATGTTGACCATCACTTTGGAATCTTCGAGGCCCAGCCGTTCTTGTGCTGCTCGAATGATTCGCAGGTTGGCCTGATGTGGCACAAGCAGTGCCAGGTCATCCTTGGTGTATCCATTGCGCTCCAGTAATTTAACTCCGATTTCGGCCATGCGCCGCGCTGCATACTTGAAAACCTGCGAGCCTTCCTGGTGCACCACGTGCATGTTCTTGTCGACCGTCTCGTGCGAAGCCGGATGCAGCGATCCGCCTCCGGGCATATATAGAAACTGCCCCCCCGATCCGTCCACGTCATGTTCAAAATCGAGTATCCCTTCGTTTTCCGCGGCGCGTTCCAGCAGCACCGCGCCTGCTCCATCGCCAAAGAGGATGCATGTCGCGCGATCCTTATAATCCAGGATCTTGCTCATCGCATCGCTGCCGATGACCATCACTTTCTTGTGAGCGCCCGAACCTACGAACTGCGCGCCCACGGTGAGCGCATAAGCAAACCCGGAACACGCTGCCGACAGATCGAAACCCCACGCATGTTTCGCTCCGATCCGGTCCTGTACCAGGCAAGCTGTCGCTGGGAAGAACATGTCCGGCGTTACACTGGCAAGGACGATCAGCTCGATCTCCGAGGCATCCGTCTTCGTTTTCGCGAGCAGTTCTTTTGCCGCTGCCGTAGCCAGGTCTGAGCTGGATATTCCGTCTTCGGCGATGTGTCGCTCCCGGATTCCCGTCCGTGTGCGTATCCACTCGTCGTTCGTGTCGACCACTTTTTCCAAGTCGGCGTTGGTCAGCACTTTCGGCGGCAAATACCCCGCGACACCGGTAATCTTCGCCGCGATGCGATGGGACATGGCGCTCCTTAAGCCTTGGCTCTCACGCGAATTGCCAGCAAATTCTATGCGATGCCCTTGCGAAGTGACAAGCCGAGCTCATTCAGTTGGCGGTAAGATTTCGTAGCGCCAGCTTAATTTTGCCGTCTTCTGAAGCATCGCCGATACCGAGCAGTACTTTTCCTCACTCAACTGAATCGCTCGTTGCACTGCCACCTCGTCCAGCCGGCCCCGGAGTCGGTACAGCACCTCGAGTTTTGTCCATACCTTCGGTGGCTCGGTTGCTCGCTCGCCCGAGCAAATCACTTCCAGTGCTTGCAGTTCTTGGCGCTTCTTTTTCAGGATGATCACCACATCCGTGGCGGTGCAGGCGCCCAAGGCAATGAGCAGCAATTCCATAGGTCCTGCCCCGGAGTTGGATTCGCGATCTGAATCCATTTGGATGGTATGGCCGGAAGGAGTCGTCGCGCTGAATTTTTCTTCTCCTAGCCATTTCACCGAAGCAGTCGGCATGGATCACCCCGTCGAAAATCGCGCAAAAAGAATAACAGCAGAATGTCCGTGGAAAGCGTTTGTCATCTTCAGGACGTCAAGCGGTTTGGTGAGATGGGCCGCAACTCCCACGCTGCAAAATCCGTAACCTCTCTTGCATCCGTTCCGGCGAGGTGCAGCGGTCCCTCGGGCGTTTTGTAGATACGAGCGGTTATCGCGCGCTTCTGGTCGCAGATTACCTCTGCAACTGATGCGTCCACAAACACATGAAATTTACGCTTTGCCGTTGAGCTGCCGTTTCCCGGCAGCTTCTGCCCATTCACGGTGACCCTGCTTTCGGATCCCGCTCCCTCCTGCGCGACGGTGAGCCATGGTCCTGTCTTGTCGGACAGCGTCAGCGCGAACGGTCCTGCCGCGTTCCACTCAAGTTCCGCTGCCGTTGTCGCCAATGAAGCTTTCTTCGAGATAACCTTCCCGCGCAACTCCCGCGTCTCCGGGGCGAACGTCATCTCCAACTCTCCGTTCGCGCTCAGCCCCAGCGTCCTCGGCAGCGCCATGCAGCCTGCCCATCCAGCCGCGCTGAATTCCGCCTCCGATCGTTTTTCCGGGACCCAGCCCCACAAGATCCGATTCCCCTTGGCATCCAGCTGCGTTTTTTGCGCGTAGTACGCTCCCGCATCCAGGAGTCCGCGCTTTTCGCGATGGAACAAGAGCTCGCGTGGGTCCAGCTCTCCGGACTCCCAGATTACCTGCCCGGCCGTGGCATACAGCAATACATGCTTCTTTCCGAGTGGGAAAAAATCGGGACACTCCCACATTTCTCCCGAGTCCACCGGATTCGTCAGGTCCTTCCCGGTCCACTCGCCTGAAGCCAGCGGATGCAAATATTTCCACTCCCGTAGATTTTTCGACCGGTACAACAGTACTCGTCCGCCTTCCTTGAACACTCCCGAGCCGATGCCCATGTACCAGGTTTCCGCATCTTTCCACAAAAATGGGTCCCGAAAGCCCGCGACCCCAGCATCGTCGGGCGGCTGCAGTACGGGTTGGTTCCACTTGTTCCAGGTGCGCAGTTGCGGATCTTTCGATGTCGCCAGGCACTGAACCTCTCGAAAATTGTGCGAGCCATCGCGCAGTGTGGCCCGGCTCGGTTCTACGCTCTTCACCCCGGTATATAGGAACGTTGCCGTCCCATGATCGTCCACGGCACTGCCCGTAAAGCAGCCGTCTGCGTCGTCTCCTCCCGGCGTCGGTGCGAGAGCAATCGGCAGGTGCCGCCAGTGGATCATGTCTTCGCTCACCGCGTGCGCCCAGTGCATGTCGCCCCAAACGGCCGCGTTCGGGTTGTACTGGAAAAACATGTGATATCGGCCTTTCCAGTAAATTGGTCCGTTCGGGTCGTTCATCCAGTTTCGAGCCGGCATCAGGTGGCATTGTGGCCGCAGCGGATCCATGGCCAGTGTCGCCTCTGTGTTTTCCCTCGTGCTTGCGCCCAGGGCCGGCCAGCGGCCTACTGCCGCGCACGCTCCACCCACAGCTAAAGTTCGCAAAAAGTTTCTGCGTGGCAAATACATGCCTGCTCGCCCGCTGCTCATTACTCCATCACCCCGCGTTCGCGTACCTGTTCCGATGTCAACCCGTACATCGCCGGCGTCGCAACTCCCAATATTCCCAGGTATAGATAAATTTGCCCGCGATGATGGATCTCATGTTCCACCATTGCCCTCAGCCATTTCCACGTCACGATCTCCGATCCCGCCGGCGTCCGGCATTTTCCCTGCAGGTCCGCATCGCTCAACTTGCCGAAAATCTCCATCGATTCCGCATGCAAACGTTCCATCATTGCCAGGATAGCATCGACGCTTTCCGCTAGTTCTTTTCCGTGAGTTTTATATCTGCTAGGCCGTCCTTGAATGTTCTCCGCCCACATATATCGTTCCGTTATTGCCAGGTGCCGCAGCAAGTCGCCCAGTGTGAACTTACCCTCTGCACAGCTCCAATCAATCCGGTCCGCGGGGACGCATCGCGCCACGCGCATGGTTCTCGTTCGCACCTTGCCGAAATATTTAAGAAACGGTTCGATGGTCGTTATTTCCATGGAAGATTCAGGGAGAATCCCAGATTCTAGCACGGTGGTTAACCCCCCGATTAACCAGCCAGGTTTAGTTGACCTTCTCCAGCACCAGTTGTCGCGCTCTCGCCGCAAAAAATCCCGCCGCTCCATACATCGCCGCTAGCAGCGCGAATCCTGCGTATATATTGATCTTCTGCGCGATCCAACCCAGCGAGAAGCTCATCAGCAGTTGCAGCGCCGTCGTCAGGATCGCGATCGCCGATTGCGTTCGCCCCATGAAATGCCTCGGTACGATGGACATCATCGTCGATTGCGCCACCACCCCGGACACCGCCCTGCAGAACCCAAAAATCGCCTGCAGAGCCACTGCGCCCACTAGAAAAGATACAAAGGGGATTACCAAGTGTCCGGTCGCCAGGCCCGCGATGCCCCCAACATAAAATGTCATCCGCAGCGTGAACGGCAGTTGACTCGCGATCAGTCCCCCGACGATCGCTCCAATTGCCCATCCTGCTTCCAGAAATCCTAGCCCGCGCGCTCCCGAATGCAGCACTTCGTCTGCCAGCGCCACCAGCACTACGTTTGCGCTCACTACTCCAGCCATCATCGCGGCATGTGTGATTCCCAGCGCCCGTACCTTCGGCTGTTGTTTCAAATACGCAAATCCTTCCTTCAGATCCGCATACACCGCCAGCGAAAGTCCAGCCTCGGCTACCTCCGGATTTTCTCCAGACTCCAACGCCAACGCCGTCGCCTCCGTCGCGTCCGAATATTCGCGGGGGTAGCGCTGCTTTTGGCGTGGCGACACGTACCCCTTCCGTACCTGGTACAGGCAGAAAGCCGAGACAAAGTACGTCGCTCCGTCAATCGCTAGGATTCCTGCGATGCCCACGCCGTCGTAGATGAATCCCACGAGCGCTCCCGCCGCCAGCATTCCGCTCTGAACCGCGATCAACACCGCCGCGTTCGCTCCCGTGAATTGACTTGGCGGAATCACTTCCTGCACCAGCGCATTCACGGTCGCCCAATACATCGCCGATCCGATGCCGGTGATCAGCGTCATCGCATACAACTGCCACAGGTCCAGATGCCCGTGCCAGGCAAGATAGGCGGTCCCGAGCACTGCGATCCCTCTCGTGAAGTCCAGCAGCACTCCCAGGTACCGCCGGTCAAACCGGTCGATCAACACGCCGCCGATAAACGGCACCAGCAGTCCCGGAAAAGTCACCACAATTACTTGCAGGCTGACTTGCAGCGTGGAATGCGTTGTCGCTAGGATGTACCAGCTTACCGCCGTGAAATTCATCCCGCTGCCGAACAGTGACACCAGCATCGCCGCAAAGAAATACCGGAATCCCCGTTGCGCCCAGATTACGTTCCAATCCACCCGGTTTGGTACTGTGCTTGTCATACAATCCTAGAGTTTACTATCGTAGCTCGTAGCGAGAGTCCTGCGTTCCGCAACAGAAACGCATCTGATATAGAGGTTTCATGGGTAACGAAGCGGTTTGCAATGTGCGATTCAAGGGTCAGCGTGTTCAGGGCAAGGCACTGCTGGAGGCCGCCGAGATTATCTTTCGTGCTGCGGCGCCGGGGCGCGATAAGACAAATTCGGTTCGTTTCAAAATTCCCTTCGCCGACCTTCAATCCGCGAAAGCCGTCAAGGACGAACTCCTGCTGCAAACTCCCGGCGGCCTGGTTGCCTTGGAATTGGGTGATCAGGCGGGAAAATGGTGCCGCAAGATTCTGCATCCGAAGACCAGGATCGAAAAGCTGGGCGTGAAGGCCGATGATGGCGTCTCCGTCTTCGGGCATTTCGACGACGCCTTCCTGTCCGAATTGAAAGCCTGTGCCACCAACGTCGCCATGGATCGCTTGTGTCGAGATTCAGGTTGTATCTTTTTGGCGGCGGAATCCTCCAAGGACCTCGGCCGGCTCTCCAAGCTATCGAGAGAACTTTTGGGCAAGGCTACTCTGTGGATTGTCTATCCGAAAGGTGTCAAGGTCATCATGGAGGCTGACGTTATCGCTCATGGACGCCGGGCGGGTCTCAAGGACGTTAAGGTGGTCGCGTTTTCCGCGAGCCATACGGCGCTCAAGTTCGTCATTCCCGTCAGCCAGCGTTAGGCATATTTCTTGCGTCGCGCACTTTCGTTTCAATTTCTCATTCTCGCTTGCCTCCTTCGGCTCTACTCTAAGGACCAATGGGCACCTTGCTGGAATTGCGGCACCTCAACGTGGATTTGCCTACGGCGGCTGGACTTGTGCGCCCGGTCAATGACCTCTCTTTGAACATCAACCCTGGTGAATCCGTCGGCTTGGTTGGGGAATCGGGCAGTGGAAAAACTATGACTGCCCTTGCCCTCATGGGCCTGCTTCCGCCCGGTGCCAGAGTAACCGGTGAAGCGGTATGGGCGCAGCGTCCTGCCGGTAATTCGCCCAGCGCCGTTCCCGCACCGCCTGCGAGCGTAAATCTAGCGACCCTCACCGAGCGGCGATGGCGATCCGTGCGTGGTCGGGAAATAGCCATGGTTTTTCAGGAACCCATGACCGCCCTTAATCCCGTGCTCCGTGTCGGAACTCAGATTGAAGAGGCCATTCGCGCACATAGTCCTTCATCGAACTCCTCCGAAGTCCGCCGCCGGATGTTGCAAGCTTTGCACCTTGCTTCCGTCCCCGATCCGGAAGTTCGCGCTCGCCAATTTCCTCATCAGCTCTCTGGCGGCCTGCGTCAGCGGGCGATGATTGCCATGGCGCTCGCAGCCGGTCCCCGGCTTCTAATCGCCGATGAACCCACGACCGCGCTCGATGTTACCGTCCAGAAGCAGATCCTTGATCTGCTTGCACGCCTTCGTCACGAGCTCCAGCTCGCGCTTCTGTTGATCACCCATGATCTCGGCGTCGTGGCCCAGGTTGCGGACCGTGTCGTCGTCATGTACGCAGGAAGGATCATTGAGCAGGGACCCGTCCAGGATGTCCTGTGCTCTCCCCGCCATCCTTATACCCAAGGTCTGCTCGCTGCTTCCCTTACTCTGGAACGAGGCGCGCTTAGTCCGGTTCCCGGCACGGTTCCACAATTAACCGCGCTTCCGCCGGGTTGTTCGTTTGAGCCGCGATGCGCCTTGCGCCGGACGGAATGCACCCTTGCGGTTCCGCAGCTGCGGTCCGTCACTTCCGCGCATTTAGCGCGCTGCATTTTGGTTGAACCCGGCGGACTGCAATGACTATTTCCAACCTTCTCGACGTTCAGGATCTGCGCAAAACCTACGCTCGTTCTCCAGGCGCCCTTGACGTCGCGAATCAAGCCTCCCACTTCACCGCTGTCGACGGCGTCACCTTCTCTGTTTCTTCCGGCGAGACCTTTGCTATCGTCGGCGAAAGCGGCTGCGGCAAGACGACCCTTGCTCGCATGCTTCTCTGTCTCATTGAACCGGACTCCGGCCGTCTCTTTCTCAATGGCCAGGATCTTCTTGCTCTTCGCGGAGAAAAACTGCGCGCCAGGCGCCGCCAGATGCAGATGATTTTTCAGGATCCATTCGCCTCGCTCAATCCCAGAATGCATGTTGGAGAAATGGTCGCCGAGCCACTCGCCATTCATGAACCGTCGCTCTCCAAGGCCGAACGCCTCGCTCAGGCACTCGCCTTGTTACGCCGCGTGGGTCTGGACGAATCCGCCCTTCAGCGATATCCGCACGAATTTTCCGGCGGCCAGCGGCAGCGTATTGGCATCGCTCGCGCCCTTATTTTACGGCCCAGTCTTGTTATCGCCGACGAACCAGTGTCTGCACTCGACGTCTCCGTCGGGGCCCAGGTTCTTCTCCTCTTGCAGGAGCTCCAGGCCGAGTTTCAGCTTACTTACATCATCATTTCTCATAGTCTTCCCGTGGTCGCTCAACTTGCCACTCGGGTCGCGGTCATGCGCGCCGGCCGATTTGTTGAAATCGGTCCGTCCTCCCACGTCCTGCACCAGCCTGCGCACGCTTATACCCAGCAGCTTCTCTCCGCCATTCCAGAACTGCCCAGCCGCTCACGGTTGTCTTGAAACCTGTTTTACACTCCCTTTTTGATATTATGCGCCGGGGTCCTGCGTATTGCAGAAAGACGGCAGGCATTCACATCGAAATTGATTGGTTGGAGGTATTTATGGCAACTGCGACTTCGCAGCTCCCGGAGGCTCAGGCAGCGATTAGCCCTTTCGGCAGGATTGTCGGTGTCTTTTTTTCTCCCAAATCTACTTTTGAGGACATTGTTCGCGCGCCGAGCTGGGCGCTCCCGGTCATTATCTCCACCGTCTTGAGCATCGCCGTCAGCGTTGGCATCAATCAGCGCATTAATTGGCGTGAATTCATGGCTCAGCAGATCGAAAAGAGCTCGGCCGCCGCACAAATGTCCCCGGAACAGAAAGAACAGCGCATTGAAGGCGGCGCAAAGTTTTCTCCTCCGTTCACCTACGCCATTGGTGCGTGTGCTCCGTTGCTCGCCGTCGTGATTGTGGCTTTGGTGCTTTGGGGTGGATATAACCTTCTGGGCGGCGCCGACACCAGCTACAAGACGTCGCTCGCTATCACCTCGCACGCCTTTCTTACCGGACTGATCAGCGGCCTCTTGTTTCTCTTAGTCCTGTACTTGAAACCGGTTGGCGGCGTGGACCTGGAAAATCCCGTCGCCACCAACATCGGCGCCCTTCTTCCGGACGATTCCGCCAAGTGGCTTGTCACTCTCTGCAAATCCTTGGACATCTTCTCGTTCTGGAACATGGTCCTTCTCGCGATCGGGTTCACCGCCACCAACCCCAAGAAGCTGAAAGGCGGCAAAGCCTATTCCATCATTTTTATGATTTGGGGCGCCTACGTTGTTGTTCGCGTTGGGTGGGCCTTCATCTTCTCCTGATACACTGGGCAGCGTGAATTTTTCCTTTGTAGTCTCCGCCACCGATCCTACCGGTGCGCGCCGCGGTGTGCTCACTACTCCCCATGGCGTCGTTGAGACGCCGTTCTTCATGCCCGTTGGCACCGCTGCCACGGTCAAGGCCATGACCCAAGGTGCCCTCGAAGACCTCGGCGCGCAGATCTTGCTTGCCAACACCTACCACCTCTATCTCCGTCCTGGCCATGAGCTTATTCGCCGCTTGGGTGGGCTGCACCGCTTCATGTCTTGGCCCCTTCCCATCCTGACCGACTCCGGCGGCTATCAGGTTTTCAGCCTTTCCGCTTTTCGTAAAATCACCGACGAGGGCGCCCGCTTCCGTTCTCACCTCGACGGTTCGGAACATCTTCTGACTCCCGAAAAAGCAGTAGAGATCCAGCTCGCTCTTGGCTCGGACATCGCCATGGTCCTCGACGAATGTATTGAAACCCCCGCCCCGCGCGACGCTGCCGAAGCCGCCCTCAAACGCACCACCCAATGGGCCCTTCGTTCGCGTTCCTACTTCCTTGAGTGCACCACGCATCAGCCTCAGCTCGAACAATGGCAGTTCGGCATCGTCCAGGGTGCCACCTTCCCGGACTTGCGCCGCGTGAGCGCTCAGCAACTTCTCGCTCTGGACTTTCCCGGCTACGCTGTGGGTGGATTGGCCGTCGGCGAACCGCACGCGATGACCTGTGATATGACGGCCACCGTCACACAGCTTCTTCCGGGTGATCGTCCGCGTTACTTGATGGGCGTCGGCCGCCCAGAACAAATTGCCGACTGCGTTGCGCTGGGCATCGACATGATGGATTGCGTATTACCCACTCGTGCTGCCCGCCACGCCTGTTTGTACACTTCGGAAGGTCGCGTGCTCATCAAGAATGCCCGTTACGCCGATGACCAGCGGCCGCCCGATCCGCAATGCTTTTGCGCCGTTTGCAAACGCTACTCTCGCGCTTACTTACGCCATCTTTTTGCGGCGGGAGAAATTACCGCCGCCATTCTGGCCACCCACCATAACGTCCACTTTTACCTTGACTTAATGAGGCAAATCCGCGAGGCTATCGGGTTTGGAAAGCTGGCGAAGTTCTCATCTGCCATGCACGCGCGCTATGCTGCGGGTCCTTCTTGATTCGTAGGTCCGGGGCGCCGGGACTCTGAGGGCGCGAGCCGTCTGTGCGGCAACATCAGAAGAGAATTTGGCGCACGATCAACGCGGGACAGTAAAGCTCGCGAGCACCTGTATCTATCTTTCGGGATTTCCGGTCACCGGCCGGACAGGGAAGGATTGGTTCGAGTAACGCATGTTTTCGGCGATCATTTTTCAAACGGGCGGCGCTCCAGGCGGGCTCTCCGGGGCGCTAGGCAGTCCCCTCATCATGATGATGGTGGTCATGGGCATATTTTACGTGATGCTCATCCTTCCCCAGCAACGCCAGCGCAAGAAATTACGGGAGATGCTTGAAGCCCTCAAGACCGGAGACAAGATCGTTACCAGTGGCGGCATCTACGGTTCCATCAGTGGTATCGACGGCGACACCGTTATCCTCAAGGTCGCCGAGCAGGTCAAAATTCGTATTGCGCGTTCGGCGATTGCGCAGGTGGAGGCATCTCCCGATGCCAAGTAACTCCATGCGTCGCCGTTGTTCACGCGCCCTCTTATAACCATGAATCCCAACGCGAAGTATAGAGCTCTCTCGATCGTTCTCGTCATTCTGGTCTGCGTTTATGGCCTGCTGGGGTTGCCCACGTTTCCCACCTCGGTCGCCCAGATAAAAGATAACTTCGCTCACCAGATCAAGCTCGGTCTCGATCTTCAGGGTGGCACCCACATGATCCTTCAGGTTCAGGTGCAGGAAGCCATCGCTCAGGAAACCGATCAAACTGTGGACCGCCTGACCGCGCAGATGCGCGCCAAGAACATCCGCTACGACGAAGTGCGTCGCGTGGACGACACTCATATCCTCGTTCGCAACGTCGCCCCCGATCAGCTCTCTCAATTTCGCGATCTGGTGGACAGCCAATTCCGCAACGTTTGGGATATGTCTCCCGCTGCCGGGGATCCCTCTGGCTACACTCTGTCACTACGCCCCAGCGCCGTCGCCGCCATTCAAGAACAGACCATGCAGCAGTCTCTGGAAACCATCGAGCGCCGCATCAATGCTCTGGGTCTCACCGAACCTACCATCCAGTTTCACGGCCGCAACGACAACGAAATTCTCGTCCAGTTGCCGGGTGAAGGCGATCCTACCCGCGCCAAGGCGGTCATCCAGGCCGGTGGTCAACTCGAACTGAAGCTTGTCGAGGATCCCAATCCTTATCCGTCACAAGCCGCGGCCCTCGCCCAACATGGCGGCGTTCTGCCCCCGGGCACGGAGCTGGTTCCCGGTCGCTCCGAAACCCGCACCACCGGTCCCGCTGACACCGGCGAAAACTGGTACGTTCTTTCGCGGTCCCCGGTTGTTACCGGACGCGACCTGCGCGGCGCCACCGAAAATCGCAACACCAACAATCCCGGTCAGTGGCAGGTCAATTTCTCCCTGTCTCCCGAGGCTGCTCGTCGCTTCGGCCCCTTCACCGAGCAGAATACCGGCCGCCAGATGGCCATCGTCCTCGAGCATCGCGTTTACTCCGCCCCGCTCATCAAAGGCCGCATCGACGACTCTGGTTTCATCGAAGGCAATTTTAGCCAGGAGTCCGCCCACGATCTTGGTCTTGTTCTCCGTGCCGGTGCCTTGCCGGCCTCGATCAAATATCTCGAAGAGCGCACCGTAGGTCCTTCTCTCGGCGCCGATTCCATTCGACACGGTGTGCAAGCCTCGGTCTTTAGCCTCATCGTGGTCATGCTTTTCATGCTGGTCTATTACCGCGTGTCCGGCGCCAATGCGGTTCTAGCTCTTATCCTCAACCTCATCATTCTGTTGGCCGCCCTCGCCGCGTTCGGCGCGGTGCTGACCCTGCCAGGCATCGCGGGAGTCATTCTCACCATTGGTATGGGCGTCGATTCCAACGTCCTCGTCTTCGAGCGCATTCGCGAGGAATTGCGCAATGGCAAGTCCGCTGGCTCGGCGGTGCAAGCCGGGTTCGATAAGGCGTTTTTGACCATTATCGATACTCACGTCACCACCGTGGTCTCGGCGTTCTTTCTGTTCCTGTTTGGCACCGGACCCATTCGCGGCTTTGCCATCACCCTGACCATTGGTCTGATTGCTAACGTGTTCACCGCGATCTACGTATCCAAGACGATTTTTCAGTATCACCTTGCGAAAATGGACCGCCAGGCGGAGCTCAGCATCTAGCTCGTACTAAAACTGCGAGCGCCTTTGTGCGATGGGTACTTTTGGTCTTCTTTGTCATCTTAACTGGCAGGAAGATCAGGTCCCGGGAACAATCTATTAGGGGCTGGAGTCTAAGGAAGGGGCGTATCTCGGCATGATTGAGCTTTTCAAAGAGCCCAATATCCACTGGATGAGTAAAGCCAAGTATTTCTATGGCTTGAGCGGATTTCTGCTCCTCGTCGGCCTTATTTCCGTCCTGCAACACGGCGGTCTTCGGTACGGTATCGACTTCAAAGGCGGCACCAACGTTGACGTTCGCTTCGCTCAACCCGCAAATATTGACGAAATTCGCCGCGGCTTGTCAGCCCAAGGCCTTGGCGGCAGCGAGATTCAGTCCGTAAGCAATGGCCCCATCTCCGGCTCCCAGTCCTATGAGGTCTTGATCTTTGTCGAGCAGAAGGGCCAGTCCGAGGCGGAAGATACCAGTAAAGCGCAGGTTATTAGCGCTCTCAACGCCATCTATGGCGTAAAAAATTCCACCAAGCCCGATTTTAACGCCACTACCCTCTCCGCTTTGGCCGCTTCCCTCAATGCTGCCGATCCCTTGCACTTAGCCACCAATGTTGGCGACAAATATCAGCAGCTTGCCAAGGCCATCCTCGCCTACCGCGATACCAATAAGTCCGGCGTCTTGACCAATTTCGACGAGCTATCCTCGGTTCCTGGTGTTACCCCCGCGGTAATCTCCGATATAAAGGGCGACTACGCATTGTCCAATTTCGCCATTCGCAATGTGGAGATTGTCGGCCCGAAGGTCGGCGGAGAGCTTCGTCGCCAGGCCGTCTACGTTACGCTCTATGCTTTGGCCGGCATGTTGGTATATATTGCCTTCCGATTCGAGTGGGTTTACGGGGCTGCCGCTGTCCTGGCGGTTTTTCACGACGTGCTCATTACCTTGGGCTTGTTCTCTCTGTTGCACTTTGAAATTTCGCTGACAGTCATCGCCGCTCTTCTTACCCTGGTCGGCTATTCGATGAACGATACTATTGTCATCTTCGATCGCATCCGTGAAAACAACCGCCTCCTGCGCCGCGAGCGTTTCGCCGATGTGGTCAACAAGTCCATTAACCAAACGTTGTCTCGAACGATATTGACGAGCGGTCTGACTTTCCTCACCGTTCTTGTCCTCTTCCTGATGGGCGGCCAGGTTCTCCGCGCTTTCTCCTTTGCCCTGGTGGTGGGGATTGTGATAGGAACGTACTCCAGTTTTGGCATTGCTGCACCCTTGGTGGTCGCCTGGAACAATTGGCGCGGCAAGGGCGAGGTAGCAACTACCGGACCCGCAGCCGGCAACAAAACTCGTGGTGCCGACGTCCCAGGACGTCTCGCTCCCGCGGGCAGGAGGTAACCCATGTTTGACGATATGGTGGTTTCCAGTCCGAATCCCACGAAGACGAATAAGCCTTGGACGGTTGTGGTGTCCATGCTTTTTCAAACGCTCTTTCTGGGAATTTTGATTCTGATCCCGCTTATTTACACCGAGGCGCTTCCCAAGACCATGATGAGCACTCTCCTGGTCGCCCCCCCGCCGCCGCCGCCTCCTCCTCCTCCCCCGCCCCCGGCTACGGTCGTTCACGTCAAGCCGCAGGTCCACTTGATGGACGCTGGCAAGCTCGTCGCTCCGAAAGTCATTCCCAAGGAAGTAAAGATCATTAAGGAAGACGAAGAACCCATGACTGGTGGCAGCATGGGCGGCGTCCCTGGCGGTGTCGCTGGCGGTTCCATGGGCGGCGTCCTCGGCGGCGTGATTGGCGGCATGGGTGGAGCTCCGCCACCGCCCAAGCCCACCGCTCAGCGCATTCGTCAGGGCGGCAGCGTTCAGGCCGCTTTGCTCGTTAACAAAGTTCAACCAATTTATCCGCCGCTCGCCCGGCAGACTCGCATCTCCGGCACCGTTCGCCTTCATGCGCTCATTTCCAAGAGCGGTACCGTGGAGTCGCTCGAGGTCATCTCCGGTCATCCTCTGTTGGTTCGCGCCGCTCTGGACGCCGTGCAGCAATGGAAGTACAAACCGACTCTGTTGAATGGTGAACCCGTCGAAGTGGACACCACCATTGATGTAATTTTCTCTTTGAACCAGTAGTAAGGTTCGCCGCGCTGCTCGTGGGATCGGCGCGACGTTCCTCGTATCAGGCTTAGCAAACATCTTGTCGGCGTCGGCTCAGCCGGGGCGACAGAACTTAAGGAGCAAACGAATGGTAGCTACTTTGTACGTGTACGCGGCCCTCTTCCTGCAGTCCTCCACGGGTACTTCGTGGGATCTGCGGAGCATGTGGTCTTCTATGAGTGCCCTTCCCAGAACCGTCGTTGGAATTCTCTTCATTCTTTCCATCTACTCCTTCGGCGTGATGATTGACCGCGCCTTGATGTATAGCGCGGCTCGCAAGCAATCGCGTGTCTTCGTTCAGCAAGTCGCCGGTGCCCTCAAGGACGGCAAACTCGACGAAGCCATCGCTATTGCCGAGCGCAACAAGAAGAGCCACATCGCCAAGGTTGTCGCCACTGGTCTCTCCGAGTTCCAGTCGGCTTCCCAACAGGTGAGTGACGCCGACGTCATCGAAGCCGCCAAGCGCGGTCTTGAGCGCTCCGTCGCCATCGTGCACGCCGAAATGAAGCGCGGGCTTTCCGCTCTCGCCACCATCGGCTCCACCGCTCCTTTCGTCGGCTTGTTCGGAACCGTGGTCGGCATCTTGAACGCCTTTAAGGGCATCGAGACTTCCAAGGCCACCGGTCTATCCGCCGTCGCCGGCGGTATCGCGGAAGCCTTGGTCACCACCGCTCTCGGCTTGCTCGTCGCCGTTCCCGCCGTCTGGGCTTACAACTATTTCACCAACAAGGTTGAGGCCTTTGACGTCGAGATGGACAATTCCTCCATGGAATTGATCAACTACTTCATCCTCCGTCGCGGAGCCAAGAAGTAAGGAGGATCCATGGGCTATAAGCCAAAAGTCGGCAGTCAGATGGCGTCTCCAAACGTCATCCCTATGGCCGACATCATGCTCGTTCTGTTGATCATCTTCATGGTTGTTACCCCCATGTTGCAGAAGAACATGCCGGTAGACATGGCCAGGACCAACAACGCGCACGACATGCAGGATGCCGATAAGGACGATGCTATCGTCGTTGCAGTCACTCGTGACGGCAACATCTTCCTGGGTCGCACCGCTATCCGGAAGGAAGATCTTACCGGCCAGGTTAAGGACCGCATCTCGAATCGTCTGGACAAGACCGTATACGTCAAGAGCGATGCTCGCGCGAAATACGGCGATGTTGTGGCGGTCGTCGATGAGATCCGTTCCGCCGGTGTGGATCAACTCGGCTTGTTGACCGAAAAGAACCAGGGCCTGGCGCCGCCGCCACCGCCGCCTACCTCCCAACAGCAACCTCCGGCCGGCTAGGCTGGATGTGCTTCGCGGGAGCCATTCGTTTGCTGAGTGAGTAGGGCAGTTTTCGCAGGCCGCGCCGTTTCCCACACGGCGCGGTTCGATGGCCTGCCGGGCATCTTACAGGCTGGCCGATAGGAGAATCACCATGGGAATGAGTGTTGGAGAAAATACCGGCGGTGCGATGGCGGAAATGAACGTCGTTCCGCTCATCGATATTTTGCTCGTGCTACTGATTATTTTCATGGTCATCACGCCGCTGACCCCCAAGGGCTTGGACACCCTTGTGCCGCAGCCCAATCCCAACCAGCAGCAAAATCAGGACCTCGAGAACAAGACCGTCGTTGTGCAGGTGCTCACGAATAACAAGGTCAAGATCAACAACGAGGATGCCACTTGGGATTCGCTCGGTCCGCGCATGGAGCAAATCTTCAAGGAGCGCGCCGAGAAAATCGCTTTCGTGAAGGGCGATAACGATGTACTGTTTGCTGACGTTGCGCGAGCTATCGACATCATGCGGGGTGCCGGCATCGATCGCGTCGGCTTGATCACCGCCAAGCTCGAAGCCGGCCAGTAGCTTTCTGAAGGGATGTGAGAGTCCTCCTCGCCAGGCAGATCTTTTGCGAGGGGTGTTCAAAGGCATTGCCGTTGGCGGTACGCATCGTGACCTTTGCCGAAATGAAGTCGGGCCGCGGTTAGCTGAACCTGTTAGATGGCCCTTCGCACGGGCTGACTTGAACTTGAGAGGGATGGATGCTTCGATGACTTACGCTTCAATTCGCACAGGTCGCCGGCTCGCGGCGCTCGCGTGCCTTGTTATTCTTGTTGCCGCGGCTTCCGGCTGCGCCAAGCTCAAAGCTCGCGATTTGCTCAATAAGGGCGTCGCCGCCTTCAAGAACGGCCAGTCCGATCAGGCCATCGAGGATTTCAAGCAGGCCAAGGACGCTGATCCTCAGCTGATGACCGCCCGCTTGTACCTCGCCACCGCCTACGCCAGCCTTTATATCCCGGGCGCTCCCTCCGCTGAAAATATCGCGCGCGGCAATCAGGCCATTGCCGAATTCAAGGATATTCTCGAAACTGATCCCAATAACCTTACCGCCATCGACAACTTGGGCTCCATTTACTTCCTGATGGGCGGCCAGCCCTTCGATCCCAAGAAGTTCGAGGACTCCAAGTCTTTCCACCAGAAGCATATCCAGTTGAAGCCCGACGATCCCGAGCCCTACTACTGGATCGGCGTCATCGACTGGACCCTGGCATTTCGCGCCAATGGCGAGATGCGTATGGACTACAACAAGAACAACATCAAGAAGCAGGTCAAGGACGACGATCCGCTTCCTCCCCAGGTCCGCACAGAGTACACCGCCAAATACGGCACGCTGGTGGAAGAAGGTATCGCTGATCTTCAGAAAGCCATCTCCCTGAAGCCGGATTATGATGACGCCATGGCTTATCTCAATCTTCTCTATCGCCGCAAGGCCGACATGGTCGAAAGCAAGGAAGACCGGGAAGCCCTTAAGAAGCAGGCCGACGACCTGGTTGAAAAAGTGAAGGAAATCAAGCAGCGGCGGGCGGAGCAGCCTCAAACGACTTCCTGATTTCCGCCATCTCCGCTAGATAGCTTTTCCTAAGGGCGTCCCTTCGGACGCCCTTTTTCTTTCAGAATATCGATTCCGGGCTCTCCCCCGGTCCGGTTCCCACTCGACCCTCCACTCGTCCGGACCTGCCCCTTACGGCGTATACTAGGCTATGCCGTCGTCCAGCAACCTGCCGCTGAATTTTCACCGCGACCGCACCGAGCGCCAACTCGACGCCCGCCTTGAGGATCTCCTCGACAAACTTCGCAAGAACCGTCCCTCCGAAGACCCTTGGCAGGTCCGCCGCGCTTACGAAATTGCCGCCGAACGCCATCGTGACCAGGTCCGTTCCTCCGGCGACCCCTACCTCTCTCATCTTCTCGAAGTCGCCCACATTCTCGCCGACCTCCGCCTTGATGCCGTTACCCTCACCGCCGCCTTACTACATGACGTTATTGAGGATACGGAGTTTCCTATTTCGCGTATCGAGGAACGCTTCGGGCCGGAGGTCGCCCATCTCGTCGAAGGCGTCACCAAAATTGGCCGCCTCAATATCATGGCTCCCGAAGCTCGCCAGGCCGAAAGCGTTCGCAAGATGCTTCTCGCCATGGTCACCGACGTCCGCGTCGTCCTCGTCAAGCTTGCCGATCGCCTCCATAACATGCGCACCCTTGAGTTTCTTGAGCCCGTCAAGCAGCAGCGCATTTCCCGCGAGACTCTCGATATTTACGCGCCCATCGCTCACCGCCTTGGCATGGGCGTCATCCGCGGCGAACTGGAAGACCTGTCTTTCCGCTACCTTGAGCCCGATGCCTTTCTTGCTCTGCAAAAGGAAGTCACCGAAAAAGCTCCCGTCCATCGCCGTTTCCTGGATGAGGTCCAGGGCACCATCCGCGACAAGCTCGTCGAAAATGGCATTCCCGCTCAGCTGGAAGCTCGCGTAAAGGGGCTCTATTCCCTGCATCGCAAGATTGTCCGCCAGGAGCGCACCCTCGATCAGGTCTATGATCTCCTCGCCGTCCGCGTCGTCACCGATAATGAGCGCAGCTGCTATGCCGCTCTCGGCGTGATGCACCACATCTGGCGGCCTGTCCCCGGCCGGTTCAAGGATTACATCGCCATGGCCCGGCCCAATCTCTACCAGTCCCTTCACACTACGGTTATCCACAACGGACAGCCCTTCGAGATACAAATCCGCACCCAGGACATGCATCAGCTCGCCGAAGAAGGCGTCGCCGCCCACTGGAAATACAAGGGCGGAGGGGTTACCTCGGAGGATGATCGTCGCATCGCCTGGATGCGCCAGCTCGTGGAATGGTCCCAGGAACTTCAGGAGCCCGGAGAGTTCCTGTCTACCCTTAAAGTCGATCTCGCTCCGGTCGAAGTCTATGCCTTCACCCCGAAAGGCCGCGTCCTGGAACTGCCTCGGGGCGCCACCCCGGTTGATTTTGCTTACCTCGTGCACACCGAAGTCGGTCATCAGTGTGTGGGCGCGAAGGTGAATGGCCAAATGGTCTCTCTGCGCCATGAGATTGGCAGTGGCGATGTCGTCGAAATCCTTACGCAAAAGGGGCACACTCCGAGCCGCGATTGGCTGAGCTTCGCCAAGTCTTCTCACGCTCGCAGCAAGATTCGCCATTGGATCAACGTTCAGGAACGCGAAGAGGCCACCGAGATTGGTACCAGGCTTCTGGAAAAGGAAGCTCGCGCCTTCGGTCGGAGTCTCAAGAAGATTCCTGAACAAGATTTGCTGAAAGTCGCTTCCGACCACGGTCTTTCTCGCCTCGACGATCTGTACGCTGCGGTCGGTTTTGGTAAGTACTCTGCGCGCCAGATTCTCGGTCGCATTTTCGGTGAACCCGCACGTCGTGACGGTGCCGATGCTGAGGATTCCAAACCCACTCTGGTTAAGACCGTCAAGCGCATTTTCGGAATTGGCGAAGCTCCTCTCATCGTTAAAGGTCACGACGATCTGCTCGTCTACCGCGCCAAATGTTGCAACCCCATTCCCGGCGACGACATCATCGGCTACGTCACTCGCGGCCGTGGCGTTGCCGTTCACAATCGTGCTTGCTCCAACGTGCAGAATCTTCTGTACCAGGCTGAGCGCCGTATTCCCGTCGAGTGGGGCGTAGGTGGCGCCACCACCTTTCTGGTCCATCTGTTGATTCGCGCGAAGGACCGTGCCGGATTGCTTGCCGAGATCACCGCCGTGATCAGTGATGCCGGTTGCAACATTCACAATCTCCAGAGCCGCCCGGATCGGCTCAACGCGCAGATCGATGCCAACCTTGAAATCGCCGACCGTCGCCAGTTGGAATCCATCCTCGCCAGCATTCGCAAAGTTTCTGGCGTTTTTGGCGTCGAGCGCGTCCCTCACGCCTGAACCGCATCACCCTTTCGCGTTCTTCAGGCCTCCCTGCACCTGTACTTTGGCCGGGTATCGCCCACGGCACACTCCTCCAGCCCATGCCTTCTCGCCGCTAAACTATTTGCATGAGACTTCGCGCCTCGTTCTTCGCTTTGGCCCTCCTCAGCGCCGCCGGCTGTCACCAGCATCCGCTGACCGACTATCGCCCTCTCGACAAGGCCGGAATGTTCTCCGGCAATATGGAGGAGCTCAAGAAGCTCAATATTTCCGAGGCGGAGATTGCTCAGGTCGTAAAACTCAAGCAGGCCCAGGTTAGCGACGACACTTGCGTCGCCCTCATCTCTGCTGCGCATTCCCGCCACCAGCTCTTCACCAGCTCTGATTCCGTTGCAAATTTGATTTCTGCCGGCTACACCGAATATCAGGTTCTCGATTTCGCCAAGGCCGGCAAGCTTGATTCCATCAGCGGCGATGCCGTCATGCTTCGTCTCATCGGCCTTTCGGAACCCACCGTACAGGCCGTGCTCCAGCGTCGCATGCAGGATCTCCCGGTACTTGGCAGCGGCGAAATCTCCCGGCTCAAGAATACCGGCCTCACCGAAAAACAAATTCTTGAACGCATCAACCAGGGTCAGACTGACCAGCAGGCTGAGAAGGAAATCGCCATGCGCGAGACGCTCCGCAACCACGCCAACACAAGTTTCGTTCGCACCCGCGGCCGTCGGCGCCATTAATTCGCTTTTTATCTCCGGCAACAGTCGGTAGGGCTTCAGCCCCGCTCCCTTTTCGCAATTACCGGCTCAAACGCCTTTTACTTAACCCGCGAACCCTCGCTACAATCATTCGATCTTGTCGCGCCAACCTTACTCACGTCTTGTTGCCGCCGCCGCCATTCTCTCCGCGGCTGCCTTTGCGGCGTCTTGCACCGCTTCGCTTGGCCCCGGCTATGCCATCGACAAGCAGGAAATCCGTGTCGACTTCCTCGCCTCCGCGGATCCGCGCATCCGCATCAATGCCGTCTACCAACTTCGCAACAACGGCAACCAACCGCTCACTTCTCTCGAGCTTCGCCTTCCGGGCCGCCGCAGGTTTCATTTCAATCAGCCCGCTGCCTTATGGGACTCCGATTCTTTGCCCCTGCAGACTTCTCCCTTTCGCGCTCGTAATGTCTTGCTTTCCTTTGCAAGGCCCTGGTCGGTCTCGGAAACGCACACTCTCCATCTCTCCGTCGAATACCAGCTTCCGGCTGCGGGAGAAAACAGTTTGAGTTTCTCCCCTGACGCCTTTTTTCTTCCTGCCCAGGGCTGGAGCCCGGAGCTCCTTCCCGCGCGTGGTATCTTGGCGACCGGCGGAGTCCCGCCGAAGAAATGGACCCTCGTCGCCACCCTTCCTCCGGACTTTCTCGTGCACATCAGCGGCGAGAAGCCGCATATTTCCCATGACCATTCCGCTCAGGTTCTCACCGCGGTCCAGCGCGCCAGCGACGGCTATCCTTTTGTCATCGCTGCCCGTTTCGCTGCCGCCAAATTCACTGCCGGTGCAAGCACGGTCAATCTTTGGACTCGCTCCGCGCCAGACCCTTCGTCCTTGCGCCATCCGGGCGACACTCTTCTGCAAGCCATCCGCGCTTACGATTCTATTTTCGGCACCCGCAATGAAAAGAAATCTCAATCGCTCTGGATCGTGGAATGTCCCGTCGTTTCCGGCTGCTTCTCGAATGCCGCCTCCAGCTATTCCCCCTGGACCAGCGGTGACGCGCACGCGACTTCCGCCGAGATGGCCTCGCTCGACACCATCATGGTCGACATCAGTTCCGGCGTCCCGCAACTCGCCGCTGCTGTCGCTCCCTCCCTGGCCTCCAGTTGGCTCGGTTATGATCAAAATCCCGGCTTCTTTGACCAGGACCCGCCTCTCTCTGCGTTGCCGGCGTTCGCCGCTGCCACCGGCCGCGAAGCCGTCCTCGGCCGCCAACTTCGTTCCGAAGTCATTCGCCGCGCCCTTGCCGCTGTTCCCGTATCCTCCCAACCTGTTGCGCCGGACTCAGACGACGTCATTCGTGCCAAAAGCCTTCTCTTCTTCTACGCATTGCAGGATCGCTACGGCCAGGACGCCTTCAGTGCCGCCCTCCGCCATATGCTCTACGCTCGCCGCGGTGGTGGGTTTGACATCCATGACCTCATCGCCGCCTTCGAAGAGCAGACTCATCAGAACGCAGCCGAGTTCGTTCGTCTCTGGATGAAACATCCTGGCGTCCCCGCTGATTTCCGCCAGCGCTATGAATCTTCTGCGGCACAACTCTCGATTCCAAAGGAGCCTCTCCCATGAAAGACATCGTCCATACCGATCGCGGTCCCAAGCCTATTGGCCCCTATTCGCAGGCCGTCAAAGCCAGCGGATTCATGTTCCTCTCTGGCCAGGTAGCCCTCGATCCGAAAACGGCGGAAATGGTCGGCACGGAAATCCGGCAACAGACCGAACGAGTCATGGAAAATATCAAGGGCATCGTCGAAGCTGGCGGCTCCGACCTCCGTCACATAGTTAAGACCACCATCTTCCTCAAGGACATGAGCGATTTCGTCGCCATGAATGAAGTCTATGGCCGTTACTTCACCATCGCTCCGCCTGCCCGTTCCACGGTGCAGGTCAGTCGTCTCCCCAAAGATGCCCTCGTGGAAATCGAAGTCACCGTCGCTCTATAGGTTAGGAATGGATTCAGGCAGGTGTCGCGGCGCTCGCAACTTCACTCGCCCGCGAAGAGAACCAACTGCTACGGCTTGTCCGCACTTTCCAGCGCCAGGATGACGCCCACTGCTCCGGCGACCGCCGCTCCTCCAAACAGCCAGAAGAATATGAACTTGTTCTTTCCGCTCTTCTTCGGTTTCTGCGATCCCCAAGCGTTCGCCGGATCTTTTCCCGGTGCCGGCATTCCCATGTCCGGATCCAGTATCACGTGATACGCCGAACCACTCGCCACTTCCATCGTGTCGTCATCCACCGCGAACACCAGCGTCCCGCGCGTGCAGGAAACGTTGAGTTCCCGCGCGTTCACGTACGTTACACTTCCGATCGTCGGCTCGTCGCTCTTCGCCCGCACCGTCGCGGTCGCCATTCGCAGCACAAATGCTCTTGATTTCGCCGTGGAAAACGTGGCGGTCCCCGCCATCAATGTCGCTGCTGGCGTTCCACTTTCTGAGCCCCAGGCTACCCGGCTCACCGGTGCCAGTTGAAGTCGCGCTGCCCCGGCGCGTACCTGTGCTCCGCCCGCCTCTTCCGTGTTCAACACGTCACCGCTAAACAATGTTGTGCCTGCCGATACCCCGGCTTGCCCGACATGAGCCCTTTCCGCGAACACCACCGTCCCGAACACTGGCGCGTCCGCTCCCCACATGCTCACAGTGGCCACGCTTACCGACAGCAGCGCGGATACACTTCTCTTCACGATCCCGTACCACACCTTCATTGGTTCTCCTGAGGGCTGGTCTGCAGAATAGCGACCCCCATAGGTACCGTCAAACTTCTTAACCCAGCGCATGTCCTAAAAGTCTCCTCCTCAATCAGATCCAGTCTCCAACCGCCTCTCTGCCCTCCCCGCATTGGCGCTTGTCCTCGCCCACTGCTACAATGCACTGCAACTTTATGGCTGATTGGAAACAGATCACGGCGCGCATCCGCCGCGCCCGCGGCAGCAAGGATCCCGCCGCTCAATTGTCGAACCTCTTTACCAAAACCGGCGACGCGATGGTCGCCTTCGAGCTCGCCCGCTTCTTTGAGACTTCTGGCCAAAATGCCGAATCTGCAAAGTGGTACTCGTCTGCCGCCGAACGTTTCCGTCGCGCGGATTGGAAAACCAAAGCGCAGGAAGCCGCCGTCCGCCTCGCCGCCATGCCCGCTCAGACTGCTCCTCTGCCAACCGATACCCTTTCCGAGGCGGCTGCCCCGTCCGTGACCATGCCCGAAGCAGGCCTTCCGTTCGAACAGAACGCCGCGACCTTTGAAGCCATCGCCTCCCCGGAACCTGTTTTTTCTTCAAACGACTCCTCTAGCGAATCCGCCGGCTCTTCCGCTTCCTCCGCGCCTGCTAACAAACGGCGCCGCGGGCGCCGTGGCGGTCGTAATCGCCGCAAGAGCCCGCAAGTTCGATCGTCTTCCACCACTCTCGAGGCTCAGTCCTCGCCCTCCTCCAGCGTTTCCTCGGACGTCTCGGAGGACGCTCGCTCTTCCTCCGTGCCGGAACCTTCCTTTCCTCGCCTTCCCGCCGAGTCTTTCTCCGAAGGGATAGGCTCCGCTCCCCGCGGGCGTCTTGGCGATCCCGGTCTCTCTTCTCGCCTTACTCTTCTCGAAATGCAATTTCGCCGTCTGCTCGGCTGTGCTCCCGCAAAATTGATGGAAGCCGATCATGCTCCCGTCGGCCCCGGTGTTTTTCTCCTTACCGATTCCGATCAGACCAGCTACTACTACGTCGAAGCCTGCCAGACTTTGCGCCTGGCTATTTCCAATCTCGCGCGCAGTGGTGCCAGCCGTCGCGGGGCCGACTCCATCAAACCCAAGCTCGCCGAGCACCTTGGCATTGCGGAAACGCGCGTTGCCAAATATGTGAACGACCACTGCGTCGTTCGCTGGCTGCAACTCGATGATGGCGCCGCCCATTTCGCTCACTACGTCATCGCGGTATTGCACCCTGCCCTCAACGAATAGCCGTTCCTTCCTCTCCGGACCGCTGGGAATTGGTCCTCCGTTGTCTGCTGGTAACCCCCCCAGGCCTCCCTGTTACCGCCATTTCAGACCCGCTTTTCCCCATTCAACCCTCAATTTCTACCGTTCGCCGCAAGCCGCTGGCTTACCCCTTCCTTTGCCTTCAAACTATACAAGTCCAAAGACTTACCGGACCGCACGCTACTGCGTTATAGTCTTGTAGTGAGCCCGGGGGCAATCGTTGGGCTCGTTCCTTCGATTGAAATGGGCTCTTCCCATTTTGGATGTGGGCCGAGTCACTCGCATTTTCGAAAAGTGGAGGCTAGAGGTTTATGCCGAATACAGTAGGCACGCAAATTTTGAAGACACTCGACTGGGCGCTGTGTAAGACCGCTGCGGTCACCTTCAACACCATTCAGCACTTCAACAAGCGCAATCCCAATCCTTCGGTTACGCCTCAATGGTCCGATAAGCCGCTTCTGAAGTCCTGGGAAAAAACCAAGCCCACCCTCGGTTTCCCTCGCCAGACCGACTCTCTCTGCCCCGCCTGCGTTAAGGAAGCCCGCGAAGCTATCATCGCCGGCCAGAAAGACTGGCGCGACCTGATGCACGAAAAGGTCGGCGAAATCAAAGCTCAGATCATCGAGCGCGACAACCAGATCTGGATGATCAAGGATTGCCCCATTCACGGCCATTATGAAGACATGATGGCCATCGACGCCAAGTTCCTCGACTGGATCGAACGGCAGTTCCCGGGCCGCGATATCCCCGCCCACAACGACGAAGACCTTCACAAACACGGCTCATCTACCGTGCGCTACGGCCGCGGCTCCGTTCTGACCGTTGACCTCACCAACCGCTGCAACATGATGTGCGATCCCTGCTTCATGGACGCCAACCAGGTTGGCTACGTTCACGAACTCGGTTGGGATGAAGTCAAGGAAATCCTGGACAACGCGCTCAAAATCAAGCCGCGACGCCAGATGTCCGTGCAATTCTCCGGCGGTGAGCCCACTATGAGCCCGCTCTTCCTGGATGCCGTCTCTTATGCTCGCAAGATTGGTTACAACAGCGTGCAGGCCGCCACCAACGGCATCGAGTTCGCCAAGAGTAAGGAATTCTGCAAGAAGGCCTTCGAAGCCGGCATGCGCTATGCCTATCTCCAGTTCGACGGTATCGGCAACGACGCCAACGGCCATCGCCAGATCGGCAACCTTTTTGACGTCAAGCTCCGCGCCATCGAAAACATGCACGAGGCCGGCATCGAAATCGTTCTCGTCGTCACCATCGTCAACAACGTCAACAACGATCAGGTCGGTACCGTGGTGAAGTTCGCCATGGATAATCCCAAGAAAATCGCCTTTGTCAGCTTCCAGCCCGTTTCGTTCACCGGCCGCGACGAAGACATCACCCCGGAGCGCCGTCTCCGCCAGCGTTATACCCTTTCCCACCTCGCCCAGGATGTCAGCAGCCAGGTCGGTAAGGTCGAGCCCACTCGCGACTGGTTCCCCATCTCTTTCATCAGCACTTTTGCCGGCTTTGCGGACATGGTCAAGGGCAACGAATCCCAGTGGGGTTCGCTTTCCTGCGGTTGCCACCCCAACTGCGGCGTTGGCACGGCCCTCATGATCAACAAGGAAACCAAGGAATGGGCTCCCGTTCCGCGCTTCCTGGACGCCGTTCAGCTTACCAAGGACGTCACCGCCATCACCGACGCCGCTCGCGGCAAGAAGTTCTCCAACTTCATGATGGCCATGGCGCTCTTGAAGAACTACAAGCCTTTCGAAGGCCCCAAGGGTCTCGCTCTCCGGGATCTATTCAAGAAATTTGACAAGACCTGGGCCCTTACCAAGAAATCCACCGTCAAGTACGGCAAGACTTCCCCGGATCGCACCTATGAAGACGCCATGAAGCGGCGCCAGACCGATCCCTGGAATTTCCTCTTTATCGCCGGCATGTGGTTCCAGGATCTCTTCAACTACGACTTCCGCCGCACCGAAATGTGCATCATTCCGTACGCCACCCAGCAGGGCGAAATCTCCTTCTGTGCGTACAACACTGGCGTCGGTTGGCGTCAGATCATCGAAAACATGCACAAGAACGCGACTGTTGCCGAGTGGTACAAAAACCACGGCAAACACGAGATTTACGCCAAGGGCAAGAACGTCAATCTTCAGAGCTTTGAGCACTCCCTGAAGATCGACGCGGACGACGCTGCCCGCGTTCGCCATCTCGAGCATGACATTCCTCTGACCGCCGCCGAAGAAGACCGCGCTCGCCGCAAGAAGGCTTTTGAGGAGCAGGCTAAGGTTCGCGCCATTTACGAAGAGCTCGTGCTCAAGAAGCCTCAACCGACCGTCGTTCAGATCGGTACCGTGCAGGACATCGCCAAGGCCGTCCCGGCGAACTTCGCCAACGCCAACAAGCCGGTCAACATCGCGCCGGCCGCCAAGCAGGAAGCCGAGCCCGTCGCCGGCGACTGACATCCACCGGCATCCCTGATTCTCGAAATGCTCCAGGCTCTCCTGGAGCATTTCTTTTTACTCCTCGCCTATTTCACCCGAAAAACTCTTTGATCCTCCGCTTCGAACACCAGCTGCAGTCCCGCAGGTGATTCCGGTAGCTGGTAGCTGCCCGTTGGAAACCTGGTGTCCAGCACATGAGTCGTTCCCAGACTCCGGACACGCGCTACTGCTTGGGTGGACGTTTCTACTCCTGCCAATGTTTGTTCTCCCCAGCGTCCGAAAGGCTTTACATACTCCTTGTCCAGGAAATAGGCGGCTACGTGGCCGTTCAGGATCAGTACTTTCTTTACGTCCTGCTCTTGGTTCAGATACGCAAAGCTCGCTTCATACCGAGTCTCCCGCCGCTCTCTTTCCCATTCGAAATTCTCCGAAATCGCCGCCCGCATGTCGGCGATCCGGCTGGGAATCAAGAAGTACAGCCCATAGCCGATGGAGATAGCGATCACCGTCGCTCGCAGCAACGAGCCGAATCGAAATCGCTCCCTTTCTTGCGACATGCCTTCCCATTCCAGCACCCCGAATATCGTGATCACCGCATAGACCGCAATCAGATACCGGGAAACTTGTGCCGTCACGAACCACGCCGCCACCGACAGCACGACGAAGAGGGCTAACCCCGTTGCTTTTTCGTCGTGCCGCCGAGCCCACCACCCGAACGGTGCTAAACACCACGCCGTCAATCCGATCCCTCCCGCGCCGCGAAAATTCGCCGTGTGGTAAGTCAGGTTGAAAGGCAGCAGGAGAAAATGCGCTAGGCCGCTACCCATCCCCGCGCCGGTTTCCCTTACGTTTTTCATTACTTCCGCCAATACGTTCGGGGAAACGCTCGTTCTTGGGAATAAGCCAGCAAGCAAGGGAGGAGGGGGATAGATCGGACAGCCGTAGAGTATCCAGTTGCGCAAGTAGAACGGAGCCGCCACGGCGACCGCTACGCTGACGGCAAATACCAATTTTGCAAGCCGAGGATTCCGCGTCTTCCGCCGCCTTCCAGCGACCCACATCCGCAGCAACATGATCGCCGCCGTGCCTATGATTCCCTGGTACTTAGTCGCCATTGCGAAGCCGCAGAACGTTCCCAGCAGCAGTACCTCGCCGTTCTCTCCTCCATCCAGTGCGATCCTCGCTGCTGCCAGCACAAATGCGGCAAACAGCGAATCGACAAACCCGCCGGTTGCGCCCGCATACACTGCCGGCATTGCCGCAAGCAGCGTCGCGGTCCACCACGCTCCCTTCCGCCCGCTACCCAGGCGTACCGCGATGGCGCCGCTGATCAACAGCAGTCCGCCTAAACTCAACACCGCGAATAAGTTCGGAGCTCGGCGGCCCCCCGTTGCCAGCAGCGCTGCAAAATCGCTCTCGACCAGCACCGGGAAGTACGACAACGTTTCGTCCGGAACGGGTCGAATGACCTCGTGGCGGAGCCACACCGTTGGCCCTAGGTAGTGATAAGCGATCGCGTCGTTGTTCATGTCGCCGGTAGGCAGCGCGAGCCCGCCAATGGCCGTAACCAGTAGTACCAGCGAAAGGATCACTGCCGGCAGGGTCGGTGGGCGTGCACTCAGCAAGGTTAGCAGCTGCCGGAATTCGTCTTTCAGTCCCCTGGCGCCCACCAAGATGCCTAGAATTTCCAAGCCAACCACGGTGCTGCGGGAAATTAGCACCTGCCCGGCGCAGAACAGGACGGTTCCAAAGATGCCGAGACCCCCCAGTAGGAAAATAGCAGCGCGATCTACCACCGCGTATCCGGCAGGAATCAGTGGGCGTAGCAAGCTGCCGAACCCGGCGCTCGCCAGCAAAAAGAACAGGTTCGCCGCGATCGGCTGAGCTAACCTCATCGTCCCGGCCAAATCCGTGACAATAAGTGTTGAAACGTTTGGGATCCGACTATGCGGATCACTAGAAATGTCGCGATGGATGCCGCCGTCCACAAATCGGCCACTAGAACTCGGGCAGGGCGGAGGGACGCCCGTTTTGTCGGTGATGGTTTAGGGCTGCCTCCGTTCACTTTTCCTCACGCGGCGCAACGAGTGGCTCGGATTCGCGGTAGAGAATACCCCAATCCCGCTCTGCAAGACCTTGTAACATCGGATGCACATCCCTCTCGACTCTTGCCGTTCGCGCGCCGCTACACGCCCGGAGGTGCTATAATTGCCGAATTAGTGCTCAGGATTTGTCATGCCCATCTACGAATACGTTTGCGACGACTGCCAGACTCATTTCGAGAAAATCGTCTTCAGCAAGACCCAGGAAATCGCCTGCCCGAGCTGTTCCGGCAAGCGCAATTCCATCCAACTGTCGGTTTTTAGCTCCGCCAACGGCTCGGCGAATGGTTCTAGTGCCAAATCGCCTTCCTTTTCCGGTGGTGGTGGCTGCTGCGGCGGTGGGTGCGGTTGCCACTGAGAACCGAATGACCATTCCCTTCCTGATCTTAGCGGCCATCGTCATCGTCGCCGTCGTCGCTGGAATGCGCGAAGTGAAGTCTGACGGCATTCCTCGTGAACGCGCCGTTCCCGATGCTCCCGAGGAGCCATCCGTGGCTTCTTCTTCCACTTTGTCCTCCACGCGGACCTCTAGCTCATCCGCCGACCCATCGGATCCGCAGCCTGTTATAGCCAAACCCCCGGGTTCCCGTAGCTCCTGAACCACATTCCGATCTTCCTTCGTTAAAGCTGACCTGAGGATGATTCCAATGAGCCCAACCCATTCCTCCTTGGTGCTGTTTGTGACCGCCGCTGCGGTACTTCTGCTCATTCCAGGCCCCGCTGTCTTTTACGTTCTCAGCCGCAGCATCGGCCAGGGGCGTGCCGCAGGCCTCGTATCGGCCCTGGGCATCGGCGTTGGTACGCTGGTTCATGCGACGGCCGCGGCCCTCGGATTATCCGCGCTCCTGATGTCCTCCGCCGTGGCCTTCAGCGCTGTCAAATACGTCGGTGCCGCGTATCTCATCTATCTGGGAATTCAGAAGTTTCGCTCCGCCGATCCCATCGAGATTTCAGACGCCACTCCCCGCCTGCGGCTCGCTCGCATCTTTGCTCAAGGCATCGTCGTAAACGTGCTGAACCCCAAGTCCGCTCTTTTCTTCTTCGCCTTCCTCCCGCAGTTCGTGGATTCTTCTCGCGGCCATGTCACCGGTCAGATCCTGTTTCTGGGTTTGTTGTTCGCCGGGATGGGTATCACCAGCGATTCCCTCTGGGCCCTATTCGGCGGCACCCTCGCAGGCCTCTTCCGCCGCAATCCTCGCTTCATGCGTTCCCAGCGCTACGTCAGTGGCGGCATGCTCATATCGTTAGGGGTAGTCACCGCCGTCGCCGGCTCCTCGGCCAGGAAGTAATCGTCTGCAACTCGGCTATTCCGTCTCTTGCCAGCAAAATCGAAATTGCTTGAGACATGGTTTATTGAATAGTCTTAATAAATATTAAGACATTCTGAGTCAAGATTGATTCCCGCTTGCCGATTGCAACCTGCTCGGACGTACCTCTTGCCTGCTCTAAGCCCAGTGGAATGATATTTTTACGCTATCGGGTCGGCTAACTCCTTCTGAATCACATTCTTGTAGGAAAGTGGGGGGGGGTACCCTCCCTATGTAAAGTCTCAAGGCTTCACACACCACTCCTTGGCGAAATGCTCTAAGATTCCCCGGTCATGACCGATTCTGATCAAGCCTGGGTCTTCGCCGTCAAGATCAACAAAATCTGGATCATGCGCTGCGTCGATATTCCCAAAGACATCTCCAGGTCGATGCAAACGCTGGTTCCGGAGGGAGCAAAGCACATCCCGGTATGCGGATTCATTGAGGGCTTGCCGTTCCGCAACATGCTGGTGCCTCGCGGCGGTGGCACTTTCCGGATGCATATCCATAGCAGCATCTGGCGCAAACTGCGCATTGATGCCGGGGCCGCGGTCGAAATCACACTCCGGCTGGATACCGAACCGCGTGAGCCGGTTTTGCCGCCGGATCTTGCGGCCGGCCTGGCGGAGACTCCGCGCGCGCTGGCCACATTCAACGTACTGACTCCGGCGCTCCGGCGGCAAATCATTCGCTACCTGGAACTTGCCAAGCAAATTCGCACGCGTGAAAAGCGTGTCCAGATTATTGTGAAGCGCATGCTGGAGCGTTCCGCCAGAACCAACAAAGGCAGGAAAAGGCCGAAGATCCAGAAGAAGTCCGCTGCGCGCAAGAAACGGAAATCCTCATGAGCCGCGGCTGTCCATGGCGCGCAAAGCTATTGCGGCCGCTGGTATCGCTGGATGTTTGCGGGAACAGGAATTTCTGCTTTGCCGCGCGGATCGGGCACCGGTTCGCCCGCCGTCCATTTGAACGGCAGCACCCCGGTCCACGCCCCGCCGGCATACTCCTTATCGTCGTCCACAGCAAAGCCGGTGCGCTTCTTTGCAGACGCCTCCACCAGCGGCACTGCCAGCACCATCGTGCCCTTCAGTTCCTGTTCGCTGGGCGGACGCACCGAGGCCCACCGCCCGCGAATCACGTACTCCACGAAATCCCGCATCGCGGCCAGTTTCGCTTCCGGCGATTCGATCACTTCCGCTTTGCCCATCACCACCACCGACCGGTAATTCACGGAATGCCCCGTGGCTGTCGGCGAAAAAACAATCCCGTCCAGCAATGTCACGTTCAAACAGAACGGCGCCCCGCTTGCCAGCGTGCGCATTAACCGGCTCGCTGTCGATCCGTGCAGATATAGTTTGTCGCCGACTCGAACATAGTTCGTCGGCACTACGAACGGCTGTCCATCGGCAATGAACGCGATCTGGCATACAAACGATTCGTCGAGGATGCTGTAAATCAATTCGCGGTCGTAGCTTCCGCGGTCCGGCTTCCGAGTAACCCGCGTTCTTGTAGTAGGCGTGAATTCGCTCATGCCGTGAGGCTAGCGCCTCGCGTACAACCTGTGCAAGCGCCAATCTGGTCGCGAGGGTCGCGTCCCAAAGCCGAAATCAAAGTTTCGTCCCATGCTTTGCCTGCGGTTGACGCGGAAGAATCCGCGTGTCTATTTCGGCTTGGCTTCGCCGCGCACCACGCGTAGGCCGATGTAGGCGCTGCCGGGCTCCTTCGAGGTGTGCGTATCCCCAGGTTGGTCGGCGCTGCCACCCAACGCCTTGCCTTTGCCGTCCGGAGTCAGTGTCCATTCCGCAACGTTTCCGCCGAGGTCAAAAATCAATTCCTCGTCGGGTTTGCCTTGTCCGGCGAAGCTGCCCACGGGCTTGAGCAATGGCGCGCCGCCGGGAAGCTCTCCAAGTTTCTTTTGCAGCCGCGCGGCATCTTCCGGATTCACCGCGTAGCCCGCCCAATAGTCCAGCGTGTTTTCACCTTCGCGCTTCTCATAAAGTTTCGAGACTTCCTTTTCTTTTGGAATGCGCCAGATTTGCCCGGTGGTTTTGGACAGCCACGCGGCATAGCTCTGGGCTTGCTCCAGCGTGATACCATTGGCCGGATAATTTTCCGTGCCGAGATCGAATTTGTAGCTCTTGTCGAAATCGGCGAATTGTGCGCGGGTTATCTCAAATCGTCCGATTTCCAGTTCGCCGCGTTTCACCACCTCCGGCAGCAACACGGACTTTCCTTTCGTCGCAGCGGACGGCGTTCCATAATTTCCGCCGCTGCGTGCAATGTTCTTGCCGCGCAGCGCAGCTTCCAGCGGAGACCCTTCCTTGAGCGCTTCGTTCTCGTTGCCGGTGGCCTTGAAGAAATATTTGTCGAACCACGCCACTTCCTCCTCGACTTTGCGCATCTGGTGGGTGAGCTTGCGCGGCCCGTGCGGCTCGCCGGGAAACAATACGAATTTCACCGGGACCTTGCCGTAATACTGCAACACGCGAAAATACGACCAGCTCTGTGCCGGAGGCACGTTGGTATCCGCCGTGCCGTGAAAAATCAACACTGGCGCCTGAACCTTATCCATTTTAAAAAACGGTGATTTGTCGATGTATAGCTGCGGATCCTGCATCGGGGATTTTCCGAAATAATACGCGTCGAAGGATTCGCCGAAGAGCACATTGCCCCAGTCGCTGATCCATTCGATGTCGCCCGCGCCTACGCTCGCCACTTTGTAACGCGAAGGGTAGTTGATCAGCAGGCTGGTGGACAGAATCGAACCGTTGGACCAGCCCATCGTCGCGACACGGTCCGCATCCACCTTTCCTTGCGCGATCAATGCATCTACGCCGGCATTGATATCCGGCGTTTCCAGGTCGTAATACTTGCCGCAGCAAATCGATTCTGACCACTTCAACCCATAGTTCCCGCTGCCGTGGTAGTTGGGTCGCAAAACGAACGAGCCGCGCTGCGCGAGCAGTTGTACCGGATACGCCCAGCTCTCGTCCCACAGGTCGCGGTCCACGCCTTGCGGTCCGCCGTGAATCGCGGTGATCAGGGGATACTTTTTCCCGCTTCATAAGCGGTGGGGTAATACAGGATGCCTTCCACTTCTTCATCGTTCGCGCCCTTCCAATGAACGACCTCGGTCTTGGCGTAGGCGCGGCCGCTCACCAGCGAATCGTTCAGTTTTGTTACCTGCACAGGCGAGGTCAGCGTCCCGTTCTCCACTTGCCCGCGAAAAAGCTGCGGCAGCTTGCCGGCTGTCGACGTGGAATACACAATCGTCTTGCCGTCGTCGCTCACCTGGAAATTCTCGAGGTTATTAGCATGTTCCCCGGTGAGGGTTTTCCGCTTCCAGGACCATCCGGAATCGTCCTTGGCCGCCATGTATGCGGCGATTTCGTCATGGCTGCCCGCTGCCAGCATGGCCACGAAGCCGCCGGGAATGGTCTGCAGGCTGAAACCCGCGCCCTTGTCCCAATCGAGATTGACCTGTTGACCCTTGCCCGCGGCGACATCGTAGAAATAGACGACGGTGATTCCGGCGGTCAGGAACCGCGGATCCGTGGAGTAAGGCGTCTCCATGTAAAACCCGGAACCGTCTGGAGCCCATTCGAAACCTTCCGGACGAATGTGCAATCCGGCAAAAGCCTCCTTCTCCTGCCCGTTGCCCAGATCGTGAAGAATTGCCAGCGGGCGATTCTTTTGGTCGAATGCATAGTGGAGGCTCTTGGCGTGCGAAGCCACCGCGTATTTGCCATCGCGCGAAAGGCTGAAACTCTCGATCCAATCGCTGTTCTCGGTGAGCCGGGTGATCTTCTTGTCCTTCACGCCAATCTTGTACAGCCGGACAGGCGGCTCATGCTCGGCGTCATCCACTACTTCGGAATCGTCCTTCTTTCTTTTTTGCTCGAGCTCATACAAGGCGGGATCCTCTTCCGCGCTGTACACTAGCGTGTCCTTGTTCAGCCACTCGATCTGCTTCGGCGCATGCGCCAATTCCGTGAGAAACCAGGGCTCGCCGCCGTGGGCATCCATCAACCAAATCTGCATGGGTGCGGTGTCCGGCTTGGCCTTGGGCCGTGCTCGCGTACTCAGGAACGCGATCTGTTCCCCGTCCGGAGACCAACGTGGCTGGAAATTCGTATCCGTTCCGCGGGTCAGCTGAATCTCGCGAATCTCAGTAAGACTAGACAGGTACAGATTGGCAATGCGGCCGTCTTTGTCTTTATCGCCGCTGGTCTTCGCCCACACCAGCCACTTGCCGTCCGGCGAGATGCGATATTGCCGGACGTCCTCGCTATAAATGAAATCTTCGGGCTTCCACGGATCTTTTTTGGCGGAAGAGGGCGTCTGCGCGGCGCGAACGCGCGTCGCGAGCGGAGCCATGGCGGCGATGGCCAGGCAACCAGCCATGAAAAATCCTGCGGTAAGCAGTCTACGATGCATCGTTTTCTCCCGTGGAGGCGTTTTTTCGGGCTCAAGCGGAATTTCTTTCCTCTGAACGCAAAGACCGCCGGGCGCGCCGCACAGCATAGTCGAATTGACGCCGGTTGGGAATGCGATAGGCTTGGACCGTAGAGGAAACAGTGATGACCCAACCCACAAAGGCCGCGAAGCCGATCTTTACACGAGAAACGTTTCGCTTTCTCCGAGAACTCGGGCGCCACAATAAGAAGACGTGGATGGACGCGAATCGTGAGCGCTACCGCGAGGTGGTATTGCTGCGTTTTCGCTGTTTTCTGGATGCCATGGCGCCTCATGTGCTCGAGTTAGACTCGCGGTTCGACACCAGCAAGCGCGCCGGCGGCAACTTTTCCCGCATCAACCGTGATATCCGCTTCGCGAAGGATAAAACGCCGTACCGCACGCACATGTACCTCAAGTTCAGCGCGCCGTTTTCCAGCGCCGGCGAAACTGGAGAACTGTATGCGGGAATTTCCGCGCAGACGGTTACGGCGGGATTTCGCGTTTACGCCGGCTCGAAATTCAAGGAGTCCGCGTTGGCTCAGATTGCGCTGCCGCGCTTGGCGTCCGAAGCGGATTGGCCGGCGAAGCAGAAAAAACGGCTGAGCCGCCGCTACGAAAGCTACTGGTACTCGACGACAAAAGGTGAATGGAAGCGCAGCGACGGCTGGCCTGGCACAGCGGATTGGCAGAAGCTGCGAGGTTGGGTGGTGCGGCGGGTGATGAAGCCTGACTCTGCGTGCCGCGCGACTTTTCCCCGGGATTTAGCCGGAATCTATCGCGATCTTTACCCGCTGCTGCGCTTCACGTCGCTGTAAGGGAATTCGTTACCGCGCCGCCCACAGGCGGACGGCGAAGACCCCCCACGAAGCTAGATATCCGGCAATCCCGCAACAAGCCACGGAGACCAACAAGGAGTGAATCCACACGCCACGGTGCACTTCGCCTTTCGGAACGCGCAGGACCAGCACCAGGGCCAGCAGCGACAGCAAGGGGAATAACAACGTTCCCAGGAATATTCCCAGCGTGGGCAAATTTACTTCGCCGATTCCGGCGCCGCTCAGCCGCGAAGCTGCAAAAGGGATGGAAAGGAACGCCAGAACGGCCAGCAGCGGGACAACCCGCACGGATAGATGCCGCACGTCCTTCATTTTTCCGAGAACCTTCAGAACAATCCACACAATCGCAAACAGCAGGGCGCTGAGCATCAGCACGACGCCCAGAATCAGCAGCACCAGCCTCGTATACGGCCAGGCAGGGCTGATTCTCTCAGCATACTGCACACCTTGCAGCCCCTCTGCGGTAAAACTCAGGCGCCCTGCTTCGCCTTCAAAAAAGAGCGTTGTTCCTTCCGGTTCCTTCTCTTCCCGGAAGAGATTCTTGCCCACCGGCAAGAGCACCGACGGCTTGCCGAACAGGCCGGAGCGCATCAGCTGCCCGCCAAGCACGCGCATGCGCACCGGACCCGTGAGATCATCCACAAAAGCGAGAAGCTGCGAACGCGGAGCCCGTGGAACGTAAAATCCAGCGAGCGCCTGCAAATCGGCAGGCGGCGCGGGAGCCAGCGGCTTGTAGGGCTTCGCAAAACCCTTGGACAAGAAGGCGATAGCCAGCTCGTTAATTTTCTCGAAGGCCTCTCCGGAGCTCGCGTTGTTCAGCAGCGCGACATAACCCCAATTTTGTTCGGGCATGTAGCGATACGAGGAAACAAAACCATCAATACCGCCGTCATGCCCGTGTGTTACGACGTCACCCATGACGCGGGTGTAATTGGCGAGTCCATAGCCGAGGCGAAGACCGCGCTGCGCGGCGGAGGTAGTTTTTGGCGTTTCCATCCGCTCGATCGTTTCCGGCTTCAGCAATTGAGTTTCCCCGGTGTTGCCCCGCCGCAGAAAGAACTGCACCAGCTTGGCCAGTTCCGCGGGAGAGGCCTTGAGGTCACCGGCGGGCCGCAGGTAAATAAACGGATAGCCAACCGCTTGCGGAGGGTTTCCGCCATACCCAATGGAGAGTCTGGCTTTATTGGCCTCGGTGAAACGGAAATCCGCGGTCTTCATTTCCAGCGGATCGAGGATGTTTTCACGAATGTACTGGTCATACGGCTTGCCGGAAACTTTCTCAATCAAGTAGCCGGCTATGCCATAGCCCGGGTTGGAGTACGACATACGCGTGCTCGGGGTCCAGCGGACTTCCTGTGGTTCAAGGAAGCGCTGAAAGACGCGGAGCAAGGGATAGTCGTAGGGGCCGGATTTGTTGTAGACCTCGGAGAACTCCATGTCGTCGAAACCCGCGGAGTGCTCGAGGAGATTGACGATGCGGACGGGCCGGTCCGCTTCCCAGGGATTCTTGACCTGGATCTCCGGAGCCATGTCCCCGAGCTTGGCGTTCAGATCGATCTTGCCTTCTTCCTGAAGTTTCAGGAGCGCAAGGGCTACGAAGGTCTTGCTGATGGAGCCGACGCGAAATTCCGTGTCGCAGTCGACCAGTTTTTTCGACGCGACATCCGCCATGCCCACGCCGCCGCACCAGAGCAGATCACCGTGGGATATCAGCGCGAGGCCGACGCCGGGAACGTGGTCTTTGTCCATGGCGTCTTTCACTGCTTTCTGGAATTCCTCAAGCGTTTGCGGCGGAGCAGGATCTTTGTCCTGGGCGCGAAGTTGCGCCATCCCTGCCAGGCTCAACGCAATCAGCGGGATAAATCGGAAAGCAAAACTTCGGCGCATGGAATCTCCTGAACGCACACACGTTCGCAATTAGGGTTGAGGGCGCGATTCTAGCCGCAAACGGCGATAACACCAAATGGGGACAAGGATGGGGATGAGCAACACCAGAGGCGAAGAAGCAAGAAGCGCCTTTGCGAGCGCGTCATCCCGGCCAGGCCATAAGCGGATTGACGCTCTAGCCGTCAGGCATTAGCATTCGCCAGTGACTTCCCTCTGCTGCGACATCCTTCGTTTTCCGGGCTTGCATCCATGAACAAGACCCTCGGTGTGTTGGCCTGGGTGGCGATCGGCATCCTGGGCGGGGCCGCGCTCGGTTCCATCGCGATTCATCGCGGCGAGCCGCTCAATGCGATGTGGTTCGTCCTGGCGGCGTCGTGTTCCTATCTGCTGGCTTATCGCTTCTATTCGGCATTTCTGGCGGCGCGCATTCTGGCGCTGGACGATTCGCGAGCGACCCCCGCTGAACGCAATGACGACGGCCGCGATTTTGTACCGACCAACAAGTGGGTGCTGTTCGGGCACCACTTTGCGGCCATCGCCGGCCCGGGTCCCTTGGTAGGACCAACGCTGGCCGCGCAATTCGGCTACCTGCCCGGCACCTTGTGGCTGATTGCAGGAGCGGTGTTCGCAGGGTGCGTACAGGATTTCATCGTGTTGTTCTGCTCCATCCGGCGCAATGGCAAGTCGCTGGGCGAAATGGCGCGGGAAGAGGTCAGCCGGCGCGGCGGATTCATCGCGCAGTTAGCGGTGCTGGCGATCATGGTGATTCTCCTGGGCGTGGTGGCGCTGGTGGTGGTGAACGCGCTGAAATCTTCGCCGTGGGCGACGTTCACGCTCGCCATGACCATTCCCATCGCGTTGCTGCTCGGCGTTTATCTGCGATTCGTCCGGCCGGGCCGGGTGCTGGAAGCGTCGCTGATCGGCGTGGGACTCGTGCTGTTCGTAGTGGTGGCGGGGCAATGGGTAGCGGACTCGCCATCGTGGGCCCACGCATTCACGTTCAGCGGCCTGGCGCTGGCTTTCGCGATCATCGCCTATGGATTTGCAGCCTCCGCACTGCCGGTCTGGCTGTTGCTGGCTCCGCGAGACTATCTCAGCGCCTTCATCAAGGCTGGCGCCATTTTTTCGCTGGCTGCCGGAATCCTAATCGTGCGCCCCCAAGTGCTGATGCCTCCGCTCACGCGCTTCATCGACGGCACCGGTCCGGTGTTCGCCGGCAAAATCTTTCCGTTTTGCTTCATCACCATCGCTTGCGGCGCGATCAGCGGGTTCCACTCGCTGATATCTTCCGGCACAACTCCCAAGATGATTTTGCGGGAAGGTCACGCCCGGCTGATCGGCTACGGTGCCATGCTCCTGGAATCTTTCGTGGGCGTCATGGCCATGGTGGCGGCCTGCGCCATGCCCCCGGGCGTGTATTTTGCCATCAACAGTCCGGCGGCGATTGTGGGCGCAACGCCGGAAGCGGCGGCGGCCACGATTTCCGGATGGGGCTTTCCGCTGGCCGCGGGGACGATGACGACTCTGGCCCATGCGGTGGGCGAGCAAACCCTGCTCAACCGCGCCGGAGGGGCGCCTTCGCTGGCAGTGGGCATGGCGCAGATTTTTTCCAGCACCATTGGCGGAGACCGTCTCCTGAGCATCTGGTACCACTTCGCGATCATGTTCGAGGCGCTGTTTATCCTGACGGTGCTGGATGCGGGAACGCGCGTGGGCCGGTTCATGATTCAGGAGTTGGGAGGGCGGGTCTGGAAACCGTTCGGGCGTACCTCCTGGCTGCCGGGAATCGTGATCTCCAGCGCTTTGATCGTTGCGATGTGGGGCTACTTCTTGTATCAGGGCGTAATCGATCCGCTGGGCGGCATCAATTCGCTGTGGCCGCTGTTCGGCATCTCGAATCAATTGCTGGCGGCGGTGGCGCTGGTGGTAACGACCACGATCCTGATGAAAATGGGACGGCTGCGCTGGGTGTGGGTGACGCTGCTTCCGACAGCGTGGCTGGTGATCGTCACCATGACCGCAAGCTGGCAAAAAGTCTTCAGCGCCAATCCGCGCATCGGATTTCTGGCTTATGCCAATGCCATGGCCGCGCAAATCGCCGCCGGCAAAATTCCCGCAGCTAAACTGGCGGAGACGCAGCGGCTGATTTTCAACCAGCGCCTGGATGCGGGAGTAACCGCGGTCCTGGCGCTGATGATCCTGGTGCTGATCGTGGAAGCACTGGTGCAATGGTACCGGCTGTTGAGCCGGCAAGCCGCGCCGGTGCTGCATGAATCGCCATATGTCGCCACCCGCTGGGCGCCGGATTTTGCGGGTGCGGTCCACGGGCATGCGCAGGGTGACGACTGATGCGGTCCGCTCGAAAAGCCGCGAAGCTAGTCAAGCGCGGGCTGCGATTGTTCTGGCAAGGTTTGCGCGCATGGTGCGGAGACTCCGCCTATGAAACGTATTTGCGCTCGGAAGCCGCGAAATCGACCTCGTGCGGGCGCCTCAGCGCCTCCCAGTTCTACGTCGAGCAATTGAACCGTCGCTATTCCCAGCCCAATCGCTGTTGTTGATCGCGATATCTTGTCATCCGCCGGTTTACCGGCCTACAATTCGCTAACACAACGGTCTATTCGCTTTGGTATACGGAGGATTTATGGCCATTAATCCCGACAAGTTGAACGAATTTCTCGGCAGGGCGCTGGTCGATTTCGGCGCGACTTTCAATGCCGCGCTGATCCGAATCGGCGATAAATTGGGGCTGTACAAAGGATTGGCTGCTGGCGGACCCCAGACGTCCACGGAACTCGCCAAAAGAACCGGCACCACCGAGAGGTACGTGCGCGAATGGCTTTCGGCGCAAGCCGCGGGCGGCTACGTCACCTATGACTCGGCAAATGGCAAGTTCCATTTGACGGAAGAGCAGGCCTTCGCCATGGCCGATGACAATAGTCCCGCGTTTTTGCCCGGAGCATTTCAGGTGGCTCTGGCTTCCGTGAAAGCCGAAGAGCAGTTGACGGAACGATTCAAGACCGGGCAGGGAATGGGGTGGCACGAACATCATCATGAAGTCTTCGTGGGCACCGAGCGATTTTTCCGGCCGGGATACGCGGCGAACCTCATCAGCGCATGGATTCCGTCACTCGAAGGCGTGGACGGCAAACTGAAGACCGGCGGCCGCGTTGCGGACGTCGGATGCGGATTGGGAGCCTCGACGATCTTGATGGCGAAGTCCTATCCGAAATCCGAGTTTATTGGGTTCGACTATCACGATAAGTCGATTGAGACGGCTCGCCAGCGCGCCAAAGAGGCCGGAGTCTCCGATCGCATCAAGTTTGAAGTAGCCAAAGCCAAGGATTTTCCGGGCAAGGACTATGACTTCGTGACGTTTTTCGATTGCCTGCACGATATGGGCGATCCCGCGGGCGCGTCGACGCATGTGCATAGCACGCTGAAAAAAGACGGGACATGGATGATCGTCGAGCCCATGGCCGGCGACAAACTGGAGGACAATTTACACCCCATCGGCCGGGCTTTTTACGGCGCGTCCACGCTGCTTTGCACCCCGGCGTCGCTTTCCCAGGAAGTTGGGTTGGCGCTGGGAGCCCAAGCGGGCGAAAAACGGCTGCGGGAAGTGGTCACCAGCGGGGGATTCACGCGATTCCGCCGCGCGACTCAAACGCCTTTCAATTTGATTTTCGAGGCGCGGCCGTAATCCGGCACGTCTTCGCGGTCGTTCGGACGGGCTAGATGTCTTCGTCCTGATCGTCGCCGACATCCTTTAATATTGTCGTCTTCTGCGTGATCTTCACGCTGCGCGAGCGAATCCCGGCCAGAATCGCCCTGCGGATTTCCACCGGCAACATTTCCGGCGCGATGACACCGGGAAGTTCGCGCGGAAAATGTTTGATGAACAGCGCCGCGACGTGCGCGGTGGCATACGCCACGGGCGTGTTGAAGTGACCCTGGCGGCGAATCTGGTACAGCGTCGGAAATGCGCCATCGGAGCGGATGAGCAAGTGCTGATCGGCTTGCCTGCCGCGCTTGATACCCTCGACCAGCACCGCCACGGCAAATCGCGCGTTATGCAGCACGCCCTGGCGGATCAATTTCGCTATTTTTCTGGGTGAGGCCGTCTGCGGAAATTTCATCCGCACGATGCCTCGCGACTTCGAAAGCTTACCCTGCTTGTACCATCTGCGCAGGCGGTCAAATTCGTTTCCCCCGATTTTGACGTCCAGGTTTCGCATGGGAATGAAGTAGGGCAAGGTGCACACCTCGTCCTGGGCGGCCAGGACTACATGCGCTGTCCCAATCGGATCGGCAAAGCGAAACTTTTCGGGCTCGGCGAAGCGCTTGGCCATATGAAAACGCTTGTCGCGATACACCCGCGGGTTGGAGATGGCTTCGTCAAAGGTGACTTCCGGCGACCATTGGGAGATAGGATCCTTGCTCTCGCTGCTTTCATACAAACGAATCTGCACGGACGAGATTTCGTCCAGCATTTCCGCGGAGCGCTTCACCAGGAGATTGGTCAGGCCGGGAGCCGCGCCGGTATTGATGAGCGCGGTGCGGTTCTTTTCTTCAAAACGCTTGGCGTAGACAAACTGTTCCGCTTTGAAAGGATTGCGCGTGAGGTGCGAGCTGAGGTCAAGATAATGCGATCGCAAGCGCAACGCCGCGCGCATCACAATCTGGTTGAAGACCGAAGCGGAGGCGTTGACGATCAGTTGGCATCCGCGTGCAGCCTTCACGATTCCGCGCAGATTACGGGCATTGACCTTGGTGACGGCGATAGTGCTGCCGCGACCTAAAAACCGGCGCCCTCGTTCGGGGTCGCGGTCTCCGCACCACACCGTATGTCCTTGCCGAGTCAGGAGATCTGCCAGGAGTGAGCCGGTGGCCCCGGCGCCGAGAATGAAGATCCGCATGGCGTGGCGGAAACTTTAACACAGACCTGCGACCCGTGGCCCCGGTTGCGACTTAACCGTGCTGGGCGTAGACTACGCTGGATAACTCCGAACCCCTTTCACCTAAGGGAGAGACAACCTAAGGCGGAATGGGCGATGTCCAAGCTGGATTAGGACTGAGGGTTTGGGTGGAAACGCCCGGGCCTCCCGTGTTTGGAAAGGAGCAAATGCACGAAAAACTGCGTTTTTCGGCTATGCCCGATTCCCAACCGGATTTCGGGCTTTTCGCATTTTGGGGATGCACCGTGCCGGCAAACGGACGGTTCGCACCTCGAATCCGAGGTGACGGCAGCATATGACTCTTCTCGACAAATTCGGCCGCCAGATCACCGATCTTCGTATTTCCGTCACGGATCGCTGCAACTTTCGCTGCATCTACTGCCGTTCCGCAGACCCCGAGAATTACCAGGCGCACGAGAAGATTCTTACCTGGGACGAACTGGAGCGTCTGGCGCGCGTCTTTGTGAGCCTCGGGATTCGCAAGGTGCGCGTGACCGGCGGCGAGCCCCTGGTTCGCGAAGGCGTCGAAGATTTCATAGCCAAACTGCACGCCTTGGGCATTGAAGACCTCTCAATGACCACCAATGGCCACCTGTTGGCGGGGCGCGCCGACCGTTTGGTGCGCGCAGGCTTGCGCCGAGTCAATATCAGCCTGGACTCGCTGGATTGCGGCAAGTTCGAGAGAATTACCCGCACCAAGTCCTTCGACCTGGTACTCAGCGGCATCGAGGCCGCCCAGAATTCGTCACTAGCTCCGGCCAAAATCAACGCCGTGCTTGTCCGGGGAATCAACGACGATGAGATCGAAGCCTTTGCCGAGTTTGCGCGGACGCGTGGCGTGGTGATGCGCTTCATCGAGTTCATGCCGCTGGATGCCGACCGGCACTGGAACCGCGAACTGGTGGTTCCAGCCGCGGAAATTCACCGCCGCATTAACGCCCGGTGGCCGCTGGTGCAGATTCCTCACGAACGCAGCGAGACCGCGCGAAAATACCGATTTGCCGACGGCACCCACGGCGAAATCGGGCTGATTGCCCCCGTCACCCAGCCGTTCTGTGGGCACTGCTCGCGCGTGCGTTTGACCGCAGACGGAAAGCTGCGGACCTGCCTGTTTAGCAAGGAAGATCACGACCTCCGGTCGCTGTTGCGGGAGGGGGCCTCGGACGAGGACCTTGCCACCTATATCTCCTCTATTATCAGGGAGAAAGAGGAGGGCCACCGGATCAATGCTCCGGATTTTCACCCGCCCTCCCGTACTATGGTTTTTATCGGCGGATAGCTGGAGAATTGCACCGAAAACTGAGAAAATCCATCTAATTGCTAGGGGACGGCAACTGGAGACTTTGGGCCAACCTGCTTTTTACTGGACTTAAAAAACGAACAGAGAAAAGCCGCCATGAGCAGTCTCATTTCTATCTCCAACTCTCCCTTAATTGGCTTGGAACAGCCGGCGACCTTGCGTGCGCCGGAAATCGAGCCTGGCGTTGGCTGCGACTTCGATTCCTACCTGCTGGTTCCGGACACCTCGCTGGATGCGCGCATTGCGGCTGCCAAATCGCGACTGGCATCCGACGTAGTGGTCTTGGGCCATCACTATCAACGTGATGAGGTAGTGAAGTTCGCGGACTACCGCGGCGATTCGCTGAAGCTCGCCTACCAGGCTTCGGAAACCGACGCTCGATATATTGTTTTTTGCGGCGTTCACTTCATGGCCGAAAGCGCGGACATTCTGCGGCGCGGCCACCAACTGGTTGTGTTGCCGGACTTGAACGCCGGCTGCTCGATGGCGGATATGGCGGACATCGGACAGGTGGAAGCATGTTGGCAAGAACTTGAATCGCTGAACGTGCGCAAGGTTGTTCCCGTCACCTACATGAACTCCACGGCGGCCATCAAATCGTTCACCGGCGAGCATGGCGGTTCGGTGTGCACCAGTTCGAATGCCGCGGCGGTGATGCGTTGGGCGTTCGAGCGCGGCGAAAAGGTTTTATTCCTTCCCGATGAGCATCTCGGGCGCAATACCGCATTCCGCATGGGTGTTCCTCTCGACCGCATGATCGTGTGGGATCCCTATCAGGAATTCGGCGGCAACTCTCCCGAAGCCGTACGCGATGCCAGCCTGATCCTCTGGAAGGGTTACTGCTCCGTGCACCAGCGGTTTACCCCTCAGCATGTGGAGCGGGTACGGCGAGAGCATCCGGGAATTCGCGTCATCGTGCATCCCGAATGCCGCTTTGAAGTCGCGCAGGCTGCCGACGAGATCGGCTCGACGGAAGGAATCATCAAGGCCATCACCTCTTCTCCCGCGGGGACGCAGTGGGCGGTAGGCACCGAAATACATCTGGTGAACCGTTTGAGCAAGGAACTGCCGCGGCACACGGTGATGTCCCTGGACTCCAGTGTTTGCGTCTGCACCACGATGTTTCGAATAACGCCGCAGCACTTGCTTTGGGCGCTGGAAAATCTTGCTGCAGGCAACGTTGTGAATCGCATTTCGGTAGACGAGCGCACCCGCCACTACGCCCGGGTAGCCCTCGACCGCATGCTGAGTTTGCGCTAGCATCGGTTGGGGCGTCGCGGTAGACCCTCTGACGGAAAGTAAAATGGCAGACGAAGACGACGATCAAGACGAATCGTCCGAACCACGACCCGAGCAACGTCTGTTTACCCTGACGGAGGCGGAGCGCGTCCGCAAGGACCTGGAACCGTTCCTGGTGGAAGCCATGGATTGCCGCAAAAAGCTGGCCGGCCTGGAGACCGATCTGACCGCGGTGTCCACGCGCATCATGATGATGGGCGGTATCCTGGTTCCTTACGAAAAACTCGCGGCATTGCGCATCCAGCACCGGCAACTCGCGGAAACCATGAAGACCGCGCTCAATCGCATTCTGGAGACGGGTTGTGTCATCAAGGACCTGGATGTCGGCCTGCTCGATTTTCCTTCCCTGATCAACAATGAAGAGGTTTATCTCTGCTGGAAGTTCGGCGAAGATCGCATCCGGTTTTATCATCGGCAAGACGAAGGGTTTGCCGGGCGTAAGCCACTCGATCCCCGTGACCTCGGCCCCGGCGACGCCGTTCAATAATCCGTATCACTCGTCCCCGGCTACTTCACACTAAGGAAATCGTTTGTCATCCCACGAAAATAGACTGAAAGACTCCGCCAGCCCGTATCTGCGTTCCGCCGCTCATCAACCGATTGACTGGCACGAGTGGGGCGAGCCGGCCTTTTCCCGCGCCCAGGCGGAAGACAAACCCATCCTGCTGGATATCGGCGCGGTATGGTGCCACTGGTGCCACGTCATTGATCGCGAGAGTTACGAAAATGCGGAAATCGCGAGAATCATCAATGAACATTTCGTTGCCGTGAAAGTCGATCGCGACGAGCGTCCCGATGTGGATTCGCGCTACCAGGCGGCGATCAGCGCCCTATCCGGACAAGGCGGTTGGCCACTCACCGGTTTCCTGCTGCCCGATGGGAAGCCGTTTTTCGGCGGCACGTATTTTCCTCCTGAGGATCAAATGGGCCGTCCGGGCTTTCGCCGCGTGCTTCTGGCGGTGGCGGACTCCTACAAGAATAAGCGGCCCGATCTCGAGCGCGCCGCCAACTCGCTCGCCGATGCCGTGGCCCAGGCGGAAATGTTTACCGGGGCGCGCGGGGAGTTCGATGCCGCCGTGGTGGATGCGCAGATCAAATCCATTACCCAGCAGTTCGATATCAAGAACGGCGGATTCGGCAGATCGCCGAAATTTCCGCATTCTTCCGCGATCGATCTCGTCCTCGAACGCTATCGGCAGAGCAGGGAAAAACACTTGCTGGCGATTGCGGAAACCACGCTCGAGAAAATGGCGCGCGGCGGTGTGTACGACCAGCTTGCCGGAGGATTTCACCGGTATTCGGTGGACGAACGGTGGCTGGTGCCGCACTTTGAGAAGATGAGCTACGACAATTCCGAATTGCTGCGGAACTATCTGCACGTTCTGCAGGTTACCGGCAGCGCCGCCCTGCGCGAAACTGCCGAAGGTATTATCGGCTGGGTCAATGAAGTGCTTTCGGATCAGGCCGGCGGTGGGTTCTACGCCAGCCAGGACGCCGACTATTCTCTCGATGACGACGGCGACTATTTCACTTGGACTCTGGAAGAGTTGCGAGCCGCCCTCCCCGCAGAAGAATCTCGTGTCATGGAGCTGTACTACGACGTCGAGCCCCATGGGGAAATGCATCACGATCCGGCGAAAAACGTGTTGTGGATCGCCCGCGATCCCTCTGACATCGCGAAAACTCTTGGGCGGGACGTAGCCGCTGTTCGCATCACGATTGGCCAGGCCAAAACGAAAATGCTGGCTGCGCGGCTTCCTCGCCCGACGCCCTACATCGACAAGACGATGTACGTGTCCTGGAACGCGATGTTTGTTTCGGCGTACCTCGAGGCTTCTAGGGCTCTGATGGGCAATCGCATTGGCGAGGACTGCCGCGCGTTTGCGCTGAAAACATTGGATCGCACATTGCGTGAAGTCTGGACGGAAGCACGCGGGTTTGGTCACCGGATCGGTGGTCCCGCGCTGGATGGATCGCTGGACGACCAGGTGTTCGGCGTGTTGGCGCTACTGGATGCGTATGAGGCGGCGCTGGAGCCGCGCTACTTTGCGGCAGCACAGCGGACCATGGACATTGCGATCGAGCGCTACGGCGACGCGGAGGGCGGAGGATTTTTCGATCGGCCGTCAGACGCCGCGCCCATGGGCGGACTGGACGTGCGCCGCAAGCCCTTTCAGGATTCCCCGACGCCAGGCGCCAACTCCGTGGCGGCGATGGCGTTGATCCGCATGCACGCGTTCACCGGCGAGGAGCGATACCGTGCATTCGCACAGAAAACACTGGAGGCGTTTGCGGGCATAGCGCCGCAGTATGGAATGTTCGCGGCGACCTACGGGTTGGCGGCGACGCTCTTCGCTCACCATCCGGTGCAGGTGGTGGTTACAGGCCGTGCAGACGATCCAAAGGCGCGAGCGCTGGAAGAGGCGGCACACCAGGTGTTCCGGCTGGGCAAGGCGGTGTTGCGGGTTACGCCGGGAGCAAACCTGACGAATCTAGTTGGCGCGCTGAGAGAAACGCTGCCGCATCTTCCCGCTGAGAAAGCCATGGCGGTGGTTTGCGCCGGGCAGACCTGCCTCCCACCGACACATGATCCTGCCCAGTTGAAGGCGCTCCTGGAAAGCGGCGCTGCTGGCGCAGCCGCACTGTAACTTACTTCTTCGGGCGCGACTCCGGCGGAACGAGGCCAGCCACGCGGTAGTACACCACGAGTTGCCCGTAGTGCTCGCCGCAGTGTTCCATGAAGCCATACGCCCACTCAAACACTCGGACCTGCTGATTCTCAAAGGGATCGACCATCATGCCGGCCATACCGTCGTCGCCTTTGGACTTGATGACCGCGGCGCCATCCTCGAAGGATTTCTTGACGAAAGCGACCACGTCGGCCTTGCTCTTGTACTTTGTCCGCGAAGGATCTTCCTGTGCGGGCGGCTTTTCCCCTTTGGCGATATTGATGAAGAAATAGTTGGCGCCGGCAGCGTGGAGCAACTGTTCGGCAAAGGAACGTTCTTCCTTGCTGGGTTTGAAGTCATACTTGTCTTCGGGAAAATCTTCGGCCATGGCGATCAGTTTGCGGCCAATATCATTCCACTGCTCGAGAATGGATTGCGACAGGCCCTTTGCCGGCTTGGGCGCCGCGGTTTTCTTGGCGGTGTCCTGAGCCCGAAGTGGCTGCCCGGCGAGTCCCGCGGCCAGGAAGGCAGCGGCGATCCAAATCAGTTTCCTCATTGCATTTCCTCCCTATGCGTCCGAAAGTCCAACCCTGTCTGTTGCGAGTACCCGATTGCGTTGTGTCCTGGCCCGTGAGCGCTATTTTTTAGGCCGAGATTCCGGTGGTACCAATCCCGAGAGACGGTAATAGACGACCAACTGTCCGTAATGCTCGCCGGAGTGCTCGATCAATTCGTAGGCAAGATCAGAGACCTGCAACTGCTGATGAGTTTCCGCGGAAGTGATCCACTCGTTCATGCCCTTATCGCCTTTGGACTTAATGACCGCCGCGCCGTCTTCGATGCACTTTTTCACGAAAGCCACGATCTGCGCCTTGGTCTTCAGGTCATACCCTTTGGGATCGTCCGGGTAACGTGGTTTTTGTCCCTGCGCCGGGTCGGTGAAGTAATACATCGACGAAGCGGCGTGGATAAGTTGCTCGGCAAAACTGCGCTGGGACGGGGTGGCCTTGAAGTCGTACTTGTCTTCGGGGAAATCTTCGGCCATAGCCACCAGCTTGCGGCCAATGTCATTCCACTGGGCGAGGACTTGCTGCGAGGCGCTGCCAGGAGCTTTTGCGGCGGCATTGTGTGCGGGCGTAGTAGCCAGGATCAAGCCGAGCCCCAGCACTACCGCCAGGCTTCCGATGCCAATGGTCGCTCTCATTTGTGTTTTCTCCTTGATCCGCTGATACCAGGCCCGTCACCGGGACTCGATTGGCTTGCCCGCAAGAGTGAGGTGGAGCGGTTCGCACCACTTTACGAGACGGACGGGCGGGCCATTCGTTTCCGCGTCTTGTCGGTCGTTATTTGCCCCGAATTGGTCCGACCCCCCGGGGCGGCGGTTATCTTACTCAAGTACAGCCTTCCCAGCACGTGGAATCGGCGTCTGGACGTGGTAAAATCAGGAGTGGCTACCGAGGCAAAAACACCGTGAACTGGGGCTGGCTGCTTGTACGAATCGCGATAGCCCTGACCGTTCTTCTTTTGCTGTTGGCCTCCCAGCGCTTCTGGTACCGATCCATCTGGCGCGGCACCGCGAATTGGAAGTCGACTTCGCTGCGGGTGGTGGTGCGCCTGGTCTACGTCGTGATGATTGCATTGGTAGTTGTGGCGACCGTGGATGGGCTGCGAATGGGCCACCGAGGGCGGCTGATTCCAACGGATGCGCTCATTACCATTTTTGCCGGGCTGTGGTTCACCAGCGCGCTGTTCTCCTACCTGGCGGTAAAGGCCGTGCGCGGGATTGACTGGCTGTGGAGACATGCGCGGAACCTATTCCATCAGGGGACAGCGGAATCCGCGACGCAGCCTGAAACCCGGCCCGTTCGCCGGCTGACGACCCAGACCGGGATGACACCTGCTGCGGTCGAGCTGGTTCCCGACCCCTCGCGGCGCTACTTCTTCCGTTCCGCAACGGCACTGGCTGGGGCTACTCCCTTTCTTACGGCCATGTACGGGTTTGCCGCGGAGCGGCTGAATTACCAGATTCGCCGCGTGGAAATGCCAGTGTCCAACCTGCCGGAGGCGCTGGATGGGATGCGCATCGTGCAACTGAGCGACATCCACCTGAGCGGGTACATGACGCGCCAGGACGTGCGGCGCGCGGTAGACATGGCCAATGAACTCGGCGGCGACATCGCCATGGTGACCGGGGACTTCATCACGTCCGGCAGTGATCCGTTGGTGGATTGTATTGAAGAAGTGCACCGGTTGCACGCTCCGTTGGGAGTGTGGGGCTGCAACGGCAACCACGAGATTTACGCCAAGGCCGAAGACCTGGCGCAGCAGCTTTTCGCGCAGGCGGGAATGAAGCTGCTGCGACACGAGAACGCACAACTGACCTTCCGTGGGGCGCAATTCAACCTGATCGGCGTGGATTACCAGCGCGAACGCAACCCAAGCGGGCACCTGAAGCAGATGTTGGTCAATATGGAGCCGCTGGTGCGCAGGGACATGCCGAACATCCTGCTTTCGCACAACCCGAACAGCTTCGACCGGGCGGCCGAACTGGGCATTGAATTGTCACTGGCGGGGCACACGCACGGCGGGCAAATCCAGGTGGAAATACTCGATCACCGGTTGAGCCCGGCACGGTTTATCTCCAACTACATAGCCGGATTATACGAACGGCCCTTGTTTGCGCCGGCAAACTCCGGGCAGCATGCGGCGCATTCCTTGGCACATGACGGGAAAGAGCCTTCCGCGATCTCGCGAATTTACGTGAACCGCGGCCTGGGCACAGTGGGCGCGCCGGTCCGGCTTGGCGTGCCACCGGAAATCACGTTGCTCACCCTCCGACGCGCCTAGAATACCTTTCCGATTTCTCCAAGAAGCGCTTGCCCCGGGACGCCTCTGCGGTTAACGTGCACAGTCTGCGGCGGTTGCGGGTCCGAGTCCTCCGCAATCTCCAATTTCGGGTGAAAAAATGGGGCGCGTGAAAATCCTGCTGGTGCTATCGGCAGGGCTGATTGCGGGCGGACCTTCCGTGCCGCGGCCGCAGATGGCGCATGCCGGCATCAAGGAAGTGCAAGTTTCGATGGACACGCTCCAGCCGGAGGCGACGCTGGATCTGGGCGGAAAGCCGGACTGGCTGGCGATTTCCGAGGATGCGGTATGGATTTCCAACTCGCAACTGGGCGCAGTACAGCGTATCGATCCGCAGACGAATGACGTGGCGGAAGTTGTCGAATTCCGAGTTGAGCCATGCTCTGGACTGGCATACGCGTTCGGGAGCCTGTGGGTGCCCCTGTGCGGGAAAAATCGGGAGCTGGCGCGAGTGGACGGCGCGAGCCACAAGATCGTGGCGAGACTGCCTTTCGGTCCCGGGGACGATGAAGGGGGAATTACTGCCAGCGGCGATTCCATCTGGATGGTCACGGATGAAGACGGGACGCTGCTGCGCATTGATCCCGCAACCAATAAAGTGCGTCAGAAGATTTCCGTGCCGGCAGGTTCGTTCAACCCGCTTTACAGCGACGGCATGGTGTGGGTGAGCGGTACAAAATCGAACGTCCTGACGCCGGTGAATGCTACGACCGGAGAGGTGCTGCCGGCAATTCCCGTCGGGTCGGAACCAAGGTTCCTGACATCCGGGGCGGGATCGATCTGGACACTGAACCAGGGCGACGGCAGCATCACCCGGGTGGACACCAAGACGCGGCAGGTGGTGGCGACGATTCCAGCGGGCATCCCGGGGCACGGCGGAGAAATCTGCTCGTCGGGAAATTTCATTTGGGCAACAGTAATGGACGTCCCGTTGACACTGATTTCACCGGGAGCGAACGCCGTGCAGCGGCAGTGGGTCGGGACCGGAGGCGACTCGATACGCTTTGGGCACGGTTCGCTGTGGCTCACACATTTGCGCGGCGGGCTGTTGTGGCGGCTAAAGCCGCCGACACCGTAGGTTGTTTTTCACGTAGCGGCGATATAGATTCCTCCAGGACTCTGGGATTCAACACTCGGCTGGGGGCATCTATGGCGCGACGGACGTTTCTGACGCAAATGATGAGCTTGCCATTTTTGGGGCTGACTGGCTTTGCCCCGCAAGAACAAACTCACAAGACCCTTAAAGTGATGATGAAAAGCGCTTGGGGATCGGACGATCCGACCAAGGCGGCATTTCCGTTTCTGCATGGTCTGGCACTTGCGGAAGCCGGTCATGAAGTACAGATTTTTCTGCTGGGAGAGGGGGTCTCCCTGATGCGGAAGTCGGTGGCCAGCGCGGTGGTGCCGGTCGGCTGGGCACCACTGGCGGAGACGTTCGATAAGGTGGTCGCCAGGCACATCAGGATTTATGCGTGCGGGGCCTGCTCGCGGGCCCGGGGAGTGACTGAGGCGGACTTGAATCAGTGGGGCGCAAAGTTCGGCAATCCGGCGATTTTCGTTTCTCTGGTGGAGTGGGCGGATCGGATTGTTACCGAATAGAGAGCTGCCGGAAGAACAGCAAATCCTCAGAGGCTAAAGCTCCCACTCCTCTTACAAGCTTACTTTGAGGCGTATGGCGGCCGGGTTGCTGTGGTGTAGTCTGAGTGCCATAATTCGAGCTTAGGCATGGGCGTGTCGGTGACGAGGTCGGTTCTGAGGGGGTTCTATGGCATTGCGCGACGCATGGATTGAAAAGCGGGAAGCGGAGCAGGCCACCGCGAATGGCAACCGGAATATGTCGCAGATGCACCTGGCGCGTCTCGGGATGATCAGCGAGGAGATGCTGCACGTCGCCAAGCGGGAGAAGCTGGAGCCGGAGCTGATTCGGAGCGAAGTAGCGCGAGGGCGCTGCATTATCCCGGCCAACATTCATCACCGCAACCTGGAGCCGATGGCCATCGGTATTGCTACGAAGTGCAAGATCAACGCCAATATCGGAAATTCAGCGACGAGCTCGAATATTGATGAAGAGCTGAAAAAGCTGCACCACGCGGTGCATTACGGTGCGGATACCGTGATGGACCTCTCCACCGGCGGAGACATTCCGACGATCCGCAAGGCAATCATCGGCGCCTCGCCGGTGCCTGTGGGTACGGTGCCGGTTTATGAAGCGATTTCGCGAGTGCGGCGGCCAGAAGACTTGACCTTCGAGCTGATGCTGGAAGTGATCGAAGAGCAAGCCGAACAGGGCGTCGACTACATGACGATCCATGCCGGGGTGCTGCGGGAACATGTGCCGCTGGTGCGCAAGCGCATTACCGGAATCGTGAGCCGCGGCGGATCGCTGATGGCGCACTGGATGGAGCACCACAAGAAGCAGAACTTCCTGTACGAGAACATCGAGAAAATCTGCAAGGTTTTCAAGAAACACGACGTTAGCTTTTCGTTTGGCGACGGCCTGCGGCCGGGGTGCATCGCCGACGCCAGCGACGAAGCGCAGTTCGCGGAGCTGAAGGTGCTGGGCGTGCTGACCAAGAAGGCCTGGGAACACGATGTACAGGTGATGATCGAAGGGCCCGGGCACGTGCCGCTGGACAAGATCAAGGAGCAGGTAGACAAAGAAATGGAATGGTGCCACGAGGCGCCGTTCTACACGCTGGGTCCGCTGGTGATCGATATCGCGCCGGGATACGACCACATAACGAGCGCGATTGGGGCGGCCATGATCGGATGGCACGGAGCGTCCATGCTGTGCTACGTGACCCCGAAGGAGCACCTGGGGCTGCCAAATCCGGAAGATGTGAAGCAGGGAGTGATCGCCTACAAGATCGCCGCCCATGCCGCGGACGTGGCACGACATCGGCCGGGAGCGCGGGACCGCGATGACGCATTGAGCTACGCCAGGTTCCTCTTCGACTGGAACAAGCAGTTCGAGCTTTCGCTGGATCCGCCGACGGCCAAGGCGATGCATGACGAAAACCTTCCGGACGATTTCTACAAGGAAGCGAAATTCTGCTCGATGTGCGGCCCAAAGTTCTGTTCGATGAACATCACCCAACTGGCCGACGCCGAAGGCGGACACGACCAGAGCGAGCGCAAGCAAAAGTTCGTGGAATTGCTGGCCAAGGTGCAGACGGCAGGCTCGTAAAGAGCTCGTAAAAAAGAGGTTGGCGGACAGCGGCGGGTAACGCCGAAAAGGGACAATAAGCACGCCCATTACGGCTCCGTCGCGTGTGCAAAATGGCACGGGGGTCACGTTTGGGCATTCTGGTTGCTTTCCCAACACTCCGAACAGGCAGCTCCTTGATAGGATATTGCGGGCCCTACCCCAGGGTTGCGCATAGAACGGTCTAAAGCGCCGAAATCGAGCGAAACGATGGGAAAGATGGCGGAAAACTACCAGGTCCTGGTGGTGGACGATTCCCCCGTCTACCGGAAGCTGGTGGAGCACGCCCTGGAATCCGAACCATGCGCGCTGCTGTTCGCCAAAAGCGGCGAAGAAGCGCTTGCGCTGTACGCCAAACACTCTCCCCCGATTGTGATCACGGACTGGATGATGCCGGACTTGTCCGGGCTGGAGTTGTGCGAACGCATCAAAGCAGAAGAGAAGCGCGGCTTCACGTACATCATCTTGCTGACCGGGAAAGCGGAGAAGGACAGCGTGGTGCGAGGGTTGGCGGCGGGCGCGGACGACTACCTGACGAAGCCATTCGATCCGGGGGAATTGCTGGCACGCATCGGAGTAGGCCGGCGGACGGTGGCGCTGCACCGGGAACTGGACGCGAAGAGCAAGCTACTGGATGAAATGGCGCACACCGATTCGCTGACAGGTCTGCCGAACCGCCGCGCCCTGGAGGATTGGGCGCAGCGCCAATTGCGTGGCGCGGCTCGGCACGGGTTTCCATTTTGGGTAGTGCAAGCGGACCTGGACTGCTTCAAGAAGATTAATGACGGCTTCGGACACGATGCGGGTGACGCCGTGCTACGGAAGTTCGCGGACGTGTTGCGCAGCGACACCCGAGCGTCGGACATTTGCGGGCGCATGGGCGGGGACGAGTTTGTCCTGGTGATCACCCACGTCGAGAAAGAGCAGATCGAATTCACCGTGGACCGTCTGCGCAGCTTGTTTGCGGCCAGCAAATTCTGCTTCGGCGAGGGCACCGTATCGGCAACAGCCAGCTTCGGAATCTGCGGCTTTGTCGGCAAAGAGGCTCCGGAATTCAGCGCCTTGATGAAAAAGGCGGACGAGGCGTTGTATGCGACCAAGCGAGCGGGCGGGAACGGTGTGCAAATCGCCGGAGTCATAACCGACGGCGAATAACGACAAGCGCGGCGATCACCCGGTAGTCGCGCTGCGGCAAGTGTGATATGAATCTGGACGGGCCCGGTTTTCTCCCATGGCGGATCCAGCCTCAGATTATTCTTCTCAAATGGCGCTAATCGGCGCAGGCCCGGTCGGCCTGGGCATGGCCAAGGCGTTGCGCGAGCACGGGATTCCCTATCAACAACTGGAAGCGGACGACGATCTGGGCGGGAACTGGTATCACGGCGTCTACGAGACGGTGCATATCATTTCGTCGCGAAAGACGACGGAATATGCGGATTACCCGATGCCCGCGGATTATCCGGACTTTCCGAGCCGCGCGCAGATGCTGGAATACCTCCGGAAGTACGCGGAAGACTTTCATCTGCGGGAAGGTATCCAGTTCCGCACCAAAGTTGTAATGGCGGTGCCGCTGCCGGACGGGCAATGGGAGTTGGAGCTGGCCGACGGCCGAAAGCGAATCTACAAAGGCGTGATTGTCTGCAACGGACATCATTGGGCGCGACGATTTCCAGAGTATCCGGGAAAGTTTGACGGCGAATACCTGCACTCCAAGGACTACCACGACCCGGGGCAACTGAGCGGAAAGAGGGTGCTGGTGGTCGGCGGGGGCAATTCGGCCTGCGATATCGCGGCGGAAGCGGCACGAGTGGGGGCCGCGGCGCGCATCAGCCTGCGGCGCGGATACTGGTTCTTGCCGAAGACGCTGTTCGGTATCCCGTCGGCGGAACTGATCAAAGGATGGGTGCCGGTCTGGGTGCAGCGGATTTTTCTGCGAGCGATGCTGCGCATTGTAATCGGGAAATACAGCGATTACGGATTGCCGGAGCCGGATCACAAGATTTTTGAAGCGCACCCGACCATCAACAGCGAGCTGCTCTATTACCTGAAACACGGAAGGATCGCGGCGCGTCCGGACATCGCGCGATTTGACGGGAAATCGGTGCATTTTGTCGATGGCCAGAAAGAAGAGTTCGACACGGTGGTGTGCGCGACCGGATATCACGTGAGCTTCCCGTTTCTCCCGTCAGGCCTGGTTTCGGTGCAGGGGAGCGTGGCGAAACTCTATGGCGGATGCGTGCTGCCGGAGTACAAGAACCTGTACATCATCGGAACCACGCAACTGCGCTACGGCTTCGGACCGGTGGTGACGCCGGGGATGGACCTGATGGCGCGACTCATGGAGGCGCAAGATCGGATGGAGCTGCCGATCGGGCTGGTGATGCGAGAGTCGGGCATGCGGCCGCCGCGAACGCATTTGGTGGATCCCCACGCGGCATTACGCGCGATTCGCCGGGGAAAACGCATGCTTCCGCTACTGGTATGGAAAGAAAAGAAATTGCGGGCCAAGTTAGGGGCGGCGCGCACGGTTCCGGCGCTACCGGCCGAGCCGGTGATTGATCGCGGTGTGGAAGTGTATTAGGCCGGACCGGTCAGGGGACACAAACAAACGATCATGGACACCGGAACGTTTTTAGGCGGCGCCGTAGCAGTAGTGACCGGAGCGGGGTCAGGCATCGGCCGGGAGCTGGCGCTGCGGTTGGCGGCGGCGGGGTCCGCAGTGGCGCTCGCGGACGTGGACGAGGCTGGGCTGATGGAGACGGCTGCGAGCCTGCCAACCAAGACGGCGCAAGCCACGACCCACGTGGTGGACGTATCCGACGAATCGGCGGTGCGGGCGTTCGCGGAGGATGTCGTGGCGCGCCACCAGCGGGTGACGCTGTTGATCAACAATGCAGGAGTGGCGTTGTTCGGCAAGTTCGATGAGATTTCCATCGAAGATTTTCGCTGGCTGATGGAAATCAACTTTTGGGGAACGGTATATGGCACGCGGTATTTTCTTCCGGTGCTGAAGCAGCAGCCGCGAGCCGCGATAGTCAATTTATCGAGCGTATTCGGCTTGGTGGCGCCGATTGGCCAGAGCGCGTACTCGGCAAGCAAATTCGCGGTGCGCGGATTCACGGAGTCGTTGCGGCACGAGCTGGAAGGGAGCTCCGTCAGCGTTTCGTGTGTGCATCCGGCCGGGGTGCGGACCGCCATTGCGCGACGGGCTCGCCTGGGATATGGCACACCGGCGGGAACACGGGAAGAAGGCATCGCTACACTGGATCGATTGGCAAAGACAACGGCGGACCAGGCGGCAGCGCGTATTCTGGAAGGCGTCGAACGGCGCGAGCCACGTATCCTGGTGGGCGCGGACGCGCGAAAAATTGATGTGTTGCAAAGGCTGAGGCCGGCGACGTACTGGAAGGCCATGCAAAAGCGCTACAACCTGCCGGTAAAATGAGCTTGCCTCTCAATGAAAATTGTTGACGACCAAAGAGTTCGTGGCAGCAAGTCCAGGCGAGATGATCTCGACCGGAGCGATAAAGCGGTAGCCCAGCTTGGGCGTGGTTTCGATGAATGTTGGATGATCGGCGGAGTCACCGAGTACCTCGCGGACACGTTTAATGACCTTGTTCAGTCCGATCTCAAAATCAATATGGCTGTCGGCAGGCCAGATCGCTTGGCAAAGCTCCTCGCGGAGCAGCAGTTCACGGGGGCGCTCGAGAAGTTTGGATAGCGCGATAAAGGATTGTTCCTGAATCTTGACGCGCGAACCGTTCCGTCTGAGCTCATGAGATCGAGGATCGAGCTGGAATGCGCCAAAACGATACATAGGAGAGAAATCAAAGACTTAGCTAGCGGCAAGTCTACCATATCGGAAAGATTGCCCTGGGAAGCGCAGCAGGTTCGTTTGCGCGAAAAATGGAGGCAGCAGCACGGCCCCACAGGGAATGCGAGCGCTCCCCTTGTCCGACGTCGATCCGATTCACTCGGTCGCGGGTACGGGCCGGTGGCTGCCGGGAGCTTGTACAGGCAGCCGCAGCGCGATGATTTGGCCGTGGAGCCGCACCTCCACGCGCTGATAGCGCTCGGGGTGTCTGGCCAAATTCTGGGAGACGTCATGAAGGGACGCGTAGCATTGGCGGGCATAGCGACTCCGGAGCAGCCCTTTCCGGCGAAACCGCTCAAACAGCAAGATTTGCTCACGGTAGGCCTTGGAATCGTCGTGGCCGCGAAGGGTGTGAGAGAGTTCGTGGTACAGCGAAGTTAGAAGGATGTACACGGCATCGCGGTTACCGGTCTTCCATTCCTCTTGCGCGCGCTTGTACCAATCGTCATCAGGAGTCAGCGGGTTGATGACCGTAGGAAAGTTCGGAATGCCCAGCATTTCGCGGCTCGCCAGCCAGGTCTTCGATTGGAGCTCTAGTTCCGAATAGAATTCGTCCGGACGAATGACAAAAATCAGGCTGTTCGAGGCGAGTGGGATGCCCGGAAACTCGAGATTCCACGCGGCGACCACTTCCTGCAGAAGTGGTGGCAGCAAGTCTCCAGTAACGGCGTAGGCGTTCGGGGGAGGCTCCTTGGGCAAGCCGAGGTCCACCCACGACTGCACTGGTCGGGGCACCGGTGCTTCTGAAATTGCGCGACCCGTAGTGGAGGCTCGATTGGTTTGCGGAAAGGTTGAAGCACTCGAAAGGAACGCCAAGGTAATGGCAGCCACAAGACTTCGCACGAGGACTCGCTTCCCGAGGTACGCGGATCGTCTCCAACGCAAGACCCATCGCGTCCTCTACTTGCTGTGCGAGCGCGAAGCTACAAGCGCGATGGGAGGCGAACAATGCCCAGCGCAGGACATGCCCCTGACCTTTTTGTGACCAGTTAAGGTCCGTGTTATCATAACGTTAGACCTTGACGGAAGCTGTTCTAAAGAAGCGGAAGGGCGGGGCTACCATTCATTTGGCTTCGTGGAAGATGATACCCAGCGTGTAGCGGGTGCCGCGATGGACGCGGCTGACGCCGTGACGGAGGTTTACACGGTAATAGCCGCGCGATCCTTTCACGGGACGGTAGCGCGTCGTAAATATGATCACTTGGCCCTCGCCCGCGGAAACCACCTCGGCCTTCGATTGTGCCCGGGGTTGCTGTTCGACCAGCAGGAACTCGCCACCCTGCCAATCGCGACCCGGCTGGCCCAACAAGACCACCATCTGGAGAGGGAAGGCGATTTCTCCGTAGAGATCTTGATGAAGGCAATTGTAACCGCCAGCTTCGTAGTGGAGCATCAGCGGCGTGGGTTTGGTTTGCCCTGCCGCATGGCACGTCCGCCGAAATGCGGAGTAGTCCAAGGGATAGATGGAGTTGCCGGCGCCAAGGGCTTCGGACCAGGAATTGGCGATCTTGGCCAGATGCGGATATGCCGCAGCCTGAAATCCGCAACCACTTGCGGCAGGGGATGCGCGAAGTATTTGTAATCGCCAACGCCAAAACGGTGACGCTCCATAAGGACGTGGCTGCGGAAATGCTGGTCATCTGAATAGAGCGAAATCAACTTCCCGCATTCGGGTGCCGTCAGGAGCATGGGAGTAACGGCAAAGCCGTGAGCGGAAAGCGCTTGCTCCGCGACCGCCCAATCGACTCCATCGATTCGCTTGGCAACGGTCGGCATCGCGTTGAATCTACCCGATCGCTCGCCTGCCGATCTATCCGGTTTGGCTGATCAAACTCGGACATGGGAAGTCGTCTTTGCGCTCAAACGGATGGTTTCGTTTTCCGAGCGGCTTAAAGCATATTGCGTATGTGCGGTGTTCAAGTATCCTTCGAGGAAGCGAATCTATGGCTGCCTGTCAAACCGGCTCGACCAGCAGGACCTCCGATTGGCGCGCAGCGAGGAGAGCAACTATGGCGTTTGTCCGGGCGGCGGCAGTCAGCGAGATCCCGTTGGGCACCATTCGACAGGTGGACGTGGCGGGCAAAGCGATTGCACTGGCGAATTACGAAGGGAAATTCTACGCCATCGATAATGCCTGTCTCCACCGGGGAGGTCCGTTGGGCGACGGACCCCTGGAGGGCAAAATCGTTACCTGCCCGTGGCATGGCTGGCAGTACGACGTCACAACCGGTAAGGTCAGTCAGAATCCGACGGTAGGGGTAAGCTGCCACGCCGTGGAAGTCCGTGGCGATGAGGTGTTCGTCGACGCTGCGCAACCTATATCTCGCTGATAAATAATGTAGTTATCCGACGAACGAACTGAAGCTACCGGATTGACCTACTTCGGACTACCGGAATTATTTGTTTCGCTTTTTAGTCGGCCGCGTGTATAGTGCCGACTCGAAAAGATCGATGGCAATTCCGACAGCGCAAAGACATTACTGGATTTTCAGCGCCGATCCTCATCATTATCACTGGGATACGCTCTTTGTGAAGGGTAAGGAAATGTGGCACGGCGCGGCGGGCAAGCCGGACGCCATTCGTGCGCTCAAACAGGTGCGCAAAGGCGATCGAATCCTTTGCTACCACTCCGCACCGGAGCGCGCGCTGTATTCGATCGCGGAAGTAACTCGAGACCCTTATCCCGACCCGCATGACCGCAAAGAGAAGAACCTGGTCGCGGACCTGCGTGCATTCGAACGCTTGCCCCGGCAGGTACCTTTAGCAGAGCTCCGCGCGAACCCCGCGCTGAAAAAAATCAAGTTGCTGAAAAACGTGCGGCTGCTGATCTGCGCGATAACGGACACGGAATACCTGGAAATTTTGAAGATGGCAGGCATCGTAGCCATGCCGGGAATTCCGTTGCCGTAGAAGCGCCTTCCCGGAAGGCAGTGCGCGGTCCTGTACGCAAACGACTGGGGTGATCGATGAGTTTGCCGGTCCGCGCCGGGGTGTTCGCTCTGGGCCTTCTTGGGTTCATGACCATTGTTCCTTCCAATTCCGGTCGAAACGATCTGCTCGGCGGCATTTCCACCGGCAAGACGAGAATTCTGGATTTGAGTTACGCCATCAACGACAAGCTGGTACCCTGGCCCGGCGACGCGAAGTTCTTCGAAGCGACCGTGAACGCCACGGTGGAAAAGAACGGATATTTCACGCGTAGTTTCTGGATGCTGGAGCACTATGGAACGCACCTGGATGCTCCGATTCACTTTCCGCCGGGCACGATTCCGGTAGACCAGATCGCCGCAAAGAACTTTTTCGGTCCAGCCATCGTTATGGATGTACGGGCCGAAGGCCGGAATGACCCGGACTACCAACTTCCGGCATCTCGAATCGAGGAGTGGGAGCGCAAGCACGGACGAGTACCAGCTGGCGCAATCGTTCTGCTGCGAACCGGTTGGGCATCGCGATGGCCGGATGCGCAGAAATACCGGAACCAGGACGCGCAGGGCAAGATGCATTTCCCGGGATTTTCTCCGGATGCGGCAAAAGTGCTGATCGCGCGAAAGGTCAGCGGACTGGGTTGCGATTCGATGAGCGTGGACCGGGGAGCGTCGGAAGACTTTGCGGTGCACCACCTGGCGCTGGGTGCAGGGTTATATCATCTGGAGAACCTATCGGACTTGAGCGAAGTCCCTGAAACGGGAGCATTCCTGGTCGTGGCGCCCATCAAGCTGGAGGGCGGATCGGGAGGAGCGGTGCGCGTGTTTGCGCTGGTCGGAGAAGACAAAAAGAGATAAACAGGGTGCGTCCGTCCAACTTCAGAAGCGCATGGCGGACTGGGCTGGTTTTTCCGGGTTCAGGAGACCAATGAAAACAAGTCGCTCTTGGCGAAGCACGGCAGTAGTACTGTGCGGATTATTCTGCGCCGCCACCATCGCGAAGGGACAAGAGGAATATCCGGTGGCATCGCGCACGCTGAAAAATGGCATGAAGGTGCTCGTACAGACCGACCGAAGCATTCCCAACGTGGCCCTCTACATTTTTTACCGCATCGGATCGCGGAATGAACGCCCCGGGACCACCGGCATCTCGCACTTCTTCGAGCACATGATGTTCAATGGCGCTGCGAAATACGGGCCGGGAGAGCTCGACAAAGTAATGGAAGCGAATGGCGGGTCAAACAACGCGTACACCACACGCGACGTAACCGTTTACCAGGACTGGTTTCCACGCTCGGCATTGCCGTTGATTTTCGAGATCGAGGCGGATCGCATTCGCGATTTGAGTTTCGACCCGGACAAAGTGAAATCGGAACGCGAAGTGGTGGCGTCCGAGCGGCGGCTCAGCGTGGACAACGAAAACAATGGCACGCTGGATGAACAGTTGTGGGCTACGGCATTCGTGGCGCATCCCTACCAATGGCCTATCATCGGATGGATGAGCGACATCGAGCACTGGACCATGGAAGACCTGAAGCGCCATTTCGCGATGGGGTATTCGCCCAATAACGCGACCATGGTGGTCGCGGGCAACGTTTCACCCCAAGAGATTTTTCAGTTCGGCGAGAAATATCTGGAGCCGATTCCGGCGCATGAACCGCCGCCGCCCGTCACGACACGCGAGCCCGAACAGTTGGGTGAGCGCCGCCTCGTGGTGCGCAAACCTGCCGAGCTGCCGCTGCTGATGGTGGCTTACCACGCGCCGCAGACCAACAGTCCCGATTTCTACGCTTTGAATATCCTGCGCACCGTGCTGTTCACCGGGGAAAGTTCGCGAATATACACGCGCCTGGTGGATAAGGATCAGATCGCTCTGGGTGTCGCGTCGGAATACGGCCCGGCTTTCGATCCGACAATCGTGCAGGTGACGGTGCAGCCAAAACAGGAAATTGATCCCGTAGTCTGCGAGAAAGCCCTTTACGAAGAGCTGGAACGCGTCAAGACTTCGGAAATCAGCGATACCGAGTTGGAAAAAGCCAAGAATATTCGGCTGGTGGAGTTTTACAGACAGATTCGCACCATCAGCGGCCGCGCCAACACCATTGGGACCTACGAAGTGTTTTTCGGGGACTATCACAAGCTGTTCGAGGCCGCCAAGAATTATTCGGCGGTGACCAAAGAGGACGTCCAGCGGGTGGCCAAGGCCTATTTTGGCGCGAACAACCGTACTGTGGGAACGCTGGTTGCGGACAAGGCGCAGAAAACGAATCCATGAGTCGCATCGCAGGCAAGGCCTCACTGATTTTCGGTATCTTTCTTCTGGCAAGCGGCACGATCTGGGCGCAGGCCATTCGCATTCCTCCGCACCAGAAATTCGTGTTGCCAAATGGGTTGACGGTCCTGCTTCTGGAGAAGCATGATGTGCCGCTGATCAACATATCCGCCATCGTCAAAGCCGGTGCGGCCGCGGATCCGGCCGGCGAGGACGGGCTGGCGTCGGTTACCGCCGGTCTGCTCCGGAAGGGAACGCGAACCCGGACCGCGCAACAATTTTCCGCGGATCTGGACTTCACGGGGGGATCGTTCGAAGCGGACGCGGGCTCGGATTTCACGGGAATCGCGGCGGAATTCCTGTCCAAGGATGCAGCGCACGGACTTGAGCTTCTCGCCGACGCGGTCACTCAGCCTTCGTTTCCGGAGGCGGAGGTCGCGAAATTTCTGGCGCAAGCCATGGATGGAGTGAAAGCGGAGAAAGACGATCCCCAGGGGGCAATGATTCCGTACTACGAGGCGTATCTGTTTGAAGGTCACCCGTATGGCCGCCCGGCCGGCGGCGACGAAAATTCGCTGAAGCGGATCCAGCGCGAATCCATCATCAGGTTTTACGAAGCAAACTACACCCCAGGAAACACAATCATGGCGGTCGCGGGTGATTTTCAACCTGCCGAGATGCGAAAGTTGCTGGAGACCACGTTAGGACGCTGGCAAGCGCGGCCCGTCAAGAGCCTGCAGATTTCCGCGCCGGCGCCTGTCAAGGGGAAGCGCCTTCTGCTGGTAGATAAACCGGATGCCACGCAGACCTACTTCGCGATCGGAAATGTAGGCCTGGCCGAAACGGACCCGGATCGCGTCGCGGTGCGATTGGTGAACACGATATTTGGAGGCCGATTTACTTCGCAGCTCAACGAAGCGCTGCGAGTGGACTCCGGCTATTCGTACGGAGCGCAATCCTTTTTCGACGACCGGAAAGTCGCCGGGCCTTTTGCGATGTTCAGCTTCACAAAAAATGAAACCACCGTGCCAGCGATCGACCTGGCACTGGAGGTTCTGCGCAAATTGCATAAGGATGGCGTAACGTCCGAACAACTGGCTTCCGCCAAGAGCTATGTCAAAGGACAATTTCCGCCGACGGTCGAAACCAGCAAGCAGCTGGCCCGGCTGATCGCGGACCTCGAGTTTTACGGGCTGACGGACGACGAAATCAACAAGTTGGAAGCACGCATGGATGCGGTCACTCCGGAAATCGCTCGTCAGGTCATCCAGAAACATTTTCCTTCGGAGAATATGGTGTTTGTACTGATAGGCCAGGCCTCGGCAATCGGTAAAGCGGTGGAGAAGTATGCATCCAAAGAAGACCACCGTCTGATATCGGATCCGGGTTTTTGGCCTGCGCCCGGGGAAAAAGCAGGCAATTAGGGCACGGCGGTCTGAAATGTTCGGCGAAAGATTCGGTCGGGAAAACGGAAAGTTCGGAGGCGAAATGCGCGGACGCTTGTGGTTGATGCTGGTTGCGGTGTTGTTGCTGGGCAAAATTTCGGTCGCGCAAGATGCGCCGCTGCTGGCTCACGCACCTACTCTGAGCCAGACCCAAATTGTTTTTGTCTATGGCGGCTATTTGTGGAGCGTTCCCCGCGAAGGCGGAGAAGCCCGCCAGCTGACCACGGGAGGGCACGAAGGGCTGCCCGCATTCTCGCCCGATGGAAAATGGATTGCTTTCGACGGGCAGTACGACGGAAACATCGACGTCTTCGTGATGCCCGCGGAAGGCGGTGAGCCGCGCCGGCTGACCTGGCATCCCGCGGCGGATATCGTCGTGGGCTGGACGCCCGACAGCAAGCGTGTGTTGTTCGCCTCGGCGCGCGAGGCCTACGCGGATTTCGATCGCCTGTATACCGTATCGGCGGAGGGCGGCTGGCCCGAAGTGCTACCGATGTGGCGGGGCGAAGACGCATCGTATTCGCCGGACGGATCGCGCATCGCGTACGTACCGAACCTGAAGTGGCAAACCGCGTGGAAGCGCTACAAGGGCGGCCAGACGACGCCGATTTATGTCGTGAAGCTCGACAATCTGGGCTCGCTCGAAAAGGTTCCACGCGAAAATTCCAATGACTCGCACCCGGTGTGGTTCGGCGACACCGTGTACTTCCTTTCCGACCGGAACGGGGCGGTGACGCTGTTCGCGTACGACACGAAATCGAAAGCCGTGAAGCAAGTCGTGGAAAACAAAGGCCTGGACCTCAAGGATTTATCGGCTGGTCCGGATGCCTTGGTGTACGAGCAGTTCGGTGGAATTCATCTCTTCGATCCCAAGACCAGCAAGTCCACGAACGTGGCCATCCGTATCTCGGGCGACCTGCCGGCCACCCGGCCCCATTTCGAGAAGGTCGGCGACAAGATTTCCAACGCGGGGATTTCGCCTACGGGCGTTCGCGCGGTGGTGGAAGCGCGCGGGGAAATCCTGACCATCCCGGCGGAGAAGGGCGACGTGCGCAATTTGACGCGCACCACCTCTGTCGCCGAGCGTGACCCTTCCTGGTCACCCGACGGCAAGTGGATCGCCTATTTTTCGGACGAGTCCGGCGAGTATGCGTTGCACCTGCGGGAACAGTCCGGCTCCGGCACCGTTAAAAAAATCAATCTTGGCAATCCGCCGTCCTTCTTTTACAGCCCGACATGGTCGCCGGACAGCAAGAAAATCGCGTACACCGACAAGCGCATGAATTTCTGGTACGTGGACATTGACAAAGGCACAACTGTTAAATTCGATGCCGACCGTTTTGAGGATCCCAGCACGACGCTGGCGATGAATTGGTCCCCGGACAGCAAGTGGCTGACCTATTCGAAGTTTCTGACCAATCACTTGCGCGGCATCTTCCTTTATTCGCTGGAGTCCGGCAAGGTTTCGCAAGTCTCGGAAGGCTTGGGAGACGCGCGCTATCCGGTTTTCGACCGCGGCGGCAAGGCGCTCTTTTTCACTGCCAGTACCAACGTGGGGCTGTCGGCGGGCTGGCTGGATCTTTCCAGCTACCAGCATCCGGTCCTGCGAAATGTGTATGCGGCTGTTCTGAAAAAGGGAGATCCATCGCCAGTCGAACCGCAAAGCGACGAAGAAAAGGCCTCGGACGAAAAGAAAGATGGCGCCGACAAAGACAAGGACGCCAGCAAGGACGATAAGACCAAGGACGATAAGGCCAAGGATGGCGACAAGGGCAAAGAAGGCGACAAGAAAGAAGAGGCGGTCAAAGTCACCATCGACCTCGATGGAATCAGCCAGCGCATCGTTGCCTTGCCAATCAAGTCCGCCAACTACAACGGATTGGACACCGGTAAGGCCGGCACTCTGTTCCTCAGCGAATTGCCCGACGTGCCGCGCTTTGAGCCGCAAACGCCGGTTACCGTTTCGAAATTCGATCTCACTTCGCGCAAAACGGAGCCGTTCCTTGGCGGCGTTAACGGGTTTTCCGTTTCGGCGAATGGAGAAAAAGTTTTGTATCGCCAGGGTCCCGGCTGGTTCATCGCGGCCAGTGGTTCGGCCCCCAAGCCGGGCGAAGGCGCTTTGAATCTGGGAGCCGTGGAGGTGTTTGTCGAGCCGCGAGCGGAATGGAACCAGATGTACCACGAAGTCTGGCGAATCGAGCGGGATTACCTCTACGACCCGAACCACCATGGCCTGGATATCGCCGGTGCAGAGAAAAAATACGCTCCCTACCTGAAAGGCGTGGGAGGGCGAGGGGATTTGAACTATTTGTTCGACGAAATGCTCGGCGAAATTACCATCGGGCATATGTTCATCTTCGGAGGAGACGCGCCGAAGCCGAACCAGGTGAAAGGCGGTCTGCTGGGGGCGGACTACAAGATTGAAAATGGGCGCTATCGCTTCAGCCGGATTTTCAACGGCGAAAGCTGGAACCCCGATCTTCGCGCGCCTTTGACGCAACCTGGCGCCGAAGTCAAAGTCGGCGAATACCTGCTCGAAGTAAATGGAATGGACGTGCGCCCTCCCGCGGACGTGCAGGAATTCCTGGAGAATACCGCCGACAAGCAGACCCGGATCAAGGTAGGTCCGAATCCGGATGGCAAAGGCGCCCGCGACCTGACCGTCGTGCCGGTCTCGGACGAATCCGAACTTCGCCAGCGCGCATGGGAAGAGGATAATCGCCGCAAAGTGGACGAAATGAGTGGCGGGAAGGTGGCTTACGTACACGTGCCAGACACCAACGTAGGCGGCTACCTCAACTTCAACCGCTTTTACTTCGCGCAAGTCGGCAAGGAGGCCGCGGTCATCGACGAGCGATACAACCATGGCGGTCAGGTAGCCGATTACATCATCGACGAGCTGGAACGCCCGCTGCGTAACTGCGCCATCGCGCGCGACGGAGAGAAGTTCTGCTCGCCGCTGGCCCAGATCTACGGCCCGAAGACCATGGTGATCAATGAAATGTCCGGTTCCGGCGGCGATGCTCTTCCCTGGATGTTTAAGCAGGACAAAATCGGGCCTTTAGTGGGAACACGTACGTGGGGCGGTCTGGTTGGAATATATGGCTACCCCGCATTGCTCGACGGAGGCTTCATCACCGCTCCTCGCGTCGGAATCTATGGACTGCACGGCCAATGGGAAGTGGAGAACCACGGCATCGCGCCGGACATTGAGGTGGAAAACGATCCGGCCTCGGTGGCGGCGGGACACGATGCGCAACTGGAAAAGGCCGTGCAAGTGACCCTCGATGCTTTAAAAAAGAATCCGGTGGTCATACCGGATCATCCGCCGTATCCGAACTATCATAAGAAGTAGATTTAACTGGATTACCAGGCGGGGCTCGACTACTTCATGCCCGGGCCCCGACATTGCAATGGCATTCGCGGCATCAGGAAAGCCGTCAGTGGCCCTTCGCTTTTTTGCTGTCCGGCAAGGACTGCGAGAGCAGCCAGGCAAATAGCTTCGGCTCGTCATACGCCTTGTCCCAGCAGACGTGTTTGATGCCGGGATATTCCGTGTAGTGGACTTCGCCGCCCAACCCCTTCATCGCCGCATACATTTTTTGCGATTCCGTGACCGGCACGATCTCGTCGTCCGCACCGTGGAAAATCCAAACCGGCGTGCGCCCTACTTGAGCGGCGGCGGCTTGGAAACTCTCAGGATTATCCGGCGGCACTAATTTTGCGAGCTCCGGAATGCGCTTGAGCGTGGCCACCGGCGGATGTATGCCACCGCAGATCACCACCATGGCCGCGAATCTGTTGGGATATTTTTCGGCAAAATACCAGCTACCGTAACCCCCCATGGAGATTCCCGTCAGGTAGGTGCGACTCGGGTCGCCATGAAATTCCCGGCTGGCGTCCTCCAGCGACTTCATGGCCATTTCGTCCATGGGCGGTTGGATCCACCACATGTTTTTCCGGCACTGCGGCATGACCACGATAGCCGGAAAGCGGCTACGGTCAATGCGGATGGCGGTTCCGATGCCGACATCGGTTTCATTGAGCCCGTCATCGCCGCGCTCTCCCGCGCCGTGCAGGAACAGAATCACCGGCCAGACCTGGTGCGGCGTCCAGTTCTCCGGGAGAAAAACCTGGTAGCGATAACTGGCGCCTTGTACCGTGACCGTGCGATCCAGGAAGCCGGTTTCCTGTTTCGCCGCAAGTGTTGAACCGGAAAGCAGGGCTGCGAGACTCAAAGTGATCGCCAGCCGTAACCAGGAACCGCGCACAAATCCTCCGTCACAAAACTCTACCATGGGTCTTACGCCTTGGATGCTTGTGCGAGCCGTAAAAGGCGCGGTCGCTCACTGGCTTGCCATGTGATAGTTTTATCGGCGAGCCACTCATGCCTGAGCTTCCCGAAGTCGAAACCGTCGCCAGAGGCTTGCACGCCTCGGTCACCGGACGTCGCATCGTGTCCGTTACACTGCGCAAGACCGACTTCATTGACGATCCCGCCGCCCTGGAACTCCATCTGCCGGGCCGCCGCATCGAAGGTGTGCATCGCTACGGGAAGTTCATGCTGGTGCGCTTGTCATCTCCGCTAAACGAGCCCGCCAACCCGCAAAATGGAGAAGCCGCGTCGTTGCTCGTTCATTTGGGGATGACCGGGCAATTCGCGCCTTTCCCAGCCGCGCAACCCAGCGCCAAGCATACCCATGTATGGTTCCAGTTGGATGACGGCCGCGAACTCCGCTATACGGATCCCCGGCGTTTCGGGCGAATGGCGTATCTCGCAGGTGGATCGCTGACCACTGAGCTGACTGGCTTCGGCGCCGATCCGCTGGAGGTAAGCCTGGATGAATTTTTCTCCTTGATCGGTGGCCGGAAGGCGCGCATCAAGGCGTTGCTGCTGGACCAAAGCGTGCTGCGAGGCGTCGGCAACATCTATGCGGACGAAAGTCTGTGGCGTGCCAGGATTCATCCGGCACGAGTAGCGGCCCGGCTGGATCGCGGCCAGTTGGCCGTCTTGCGAAAAGTTCTGCAGGAAATTCTGCGCAAGGCCATCCGTCTGCGTGGCTCGTCGATTTCCGATTTCATTGACGCGAATGGTGAGCCAGGCGAATATCAGCAGCACCATCGCGCTTATGGACGCGAAGGGAAACCGTGCTATCGCTGCAAGACCCCGATCCGGCGAACGATAGTAGCTGGCCGTAGCAGTTACTTTTGCCCGCAATGCCAGCGTGCGCCGCGATCGCCGTCCAACAAGCGCCGGCGGAGCAAAGTTGCGCGAAACGCATAATCTTTGTTTGTGCGTCTAAGCAGGCAAGGGGAGTTCCGTGGTTGGACCTCAGCGCTGGAAGATGGATTCCGGCAATCGTCATCGACCAAACGTTAAGGGTTAGGAGAACAGATGAATTCTCGACGAGTCGCTATGCTTGCGGCCGGTGCGCTCTTGATAGCCGGCGTCTATGCGAAATCGGCGCGATCTTCCCCGGACGACAAGAGTTCTCTTGCCGCTGCCGACGCGCAGATTCTGCAGGAAATCCGCGAGCACAGCGAAGCCATGGCCAATCTCGAGCACCTTTCCGATGAAATTGGCCCGCGCCTCACTGGCTCTCCGCTGCTTAAGCAGGCTAACGACTGGACCGCGAACATGTTCCGCAAGTATGGCCTGACCAATGTCCACCTGGAGCCATGGACGATCGCGCGGTCCTGGACGCGGGGCGCGGCGAGCGCTCGGATCATCAGCCCGGTGGAGCATCCGTTGACGATCGCCGCTGCCGGATGGTCGCCCGGAACGCCAGGCACCATTCAGGGTCCGGTGGTCTACTTCGATGCGAAGAAAAAAGAAGAGTTCACCAAGTTTCACGCGCGATTGAAGGGCGCGATCGTCATCTATCAGGAGCCCGTCAGCCTTTCGCCGCCCAAGCCGGTGGACCCAGACGCCGTCCGTCCCATGCAGCAGCCGCCGCCAAGAATGGGCGAGCCGCCTCTGGTGGATCCTTACGAGGAATATCTTCAAGCCGCCAAAGAGCGCACGCAATTTTTCAAGGAAGAAGGTGTCGCGGTCGTGCTGCGCGACTCCAACAAGCCTCACGGTCTGCTGAACATGACCGACGTCAGCCTGGAAAAGTATGCGCCCGGGGCCATTCCAACCGCATTCATCACCGGCGAAGGCTACCGCATCATTTTCCGCATGTTGAAGCAAGGGCCGGTGCGCATCGAGATCGGCATGACCAACACCTTCGGGAACAAACCGATGGAGGTGTACAACACCGTCGCCGAGATTCGCGGTTCGGAAAAGTCCGATGAAATGGTAATCATCGGAGGCCACCTTGATTCCTGGGATCTGGGCACCGGCTCGACCGACAATGGCACCGGTTCGGTGGCGGTCCTCGAGGCCGCGCGGGCGCTCGCCAAGCTCAAGCTGAAAACCAGCCGCACGATTCGCTTTGTGTTATTCAGCGGCGAAGAGCAAGGGCTCTACGGCTCGGAGGCCTACGTCAAAGCGCATCAGAACGAGCTCGATAAAGTCTCCGCCGTGCTCGTCCACGATACCGGCACGGGACGCGTGCTCGCGCTCGGTCTGCATGACAATTATCAGGATCGCGAATTGGTGGATGAGGTCATCGCGCCGTTGCAGGAGCTGAAGCTGCGCGAACCTAGCATGGCGCGCTCCTACGGCACCGACCACCTCTCGTTCGACGACGTCGGGGTTCCAGGATTTTTTTGCATCCAGGATTCTGCCGAATATCGTCTGACGCATCACAGCCAATCGGACACTTTTGACAAAATCTGGAAAGACGGGCTCGATCAGGGCGCGGAAGTGCTCGCAACCTGGGCGCACAATACCGCGAGCCTGCCGGAGATGCTGCCGCGTCGGCCGCTCCCGTACCACCCGGCGCCAAACACAGCTTCCGCCGCGAGCAAATCCGAGCCGAAAAGCGATCCCATCGCCGAGCTGGATGCCAAAATCATCGAGCGCGTAAAGAAAGATGAGCCCGAGCTGCGCGCCAACCTCACCTACCTTACGGATAACATCGGGCCGCGCCTGACCGGTTCTGGAAAATTGGATCGCGCCAGTCGCTGGACCGAGGAACAGTTCCAGGCCGTCGGTCTATCCAACGTCCGGCTGGAGCCGTGGACCATAGCGAACAACTGGATGCGTGGCGCAGCCTTCGGGCACATTGTGGCCCCCAACGATCAAGTGCTCACGTTGGCGAGCGCCGGATGGTCGCCGGGCACAAATGGTCCGGTGCGTGCCGCCGTGGTTGGCGTCTCGTTTGAAAAAATTGAGGATCTCGACAAATACAAAGGCAAGCTGAAAGGCGCCATCGTTCTGCTTGGGCAAATTCGCGAAATGGAATCGCCCGGGAATCCCATGACCACGCCCTGGGGCGAAGAGACCATTCCCGTGACCCATCCGAAACACGAAACACCATATGTTACTGGCGAGTACCGCAAATTCCGGCTGGCCCTGGCGAAAATGATTTCCGAGGAAAAGCCCGCCGCGGTATTGATCGGTTCGGAAAAGGAATATGGCTTGATGAACATGAGTACCGCCTCGCGAGACTATCAGGCTGCCGGGGCGCCAACCGCGTACGCCTCTCGGGAAAGCTATCGCCTGTTGTGGCGTCTGCTCGCGGCCGGGCCCGTGCAAGCCGAAATCAATATTGACGGTCGCCTGAGCGGCAAGCCGGTGGAGGTTTACAACACCGTCGGGGAAATCACCGGCAGCGAAAAGCCCGAGGAAGTCGTGATCATCGGAGCGCATCTCGATTCCTGGGACCTCGGCACCGGTGCCACCGACAACGGCACCGGCTCCATGGCGGTGCTGGAAGCGGCGCGCGCCCTTCGCGCGATCGACGCAAAGCCCAAGCGCACCATTCGCTTTGTATTGTTCACCGGAGAAGAGCAGGGCCTGAATGGCTCGCAAGCATATGTTAAGGCGCACGCTGGGGAGCTGGGGAAAATTTCCGGCGTATTGGTCCACGACACTGGCACGGGAAAAGTCTTGACCATCGGATTGATGGGCAACTACGCTGCGCGCGAAACCATCGATCATGTGGTCTATGCTCTGGCCAAGGAAAAGGATATCGGCCTCGCCGAACCCACACTCCGCACCGAGGGCGGCTCCGATCATGTGCCCTTCGACGAAGCGGGCGTTCCGGGCTTCTGGTGCGTGCAGGATCCCGTAGACTATGACAAGACGCACCACTCCCAAGCGGATACCCTCGAACGGGTCCGCTGGGATGATTTAGCGGAGGGTGCGCAGGTGCTCGCGGTGTTTGCGTACAATGTCGCGGAGTTGCCCGATTTGCTGCCGCGCAAGCCGCAGAAATCCAGGGCCGCCGATTGAAGCGTCCATTTCGCCGGAGATCAGGCTAGACCCGATATGCGAGCCGTATTGCAGAGAGTGAGCCGTGCCCGGGTAACGGTCGAAGGCAAAGTCACCGGCGAAATTGGAGCTGGCTTGATGGTCTTGCTTGGCGTAGGTCGCGAAGATACATCCGCAACCGCTTCCTCGATGGCTGAAAAAGTGGCCAATCTGCGCATCTTCGAGGATGAACAGGGCAAAATGAACCGTTCGCTCCTGGAAAGCAAGGGAGCCGCGCTGGTAGTTTCGCAGTTCACGCTCTATGGCGACGCACGCGGCCAGCGCCGGCCCAGCTTTCTGGCTGCCGCGCCTCCGGAAAAAGCGGTTGCTCTCTATGAAGAATTCAATACCGCCTTGCGCGCGCTGGGTATTACCGTCGCGACCGGCGTTTTTCAAACCATGATGTCGGTCGAATTGGTGAACGAGGGTCCGGTGACGATCTTGCTCGACTCGGACAAGACCTTCTAGATTCGTTTCGAATGGGCGACCGCTCGATACTTCTGACATGACGAAAGCAGCAAAACCTCAAGCCCTGACCCAGGTAACCAACGTAACCCAGATAAAAATTCGGCGCGCTCGAAAAAAAGATGCCGCCAGTCTGGCGGCGCTGTCTGGCGAACTCGGGTATCCGGCTACTTCGCGGCAGATTGTTCACCGGCTACGTTTGCTCAAGCCTGCGGCGCGGCACGCGGTTCTCGTGGCCGAGCTACCGCGTCGCGGTTTGTCTGGAGAAATCGTCGGTTGGATTCATGTCCGCCGGGACGACTTGCTGGAAGTAGAGCCGCGCGCGGAAATCAACGGTTTGGTCGTCGCGGATCGGCGGCGGGGTCTCGGAGTCGGCGCGCGTTTGCTGGAAGCCGCTGAAAAATGGTCTCGCCGGCGAGGCTGCCGCGCCATGCACGTCCGCTCCAATGTGCTTCGGGAACGCGCTCACCAATTCTACGAGCGTCACGGGTACGAGCACTACAAGACCCAAAAATCGTTTCGTAAGCCGCTTTAGGAGCGGGGTTAGTTCGGTTTCGCTTCGCTGTTCACTGCAATCTCGAACAAGTGTGCCCAATTCTTGCCGGTTACGAAGGTTTTCTTGGTCGCCGGATCGTAAGCGATCCCGTTCAGAACGTTCTCCTCGGCATTTTCCTCTTTCGCCGCGAGTTCGCTCAGGTCAATCCATGCCAGTACTTGTCCGGAATGCGGATCGATTTTTGCGATCTTTCGCGCATGCCAGATGTTCGCAAAGATCTGGCCGTCTATGTATTCCAGTTCATTCAGGTTCGGGACCGCTTCGCCGTTTGCATACACCTCAATCGTGCGAGTGACCTTCCAGGAAGCAGGGTCCAAAAATCGCAAGCGGTTTGACCCGTCGCTTACAATCAGCGAAGACTCGTCGTGAGCCAGTCCCCAGCCTTCCCACTCGTAAGAAAATTCGCCAACCGGCCGCAAGCTCTGCAGGTCGTAGATGTAGCCCTTTTTTGAAAGCCATGTCAGTTGGTAGATCCTTCCCCGAAAAATCGTTAGCCCTTCGCCGAAATCCTGAGCGGGAAGCGGAATCGTGCGTACCGCCTTGCCCGATTCGAGAACCTCTTTTCGCAACGTCGATTGTCCTTGCCTTCCGGTGCTTTCATAAAGATAGCCGCCGGAATATTCGAGTCCCTGCGTGAACGCTTCTGGATCGTGCGGATACGTGTGAACTACGCGAGCGGACCAGACCGGGATGCGCTCCTTGGAATCGGCGGGAGCAGAAACGGGCGGAACGTCCGCAGTGCCGTCCGGCTCGGGGGCGCAACCATTGCCAAGCCCAAGGGCCGCCAGCACGAACAGACTTGCCGCGGACAGCGAAAACGCTTCGTATACGCTTGCCATATCCCACCCACGGCGCCGTTCTCGAAGGATTATCTCTTGGAAACCGTTGGAAAGCGATCTTGGCACGGTATATCGTGAGACGATATAATGATTGTGTGTTGGCTAGGATCACTTTGCCTGACGATTGCGCCTTTGCGAAACTCCGGTATCGTACTCGTCACTTTCTGAGCGATTGCAACGCAACCACCCTCGCCCAACCCCTCGCACTCAAGCAAAGGAACTCAGACCCCGTCTCGCCTTAGATCAGATCATATGCCCGACTCACTTTCGCAAAATCCCGTCAAATGGTGGCAAGTACCGCTGCGCTCTTGGGCCGACCTGCTGAAACGCCGCGAGGAACAGGTTTTTCTCGTACTGGCGCTGCTGATCGGCGCGCTCGTGGGCCTGGTGGTCGTCGCCTTCATCGTCTTGACCGAAAATTTCGGCGCACGCGTCTATCCCGCCGGTGATGCCCCCTGGCACCGCCTGCTCGCACCGGTGCTTGGCTCGTTGGCCATGGGCTACCTGCTATACAAGTATTTTCCGGACGCTCGCGGCAGCGGAGTGCCGCAAACCAAGGCTGCTCTATTCGCGCGCGGCGGCCGGATTTCGCTGAGCACTGTCCTTGGAAAGTTCTTCTGCACCTCCGCGACCCTCGCTTGCGGCATTCCTCTGGGGCGTGAAGGCCCGGCCGTCCAGGTCGGAGCCGGTCTTTCCTCTGTGCTCGGTCGCAAACTCGGCCTCGGGCCCGAAAAAGTTAAGGCCCTCCTGCCGGTTGGCGCGGCCGCAGCCATCGCCGCTGCCTTCAACACCCCGCTCGCGGCCGTTCTGTTTGCTCTGGAAGAAGTGGTCGGCGACCTCCATGCGCCGGTTCTCGGCTCCGTGGTGCTTGCCTCCGCAACGTCTTGGGCCACGCTTCGCCTGCTGCTTGGCAACGATCCTTTGTTCAAGGTTCCGCAGTATCAATTGGTCAGCCCGGCCGAGTTCGCCATCTATGCGGTTCTTGGTGTTCTTGGCGGCCTGGTGTCGGTCGTGTTCACCAAGCTCCTAGTGGGAATGCGCGCAAAGTTCCTGAGTTTTCCCCAACGCACGAAATGGTTTCAGCCCGTTGCGGGTGGTTTGCTGGTCGGCTTGATGGGCTGGTTTGTGCCGCAGACACTAGGCGTTGGTTACACCCACGTGGGCGCCGCCCTTAACGGCGGAATGGCCTTGAAGTTGATGTTGCTATTGCTGGTCTTGAAGCTCTTCGCGGTCACCGTCAGCTATGCCTCCGGAAATGCCGGTGGCATCTTCGGTCCCAGCTTGTTTATGGGAGCCATGCTGGGTGGTAGCGTGGGCACCGTCGCCCACCACTATTTCCCGGCACACACCGCCGCTCCAGGCGTCTATGCCTTGGTCGGCATGGGCACCGCCTTTGCCGGCATTATTCGCGCTCCCATGACCTCTGTGCTCATGATCTTCGAAACTACGCGCGACTATGCCGTCATTGTTCCCTTGATGATTTCCAATCTCGTTAGTTTTTTTATCTCCGCACGCTTTCAGCCGCAGCCGATCTATGAAGTGCTCGCTCACCAGGATGGCATCCACCTCCCCGGCGCTGAATCGCGCTCCCAGGAGGGCCAACGCAGGGTGATTCGCGCCCTGCGGCCTGCCACCGAGATTCTGGACGCCGGTATGACCATTCGCGAAGCCGCCGAGAAGATACACACGAGCGCGGTCAACACCTGGCCAGTCACCGCAAAAGCTGGGATTGTCGGGATGATCAGCCGTAATGCATTACATGCGGCGATTGTCAGCGATGGCGCCAGGCCCCTGTCCGCCTTGCTGGGTGCCGGCGACTTTCCTCACCTGCATGCGGATCACACCCTTGCTACCGCGCTCGAGCGTCTCAGCGCCACGCGCCTCGACGTCTTGCCGGTGGTCAGCCGCGCCGACGTTCACCAGCTGGAAGGAGTAGTCACCTTACAAGGCGTGCTGCAATTTTACGGATTCAGCGAGGCAACGGAAGAGTCGAAGCCGCCGGTGTGAGTATCGAGGCTACATCTGGTAGTTGGGATACTTTCGCCGGATCCGCTCAAACAGCTCGGAAGTGGTTCCATTCTTCAGGTGATAGTGCAGGACGCGACGTTCGTTGGGTTCCGGCCGGGGATTTTCGCCCGCACGTTGTTCGATTTCGTCCCGGTTCTCAATCGCGGAAAGCTTCAAAGAGATTCGTTTCCCGCTGGGTTCCACGCGAATCACCACATGCCTTCCGCGGATGTATGCTGTTCGGTAGTCTCCGGTGAAGGTCTTGTTTTCTCCACGGAAATTCCGGTACCGAATCTCGATGGCGCCATCTCCTACACGGTAATTACCGGATAGAGGAGCTTTCGGCGGCACATACTTCGGCTCCTTCTTTTTTCCCCAGTCAAAAATGCCCATGCCCGCACCTCGATGGACTCTTCCAGGGAGCCAACTCGAGCAACGTAGTCAAATCTTCAGATTTGACAGCTTCAATAAGGCCCTTCGACAGGCGGCGCCTCTCCCTCACGAGGTCTCCTCACGGAGTTTGTACCGCCGCTGCTTCAGGGCATGGAGAGAAGGTTGCCTCCACCAAAGGTAGCGGCAACCTGGCAGTTGTCTCCCTGGAACTTTTTCTGGCCTGGTACTGTTTCCAGGCGAAAAACGGAGCTTCGATCTGTCCGTGACATATCTGGCGCCTTCGATGCACTAGCGACGGCAGGCCGGCAGCGCGGAGTTTTGCGTAGGGCATCCGCCGAAAATAACTTTTTCGGTGGCCTCCACCGAATGTGAGCGACAGTACTTCTTCCGCTAACCAACGGTCCAGCAAAGTCAGTTGTGCCTCGTCGTTGACGTGCTTCAGGTAGTAGTCGATCAGCGCCACGTTGCGCACGCTTTGTGCCAGCGCGTGCTGCGCCACGCGAATCAGGAATTGCGCGCGCTTTTCCGGATTATAGATGCGCGCGAGCTTGGCGCGCTTGCGACGGAATGCGGCGCGGAACACATTGCAGATTTTCCGGAACTTGTCGCGAGACAGTCGCACCGCCGAATCCCGGTGAAACTCCAGTCCGAGATGGTGAAGCCGCGGAGTTGCCTCAAATCCCCGCTCTTGGCGCGCAAGCTCTTCGGTGAGAATCAGATTCTGCTCGTGGCTGACCTTGCTGCCTAACTGCTGTTGCTCCAGGCACTCGTCGAAGTGGCTGAGCGCAAGCTCGATGGTCTCTCGGCAACTCGAGAGCATCAGTAAATCGTCGGCATACCGGAAATAGCGCAACCCCGGCAATGACTCCAGGCGCCGGTCCAGCGGCGTCAGGTGCAGGTTGGCGAAGAAGCATGCCACCGGCGTGCCAAAGGCGATGCCGCGCCCGGCGCGCCGCAATGTCCCCTCTTCTTTGTATTCGAATCGGATTCGCTGTTCGAGCTGGCGGAATAAATAGTCCGACGGGTCCACGAGTTCTGCCAACTGGGTGAGCAGCAAGTCGTGATTCACGCTGGGAAAGTAGTTGCTGATGTCCCGCTTTGCCGCAAACACTGGCGTACCGTGCCCAGCCAGCGCCCGTGCGATTCTCCGTTGGCAGCGGTCCAATCCGAAGCCGCGTACCCGGTAGGCATAGGAATCGGGCGAAAACCAGTGGTGAAGCCTGTCGCTCAGCAGACGGTAGAGCAGCAGATCTACTAGGCGCTCTTCCCAGGGATAGACATACAGCGTTCGCGCCTTACCGCGGAAATTCCGGTGCAACGCCACGCCGGGACGGAATACAAATGTCTCGCTCGCGAGCTGCGCGTGGACGGCCGCGAGATTCCGGAGACCCGACCGTGCAAAATCGTACAGGTCGTGCTGATCGGTTGACGCGAAGAGCGCCTTGCGCCAGGAAAAAAGTGCCTTGGTATACAGGCCTACCGCGGCCTTATACAGTTCCGCTTCGCAGTACAGGTCTCTCCATCGGAGTTGTGGGGTCGCTGGCGCGAGGCCGAGGCGGTTGCTGATCGTGGAAGGAGTTTGCAAAACGGGGCGATTCTAGTCCGCAAGATTTGTCGGCGTCAATACGGCGTCGATTCAGGATCCTAGAACCCGCCGCCCCCGCCCCCGCCGAATCCTCCGCCCGACGATCCGCCGCCACCCGAGAAACCCGAGCCTCCCGAGCTGCGGGGCGCCGAGGCCATCACACTGCTGGCCCGCGTGGACATGTAATTCAAGTCGCTGACGAAGGCCATCGGGTAAAAATTCGGCCCATACGATCCCCGGTACCAGTTCGGCGGCTCTTTCAAAATATTCTGAAACGCCTTGCTCCAGTTTTTCTCAACGCCCAGCGCCATCGCGAACGGCAGGAATTTCTCGAACATTTCCGGTGTCTTGATCATTCGATTAAAACGATCCGATTCCACATGAGCCAGGAAATCCTCGAAGCCCAACACGCCTTCCAGCGCGCGGGTGCCCTGCTCGGTATGCACCGGCATGTACCATCCAAACCCGCAAATGATCAGGCCGCTCACGATTCCCGCCACGATGAACGAAAGCGGCTGCATTCCCATGCTGGAGGCCAGCGCGGATCCTCCCCATACAATCAACGCCCCGGCTACCACTCCCATTCCAATGTACGAGGACCGCACGGAGTCCGGACGGCGCGCGTAATACCCATGCGTAACCAGTGATCCGAACAAGCTGCTCTTTATGGCTGGCAAATTTCGGTAGAAGTGATTTTCCAGCGCGGACATGGACACCGTCTCGCCGGCAGTTCCCGCGGAAAATATGCCGTTCAGCAGCGCCTGCTCGTGCGCTTTCAAGCCGCTCCATTCTTCGCGGCCTTTTTTGGCTATGAAGCTGTAATCCTTGTCGTGCATCAGCCCGAGCATGCGATCCTTCACGTGCTCCTCGATCACGATATACCCGCGCACCGCCAGGTCCACGATGGACGCCGTGATGTCGCGCATGTCCACCGACTCGTCCACCAGGGTGCCCGCTTCCCCGGGCGTTAATTTGTCCGGCGGCTCATACTGCGCGGCGATCGGCCGCAGCCGCGGGTCGCGTCCCCGCGTGTACCACCGGTAGAACATCCCCAAAAACACGATGATCGGAAGAAACAGCGCCCAGTTGCTGCGCAGAAAAAGCGAGATCTTGTCTGCCGCTGTCGGCTCGTGCACCGCCCCTTTATCGAAAGCCACCGCGATGGTCAGTCCTTCGCGCATTCGGAGCGGTTGCAGCGTGCGCACGTCCACGCCGTTCCCGGCGATTTCCACATCGGCGTTGTGCGCTCGCGAGCCGTAGGCCCCGGTGAAAGAATTCGCCCGAATATGCTCGGCTTTCGTCGGCAGCACGATATGCGCGCTCGCCGACTGAATGGGGATGTCCCACTCATCTCCGGTCACATTCCAATAAAATTCGTCGTGGTCGTCGAAAAAACGCAGCGCGTCGGAAACGGTGTATTCGATGTTGATCGTTTTTGTCGAATTGTCCGCGTCCGGGACGTAAATCTTCAACTTCAGGTAATGCCTCTCGCGCTTGCTTTCGTATTTCAGCTTGTGTCCGCTGGCGTCGGTGATGCTTTTCACTGAGAGAAATAAGGAATAATTAAACCCACCGGGCCCGACGTACTCCACCGGTATCGTGCGATACAGTCCGTGCCACGGCCCGCCCAGGAAGTGCGCCTCGATTTTCTCGGTCACGTCCACGCTGCTGTCCGGCAACACCGTAACGTCCGTGTGGAAGTCTTCGATGCGCAACTCTTTCGTGGAATACGCCAATGCTGGGGGGAACAACGTCGCGGCAAGGGCTGCCGGAACCAGCAAACAGCGAAGCCAAAGCGACAGAAATCGCATGAATCGATGTTCCCCGGCGTTACGCACTCGGCGTGTTGAAGCTGACCTTCGGAGCTTCTCGCTCTGCCGGAGCCGATACTTCGAAGAACTCTCGCGGCTTGAATCCTAGCATCCCCGCGAAGATATTGGTCGGGAACTGCTGTATCTTCGTGTTCAGGTCCCGCACCACCGCGTTGTAATACCGCCGCGCGTTCTGGACCGTGTCCTCGATCTGTGAAAGCGAATTTTGCAGTGAGGTGAAGCCCTCGATCGCTCTCAGCTGCGGGTAGGCCTCCGATAACGCGAACAGGCTTTTCAGCGCCCCGGAGAGCATGCCCTCCGCCTGGGCCTTCTCGGCGGGTCCCGTGGCCGACATGGCTCGACTGCGCGCATTGATCACCGCTTCCAGTGTCCCCTTTTCATGCGCCGCATAGCCCTTCACCGTCTCCACCAGGTTCGGAATCAGGTCATAGCGCCGTTTCAATTGGACATCGATGTCCGCCCATGCGTTGTCGCAGGTGACCTTCAGGCGTACCAGCCCGTTGTACATTCCTATCAGGAAAATTACGATCAAGACGAGAACGATCAGAACGACCCAGCCGATCATGGCGGACCTCGTGGTTAAACAACGGGTATTCTAGCTGTCGGACAATATTACGTGGCGTTCGCTCCCCTGTAAAGCAACCGGTCTTTGAATTCCCGCCGCTGCACGCAAGCCCTTCGGCCCAGAACGGAAGTCCTACTCTCCCGCCCAACCCTGGTTTAGGCTGTCCCAGCCTCCGGCACTATTCGCGCCGCGTTGGCCGCCATGGGATAGTGCCTTTGTGATGAAGTACCTAGCCGTACTGCTCGTCATCATAGCCACGGGCCTGGGGCTCGTTTACGACCTGCGAGGCATCCTGCCTTCGCCCGGAAACTACGTCACGCGGCTCCTTTGGCTGGACGGTTGGTCCACCAAGGGCAGTATCGGCCTCAATTGCTCCGGCTTTGTAGCCAACGCCAAACGGGAACGCTTCCTGGACGCCGATGAGATGTACGCCGGTGGAAACGGCGAACTGCTGATCCTGGCGGAATTGCCCGACCGTTACGCGATTGATGAAAGCACCCTGGAAACCGGCGATATTGTCGCCTTCCGGGGCAGCGGCTATTACGATGGGCGCCCTTTGGAAGGAGTCCACGTCGCCGCCTTCGTTCGCGAGGGCGTGTGGATCGATTCGGATGGACGCCGCGGCGATGTTCGCGAATTCGATATGCTCAGCCGCTCCGATGACGATCCTTGGTTCCAGGGCAAGGTCCGCATCCTTCGCTGGGCCCGGCCTCTTCGCCACAATCCCCCGGTCGTTGACACCATCACCTGGTTCTTGGTCAAGCTCTCTTACCCCAATCCTAGCAGTCCCACCCGATTACCCTAATCCTAGCGCTATTTTCCGCCCCCGGTGATATCTCTAGCGTAATAGTAACGAACTGATTTATACTCCTGCCGCGGCCCGCGGTCCGCTCCATGCTCTTCAAGACGCAAAGTGCCTCGGTTTATGGCATCGATGCCCATCTCGTTGAAGTTGAAGTGGATGTCGGTTCCGCACGCATGCAGGACTTCAACGTTGTCGGCTTGCCCGACAACGCCGTAAAAGAAAGCCGCGAGCGCATCAAGTCCGCTCTCCGCAACTGTGGCTACGACTTTCCCCACGGTCAGGGAGTAACCATCAACCTTGCCCCAGCCGATGTGCGCAAGGAAGGTTCCGCCTTTGATTTACCCATGGCTCTCGGTCTGGTCGGTTGCATGGGCCATTTCTTCGGCAAGCCCTTGGATCAGTGCATGTTTCTCGGTGAACTTTCCCTCGACGGCAGCGTCCGCTCGGTTCGCGGCGCTCTCTCCGCCACTCTCGCCGCTCGCGAATTCGGCATCAAGGCCATTGCCGTACCCGAATCCAACGCCCGCGAGGCCGCCGTCGTCCAAGGCGTGGATGTTTTCGCCCTTAAGTCCCTGCCGCAGGCCGTCGACCTCGTCAATTCCCCGGAGTCCTTTCAGCCCGTTCGCGTGGATGCTCGCCTGCTGCTCTCCGAGGCTGCCCAGTACACTGTCGATCTGCGCGACGTACAGGGCCAGCAGGCCGCCAAGCGCGCCCTGGAGGTGGCTTGCGCCGGCGGTCACAATATCCTGTTCATTGGGCCTCCTGGCGCCGGTAAGACCATGCTTGCCAAGCGCATCCCTACCATCCTTCCCCCCATGTCTCTCGATGAGGCCATCGAGACCACCCGCATTCATAGTGTCGCGGGCGTTCTGGAAGATTGCCGAGGTCTCGTCGGTACCCGCCCCTTTCGTTCGCCGCACCACACCATCAGTGATGCCGGATTGATCGGTGGCGGTGCCGTGCCTCGTCCCGGCGAAGTTTCTCTGGGTCACAACGGCGTGCTTTTTCTGGACGAATTGCCGGAATTCCAGCGCAACGTTCTGGAAGTGATGCGCCAGCCTCTGGAAGACGGATCAGTCACCATCGCCCGCGCCGCCGTATCCGTCACCCTTCCTTCTCGTTTTATGCTCGCTGCTGCCATGAATCCTTGTCCCTGCGGCTATTTCGCCGACCCTACCCGCGAGTGCCACTGCACTCCACCCATGATCCAGCGTTACGTCTCCAAGATCTCCGGCCCACTGCTGGATCGCATCGACATCCACATCGAAGTCCCCGCCGTGAAGTACCGGGAACTCCGCGCCCCTGTTTCCGCCGAGGATTCCGCTTGTATTCGCCAGCGGGTAATCGCCGCCCGCGATCGCCAGATTGCGCGATATCGCTCGGAAAAGGCCACCTACTCCAACTCTCAGATGTCGCCCAAGATGATCCGCAAATATTGCGGCGTTTCCAGCGAAGGCGAAACCCTCCTGGAGCGCGCCATCACCCGCCTGGGCCTCTCGGCGCGCGCCCACGACCGTATCCTCAAAGTCGCCCGCACCATCGCGGATCTGGACTCCTCCGCCAATATCGAGCCCAAACATCTCAGTGAGGGAATCCAATACCGGGCCCTTGATCGCAGCTACTGGGCTTAACTTCCCCGTATCCGTACCCCCACGCATTGATTTCGCCCCGTCCTTGTGTTACCCATAAGGCGCTCATTTCACCGTCCAAACTTGGCCGTGCGATTCGAATGACGCCAGAGACCAAGCATCTCGAAGTAACGCTGGAGACCCAAGTCGAAAGCGTCAATCTCGCCGAGGAGATGTGTCTCCGCGTGGCCGAATCCGCCGGCTTCAATGAAGACGACTGCTATCGCATCGGCATGTCCGTCCGCGAAGGCGTCATCAACGCCTTTCACTACGGCAATCAGGAGCGTCCCGAAAAGAAAATTCACCTCGCCGTGGATCTCACCCCGGACAAAATGGTCATCCATGTCTTGGACGAAGGAAAGGGCTTCGACCTTTCCCGCGTTCCCGATCCGTTGGCGCAGGAAAATTTGCTCAGCACCTCGGGTCGCGGCATCTTTCTCATGCGCGCCTTCATGGATGAATTCGATGTGGTCTCCGGCCCCAACGGCGGCGCGGAGATCGTTATGTCCAAGCGGCTTCCTTCCGCCAACGGCGATGGCGCCAATCACTCCAGCGACCAGAACGCTTCGCCTTCACAGGATCACTGACCCTATGGATCTTCGAGCTACAGTTCGCGACGCAGGCCCCGTCACCGTAGTCGACATCAGCGGCCGCATCACCCTCGGCGAAGGCAGCGCTCTTTTGCGTCAGACCATCCGCGAGTTGCTCGAGGAAAAGCGCACCAACATCGTCCTCAATCTTGCCGATGTGAACTACATCGACAGTTCGGGCATCGGCGAGCTCGTCACCGCCTTCACCACCGTCAAGAACCGGGGCGGCCAGCTCAAGCTTTTGCAGTTGACCAAGAAAGTCCACGACCTCCTGCAGCTCACCAAGCTCTTCACCGTTTTTGAAGTCTTCTCCGACGAGCACGTCGCTCTCAGCAGTTTTCGTCCCTGATTCTCCCGCCAATTCCCTCTGTCTGCGGCAAAATGAAGGTGACATGAATCCCGCGTCGGACACCGCTTGGCTCGTCAGCCATGCCAAGGCCATTGGCTTCGATTTGTGCGGCGTAGTCCCTGCGGAAAAATTCCCGGAACTTGACCACATGTCGGAGTGGCTCGCTCGCGGCCGTGCCGGCGAAATGCACTACCTGGCTGATCCGCGTCGCGCCGATCCGCAGCTGGCGATGTCCGGCATCCGCAGCGTGGTCGTCTGCGCCCTCAACTACAACACTGCTTTCCCGAAATCCACCGACACAGCTGCTGATCTCGCCGGGGAACATCCTCGCGGTTGGCTTTCCCGCTACGCCTGGGGCGATGACTATCACGAAGTTCTGCGCTCCCGTCTTGACGCCCTTCTTGGCGCCATGCGCGAACGCTTTTCCGAACCCTTTGTCGCCCGTTCCTATGCCGACACCGGACCGATCTCCGAGCGCATTGCCGCCAAATACGCCGGCCTCGGCTGGCTCGGTAGGAACACCCTTCTGCTCAATCAAGCCATCGGCTCGTGGTTCTTCCTCGCCGCCATTCTTACCACCCTCGATCTTTCCCCTTCACTCGGCCCGGCGGAAACTCCGCCCCCCGACCTTTGCGGGTCCTGTCGCCGTTGCATAGACGCTTGCCCCACCGCCGCCATCGTCGAGCCCTACGTTCTCGATGCTCGCCGGTGCATCTCTTACCTCACCATTGAGCTTCGGGGACCTATCCCGCTCGATCTTCGCGAACCCATCGGCAATCATGTCTTTGGCTGCGACATTTGCCAGGATGTCTGCCCCTGGAACCGCCGCGCTCCCCTTACTCCTTCTCCGCAATTTCAGCCGCGTTCGTTTCCTGCTGCTTCGAGCCTTCCGCCTGATGAGCGCGCCACGCTCTCGGAATCGCTTTACCTCCCACGCCTCGAATGGCTGGCCGGAATGTCCGTGGAGCAATATCGCCAGGTCTTCCGCGGCAGCCCGGTAAAGCGGACCAAATGGCGCGGCCTGGTCCGCAACGCCTGCATCGCGCTCGGCAACTCTCAGCCGTCTCCTGGCAGCGCCCCTCACGCGCGCATCTCCGCGCTCTTGCGCCGCCTCTCGGCTTCGGATGACTCGACCATCGCCGAATCTGCCCTTTGGGCCCTCTCTCGCATCCAATGAGTTGGCAGACTCTGCCGCGGGCTGGCCCGATCCCGGGAAAAACTGAGCCTGGCTTTACGGCCTGCCTGTGTATAGCGGTATAATCCGCAGCGCCCCGGAGTTTTCTGCGCGCCGGCTTGCATTACAGACTCAGCAGCTCATTTCATATCGGAGGAAAAAAAATTGGCATTCACCGTGCCCCCACTGCCGTACCCGTTCGACGCCCTCGAACCTCACATTGATGCAAAAACCATGGAGATCCACCACGACAAGCACCATGCCGCTTACGTGAACAATCTCAACAAAGCCCTCGAAGGTCATACCGACCTCCAGTCCAAGTCTCTCGAAGACCTCCTCAAAAATCTCGATTCGCTTCCGGAAGCCATCCGCACTGCGGTTCGCAATAATGCCGGCGGCCACTGGAACCACTCGTTGTTCTGGACGCAAATGAAGAAAGGCGGCGGTGGCGAACCCAAAGGCGATCTAGCCTCGGCCATTTCCACAGCCTTTGGTTCGTTCGCTGATTTCAAGACCAAGTTCGCGGCCGCTGCCGCCGGTCGTTTCGGCTCGGGCTGGGCCTGGCTGCTTCTGAAAGACGGCAAGCTGGCGATCGACTCCACGCCCAATCAGGACACGCCGATTTCCTTGAACGCCAAGGCGGTTCTGGGTCTCGACGTGTGGGAACACGCCTACTACCTCCACTACCAGAACCGGCGCCCCGATTACGTCGCCGCCTGGTGGAATGTAGTGAACTGGGATTCCGCGGCGGAACAGTACGCGGCCGGCAAGAAGTAAACACCCCTTTTCGCTGGGAAAAGGTAAAAGGCCCGGACGCTTATCCCGTCCGGGCCTTTTTGATTTCTTGAACCTCTGATTTACGCCATTCGTTTTGCTAGCGCCACCGGGCCTACTCGCGGTGCACTGTTGTAGTTCGGCACCGCTGTTCGTAACCGCGCTTCCCGCGTCGCGAATGACTGTGGTACGGACATCGGCGCAGCCGTTTGCCTGGCCGCTTCCCGCACCAGTTCCATCCTTCCGCGTACCCGGAATTTCGTCAGCAGCGAAGACACGTGGAATTTCACGGTGCGCTCGGAAAGATTCAGCGACGCTGCGATTTCTTTGTTCGCCAGGCTGCGCATCACGCCGCCCAGCACTTCTTCCTCGCGTCGCGTCAATTTCACCGAGCTTCCCACGGAGTGTCCTGCTTGCAGCAGCTTCTCCGCCTTTTCCGCTAAACCTTCCAGCGAATCCTGCGCCGCCTGCACCATCACCACATAATCCCGAGGAGATTGGCCGCGCACCATGCAGTGCATGGCCAGCAGTCCGGCTGCTTCTTCCAGTGGAAATTGCCCGTCCGAGGCTGCTTCCACGTGAAAGTGCGATACGCCGGTGTTTTTTTCGTAGAAGAAGTAGAGTTCGCGAGATGAGCCGTGATTTTGGCTCGCAGCATTAAGATGAGATTGGTCGCCTCTGCGGATCACCTTCACAAGCACCCCTCCGTACGACCTCGCTACACGCGGTCGAGGTTCGTTGGTTTTGCGCCTCTTGGCGAGGCGTGTTTCACTGTAGCGGCGAACCGTCAGGTAAGAAGCCAAGTTTGGGGGCGTTGGGGACCCAGCGCAAAAAACCCTCAGAACGGCACGCCGAGACGCGAGAAGGAGCTCCCTGACACTTCGCTTGCCACAGCACTACTGTCATCCGAACCACATCGTTATTGCAAACACCGCGCCGAACCATGCTCCTTATAAGTTATTAAGAAATAGGAGCTTACTTATTCCCGTGGCTAGTACTAGTATGCCTTTATCGGTAGGAATTTCACGGTCCCGCGCATTTTTTCCCGCTTTGGGACATCAACCGGTCATCCGACCTCCTCCTTCACGACACGATTCGCGTCTGCTGTGGCGAAATTAGCTCGTATCGGATGCCTCGCCAATTTGTCTCTCGGGTGATCAGGGAAAACGCGAAGTTGACCACGTACAGGAAGGGCACCACGACCGTCAGTAACATATAAATCCAGGCCTGTCCCATGATTTGGCTGCGCGCCCCCGGCAACAATTCTGTCACCCCCGCAACCCGCATCACGCTGCGCATCACCGACAGGATCACCGCCAGCAAGGTCAGCATGGCCAGTTGGAATGCCGGCAGTGTGTCGATCATTTTTCCGATCGTCAGGAAAAGTCCCAGCAGCAAGGTAACGCAGTACAGTACATGCGTGGCTCCCGCCAGCCCCCACAGATTCTCCGCATACACTCGCGTGATCAGAATCTGGCGGTTGGTGAATTCCAGCAACCCGGCAAAATCCGTTTCCACGTAACTCAGCGTCAGGCACTCCGGAACGAACAGGATCTTGTATCCGGCGCGTTGCAGCGCTCGCGTCATCGAATAATCGTCGCTCGCCGAATTGCGCCATTCCTCGACCACTTCCACTTTGTCGAACACGCTTCTCCGGATTGCCGTTCCTCCGCCCCAACAGAAATTCTTGCCGTTCTCTGTGAGCATCGTCACGATGGGTGCGTTCCACGCCGCCAGCAGCGACGAGGCTAGGTTGTTGCGGCTGGGAATCAGCCACCGCATCGTGGTCGTCGCTCCCACCCGCGCGTCTTGCAGCGGCGACACCAGCTTTTGCAGCCACGATTTTCCCGGACGGCCGTCCGAGTCCGCGAACGCCACGTATTCGAAGTCCGCCGGCAGTTGCTCCATCGCCATCCGCAGGTTGTTCACCTTTTCGCCGCAGCCTTCCGGCTTTTCAGTGATGATCAGGTGTGTTTTTGCCCGCGGATGCTCCGCCACGCGCTTCACGATGCTCATCGCCGGATCTTTGTCCGACGCCAGAATGAAAAACACTTCGTAGTTCTGATGGTCGAATTCCGTCAGCGCCGTCAAGTTCCGTTCCAGTCCCGGTTCCAGGCCCTTGCAGGGGCACAGCACTGCCGTGCGCGGCGCGTAGAATCCGGGATCGAGGTGCGCCCGCCGCCGTGCGTACCCCAGCCAGCGCAATCCCTCGTAGGCTAGGTACACACCCATGCCGATCTGCACGACCGCCAGCAAATAGAACAGGGTCTCCACTTGACTTGAGCCTATCAGAACCGCGGACCTCTACATTGCTCCTCTCCCCGTGTAGAATCGCACCGGTAAACATCTCTCTCCGGAGCTCCCTCATGAACCGCATCGATATGGGAATGGTCACCACTGCGAACGACTTGCCCGGCTACCGCGTCGTACGCAATCTCGGCATCGTTCGCGGCATCATCGTTCGTTCCCGCAGTGTCATCGGCAATCTTGGTGCCGCCTTGCAGACCATCGTCGGCGGCAACATCACCATACTCACCAATCTGTGCGAAAAAACCCGTGAAGACGCTTTTGAGCTGCTGATGCAGCACGCCGCGGAACGTGGCGCCAACGCCGTCCTGGCCATGCGCTACGACGCCACCGAAGTCATGCAAGGTGTCACCGAAGTGCTCGCCTACGGCACCGCCGTCCAGGTCGAGCGCGTCTCCTGACCCGCGGCTCGCCCCTTTCGGATGCGCACTTCATTGGCGGAATGATAGAATTCGCGCCTCCATGTTTTGCTCCTCTTGCGGTTCAAAACTGACCGCTACTGCGCGATTCTGCCCGTCCTGCGGCCAACCGGCGGATTTGGCCAGCGCCGATACACTGGCGGCCACGGAGTCCGATCTCGCCGAAACCCTCGATCCTGACGCCTCTCGGAAGCTTTCACCCGCTCCGCGAACCACTCCACCAACGCCCCGTCGCTCCGCTCTCTCTCCTCTCAGCTCCGGTTCTGATCCCATCGGTGGTGGCAGGTTCGCACCTGGCCAGGTTGTCGCCGACCGTTACCGCATCGTCGCCTTGGCCGGCCGCGGCGGCATGGGCGAAGTCTATCGAGCCGACGACTTAAAGCTCAGCCAGGTCGTAGCTATCAAGTTTCTTCCCGAAAGCTTGACCCAGGATCCCGAGGCCCTCGCTCGTTTCCATTCTGAGGTCCGCATCGCGCGCCAGGTTTCTCATCCCAATGTTTGCCGCGTGTTTGATATCGGCGATACTCTCGGCGTCACCTTCCTCACCATGGAATATGTGGACGGTGAAGATCTCGCTTCGCTCTTGCGCCGCATCGGCCGTGTCCCTCCGGACAAAGCCGTCGAAATCGCCCGCCAGATCTGCGCCGGCCTCGCCGCCGCCCATGATCGCGGCGTCATTCACCGCGACCTCAAGCCCGCCAACTTGATGCTCGACGGCGCCGGCAAAATTCGCATCACCGATTTTGGTCTCGCCGGAATCGCCGCTTCCATCCAGGGCGCTGAAGTCCGCGCCGGAACTCCCGCCTACATGGCCCCTGAACAATTGGCTGGCAAGGAAGTCACCGTCGCCAGCGATCTCTATTCTTTCGGCCTCGTGTTCTACGAAATTCTCACCGGCAAGCGTGCCTTTGACGCCTCCACTTTGCCCGAGTTGCTTCGCCTCCGGGAAACCTCCGCTCCGGCTAGTCCTTCCTCCCTGGTGCGCGATCTTGATCCGCTTCTTGAGCGCGTCATCCTTCGTTGCCTGCAGTCCGATCCCGCTCTGCGCCCCGCTTCCGCGTTGCAGGTTGCCGCCGCGCTTCCCGGCGGTGATCCGCTTGCCGCGGCGCTCGCGGCTGGCGAAACGCCTTCTCCGCAAATGGTGGCTGCCGCGGGCGAAACCTCGGGGCTGGCTCCTCGCCTCGCGATCGCCAGCCTCGCGATCGTCATCCTCGGCACCCTCCTGTTCGCCTACATTGGCGCCCGCGAAGACGGCCTCGAGCGCATCAACCCTACTCGCACTCCTGAGGTTCTTGCTCACAACGCGACCGATCTCATCCACCGGTTCGGCTACTCCGATCCGCCCGTCGACTCCATCTACGACTTCGAATACGACTCGGATCTCCTCGATTATTTCGAATCCCACGACAAGCCTCCGGACTGGAATCGCATCCTCGCCCAACGCCCGTCCGCCCTGCAATTCTGGTTTCGCCAGAGCCCTCGCGAATTATTCGCCTCCGGCTACTGGAGCACCACGCTCACTCCCGGCGTCGTCACCCTTGACGATCCTCCGCTGCTTTCCTCCGGCATGATCAACCTGGAACTCGATCAGGACGGCCGTCTCACCTACTTTCAGGCCATGCCCCCGGAAAAGGACCACGCCGCCTCAAACCAAACCCCCATCACCCCTTTCGATTGGACCCCTCTCTTCCTCGCCGCTGGCCTCGATCTCGCTCAATTCCACTCATCCCCTCCCGTCTGGACCTACCTGGCTGCCGCCGACGTGCGGGCCGCCTGGGACGGCCTCTGGCCCGGCAGTGGCCGTCCTCTGCATGTGGAAGCGGGTGCCTGGCGCGGCCGCCCCGTGTTTTTCTGGCTCACCGGTCCTTGGACCAAAGCCTACCGGATGCCGCCCCCGCCCCTGACTCGTGGTGATCGCATTCAGCAGATTGTCGGTGCTCTCATCTCCCTGGCTATTGTTGGCGCCGGCGCTTGGTTCGCGTTTCGCAACTGGCATCGCGGGCGCACCGACCGCCAAGGCGCCTTCCGCCTCGCGCTCGCCGCCCTGGCCTTGGAGCTGGCCATCGTAGCTTTTCGCACTCACTTCACTCTTTCCACGCACTCCTTTTTTCTTTGCGTTCTCGCTTTGAGCACTGGAATTTTCGTTTCTGCTTTCATCTGGATGCTCTACCTCGCTCTCGAGCCGTACGTTCGCCGTCGCTGGCCTCAGACCATTATTTCCTGGAGCCGCCTCCTTGCCGGGCGTATCCGCGATCCCCTGGTTGGGCGCGACGTCCTGTTCGGTTGTGTTCTCGGCACCATCTGGTGTCTGGTTTTCAAGTACGGCTACTTGTATCGCATGCGCCTCGGTGCCCAGCCGCCTTTATCCAGCACCGTTGCTCTTATGGGGATTCGTGAGTCCCTGGGCGGCTGGCTGGCTACTGTCCTCGTCTCTCTCTTTGGCACCCTCTTATTCTTCTTCGCGCTGGTTTTGCTTCGCGTATTGGTCCGCAATTCCTGGATTGCCGCCGCTTTGTTCGTCGTGATTTTCGCCGTCCCTAAGTCGCTCGATTCGCCCTACCCGATTCTCGATTCGATCGTCTGGGGTACGATTTACATCATTGCCGCCATCGCCGTGGTTCGCTTTGGTCTGATTGTTCTCGGCCTGGGGTCTTTCATGGCCAACCTTCTCCTTAACCTGGCTTGTACTACGGACTTTTCGCACTGGTACGCCTGGACCAACCTTCTGGTCACATTCTCTTTCGTGGCCATCGCTGCCTGGGCCTTCTTCGTATCTTTGGGCGGGAAAAAATTATGGAAGGACGAACTTCTCGACTGACCCGGCGCTCCGCGTTTCCTCGCTACTCCTCAATCTCTCCCAGCACGCTCCCCGTCACCGTCGCGCACAAATCTTCCAGGTCCCCCAGCGCCTGGCTTGCCGCCACCCTGGCTTTTTCCAGGAACGAAGAGTCCAGCAGGAACGCGCTGCGATCCACGAACGGGTGATTCGCCACTTGGTAAGCTTTCCTCCCGCGTCGCGTCGCGGCGTTTCTCGCGATCAATTCTTCGTACATCTGCAGGTCCCGCTGGAAATCGAACGCGTCGCCGGTTGTCCATCGCTGCTGCCTTGCCAGCGCCGCCAGGAATTTCCGCCGGAAACCCGCTACGTCTTTCTTGCTCGCTGGCCGACTTTTCCCTCGCCCTTTTCCGCCCGTCGCCGAGGTCCTTGCCGCCAGTTCCAGCGCGCGAGCCGTCAGCGTCACCAGTGCCTCCCGCTGCAGCAGCCCCAGCAGGTCGCGGTACAGGCTGGCGTGCACTTGCACCGCGTATCGCCCGTGCTCCACCACGTACGAATCCACGAATCGCGGCACCACCCGCTCGCGCAGCAAAGCCTCCGCCAGCCGTGTCGCCAGTTCCGTTGCCGCGTCCGCGCTTTGTTTCGCCGTCGCCATTTGCGTCGCCCATAGTAGCAGCAAAGAAAAAGGCCCGGCGAATTCCACCGGGCCTTTCGATTTGCCGGCACGCTGCCGGCGTTCTGGATGTTGTTTTTAGTGAATCGCTCGCGGTCCGTCGGGTCCCACGCGCTTCGGCTTCGGTTCCGGTGGCACGATCGGAGGAGCCACAGGCTGATCCTGCAGCGCGTGTTCCAGAACTTCGTCCAGCGTTCGCACGTAGATGATCTTCATGTCGCCTAGAATTTCCGGTGTCAGGTCGGCTACGGCGTTCGGCTCGTTGTCTGCGGGCAGCAGCACCGTCTTGATTCCCGCTCGCTTCGCTCCGAGCACCTTCTCCTTCACTCCGCCGATCGGCAATACCACGCCGGACAGCGTCATTTCTCCGGTCATCGCTAGGTGTTCTTTCACCGGCCGCCCGCTCAGCAGGCTCACCAGCGCTGTCACCATCGCCGCTCCGGCCGACGGGCCATCCTTCGGCACCGCTCCCGAGGGCACGTGGATGTGGATGTCCGCCTTGCGGAAGAAGTCCGGATCGATTCCGTACCGCTCTCCGTTGGCTCGCGTCCAGGTCAACGCCGCGGTCATCGATTCTTGCATCACTTCGCCCAGATGCCCGGTCATGGTGAACTGCTTCCCGCCGCGCATCCGCGTCGCTTCGATGAAGATGATGTCTCCGCCCACCGGCGTCCACACCAGCCCCACTGCCACGCCCGGCCTCTTGACGCGTTCCTCGACTTCCCTTTCCGTGCGGAACTTCGGCACGCCCAGGAATTCTCGGACCACTTCCGGCGTCACCATCATCTTTTCCGTTTTGTCTTCTGCGATCCGCCTCGCCTGTTTTCGCGTGATCGTCGCGATTTCGCGTTCCAGGTTGCGCACCCCCGCTTCGCGCGTAAAGCTGTGGATGATCTCCCGCAGCCCATCGTCCGTGAATTCGATCTGTTCCAGTACCGTCAGCCCGTGTTCCTTCGCTTGCTTCGGGATCAGGTACTTGTGCGAGATGTGCAGTTTCTCTTCACCTGTGTAGCCGGGCAGTTCGATGATTTCCATGCGGTCCCGCAGTGGCTCCGGGATGGGATCCATCCAGTTCGCCGTGGCGATGAACAGCACTTTCGACAAATCGAACGGCACGTCCAGGTAATGGTCGCGGAACGCGTTGTTCTGCTCCGGGTCCAGCACTTCCATCAGCGCTGAAGACGGATCGCCCCGGAAATCCCGGCCCAGTTTGTCGACTTCGTCCAGCATCATCACCGGATCGTTGGTTTCTCCCCGTTTCAGCCCTTGGATGATCTGTCCGGGCAGCGCTCCGATGTACGTCCTCCGGTGTCCCCGGATTTCCGCTTCATCGTGCATTCCGCCCAGCGCGATGCGCACGAACTTTCGCCCCAAGGCTCTCGCGATGGACTTCCCCAGCGACGTCTTTCCGACGCCCGGAGGTCCCACGAAGCACAGGATCGGCCCCTTCATTCCCGGCTGCAGCTTCTTCACCGCCAGGTAGTCCAGGATGCGCTCTTTCACCTTTTCCAGGTCGTAGTGGTCCTCGTCCAGAATCGTTCGCGCCTTGGAGATATCGATCTCCGACGCTCCCGATGATTTGCTCCACGGCAACGACGTCATCCACTCCAGGTACGTTCGCGACACCATGTATTCCGCCGACGCTGGCGTCATCTTTATCAGCCGCTTCAGTTCCCGGTCGCATTCCTTTTTCGCTTCCGCGGACATTCCTGCGTCTTCCACCTTCTTCCGCAGTTCGTCGATCTCTTGCCCGGAATCGTCGGACTCTCCGAGCTCCTTCTGGATCGCTTTCATTTGCTCGCGCAGCAGATATTCCCGCTGGTTCTGGCTCACCTGCTCCTGTACTTGCTCGTGAATCTTCGAGCGCAGCTCCAGCACTTCCAGTTCTTTCGACAGTTCCCGCACCAGCGCTTCCAGCCTCCGGCGCACGTTCGGCGTCTCGATCAATTCCTGGCGCACCAGCGTCGTCAGCGACGGCAGTGTCCCGGCGATGAAGTCCGCCAGCCGCCCGGGATCGTCGATATTCATCGCCACCGATTGCAGGTCGTCGGAAAGCTGTGGAGAATGGCTCACTACGTCGCGGAACAAGTCCTGCGCGTTACGCTGTAGTGCTTCCAGTTCCGCGTCCATGTCACCGGTAATATCCGGTTGCGCTTCCACACGGGCTTTCAGGAACGGTCGCAGCGTGATCAATTCGTTGATCTGAATCCGTTGCAAGCCTTCCAGGAACACCACCACGTTCCCGTTGGGCATTTTTACGCTCTTGTGTACTTTGGCTAGCGTACCGATCTTGTGCAGGTCCGCTGCCGCCGGGTCTTCCACTCGCGGGTCCAACTGTGCCACCACCCCCAGCATTTTCTCTTCGCCCTCTAGCGAATTCACCAGCGATAGCGAGCTTTCCCGGCCCACCGTCAGCGGCAATACCGCTCCAGGGAACAGCACCGTATCCCGCACTGGTAGCACCGGCAGGATTTCCGGCATGTTGAACTTTTTCTCAGGCATCGTTTTCCCCCGAAACTGTCAGGCGCGTCCGGAAACCTGAAATATTTGCAATCTGCGGACCGCGCTACCTTCCCTTAGATGCCCCGTTACTCCAAACGGTGCATTGCTGCATATTTCTGTAGCATAAAATCTTAGCGTGCTCGGCTAATATTTTATTACGCTTTCCCTTCCCTGTTCCAACCCCAGCACAAGTCCTTTATATTCTTATACTTTCAAATGTCTCTTCCACTGCTCTTACCACCCTTCTTCCCTGCCTTCCTATCGGCCACCAACCGCGTCAACCTAACACTCTCATCGTCCCCGCTCAAAGCTCTTTCGCACATACGCTTGGGCTTGCTCTCGCGTCTCAATCTGACCCTCCAATTGCGCGTCCTCCAGAGACCGTAAGATCGTGCTGTACCTGGGTCCCGGCCGGTATCCCATCTCCTGCAGGTCATCGCCGGTCAGTAGCCGTGCCGGCCGTACCTGCTCCGGCGGCGTCTCCGCCAGCACTTTCCTCACAAATTCATAGGAGTCCAGATTCCGGTGGCTGGAGGTGCAGTCCAGTCGGTGCAGTTCCATGTGTTCGTCAAAACGCGGCATTCGCACAAAACGTTTCAACGTCGAAGTTCGCATTAGTCGCACGTCTTTGAACTTCATGTGATTCGCGATCAGCGCCAGGATTTGCCCGGCATCTTCATTGGAAAAATGAAATCGCCGGCACAGCTCCTCAGCCATCTTCACGCCCACGTCCACATGCCCGTCGAAGCGGATACGGTCTCCGGTTTCCACGATCGACCGGAACGTCGGAGGCTTGCCCACGTCGTGCAACAGCACGCCCCAGGCCAGCGTCGCCGGGCATCCTGGCGGAAGCGACTCGATCATCTTCCGCGTGTGAATCCACACGTCGCCCTCGGGATGATATTGCGGCGGCTGCTCCACTCCTCGCATCGCCGCCACTTCCGGCAGTAACGCCTGCAGCAGACCTGTCTCCTCCAGCAGTTCGAAAGCTCTTCGCGCTGCCCCCTCCGTCAACATCTTGCTCAGCTCATCCCGCAGTCGTTCCGACGAGACTTGCGTCACTTCCCGAGCGTGCCGGCGGATCGCCGACAACGTCTCCGGCTCGATCTGGAAATCAAAACGTGCCGCGAATCGCACCGCGCGCATCAGCCGGAGTTTGTCTTCCTCGAATCGCCGGTCCGGGTCCCCTACCGTTCGAATCAGCTTGGCCTGCAGATCGGCGCGGCCCCCCACAAAGTCCAGCACTTCCTCGTTCTCCGGCCGCATCAGCAGCGCATTGATCGTAAAATCCCGCCGCTGGACGTCCTCCTCCGGCGTCTTGGAGTACTCCACCCCGTCCGGATGGCGGCCGTCGGAATAGCCGCGATCCGCCCGAAATGTCGCCACTTCCACCCGCAATTCTTCGTGCGGCACCAGCACCACGCCGAACTGCGCCCCTACCGCGATGCTGTCCGGAAACAGTCGCATCACTTCTTGCGGGGTGGCGTCCGTGGTCACATCGTAATCGCTCGGTTCGCGTTTCAGCAGCAGGTCTCGCACGCACCCGCCGCACAGCAGGGCCTGGTATCCACTGCTCCTCAATTTTGCGCAAATCGAATTGGCCAGTTCTCTGGGCTTCATTGGCAGGCACAATTATGCGTCAGCTCGTCACCCGTACTCATGGCAACTCTTTTCTTGGTTGTCAGGTTGCGCCCGGCCATCCGGCCAGGCCCCCTAACGCCTCATTTGCATTAGATGCTGCGGAAAACCAGGCAGGTAATATCGTCCGATTGCCGCGTGGCCCCCACGAACGTATCCACCCGCTGCATCAGGAAGTCCAGCGACTCCCGCGCCGGAATCGCCGGCAGGGCGCGAATCGCCGCTTGCCATCGCTCCTTGCCGAATTCTTCGGTCTTTTCGTTAAACGCTTCCACCACGCCGTCGGTGAACAGGATCAACACGTCACCCGGTTCCAGCCGTACCGTCGCTGTTTCGTATTGCGCGGAAGTCTCGATCCCCAGCGGTAGCCCGCCTACGTCCAGTTCTTCCAGCGTTCCATTGGTGCGTCGCAGGATCGGCGCGTTGTGTCCGGCATTCACGTATTCGAACACGCGCGTAACCGGTTCGAACAATCCTATTACCGCCGTGGTGAATCGGCGGCCGTCCAGGCTGTGCGCGGAGGCATACCGGTTCAGTCGCGCGGTCAACTCGGCGAGCGGAGCATCTTCCCCCGCCACTGTACGCAGGCTCGCTTGCAGCGTGGCCATCAACAGCGCCGCCGGAACGCTTTTCCCGGCGACGTCCGCAATCACCAGCATCAGCTTTCCGCCTTCCGCGGCGCTTACCGTCGGATAGAACGCGTCGTAGTAATCTCCGGCAACCGAATTCTGCGGCCGCGTCGCAAACGCGATGTCCCCGTTGGGAACTTCCGGAGCGAGCGACGGCACCAGCCAGCTTTGAATCTCTCTGGCAATCTCCAGGTCCCGCTTCATCACTACTTTGTCCGCCAGCTCCAGCGAAAGGAGCAGCAGAAATATTGCCGCCGACACCGCATCCAACTTGATATCCAGAACAACGTTGTTGGCCAGTTGCACCCTGGAGCTGGAGAACAGCAGCAATACCAACCCGATCAACAGCAGAACCCGCCGCGCCGCGGACATCTTCATCAGCAGCGCCCAGAAAAATCCCTTGGCCACGTGGAAAGGCCGCCGCCAGTGCGGCAGCGTTCTCATCTTTTCCCAATCCACGTCCTTGCCGTAAAAACCGTAGCTGGACCGCGCGTCCGCTACAAATTGCGACCACAAATCGTCGATCTGGCGGCCTTCGCTCACCCGTTGCCAGAAATCGCGCGCGCGAAAGCGCACCCCTTGCGGAGGGGGAGTCGATACTTGCGGTGCGGGTGCTGCGGGTTCGCTCATCGCCGGAGAGTATAAGTCATTGTTGTACGCGCGGCAGGCAGCTTAACTTTCTTTGTCGTCCCGTCCAAGGGGTTGCCCGCGGAGCGAACCTCCGAACTGCACCGAACCGAAACCAAAGCGGTCCCGCAGTTGGTCGGCCGCCCGTGTCAGTTTTTCCAGCTTGGCGCGTTGCTCCGCGCGCAGCAGGTCCAGCTGCTCCGCGCCGTGCGTCAGGCCGCCCAGGCTCACGCCCAGCAGCCTGATCTTGCGTTTGTGATTCCGATGTTCCCGGAACAGCTTCTGGAACACCGCAAAAATGTCACCGTCCAGCCGTGTCGGCTCCGTCAGCGTCCGGGATCGCGTGTAGGTATCGAAGCCTTTGTAGCGAATCGTCAGCGTCAGCGTGCGCGTCGCCAGGCCCGCCTCCCGTAAGCGCTTGCAGGCCTTTTGCGACAGGTGGCTCAGCATCGCGTTCAGCGCCGCGGTATCGTTGGTGTCTTCTCCGAACGTGTGATTGTGCGAAATCGATTTCGGCTCGGCATCAACCACGAATTCGTAGGAATCGCCGCCGCGCGCCTTGCGATACAGCGCCGTGCCCCACTGCCCGAAAATTCCTTCCAGTTTCTCTTGTGGATACGCGGCCAGTTGTTCCACCGTCTCGATTCCCATCGCCCGCAACGACCGTTCTGTGACTTCGCCGATGCCGGGAATTTTGCGCACCGCCAGCGGGGCCAGAAATCGCGCTTCGCTGCCTGGCGCTACCCACACCAGCCCGCGCGGCTTGGCCTGATCCGAAGCCACTTTCGCGACCAGGCGCGTGGTCGCCAGGCCTCCGGAGCACGGCAGCCCGGTCGTCGCGGTGATTGCGCGCAACAGCTTGTCCGTAGCCGCGAGCGGCGGCCCGTGCAGGCGTTCCGTCCCGGAAAGATCGAGATAGGCCTCGTCGATCGAAACCATTTCCACGATGGGCGAAAACTGCGCCAGCACTCCGGCGACGCGGTCGCTCCATTCGCCATATTTCTGGTGATGGCCTTCCAGGAAAATCGCGTGCGGGCACAGCTTGCCCGCCGTGCGCAGCGGCATCGCCGAATGCACGCCGAATTTGCGCGCCTCGTAACTCGCGGAGGTCACCACCCCGCGCTGATTCGGCCCGCCGCCAACGATGACCGCTTTGCCGCGCAGTTCCGGGCGTTCCAGCAATTCCACGGAAACAAAAAACGCGTCCATATCCACATGGAGAATCGACGCGTACGGCCGGGAACGTCTGCTCCTCGGCTCCATGCATCGCCCGAAATCGTGCCATCTCCGGCATGGGCGTAGCCTACGCCCGAACTTCGATCGTGCCAACTGTGTGGATCGTGCGGAGGTTGTTCGAGGAGGTTGCCTACGGAGGTTGTTAGCGGAAAATTGCGTTCAGGCGCTTCGGCGGCGATGACGCGAGGAATTCCTGCGAGATCGTTGGTGACGTCGACGCGGGTCCACTCCGGGGATTCCAACAGCGGCTGCACGGCGGGGAGCGAGTTGTGACCGAGTTCGAGGACGAGGATGCCGCCGGGCGCCAAGCTGGGCCACGGCGTGGCGCCACGAGGCCGGCGTAGAGTTCGTAACCTTCTTCGCCGCCGAAAAGTGCGACTGTCAGGTTCGTGTTCACGCACCTCGCGTGCCAGCGCGGGCGCTTCGCGTCGTCCGATATACGGAGGATTGCTGGCGATCAGATCAAATCCGGTTCGAGTGGCTTGATTGCCGGCCGCCAGCCACTCGCCGCTATCGTTCCAACAAATTTGATTCGAGAAAGTGAATGCGGTCCGCGACGCCATGGCGCGCGGCGTTTCGGCGGGCCACTTCCAGAGCCGCCGGCGAAATGTCCGTCGCGACGAATTGCGCGGCGGGAAGTTCCTTGGCGAGAGTCACGACGATGCAACCGGAGCCGGTGCCGATGTCGGCGATGCGCAATCCCGCACCGTCGGTTTTGCTGCGGCCGGCCGGCGCGAATTTCGCGGACGGCAAGGCGATCCAGCGCCACTTCGATGACATGCTCGGTTTCCGGGCGGGGAATCAGCACGTCTGGGCGTGACGTAAAACTCGAGTCCCCAGAATTCCTGCTTGCCGGTGATGTATTGGGTGGGTTCGCCGGCAGGCGCGGCGGGCGACAAAGTCAAGAAATCGGGCGGCGTCGGCGGCTGGAAATTTCCTCGGGGTGAGAGTACAGCCAGGTTTTGCCGCGCCCGGTGACGTGAAGCAGCAGCAATTCCGCGGATAACGTAAACGACGGCACACGGCGGCGCGGAGCTGTGCGATGCCTTCTTTCAGTGCGGTGCGAACGTCCATGGTGCTTAGCGGATTTCCATTGAAGAGAACATTTCCGGCCGCGCCTGGAATGCGGATAGCGAGGCGAAGCCGCCGGAAAACAATTTACGCTCCGGCGAGCTCCTGTTGCAGTCGTTCGGATTCGTAGTGCGACACCAGGCCATCGACCAGCGGCGCCAGCTTGCCTTCCATCACGTCCGTCAACTGGTGAAGCGTCAGGCCGATCCGGTGATCGGTGACGCGATTCTGCGGAAAGTTGTAGGTGCGAATCTTCTCGGAACGATCGCCGGTCTTGATCTGCCCGCGGCGCTCGGCGACCATGGCGCTCTGCTGCTTCTCCATTTCCATTTCGTACAGGCGAGTACGCAAAACGCGCATGGCCTTGGCGCGATTCTTGATCTGCGATTTCTCGTCCTGCTGCGAAACCACCAGGCCGCTGGGAAGGTGCGTGATGCGCACCGCGGAATACGTCGTGTTGACGGACTGACCGCCGGGGCCGGAAGAGCAAAACGTATCGATGCGCAAATCTTTGGCTTCGATCTTGATGTCGATGTCGTCGGCTTCCGGCAGCACCGCCACGGTGGCGGCGGAAGTGTGGATACGGCCCTGTGTTTCGGTGGCGGGAACGCGCTGGACGCGATGCACGCCGCTTTCGTATTTCAGCTTGGAATAGACCTTGTTGCCGTTGATGGCGGCAACGATTTCCTTAATGCCGCCGAGCGAGGAAGGAGAGCTTTCGAGAACTTCCACCTTCCAGCCCTGGGTTTCCGCGTAGCGCGAGTACATGCGGAAAAGCTCGCCGGCGAACAGCGCGGCTTCATCGCCACCGGTTCCGGCACGGATTTCGACGATGACGCTCTTGTCGTCGTTGGGATCCTTGGGCAGCAAGAGGAGCTTCAACTCGCGCTCGACGTCGTTCTTGCGCGCTGGCGAGCTGCTTTTCCTCGTCGTGAGCCATCTGCTTCATCTCCGCGTCTTCCGCTTCGAGAAGCATCTGGTGCGCGCCGGCAAGATCCTTCTCGATCTGCTTGTACTCGCGGTGCTTTTCGACGATCAGCTCGAGCTCGGCGTGCTGCTTGGCGACTTTCTGGAAGCGCGAAGAGTCCGAGACGAGCTCCGCCGTCGAAAGCTGGTGGGTCAGCTCGTCGTAACGAGCGCCGAGCTGATTCAATTTGTCCGTAAACGTCATTGCCGCCATGGCGCAAACCTCAAGGAGAGAGATGGAAATGGGACAGCGTGAAAACGGGAGAGCGGCTCCGCAAAGCGGAGCGCGAAATAGGCGAGCTAATAAAAGGCGGCGTACATCGAAATCTCTACGACCAAGAATACCGCTGAATGCGCGGCCACGCAATCAGATGCGGCACGCGGTTGCCGAGATACAAGACGGTGTACTACGATGCCGCTGCGAGCGCAGGAGAGACGAAAAATCACGATGAGCGACGCGGTACAAAGCATAGCGCGGGCGAATACCGGAGCTGCCCGCGAGGAGCCCACGGAGCGAGAGGACCCGGGATTCCTGTGGGATTTCTGGTACCCGGCGCTGCGGAGCACGGAAGTTACCGGTACGCGGCTGGCTACGGCGATGCTGCTGGAAGTGCCGCTGGTGCTGGGGCGCAGCGCACAAGGTCAGGCGTTCGCGATGCGCGATTCGTGCCCGCACCGCGGCATTCCGCTTTCCTACGGACGATTCGACGGCAAAACCCTGGAGTGCAGCTACCACGGATGGCGGTTCGAGGCGTGTAGCGGGCAGTGCGTGGAGATTCCTTCGCTGACCAGCCAGGACAAGCTGAAAGTGGAGCGGGTTTTCGCGGGACACTATCCGTGCATGGAGCAGGACGGGTATCTGTGGGTGTTCATGGGCTCGCGGGAACGGCGCGCGGCGGAAATCGCGGGAGGCGCGCGATCGGCGGAAGAAGCGGCCGGACCGCCGAAGCTGGCGACTTTCAGCGAAAAGTACAAGATCACCCACCTTTCGTGCGATTTGCCGTCGCACATCGATCACGGAATCATTGGGCTGATGGACCCGGCGCACGGGCCGTTTGTGCACTCGTCGTGGTTCTGGCGGAGCCGCGGCAGCATTCACGAAAAGCAGAAACAGTTTGAGCCGATTCCGCAGGGCTTCCGGATGAGCAAGCACTCGCCCAGCTCGAACAGCCTGCCGTACCAGGTGCTGAGGAAAATGACCGGCGAAGCGGTGACCACGACGATCGATTTCGTGCTGCCGAACCGGCGGCTGGAAGAGATTCACAGCGGAAAACTGTGGTTTTCGAGCGAGACCACGGTGACGCCGGTGCGGCGGGACCTGTGCCGGATCGATTTCGTGGCGGCGTGGAATCTGTTTTTCCTGCCAGTGCCGGTGTTTCGCATGTTCGGGAAGACGTTTCTGCGGCAGGACCAGGAGACGATGATCCAGCAGTCCGAAGGACTGAAGCACAGCCCACACCTGATGCTGATCGACGACGCGGACCGGCCAGCGAAGTGGTATTTCGCACTGAAGGCGAACCTGGTGGAGTCGCGACGAACGGGAGCGGAGATGGCGCACCCAATGGCGGGGCCGGTGACGCTGCGGTGGCGATCATAGGCTAAGGGAAGCGGAAACCCACGTCGATCAGATCCCCACGATTTGTTGTAAGTGTTCATTCTAAAGGCGGTTAAAGTGCCTTGTTTTGATACACCTGCACAAGTGTTCATTTTAAGGAAGTTAGCGCGGTACGGGGGTTAACTTAGATTCAACGGTAGCGATATCCGGAAGCAGAGAATTCCGCGAAGAGGGACAGTTGTGAACGAAGCCATTATACACCGGGATAACCTAGTGGTCAAGGGGCAGAATGGATAGATGGCCGGTAAATGCGGGGAATCAGGGAATTTCGAGAGCGAGGAGCAACCATGTCAAAGGTTCGTGTCGCGGGATTTAGTATTTCGCTGGACGGTTTTAGCGCAGGGATAGAACAGAGCCTGGACGATCCGCTGGGCAAGCGCGGTCCAGAGCTTTTTCAGTGGTTCTTTCCTACCAGAACATTCCGCGCCATGCAGGGGAAGGAAGGCGGATCTATCGATGTGGACGACGCGTTCGCACGATGGAAAACTTTGGCGCCTTCATCCTTGGCCGCAACATGTTTGGTCCGGTCCGCGGCCCATGGCAGGACGACTCTTGGAAGGGATGGTGGGGTCCCAATCCGCCATACCATGCGCCGACCTTCGTTCTGACGCACTACGAGCGAGAACCCCTCGTGATGGAAGGCGGGACGACCTTCTACTTTGTCAGCGGCGGAATCGAAGAGGCGCTGAGGCTCGCGAAACAAGCAGCGCGTGACAAGGACGTCAAGATTGGAGGCGGCGTCTCCACGGTGCGGCAGTATCTGCAGGCTGGGTTGATCGACTCCCTGCAATTGGCATTTTCACCTGTTGCCCTCGGTCAAGGTGAGGCACTTCTAAGCGGCATTGACTTGGCCGCGTTAGGATTTTCTTTGACGGAGCACCAGGCCACGGAGCAGGCGACGCATGTTGTACTCACGAAAAGATAGAAGACGAATCCTGGCTTGCTGTACTGCCCGGCACCAATTGCGTTGCCTCCAGCTCTAGACCGCTAATCATCCGCTCGCCGTAGGGAAGACGGGAGCATTGGCTGTGCGACCAACGGCCGGTGGAACGGCGGTTTAGCGGAGTTTGGAGAGGTCGAAGGAGACGGAGATGTGGTCGTCGGCGGGAGTGATGACTTCGAAGGTGGCGGGGGCGGAGGAGACGTCGGCGGCGTCGTAGTCCAGGGAGACGACCGCGCCGCTTAGGCCGCCGCCGTTTTCGCCGTTGCCGTAGATGGCGCTGGCATCGGCATAGCGGGCGACGATGGTGTGGCGAGGCGTGCCGGAGTCCAGGTTGTTGGAGTCGTCGCGCGCGTCGCGCTGGTCAGAATTGGTTCCCGATGCGGAATCGCCGCGGGGCGATTCTTGCTGCGAGAGAACGTAGCCAAAATCACGCCAGAATTCTTCCAGTTGAAAAGCGAGGTTCTGTTCGGAGGCGACGCGTTGAGCGGATTGTGTCGCCTGGAGATAGGTGTAGGTGGCGGTGAACTCGATGCGGACGTATACGCGGAGGGTGTCGCCACGCTGGTGGTATTCCTCGGAGGCTTGCTGAGCGCTGTAGCCCTGGGTTTTCTGGCGGGAAGAATCAACGACGAGAGCGTAGGGAGTGAGCAGGGTGATTTGCGAGATGTACGGGCCAGATTTGGCGATGGGAAGATGCCGGGTGTAGGCGTCGAAAAATTTAGAGGTTTTTTCATCGGCGCGTTGACCAAGGAAATAGGCATCGCGAAGGGCTTCGGAAGTGAGATCGGTGTCGTAAGGAAGCGCGGGAGAAGCGAGAAGGAGCGCGGCGGCCAGGAGCGAGAAGGCGGCACGGGCGGAGTGGGAAATCATGGAGACCCTTTCCCGGGGACGAAGGGCGAACAGGAATAGTTTACAAGGGAGCCGGGGTCGCGGGGACGAATTGTACGTGGTGGTTGCCGGCAGCCAAAGAGTCAGATGAGGCGTTCGACGTTGGGGAAGTCGAGCCAAACTTTCACGCCGCAGAAGTGGGAACCTTCGGTGCAGATGGGGGTAGTAACGCCGGCGCGAAGATGGCAGGGCGGGCCGATGAAACGAGCGAATTGCGGATGGGCATCGCGAAGCTGGGCGACCTCGTCGAGCGAGGCGCGGTAGATTTCCTCCTGGGCGTTGAAGCAGGTGCGCATGGTCCATTTGTGAAGGAGGTGGAGGAGGGAACCGGACTCGACGAGACGAATGGATTTGGCGTTCGGGAGAACGTAGAGAGCGATTTCCGCGGGGACGCCGCGGTCGATGAGTTGATTTTTGGCGGTCCAGGCGTCGTGCATGGCGCGTTGATAGACTTGGCGGGCACGAGGGTTTTTGTCGAGGAGCATGGGAGTGATGTAGTCGGGCTCGCGGGTGTCGGCGAGAGTGAGCAGAGGGCGAGAGCCGGCGACCATGCGGTGACGCTGATCCTGGCTGTCGGCGGTGTGACTGATTTTTTTTGCGAAGGTGTAATTGGCGTGCTGGAGAGCGCGCATCATCGGCGCGTGGACGCCGACATTGAGAGTTTCCAGGCGATAAAGATTCCGCGAAGGATTGAGGAGGCGGTCGATGGCTTCGGCATCCGAGCATTGCGATTCGGTGAGGCCGACGACGGCGCGGTAGGCTTCGGCGGCGATGCGCGGGGCGGTGGGAGAATAGTCGATGAGGCGGGAGGTACGTCCAGCGAGCCTGGCATCGAATTCCTGGGCGAAAGCTTCGCCGGGGGAAGTGGATTGCAGCACAGGCGGGAATGACTGGGCGGCGGTGTGGGTGGCCCACTCGGGCATTTCTTCGAGCGGCTGGGTGCCGAAGCGATCGAAAAATTCGGGGTCGATGGCACGAACCTGGGCGACCATGGCGCCGATGACGGCGCGTGCCTCGCTGGGCGTGTCCGAAACGGCGCTCATGCGCCAGAGGCGATGCAGGACGATGCCGGAAACGGTGTGCACCATGGTGGTAAAAGCGGCGAGAGGCAGGACGTAGCGGGCGATTTCGATGGCGCGCTTTTCCGCGGAGCGCTCGATTTTCTGAACGCGCCTGGGGTGAGACATGGGGCCGATGTGCCAGATGTCGGAGAGGATGGAGCGCGCGTCGGTGATCAGGAGCGCGGAGAGCTCGCGGTAATAGTTCCAGGAGCCGGCAATGGCCTGCTCGTAGATTTCGCGACTGCCGGGATTGAAGTAGAGATCCTCGGGAGGAATATAGGCCTGGGCCCTTTCCATGCGCACGTAGCGCTGGCTCTGTTGCTCGGAATTGTAGAAGGGATGAGCGTGGAGGAAAGACCAGACGAACTGGCGGCTGATGTTTTCCAGGCCAAATTCAAAATGGGCGTGCTGATAGACGGTGTGATGGCCGCTGTAGAAGGTGGCGGCGCCGATGTTGAGGCGCTGCTTGTCGGTAATTTCTTCCGGACCGATGAGGCGCGGAGCGTAGCAGGTGCGGGCAGCGGCGATGGCGGAATCGAAAGGATGAGCGAAGAAGTTGCGCAAGGTGACGCGGGGAGGGGCGGTTTCCACGAGCTCGCCGGGACGCGCGCCATCAAACATGCGGGATTGGGAGGCCACGATGAACGCATTGTACATCGTGTGCGAAAACATTGTGCGCGGAAGAGGGAAGAGAAAAGAAAGACCCGCCGGGAGTGCCAGCGGGTCTCGAGTAAATTGATGAAGGAAGCTGAGTTACTTCTTGGCAGCTTTGCTGGCGTCGACTTTGGCAGCGGCGTCGGCGTATTTTTTGGTGAAACGTTCGACGCGGCCGGCGGTGTCGATGAGTTTCTGCTTGCCGGTGAAGAAAGGATGGCAGTTGGAGCAGATTTCGACGCGCAACATGTCACCTTTTACGGTGGAGCGGGTTGGGAAGGTGTTGCCGCAGGCGCAGTGAACGGTGACGGGATGATAGTCGGGATGAATACCGGATTTCATGAGGCTCCAATCTGTCGCGGCCGGTCTGCACGGCTGCCCGGTATTGCCGGAGTGCACAGCCGCGTCGCTAGGCCGCGCGGAAACCCCCATTGTACGCGAAGAGGGCAGAGCTTACAAATGCGGCAGGAAGGGAGCGCCGGCGGACGTCCCGCAGGACCGGCAGAGCCGATGGAGAGGAGTCAAAAGCGCCAGCGGGTAGCGGACTGGATAAAGTCGGCGGCGTGTTCGTCCTGGCCGAAGACGGTGTGAGGGATGACGCGGAAGACGCTGCCGCCGGAAGATTCGAGGAGGGGCAAGACCTCACCGCCGTATTTGCGATCGTAGGGGGAGGCAAACTGCTTCCAGAGGGCGGGGTCTGTGATTTCTTGCGCTTGGCCTTCGAGGATTACGGCTTCGTCGGCTTTTTCGGTGCCAATGGTGCAATGTGGGTGAGCCAAGATGTTTTTCGCTTTGCGGGTGCGAGGCCCAGTGCTGAACCAGAAGGCGTTCTCCCACCAAATTCCCCAAACGACCATCAGGTGAGGGCGGCGGTCCGGGCGGGAAGTGGCGATCCAGTAGTTGTGGGATTTTTCGAGGCGCTCGGCGGCCCAGGCCCAGGACTTGAGTCCGGTGGTGGCATCGGCGGGATTTGCCAGAGCGTCCGGCCAGAAAGGGCGGCTCGCTGTGGGTTCGGTCATCGGCGCACCTCCACGGATCTGCGCGGAGAATTCTAGCAGCGATTGAAGAAATTATTGAGAAGAGGCAGCGATCAGGAAACGAAGGCGCAGCCGATGCGGGTGCCGCCCTGCTTGGTGCGGAGAGTCCAAACGGGCTTGAGGCTGACGCGGACGGGCGGAAGAATGGGCACATGCAGAACGGCGAGAATGCTTTCCGGGAGCTGCTCGGAAGAATCGAGTTCAATAGCTACGCCGCCGAAGCCGAGGTCAAGGACGCGAGCGCGACGGGCGTTCTGTTCGCCAAGGATGGCATAGGCATTGGTGCCCTGCATGGAGACGCGTTCGGCTTTGCGCGGAACGGTGAAAGAAGGCGTGGCAGGAGGAGCTGAACTGATTTCCGAAGGGCGCGCGGAAATATTTGCGGCGCCAGCAGAGGCGGCCGAAGAGATGGGGGAATCGACACGCTCGGGAGAGCGCTTGGTTTCAATGGAGATGGGAGGAGGAGGAGGAGAAGGCCGTTCGGGGCCAGCAGGTGCCGCGGAGGGTGGTGCAGAAGCAGCGGCCGGTGCAGGAGGAGGGACTGGAGAGGGAGCCGCCGGCTCGGGGCGGGGAGAAGTACCGGTGGGAATGCGATGATTGGCGTGCTTGAGGCGGTAGAGACGCTCGTCGGCGACGCGGATGAGCTGGTCGGATTGTTCGCCGTCCAGAGGGTAGGTGGCGACGCCATGATCCATGCTGACGCTTATGCTGAGCTGGAGCGATTGCAGAGTTTCGGCGAAGACGGTTTCGACGCGGCGGCTGAGACCGACAGCTTGTTCGGCATCCGTTTGCGGCAAGAGCAAGGCAAATTCGTCTCCGCCAATACGGAACGCGGAGTCTGAGGTGCGCAAAGCTTTACGCAAGGTGGTAGCAGCAGCGCGGAGAACTTCGTCACCACGAGGATGACCGTAGCGATCGTTGACTTCCTTGAAGCGGTGCAGATCGAGAATGACGAGGCCAAGAGGGGTGGCGTAACGGCGACCGCGGTTGAGTTCTTTCTCAAGGGTCTCGTCGAAAAGGCGGCGGTTGTACAGGCCGGTGAGCGGATCGGTGACGGCATTCAACTGCAGAGCTTTGAGCTCGTCGTACTCGATGATGATGGGTACGCGAAACAGATTCGCGGCACTCAACACATCCATGAGCGCGGTCTTGAGAGCGACCTGACGGCCGAGGGAGGAGCTGAGCTCGCGGCGGCGGACGAGCATGGTGTCCCACAGTTCAATGCACTGTGCCTCGGATAAATCGAGGTGGGTAATGGTCAGGAGATAGCGCTGGAGGAACTGGCCCCGTGCCGGGAGGTCCAAGTTCTCGAGGGTATCCGCGAGCAGCTCGAGGTAGGAATCCTCGACGGGCAAGCGGGAGGGCGTACCACCGCCAGGGCTGGGCATTCTAGCTTTACACCTAATCTCTGCCTGTCCCCGCGGGTTGGGGAGGAAGATGTGGACACTTCTCTTAACACTGGGAGCAAGTCGGAGTCCATCCGTAATTGAGGGGAGAGGAAACTAGGCGAGGGCTGAAATAAGATTAACTTGTTGAAAATAGGTAAGATAATTTCTTATTCCGGTGGTCGGGATGAAAGGCAAAAGACCTGAACAGTGGTAACAAATTGACCCCTTGTGACCCTAGAGCGGCAGGAAACGGCAGTAAATTACTCAAGAGGCTTCAGAAACTCCAGCGCGAGGAGGCGCATGTCGCCGAGAACATCCTGGCGAAGAATGCGAGCCGCAATGGGAGGGGTCTCATTGGGGACGAGGCTGGAGGAAGTGGGGGAGGGAGCAGGAATGGTGAGATGAACGAGCTGATCAGCAGGGACGGTATGGGTGGAGGCGAGACAAGCGCCAGAAGCGCCAATATTGAGAGTTTTTGTGAGTTCGATGAACTCCATACCCGAAGCGTCGGTGCCGCGAAGGAAGACCGGCACCTGAAGGCGGATGCGAGCAGAGCGACGCCGCTCCCCTTGATCTAACGAGTAGGTTTCCCTGGACACTTGTGTTTTCACCATTGGCCCGTAGTACCTGTGAACTAGTACGGTCCAGTGCAGATTGGATGCCAGAGATCGGAAGGGCTAAAGCGATTTAAACATCATTAAAACAAGCAGTTAGCAGAGTGGGAAAAGTGGGAATGGGTAGCAAGGGCAGGGGAAGTTTCAGGAACGCCAATGCGATTCCGCAAATGTGCAAATGGAGCGCTTTTCCCATTGACAGGGCGAAGACCCTTTGGGAGGATGCAAACGAACGCAAGGGAAAAAATTTTCCCACATTGTACGTAAGTCACTGGAACAAGCGGGGTTTTCGATAGTGAATCGTGTAGACATTATGTCGCCGAGTGTGGGACAGCGAGGCGAAACGCCGGGATTCTCTGCGGAGTTGCTGGGGAGCATTTTGGATGCCGCCAATGGCCGGATGTGGATTTCCGAGCGGAGCGGCAAGATTCTGGCTTCAAGCGAACAGGCGCAGCAGTGGCTGGCGGGCACGGGAGTGGCGGAGGCCAGCGAAGCAAATTTGTTCGAAGACGTCTTGCACGAGGAAGCGAAGGGCGTCGTCAGCGAGATCGATAACGGTGAACGCAAGTGGGAGCGGGAAGTAACGTGGAACGGCCAGAAGTCACGGGTACACCTGCGGTGGATGCCGGAGACGGAGTGGCTGGTGGTGCGGCTGGAGGACGCTGGGGCGGAGTCCGATCCGCCGGGCGGCGCGACGCACATGACCGTGCAGGAGCTGCTGCAAGAGCGGGAGATTACGTACCGTAACCTGCTGGCGGCGTACCTGAAACTGCAGGAAGTGAACCGGCAAAAAACGGTGTTTCTGGCGTCGGCCGCACATGAACTGAAGACGCCGTTAGCGGTCATCAAAGGCTACTACGACCTGCTGCTGACCAGTTCACTGGGGCGCTTGACGGACAAACAGCGAGACATCCTGGAAGAGTCCAAGGAGAGTTGTGAGCGGCTGGTACGGCTGGTGTCGATGTTCCTGAACTATTCTGCGCTGGAAAGCGGCAAGCTGGTGCTGCAACTACGGGAAAACGATTTGCGGGATTGCCTGGATGAACTTTCCAAGAGATGGTCGGAAGCGTTTCTGCGCAAGGGAGTGCGGCTGGAAACGCATTTCGATCCGTCGATACCGAACTTCCGATTCGATTACCAGAAAGTGCAACAGACCGCGGCCAACCTGCTGGACAACGCGCTGAAACATACGCCGGGAGGGGGAGGGGTGACGCTACGAGCGGCGCCGCACTTCTGGGAACGGCGCGTGGCGGAAGCGTCGCCGGTGCAGGAACGGCGCAGGTTCCGGCTGCCGAGACCGAACAGCGTGGAGGTTTCGGTATCGGATACCGGGCCAGGAATCGCGGCTGAACATCACCAGGAGATTTTTGAGGATTTCGTGCGAGTGGACCGTAACACAACGGGGATGGGGCTGGGCCTGGCGATCGCCAAGCGGCTAGTACAGGCGCATCGCGGGAAGATTTGGGTGGAAAACGCGGAAGGAACGGGCAGCAAGTTCACGTTCCTGTTGCCGATGGATCAAAATTAGGGACGGGCGAAGAGCCCGGAGGCTCGTGAAGCAGGGCAGATAGGGAGAGCGTAATGGTAGCGAAAGAGAAAATCCTGGTGGTGGACGACGAGCCAAGCATCCGCAAGTATTTGCAAACACTGCTGGAAGTGGACGGCTTCGAGGTCGAAGCGGTAGGCTCCGGGAAAGAAGCGATTGAGAAGGTGAGCAAAGGCGAACGCCCGGACCTGATCATCCTGGACGTGCTGATGTCGGACATGGACGGAATCGAGACGCTGAAGGAACTGATGCACCTGGACCGCAGCCTGAACGTGATCATGCTGAGCTGCTCGAACGAGGTCGGCGTGGTGGTGGATGCCATCCGGATGGGGGCGCACGACTACCTGACGAAGCCCTTCGAGAAGAGCGAGTTGGACGCGGCGATGCTGAAGTCGCGGCAGAAGAAAGAATTGAAGCAGGAGAACCAAGCTTTGCGGGACTACTGCGACCAGGTGACCGAGGACCTGAGCTTTCTGGCGGCCAGCCCGCAAATGGTGCGCATCCGGCAGCAGATCCTGCAGATCGCACCGGTGGACGTGCCGGTGTTCATCTGCGGGGAAAGCGGCGTCGGCAAAGAAGTGGTGGCGAGGATGATTCACCTGAGGTCGAAGCGGCGCAACCAGGCGTTCGTCAAGGTGAATTGCGCAGCGTTGCCCGGGGAGCTGCTGGAATCGGAGTTATTCGGGTTCGAACAGGGCGCGTTTACCGGGGCGGTGCGCGCGAAGCCCGGCAAGTTCGAGTTGGCGAACAAGGGCACGATTTTCCTGGATGAAATAGCGGAAATGAGCACGAACCTACAGGCGAAGCTGTTGCATGTGCTGCAGGATCACCAATATTCGCGGCTGGGGGGAAGGCACGTCATCGAGACAGACGTGCGGGTGCTGGCGGCGACGAACGTGGACGTGCAAGAAGCGATGAAATCAGGGCGATTCCGCGAGGACTTGTACTACCGGTTGAATGTGCTGTCGATCCTGGTGCCTCCGTTACGCGAGAGAGCGGTGGAGATTCCCATGTTGTTCCGCCACTTCCTGGAAAAGTACAGCGAGAAATTCGGAAAGCCCCTGCAGCCGCCCTCGAAGCATCTTTTGGATGCGGCGGTGAATTACCCGTGGCCGGGAAACCTGCGCGAGCTGGAAAACTTCGTGAAGCGGTACGTGATCCTGGAAGACGACGAAGGCAGCTTGCGCGAGCTGATCGAAATGTCTTCGGCGCGGCAGCGCACTTCGCCAAGGCAGGAACCGGCGATCCCGCGGGAGCAGGGACTCAAGGCACTGGTGCGCGGGCTGAAAGACGAGGCGGAGATGGAGGCAATCGCGGACGCCCTGGAGAAGACCCGCTGGTGCCGGAAGGATGCCGCCAAGATGCTGGGCATCAGCTATAAGGCACTGTTGTACAAGATGCGGCAATTCAACCTGGATACACCGCGAACGCGAAAATCCGCGGCGGACAAGGAAAAGGCGGCTGGGGCGGTTGCCGAGGAGAGCACCCCGGTAGGCGCGGTCCGAACCGAGTAGGGGAAGAAGCAAGAACGTTGTTCTAGGGGGTTCCAAAGGGCAGGCGGGGAGGCGCTAGCGGGTACCAGTATTATTATTTTGCATCAAACTGCGTGGCGGGTGCCATTTTTCGATAGCGCGCCGAGAACCTTTCCGGTATTGTCACGCGAACCGGATTTCAGCTGTGCTGGGGAAAGCGCGGGTAGCGCAGGGGGAGTTGAGCAAATCCCGCACAGTTTCGTTGATACTTTGCACTGTCCCACAAAGTCACGGGAGCTCGCCGAAAGGGGCACGGCCAAAGGGGCCGTGGATACTGTGGAGGAATGGGCATAATGACGGAAAGGCGGAATGCTCGACGGTATGATTTGTCGCTGCCGGTGATCATCCGCGTCCCTGCAGAGCGCGTGGCGGATTCGCAAAAGGGAAAGACGCGGGATATCTCGACGCGCGGACTTTATTTTGTGCTGGAGCAAGACCTGGAAGCGGGCTCCGAGCTGGACATCACGTTGACGTTGCCGGCGGAGATCACGCACGGATCCGAAGTTTTCGTGCGGGCGCTGGGCAAGGTGGTACGGGTAGAGCGGCGAATGGAAGACGGCAGCGCGCGGCTGGGCGTGGCGGCAGTGATTGAAAGGTACGACATCATCCGCGGCGAAAGCGGCCGAACGCAGTAGATAGAGCGAGCGAAACGGGCCAACCGCGACGGGCGGAAGGCCACCCTGTAGCCCCCTCCTTTGGGAAGTAAATTTCAATAGTTTGTCAGTTGGCAATCCATTTGTGGGGACTAGTACCACCGATCCAGGGATTGGTTCGAAACGACGGCAACCCAGGTCATGCGGTACGTTCTTGTAAGTATAACAAAACACTAAGTATAAACGGAAACGACGATAAAGCAGAAGCGAAGGTTCGCCAGCCGGCGGCGATGGGTCTTTGGTTCTCGGGGTGCAGTGGTAAGGAGGGTAATCGCGTCTTCGGGGGAAAGTTCCAGGCATGGCAGGTTCAGAAGCGGTGAAGGCAAAATTTGTGCCGACGGGCAGCAACCTGCCTGCGGAAGAGATCATTTTTGGCCAGTCGAAGGCCATGCAGCCGATACGCCAAACCGTCGAGAAGATATTGCGGGCGGACCTTCCGGTATTGATTCAAGGCGAGAATGGGACGGGCAAGGGGCTGCTGGCGCAGTACATTCACTCGCGATCGATTTTTTCCAGTGGAGCGTTTATAAAGGTGAATTGCGCGGCGATTCCGGGGCCGCTGCTGGAAAGTGAATTGTTCGGGCATGAGCGCGGCGCGTTTACGGATGCGTACGCGGCGAAACCCGGGCAAGTGGAATTAGCGGATGGCGGATCGCTGTTCCTGGATGAGATTGCGGACCTGGACTTGAGCCTGCAGGCCAAGATCCTGCAACTGTTGCAGGACGGACAGTACAGCCGGATCGGCGACAATCGGGAACGGCAAGTGAAGACGCGAGTGATCTGCGCGACGAATCGCAACCTTGCGGGTGAAATCGAGGCAGGGCGATTCCGGCAAGACCTGTTTTACCGCGTTAACGTAATTACCCTGAATCTGCCGCCGCTGCGAGAGCGGAGGGAAGATATCCCCGCGCTGGGAGAGTATTTTCTGAAGCAATTGAACGCGCGATTCGAGCGCAACGCGCCGCCCTTTCCCGACGAAGTGCTGGAAGAGTTCGAGCACCGGGAATGGCGAGGGAACATCCGGGAACTGGAAAATCTGGTGGCGCGCTACGCGATATTAGGATCGCTGGACGGAGCGCTGGCGGAGCCGATGCGGAGGCCGACGGCGCCGCCGGTGCAGCTCTCGGCGGACGGAAGCGTATCGCTGAAGCACATTGCCAAACAGGCGGTACGCGAGATGGAAAGCAACCTGATTTTGAAGGTACTGCGGGAAAACAAGTGGAACCGCCGCAAGACCGCACAAATTCTTAACATCAGTTACCGAGCCTTGATCTACAAGATTCAAGGCGCGGGATTGACGCAAAGGCCAAGGCGAAGCCCCCGCCCAACGGAGGGGCAGCCGCAGAGTTCCCCGCTCTGAAGGTGAAGACCGTTGCCGGCCAGTGAGGGCCGCTGGCGACGGAGACCCAAACCAAGCCCTCGAGCATCAAAGTAACTGAGGCAACGCGCCACGGAAGTGTGCGCGTCCGTGTGAAAGATTTTTCCCATGTTTCCAAAAAGACAGGACGCAAAATGCCGTGCGGCGGGGCGTTAGGTGGCGAGAATCGACGTTTCTCCAAGAAAAACGCAAGTCCCACGCTTTGGTACTATGGTCAGGAACTTGCTTTGGAGCTAACCTAAGCATTCTAATATTCTTGTTAGTTTCGCGAATCGGATCGAGGGTAACCGGGTAAATGTACACAGCGTTCTACCAACTGGAAGAAGAGCCATTTCGGTTGACACCGGATCCGCGGTTTCTGCACCTAGCCGATCCGCACCGGACCGCGCTGAAAGTTTTGTTGCAGGGAGTGCTGCAGCGAAAGGGTTTTATCGTGGTGGCGGGGCCTGTAGGTACTGGTAAGACTACACTCCTGCATACCGCGCTGCAGATCCTGACGGAAAAGTCGGAAGGGCGAGGACGGCTGGTTTCCGCGTTCCTGGTCAACCCGACGCTGACACCGTCCGAGCTGCTGGAAGCGGTGCTGGACGAATACGAAATTCCGAGCACGGCGACGACAAAGCCAAGGCGGCTGGCGGCGCTTCACCAGATGCTTTTCCAGACGCAACAGCAGGGCGGAACGGCAGTTCTGCTCATTGATGAAGCGCACCTGATGACTGTCGAGCTGCTGGAAGAGATCCGGTTGCTGGGCAATACGGACACCTACCAAGAAAAACTGCTGCAGATCGTGCTGTGCGGTCAGCCCGAGCTATTTGCGGTGCTGCAACGGCCGGAACTGCAAGCATTGCAGCAACGCATTGCGAATACTTGCTTGCTTCGTCCGCTAACGCTGCCGGAAGCGCGGGCGTACGTGGCGGAACGGCTGCACGCAGCGGGTTTGAGCGGCGCGGGACCATTCACTACCGGAGCGGTGGAGAAGATCCACGCACTGGCCGGGGGCGTACCCAGGCTGATCAATTTGCTTTGCGATGCATGTTTAACGGCAGGTTTCGAAAAGAAGCAGAAGCACATCGACAATGCGATCGTGGACCAGGCATCGGCAGAAGTGCTGAGCGTCCTGAAGCCGCCCGCAGACCTGCTCACGCCAGTGATGGCCGAGCCGGTTACGGTAACGAGCCGAGCGGAACGCAAGCCAGTGATGGCTCCGGCAGCTTCAATTACCACGCCTACTCCGGCGTGGACCCCCGCGACGGCGGCGGCGCTGGCGGAAGTGTCGAGCGAGAGCGCGATGCCCATGCCACAGACGATGCAGGCCCCGTCACCCGCCACTACGACCGCGGTGGCCGAACCGGACGAAGAAGAGCGTATCGTGAGTATCCCGTCGGCAGGCGGCGGCACGTGGACGAAATCGACGTTCGATGTTTTGATTTCCGCGTTGAAGCAGAACCGCACGGCGGCGCGGCGGTAAGAAGCGCGGGCCGAGCCGAAGCTATTCGGCGCTTTCGGTAGTCTCTCCCACAGAAAAATACTTGCAGTCCGGATGCTGAAAGACCAGCGCGCTTACGCTGGCTTCGGGATCCATCATCATGCCCTCGGTGAGTTGCACACCGATTTCGTCGGGATTGAGGAGCTTCCACAGGGCGGCCTGATCTTCCAGGTCCGGGCAAGCCGGATAACCGAAGCTGTAGCGCTTGCCGCGATAGCGGGAGGTGAAGCGCTGGGCCATGGTGAGTTCAGGCGGGTCCGGGAAGCCCCAGTCTTCGCGAATACGGCGATGGAGCCATTCGGCGCAGGCTTCAGCGGACTCAATGGCCAACGCCTGCAAACCGTGGGATTTGAAATAGTAGCCGTCGGCTTTGGCCTTTTCCGAGCGCAGGCGAATACCTTCGCCGGCGGTAACGACGAATAAGGCGAGATGGTCTCGCGCCCCCGAGCGCGGGGGCAAAACGAAATCGCTGAGGCAAAGAAGGTCGCCGGCACGCTGACGGGGGAAACGGAAAGTGTGGAGCGGTTCCGAAGCACCGGGCGCGAAGAGACGCAGCTCATTGCCATGGGGCTCGGCTTCGAAGAATTGCCAAACGGCGCGGACTTTCATGAATTCGGCGGCTTCGCGCTTGATTTCTTCCATGCCATCGAAGAGTTCCAGGGCTTTGGGGTCGCGCTGGGCGAGATGCTGTTCGAAATTGCCGCGGTAACCGAGGTGGCGGCCGAAGAGCATGAAGGGATTGACATAATTCCATACTTCGCGGAGGTCGGGGACCAGACGGACTTTGCGGTCGAGATGAGGGACAGGCGGGATGGGAAGATCGATGCGCACTTTGGGGGAAGGGGCAACGGAAGGCAATTCCGCGACGCGTACGGTGGTGGAAACGTTGAAGCCGTTTCCTGTGGAGGTGTGCTCGCGAACGACCGAGTCGTGGGTGGCGGGATCCATCAACTCGTTCATAAGGCGCAAGCCGGTCATGGCGTCCTTGGCGTAACAGACGGCCTGGCCGTAGCTGGGAGCGATTTTCTGTTCGGTGAACTTGGCGGAAAGCGCGGCCCCCCCCACGAGCAGCGGAATAGAAATGCCCGCCTCGCGCAAGTCGCTGGCGGTGATGACCATTTGCTGGGCGCTCTTGACGAGCAAGCCGGAAAGCCCGATGGCATCGGGATGGTGCTGCTGGTAAGCGCGGATCAATTCATCCGGAGGCACTTTGATGCCGAGGTTGACGACATCATAGCCGTTGTTCTTGAGGATGATTTCGACGAGGTTCTTGCCGATGTCGTGTACGTCGCCTTTAACGGTGGCCAGCACGACGCGGCCGCGCTTAGCGGTATCGGCCTTTTCCATGAACTGCTCGAGGTGGCTGACGGCGGCCTTCATGGCTTCGGCGGATTGGAGGACTTCGGCGACGATGAGCTCGTTGGCGTTGAAGAGGCGGCCGACTTCGGCCATGCCGGCCATGAGCGGGCCATTGACGATGTCCAGTGGGGCCATACCTTCGGCGCGCTTGCGATCGAGGTCGGCGATCAAGCCGTCGCGGGTGCCTTCGATGATGTAATTAGCGATGCGCTCGTTGATGGGCAGGCTGGCGGCAGCTGACTTTTCCTTTTTCTTGGCGGTGCGAAAGTGATCGGTGATGGCGGCGATGTGAAATTGATTGACGGCGGCGCGCTGTTCCTTGGCCTGCTGGCGCCAGTCCGCCGGGACATTAGAGAAGAGAGCAGCCTGCGAATGACCGGCGGGGACATCCTTGGGAGGATGGGAGAAAAGGAGATTCTCCGCCAGGCGGCGTTCGTGTTCCGAAATGGAAGCGAAGCGCTCGAGCTTTTCGGCGTTGACGATGGCGAGGTCCAGGCCGGCTTTGGTGCAGTAGTAGAGGAAGACAGAATTGACGACTTCCCGGGCGCCGGCGGGGAGACCGAAGGAAACGTTGGAAATGCCGAGAATGGTGCGGACCTCCGGGAGAGCCTGCTTGATGAGGCGGATGCCTTCGACAGTTTCGACGGCGCCCCCAATATAGTTTTCATCGCCGGTGGCGCAGGGAAAAACCAGAGGATCGAAGATGATGTCTTCGGAGGCCAGACCATATTTTCCGGTGAGAAGCTCGTAGCTGCGCTGGGCGATGGCCAGCTTGCGTTCGCGAGTGAAGGCTTGCGCCTGTTGAGGATCTTCGTCAATGCAGCCGACGACGACGGCGGCGCCAAAATCGCGAGCCAAGGGAACGACGTTCTCGAATTTTTCCTCGCCATCCTCGAGATTGATGGAATTGATGATGGCTTTGCCCTGGCAGTAAGTGAGGGCGAGAGCGATAGCGGTGGGATCGGTGGTGTCAATCATCACCGGGGATTTGACCTTGCGGATGAGTTTTTCGTAGAAGAGGGGAATGTCTTTTTTTTCGTCGCGCTCGGTGCTTTGCAGGCAGACGTCGACGATCTGAGCGCCGCCGCGGACTTGCCGGCGGGCAATTTCGGTGGCTTCCTCCCACTTTTCCTGTGCGACGAGGTTTTTGAACAGGCGAGAGCCAATCACGTTGGTGCGCTCGCCGACAAGCAAGGGGCGGGTGCTGTCCTCGGCCTCAATCGCATCAATTCCGGAATAGACCACGCGATGGGATTCGGCGGGGCGTTGCCTAGGCTGTTTGCCCTCAACCATTTGCGCGATGGCGCGGATGTGGTGTTCGGTGGTGCCGCAGCAACCGCCCACTAGGTTGAGCCAACCGTGATCGACGAACTTTTCCAGTTGCGCCGCCAATGACGTCGGGGTCTCGAGGTACTTACCTTCTTCGTCGGGCAGCCCGGCGTTGGGATAGCAGGAAACGAATTCGCTGGAAAGCTGGCTTAGAGTGCGAATGTGGTCGGTCATGAACTCTGGGCCGGTGGCGCAGTTCATGCCAAAGGCCAGGGGCTTGGCGTGGCGCAGGGAAGCCCACATGGCTTCGATGGTTTGTCCGGCGAGCATGGAGCCCATGGCTTCAATGGTGACGGAGATGATGAAGGGGACCTGCTGGCCGATTTCAGTGGAGAGTTGGCGGATGGCGAGCAGGGCGGCTTTGATATTGCGGGTGTCCTGGCAGGTTTCCACCAGGAGGAGATCGGAGCCACCTTCGATCAAGCCTTTCGCCTGGAGGTAAAAGGCCCGCTGGAGATCGGGAAAAGTGATACCGCCGGTGACGGTGATGGCTTTGGTGGTGGGCCCAATGGAGCCACCGACGAAACGGGGTTTAGCCGGCGTGCTGGCGGCATCAGCAGCCTGGCGAGCAAGTTCGGCGGCGCGGCGGTTCAGATCGAGGGCGTCGGCGGAGAGACCGTATTCGCCCAGTACAAAGGGTGTGCCGCCGAAGGTGTCGGTTTCAATGATGTCGGCCCCGGCTTCAAGGTATTTGCGATGGACGTCGAAGACGACGTCCGGCCGGGTGCGGACGAGATTTTCGTTGCAGCCTTCGAGGGCGGGTCCGCCGAATTCTTGGGCGGTCAGGTTAGCCTGCTGAAGCATGGTGCCCATGGCCCCATCGAGGACGAGAATGCGCTCGGCGAGGAGGGCGCGCAGGGTCTTGGCGGATTCGATGAGATTTCGCATGACCAGTGAAGATAAGGGTCCCAAATACCAGCGTGAACCGAGCCAGGCAGAGACTCTTATCCAAGACTATTTTACGCGGGTTTGCGCCAAGAGCTAAATGAGTTACAGCGAAGCGACACCAGGGTGCCCTGAACGGCATATTTCGGGGGGTTGAGGCGGTTTGCGGAAGATGTGTAATTGTCAGTAACAATTCGAGTACAGATGCCGGATTCGGCCTTGCCCGAGTGGACAGTTTTCAATAGGCTGGTTAAACGGTGGCTACGAAAAGAACCAGCACAAAATTATCCGTCTGCGTGCTCTCGCCGCACCCATTGGTGCTGAGCGAGTTCGAGCGGCTATTGGCGAAACCGCAATTCAAGGTGAGCGTCAAGCATCTGGAATCCACGCTGGCGCCGGATTTGCGGAACGTAGATCCGCCGCCGGCTCAGGTTTACGTGGTGGATGCGCACGCCGCGCGACCCGCAACCGGGGCGCTGCTGGCGAACCTGCTGGAACGCTTTCCGGAATCGCGGCTGATCGTGGTGGGTGAGCAGCACACGGATGCCAACAGCTTTTCGCTGCTGCGACTGGGCGTAAAGGGATTGCTGACTTATGTGGAGGCGCGCGACCAGTTAATCCGGGCGTTGCCGCTGGTGGCGGCAGGCGGTTTCTGGGTACCGCGTTCGGTATTGTCCGGGTTCGTGGATTCGATCCTGAACGGGCAGGGCCGGCGGCTGAAGACCGACGCAGTCACCAATTTGAGCCGCCGCGAACAGGAAGTGCTGGATTCGCTGCTGGAGAATTTGTCCAACAAGGAAATCGCCAGCAAGCTGAATATCGCCGAACGCACGGTGAAGTTTCACGTTTCGAACCTGCTAAGCAAATTTGGGGTACGCCGTCGCGCGGACCTGATCCTGCTGACCTTCCAACGGCGCATGGCGCAGCCATAAGCCGAGAACCCTCCTTTCCCCGCGGTCTTATTTGCGATTACCGCGCTTTCTAGACTCCTCCTTCTTCGAAGGGCTTCCAACGGCTATGATGAAGAGCCCCGAAACTGCGTTTGCGGGCTGGCGTGATGACTACATTTTTCATCGAACAATTCGGTTGCCGGGCTACCCAGGCGGATGGAGCGGCACTGGAGGCGCAACTTCGCGCGCGGGGTTGTAGCGTCGCGGAGGAAGCGACGAGCGCCGACATCGTGGTGGTCAATACGTGCACGGTAACCGCGGCGGCAGATGCACAGGCTCGCGACGCGATACGGCAAATCCGAAAAAGGAATCCGGGTGTACGGTTCCTGGTAACCGGGTGTTACGCGCAGCGAGCACCCGAAGAGCTAGCGGCGCTGCCGGGAGTGGCCTGGGTGGTTGGAAACTCGCACAAACCGCAGATTCCGCTGCTATTGGAAGAATTCGGAAACAAACAGGCAGCGGAGCAGAATTTTGTGCCGGCTGCAGCGATCGGTACCGCGCCGCAAGGGGATAGTGGGGTCCTGTCGCTGGAGCAGGGACCAGCGAAGATTTTGAGCGGCGATATCCTGCAACAAAGGACGTTTCTGCCTGCAACCGTGGTGGGCGGGGAAGGGCACCATACGCGGCCGGTGCTGAAGATTCAGGATGGCTGCGACAGCCGCTGCTCGTATTGCGTGATTCCGTTCGTGCGGGGGAGAAGCCGAAGCCTGCCGCCGGAGGAGGTAGTCAAAGAGGTGCGACGGCTGAGCGAAAGCGGGCGGCGCGAAATCGTGCTGAGCGGGATCAACCTGGGCACGTACGGCCGGGACCTGTCGCCGCGCGCAGAATTGGGGCCGCTACTCAGGCGAATCCTGGATGAGACTGAGGTGGAACGGCTGCGAATCAGTTCCATCGAGCCGCTGGACGTCACCGAGGATCTGGTGAGGTTGTTCCGTTCGAACGAACGAATCGCAAGGCATTTTCACATGCCGTTGCAGTCCGGCTGCGACCGAATCCTTGCGGGAATGCGCCGATGGTATCGTGCGGAGCATTACGAGCGACGGGTGGAGTTGATCCGGGCGCAGATGCCGGACGCCGCCATTGGCGCCGACGTGATTGCGGGATTTCCCGGGGAGACAGAAGAAGAGCACGGCGCGACGCTCGCTTTTCTGCGGCGCCTGCCGCTAACGTACCTACATGTATTCTCATTTTCCAAGAGGCCGGGAACGCACGCGGCGACGCTGGGCGGGGAAGTGGCACCTGCGGTCATCCAGCGAAGGGCACGCGAAGTGCGGGCGCTGGGGGAAAAGAAAAATGCGCGTTTTCTGGCAGAGCAAAGCGGGCGGCAGCTTCGCATCCTTACTTTGCAGCACCCCAAGAACGCCCTGCGAGATTGTGATTGGACGCCGGCGCTTTCCGGCAACTACCTGCAGGTGCGGCTGGCGGGGAAGTGGCCGGCAAACGAAATGGTGACGGCGAGAGTATGGGCGGGGCCGTCCGGACAGGCGCATGCACAAGCGGAAACGCCATGCGCAATTCCAGTGGAGCCATTGCGGGTCGCGTGAGAAGCTTTGGCCATGCTCGTCCTGGGAGTCGCCAGCCTCGACCAGAATTCCGGCGTCGCGTTGCTGGATGATCATTCCCTTCTGGGAGCGATCGAGGAAGAAAAAGTAAACCGGTCGCACGGGGCGGAAAGCATCCCGCGAACGGCGATGATGCGCTGCCTGGAACAGCAAGGCGCGAAGGTTTCCGATCTGACCGTGGCGGTGCTGGCGGATACGGCGCAGGAAGCGCGGCTGCGAGAGTCCGGGATGGGCTCACGATTTTCCGCCAAACGGGGGCGCAAATCGGCACGAGACGCGCGTAAGGCTACTTCCATCCGGCAATTTCGCCAGCATCTCAGCAGCGGAGTGAAGTTCCGCCAGTTCGAGCACCATCTGTGCCATGCCGCGAGCGCTTACTACACTTCGGATTACGATCGGGCGCTGACGCTTACGTTGGACAGCGGAGCGGGTTCGCGTTGCGGCCAGGTATTTCTCGGGGAAGGCGACGAGATTCGCGCGTTGCGGCCGATGCACTTCCCGGATGCGTTGGGCTGGTTCTATTCCCGCATCACCGCATTGCTGGGCTTGCGTCCCCATCGCGACGAGCACAAGGTGCAATGGCTCGGCAAGCACGGCCAACCCGAGTATTTGCCGGTATTCCGCCGAGTGTTCCGGAGAGATGCGCACGGCTTGCCGGTGCTGGATCGGCGGTATTTCGCGGCGGGAGCCGACGAGCGAGGGACTTTTTCGCCGCAGTTTTACCGCGAGCTCAAGATTCATCCGCAGAAGTTCCGGGAAGATCCAGAGGTGTGTTCCACGCTGGCACGGAGCGCGCAATCGTGGCTCGAAGAGACCGTTCTGGAAGTGGCCCACCGCTTCCAGGCACAAACCGGGGCCGATTCCTTGTGCGTTGCCGGCGGCGTGTTTCTGAACGTGCTGCTGGTGCGGGCGCTGGAAACGCGCAGCACATTTGGGCATGTCCACGTGGTGCCGGTTGCCGGAAACGCGGGAACGGCGGTGGGTGCGGCCTTGCTGGCGCGCAAGCAGATAACCGGAAAAGCAGGGCGCGGGGCGCTGCAAACGCTTTCGCTGGGCCCGGACCTTACCTCGCAAGGCGTGAAAGCGGTCCTGGACAACTGCAAACTGATTTACAAGTACATGTCCGGCGAGGACCAACTGGTGGCGGAAACCGCGGGGTTGTTGCATGGAGACAAAATCGTGGCGTTCTGTCAGGGCCGAGCGGAATTCGGGCACCGGGCACTGGGAAATCGCAGCATTCTGGCGTCACCTTTTTCGGAATACGTCATCGACAACGTCAATCAGTACATCAAGCACCGTGAAGACTTTCATCCTTTCGCGCTGTCGGTTCCCGCGGAACGCGCCGGGGAATGGTTCGATTTCTCGCCCAACTGCCGGTTCATGGCTTCGCTGGCGACGTTGAAGAATCCTGTGGCTGGGCTCGAACAGTTTGCTTTCAACGGGCGCGAGGTACGCGTACACGCGGTGGACAAAGCCGCGAGCCCGGTGTTCTGGCGGTTGCTGCACAAATTCGGCGAGGGCGCACCGGCGCCGGTGCTGGTCAACACTTCGTTCAACCTGTTCGGAGAACCGTTGGTTTGCGATGCGCGAGAAGCGGTGCGCAGTTTCTATTGCGCGGGAATCGACGCGTTGGCGCTGGGTTCGTTCCTGGTCGTTAAATGACCATGAAGTCTTATTTGGGTTGAGCTGATCGGGGACTATCCCTCAAAAATAACCTGGGCGAAGGCCTGGGCGGCGGTGTGGGTGATGCTCAAGGCGATGTGCTTGACGCCGAGCCGCTCGGCGACTTGCGCCGCTTCACCGGAAAGGACAATGGCCGGGCGTCCGCCTTTTTGCCGCGCTACCTGCACATCCACCCAGCGGACGCCGTGACTCCAACCGGTACCGAGCGCCTTCATCGCGGCCTCCTTGGCGGCAAAACGGCCGGCGTAGCGCTCGTATTTGTTCTTATAGCGCTCGCAATATTCGATTTCCGCCGGAGCATAGACGCGGCGGAGGAAAGTTTGGCCGTGGCGCTCGATGGCCGCTTGGATGCGAGCTACCTCCGCAATGTCCACGCCCAATCCGACGATCACTGAGCCTCCACCAGGTTGCTTCGGACTGCGATTATACTGATACCAGCGTGAATAAAACCAAGACATCGGGAAAGAGGCGAGCCAAGAGCGGCAAGTCCAGCACGCTCCGAAGCAACGGCTGGCGGGAGCGATCGTCCGGCGGCGTGGGCGTGTTGCAGGTTGCGGCGTTGCAGAGGGTCCCGTGGCTAGTGCACGGCTTCAGCACACGGCCCGGCGGAGTGAGCGACTCGCGCGCAGAAAAAGTGCTGAACCTGGGCGCGGTCGAATGGGACACGCGAGCGAATGTGGAAGAGAACAAGAAAAGATTCCAAGCGGCGCTCGCAGCCTCCGATCTTGCGCTGATTTCGCTGCACCAGATTCACTCGGACGTGGTGCGCTCTTTCGCTGGCTGGCCGGCGAAGCAGTGCAAAGGCGACGCTTCCGTGACGAGCAAGGCCGGTTTGCTGCTTGGTGTGCGCACCGCGGATTGTGCCCCCGTTCTGGTGGTCGACCCGAAAAAGCAGGTGGTGGCGGCCATTCATGCCGGATGGCGCGGCACGCTACAGCGCATCGTCGCCAAGACCATCGGCCAGATGCAGATGGAATTTGACTGCCAGCCACGCGACCTGCTGGCGGCCATCGGTCCGACGATCGGCGTGTGCTGCTATGAGGTGGGGACGGAAGTGGCGTCGGCGTTCGCGGCGAAATTCGCGAATGCTTCGGAATTTTTCGACGAATTGCGCACCGGGGATGAGCCGAATCCGCTGCAGTGGCTGAACATGATGCCGCCGGGACATCAACCGCCGCCGAAGAACGTCTTTCTGGACCTGAAGAAGGCGAACCGGCTGCAACTGGTGGAAGCGGGGGTGCGAGAGGAGAACATCCACGTCACGGATTTATGCACGTCGTGCCAGGTTGCATCGCTGTTCAGCTACCGGAAGGAACGCGAACGGAGCGGGCGGCTGATGAGCGTGATCGGAATTCGGGCCTAGGAGCGAACGACGTGGCAGAGGGTTACAACCTGCAGCGCTTCGTGGAAGCGCAAGATCCCATCTTTGAGCGGGTTTGCGCGGAGCTGCGCGCCGGAGAAAAAAGGAGCCACTGGATGTGGTTCATTTTTCCGCAGGTCCGCGGACTGGGCAGCAGTTCCATTGCAACGCGATTTGCCATCGCTTCACTCGCGGAGGCGGAAGCGTACGCGCAGCATGCGGTGCTCGGCGAGAGGCTGCGGGAATGCACGCGGCTGGTGAATGCGGTGCAGAGGCGTTCGGTGAGCGAAATCTTCGGGTACCCGGACGACCTCAAATTTCATTCGTCGATGACATTGTTCGCCAAGGCGGCACCCATGGTAGAAGCGTTCGGGGAAGCCCTGCAGAAATATTTCGAAGGGAAACTCGATCAACTCACGCTGGACCGGTTGTAACCCAGGATCTAGCTGAGCACCGGCAACGGCGAGCCGGCGACTTCGCTCAGCGCTAATTGCCCGCACGCCGCCATGACGTCGCGGCCGCGCGAATGGCGAACAAAAGTGGGGATGCCGCGCTCGATCAGAAGCTTCTGGAACACATCGATATCTTCGGGCGTCGATTCGCGATAGGGCAACTCTCCCGGATTCCAGGGAATGAGATTTACTTTTGCCGCCTTCATGGGCGCCAGCAGCTTGACGACGCGACGCGCGTCGGCGGGCGAATCATTGATGCCGCCCAGCATCACGTATTCGAACATCAAGTATTCCCAAGAGCGCAAGGGATACTCGCGGCAGGCTTTCATCAGAACAGCCAGCGGATATTTGCGGTTGATGGGCATGAGCGCGTTGCGCTGCTCGTCGTTGGAGGCGTTCAGGGAAATGGCCAGCCCCGGGCGGACTTCTTCTTTGGCCAGGCGCTCGATGCCCGGGACGATTCCGCTGGTCGAGAGAGTGGCGTGCTTCGGGGAAATGCCCACGGCCTTGGGGTCCAGCAAGATGCGCACCGCGGCCATAACCGCGTCGAAATTCAGCAGCGGCTCACCTTGTCCCATCAGCACGATATTGGTGTTTGGCGTGAGCACGGCGTGGTGTTCTTCGAGAGGCAGCAACACCTGCGCCACGATTTCTCCCGGAGTCAAATTGCGGATCAGGCCGAGCTGCGCGGTCAGGCAAAACTGACAATCCACGGCGCAACCGGCTTGCGTCGAGACGCAGATGGTCTGCCGATTTTCGCTGGGCATGAATACGGATTCCACCGATGCCGGGCGAAGGGGGCGGTTCGCATCGGACTTCTCGGTGGCATCGGAATTGAAATCGCTCTGAGAGGCGTCCCATCCCGCCAGCCCAAACAAGTACCGAACCGAGCCATCTCGCGACACGTAACGCTGGCGGATGTGCGGCAAGGTGAGGGTGGCTTCCTTGGCGAGTTGCTGGCGAAATTCCGCGGGGAGGGTGGTCATGCGCGCAACGTCCAGGAGGCGCTCGGCATACAACGCCTGGTACAACTGCGCGCCGCGATAGGCAGGCTCGCCGAGCGCGATGCACAAATCGCGCAACTCAGCAGCGGATTTACCGAGAAGTTCGACAGTCATAAGAAAGGCGACAAACCACGCGCCGCGAGGGAACAAGGAATTTTAGCATGTAGCCAAGCAAGACGAGGACAAAGGGCGTTATAATTCCCTGGCATCCCGTCCTTTCCCGGCTACTTTTGGAGGCACCATGACCAAACACGTGGAAAGCGCTCGCCTGGGGATCGCCGACTGGGTCAAAGGCCTCGCGGCGACTCCGGAACGTGACTTCATCCTGGGAAAAGTGCAGGAGTACGTCCTGAACCACGCAGTCCAGCCGGAAACGCTGGAAAAGTACCTGTTTTTTTCCAAGGGCAACTACACCCGCAACCTCATTTTCAGGAACGATGTCTTCGAGTGTATGGCGATCTGCTGGGAAGTCGGACAATTCAGCCGCGTGCACAACCATCGCGACCAGAATTGTTGGATGTCCGCGCCCATCGGGCGGCTCAAGGTGCAGAATTTCCGTGTCGACGATCGCGACCCATCCTGCGGGAAGTGCCGCCTGGTACCGACCGGCATCTACGAAATGGACGCGGCGCACCCGGCTTATGTCGATCCTCTCGAGCCGGTCCACCAGGTGCTGAATCTTCCCGAATACCAGCAGCGCGCCGTCAGCATTCACATCTACTCGAAACCGTTCGACAGTTGCGAAGTGTATCAGCGCGAAAAAGGCACGTATGGCGACGTACCGCTGCACTACACCAGCGAATACGGCAAGCTGAATCCTGAGGAAAAGCTGCTGTAAAGAGCGGCAAGCCGGCGACAAACACGACGCGGAAAGCGGCCGGAGCATTTACTAGAAGTTATCTCATAAACACATTCAAGCCGCTGAACGGTTGAAACTTGTGACAAACGGCGTAAATCGAGAATATGGACCTTACCGACGCCCAGTGGGCGGTTCTCGAACCGTTGTTTCGTCCCAAACGACGAGCCGATGGGCGAGGGCGACCGTGGCAAGACACCCGTGCGGTACTGAACGGAGTCTTTTGGGTTTTACGCACGGGTGCTCCTTGGCACGATCTGCCGTCTCGCTATCCTTCGTATCAGACCTGTCATCGACGCTTCCAACACTGGCAGCGCAGTGGGCTGCTGACGCGCTTGCTGCAAAAACTGGCCGAGGACTTACGAGACCGAGGGAAGCTCGATCTGAGCGAATCCTTCATCGACGCCAGTTTCAGCGGCGCAAAAAAAGGGGCTCTGGTGTCGGCCCTACAAAACGCGGCAAAGGCAGCAAAATCATGGCAATCGCAGACGGCCATGGTTTTCCTCTCGCCGTGTACGTGGCCAGCGCTTCGCCTCATGAAACAAGGCTCGTCGAACCCACTCTTGACCAACGATTCCTTGCCAAAGCCCCCGAACGCATGATCGGCGACCGCGCTTACGACAGCGATCCCCTCGACCAGCGCATCCACGAACGATACGGCGTACAACTCATCGCGCCTCACAAATTCGTGCGCGTCGCAGCGGCGACGCAGGACGGCCGGGTTCTGCGCCGCTACCGGCGTCGCTGGAAAGTCGAACGCTTGTTCGCCTGGCTTCATAACTTTCGTCGCACCGTCATTCGCTGGGAATACTACCCAGAGAATTTCCTCGGGATGGTTCAACTCGCTTGCGCTGTGATCCTCCTGAGGCATTTATGAGATGAGTTCTAGTTGTTTGGTAACAATCTCAACTGATTACTGGCGCCATTTCTGCTTTGCAAGCCACTGTGTCACAATCATCAAGATGAGTGAAACGCGCGACATTCAGAAGCGGGTGTTATCCAACGGCCTGGTAGTGCTGACCGAGCCGATGCCGCACGTGCGCTCGGTTTCCGTCGGGGTATGGATCCGCAACGGCTCCCGGCGGGAAATCGCCGAGGAAAACGGACTGGCGCACTTCATCGAGCACATGGTGTTCAAGGGCACGGAGCGGCGCTCCGCGGAGGAGATCGCGCGGCAGATGGACTCGGTGGGCGGCATGCTGGATGCGTTTACTTCGAAGGAGCAGATCTGCTTCAGCGCCAAGGTGCTCGACGAGCATTTGCCGATCGCGTTCGACGTGATCGCGGACCTGGTGCTGCGTCCCAAATTCGATTCCGAGGACGTGAAAAAAGAGCGGCAAGTGGTTCTGGAAGAAATCAAAATGGACCAGGACAACCCCGAATACCTGTTGCACGAGTTGTTCACGCAGGGATTCTGGCCGGAGCACCCGCTGGGGCGTCCGATCCTGGGAACGCCGGAAACGGTGAAAAAGTTCAGCCGCAGCTCGCTGCAGAAGCGCTTCCAGCAGTGGTTCGCGCCGGACCGGCTGGTGCTTTCGGTGGCGGGAAACGTGACGCACGAACGGGTGCTCGAACTGGTCGAGCGGGAATTCGGAACGCTGGAAGCGGCCAAGCTCACGGAGGACCATGCCGCTCCCGCCGCCAGTGCTCCCATCCACCTGGAGCGCAAGAGCGAACTGGAACAAGTGCATGTGTGCATGGGAGTGCCATCGGTGCCGCTGGCGCACGAACGGCGATTCGGCGTGGCGGTCATGAACAATCTGCTGGGCGGGGGCATGTCATCGCGGCTGTTTCAGAATATCCGGGAAAAGCAGGGATTGGCGTACGCGGTGTTCAGCGACCTGACACCATATTCGGATGCCGGAATGCTTACGGTGTATGCGGGGACAGCGAAGGACAAGGTCGGCCAGGTAATCGACCTGGTGATCCGGGAATTTCGGGACCTGAAAGAGTCGCTGGTTACTGAGGAAGAGTTATTGCGCGCCAAGAATCACTTGAAGGGCTCGCTGATGCTTTCGCTGGAATCGACGAGCGCGCGGATGTCCAACCTGGCGCGCCAGGAACTGTACTTCGGGAAGTTTTATTCGCTGGATGAGATTCTGGCGTCGATCAGCACGGTAACGCGCGAGGAAGTGCAATCGTTGGCGCGAGAATTCTTCCGGCCGGAGCAGATCGCGGTCACGGTGCTCGGGCCGATCAACGGCTTTACGCTCGATCGCTCCCGCCTGGCCTGTTGATTTCGCAGCAATCCTGACGATTCCTCGTTGACGGCTGCGCGTCCCTCTGCGATCATCTTTTCGCAATTGTTTCGCCGCACCTGAGGGGGAAGCGATCGGCTTGCGGATTTCCATTCTGGCGTCGGGCAGCTCGGGTAACATCACGCTTCTCGAGACGCAGAATACCCGCCTCCTCATTGACGCCGGACTGGGCAAGCGCGAAACGCTGGCCCGCCTGGCCGCCGTTGAAAAAGAGATCGACCGCATCGACGGCATCCTGATTACCCACGAGCACGCGGATCACTGCAATGGCCTCCCGCAGATGCTGGGCCTGTGGAAAGCTCCGTTGTATGTGACCGAGCCGACCATGGATGCGCTCCGGCGCACACTGCCTGAGACGCTCGGCAAGCGTTTGCGCGGCGTTGAAACCATTCATGCGGGACAGCGCTTTTGCGTGGGCGATATCGAGGTGCATGCCTTTGCGATTCCCCATGATGCCGCCGACCCCATCGGATTCACGTTCCGGACCGGGGGCGTAAAAATGGCGCTGGTGACCGACCTGGGCTACATGCCGGAACTGGTCAAAGTGCACCTGCGCGGATCCGATTGCCTGATGCTGGAATCGAATCACGACGTGGACATGCTGAAGGTTGGACCGTATCCGTGGGTGGTCAAGCAGCGAGTGCTGAGCCGCACCGGACATCTTTCGAATCATGCTGTGAGCGAATATCTGGCCGATCCGGAAGGATTCGACGGACGAGCGCGGTACCTGGTGCTGGCGCACGTCTCGCAGGAAAACAACAATCCGGATCTGGCGCGGCTATCGGCGGAAGAAGCGTTGAGCCGGCGTCCCGCGGAATGCGCTTTCGCGGGCGAGTTGCTGGTGGCTTCCCAACAAGCGCCGCTGCGCCCGCTCGAACTCTAGTCTTCCGCCAGTTTTTGATGATTTGCCGGGGGAAATGGGTTCCCTATTCGTCTACCGGGACAGCACCTTTTCGAAAAAAGCCAGCGCTCGCGCGTCATCCGATTGGCCCAACCAGAAGATCGCTTGCTTGCGGACGGCCAGGTTCCGGTTGGATTCAGCCACTTCGATCAGTTTCGGTACGCCCTCCTCTTTCGGGAGTTGGCTGAGGGCAAAAACCGCTTTTTTCTTGACCTCGGTGTCGGGATCATTATCGATGGCGCCGGTTATTGTGCCGACGGCCTTTTCTCCGGCTTTGTGCGCCAGCCAGAACAGCGCTTGCCCGCGAACGTGGGAACTCTCATCACTACGCGCCATGCGGATCATTTCATCGAGCGCCGCGGGCTCGCGGCTCACGGACAGCGCGAAGGTAACCTGTGCGCGGACTTCCGGACTCGACTCGTTCCTGGCCATCTTTTGCAGCGCAACGAGTCCCGCCTTTCCGCGCGCCTCTCCCATCCAGAAAGAGGCCTGCCGGCGCAGGGATTCACTTTGCTGTGGCTGGACAAAGGTGTCCAGCACCTGGTCGGCCTTGGGGCCCGCGTGCATGGCGATGGCCGCCAATGCGCCGTTCGAGGTGCTCCGGTCGCCATGCTCGCTATCCGGATCGCTATTTCGCACGTAGGTGGCGAGATAATCGACACTTTCGCCGGAGGGAACGCCGGTAAGCCATTCGAATGGAAGTCCCCCCACGTCGAGAGAGCACTCCAGGGAGGCCTCGCGTATTTTCATGATGGTTTTGCCTGCCACGCGAAAAAGGATGACCAGACGGCGTGAGCCTTCGAGCTTCAAGGTAGAGTCGCCGGTAGTCACGTTGTCGCCCTTGTGGTGGTCTTCCAAGCGGCACACGTTGCAATTGCTTCCGTTCCAGTCTCCTCCGCAGCAAACGGTGCGATCTCCGGAAGTCTCTTCCACGCTGTAAGCCAGCCATCGCGGCGAATCGCTTGCGGCGGCCCAATGCTGGATCTCCGTTGCCAGGGGCCCGGTTAGCGCTTTGGTGTCGACACGGGCGTTTTGGACTCGCGGAGCATCTGGTGTGCCTTGTGCGCGCGCACCCGGCGTGGCGGCCATGATGATGCATGCCGCCGCGGTTACCGCGCCGAGGGTCTGACCGCAGCGTTGCAAAATTCGGATTCTCATTGCAGGTCCTCGCTTTTCTGCCTTGGGCGTTTCTACTTTTGCAGAATTTCCATCAAATAGTCGGTAGCTTCCTTGGAATGCATCAGCGCCAGCTTGGAAACCGCGTTCTTTTTGATGTCGCTGTCCTTGGTGTTGCGAGCAATGGCCACCAGCGCCGTCGCATTGCCCTGGATAAAGTAGGCGTTCAGCACTTCTTCCTTGACGTCGCGATCCGTTTCCCGCGAGTAGATCTGCTGCAACGCTTTTGCGGATTCGGTGGAATTGATCAGCCCAAGATTTCGAACCGCCGCACGACGGAGCTCCGGATCCTTCTCTCCATTCGCGGCTTGTACCAGCTTGTCCGAATCGCCAGACAGGAAGAACGCCTGCAGCAGCTCGCGCTTCACGTCCGGAGAGGTTTCGACCTTGTAAAGCTGCTGCAGCTCGTCAATGCCGTGAACCAGCCCCAACTGCCGAATGGCTTCGCGGCGCAGCTCGGTGTCTTTTTCGCCTTTGGCCGCCGCGAACAGGTCTTCCTTGTCTCCGGAAATCATGTAGCTGCGTAGAATCGCGCGCTTGATGGATTCGTCGGTGCTGGAAGCGTAGATTTCCTGCAGCGCTCCTCCCGCGGTTTTCGCTCCGCCCACGCCGCCTTCCACGCCTCCGCGCACTCCGCCGCGGATTCCTCCGTGCACGCCGCCGAAGATACCCAGATACTCGATGGCCTTTCGCTGCAACTCCGGATTGCTTTGCCCTTTGGCTACCCGAACCAGAATTTCGCGCGCTTCCGGCGAACCGCTCTGCGCAATTACGAACAGCGCCTTTGATTTTTCCCGCGGCGTTCCCGATCCGTTCAGTACTTTTTCCATTAACGGCAGGGCGCGTTCCGGATCGCTGGTCATCAATCCCTGGATCGCCAGCATTTTCAGGTCGTCGTCGCCTTGCGAATCGGGATGCGCCGGTTGCCCAGAGCGCTGGCGGACTTCGATTTCCAGAGCGCCGGCGTCTTTCTGCCAGCGGCTTTGCGGAAAGCGCCGCTTCAGGTCCGCGATGGTGGCCAGAGCCGCGTCCCGCTTACCCTGGCGGTTCTGCGCATAAGCTTTCCAGTAGAGAGCCGCGTCGCTCTGGGCACTCCTCGATTGAGCCACTTCGTTGAATTTTTCTTCGGCGCGATCGTAACGGTCCTCGTCCAGCATTTCGCGCGCTTCGTCGTACAGCTCTTCCTGCCGTTCGATGCGTTCCTGCTCGCGATCCCGGGCTTGCTGAGCGCGCTCGCGCCGTTCGTCTTCCCGCTCGCGGGCCTCCTGCTTGCGGTCCTGGTCTTCTTGCTGGCGCTCGGCATCCGCTTCGGCAGATGGCGCATCGGCCGACTGTCCCGTTTGCAGAAAAACGGATGCTCGCGGAGGCGCTGCGTGCAGGGTCGCCAGCGGCAAACACGCCGGCGCGATCAGCAACGCCGCAGCTACAAGCAGGGCCTTCGCCGTGTTATTTCTTCCCTCATCGATCTTCATGCTTTGTTCCTCTCTCCCTTGACCGAACCGCCGTGCTCCGGAACCGGTCTGGCCGTTTCCTCGCGGCGCTGCAGTTCACTGCCGACCACACGCACCTTGAACAAGATTCCTCGCGCTTCCATTCGTTTCTGCATGGACTCCAGTTCCGCCGCGCTGACTTCCTTCGGACTGTGCGCCACGTCCAGCAGCACTCGCTCCAGTTCATCCAGCACGCTGGCCAGCGCGGTGTTGCCTTCGCGCAACGCGGTCTGCCGGTACAGCCGGTTCTCATCCACCAACTCTTCCGCGCGCCGTTGTTCAGCCGAAATGTCCACGCGCTTTTGACCGGTGCCCTCGGGCTGGGCATTGGCCAGCTCCATGAGCACCATTTCCGATCGCCCCAAATGTTCGCCGACTGCCAGGATCAGAACGCGTTCGCGAAGCTGGCTTACATCCGCGGGCTCGGGCTTGCCAGCGTCGTGCCTGCTGACGCGCCCGGCGTAAAATGCGGCGAAGATCACCGCTGCCATCGCGCCCACAACTACCAGGCGTCGCGGCGCCAGCCATACCTTCGGCCGCAGCCATCCGGATAGAACATCCCGCCAACTTTGCGGGGCCTCCGAGAGTCGAGGCGAAATCTGGTTCCACAGCCGGTGCTCATAGGCGGCGTCGGGATCGGGTACTTCCATCGCGCTCAGCGCCGCAAACAACTTATCGATGCGGTCCAACTCCGTCCGGCATTTCGCGCAATCCGCCAAGTGCACCGCGACCTCCGCGCGCTCCGCCGTTTCGCCGTGACGATATGCAATCAATTCTTCCTCGCTCCGATGCCTGCTCATTCCGTTCCCATCGATTTCACCTGGCCGCGCTGCTCCAGAAACGGCTCCAGCGCGATTCGCAATTTCTGCACGGACCGGAAGACCGTGTTCTTCGCCGCGCTGGTGCTGGACTTCAGCGCATCCGCAATTTCCTCGATACCCGACCCACCCCAGTGACGCATTACGAATGCCGTTCTTTCCGAGGGACTCAGCTCCAGCAAGGCTTGCTTCATGCGCGCACCCAGCTCGCCGCTGAGGACCAGACGTTCCGGCGACGGCGCTGCATCCGCCACCAGCCCAGCCGGATCGTTTTCCACGCCGTCTTCCGTGGGGCGCCCAGGAAGCTCGCGCCGCGATTCTTCCTTTCGACGCTGGCGCAAATAGTCGATCGCATAATTTGCCGCGATACGGTAAACCCATGTTCCGAAATTGGCCTGCGACGCGTACTGGTTCAGCTTGCGGTATGCCCGCAGAAACGCTTCCTGAACGATCTCTTCCGCGTCGTGCTGGTTTCCAGTCATGCGGTATGCCAGGCGATACACATTGCGGCTGTGCCGGTCCACGAGAACGCGAAACGCTTCGCGATCACCGGCGAGCGTGCGCTCCACGGCAATGGCGTCGCTGTCCCCAAGCATCTCCAGGCTCGGCTGCATCCGGTTCATTAGACAGGTTTTTTCCTTTGCGGTTAGGTCCACCGAGGGGCGAACGCCGGGGCCTTAAACTGGGGGCGCCGATTGCCCCATTCGCGCCCCGTTGCGAAATACCGTATCATTACAAAGGGTTTGCGGTCGGGTCGAGCGATCGCGTGCAGTTCCACGGGATTTCTCGTCTGCCGCCAGTTTGCAAGGGAGCCCGAATTGATTCCACGTTACACCCGCGAAGATATGGGTCGTGTCTGGAGCGACGCCAGCAAGTACGCCCGATGGCTGGACGTTGAGCTTGCCGCCGCGGAAAGCCTGGCGGAAGCCGGACAGGTCCCCAAGGATGCAGCAGCCGCGCTACGCGCCCGCGCCAAAGCCGATCCTGCGCGCATCAACGAGCTGGAGTCCCGCGTCAAGCACGACGTTATTGCCTTCACCATGGCGGTGGGCGAGTCCATCGGAGATCCCGGCATCGCCCGCTGGCTACACTATGGCATGACCTCCAATGACGTCGTGGACACCGCCCAGGCTTTGCTGATTGGCGATGCTTCCCGGTTGATAGAGGCGGCGCTGGTGAAATTTGGCAACGTGCTGGCCCGCCGCGCCCAGGAGTTCCGGCACACACCGCAGATTGGCCGCACCCACGGGATTCACGCTGAGCCCATTACTTTTGGCCTGAAGGTTGCCAACTGGTATGCCGAAAACGTTCGCAATCAAGAACGCTTTCGGGACGCGGCCGCGCAGATAGCGGTCGGAAAAATATCCGGAGCAGTGGGCAATGCCTCGCACCTGGGTCCCGAAATGGAGGAGCAAATCTGTCGGCGCCTGGGACTCAAAGTCGCTCCGGTCGCCTCGCAGGTGATCCAGCGCGACCGTCACGCGCACTTCCTGAGCACCCTGGCGCTGATCGCCGCTACGCTCGAGAAGATCGCGCTGGAAATTCGCCACCTGCAACGCACAGAAGTGCGCGAAGCCGAAGAGCCGTTCGGGGGCGAGCAGCGCGGCAGTTCGGCGATGCCGCACAAGCGCAATCCGGTCACCTGCGAGCAAATCTGTGGGTTGGCCCGCGTGGTGCGCGCCAACATGGTTGCCGCGTATGAAGATGTGGCGCTCTGGCACGAGCGCGACATCTCGCACAGCTCCGTCGAGCGCATCATCCTGCCGGATTCGACGATCCTTATCGACTATATGCTCGCCAAGATGACCGCGGTTGTCGCCGACATGCGCGTGTTTCCCGAGCGCATGCTGCGCAACCTCGAATCCACGCGGGGCCTGGTGTTTTCTGGCCAGTTGCTGCAGGACATCGTGGAAAAAGGCATGCCGCGCGACGAGGCGTATAAAGCTGTGCAGGAAAATGCCATGGCTGCCTGGGAGAACGATTCGAGTTTCCGCGACCGCGTTGCGGCCGATGCCCGCATCACAAAATACCTGGATGCCAGAGCCCTGGCGCACACCTTTGACTTGCAGCGGCAACTACGTTACGTGGACGCCATTTTCACGCGCGTTTTTGGGGAGAAATCCGCAGCGGGCTCGGCCGGAAAAAACTAAGGCGCTCCAGCCGGAACCGGAGCGCCTGATGCCTCTTCTGGTTCGAAGTACATCGAACCAGCTGCGGAGGCGGGAACCAAATTCTACCTCAATCGTACCTGGGAAACCGCAGGATTCGCGCGATTACTCCACGCGCTGAACGTAGCGCGCTTCCGAGGTATCCACCTTGATACGGTCGCCTTCGTTCACGAAGGGAGGCACGGTCACCACCAGTCCCGTTTCCAGCGTGGCCGGCTTTCCGACCGCGCTGGCGGTCGCCTTCTGCAGCGTCGGCTCGGTCTGGATCACTTTCAGTTCCATGGTGTCCGGCAAGTCCACTCCGATGGGCTTCTCCTCGAAAAACTCGACCTTCACCACTGTGTTCGGAATCAGGTAGTACACCGTTTCGCCCAGCATCTCCCGGGTCAGGTGCATCTGCTCGTACGTTTCCGTGTTCATGAAGTGAAAATCGTCGCCTTCGCTATAGAGATACTCGAATTCGATCTCGTCGAGAATGGCGCGGTCCACGAATTCTTCCGCACGGAACCGGTAATCGATGATCGCCCCGGTCCTCAGGTTTTTCATGCGCGTTTGCATCGATCCCCGTTTGTTCCCCGGCGTACGATGCTCGGTGCTGAAGACCGTGAAAAGCTGCCCTTCGTGCTGGATGACCATGCCGGGGCGAAGTTGGGTGGCTTTGACGCTGCTCATAATTTTCTCTGGCCGCCGGGCGGCCTAGGCTCCCTGGTTTAGCTCGTGATTTCGGGAATTCCAGCCAAGCCGGGCTTGGGAACTTTCGCGGCCGGTGCGGAATCACTCGAGGTACGCTGGAGCGGATTTCGTGTCCAGCGCGAAGAAACAGTATAGCGGTCCCCGTTCAGACCGGTCAATCGTCGCCGCGCTTGCCTTCCTTGCTTCGCTCCGAGGCACCCTGCGCCATGATTTTTTCGATGACATCGGGATCGCGCGGCAGCTTCTCGCTCAACAGCGTGCATCCCGCCGGAGTCACCAGAAAGTCGTCTTCGATGCGTACTCCCAGGTTCTCCTCTGGTATGTAAATCCCCGGCTCGTTGGTCCAGACCATGTTCAGTTCCAGGGCCTTGGTTTGCGATCCCACGTCATGAACATTCAACCCGATGGCATGACCCAGTCCATGGATGAAATATTGCCCCAGCGGCTTGCCGTGCTTGTCCTTCCCGTGCGTATTGATGTAGTCGTACGCGATCTTGAAAAGCGCCTTCGGGTCGGCGCCTGCCTTACAAGCCGCCAGCGATGAATTCTGCGCTCCCAGCACGATGCTGTAGATTTCCCGCTGCCGTGCGGTGAATTTCCCGTTGGCCGGAAGGGTGCGCGTGATATCCGCCGAATATCCGGAATACTGGGCGCCCACGTCCAAGACAACGATGTCTCCGTCTTCGATCTTTCGCGAAAGCCGGTCGTAGTGCAGCACCGTGGAATTGAAGCCAGCGCCCACGATCGGCGCGTAGCCCTCCGCCTCCGATCCTCCCATGGCGTGAACTTCCACCATCTTCGCGGACACCTGGTATTCATACAGGCCCGGCCTCATCATTTTCATTGCCGCTATGTGCGCGTCGTCGGAAAGGTCGATGGCGGTACGTAGAAAAGCGATTTCGCCGGGTGACTTTACCTGCCGCTCGGCATAAATCTCCGTCCGGATATCCTTCAACTTGGCCTGGGGCGCCGCCGTCTGCATCCAATCGACCACTCGCTTTTCGTGCGGATAGCCACCGAGCTCTTTTTTATAGGGCAGAATGGTGTAGAAGTTTTCGTATTTCTTGCTTAGCCGCTCGACCGCTGCGCGAAAATCTCCAAATTCCTGCACTTCCGCGAATCCGGTTCGTGCCTGGACGCCTGGATCGGCCGGCGACATGCGGATTCCATTCCACTTCTCCTCGCCGGGATTCTTTTTCGGCAGATACAGGACTTCTTTGGCTTCTTCGCCTGTGGCATTCGCCGGGAGGATCAGCAGGCCGGCTCCTTCTTCGTTGTGGCCGGTCAGATAGTAGAAATTATCTTCCTGCGCAAAAACATAGGTCTGCGCAACCTCCTCGTCGCCCACAAATCCCCATAAAACGATGGGTCCATCCACATGTGCTGCGAGTTTCGCCCTCCTGTCCGCATACACGCTGTTTGGTTCTCGCTCCCGTCTTTCCTGAGCTTGGGACTTCGACGCGACAAAAGGGGCCGCGATCGCCAGAACCAGCGCGCCAAATTGGCGCAGACCCTTGCACAGCCCACTGCGCATGCTTTCGCCACTACTCATGTCCGTCCACCTCGATCATTTTTCGTTTCACATTCCCACAGGGCGTGCGGGTTGCCTACAGATTAGGCCACGGGATTGTAACCGAATCGGCCTTGCGGCGACATCGTGAAGCAAGAACGTACTATTGAATGAAACCGGTTGTGGCCCTGCAGCTACTGCACCCGCTTGGCTTCAAAAATTTGCGGTCCCACGTGAATCCGCAATACCGCCACCGTGCCCTTCTCATCCTTCCCGAACGAGAACGTGAAATCGCGCGCCAAAACGAAAAAGGTATCGTCTGACTCCGGTAGCAGTTCCAAGGGTTCCGGCCCCAGGGGTGGCGCCTGGAGATAGAGTTTGCCGTTCCGGAAGGTGACTTCCTGTTTGCCCATGCTGGCCAGTTCGTAGCTTCCCGCGTACCGAGAAAGTATCGCGGGTGCTACTTTGGCCAATTTGTGCTCCCGCGGTTTGAAGTCGGGCCAGCCATACTCTGCCGCGACACTCCGCAAAAATTCCTCCGCCACTTCGCCTCCGTCATCGGAGTTGGTCATGATCGCCACACCTTGCCCGGAACCGATATACGCCTGGAGCTCGCAACGATAACCTTCATTCGCTCCTCCGTGACCAAAGCGCGCCGCGTGTCCCGCTTCTTCCAGCGCAAAACCAAGTCCCCAATCGTCTTTCTGGTGAGTCAACATCTGCCGCGCCATGTCCTGAGACAAAATCCTGCTCGATTTTCCGGCGTATTCGTTCTGTACCTCGATTGCCAGCCGTGCCAGGTCCGACGGCGTGGTCCACAATCCCGCCGGCGCCATTTCCGGATAGGTGTGAAATCCGCCCTTCACAGGCTCGCCCCCACTACGGTAGGGAGTGGCCGCTACCGAGCGGGAATCCGCCGGCAAAGGTTGTTGGTAAGTGCTGTGAGTCATTCCGGCGGGCTGCAGCACTATTTCTTTCATGAGTTGCGGAAATTCCATGCGCGTCACTTGCGTCAGCAACAACTGCATGATCACGTATCCGCCGCCGGAATATCTCCAGATTGTTCCAGGTACGGTATCCACGCGAATCGGATCGGTGTTCGCAGGCTTCTCGCCGTTCAGGATTTGCGTGATCGTGGGAACTTGTTCATCCGAGGCATAGCCGGGAAAGCCATGCACCGTCAGTCCGGCGCTGTGGGTCAGGATCCTGCGAAGTGTGACTTTTTGTTCTAGAGTAAACTCGTTTTCCGGCACCTTCCAGTCCCGCAACTTACTATTCACATCCTCGTCCAACGACAGTTTGCCGTCCTGCACGAGCCGCAAGGCCGCCATGGCCGCTACCGGCTTGCTGATGGAAGCGGCTTGGAACAGCGTTTCCGGGGTAACTGGTTTTCCGGCTATGTCCGCCAACCCATAGGTGCGCGTCCAGAGGATCTGCCCATGATCGAAAAATGCCACGCTTACGCCCGGCACCTTGTAGTGCTTCATCCGTGCAGCGATGGTGCTCTTCTGAACTGGCTCGCCCTGGATCATCACCGCGGGCAACAGCCCATTTTCAATTCGGGTGATCCGTGCGCGCAGCTCGGAGTCGCCGGACTGGTCTTTTGCGAATCCCGCCGAGTCTCTACGTGCGAAAAACGTGGAAGAACCGGCGCCGGACGCGGAGTACCACGCCGCCCCGGCAAGGAGCATGCACAGCGCGGTCGAACCCAGAAACCTATTCTGTCGCTTCATCATGGCCCCCTTGGGCGCGCATCCTATCATTTTCGCCGGCCTAGACCGCTCCAGAAGATTCTGTACACGTTCCGTTGACCGGGGCATCCAACCGGGTGAGAACAACGCATGATTGCCCGAACCTGGCACGGCCGCACCAAGGCTAGTGATTCCGAGACCTATCTCGCGTATCTCCAAAGGACCGGCATTCCCGATTACCGGGCGACGCCTGGCAATCTGGGTGCCTGGATCTTGCGGCGCATCGAGGGCGATGTCTGCCACTTCTCCACGCTAACTTTCTGGGAGTCTTTCGATGCCATTCGCTTGTTCGCGGGCGATAATCTGGAAGCTGCCCGCTACTATTCGGAAGATCACAAATATCTTCTGGAATTTGAGCCGCGGGTGGCGCACTACGAGGTTTTCTCCGAATAATGCGATCGCGCATCGTGGTTTTCGTCTCCGTCTTCCAGGTGATCTTGTGTCTTGGCCACCTCTTTGTTTATCAGACCTGGACTTTTTTCCGAGCGGATCCGGATCCACCGGGAATCTCTCCGCTGGGGTTGACCATGGCGATCCTGTCGGTAAGCTTCCTGGCAGCTTCGTTGCTGGCTTTCCGTTACTCTAACGTCTTCATTCGCGCATTTTACGTGGTGTCTGCCGTCTGGCTCGGTGCCGCCAGTTTTTTCCTATTCGCCTCTTGCGCCGCATGGCTCATTTATGGCGTCGCTTACGTAATGCGAGTGCCGTTGAATGGACGGCTTCTGGTCGTTGTGACCTTCGGCATTGCCGCGCTGGCCAGTGCCGTTGCGGTGACAAACGCCGCCTGGGTCCGCATCCGCCGGCTGAACATAAAATTGCCGAATCTTCCCGAATCCTGGCGGGGCAGGAAGGCGGCCCTGGTTTCGGACTTGCATCTCGGCCATGTTCACAATTCGCGTTTTCTACGTCGCATTGTGTCCGCCATAGCCAAACTGAATCCGGATATCGTGTGGCTTGCTGGCGACCTCTATGACGGCACCGCCATCGACGCCGATCATGCCGCCGCGCCGCTGTCCGCGCTGAAGCCGCCTCTCGGTGTTTTTTTTGTGGAAGGCAACCACGAAGAATTCACCGATCCTTCGCGCTACCTGCGGGCGGTGCAGCGCGCCGGGGCTCGTGTCCTGGACAATGAAAAGATCGAAATCGACGGGCTCCAGATTCTTGGCGTGCCCTATCGCCACGCCACGCACGGGCAGCACTTTCGCTCCGTTCTCGACGCCATTGGCATCGATAGAAACCGCGCCAGCGTGCTGCTGACGCACGCACCGGATCAAGTTGCGGTTGCCGAAAGCGCCGGCATTTCCCTTCAAGTGTCGGGTCATACGCACCTCGGCCAGTTCATCCCTTACACCTGGCTTGCCGCTCGGATCTACCGTAAGTTCGTCTACGGTTTGCAGCGGATCGGCAATCTGCAGGTCTACACTTCGAGCGGTGCAGGAACCTGGGGCCCGCCGCTGCGCCTCGGTTCGAGCCCGGAGATCGTACTCATCTGTTTTGAGTAGCGTAGTCGCCGCTGTCTATCCGAACGGATAGACGCTATCCATCCGGGTTGCTTCGCAGGACGCCAGCCAGTTGCCAGACACAGAAGTCCTGTTTCGTGGCGTTAGCGTAAATGCCCTCAAATCAGCAGGTTTCAGCCTGGGTCTCACCGTTATCGCTTGGCCGCACCAAAGGCATGCGGATTGCATTCTTGTTCTTCGTCTCTCGAAATCCTGAAGCTCAACCTGAGGGGAATGGTCATGAAATTTCGCAAAGCGATTTGTGTTCCAGCTATGCTGATGTTCTTCGGCGCGGGCATGATTGCGCCTCGTCCGGTTCAGGCGCAGCAGGAAGTAGATCCTACGACGTTTGACGTCAACCCAGGCGCACCTGATTTCTCGGGGGCAATCGCGAGTAATCCTCAACCCGGCGAGGCAACGCAAGTTAACGCTGCTGTTGCTCCGGCCCCCGTCGAGGAAGCTGGCATGTCGCCGCTGGATGCAATTGTGGTTGTCGCCTTGATCCTTTGCAACGGACTGGTCATCATCCTGGGTATCGCCGTCGCAATGCGCCGCGAACGCCGCCAGATTCGCGCGGCCAGCGCACCCTACGCCTCCGCATACCGCGCTCTTTAAGTTTCCCCGCCCGCAGTGCCCCCGCTTCGGGAACCGTCGCCAGCCGGTTCCCGAAGCACTCGCGTCGTTTTCGCAAAGGGAATTGCTCTACCTAGAATCCCGGCGCTCCGGTAGCCGCCGCTCGCATCTCCGGGGCTTCCACGCCAAACTTCAAGCCGGCCAAGTACGTTTGGCCCAGCGACATCGCGCCGGTGTACAAATAGCCCCAGACAAACAGCAACAAGAACGGCACCGTGGCATAGTTTTCGTTAAGGATCGCGTACACCACGGTGAACGCGAAGTACACGCCCAGCAGAATCTCGGCGTACGGCATCCAGCCGGCCTTGTTCCGGTACTTCTTGGCCACGAACGTATCCTTCTTGCCTTCAATCTTGTATTTCGGCGTACGTGCGAATTCGCTCTTCTTTCCCACAATCGCTTCGATGACCGCCTGCGCATTGCGCACGGAAATCCCGATTCCCGTGGCCATCACAAACGGCATATACAGAAACGTCCGCCACCAGGTCTTCGGCCGCAACTCTCTTTGTGCCACCAGATAAAAGCTCGATATCGAGCATGTCGACGCGAGGAAAAGCGGCAAATCGATCACCAGCATCTGAAACCAGCCCTGGTAAAACCTTACGATCATGGCCGGCAAAAGCATCGTGGATAGCACCACCATGAGCGGATAGCTGATATTCGCCGTCAGGTGGAAAAATGCTCCCACCTTGACGTGCCACGGCACATTCGACCTCAGTACCCGCGGCAGGATTTTCTTCGCGGTCTGCATCAAGCCCTTGGCCCATCGGGCTTGCTGTGCCTTGAACCCATTCATGTCGATCGGCAACTCTGAAGCGCACTCGACCTCCGGCAGGTACAGGAATTTCCAGCCCTGGAGCTGCGCGCGGTAGGAAAGGTCGGTATCTTCCGTCAGCGTGTCGTGCTCCCAGCCTCCCGCCTCGTCGATCGCCGCTCGCCGCCAAACGCCTGCGGTCCCGTTGAAGTTGAAAAAGGCGCCTCGGCGTGACCTTCCGCCGTGCTCCACCACGAAGTGCCCGTCCAGCAGGATCGTCTCCACCTGCGTCAGCAGCGAGTAATCGCGGTTCAGATACGTCCAGCGCGCCTGAACCATCCCGATTTCCGGTTTCTCGAAGTACGGCACCGTTCGCCGCAAAAAATCCTCTTCCGGCAGAAAGTCCGCATCGAATATCGCAACGAATTCGCCCTTCGCCGTTCGCAACCCATTTTCCAGCGCTCCGGCCTTGTAGCCCTCGCGATTCGTGCGGTGGATGTATTCTATGGGCACACCTTGGGCGGCGAACGCGGCAACGCAAGCTCGGGCCACTTGCTGGGTTTCATCCGTCGAGTCGTCGAGCACCTGCACGTCCAGCAATTCTCGCGGATAGTCGAAGCGGGAAACGGCCTCTACCAGCCGCTCGATTACGTATCGTTCATTGAAAATCGGCAATTGCACCGTCACTCGCGGCCAACGCGTAATCTCCGGTGGTGGCCCGGGTACATTTTTCGAATACTTGTAGTAGTCGTAGACCAGCCAGTATCGATGCAGTCCGTATATCGCCAGCACAAACAGCACCAGGAAATAGGGAATCATCATCGCCAGATCAAACGCGTTGACGCGATAGATTCCCTTAAAGGTGGGGTCGGTGATTTTGTGCCAGTACTGGCTGAGAGAACCGGTTTGGGCCGCTAAGAGCGCTGCCGGTAACCACTGCATGGGCACGATTTGATTCCTTCAATCCCGCTCGAATGCGTAGCCATTACACCAGCGATTATACGTTGCCAGCGAGGGGTGCACCAAGAGGTACTATCACTCTCAAGCCGGAGGCCATCCCTGGCTCTCGGGCGTCAGCCTCAGGGAATCACCACGATCTTCCCCGCCGCCCCGGGCTCCATCACTTCTTTGTGCGCTCGCGCCGCTTCGCCCAGCGGGATCTTCTTGCCCACCACCGGCCGTAAGACTCCGCTTTCCAAGCCAGCTCCAATTCCCGCGAAGATTTCCGCTGTTTCCGCCGCCGTGGCGGCCCACAGCGTAAACCCACGCACCGACGACCTTCGCGCCATCAGATCCCTGGGCGTAATGTTGATATCGCCGCGGCTCCCGATCACGATCGCCCTGCCGTTAATCGCCAGCATCTTCAAATCCTGCGCGAGGTTCACGTTTGCCAACATCTCCAAGATGATATCCACGCCTTTTCCGCCCGTGGCCTCCATGATTTCTTCCGTATAGCCGGCCTTACCGTGTTGGAAGACCTGGTGCGCCCCTTCTTTTTTCACCAACCCCAGCCCCGCATCGCTCCCCGCCGTTCCAAACACCCTTAGCCCGAACGCCCGTGCCATTTGCACCGCGGCAATCCCCACTCCTCCGCTGGCCCCGTGTACCAGGATGGTCTCTCCGGCCTTTGCCCGCGCGTGATGGTGGATCGCGTGATACGCGGTGCCGTACGGCACCCAGACCCCCGCGCCCTGCTCGAAACTCACGTTCGGCGGAAGGCTCTGTACCTGCTCTTCCAGGGTGAGCGCGAATTCCGCATAGGCTCCGCTGACCGTCTTCGCGGTGTACACGCGATCGCCGGCCTTCACCTTTTTCACGCCGTCGCCTACCGATTCCACAACACCGGCGGCATCCGACCCCGGCGTATACGGCAGTGGAGGTTTGATCGCGTACGTGCCCGCACGCATGTACGTGTCATAGGGATTCACTCCCGCCGCATGCACCTTCACCAGGACTTGGCCTGGCCCCGGCTTCGGCGTTGCCAATTCCTCCAGCTTCAGAACTTCCGGACCGCCGAACTCTCGCACGGAAATTGCCTTCATTGAATCTCCCTTATTTCTTGGATCAATCCCGCTTGGGTAAAATCCTCAAAAATGCTCATCGGGCGCTGTCGCTGCTTTTCTTTCCACTAATCCTGCGGCTTCTCCCCACGCCGTGGTCTGCCAATTGTCCTTGCCCTTCCGCTCCGGAATCCACGGCGGCAAGCTCTGGTTCAGATAGGTCGCCAGCGCGAAGATATACGGTTCGTACATGCTTCGCAGTTTCGCCAGTGTCGCGTCGGCTTCCGCGTGGCCTTGCAACATCATCCCGTGCTGCGCCAGTGTTTCTCGAATTCTTCGCAAATCATCGGCTGGAAGCCGCTCCCGCGGGAGCGCCACCGGTGGCGTTCCGAATACCTGCGACAAGTCTACCACCGCATGACGCGCGATCGCGAACGTCAGCTCTGCCTGCTGCATGCAAGCGCCCTCCACGCTCGCCTTCAGCAGCGCGCAGGTATCCAGAATCGCCGTCAGCGAGGCGATCCACGATTGGTTGTCGTGCTGCGACCGAAAAACGCCAGCACCGGATAGGACAAGTGGCTCTCCATCAACTCCGCGGACCATAGTTCCCAATCCTTTAGCAAAACGCGTAAAGCCTCGCGGCCTCCCTCATAACTGTGCCGCCGCAGGAGCTCGCCCGCGGTCGGCGGAGTTCCCGCGCGCGAATCCAGCAGCGTAATGTCCGTCTCGCGCTTCGAAAACGATCCGTAAATAAACGGAAGATAACCGATGATTGCCGCCAGAAACCCGAATCCGAACCCAGCTTCGGTCACCACCAGCGCCCGCGCCAGGCCGGACCGCGGCACCACGTCTCCCAAGCCCAACGTGAAAAACGTTGTGCCGCTCAGATACAAATCGGTAGAGAAGCTTGGTCCTCCCACCGAATTTACCGCGGATCCCGCGCCAAACTGCATCAATCCGAATCCCAGCACCAGTCCGGTAGCCCACACGCCGATAAGCACTAACAGCGAGATTGGACCGTAAAACCCCAACCATGCTTCTCGTGGTTTGCGTGCGGGCATCGCTCGGGCCAGCGCCCTCCAGCATGCCCATGTCACTTGGTAAAAGAGCCGCGTCAGCCGGAATTTCCGCGTCACTCGCCGCGGCAGGATCACCGCCTCAAACGCGTCCCAGATGACAAACAGGAAAATCACCACTCCTGCGGCGAATTCTCCCGGGAACGGAATCATGGGCGGCATTGTACTCGCGTGTCTGGGTTCGGGATATCGCCGGCGGAATCAGGATTCCAGCCGGGCGTTGACGCTGATCTCCGCCTTGAACAGCTTCGACACCGGGCAGCCGGTCTCCGCGGCTTTCACCGCCGCGTCAAACTTGGCTTTGTCCGCTCCGGGCACGCGCGCCACCAGGTCCAGATGGCTCTTGGTGATGCTGAAGCCGTCGCCCACTTTGTCCAGTGTGATCGTCGCGGTGGTCTCGAGTTTGTCCGCTTTCAATCCCGCGCCTCCCAGTTGCGCCGAAAGGGCCATCGTAAAGCAACCTGCGTGCGCCGCAGCCAGCAGTTCCTCCGGGTTCGTGCCCACTCCATTTTCAAACCGCGTGCTGAAGGAATATTGCGTCTGCTTCAGCGTTCCGCTGTCCGTAGAGATCGTGCCCTTGCCGCTCTTCAAATCGCCTTGCCAAACCGCGCTCGCCTTTCGTTGCATCGCTTTCTCCTTTTTCGATTCTTCACACCATTCGATTCTCGCAAGCGTACCGAGGGTATATTGGAAGAGCGCCTCGGCAAAACCCCGAGTCAACTTGGATGCCTGGCTCTTTCGATCGGACTGACCACCGCCCTTGGCCCGCTCCCTCCCGGACGACGCTACAAACCGAGTTGAGGCGAAAATTCATTCCTCTTTGCAAGCTTGCACTCCACGCTTGACACATTTCGATGTAGGAGATGATTTCTCCCGCGCTATGTGCCAATGCGCGCATGCCGCTCAGACGTTGAGGGTGAGGGAAACCAGGCCGGTGGGCGGCGGAGTCGCGACGATCGGCGGCATCTTGGAGCGGTCCACCGGACGATACAGCGTGTCCCGTTCCACCGGTACGCGCCCGGCGGCGCGAATTAGTCTTTCCAGCTCGCCACGCGGCGTGAACTCGGAAGTTTTCGCGCCGGCGTCGTGGTAAATCTTTTCTTCCACTACCGTTCCATCCAGATCGTCCGCCCCAAATCGTTGTGCGATTTGCGCGATGCTCGGCGTCAGCATGATCCAATAGGCCTTGATGTGCTCAAAATTGTCCAGTAACAGCCGCGACACCGCGATATTCCGCAGATCGAGATATCCGGATGTTTTCGGCAGGTGCGAAAGCGCTGTATTGTCCGGATGAAACGCCAGCGGAATGAAGGCCACGAAACCGTGTGTCTGGTCCTGCAGTTCGCGCAGCTTGATCAAGTGATCCACGCGCTCCTCTTCGGTCTCCACGTGTCCGTACAGCATCGTAGCGTTGGAGTGCAATCCCGCTTCGTGCGCTTTCTTCGCCGTGTTCAGCCACATCTGACCGCTGGTCTTGTGGTCGCAAATGATCTTTCTGACCCGAGGATGGAAAATTTCTGCGCCTCCGCCAGGGCAGGAATCCACTCCCGCCTCCTTCATTTTCTGCAGAACTTCTTCCACCGATAGTTTCGCGATGCGCGAGAAGAAGTGCACCTCCACCATGGTGAAGGCCTTAAGGTGCACGGTTGGGCAGCGCTGTTTAAGCCCGCGCACCAGTTCCAGGTAGTGTTCGAAGCTCAGGTCCGGGTGCAGCCCGCCGACGATGTGAAACTCCGTGGCGCCTTCGCGCACACCTTGGTCCGCTCGTTGATAAATCTCCTCAAGAGCGAACGTGTAGGCCCCCGGGGCGTTGGGATCCCGCCCAAACGCGCACAGACGGCAATGCGCGACGCACACGTTGGTCGGATTGATGTGCCGGTTGACGTTGTAATACGTGACGTTGCCGTGGCGTTTTTCCCGCACATGATTCGCCAGCCACCCTACGGCCAGCAAGTCCGGAGAGCGGTACAACGAAATACCGTCGTCCATGGACAGCCTGCCGCCGCCCAGGACTTTGTCCGCGATCGGTTGCAACCGCTTGTCGCTGATGACCAGTTCCGCCACTTGTCTTCCCGTCTGTAGGATGCCTGCCCCGAATTTACCGCTACAGGTTTTTCGATTTCAGCAGTTCCGAAGGATTCAAACGCGCCAAAGCGCGGTCGCCGCGCCCCAAAACATTAGAAACGACATACTAATATAACCGTTCATGGCGAAAAACGCAGCGTCCAGCTTGCTCAAGTCATTCGCTTTAACCAGGCTGTGCTCATACGTCAATAAGGCGGCGACCACCACGATACCCACCCACGCCAGCCATGGCAGAGCAAAACTCGCCGCGAGCCAAGCCAGCAAGATCACCACCCCGACGTGCATGATCCGTGCAATTCGCAGCGCATTGGCGACACCGAAACGCTTGGGAACCGAGTACAAACCGGCGTTTCGGTCATATTCAATGTCCTGACAGGCATACAACACATCGAAACCGCCCACCCACAGCGTCACCGCGCCGCACAAAATCAGCATTCTCCAGTCGAGACCTCCCGTGACGGCGATCCACGCCGCCGCCGGTGAAATTCCCAGCGCGAAGCCCAGAAAAATATGCGACCAAGTCGTGAAGCGCTTGGTGAATGAGTAGAAAAACAGGATGGCCAATGCCAACGGCGCCAGTTTCAGTGCCAGTGCATTCAATTGCCAGGCCGCCAGCAGAAATATCCCAACGGCAACCACCGTGAAAATCCATGCAAAAGAAACCGAGAGAGCGCCGCTGGCCAGCGCCCGCTGACGGGTTCGCGGGTTTTCGCGGTCATACCGCAAATCCACGATGCGGTTGATGGTCATCGCCGCGGAGCGCGCCGCCACCATCGCTACGATGACCCAAACCAACTGCCGCCAGGTGGGCCAGCTGTGTCGTGTGGCTCGCGCCGCCAGTAACGCGCCCGTCAGCGCGAAAGGCAGCGCAAATACCGAGTGCTCGAACTTGATCATTTCGAGCACCGTGCGAATCCGGCTCTGGTTCATGACGAAATCATGCGGGTAGCGCGCTTCACGCCTTGGCTTCTCGAGATTCTTTTCCGCCGCCAGTCCAGCGATACATCTTTTCCTGGGGCAATCCGATTTTCCCCAGCACCCGGCAGATATATTGCGTCACCAGGTCGTCGATCGACTTCGGCTTATGGTAGTACGCCAGAATTGCCGGCATAATCACCGCCCCAGCCTCCTGTGCCCGCAGCATGTTTTCCAGGTGGATGCGGCTGAACGGCGTGTCCCGGATGCACAACACCAGCTTTCGATTCTCTTTCAGCATCACATCGCCAGCCCGGGCTACCAGATCATCGCTCGTCCCATTGGCAATCGCCGCCAGTGTCCCCATCGAGCACGGCACCACGATCATCGCATCCACTTCATAGCTCCCCGATGCGATCGATGCCCCCACATCCTTGTGGGGCAATACTTCAATTTTCCCGCCGGCCTCTCCGGCCAGCACACGCGGCAGCTTCTGAAGGTCTGAGGATATGCCGAGTTCCTCGGCAAATAGGCGCTGCCCGGTTTCGGTGATGACCAGGTGCACGCGGGCCACTCGTGCATCCACGGCAAGCAGTTGCAGCGTTTTTTGTGCCAACAGGGCGCCGCTCGCTCCAGTCACACCTACGGTTACGGTTTGTCCTTGGTTTTGCGGCATGATTTGCGGGTTGAATTAGTCTCGCAGCGGCCCGGTCCGTAGTCAAGGAATCGTCCCGCGCATCGCCGCGTCGTCTACTGGCTTGCCGCTACACGCGGTTGATGCACGAAGCTACGCAGGCCGCACCAAAACCGTTGTCGATGTTCACCACCGTCACGTTCGAGGCGCAACTGTTCAGCATGCCCAACAGCGCCGCCATCCCTCCGAAGCTGGCTCCGTACCCCGTGCTCGTCGGGACCGCAATTACCGGAGCGGCCACCAGCCCGCCGACCACGCTGGGCAGAGCGCCTTCCATCCCCGCTACGCAGATCACTACGCGCGCCGTGGTTAGCTTCTCCCGGTGGTCCAGCAAGCGATGAATGCCGGCTACGCCTACGTCGTATAAATACTCGACCCGGTTGCCCATCATCCGTGCGGTCATCAGCGCTTCTTCCGCCACGGGAATGTCGCTGGTGCCCGCCGAGACCACAAAGATCGTTCCTTTGCCGGAAATTTCCGCACTGCGCTCAATCGTAATGACCCCGGAAAGCTCGTGGAATTTTGCGCTGCGGCTCACCCGGCGGATCGCGGCGAACATGATTTTGTCCGCTCGCGTCACAAGGATGTTGTGTCGAGTTCCTTTCCGCGACAGCATCGACCGCACAATTCCAGCCACCTGGTCGGGCGTCTTGCCTTTGCCAAAAATTGCTTCGGCAAACCCCTGGCGCAGCGCCCGGTGATGATCCACCTTGGCGAACCCCAAGTCTTGAAAAGGCAGGTGTTTGAGCCGCTCCACTGCGTCCGGAGTCGAGAGGGCGCCCCGGCGAACTTGTTCGAGCAGTGTTTCCAGATCTTTTTGATTCATCCGATGCGCCTGTTGTCCCCGAAATCTCGCCTGTTAACCCTTGTTCCGCCCGCCCTGCCTAGGGCACTCGATCTCCTATGATCTTGCGCAGCGGTTGATTGTCGGCGTAAACCCGCCATTCGGCGATCCGTCCATCCTGCACAACGGCTCGCCACGCTGCTGGTACCTTCCAGAATTCACTTTGGCCCTCTTTGCTTCCGGACGCGCACCTTCCACTGGCCGTTCCGAAAATCGCCAACTTGTCGCCGGTCTGGAAGAATTCTTCGGCGTGCACCTGATAGTCCTGCACCATATTGAAATATTGTTCCCAGCCGCGCCGCATGGTGTCGCGGCCCATAAAGCGCTTGCCCAGTGCATCCTGAAAAATATGTTCCTCCGTCATCAGCGCGCACAGTTGGTCCACGTTTCCGGAATTGATGCGTTTGATGAAATCCATGGCGACTTCGAGAGGTTCGGCCGTGCTCATCGCTTCTCCTTGGGGCCGGACTGTCAGTATACCTGCGCACCGGCGCCTCGGCAGCTCTTGCTGGAACGCCGCAAGGGCGCAAGCGGGCTCTCAGTTTCCCGGCTTCAATAACACTTTCATGATCCCGTTCTTCTGCGCATGTGCGCAGGCCTCCGGAGCCTTCCCTAGCGGAAATACCTTCGTAACCAGCGGCACAGGATCAATTCTGCGGGTACGCAGAAGCTCGATCGCCTTGGCAAACGGTCCGCAACGCGAACCCACCACGTTCAGCTCCTTGACCACGATCGGCCACGTTTCCACGCGGGCCGCGCCATGAAACGTCGACTTCAGGACCAGCGTCCCACGCGGCTCGGTCAGTTGCTGCGCGAAGTTCAGGCCTAAGGGCGACCCGGTAGCCTCCACCACCAGTGCGAAGGCTTCTTTGCTCCGGCGAAGATCGCCGGCATCGCCGCGCACCTTCTGGGTCTGGATACGCGCTCTGCGCGCCAGTGCCAGTTTCTTTTCGTGTTTGCCGTACAGAACCACGCGCGGCATCGCCGTCCGCAACACGCGGGCAATCAACTGGCCGAGTTTGCCGTCGCCCAACACCGCGGCTTCGCGAAACTTTGCCTTCGGTACCTGCTCCAGTATTTCGCACGCCGCAGCCAGTGGTTCCACGAATACCGCCGCTTCGTCTGGTACCGAATCCGGTAGCTTATGAAGATTCTCTAACGGCAACGCCAGATATTCCGCAAACGCGCCGTCGTGTCCCACGATCCCGAGGACGGTGCGGCGCTCGCAGTGTGTCGTAAGCCCGCGCCGGCAAAATTTGCACAGCGGCTTGTAGCCATATGCCGAGCACGAGACGTTAATCTCTCCGGCTACGCGATGCCCCAGCCATCTCGCTCGCTCCCGCGCAGATTCCCCTTCGATTTGCACGACTTCGCCTACAAACTCGTGTCCCGGCGTTCCTCGAAATTCATGATAGCCCCGCAGAATCTCGATATCCGTATTGCAGATGCCCGCCAGGCGTACCCGGAGCAATGCCCACCCGGCGCGCAATTCCGGCAGCGGCTTGGAGATGCGCTCCAGTTTCTTTCCGGCAACACGAAACGCAAGCATCAGTCGATTTCACCCATTTCTGCTTTCGTTCTCCGCCAGTTGGAAGGCACGAGGACTAGTGAAGTGCGGAAGCCACCGTCTTCAGGAGCAGGGGTTCTTGCTCCGGGAACACCGTACGGAGATCGAGAATCAGCCGGTTGTCTTCCACTCGGGCCACCACGGACACCCCGGTGGGGGCGCGTCGAAGGCGCTGCTCCAGTTGCGATGCCGAGTAGCGGGCGCTGGCAATGCGGATGATTTTCGTCTCCAGCGATTGCGTCGGCGTGGAGCCGCCCCCGGCCAGCGATGTGCCATCCGTAATTTCCAGCTCGACTTCCCCCAGCGGAACTTCGCGAGTCAGTTCGCGAAGGAAATTCTCCGCCCGGCGTTTTATTTCCTGAGAGGTAGCGCGAATCATGCGCAGAGTGGGGATTTCATCGAGGGCGTTGCGCAAGTATGCTCCGAGGGTCACCTCCAGCGCGGCAATGGTCAGCTTGTCCACGCGCAGCGCGCGAAACAGCGGATGCTTGCGGATCCGCGAAACAAGCTCTTTCTTTCCGGCGATGATGCCCGCCTGCGGGCCACCGAGCAGTTTGTCCCCGCTGAACACCACGATGGACACCCCGGCACGCACGCTCTCTCGCACCAGCGGTTCCGTAATTCCCGCCGGCGATAAATCCACCAGGCAGCCCGAGCCCAGATCTTCCACCAAGGGAATGCCGGTGCGCTGGCTCAGCGCCACTAGTTCTTCCAGGGACGGTTTTTCCGCGAACCCGCTGATCGTGAAATTCGAAGGGTGTACCCGCAGCAGCAGCCGCGTTTGCTCGCTCAACACGTTCTCGTAGTCCGCCAGCCGGGTCCGATTGGTGGTGCCCACTTCGCGCAGAATCGCGCCGCTTTCCCCCATGATTTCGGGGATGCGAAAGCCGTCGCCGATCTCGATCAGCTCGCCCCGAGACACGATGGCTTCGCCGCCTTTGGCCAGTGCGGCCAGCACCAGCAGCACCGCCGCCGCGCAATTATTGACCACGATGGCCGCTTCGGCTCCTGTCAGACGTTGCAACAGGTCAGCCGTATGGGTGTCGCGCTTGCCGCGAGTACCGGCTTCCAGGTCATATTCCAGGTTGCTGTATTGCGTAGCCGTACGACGGAATTCTTCGAACACACCGGCGGCAAGCGGAGCGCGGCCGAGGTTCGTATGCAGAATCACGCCAGTCGCATTGATCACCGTTTGCAACGAGCTTGCCAACATGCGCTCGACGATCGCGGAGATATGTTCCTCCAGCGAGCCTCGGCTGGTTGCCAGCGCGGTGAACTCTGCCTCCAGAGCCGGGGACGTCTCTCTCGTGATTCGCGCGCGCAGTTCGGAAAGTACTGTGCGCGTCACCTCGATCAGTAATTCGCGATCCACACGTTTCGCTAGCGAAGCCAGGCGCGGCTGATGCAGCAATTCATCCACGGACGGAATTTGTCGCAGAAGTTCAGCCCGGTCGGACGATACGCCGTGCTTCGAACGCGGTTCCATGGAGACATTTCAGCACAGCAGAGCCGTGAAAGGAAGCAACGGTCGTCGAGGCGCGGATGGGGCGCCAGGCGAGGGGTGGCGAATGGGGTGCTAGAGGTCGACCGGGCAATTGACTGTAGCCGAGGGTGTTTCTAGCATGAAAATAGGTATCCCTGACCATTCATGGCAACCATTGACGAAGAACTCGGCCAGCTCGAGCGCGACATCCGCCAGCTGAAAATTGAGTACGATCAATATTTTGGCGGCGGCCGCAAACGTCCGCCTACCGAAATCGAATGGCGGATCGAAACCATCGTCAAGCGCTACGCGGAGCGCAGCGGCGAGCTGAAAATCGGGCAGCGCTTCCGCTACAACAACCTCACGCAGACCTACGCTAAATACAAAGACATCTTTCGGAAGCGGACACAGCAAAAGGAGGAGGGACGCGCACAACGGCATTTCGGGGCGGCGGCCAAGGCCATCGAAGCGGAGCGCGCAAGAAACCAGCCGGAAATGCCTCCGGCGGCCCAACCGGTTGCGAACACCGTATCTCCGCCGGAGCCATCCGCGTTTCGCGTGGTATGTTCAGAGCCCGAACGCGAAACGGAAAAGGTTGACCAGCTCTATCGCGCCTTTTTGCAGGCGAAAGAAAAGGCCGGAGAAGATACCGGAAAATTGTCGGTGGCCGGATTCAAGGAATTCGTTCGGAAGAAGACCAAAGATTTGCAGGAGAAGCAAAAGTGCCGCGACGTCGAATATGTGGTTGAAGTCGTGGGCGGCCAGGTGAAGTTAAAGGCCCTGGTCAAGAGTTAGCGCCTGTGGTCTCAACCTCATGCAAAAAAACCGCGCAGTAAAGATTAAGTAGCTGGAATTCGCATCGTCCCTGCCTGCTGAATCGCCCTTCCCTTGGATTCCCGTCCCGTTCGTACTCGCCGCATTCCGTTCGACCGTTTTTCCCACAGCCGGGCTTTCCGAATCTTGCCAGGACCGCTTACACTGTTCTGCTTTTCTCTTTTGGAGGCCAAGCATGGCGGTAGAGCGCGCGCTGATCAGCGTTTTTGACAAGAACGGCATTGTGGAATTTTCCAAAAGGCTGGTGGCGCTCAAGATCGAAATTCTGTCCACCGGCGGAACATCGAAACTCTTACGCGAGGCAGGCGTGGCCGTCCGCGATGTTTCGGACTTCACCGGTTGGCCCGAGATGCTGGGCGGTCGGGTCAAGACCTTGCACCCCAAGGTGCACGGTGGGCTGCTCTACCGGCGAGGGCATGCCGAGGATCGCAAGCAGGTTGCGGAACATGGGATTGCTCCGATCGACCTCGTCGTCGTCAATCTCTATCCCTTCGAGCAAACCGCCGCAAAACCCGGGCTTACCGCCGAAGAGTTGATCGAGAATATCGACATTGGCGGCCCTACCATGTTGCGATCGGCGGCAAAGAACTTCCAGAGCGTCACCGTCGTAACCGATACGGCGGATTACCAACGGGTTGCGGCCGAATTGGAAGCTGGACGAGAGACTTCCTTGGCGACCAGGCTCGAACTGGCGAGGAAAGTGTTTGCAACTACCTCGCGGTACGACGGGATGATTACCACGGAACTGGAACGCTTGTCGGCTACTGCGTCACGCATCGACCTGGAACACAAGGAGCTGCTCCCGGAGCGTTTACACTTTGCTTTCGTGCGGCGCCAGGAACTGCGCTATGGAGAAAATCCCCATCAGGCTGCTGCCCTGTACATTCCTGCCGGGCGCGCGCCGGAAGGATTGGCGGCGGCCAAGCAGCTGCAAGGCAAGGAGCTGTCCTACAACAATCTCGTGGATCTTGAAGCGGCGCGAAGTTTGGCCGCGGAATTCAGGAATCCGGCGGCCGTGATCATCAAGCACAACAACCCTTGCGGCTCGGCGGAGCAGGCCAACCTGCTCGACGCCTATCGCAAGGCGCTCGCGTGCGATCCGGTGTCGGCGTTCGGTGGCGTGCTGGCCTTCAATCGCACCGTGGATCCGGCCACCGCGGAGGAAATCGCCAAGCTTTTCGCGGAGTGCATCGTCGCTCCGGGATTTGCGGAGCGCGCGAAAGAAATTTTCAGCGCGAAGAAGAATTTGCGGCTCCTGGAATTGCCCGCCGGTGCCCTGGAACCGGAAACGCAGCTCCAGCTGAAACGTGTTCTGGGCGGCATGCTCGTGCAGCAACCGGACCTGGGTGAGATCGTGGACGCCGAGCTGCGAACCGTAACCAAGCGCGTCCCCACCGCCGAAGAAATGCAGACGATGCGCTTTGCCTGGAAGGTCTCCAAGCACGTGAAGTCCAATGCGATTGTTTTTGCCAAGGATGGAGCGACCCTGGGTGTCGGTGCCGGGCAGATGAGCCGCGTGGATTCGGTGAAAATCGCGGTAATGAAAGCGCAAAGCTCGCTGCAAGGCAGCGTGGTGGCCTCGGATGCCTTTTTTCCCTTTCCGGACGGCGTGGAAGAAGCCGCGAAAGCTGGCGCTACCTCCGTCATTCAGCCGGGCGGATCGGTACGGGATACGGAAGTGATCGCCGCCGCCGACCGCTTGGGTATGGCCATGGTTTTCACGGGGTTGCGGCATTTCTTGCACTAGAAACGGACAAAACCGGTCGCTCGAGGAACGATTGGACGTACCAGCGCATCCTACCAACAGATGTCCCTGCGGTAGAAACGCGGGCGTTTTGACTTTTGACCGGGTTTCCGCTGCATGGGATACTTTTCGTTTCGGGGTACCTATGAACGTTTGCAAGTTGAATTTGACTCTTTGGGTCGTTTTGCTGGGCGTCCCGGCGGTGCGCGCGCAAGCGCCACCCGCCACTGATCCCGCGCCGGCCCCTGCCGCTTCGAACGCACAAAACACGCCTTCGACTGGCCGGGCGGACGCCTACTACGACTACACCATGGGTCACATCTATGAGCAGCAGTTTGAAAACACCAGCAAAGCGGAATTCGCCACGCAAGCTATCGATTTCTACAAGAAAGCTTATGCCCTCGATCCGAAGTCCCCGGTAATCGGCGAGCGTCTGGCGGAAATGTATTGGAAGGCGCAACGCGTACACGATGCGGTCGCCGAGGCGCAAGGAGTGCTGAAGCGCGATCCCAATGACGTGCCCACCCGTCGCTTGCTCGCCAGGATTTATGTGCGCAGCTTGGGAGACCTGAACTCCGGCGGCAGCGGTCAATCGGAGGTAGCGGGCCGGGCCATCGAACAATACAAGGAAATTTACCGGTTGGATCCCGGCGATGCGGAATCGGCGTTGTGGCTGGCGCGGCTGTACCGCTTGCGGAACGAACATGACAAAGCCGAAGAGGTGTTGCGCGGGCTGCTGAAAAACGATCCGGAAAACGAACAGGGCGTGGAGCAGTTGACGCAATTGCTGATGGACGAAGGCAAGCCTGCGGAAGCCGTTTCCTTGCTGGAAGGAATGAACAACCGCGCGCCCTCACCAATGCTGCTGGCGCTGCTGGGCGATGCCTATACCCAGACCCGAGACATGGCTAAGGCCGAAGCCGCTTATCGTAAGGCGACCGAGATGGATCCGTCCGAGCCCAGCTATCTGCGCGGGCTTGGGCAGACCCTGGTGGCCGAGGAGAAATTTCCGGAAGCGCTCACCGTGTATCAAAAACTCGTGGATCTGATGCCGGATGATGCGGACGTGTACTTGAGCATGGCTCAGATCTACCGGGAATTGCACCAACTGGATAAAGCCGAGGAGAATCTGCTGAAAGCGCGGCAGTACGCACCGGGCGATGTGAAGGTGATGTACAACGAAGCCATCCTTTACAAGTCGCAAGGCCGCTACGACGATGCCATTCGGGTGCTGTCCGATGCCATCACCGGAGTGAAAGGGCAATCCACGGTATTGCCGTCGCGGCGAAGATCGCTGGCGATTTTGTATGAAAATTTGGGCCAGCTGTATCAGGAAAAGCAAAATTACGCGGCAGCGGCCTACACCTTCGAAGAGCTCGGTCACTTGGGCGACGAAGAAGACCGTCGCGCGCGCTACTTCCTGATGAATACCTACCGCGAAGCGAAGGACATGACCAAGGCGCTGCAAGTCGGTAAAGACGCCCTCGTGAAATATCCGACCGACCCCGCTCTGCGCTCGCGCCAGGCCACTCTCCTCGGCGAGAACGGCCAGACCGAAGAAGCCATAAAAATGTTGAAGTCCCAGTTGGCCAATAACGAGACCGACCGCGAAACGTACCTCGACATGGCTCAGGTCTATCAGCAAGCCCACCGCTACAAGGAAGCCGAAGAGGCGGCCAAGCTGGCCGAGGCAGTTCCCGGCCAGCCGCGCGACCGCGAGATGGTCTGGTTCGTACTCGGCGGTATTTACGAGCGCCAGAAATTCCTTGACCGCGCGGAAGAAGAATTCAAGAAGACCCTGGCCGTCGACCCGCAAAACGCTCCGGTGCTCAACTATTACGGTTATATGCTAGGCGATCTGGGCCAGCGCTTGGATGAGGCGGCGACCATGGTGCAGCAAGCCCTGCAACAGGAGCCGTTCAACGGCGCTTATTTGGATAGCCTCGGATGGATTTACTACAAGCAAGGCAAATATCCGGAAGCCGAAGCTACCCTCCGCAAGGCCCTTGAGCACGAAGGCCACGACGCCACCATCCATTCTCATTTGGGCGACACCTACGCCAAACTCGGAAAAACGGATTGGGCCGCCGCCGAGTGGGAAAAATCTCTCGCCGAATGGCGGCGGGCCCTTCCTACGGAAGTCGAAGGCGACAAGGTTGCCGAGGTCGAACGCAAACTTGGCCAAGTCAAGCACCGGGTGGCGCAAAAGTCTACTCCGCAAGAAGCCAAGCCCCAATAAGCAAGCTCATGCGTGAAATTCGAATTCCCGCTTACGCAAAAATAAACTTGCGGCTGGATATCCTCGGCAAGCGCGAGGACGGGTATCACGAACTGCGAACGATTTTTCAGACCGTGTCGCTGCACGATCAGTTGATTCTTAGTGGTTCCCAGCGGCCGGGAATCTCCCTCAATATTTTCGGCAATGAATCGCTGGCTCATGAGCCGATGCGCAAGAATTTGGTGTACCGGGCGGTGGAAACCGCGCAACGCGAGGTAAAGAGTCATGCCGGCGTTACCATCGTCCTGCGCAAGAGCATTCCCGCGGGCGGCGGACTGGGCGGCGGATCGAGCGATGCCGCGGCGGCCTTGATTGGCTACCTCCGGCTGATTCGAAAAACGATCCCATTGTCGCGATTGATGGAGTTGGCGGCCTCCCTCGGGGCGGATGTTCCCTTTTCTTGAGCGGTGGCCGCGCCCTCGGCGTCAATCGCGGAGATGAGATTTACCCGTTGGTTGACATCGCGCAGCAGCACTATCTGGTGGTTGTCCCCAGGGAAATTCGCGTGCCCACGGTGGATGCCTTTGGCTGGGTTAACGCGCCTGCGTTGACAAAACGCCCTGCACACCCTAAACTTTGGGAGTTCTGTGCTCTATGCTGGAGCGCGCAGGGGAACGGCCTTTCGAACGATTTCGAACGGTCTGTTTTTCGGCGCCACCCTCGACTGGCAGCTATCAAGAGGGAATTGCTCCGGCGAGGAGCCGCAGAAGCCTCGCTGGCGGGTAGCGGTTCGGCGGTGTTTGGTATTTTCCCGAGCCCAGCGTTGGCGCGCCGAGCCGCTGTTGGGTTTCCGCACGACCAGAGCTTCGTCTGCGAGAGCGTCTCTCGTAACCGTTATGTTCGCGCCGTGAAAGCGGCGAGTGTCGTCTGAAACGCGCAGCGTCCAGACTCGTCCAACGTCGATAGTCCGTTTTACAGCTAGATTAATTCGATAGCCGTGCAGCTTCTTTGCGCTGCCGGTGTTTTCGGCGGGCCCTTTTTCCCGGCACCCCCGGGTAAGAATAGAGTTCGTGCAATGGAGCGCACGTCGTGAACGACGACCGTTTCAAAATTTTCTCGGGGACCGCCAATGTGCCGCTGGCGCAGGCCATCTGCCGTCAACTGGACGTTCCGCTCGGCAACGCCAAGCTGGGTCGTTTCAGCGACGGGGAGATTCATTTTCAGATTCTCGAAAATGTCCGCGGCGCGGACGTTTTCGTGGTGCAACCCTGCTGCTACCCGGTGGACAACCACCTGCTCGAGTTGCTGCTGATGATTGACGCCTTCAAGCGTGCGTCGGCTTGGCGAATCACAGCCGTCCTGCCGTACTACTGCTACGCGCGTCAGGATCGCAAGGATAAGCCCCGCGTTCCGATATCCGCGAAACTGGTGGCCGACCTTCTGGAGACCGCGGGTGCCAGCCGTGCCCTGACGCTCGATTTGCACGCGCCGCAGATTCAAGGGTATTTCGATGTTCCGGTGGACCATCTGTTCGGATCGCCGGTTCTCGTGGATCACTTTCGCAACTTGCGTCTGCCGAACCTCACCGTGGTATCGCCCGACGCCGGCGGCGTGGAGCGCGCGCGATTCTTCGCCAAGCGCATGGATGCCCCGCTGGCCATCGTGGACAAGCGCCGTGTCGATATCGACGTCAGTGAAGTGATGAACATCATCGGAGACATTCGCGGCCGTAGCGCGCTGATCGTGGACGACATCATCGATACCGCGGGAACCCTGGTGAAAACTGCGGAGGCTCTGTTGCGCGAGGGCGCGACTCAGGTCTACGCGGCATGCACCCACGCTGTCCTCTCCGGGCCGGCCATCGAGCGGATTGAGAAGTCCAAGATCAAGGAAGTCGTGGCGACGGACTCTGTGCCTATATCCGAAGCCGCACTGAAAACCGGAAAGATCAAGATTTTGAGCGTGGCCGATTTGCTGGCCAGGGGAATCCGCTCCATTCACGAGGAGACTTCCATCAGCGAATTGTTTATTTGAGCGCCGGCTTGGCTTCCGGCGCGCCGGGAACAAGCAGAATTAACAAGGGGAAGAGATTATGGCAAAGGTCGAAAAAGCGGGGAAAATCGTAGTCGAAGCGGCCGCGCGCGCACAGCGCGGCAAAAACGAGGCCCGGCGCCTCCGCCTTACCGGCAGGGTTCCAGCCGTTTTGTACGGCGGCAAGGGCGAGGCGATTGCCCTGGCCGTGAACGCCAAGCAGGTCGGTGCCATCCTGCGTTCGGAAACCGGACACAACACGCTCTTTCAGGTGGACATGGGTGGAAAGCACGAACCCGCCATCTTGAAGGATTGGCTCGTCGATCCGCTCAGCGGGCGCCTCCTCCACGTCGATCTTCTCCGGGTAGCGATGGACGTGCGCATGCGCGTCAAGGTTCCCGTGCACACCTTCGGCGAGCCCTCCGGCGTTAAGGTGCAAGGCGGCGTTTTTGAAGTCGTCACCCGCGAAGTCGAAGTGGAGTGCTTGCCCGCGGATATCCCCACGGAATTTCGCGCCGATGTAAGCGCTTTGGCGCTCAACGACGCTTTGCGTGCCGGCGATCTGGCTCTCGACACCGCCAAGATCAAGCTCCTTACCGACAAGGATCGCGTTCTCGCCCACGTCGTCACTCTCAAGGTTGAAGAAGAAAAGCCTGTGGAAGCCGTCGCCGCGGAAGCAGCGACTCCTGCCGAGCCAGAAGTCATCAAGAAAGGCAAAAAGGAAGTCGAAGGCGAAGAAGGGGCCGAGGTCGAAGCCAAGGCGGACAAGGGCGAAAAGAAAAAATAACGCGGCGCGGCGTCGCCCGCCTTGGGCGGCAATTCTCGCGGCTACGGATACGAACTTATGCGGCTTATTGTGGGGCTTGGGAATCCTGACCCGGAATATCAATGGACGCCGCATAACCTGGGATTCATGGCCGTTGATGAGCTGGCCAATCGTGGCGGAATCCGGGTGCAGCGGCCGGAGAGCAAGGCCCTCGTCGGACTTGGCAAGGTGGCGGGACACGAAGTGGTGCTCGCTAAGCCGCAAACGTACATGAACCTGAGTGGCGTTTCGGTGCGGGAGTTGCTCGATAAGTATGAGTTGGATGTCGGCAGTCTGCTGGTGATGTGGGATGAAGTGCAGTTGCCGTTGGGCACCATTCGCATTCATCCGGATGGCAGCGCCGGTAGTCACAATGGCGCCAAGTCCGTGATCGGATCGGTGGGCACCACTCAGTTTGCCAGGCTCCGGCTGGGCTGCGGGGCCGATCATCCGGTGAGCAACCGGAAAGAATACGTCCTGCGGCCGATGAAAAAGTCGGAGCTGGAAATTGCTTCGGAGATGCTTGCGGATGCTGGTGATGCGGTTGAGCTGATTTTGTCGCAGGGACTTGATGCGGCTATGAACAAATACAATCGGCGCAAGCTTGATGAAGATGCGCCGGAAGAAGAGCGCTAAAGGATTTTCCGGGCCGCGGCCCGAAAGAGAAGGAAAGAGGTCATCATGGAAGAGCGTTTATACGATCTGATCTTCATCGCGCGTCCCGCTACTCCTGAGGACGAGCTGAAGAAAGTGGTCTCCGGCATCGAGCATACCTGCGCGGAAAAGGGCTCGAAGATCGAAAAAGCCGAAAATTGGGGTACTCGCAAGCTGGCTTATCGCGTCGCCAAACACCGCGAGGGAATCTATGTGTATCACCAGATTCGTACCACCCACGCGGAACTGATCGCGGAGCTTGAGCGTCGTCTCCGCGTGCAAGACGTGGTCATCAAGTACCAGACCGTGCGACTCGACGAAGACCTCAAGCGCCAGAGAAAACTGGTGCACAAGCGTGAGCTGCGTGCTGCCCGGCGTCCCCGGCGGACCGCTGCGGCTCCGGCTCCGGCCGCGACTGCTGCTGCGGATCAGGCTGCCGGTTAAATCGGCGCGTACTGGCGAAATTGTTTCGAAATCCAGAAGTCGCCCGGCGTGGCCGGGTTTAAAGGGAAAGGCAGGCAGGCATGGCGGACGAACAGAGACAGTCTCAGGGCCCCGGCGGACCGCCGCGGCGCGAAGGCGGACCCGGCGGAGGGCATGGTGGCCCTCGCCGCGAAGGCGGCCCAGGCGGTGGCCCCGGCGGACCGCGCCGTGGCAAGCGGCAATATTTCCGCAAGAAGAAAGTCTGCAAGTTTTGCGTCGAGAAAATGGACTTCATCGACTATAAGCGCGCGGATATTTTGTCCCAGTTCGTGCAGGAGCGCGGCAAAATTCTTCCCCGCCGCATGACCGGCGTGTGCTCCAAGCACCAGCGCTGGCTCGGCGAAGCCATCAAGCGCGCCCGCAACATCGCTTTGCTGCCGTTTGCGGGTAGCGCCGCGGGCACCCAGGCGCCGCGCGTCGCTTCCCCGCAGTCTGCCGCCCCCGCTGGCGCGCCGCAAGCAGCGCCAGTAACGCCGCCCCCGGCGGCCCCCGCTGCCGAGGCTCCCAAGAGCTGACGCGGTTTAACCCGTATTCGAGCGACCCAACGAACAGGAGCAAAGGGATAACGCATGCAAATCATTCTTCAGGAAGATATCGATAAGTTGGGCCACCGCGGAGATGTCGTCTCCGTCAAGCCCGGTTACGCGCGCAATTTCTTGTTGCCTCGCAAGCTGGCTATTGAAGCCACCACCGGCAACATGAAGGCTCTCGAGCGCATTCGCACCTCCCTGGCCAAGAAAACCGCCACGGAGCTCGAAGCTGCCCAGAAGCAGGCCGCCCTCGTCAACGGCGTCACTCTCCGCTTCACCCGCAAGACCGGAGAGAACGATCAGATGTTCGGCTCGGTGACCTCCGGCGATATCGCCGAAGGCCTTGCCGCGCAGGGCTTCAAGATTGAAAAGCGCCAGGTGCATCTCGCCGAGGCCATCAAGGCCCTCGGCGAATATCCCGTCACCGTGAAAATCTTCCGCGACGTCACTGCGCAAATCACCGCGCACGTTGGCAAGGAAGTCTAGCCGCGGGTCTCTTTTGTTACGCTGGCAATGGGGACGCGATTCCTTGCGTCCCTTTTTATTTTTGCCGTCCTTCGCAAGTCCTGCTGAGTGAACGTTCAGGAAAGTGTTCCGCACTCAAAAAGTTTTGCACCGTTTTCCGCAGTCTTGCACAGCACTCCGATTGACCTCCGCTTTTCCCTCGCGCACAATCCCTTCACCGGTTCCATCCGGGAAGCGGTCGAGCCCGAACAAAAAATCGAACTCTTGCACGCGTTCGCGATTCGTGTTACATAAATTCTCTTGAGGCGAAACTAAAGCGAAGTTATTATGCCGGCTCACGCCACTCTCGAACGTCCTTTGCCCAACAATCTCGACGCCGAACGCTCCGTTCTCGGCGCCGTCCTCCTGGACAACAACGCTCTCAATGCTGCCATCGAAAACCTTCGCCCCGAGGATTTCTTTCTCGATCAGCATCGCCGCGTTTTTCTCCAGATGATCGCCCTCGGCGAAAGCCAGCAGGCCATCGACCTGATCACCCTCACCGAAGAACTGCATCGCCACGGTGAACTGGAAGCCGCCGGTGGCGCGCCCTATCTGGCTTCGCTTGCCGATGGCATGCCCAAGGTTTCCAACGTCGAGCACTACGCGCGCATCGTCAAAGAGAAAGCCCTGCTGCGCAACCTCATTCACGCCACCCACAATATTCAGGAACGCGCCTTCGATGGCGAAGACGGCGCCGATGCCGTTCTGGACGGTGCGGAATCTTCCATCTTTGCTCTTGCCGAAGACCGTATTCGCGCCGGCCTGATTCCCGTCAAGGACATCGTCCGCGACAATTTCGAGCGCCTCGAAAAAATCTTCCGCGAAGGCAAAAGCATCACCGGCGTTTCCACCGGTTACGTCGAGCTGGACAAGCTCACGTCCGGCCTCCAGCCTTCCGAGTTGCTTATTCTCGCCGCCCGCCCTTCGCAGGGAAAAACTGCCCTGGCTCTTAACCTTGCAGAAAATATCAGCATTCGCGCCGGTATGCCCATGGCCATCTTCAGCCTGGAAATGTCCAAGGAATCCCTGCTGCAGCGCCTCGTCGCCGCCGTCGCCCAGATTGACGCCCACAAGTTTCGCACCGGGCACCTCAGTCGTGAGGATTGGCGTCGCATGACCGAAGCTCTCGGCACCATCGCTTCCGCGCCCATCTGGATCGACGATGCCGGGTCCATCAGCGTTCTCGAAATCGGCGCCAAGGCTCGCCGCCTCAAGCGGGACAAGGGTCTTTCGCTTCTCATCGTCGACTATCTCCAGCTCATCACCGCGCGCGGCCGCTTCGGTAATCGCCAGGAAGAAGTCGCCAGCATTTCTCGCAGCTTGAAGGGTCTTGCCAAGGAGCTGCAGATTCCCGTCCTCGTGCTTAGCCAGCTTACTCGCGCCCCGGAGCGCGACGAGCGTGGCCCTCAGCTCTCTGATCTTCGCGAATCCGGCGCCATCGAGCAGGACGCCGACGTGGTCATGTTCATCTACCGCCCGCACTTCTTCAAGGCCGGCGCCACTCCCGAAGAGCGCGAGGAAACCGAGCTGCGCATCGCCAAGCAGCGCAACGGCCCCACGGAAACCGTTCGCTTCCGCTTCCTCAGCAAATTCACCCGCTTCGAGGAAGCCGCCCCGGACGCCTTCTCCCAACTCGCCCCCGACGATTTGTGATTTTGACGATCCAGCTAGGTAGTTAACTGGATAAGTTACTAACTTTTACCTGGACACCGGCGAAGGTTGTATGTTTTAATTTCCGCCGTGCAAACGCTTGGCCTATCTGCCTCGACTGTGCGGACCGAGAGCCGCTTAAAAAGTCTATTTTGGCCCTCTGTTCAAACCAGCAGTGACGTTGACTATCTTGGGGCGCAGGGCTACTGGGTATGCACTGGCATCAGCGTCTTTTCCTTCTTAATGCTGGTCGCCTTTGGCCGCCCGATTCTCGGTCTTTTTGTAATGACGATCTTTTACTTGAGCGGCGTCGGAGTGCGCGAGCGAAGCCGTTATGCGGCGGGTTGTGCCTTTGTCTTTTACTTTGGTGACATGCTGGTCAGCGGTCCCGGGGGAATAAGGCTTTTCCTGGCTGCACTGTTGCTGTCCAATTTCCGGGCGACGTGGATCGCTGCCCGCTGGATGCCTGATTCCGAAGAAGCCGCTCCGCAACCCCGTTGGAGCGAAACATGGACGGACAAGTTTGCCGATCAATTTCCCATGTGGCTGTGGCCAAAGGTTCGAATCATTTACTATGTTCTGTCCGCTTTCTACTTCGCGCTCTTGGTTTTCGGAATCATTGTTATCTTTAGTCGTCGCGGCTAGAAGCTATCGGTCTAGTGTCCCTTCCCCAATTGGGAATATTTCCGACTGTCTTCCCAACCCGGCACCGCGTCTTTTCTCCCACGCCTCCTGCCACCCCCACTGCTTCCGTTTGGCCACCATCGCTCCCCGGCAACGCTCAAAACACACCACTTATGTCTCACCCTCTTTCCACAACCGCAAGCCTTCGTTGTGGCGCTCAGGTTGCTCCCTCTCCGGTGTTGTCTTTCTCGCCGCAGACCGCGCCTCCTGTCGCGCAGCCTTCGGGCTATCTCGGTAAACTGATTCTCTTCGGAAGGCCCATGGCTCGAGCGAAAAAAACCCGTACCAAAGCCGGCAACAAAGCCCCACATATGGATGGCCGCCCGGTCTGGGCGGAAGTGTCCAAGTCCGCCCTTACGCACAATCTGCACGCTATCCGGGACTTCGTGAATCCCGCCGCCGAGAAGCGCAACTCCCCGCGCCTGGTACTCTCCATCGTCAAGGGCAATGGCTACGGCCACGGCGGGCCTCAAGTCGCCCAAATTCTCGAAAAGGCCGGCTCCGACTGGTTTGGCGTAACTTCCACCAGCGAAGGCATTGAAGTTCGCAAAGCCGGTGTAAGCAAGCCCATCCTCATCCTCACGAGTTTCTGGCCCGGTGAGGAAGCTAATCTTCTGAAATACGATCTCACTCCCGTGGTCCATCGTTGCGATCAGCTTGGCCCCCTGAATCAGGCTGCTGCGAGGCTCGGGCGCGGCAAATCAGCTGCCTTCCACCTCAAGGTGGATACCGGCATGAACCGTCTTGGCATCGCCACCACGGATATCGATTGTTTCGCGGGCCAGTTGGCCAAGTGTAAGCACCTGCGCCTCGGCGGCATGCTCACCCACTTTGCCTCCTCGGAAGCGTTCAACAGCACGCCGCAGGGAAATCAGACCCGCGAGCAGGAAGAGCATTTCTATATCGCGCTCGAGCGCTTGCGAAAACTCGGCGTCGATCCGGGCATTGTGCATCTGGCGAATAGCGCCGCTATAGCTGCCCGCCCGGAAACCTGGGCGGATATGGTGCGCCCCGGAGTGATCTTGTTTGGCTATCATCCCGGCTACGATCCCGCGGGAATGCGCGCTGAAGCCGAACGCCGCCTCCCCCTTAAACCGGTGATGAGCTTGCGGACCCGCATCATCAGCCTCCGCAACATTCCTGCGGGCGTCGGCGTAGGCTACGGAGCCAAATTCATGACCGAGCGCCCCTCGGCCATCGCCGTGCTCGCCGCTGGGTACGGGGATGGCATTCACCGCTCCTTCAGCAATGGCCGGGGAAGCGTGATGGTGCGCGGCAAGGTTGCCCCGATCGTCGGAATCGTATCGATGGATGTCACCATGGTGGATGTGACCGACGTGCCGGGCGCGGCTGTCGGGGATGTAGTCACGATTTATGGAACCGACGGTGACCACGTCCATGCCGCCAATGCCGCCGCCCGCGGAATTGGCACGGTTACCTCGGATCTGCTGTGCGCGGTGAGTGCGCGCGTCCCTCGCCTCTATGTCGCCTGACTCCCGAAAGCGCTGAAGAGTCGCAGCCCCCAAATCGCCCGTCGCTTGACTCGCGAGCAATGCTTCGTCCGGCAATCTCTCAGGCCAGCAGCCCGGCATTTTCCCGTGAGCCCGCGTTGATGTAAACTCGAAGACCTGCAGAGCCCGTTGGCGGCATGCCAGCCGCCGGGGAGCCGCGGGCGCTCTGCCGCACCATACGCCACCATGAGCCGAATAGCCGCAATTTTGCCCGCAGCGGGGCTGGGCACCCGCATGGGTGCCGAAACGCCGAAGCAATTTCTGGAGCTGGATGGCGCACCGATCGTAATGCTGAGCCTGCGACGCATCGCGGCTTGCGAAAAAATCACCGACATTATCGTGGCCACGCGCGGCGACGAAGTGGCGCGATTGGAAGAGCGCATCGCCGCGGAGAAATTCCGGCAACGCACCGTCGTGGTCCGCGGCGGCGACTCGCGTCAGGAGTCGGTAGCACGGGCGTTGGAGCGCGTTCCGGCTGAGGCAGAGTTGGTACTGGTGCACGACGCGGTGCGGCCCTTCGTGACCTTGGAGCAGATCGCGCGGGTGATCCAGGAAGCACAACACTGCCAGGCGGCGATTCTGGGAATTCCGGCGATGGACACGGTGAAGGAAGTGAAGCGCAGTAGCTTGCCGGAAGACGTGGCGTTAATCACCGCGACGATTCCGCGGGAACGCCTGGTATTGGCGCAGACTCCACAGGTCTTCGCGACCAAATTGTTGAAAGAGGCTTTCGCGCGGGCCCAGGCGGACGGTGTGACCGCATCCGATGAGGCCGGGCTTGTAGAAAGGCTGGGTCGCGATGTACACGTGGTGCTCGGATCCGAACGCAACATCAAGATCACCAAGCCGGCGGACATGGAATTGGCGCGATTTTATTTGGAACGCGAGCGGCAAAGAAAATGAGCGTCCGATGCGGGATCGGCTATGACTTGCACCGGCTGGAGGCCGGCCGAAAACTGATTGTTGGCGGGATTGATTTGCCGTTTGACAAAGGACCGGTGGGCCACTCGGATGGCGACGTGCTGGCTCATGCGTTGTGCGATGCACTGCTGGGAGCGGCGGGACTCGGAGACATTGGCACCCATTTTCCGGACACCGACGCGAAATGGAAGGGCGCGAACAGCCTTTTGTTTCTGGAACATGCGCGCAAACTGCTGGACGACAAGTGCTTCCACATCGAGTACGTCGACGCGATAGTGATCGCGGAAAAGCCGAAGATGGGGCCGCATTTCCCGAAAATGCGAGAGGCATTGGCGCGCGCGCTTCGCGTGCCAATCGAAACAATTCACCTGAAAGCCAAAACAAACGAGGGCGTGGACGCCATCGGACGGGGGGAAGCCATCGCGGCGTACGTGATTGCGACTTTGGAGGAATCGTAAGAAGTTCGCGTATTTGGGAAGCATCCGCGCTTGAGCGCGGTTCCGATTCGACGATGATTTCAGAAAATATTGCCAACCCGAAGGAAGCTCCCCCGAATTTATTCACGGCTGCCGATGTGGAACGAGTCTTGCGCGAACGCGGCTGGATGACCGGCGAGGCTACGGAAGAACAGCAGTCCTGGTGCGCCCGCGCCGCTCTGCTGCTGGGACCCCACAGTGCGGATCGCGGCGCGCTGGCTGGCTTATTGGAACGCGTCTTCGCTTACGACGCGGTCGCCATTCTCGACAAGGTGGAATCGCACGTGGTGCTGGCGCGGTATTCCGCTCGCAAAGTGATTCGAAAGCTTGCGCTCCTGCTGTTGGACGGCGTGCCGGTAACCTCCGACCATTTTCGAGACGTGGTGGAACACTTGAAGGAAGATTGCGGCTTGCGTGGCCGCGACATTTTTCATCCGATCCGGCTCTCGCTGGCGGGCAGCGCGGGAGAAGGCGATCTGGACCGCGTAATCCTGCTTGTGGATGCGGCTGCCACGTTGCCGTTTGCGGTTGCGGTGAAATCCGTGCGCGCCAGAATCGTGGAATTCTGCGCGGCACTGGGCTGAAGCGAAAAACGCAAAGCGCAAAGAGCGATGGGTTTACCCACAACAAGATGGACACGATAACGGGAATTCATGCCGTACGGGAAGCGCTGGAAGCCGGGCGGGCCTTCGACCGCATCGTGATCGCGCGTGGACGCCAAGACACCCGCGTGGAAGAGATTGTGCAGATGGCGCGGCAGCGCAACGTAGCGGTCCGCTTTGAAGATCGCAGCCACCTGGACCGGCTCGCCGATTCGAAAGATCACCAGGGAGTGGTGGCGCTCGTCGCGGTGCGGGCCGCGGGCACGCTGGAAGAGGTGCTGGCAGCGGCAAACGCCAACAGCGGAGGCGGAAAGGGATTGCTCGTGCTGCTGGATGGAGTGGAAGACCCGCACAATCTTGGCGCTGTGATTCGAACGGCGTTGGCCGCGGGCGCGCACGGAGTGGTGATACCCGAGCGCCGCGCAGCGGGTCTGACGGACACGGTGGCGCGAGCATCGGCGGGTGCAATAGCACATCTCCCGGTAGCCAAGGTGACCAACCTGGCGCGCACCATGGAAGAACTAAAAGAAGCCGGATACTGGCTGATCGGATTGGACGAGCGCGCCGACCAGAACTACACCCAGGCGGATTACACTTCGCCGGTGGGCATCGTGCTGGGCGGAGAAGGCAAAGGCCTGCACGAGTTGACGCGCAAGCGTTGCGATTTCCTGGTTTCCCTGCCGACCACCGGCCCGGTGAAATCCCTGAACGTTTCCGTAGCCGCGGGCGTGGTGTTGTTTGAAGCGGTGCGGCAGCGCGCTCGCAAGTAGCCGCTACTTGTCGTATTGGATCAAGGAAAAAACGTCCAGGCCAGGCAGCTTCGCGCGGCCGTTCAGGAACGTCAGCTCGACGGCGAACGCCAGTCCTTCCACTTTACCGCCCAATTGCTGAACGAGCTTCGCGGTGGCCGCGGCGGTGCCGCCGGTGGCGAGCAAGTCATCGCAAATGATGACGCGATCGCCGGGCTGAATAGCATCGGCGTGAATCTCCAAAGTATCCGTGCCATATTCGAGCGCGTAAGAAACGCCGACCGTTTTGGCCGGCAGCTTTTTCGGTTTGCGGACGGGGACGAAACCCGCGCCAAGCCGATAAGCCAAAGCCGGAGCAAAAATGAACCCGCGCGCTTCAATCCCGGCAACCACATCAATCTTGTGATTCTTGTGATGCTCGCAGAGCCGGTCCACCATGTCGTGGAATCCCTTCTTGTCCTTAAGCAGCGTGGTGATGTCGTAGAAGAGAATTCCGGGTTTGGGATAGTCCGGCACTTCCCGAATCAATTTCTTCAGCTCATTCATTCCGTGACGCTCCTCGGTCTGCATGATAGGTGATGACAAAATCCGTCACATAATCGGCGTCGACAACCGCTTCTTCGCGGCGGACGTCGCCGACACTGGCGAAGCGCGGGCCGCGCTCCAACTCCTTGCCAAGCTGCGCGAGGCGCTCTGGCGTGCCGATGGCATACACTTCCACGCGGCCGTCCGGAAGATTGCGCACGTAGCCCACGATCTGCAAACGCTGAGCGGCGTCCTGGGCAAAATACCGGTAACCGACACCCTGAACGGATCCGGATACAAAAAAGCGCTTGGCTTGTCTCGGCGTGCTCACAAACCTGAAAATTGTAGCAGACCACCGGTCCAGCACCGGAAGACAATTGGAATCCAGTCGGGCAATCCTGGGAACAAGAACGAGATTTGCTGTAAGCTTGGAAATCTGTCAAACGTCGCCAAGCTTCCTTTGCGTTACAGGCCTGCATCCAAGCCTATGATGAATCTTGCCCTGACCATTTTCCGGAGCTTCGCCGCCATGGGTAGACGCCGCCTCCCGCATTTGGCGCTGGCGTTGTTGATTATCAGCGCTCCGGCAGCCGCTCAGGAGTCCGCTCCGGCACCCCTGAATCCCCCTCCCGAACATAGTGTGCGGCGTATGGGCACAACGCCGGAGCCCGAAGCGCCGCCGCCGGTTCCTCCGGAAGAAATCATTCGCAAGTTCTCGCAAAAAGAGGAAGAGTTCCAGAGTGTGCGGCCCACTTACGGTTACAAGAAGACCGTCCGGATCGATGAGTTTGACCATGAAGGCCGGCTGGCTGGGCAATTTCTGATGGTCACCGAGGTTATGCGTGCCGCTAACGGGCAGCTCGTCAACAAGGTCCTGGAAAAGCCGCAATCAACATTACACTTATTCAACCTGGAGCCCGAGGACGCGAAGGAGTTGGATCGCGTCCCGCCATTTCCACTCACGACCAGCCAGCTTTCGCATTACGAACTGAAGTACCTCGGCACCGAGCAAGTGGATGAGGTGCTGTGTTACATCTTCCAGGTGAAACCCAAAATCGTGGACCGTGCGCGCGGGTATTTCGATGGCATCGCCTGGGTCGATACCAAGGAACTGGAAGTCGTGAAGACCTTTGGGAAGTGGGTCAATGAGCTGGGTGACGTGCACGTCGCGAATATGCCTTTCACCACCTACGAAACTTACCGCGAGAATGTGGACGGGAAATACTGGTTCCCGAATTATCAGCGCTCCGATGACACCCTGCACTTGAAAGACACCGATGTGCCGGTACGCCTGACCATCAAGTGGACCGATTTCAAACCGCTCGCCCCGGCGTCCGCGGCTGCACCGCCAACCAATCCGGCCCCCGTCGCGAATCCCGGCGCGCCGCCTCCGGCGCAGCCAGCCTCCCCAAAGCCGCAATCCTGAGATTCGCGCCAGGGTTTCCGCGCCAACCGATTTTACATTGCCGCTTTGCGGAGCACTTCCAGCGCGGCCGGTAGCTCGACGAGCGAACCCAACAACAGTTCCGGGCGCGCTGCACGAAGCCGTTTTTCCGTGGGAAAAGGTCCCAGCACTGCGATGGCGCGGACCCCGGCCCGGCGCGCCATCTCTAGGTCTTCCGGCGTATCACCGACGTAAATGCACGCCTCCGGCTTGAGTCCGAGCCGCTGCAAAGCCATCCGCAGGGGAGCGGGATGCGGTTTTTTGTGCCTGGTGTCCCCGCTGCAGACGCGCGCGGTAAAGAGTCGCGTCAGCCCAAACTCGCGCAGTTGCCGGTGGACGCGGTCGCGATCACCGCTGGTGACCAGGCCCAGCTGGTGGCGGCGTCCCACACGGGCCAGCACCCGGCGGGCGCCGGCAATCAGTTTTGGCCGGTGCATGGCGTATTGCTTGCGCCACGCGCGGTCCGCATCGTCCCAACACGCGCGAGGAAGTTTCGCGGCGCGGTATACGCTATACCAGTTCGGCGAATAGTTCAGGGTGAGCTCTTCGAGTCCCCAGGGAATGCCCATCTCGCGAAACATGGCCAGATATGCCGAAGAATCCGCCTCGTAGGAATTGAGCAAAGTGCCGTCCCAATCGAACAGCACGCCTTCGATAGCATGTTTGGCCCGTGCAGGCATGGCAGGCAGAGAAGCTTAGCAAGAATCGTGGACACCAACATCTGCTGGAAAACAAAAAAGGGGCGCTGAAGCGCCCCTCTTTCGGTAATGCGGCAAGTTCGCCGCGACACTTAGAATTCGAAGCGCACCGACAACTGTGCCTGGCGCGGATCGCCGACACCTACCCGGAGGAATCCGTTGAAGTCGAACAATTGCGGCGACGACAGCGGGTTCACGTTGTTGGTGTTGTTAAACGTGTTGAACATTTCGAGCTTCGGGACGATGCGGAAGCGCTCCCCCAGACGAATCGGGCGGCTGATGCCGAAGTCGAAGGTAAAAAAGGCGTTGTCCTTGCGAAGGTGATTGCGGCCGCAATCCACGCCCCCGACGAAGCGCGTGAGCGAATTGTCTTCGCTGCAAGCCGGTCCGGTTCCCGTCCCGTTGACGTTGTCCGTGATCGGCTGGGCGGAATGGGCCTGCATGCGGACATTGGCGTCGAAACCCCAGGGAAGATTCGCCACGGTGTAGAAGTTGAAGCGGTGGCGCTCGTCGCGGTCGGAATCAGAATATTCCGCGGCCAGGTTATGCAGGTCGGCGTAGCGGAAGGTGAACGGATCACGTTCGTTGGAATCATCATCTTTGTCGACCGAATAGGTGTAGTTGAGGTCGAACAGGAAGCGATGGCTCATGCGCTTGCGCACGCCGAAAGTAACGCCACGATAGAGAGACTTGGCGGAGCTGACCGTATCGGTGACCGCGCCTAGATTGCCGAACGGCGCCGTTCCGGTGTAGCTGACGGTATCTGCATTGGCAGGAATGACCGATACCGGGCCGACGTTGGGGTTAATGAAGCGCGTCAGATGCACGCCCTTGGACAAGGTGAAGTCCGCATAAGCGGCGTAGTCGCCGATCAACTGCTGCTCGTATCCCACGTTGGTCGTATAGATGCGCGGATTCGCATAGTCGCGGCTGAATACCGTAACGCCGGGCTGGAATGGAAATGTGCCGGGCGGTAGCAGCGGAATTGGCACGGTATTGGGATAAGTCGGAGGGTTGCCGCCGGCAGAATCAAAGCCGGTAACCGCGACAATTTCCTGTTGCTGGACGCCATTAGTGGTGATGGGGCCGGTCTGCGTCAACATGTTCTGCCGCGCATTGAAGATGCCCCAACTGGCGCGCAACGCCGATCTGCCGTTGCCGCGAACGTCCCATGCGAATCCCACGCGCGGCTGGAACTCCTTGTATTGACTGGGGAGCTTGCCGGTGGACGGGAACGCCGGGTCTGACAGGTTGGCGCCATAAGCCGTCTGCGCTGGCGGAATCGTTGGATCCGGGAAGACTTGCGCGTCCCATCGCAAGCCGTAGTTCAAAGTAAAGTTGCGCCAGACTTTCCAGGTGTCCTGTGCGAAGAGCGAATAATCTTCATTGGCGATATCAGCCGCACCGGATTGATCCAGCGTTTCGCCGGAGGTGGTGGGGCCATGCTGCAAGTACAGAAACAGTGGGCCACCGGTGAAGGCGCTGCCATCCGGGCAATTGCCGCCGGCAACCAGCGAGATATCCGTGTAGGTGCCGTCGCCGCATTCCGCGGCAGTGGGTCCAAAGCCGGTGCCGAGCGACGCCGGCGACGCGTAGTGCAGAAAGCCGGCGACGCTATCGAAAATGTAGCGCCCCGCGAAAAAGCCCCTGAAGATCTGGGTATTCCGTGTGTGCAGGTACTCGCCGCCAAATTTGAAGGTGTGCTTGCCGTGGATCAGCGAGAAGTTGTCGCGGATGTCGAAACGATACAGCAGCTCGTCCACGTTCGGTTCCAGGAAGAACGGCTGGCCGAAACGGAAATTGGGAGCAAAGCCTATCGCCGTATCTGGTACTGAAGTGGTGTCCACCGCTTCCCGCGGCCGCGTTTCCCGCCCATAAGTAAAGTGGGCTTCGTTGAGCTTGGTATCGGACAGCGTCGTGAACCAGTTGGCGTTAACGGTCTGAATGTGCGAAGGGCCTTCGATGCCGTTCGCCGTGGTTCCATACGTCGGAACGTCGAAGGTCTGATTGGCATTGTTCGAACGGTCGAAGCTGTACGAGCCGAAAATCTGATTCTTGGCGTTCAGGTTGTAGTCGATACGCCCGAAAACGGAAACGTTGCGAACGGAGTGATCGATTGGCGCCGCTTCATTCGTCCCGAAGTTGGTCTGGAAGAAATTCAGCAGTACCTGGCGTTGGCAATCGCCGCTGGCGGAAATGGCGGCGTCGCTGATGTTGCCTCCCGGCCCAAAAACAGGGCTCGTTGTGCCGCACGGCGTCCCCAGCGCTTCTCCCAGACCTTTGCGGGTAAGATCCTCGCGGATGCCTTCGGAAGCCAGAAAGAAGAACAGCTTGTCCTTGATGATCGGACCGCCCAGCGTTCCGCCAAACTGGTTGCGCCGGAACCCATCCAGCGGCTTGCCGTCGGAGGTTGCCGCGGTGAGAGCTTCGGTCCGGAAATACTCGAAAAGACTGCCATGAATGGCATTGGTGCCGGATTTGGTGATCACGTTGACGACGCCACCCGCGGTGCGGCCGTACTCCGCATTCGCCCCGCTGGCGATGATCTGGAATTCCTTCACCGCTTCCAAAGTAATGTCGATCGCCGCGCGCTGTCCGCCCGCCTGCTCGCCGAAGAAGCCGTTGTTGTAGTCGCCGCCATCGAGGCTGACGTTATTGAAGATGCCGCGCTGCCCGTTGATGTTGATTTCGTCGCCGTCCGGTCCCTGGGAGATGCTGACGCCTGGAGTCAGCGTCAGGAGGTCTTCAAACTTGCGGCCTAGCACCGGAGTGGTTGCCACGGCGATTTCGTCGAGGGTGGAGGAAGACTCTGTCTTGGTGACTTCTACCACCGGGACGTCGGAGACCACGATCTGTTGCGATACCGAGGACACTTTCATGGCCACCGGGATGGTGATCACCTGGCCGACCGTCAGATTGACGTTTTCTTGAAGGATCGTGGCGAAACCCTGCTTGCTGATGGTCAGCGTGTAATGTCCCGGCGCCAGGTTCAGGAAAACGAAGTGACCGTCGGAGTTGGTGGTCTCCGTCCGGATGTAATTCGTATCGAGATTCTTGGCCTCTACCGTCGCGCCTGCTACGCTGCCGCCGTTGGCATCCAGAACGTCGCCTTGCGCCGTGGCCGTCGTGATTTGCGCCTGGCCCCAACTGCTGGGAGCTCCGGCCAATAGCAACACCAACACCAACACCAATGCCAACACAAATAGCCCACACTTTTTCATTTGTCCCTCTCTGACAGCATCCCCATTCCCGCCAGATGAACGTCCCCTCAGAGATTTGGGAAGGTCTGCGGAAATCCGACTAACTCGCTGGCCAAAAAGTGTAGGTCATATCGATTGCATACGGCAAGGGCCGTATCTGTGGAAACTTTAGGAGAAAAAGATCAGCTTTGTTGATGAAAGAGAGCGGGAGAATCAAAAAAACAGTGTCGGCTGTCCATCGTCACGCCCGAATTGTAAATCGTCAAAAGACGCCGCGATGCCGAACCACCGCGGCATGGCTGCCGCTTCCACGCGCTGCACCCGAGCCGTTGTCGCGGCAACCACGTTGCCGCGGCCCAGGGGCCGGCTTACCAGAACAATCTCCAGTTCAACCAGAGCACCGGCCTGCAGGCTCTTCGGACACAGGAAAAATACCCCCGTGGAGCTGATGTCCCTGGTTACCAAAGTGATGGGAAAGCTTTCCGCCACGCCATTCACCGATCGCAGACGCAGCGGAAGATGCAGCGTTGCGCGCGGATACTCACGGTGTTCCGGCACCACGCCCACGGCATGCGTCGGAACCCGGTCGAACCGTCGGGACTGCGAACTCGTCTTGAGCGGAAGCACTCGAAGTGCTGGAATATGCTCGGGGACAATCGCCGGTAGAGGTGCCGTCACAGCCAACGTGTGCACCTCTATGGAAGTCTTGATTGAAGCCGGCTCGATGGAAATTGCCCGGTTTGTCGCGCCCATCACACCCTCAGAAAATCGGCTGCAACAACAAACGCGTACTTGGAAGAACCCCCAACCGCAAAAACCGACCGATCTGCCCCTGCGGAGGCGGGCAGCTAAAATGCCACTCTAGGAGACTAACGTCAACCTGTGGAAAACCGCAATGGTGTCGTAAACTCAAACACTTAGTAATGGTACCTCTTCCCCCCCGCCGCCGCGCCTCGCCACGTCATGTCGCCATGCGCGGCCACCTAACGTCGTGACGCCCGGAAACATCTGACAAAGTCGGCCCACTTTGCTTGGCGTTCGCGGATAGATTTCATTGCGGTCCGGTCCCATGCTTAACGTCCGAAACGTCAACCAATATGGCGCTGGACGCAAACGGTCATCCTTCGTAGGTTCGATAGGTACATTCCGGAAGTCTATGGCCACCTCCACCACGATTGCAGAAAAGCAGAAACAGGTCAGGTTGCTGCGACCCGATACCCCCGCGCCTCATAACCTGCCGTTGCTCTACGCCGCTTTCGCGGCCGTGTATCTCGTGTGGGGTTCGACCTACCTTGCCATGAGAGTAGGGGTTGAATCTTTCCCTCCCTTCCTTTTGGCTGGATGTCGTCACCTTGCGGCCGGCGTGATCCTCTATCCCTTGATGCGATGGAAAACCGGCCTTCGCCCAACTCGCGAGCAATGGAAAACCGCCATCATCACCGGCTGCCTTCTGATGGTTGCCAACGGTGGTGTTTGTGTGGCGGAGCAGACTGTGCCGTCCGGCATTGCTGCGCTGCTGGTCGCAACCGTATCCCTCTGGATCGTACTGGTGGACTGGTTGTGGCCCGGCGGAACTCGGCCGGTAGTGCGAGTCTGGGCGGGATTGGCTATGGGTTTTGCGGGCCTCACGCTCCTGGTCGGCCCCAAACACCTCGGCAACTCCGGAAGGATCGACCCGATAGGAGCGGGCATTCTTGTCCTGGCGTCCCTTTCCTGGGCGTGTGGATCGGTCTATGCCAAGCACGGCACCTTGCCGTCCAGCCCGATGCTGGGCGTGGCCATGCAAAGCCTGGCAGGCGGAGTAGCCAACTGGATCATCGGGCTGGTAGCCGGCGAGGGCCACGTCCTCCATTTCGCCTCGATCACCGGGCGATCCTGGGCGGCATTAGCCTATCTCGTTACTTTCGGATCCATGATCGGTTTCACCGGCTACATTTACGCGCTGAAGAACAGTACGGCCACCCGTGTGGGAACCTATGCCTTTGTGAATCCCGTAGTGGCCCTGTTCCTGGGATGGCTGCTGTTGCGAGAGGAAATTACCCTTCGCACCGTCTTGGCCGGAGTGGTCATCCTGACGGCTGTGTTGCTGGTCATCACCGCTCCGCGCCGCCGCGTTCTCCAGGCAAAAAGTCTGGCTCCCGAGCCCGCCGAGGCCTGAATATCCGCCGCGAGTGTATCGTCTCGGCCGCAACTCTCGTCGCTCAATTATTTGAGCCGACACTGCAAAAATCGTTTGACGCCCTTTAGCGGATAGATTTGCTTCCAGGCCTGCGCTATTTTTAGTCCATCATGACGAGCCATAACAACAGGACGAATCACAACGAGTCTCCACCTCCATCCAAAGTGCCGCCTCGCGCCGCTGCTCGATTCTGGCGTGCCACCATGGCCCGTGATACCCGCGCCGACGGAACCTTCGTGCTCGCGGTACGTTCCACGCACATTTATTGCCGCCCTTCGTGTCCCGCGCGCCGCCCCTTGCGCCGCAATGTCGTCTTTTACCGCACCAACGAGGAAGCCGAGCGCCAGGGATTCCGTCCATGCCGCCGGTGCCGGCCACAGGAAGTCGCAGGCCCCGTAGCCCTCGTGGAACGCGCCGCGAGGCTTCTTGCCGGCGCCACCGAGGAGGAATCGCGTCTCTCTGCGGTCGCGGCAAAACTCGGAGCAAAACCAGCCACCTTGCGACGGGCGTTCATGCAGGTCACCGGACTTCGCCCGCGCGAACTCGCGGAGACCTTGCGCGTGGCCCGCTTCAAGAAATTATTGCGCGCGGGCCGCCCGATTCTGGATGCGCTCTACGAAACGGGATACGGCTCTTCCAGCCGCATCTACGAACGCAGTAATGCGCAGTTGGGGATGACCCCTGCGGTATATCGAAAAGGAGGAGAGAACATGGAGATCGGATACAGCATCGCAAAATCAGCTTTGGGCAGGATCCTGGTTGCAGCCACCGGGCGCGGAATTTCCGCCGTCTATTTGGGAGATTCGGACGCCAAGTTGCTCAGCGAGCTGCATCAGGAATATCCCAAAGCGGCCATCACGCCCGCTGCGGACACTTTTGAGCGTTGGGTGAAGGAGATCGTACAACGCGTGGAAGGCAAGCCGCCGCGCGTCGAGCTTCCTCTCGACCTCCAGGCCACCGCGTTTCAGCGTCGCGTCTGGCAGGAACTGCAGCGAATTCCGCGAGGCGCCACGCGCACTTATTCGCAGGTAGCGCGCGCCCTGGGAAATCCCAAAGCCGTGCGGGCCGTGGCGCGCGCATGCGCCACCAACCCGGTTTCCATCGTTGTGCCCTGCCATCGCGTGATTCGGGAAGACGGCAAGCTGGCTGGCTATCGTTGGGGACTGTCGCGCAAGCAGCAATTACTGGCACAGGAACGCGCCGCCAGTTAAATCTGTTTTGCTGTAGGCTCAGTCGTGCGGGTGGGTTCTTGTGACGTTCTTGGGCCAGTCTTGCTTGAATTTCGAATCGTTGATTTTCAGGTTCTTCATCATGTTCGAATACTTGATCATTAGATAGTCGCCCGAACCCGCCTCAAAAAACTTCTGCTGGAGCGGCAGCCAGGACGCTTCATCGATCCACATCTGCACCTTGGTGATTTGCTTGCGGACATCTTCGGACTTCGGAATGAGCTCGAGCAGGAAAGCCTTTCGCCCGTCCACTTCTTCCTCGCCCGTCAGCGTGACATCGTAATTTCGCTCCATCACTTGAGACCTGGTCCCGAAACCCAGCGACAGGTACTGGTCGACCATCGCGCGGTTCTTACCCAGGTTGAATTCCTCGACCCGGTTGATTTTCGGCGTGTAAATGAACAGCGAATCGCCGGTGCGCAGAATCGTTCGCGGGTCGGGTTTGCTGAATTCGATGCGCATTTTCTGATCGCGCCGCACGAACACTTGGCCCGTTTCCGTCGAAGTATCCTTTACGACCTCGGTGTACTTGATGTGCTCGACGTTCGCCGTCAGGCTCCGGAAATCCGCTGCGGATCGGTCCATCATCCCCAGCACGTTGGCGGTGGTCGCCCGGGTTTGACCGGCATGGAGCGGAACGGCGCACAGTATCGCGAACAGGCCCAGCAGGCCGTTGAGCCAATTTTTACCCTTCAAGTAGCGCCCCTGTCGCGGATGGACTGGCCGGTGAGTCCGCTCGATGCAATCCTAGCATAGAGAGCCCATACAAATTAGATGTACGGGGGACCACTGCCGTTTCCCGGCAGGCGTGCGATGCGTGGACCTTGACTCAGTGTTGGATCTCCACCTCGTACGCGATCACGTTTCCTTGTTCATCGCGAAGTGGTTCGATCCGCACAATGGAAAACCGCCCGTTGAGCTTTGGCAGCGCCCTCTTCAGCGCGTTATGCAGGTCATTCTGCAACGCCGGTGTTTTTTCCGGTGGCGCAAGCACTCGCGCATCCACACGATAGGTAACATGGTTGCCGTTCTCCGTGCCGGACACCATTTCCACGCCCTTCGGCGAAGTCGCCGACAAGCCCATCACCGGCTGGTCGTGCAACCACCCGGTGGGCGTCCCTAGCACGAAAATAATAATGAGCACCACCGCCACGTCGTACTGCCACGTGCCGCGCTCGTACGACCAGAAAAACGTCCGCTTGAGAATGGTGCCGAGGCTCGCCATATCAGTCCGCGGGAATGCCGTCGACGATGACGCCGTCGCGCATGTGCACCACTCGATCGAAATATGTCACCGCCTCCGGGTTATGCGTGATCATTACGATCGTCTGGCCCAGGTCCTTGTTGAGCTGCCGCAGCATCTGCAGCACTACCTCGGAGTTTTTCGAATCCAGGTTCCCGGTAGGCTCGTCCGCCAGCAAAATCTTGGGCTCATTGATGATCGCTCGCGCGATCGCCACCCGCTGTTGCTCCCCGCCGGACAACTCCGAAGGCTTGTGATGAAGCCGTCCTTCCAGCCCAAGCATCTTGGTCACCACGTCGAACCGGTGCGGATCGAATCCGTCGCCGTGGATGAACTGCGCGATCGCAATGTTGCCCTTCGCGGTCAAGGTTGGCAGCAGGTTGAATCGTTGAAACACAAAGCCGATCTTGTGCCGCCGCAGTTTCGTTCGTTCCGCGTCGCTCATCGACGTCAAATCGTTGCCGTCCACCAGCACGCGCCCTTTCGAAGCCTGTGCCAGTCCGCCGATCACATACAGCAGCGACGATTTTCCGCATCCCGACGGCCCCATCACCGCTACCGACTCTCCCGGAGCGACTTCGAAGTTGACTCCGCGCAACGCCGGAACTTCCACTTTCCCCGCGCGATACAGCTTCCAAAGCTTGTCGGTTTTGAGTATCGGCTCCACTCGTGTGCCCTGGAAAAATTCAGCCCTTCGGTAGGTTCGATTGTAGCTGTGATTGCCGGTGGTGCCTAGTTGCCGCATCAATCGTAGGACAGTGCCTCCACCGGATCTTTGCGGCTCGCCATCCATGCGGGATAAGTTGCCCCGAAAACCGCTCCGGCCAGTGCGATACCCGCCGCTCGCAGAATCCACTCCGGAGTAATCAGGATGGACAGCGTGGGAAAGCCTGCCAGAAACGCCGCGCGCACCAGGTAACTCAAGCCGATCCCCGCCAGAATTCCGAAAAGGCACAGCGCCGCCGATTCGGTCAGCAGCGACCGCACGATGAACGATCGCGTCGCCCCGATGGATTTGAGCACTCCGATGTCCCGCGTTCGCTCGATCACCGTCGTGTACATCGTCAGAAAAATCACCAGCAACCCGATCGACACCGCCAGCCAGATCATCGCGTGAATAAAGGTCTCCAGCCCCGGCACATTCGTCGACGTCATCAGCGCCAGTAAATCTTTCAGCGGTCGCACCGTATAGCCCGGCAGCGCCGCCCGGATCTCGTCCATCACGTCCTCGGTGTGCTCCGGCCGTGTACATTTCAGAAAGAAGATGGACGCTTTGTCTCTCGCGCCCACCAATTCCTGCAATGTGCCGAGCGGCACAAACAGTCGCGCCCCCTTGCCGTGTTCGAAGATTCCCACCACGTGCCAGTCGTGGTTGAACAGCGTGTACGTATCGCCGACCTTTATGTTCTTCGCCTTGGCCTGCCAATCGTCCACCAGCATGTCGTCCGGGCCTTCCATGTCGTGGCCTTGCTGGAATGCAAAACCTCCGGACACCGTGCTGAAGCTCTCCTTATCAATTCCGTAAACCACTTCGACTCCGCCGCTGGAGTTGAATTGCAACAGTGCGGGCGCTACTGCCTGTACATATTTCAACTCGGCCAGCTTGGCTCCGATTTTTATCGGCATCGGCGACCCGCTGAATCCCAGGAAAATCGAGGCCGCCGGCGGTTGCAGCATGATGTCCGCGCCGATTCCCTGGATGCGTTTCGCCGTTTCGCTCAGCAGCCCGGACGTCAGTCCCACGATCAGCACCACCAGCGCCACTTCCACGGCTACCGCCATCACTCCGATCAGTGTGCGCAGCGGGCGATGCACCAGGTTGCGGACTATCAGCTCTCCCATCATGGCTGTTTGTCTCCCGGCGTTTCTCCCACTCGCACCAGTTCGCTTCCGGCCGGCTGCTCCAGATGAAAGCGTTCCGCGGGTATCGGCTCGTTCAGCGTCACTTTGATGATTTGCAGCTCCAGCCGGTAGTCGTCATGCGGCCTTTCGATCCGGATGGCGCGCGGAAATGCGGCCACCCCTGCGGATGGCGCGTCCAGTGCCAGCCAATCGGACAAGTGCACGTCGGAAAGCAGCACCCCCTTCGGCCCATACGATTGCAGCCGGGAAACTTGCAGGTCGCCTCGATCGAACCATACTTTCCGCAGGATTTCCGTCTGGTATCCGCCCCGCAGCACCGTTAGCACATAGTATCTTGCGCTTTCGTCGTTGAACTCTTCGAACAAAACGCTCTCTTCCTTCCGAATTACCGGCCACAGCAGCGCTTCCAGCAAATGCTGCGGGCGAAGATTCTCGATCGGCTTGTTGGCGGTGCGTTCCGCCGCCACCGGACCCGTCAGAAACTTGTTCTTGGAGGGAATCGAGACCCGAAAGGTTTCGCCGTCGCTGGCCATGTCGAATACCGTGGTGCCCACGATCGGTGCCTGCCCGATCATGCGAATCATCGCCGGCCGCGCCGCCAATAAAAACGCCTTAACCTCGTGATATTCCTCGATCAGTCCGCTATAGCGCGATCCCGCCGTGGGCCGCAGCTCCACCGTGGCATTCACCGACGTCACGCTCATGGCGAATTGATTATATTTCTCCAGCAGCTCTTCGCGCGTCGCGTCGCGAATCACCGGTTTGGCGCCCGGCGCCACCCGCGTCGTCGTGCTCACCTTCGGGTGGCACGCGGCGCATAAACACGACACTGTCAGCAGCGCCAGCCATGTCAGCCTTCGTGCATTCAATGAGTTCCGCTCTCCTGATGCCAATCAAGCAATCTAACAACCGCTTGCAGGCCCGTCAACGTGCTGCCTCCTGTATTAACGCCCCTGCTCTCCCTCTAGATGCCCGTTGACGAATTCGCCCACAAAGTGCAGAATTCCTCTCCCCAGCGAAGTACTGGTGCTCTAGTCCTACTAGGCTGCCTGGACCTTGGGACCTGGAATTGAACCTCCTGGACCATGGGACAGGTATCGTCGGCCGCATATGCTCATTTGATTGCGGCCCTTGTTGCGCCAGGTTTTTCCCGCACCGCTTCGAGGCGGAGTTGACAGGCAGTTTGAGAGTTGCCGCGACTTCTAGGCCAGCCCCGGCGCTCACCCAGAAAGGGATGGAACACCCAGAATGCGCCTCTTGAAATTCGCAGTGGCTCTCGCTTTTGTTTGCCCTCTCGCCGTTCACGCTCAAACCATCGCCACCATCGCCGGCGGCGGACCCAATAACATTCCCGCCAATACCGCCAGCATCGGTGGAATCACTGGCGTGGCCAAGGATTCGAATGGCGACTTTTACGGCGTCGATGATGCTTCCGGCCGTGTTTTCAAGATCGACCATGCCACCGGAACTTTGACGGTGGTTGCCGGCACCGGCGGCCCCGGCTTCAACGGCGATGGCCTGCTGGCCACCGATTCCGAGCTGAGTGGTCCGCATGGCATCTTCATCGACGCCAGCGACAATCTTTTCATCGGTGACGCGGACAACAGTGTCGTTCGCATGGTTCCTCACGCCGACGGTTCCAACTACGGCATCGCCATGACCGCGGGCCACATGTACATCGTGGCCGGAATTCCCGGAGCCCTCGATTTCGGCGGCGAAGGCGGCCCGGCGCTCAGCGCCAAGCTCACCGTTCCCAACGGTGTCTTCGTGGATGCCGCCGGAAATATCTTCATTGCCGACCGCTTCAATCACATCGTTCGGGAAGTGCCCAACGTGGATGGCGTGCAATACGGCATCACCATGACCAAGTTCAACATTTATACTATCGCGGGAACCGTGCCTCCCGGCACCCCGCCGGTGCCTTCGCCCGGCTTCAGCGGCGACGCCGGCCCCGCCACCTCGGCGCAGTTGAACGATCCTTTCAGTGTGTACGTCGATGCCGCGGGCAATGTCTTTATCGCCGATCGCACCAACAATCGCATCCGCATGGTTTCCAACGACGGCGCCGCGCATTTCGGCCTGCCAATCACCGTCGCCAATGACATCTACACTGTGGCGGGTCTCGGCACCACCGGAACCTTAGGCGATGGCGGCTCGGCCCTCCTGGCGCAACTGACTCATCCCATGGGCGTGTGGCTGAATAGCGGCAACCTCTTCATCGCCGACAGCGAAAACCAGGCCATCCGCGAAGTCCCGGCCGCCCCCGGAACTTCCTACGGCCTTACCGTCCTTGCCAACAACATGTACACCATTGCGGGAACCTTGGGCACTCACGGGACAACCGGGAACACCGGGCCTGCAATCGCCGCACTCCTGGATAATCCCGACAGCGTCTTCGTCGATGCCGCAGGCAACGTTCTGATCGCCGACACCTTCGGCGCCGCCATTCGTGAAGTCGCTTTCGCGGACAACAATATCAACCTCATCGCCGGAAATCCCGGTCCGTTCGGCCCTTTCTTTTCCTTTGGCGGCGATGGTGGTCCGGCCACCAACGGCGTCCTGCAAAATCCCAACGCCATGTCCGCCGATGCCCTCGGTAACATTTACATCGCGGACTCTCTCAATGATGTGATTCGCCGCGTCGACGTCGGAACCGGCAACATCTCAACCGTCGCCGGAGCGCCCACCAATGACGGGTTTGGCGGCGATGGCGGTCCCGCCGCCAGCGGAATACTCAACACTCCCAATGGCATTTTCGTCGACACGCACGGCAACATCTTCATCGCTGACACTGCCAATAATCGCATCCGCGAAATCCCGGCCACCAACGCCGCTATTCCCGGCGTCACCGGTCCCATCGTTGCCGGCAACATCTACACCATCGCCGGCACCGGAACGGCTGGCTCGGCTGGTGATACTGGTGCGGCCACCGCTGCGCAGCTCAACGGTCCTTTTGCTGTCGTCGTCGATACCGCGGGCAACATCTTCATCGCGGACAGCGGCAACCACGCCATTCGCGAAATCCCCGCGACCACCCATATTCCCGGAATCGTTGGCACCCTCACCGTCGGAAATATCTATACCGTTGCCGGAACCCTCGGCTCTTCGGGTTCGACCGCTGACGGCCTCCTGGCCATCAGTTCGAAACTCAATAATCCCCAGGCCATCTACGTGGACGCCCAGGGGAATTTGTTTATCGCCGACACCAACAACAACGTCGTGCGCGAAGTTCCCGCCATCGGCGGCCAGAACTTTGGCATCACCATGCTCGCGCAGTCCATCTACACCGTCGCTGGCAACGGCACCGCTGGCTTTAGCGGCGATACCGGGTCCGCCACCTCCGCGATGCTCCATGGTCCGACCGGCGTTCTCGTGGACCCGGCGGGGAACCTCTTCATCGCCGATGGCGGTGTCGTGGTGGGTTTCCTCACCAGCACACTCAACCACGTCATCCGCGAAGTCCCGGCCGTAACCGCCAATGGCATGACCACGGGCGACATCTACACCGTCGTCGGCACGCACAATGTCCCGGGCTTCAACGGAGACACGCCGCTGCCCGCTGGCGGTACCCCGGGCTTCGGCATCCAGCTCGATCAGCCCCAAGGCTTGGCCATTGGCCCTGCGAATACCCTGCTCATCGCCGACACCTTCAACAGCCGCATCCGCAGCGTCGCCAATCTGCTGAGCGTCCCGCTGCCGGTTCCCGATGTTGGCCTCAACCACACTTCCCTGGCGTTCGCCGCTCAAGCCGTTGGAACAACCTCACCATCTCAGAGCGTCACGCTCACCAATACCGGCAATGCGACCTTGCACATCACCAGCATCGCTATCGGCGGCGCTGGCGCAGCGTCCTTCCAGCAGATGAATACCTGCACCAGCCCCGTCGCTGCTGCCGGCACCTGCATCATTACCGTGACCTTCGCGCCTGCCGCCAACGGCAGTCCCACCGCCGCCATCACCATCACGGATGATGCCACCGGAGTCGCCGGAACCACGCAAACCATTACACTCAGCGGTGTCGCTGCCACGCCCACCGCCATTCTCGGCGGCGCCGGTCTTTCCGGCGGAACCCTGGCCTTCGGTTCGCAAACCGTTTCTACTTCATCCGCCAAGAAGACCGTGACGCTCACCAACAACTCCACGGTGCCGCTAATCATCGCCAGCATTGCCATCGCCGGGACGAACGCCTCGGACTTCACGGAAACCGATACCTGCGGCTCTTCCTTGATTGCTGGCGCCACTTGCAACATTGACGTGGTCTTCAAGCCCGCGGCTACCGGTAGCAGCACCGCTACGCTGACGATTACCGACAACGCCAGCCCCACCACGCAAACCGTGACTTTGACGGGCACCGGCGCTGCCGCCACCACCACTCTCAGCCTCGCGGCTGCTTCCGGCTCGCTCAAGCAGACCGTGTCCGCCGGCGGCACTGCCACCTACATGATGCAGCTCTCCGCGACTGGTGGCACCACCCCCATCCGCGTCACCATCACTTGCACCGGCGCGCCTTCCCTCAGCACCTGCACACCGCCATCGACCCCCGTCAGCGTTACGCCCGGAACTCCCGCGGACTTCACCGTTACCGTGAAGACCACCGGCTCCGCAGCGATGCTGCCGGTTTCGCCGTCTTCCCCGAACACGCGCGTGCCGGTCACTCTGCGTATTCTCACTTTGCTCTCCGCGCTCATGGTTCTTGTTACCTTGCTGGCCAACTCGCTGGCTCGGATGCGCGGCCTCGCGGTACGTCTCCGCGTGGTACGCCTCGCGCTCTCGTTCTGCCTCCTCCTCATGCCCATCTGCGGAGCCGCCCTTCTCTCCGGTTGCGGAGGCGGGAGCTCTTCCAGTTCCACGCCGCCTCCTCCGGCTTCCACTCCGACGGGCACGTTCACCCTTACCGTGACCGCGACCGCCACCGGCGCAACGGGCTCGACGCCCATCACTCTGGTCGTGCAGTAGCACGACCGCGGTACGAGCATCGTTCGCGATGCTTGGCATTTGGAAGGCGGCGCCAAACGCAAATCGCGTGCGGCGCCGTTTCCTTTGAGACATTTGAAATTGTGCGAACCGCGAGGTGATCGCGGCCGGATTTATGCCGGCGTGCTCTATTGCGGGCGGGAGATGTACACGTCGAAGCGCTGCGCCGCGGGACGCACACGGCGAATCACTTCGCTGGGCCACAGGGAATCGCTCAGGACGGTTACCCACCCGTCCTCGGGTTCGCAGACGGCGCAAAACGAGTAGCGCCGGTACGCCTGCTGGTAAGCGTCCAGGCCGCGGTGAGCCAGTTCCTTTTCCAGGGCGGCATCTTCGTTCTCGGTGGCAGCGCCGGTGCGTGCGCCAAACGTTTCTCCCTCAAACCGGGCGAACAACTGCTCCAACTGCGACTCCGAGGGTTGGCGCAAAACCAGGCAGCGAGCAGCCGCCTTGCGGAAGTGGATGTCGTTCAATTTGCAGAATTCGCGCACGCGATCGATGTGACTGAAGAAATCGATCACGAACGTTTCGTTGGAAGCCAGTGCGGGAAACACCGCCGCCCAGATGGCCGCGGCGTCCTTGCCGCGAACCGGCTCGCGGCTTTCCGTTTCCAGAAGCTCCAGGCCCACGGCTTTCACGTCCGCGCCAAGATCGAGGCTCTCGACGTCCAGGGAAAAAGGAGGCAGCTCCAGCGCTTCGCTGCGAGCGGTCGCTTCGCCGTTGGCGCTCACACTTCCTCTTCTTCCGTGGCGGGAAACTTGGCGCGAAATTCGGGAGCCTGTTTGCGGATGTCCAGCCAGTCAAAGAAAGCATCCGGAGTTTCCAGCCAGATGCGGAACCAACTGGCGATCTCTTCTTTTTCCGCGCGTTTGTGCGGTTCGACTTTGGGGTTGCGCGCAATCATTTCCGCACGGCGCTTCCCGAGACGCGCGACATTGAGGACCCGGTCGACGGCCGCCCGTTCGTTCTGGGACTGAAACTTTCTCATCAGCTCGTCCAAACGCATGATGCTGACCTCGGCGTCTTCCAAGGTCTTGAAGTGCAACAGATCCTCAAACTCCTCTTCGTATTGATCCTCGGCTTCTTCCTGCAAGGTCATGACGACCTTTAGGCCGGCGTCCTGCAAAACGTCCGCGATATATTCCGCGCCGGTCTTGCCCTCTTCACCGTGTTCGGCAATCAAACGGCGGCGCAATTGATCGATTTCCGCGGGGGTATAGCGCTGCGCGTTGATTTCCCGCGCGGTCTGCAGAATCAGTTCTTTTTTGGTTCGCTGGGACTCGTTCATAGGGCTATGCCTCTAGAGGGTCCGTCCGCCGGGATCCTTGGGAGCGTCCGGCGCGGCTTGCGTTCCCGCCGACTGGCCGGCCAACAACCGACGGTACTTGGTGACATTGCGATTATGCTCCTCAAGAGTAGCTGCGAAGAAATGGCCCCCCTGCGTGTTGGCTACAAAATACAGGAAATCGGTGTGCGCGGGGGAAAGAGCCGCGCGAAGCGAAGCTTCTCCGGGATTGCCAATGGGGCCGGGAGGAAGCCCGGAGTGCGCATAGGTATTATAGGGCGAATCGAAGGCCAAGTCCGCCCCCGTCAAGGATCCCTTGTAGCGACCGGCCTGCTCCAGCGCATAGATCACCGTGGGATCGCATTGCAGGCGCATCTGTTTGCTGAGGCGATTTTCAAATACGCCCGCGACCAGCGGACGCTCCTCGGGCTTCGGCGTCTCGCGCTCCACCAGGGAGGCCAGCGTGACCGCGGATGCTACCGGGGTACCGTGGGCAATGCCGGTGGCATCGTGGCGGGCGCCATCGGGAGCGATGCGCGCCCACTCCTCCTTGAACTTGCCGACCATTTCCGCAGTGAGAACGGTGGCGGCGGGATGGCGGGGAAGAAAATAGGTGGCGGGGAAAAGAAAGCCTTCGAGAGTTTTGGCGTTCGGGTCGATGTCGTGGATCAGTTCGGGATTTCTCGCGGCGGTGAGGAATTCGTCGGCGCTCATCAGCTTGCCGGCCTGCAGGTCGCGGGCGATATCGAACATGGTCTGGCCCTCGCGGACGGTAAAGGGCTGCTCGAAAACGTGGCCATCGGCGATTTGCCAGAAAACGTCATGCCCGGTGATCGGATGATGGAAGAAATATTCGCCGGCTTGCAGATGACGGCGCGGATGCCTGCGCGCGTACAGCTCAAAAGCGAACGAACTGCGAATGATGCCGTTTTGTTTCAGGATGCGGGCGACGGAGCGGCTGGAGGCACCATGGGGAAGCTCCACGAATACTCCTTCGGACGGGAAGCCTTGATAGGATGAGCGTAGAGCAAGCCACAGCCACGCGCCCGCGACGGCGGCCACGAGTATCAGAAAAAGAATGAGTTTTCCGAGAAATCTCATCCAGCTTTCCTCCGACAGCGCACGCCCACGTTCCTCAAATTAGATGCTTTGCGGTTCGCGCTTGTTCCAGGTAATCGCGCAGAATTACCGCCGCAGCAATGGAGTCCACACCGGGTCTGGCGGCGGGCAATTTCGGTTTTTTTGAGGCACGTTCTGACTCGTCGTGGAATTTCCTGCCGGCTTGCTCCTCCAGAAGGCGTTCGGCTTCCCAACTGGTGAGACGCTCGTCGACCAGGTGCACGGGAAGTCCGATCTGCTTGCGAATGCGAGCAGCAAAGCGAGTAGCCTCCTCGGCCATTTCGCCGGAGGTGCCATCGAGACGCAGCGGCAACCCGACGATGATCTCTTTGACGTCGTGAGCGCGCGCCAATTCCCGCAGACGGCGCATGTCTTCATTGCGATTGACGCGCTGCAGCGTATCGAGTGGCTTGGGCAGTCCAGTGACGGTGTCGGCGAGAGCCAATCCGATGCGTGCGCGTCCATAGTCTATTCCCAAAAGAATCATGAATTTCTCAGGGTTGGCGGCCGCGGGTGCCGCTTAGCCAGCCTCCCCAATAGCCTTCCGCTTTCATCTTCTCATCGAGGCCGGAACTTTTGAGCTGCGCTTCGATTTCCGCACGTGAAAACCGCTTACCTATGGGGGCGGCGCGGTCGGCGATGCCCCAGACGGTAAGCGCGGCGACGGCTTCATTAAGCTTAACTTCGCGAATGTCCACTTTGTCGAGAGTATCGGAGGCGGCGTGGTAATTCGGAAGGTAGTTGGACTCTTTCTGATTGGCCACCAGAGTGGGCACGCCCTCCAGCAGAAAATCCCAATTGTCCGTGCCAATGTCGCCGTCCAGAGTTTGCTCATGGACTCCCCAGGACGCGAGAGGTTTGAGGAGCTCATTGACGGCGTCTTTGATATCGGAGCGTCCACTCAATTGATAGCCGGGAACGCGGCCGATGCCGGAATCGAAAATGACCACGCCGCGGATCTTGTCGAGCTCCGCGCGGTGCGCCTGGGCATATTTCCAGGAGCCGAAGAGGCCTTCTTCCTCTCCGCTGAACAGGATAAAGCGGATGCTGCGACGCGGGACAACGCCGGTGGCCTTGATGGCGCGGGCGGCGTCAATCACCATGGCGGCATTGCAGCCGTTGTCCAGTGCGCCGGTGCCGAGCTCCCAGGAGTCGAGATGCGCGCCCAGGATTACCGCTTCGTCGGGGTTTTCGCGACCTCGAATTTCGCCGATCACGTTTTCCTGTTCGACCGGGCCACCAATCTTGTTGGGCATGGTCAGACGAACGCGAACCTTGCCGGGGTACGCGGTCACCGCGCGTTCCAGATGCATGGCATCTTCGCGCGCAAGGATCGCTTGTGGGATGGGTTCAAGCTGAGCGTCGCCGGTATTGGTGTGGCGATAGAGCAGCAGGCGCTCGCGCGCGCCCATCCAGAGGATGGCAGCAGCGCCGCCTTTAACAGCTTGCTCGATGACGGCGGGCGGCTGCTGATATTCGTTGAAAAGGTCGGCCCAGGTCGAGCCGATGTCCGTGGTTACCAGAAGAATTGCACCACGAATGGACGAACCGGCGCTCGCAAAGTCAGCGGCCGAGCCATGGTCCATATTCACAACCGGTCCTTCGAAGCCGTTGGCGGGAGTCGCCGGCGACCACGCTTCGGAAACCAAGCGCACCGGAAATTTTTCGGGGCCGAGGATTTCCAGGCGAGTGTCACCCTCGGTCCAGGTGACGGGGAACGAATATTTTTCGGTGTGGACGTCAATGCCGGAGGCGCGAAATGCCGCGACGGCCCACTCGACAGCCCGCGCCATTTGCGGAGAGCCGGTAACGCGGCCGCCGATTTCGTCGGTGAGGCGGCGGAGGTTCTCCTCGAGAGGGGAGGGACCGAGAGCCTGCGGGATGATTTTGGCGGCTGCGGCCTCGCAGGAGGAGGACTCGGTGGCGGAGCAGCCGGTCCCCTGGGGCGGAGCGAGCTTTCCGAGCGAGTCGGATTTTGCGGGGAGCTGCGCGGAGAGCGGCAGAGCGAAGAGGATAGCCAAGGAAAGCAGGACCAGAGCAGAGCGCCGCATGAGACCGCACCTCGATAAAGAAGTTGGCCAGCCGAAGGAAGGTTGGCGGTGGAGCGGCGGATTATAGCGCAGGCGGAGAGAATAGGGGGAAGGATGGGGAGGGGTGGCCCCCCTCCGGGTTTTCTGTAAGTGCGGATTGCAAAGGAGTTTAAGTGCAATAGAAATGGAAGTGCGGATGCTAAAGGAGTCAGGGACGGAAATCGCGCAAGTGCGGATTCTGCGGGAGTTATGGCGATTTGGGAACGGGCCAGGAAAGCGCGGGGGAGGGGGAGAGGAAGAACGAAGAGAGAAAGCCAAGCAACACGGGAAATGATAGCACAATGTTTACCGAATGTCAATAGATAACTGCATAGATATTCTAACGTGGGGGCTTCGAAGAGATCGGAGCAGGGGTGCCAGCCTGAAGGGCGAAATTCCAGGAGCACAGCCAGGATTGGCCGTGCCACCGAAGCAGCAGGGGAGATGCGGCGCTGAAGGGCGGCGCTACGGGTGACCGAGGAGAGCGGAAGGCCTACAATATGGGCATGACTACAGAAAAACAGAGCGATAAGTATGCTCCGCCGAGCCCGTTTGAGACGATGTTCAACCGGACGTTTGGTTGGCTTGCGAGCGTAGGGCTGGCGCCAAAATTTATCCATCAACTGCAGGTGCGGGGCCGGAAAAGCGGGAAGATCTATTCGGTGGCGGTGAACCTGATGGAAGTCGGGGGGAAAAAGATTCTGGTGGCGCCGCGAGGACGAACGCAGTGGGTGCGGAACGCGGAGGCAGCGGGCGAAGTCGATTTGAAGCGTGGGAAAACGCAGCGGTTTGGATTGCGCGCGATTGCCGATGAAGAGAAACCGGAACTGCTGAAGGAGTATCTGGACCGGTATGCGAGCGCGGTAAAGAAATTTTTTCCGGTGCCGCCGGGCTCGCCAGCGGCTTCCTTCGAGGCGATTGCCGCGAACTATCCGGTTTTTGAGCTGGAGCCCAAGTAAAGTTCAGGCCGGGGCGTTGTGGTCCAAGCGGAATTCCTTGTGCAGGACCGCCAAAGCGTGTTGCATGGCGCTTTCCTGTACCACCAGCGAAATATTGTATTCCGACGAGCCTTGGGCGATGGCCATGATGTTGATGTGCTCGCGACCGAGAGCGGTGAAGGTGCGGCCAGCGACACCGGGGATGCCGCGCATGTTTTCGCCGACGACGGCGACGATGGCGACGTCGGCGTTGGAAGTGACGTGGTCGACGGTTTGTTCGTCGATTTCCGGGGCAAAAGCTTCGCGAAGAGCCTTCAGAGCGCGCTTCTCATCGGCGGTGGCGATGACGAAGCAGATGTCGTTTTGCGAAGAAGATTGCGAAACGAGGAGGACGTTGGTGCGGGTTTGCGGCGGTGGCGGCGAAGGAGCGGGCGAGAACGTCGGGCAGGTCCGACGATGCCGGGGCCGCCGACGGTGATCATGGTGACGTCGCGAATGGCGGTGAGAGCTTTTACGCCGCCGCCTGCGACTTCCCGTGCGCGGTGATCTTGGTGCCGGGTTTATCGGGCGCGAAGCTGTTGCGGATCCAGACGGGAACGCCGGCGGCGGTGACCGGCCGGAGCGTGTTGGGATGGAGAACTTTGGCGCCGAAATAGGCGAGTTCGGCGGCTTCGTTGTAGGAAATTTCCGGGATGGTGCGCGCTTCGGGAACGAGGCGAGGGTCGGCGGTCTTGACGCCGTCGACGTCGGTCCAAATGACGGTTTCCTGGGCGTCCAGGGCGGCGCCGAGAATGGTCGCGGAATAATCCGAGCCGCCGCGACCGAGCGTGGTCTGGCACGCCGTCGGGTGTGGCGGCGATAAAGCCAGTGACGACGGGCACGATGCCCTGCTGGAGAAGAGGGCGGCAGATGGGCTTCGGCTCGTTGTGTCGCGTGGGGCCCATGAGCGGCTCGGCGCGGCCGTGGTGGGAATCGGTGACGATGACCTCAGTGGCGGAAACGGGGACACTGGCGAGGCCGAGCTCGCGAATGGCGCCGGCGACGAGCGGAGCGGAGAGACGCTCGCCGATGCCGGAGACGGCGTCGAGAGCGCGCGGGGCTGAGTTCGCGGAGCAGCGAGGTTCCGCGGAGCAGGCGTTCGAGTTCGGCGAGGACTTCTTCGAGGCTGGAGCTGCGACGTTGGCGCGTTTGGCGGAGTCGCGTGACGAGAGCTTCGAGAGCGGTGAGGTGCTGCTTGCGGAGTTCGGCGATGAGGTCGGAGGAAATCGGTTCGCCGGCTTCGGCGCGGTGGGCGGCATGAATGAGGCGATTGGTGACGCCGCTCATGGCGGAAACGACGGCAACGACGTGGCCGCTGGCGAGCCGCGGATTGGACGATGGCAGCGGAGCGGCGGACGCAATCGGCGTCGCCGACGGAGGTGCCGCCGAATTTCATAACCTGGAGGGATGCGTTCATTCCTAATTTTTCCACACAACGAGAGACAGGCGGGAAGAGGGTGAGCCGGGCGTGACGTGAAGCTAAATCGGCAACACGGGCCGCACTCACGACGGGGCCGCACTTACGACGAGGCGGTCAGATCTGCTGGCGCTTCCACTTGCCGCGCTTGAAGAGAACGATGCCGGCAGCGGCGATGGCGCACTCCGCGACGACGATAGCGATGTAAGCGCCGCTGGAGCGCATGCCGGCCCGAAGAGCAAGGAAATAGGCCAAGGGAATTTCGAGGACCCAGAAGCCGAAGAAATTCACGATGGTGGGGGTGACGGTGTCGCCCGCGCCGTTAAAGGCTTGCAGCATGACCATGCCGTAGGCGTAGCCAATGTTGCCGCAACTGATGATGCGGAGACAGGAAGCGGCCAAGGGCAGGACGGCGGGATCGTTGGTGAAGAGCCGCACGACTTGCTCGGCGAAAATGAGGAAAACGACGCCAATGGCGCCGAGGAAGAGCATGTTGTAGAAGCCGGTTCGCCACACGGAAGCTTCCGCGCGGTCTGGGCGCTTGGCGCCGAGATTCTGGCCGACGAGAGTTGCCGCGGCATTGCTGAGGCCCCAGCTGGGCAGAATGATGAAGATGACGATGCGAATGGCGATGGTGTACCCGGCGAGAGCGGCAGAACCAAAGATGCTGACGATGCGCACGAGGCCGATCCAGCTGGTGTGGGCGATGGCGAATTGCAAGATGCCGGTGAGCGAGACGCGCACGAGGCGCAGGAGCACGGCCATGTTCAAGCGAACTTGCCGGGCAAGAATGCGAATGCGTTCGGTGCCGCGCAGCAAACGGTAGAACTGGTAGAGGACGCCGATGCTGCGACCGGTGAAGGTGGCAAGCGCGGCGCCAGTGACGCCGAGCTTGGGAAATGGACCCCAACCGAAAATCAGGCAAGGATCGAGAACGAGGTTGATGATGTTGGACACCCAAAGCAAACGCATGGCGATAGCAGCATCGCCGGCGCCGCGGAAAATGGCGTTGTTGAGGAAGAGCATCATGATCGCGCCGCTGCCACCGAGGGCGATGCGCGCGTAGCTGGAGCCCACGTCCACGATCTGTGGAGTGGCGCCCATGAGGTGGAGAAGTTGCGGCGCATAGAACAAGCAAGGAACGCCGACCACCACGGAAATGGCGAGACCGACGGCAATGGCTTGCACTCCGGCGACGGCCGCGCCCTCGGGATCTTTTTCTCCGATGCGCCGGGCGACCATGGCGGTGGTGGACAAGCTGAGTCCAAGGCCGACAGCGAAGACCAGACTGAGCAGAGATTCGGTGAGACCGACGGTGGCAACGGCGTCCGCACCGAGGCGGCCGACCCAGAAGACGTCGACGACGGCGAAGAGCGACTCCAGCACCATTTCCAGGACCATGGGAATGGCGAGGAGAAGGATGGCGCGGTTGAGGCTGCCGGTGGTGAAGTCCTGATGAGAGCCGCGCAGAGCTTCCCGAATGGAAGGCCAGATGGGAATGGGCTTCTGCGCAGGAGTTTCTTCTAGTGTTGGCACAACAACTCAACCATTTCTGCGACAGCGCAACGCAAAATTCAGCGCGGCGGCGCGGGTTCAGAAGTTAATAGTAGAAACGAGAGAGAAAGATCCGCTAAGAGTGGCGGATTACAGCGTCGGGAAGGTGGGTACGATGTTCATAAGAATTTCCTGGAAAAAGATTGTAGCCGGAACCGGGCGTTCTGGCTAGAGGAAAAAGCGGGCAAGAATTTTGTTCAAGGCGACCGGGTGTTAGCGGGGGCGGCAGGCGCGGGGATCGAGGAGGCAGTCCGCGACGCGGGCCACCTGGACCATTTCCGAAACGTCGTGGACGCGGACGATGTGAGCGCCGTGGAGGATGCTGGCGGTGAGGGTGGCGGCGGTGGCCCAGAGGCGTTGGAGGGGAGGGGCAGGGCGGCCGTGGCGGGTGAGGGTTGCGCCGAGGAAGCCTTTGCGGGAGGTGCCGACCAGGAGGGGATGGCCGAGCTTGGCCAACTGCGGGAGTTTTCGCAGGAGTTCATAGTTTTGTGCGAAAGTTTTGCCGAAGCCGATTCCCGGGTCCAGGATGATTTGAGATTTTTTGATGCCGGAGGCGCGCGCTTTGGCGACGGACGCACGCAGGCCACGGACGACGTCTTTGAGAACGTCGCGGGCGAAGGGATCCTGCTGCATGGAGGACGGGCGGCCGCGCATGTGCATGAGGATGATGGCCGCACCGTGGCGGGCAGCGACGGCGGCGAGAGCCGGGTCGTGCTGGAGGCCGGAGACGTCATTGATGATTTCGGCGCCTGCGCGAAGCGATTCTTCGGCTACCTGCGATTTCCGAGTGTCGATGGAGATGGGGATTTTTAATTTGCCGCGCAGAGCGCGAAGAACGGGGAGAAGGCGGCGAAGCTCTTCCGCCGCGGGGATATCCTTCGAACCGGGGCGGGTGGACTCGGCGCCGATGTCGAGGATGTCCGCGCCGGCACGCTGGAGGTCGAGGGCGCGGGGAACGGCTTTTTTGGGATCAAGAAATGCGCCGCCATCGGAGAAGCTATCCGGCGTAAGGTTGAGCACGCCCATGACGAGGGTGCGACGCGCGAGGAGGATGGTGCGGGAGCGCAACCGGATACGAAAGATTTTGCGATGGTTCATGAGCGAGGGATCAGTGTAGCCCGGGAAGAGAAAAACGAGATAACCGGGGATGCTCAGGGCCGCTGCGAGGAATCAATGCAGGGGTTAGAGACGCGGGAAAACCAGGCTAGTCGAGATCGAAGTCGCGAATGGGCTTGGTTACCGGAGTGTCCTTGGCCTTCTTCATGGCTTCTTCGAATTTTTTGGCGAGGATGTCTTCCTTGTTGGTTTCCTGGAACCAGGAGTCGGCAAACTTATCTTCGCGCTGGCGGTTTTGCTCGGCGAGGATATTGTGGGCGTCGGTGAGGTCAACATGGGGGCCGGCTTTGGGCGGGGCTTCATGAGACAACACAACGCCGAGGGCGGCATCGACGGAAAGCTTGGCCTTGCAGCACGGGCAAGTTACGTGAAGAGGGGCGATATCCTTGTTTCCCATGCGGGTATTCTACGACTTTTGCGGAAAGGAAGTAAGGGAAGCAGAAGGCCCGGTTGGATTGAAGATTGCCCGCGATGGGAGTTCCTATGAAAATCATGCTTCTTTTGATGGTTGGGACGGTCCTGCTGATGGCTAACGGCGCCGGGGCACAGAATTCAGCCAAACCATTTCCTCTCGATGAAGCCACGATCAGCGATGTGCATGCGGCGTATAAGTCCGGCGCCCTCACATCCGTAAAGTTGGTGCAGGCGTATCTGGAGCGCATCCGGGCGTGCGACCAGGCGGGCCCGAAGCTCAATGTGGTGATCTTCCTGAATCCCCGGGCGCTGGAAGAGGCGGCCGCGCTGGATGAACATTTCCGCAAGACCGGAAAGTTCGTCGGCCCGCTCCATGGAATCCCGGTGCTGCTAAAAGACAATGTCAACACGAAGGACATGCCGACCACCGGCGGCTCGCTCAGCCTGGCGGGATACACTCCCGCCGCCGATGCGGCGATTACTGAGAAATTGCGGAGCGCGGGCGCGATCATCCTCGCCAAGGTCAACCTGCACGAGTTCGCGACCTGGGGTGAAACGGTCAGCTCGATCCAAGGGCAGACCCGCAATCCGTATGACCTAACGCGCACGCCAGGGGGGTCGAGTGGAGGTACAGGCGCGGGTGTGGCTGCCAATTTCGGGGTTGCGGGCATTGGGACGGACACTGTGAACTCCATCCGATCACCGGCGTCGGCGAACGGCATCGTGGGAATTCGCCCGACGCTGGGTCTCGTGAGCCGAGCCGGTATTATCCCGTACTCATTCACGCAGGATGCCGCTGGTCCGCTCGCCCGGACGGTTACTGACGCGGCGAAGATGTTAAACGTGCTCACCGGCTATGACCCTAACGATCCGGCGACGGCATGGAGCGTCGGGAATACCGAGGAGGACTACACGAAATTCCTGAAGGCGAAAGGTGTGCAGGGCAAGCGCATCGGCGTATTACGCAGTTTCTTCGGCACTGCACCCATCAACGACGAGGTCAATATTATCGCGAGGCAAGCGGTCGAGGACCTGAAGAAGTCGGGCGCAACGGTAGTCGAGCTGAACACGCCGAATCTCGATAGCGAGAGGATTCTCTCTGAACTCAGCGTTCACGTGTACGAATTCAGGCCGGCGATCAACGCTTATCTTGCCGCGGGCAAAACGCCCGTTCAATCGCTCGAGGAGATCATCTCTTCCGGCAAGTTTCATCCGAACATCGGGGAGTTCATCAGGAAAGCACAAGGACTGGAGATGGACGACAGCTATCGGCTGCGCCTTCAGAAGCGCTCCGAGTTGCAGCAGCGGGTCATGAAGATCATGGCTGACGAGCGACTCGACGCGATCGTGTTCCCGCATCAGAAGCGGCTGGTGGTGCGCGTTGGGGAGACCCAGGTGGAGCGCAATGGCGCGCTGGGATCCGTGACCGGCTTTCCTTCCATCGTCGTACCGGGCGGATTTTCTTCGCCAACTGCGACGGCCCCGCTCGGCGTTCCGGTGGGTATCGAATTTCTCGGCAGACCATGGTCCGAGAAACTATTGGTCGAGATTGGCTACGGTTACGAACAAGCGACCAAGCACCGGCGCCCTCCGCCAACCATACCGCCGCTTTTTGTGGCGCGGTAGCTATTTGAAAGAAGAGAAAACGGTCAGGCTTTCGCGGGATTCTCGCCGCGAGTGAAGCCGGGAGCGGGCCGGAGTTCCGGACGAACGATCTTGGGATCCGCGCTGGGCGCGGCCTGCGCGGGCGGTGGCGGCGTGCGCGGTTTTTCGGGAAGAGGCTTGCCTTCCATCAGCAGGCGCACTTCGTTGGCGTCAATGACTTCGCGGTCCAGCAAAGCCTGAGCGATGCGTTCCAGGACTTCCTTGTTGCTGGAGAGAATTTCCTTGGCCTTGTCATAGCCGGCATTAACGATGCGGCGGACTTCCTTATCAATCTGGATGGCGGTGTCTTCGGAATAATCGCGATGCTGATTGATCTCGCGTCCGAGGAAGATGGCTTCGTCCTTTTTGCCGAAGGCCAAAGGACCGAGCTCGCTCATACCCCACTCGCAAACCATGTTGCGGGCAATTTCGGTGGCGCGCTCAATATCGTTGCCGGCGCCAGTGGTAATGTGGCCGAGGAAAATTTCTTCCGCGGAGCGGCCGCCCATCAGCACGGCAAGCATAGCCTCGAGGTAGCCGCGGGTGTAGGTGTGCTTGTCATCTTCCGGGAGCTGCATGGTAAGACCAAGAGCCATGCCGCGCGGAATGATGGTGACCTTATGCACGGGATCCGCACCGGGCATCATGGCGGCGACGAGTGCGTGGCCCGCTTCGTGGTAGGCGGTATTTTTCTTTTCTTCGTCGGACAAGATCATGGAACGGCGCTCGACGCCCATCAATACCTTGTCCTTGGACATCTCGAAGTCAACCATCATGACGAATTTGCGATTCTGGCGGGCGGCCCAGAGAGCCGCTTCGTTGACGAGATTGGCGAGGTCCGCGCCGGAAAATCCGGGAGTGCCGCGGGCGATGATGGAGAGATCGACGTCGTCGGAAATAGGCACTTTGCGCGTGTGCACACGGAGAATTTCTTCGCGACCCTTGACGTCCGGCCGGGCAACGACCACACGGCGATCAAAACGGCCAGGACGAAGGAGGGCAGGATCGAGAACGTCCGGGCGGTTGGTGGCGGCGATGAGGATCACACCTTCGTTGGATTCAAAGCCGTCCATCTCGACAAGCAAAGCGTTCAAGGTCTGTTCACGCTCGTCGTGGCCGCCGCCGAGACCCGCGCCGCGATGGCGCCCGACCGCATCGATTTCGTCGATGAAGATGATGCAGGGAGCGTTCTTCTTGCCTTGCTCAAAGAGATCACGAACACGGCTGGCGCCGACGCCAACAAACATCTCGACGAAGTCGGAACCGGAGATCGAGAAAAAGGGCACATTGGCTTCGCCGGCGATGGCACGGGCGAGAAGAGTCTTGCCAGTGCCCGGAGGGCCAACCAGCAAAACGCCCTTGGGAATGCGGCCACCGAGTTTCTGGAACTTTTGCGGATCTTTCAGGAACTCGATGATCTCCTGAAGCTCTTCCTTGGCTTCATCGGTTCCCGCGACGTCCTTGAAGGTTGCTTTTTTCTGCTGCGCGGAAAGCAACCGGGCGCGGGATTTTCCGAAGCTGAGAGCCTTGTTGCCGCCGGCCTGCATCTGGCGCATCAGGAAGAGGCAGAAGCCCACGAGCAAAATGAGGGGAGCGGCGTTCAGCAAAATCAAAACCCAATCGCCGCTGCGAACTTCCTTTACCGTCATTTTTACGGATTTATCGCTGAGATGCTTGTATACGTCGGGAGCGGCTTCCTTGAAGATCGGGAGATGGAATTTCTTGTTGGAGGGGTTGCGGTACTCGCCCTGAATTTCATAGCTATTGGGAGAGAGGTACATGGTGACTTCCTTGACGTCACCGGCGTCAACCCTGGACATGAATTCACTGTAGCTGGGCTCGTCTTCACGCGCCGTCTGACCGTTGGCGGATACCAGCTTCCACAGCATGACGCCGAGAAAGACGATGGATATCCAGAAGAGAATGGTCTTAACCGTCGAACTGGAATTCACGTTGTCCTCACTTCTATCCGCGGCGCCGGGGGGTCAAACCCTGGTGAGGCGTTAAGGCTACTATTGTACTCTTTCAAAGCCCGCGTTTCGACCCCGGTGCCCGCGTTGACAGCGCACCCAGGTTCCGCCCTGTTCCATTGGGAGCAGCCAAGCCGAAGCCAACCCACAAATCATTGGATGCCGTCCGGAAGGCAAAGTAATCGGGTTCCAGGGAGACCCGCCGTTTGGCGGGCTTGTCCAGGAGAACGGCCAGGCGCAAGGAACGGGGTGCGCCCTCGGCAATGCGGCGGATGAGGAACTCCTGGGTGACGCCGCTGTCAAGTACAGCATCGACGAGGAGGACATCGCGGCCTTTGAGATCGGGGCGGTTGCCGAAAAAAACTTCGCGGCGCACGTGGCCACCGAGATCGACGTCGCGAACGTCTTCTCGCACGAAATGGCAAAGGAGTGGAGCTTCGATGTGGCGGATGAGATCAGCGGCAAAAACGAAACTGCGATCGAGAGTGACGATTAAATCGAGGCGCCGGCCGCGGTAGGCTTTGGAGATTTCCCGCCCGAGTGCGGCAATTCTGCCGGAGATCTTCGCGGCGGAGAACTTTGCAGCGGAACGTGCGGCGGCGCGAGGTGTCTTTCGCGGTTTCGAACGCCTTACTTTGCCAGATTTTACGATATGCGTTCCTCCGCGACCAGGATACCGGCGCGCGTCCGGTCATTCGGCGCGAACCTGGCAGCCACCGGGAATCCCCGGACCCAGACAATTTCGCCGTCGTGGGTAGCCAGGACCGGCCAGCCCGCGCGCTCCCAACGTTCCAGTTGTTTTTTGCTCAGCAAGCGTTTCAATTTTTGAGCACTACGGTGTCCACCCGGGCAAAACTTGTCACCGGGAAGCCAATTGCGAAGCACCAAAGAGGTCCCCAGAGCCTCCCGGTCCACCACCGCCCCTGAAAGACCAGTTTCCCCTGTCTGGGCGGGGCAGTCAATCGGCGTAAAGCGGAAAGCACAACGAAGTTGCGGAATTGAAACGGAGGCAACGCCGCGGGAGAGATCGATTTTGTACCGATATTGCTGGTTCGCTTGAGCGGCATCATTTGTGCCTGCAGCAGGCGCGCGGGGGAGAAACAGGAGGGCCGTACCTTGACGGCGCACTTCCACGCCGCCAGGAAGCCGCAAAGATTTTCCACTTTCTCCATGCTCGGCAAGTTTCAAGACGGCGTCCACGTGAGGCGCATTCAGCTGACCGGGCGCCTGCTTCACGGATTGGACGATTTGCCGGACGATTCGTCCGCGAATGGCAGGGAAGATTGGCGACTGAATGGCGGGATCAGTCAGCAGATCTTTGGCAAGGACGCGAAGGGTGGCGCCACGGGTGTCGGAAATTGCGGCCAAGCGCTGCCGAGCTTGCTGCTCCAGATAGCGCTCATCGTCGCGAGCCAAAGACGCCAGAGTGCACAGGTGCCGGACAACCAGCGGTTGGAAGCGGCGCTCCAACAGCGGAAGCAATGTTCTACGAATTCGAGCGCGGGTTTTCGTGGTGTCACGATTGGTGCGGTCTTCCCGCCAGCTCTGCCTGCGGGCACGGAGATACGAGCGCAAATCGGCGCGACGAAATTCGAGGAGGGGCCGGAAAACGTGCTCGGTCACAGGATGGATTCCGCCGAGCCCGGCAATACCAGTGCCGCGCAAGATGTGCGCGAGTACCGTTTCGGCCTGGTCATCGGCAGTATGAGCGACGGCGACACGCGAGACCCCTTGCCGGGTTACCAGTTTCACGAAGAAGGAATACCGCGCCCGACGGGCGGCATCTTCGAGATTTCTCTTATCCTGCTTGGCGCTTTTTGCAACATCGGCGTGGGCCAGCTGAAAAGGCAGTTCGTGACGGGCCGCCAGCTTTCGCACAAACAGTTCGTCGGCATCAGAACTCCTGGCCCGGAGGTGATGATTGAAATGCGCGACGCTGAGGAGGATGCCGAGCTCCGCGCGCAGTGCGAGGAGCAAGTGAAGCAAGGCAACGGAGTCCGCCCCGCCGGAGACGGCAACAGCAATCCGGTCGCCCGGGCGGAGGATTTGGCTGGCGCGAAGATGCCGGAGCAGTTCGTGCGGCAAGCTGCGCGGGATTGTTTTGCGTTTCACTTTCCGGGGAGGAGGTCCGGCGGAATGGGATTGTCGGGCCGCGCTTCGTCCCACAGCATGGACTGAATCCACCATCGCTGACCGTCGTGATAGAGAGCGAAGATGTTGACGCCGCGAGTGATGACCTTGCCAGTGCTTTGCACGCGGCCTTCATAACTGCTACGCACGGTGGCGACATTGCCAAAGCGCTCGATGGCGTGGGCGAGTTCGACTTCGGTGAAACCTTCCTTGACGAGAAAGGGATCACTGCGGTCGAGGTATTGCTGATAGTCGTAGTCGTGGACGGAGACTTTGCCGGTGTTGGGATCGACGGCGGTAGAGAGATAACGGACATTGGGAGCAAAGAGGGTGCGGTCGCGTGCCCACTGCCTGGGAGCGCCGACCGGGCCGGAAATGGTTTCATAACTGGCTTTGACGATGCCTTCGATGGTGCTGACATCTTCGAGCCTGGGCTCGATGGTGGAAACCTTGACGCGGACGGGGTTCTGGGCGGCGGGGAGGATGAGCAGGGCCAGGGTGGTCATGGTGAGGATGGTAACGGGTCCCCAGGCGAGGTTCCAATGTGCAGTCATGAGAGCTCCGGGATATGTGCCCCGGAGGATCGGGAAGCCGAGCGGGGCAGGATATCGGGGTGCATCGTAGCACGGAGGTTGCGGGAAAAAAGAGAGCGGGGAGAGTGAGGAAAGCTGTGGAAAAGCAGTCGCGGGGTATTAATCTATTGTTGACAGGGACGAGCAGGATTCGTATACTCATCAGGTTCTTCGGACACCTTTCTGCTGGACAGGGAGGTCTTGCTCTTTGACAATCGATACGATGTGCCAGAATCCGTTCGAAACCATTCGGCCTTTTCGAGCCCGAATGGTCTGAGTAAATCGAGCGACAACAATTCGCTTAGGTAGACTGGCTCCGGTGCAAACCGGGGCTTTTTTTATCTAGGCAACCAGTTTCAAACGAGAGTTTGATCCTGGCTCAGAGCGAACGCTGGCGGCGTGCTTAACACATGCAAGTCGAGTGCGCGTTCCGCAGCAATGCGGAATGGCGCACGGCGCACGGGTGCGTAACACGTGGGTAATCTGCCCTTCGATGGGGAATAACTCCGGGAAACCGAAGCTAATTCCGCATAACATTCCAGGGATTCCGGTTCCTGGATTCAAAGGCGTAAGTCGTCGGAGGAGGAGCCCGCGCACGATTAGCTAGTTGGTGAGGTAATGGCTCACCAAGGCTATGATCGTTAGCTGGTCTGAGAGGATGGCCAGCCACACTGGAACTGAGACACGGTCCAGACTCCTACGGGAGGCAGCAGTGGGGAATCTTGCACAATGGGCGAAAGCCTGATGCAGCGACGCCGCGTGGGGGATGAAGCTTCTCGGAGTGTAAACCCCTTTCGACCGGGACGAATACCTCGCAAGAGGGGTGACGGTACCGGTATAAGAAGCCCCGGCTAACTACGTGCCAGCAGCCGCGGTAAGACGTAGGGGGCCAGCGTTGCTCGGAATTACTGGGTGTAAAGGGTTCGTAGGCGGTGTGGCAAGTCGGGAGTGAAATCCCTGGGCTTAACCCAGGGGCTGCTTCCGAAACTGCTGTGCTTGAGTGTGGGAGAGGCGCGTGGAATTGCAGGTGTAGCGGTGAAATGCGTAGATATCTGCAGGAACACCCGTGGCGAAAGCGGCGCGCTGGACCACTACTGACGCTGAGGAACGAAAGCTAGGGGAGCAAACAGGATTAGATACCCTGGTAGTCCTAGCCCTAAACGATCAGGACTTGGGGTGCCACCCGTTCGGGTGTCGTCCCGGAGCTAACGCGTTAAGTCCTGCACCTGGGGAGTACGGTCGCAAGACTGAAACTCAAAGGAATTGACGGGGGCCCGCACAAGCGGTGGAACATGTGGTTCAATTCGACGCTACGCGAGGAACCTTACCTGGGCTCGAAATGCTTCTGAACAGCTGTAGAAATACGGCCTTCCCGCAAGGGACAGGAGTATAGGCGCTGCATGGCTGTCGTCAGCTCGTGCCGTGAGGTGTTGGGTTAAGTCCCGCAACGAGCGCAACCCCTGCACGTAGTTGCCACTCCGCAAGGAGGGAACTCTACGTGGACTGCTCCGGATAACGGAGAGGAAGGTGGGGATGACGTCAAGTCCGCATGGCCTTTATGTCCAGGGCTACACACGTGTTACAATGCAGGGTACAAACCGTTGCCAACCCGCGAGGGGGAGCTAATCGGAAAAAACTCTGCTCAGTTCGGATTGCAGTCTGCAACTCGACTGCATGAAGCCGGAATCGCTAGTAATGGCGTATCAGATCGACGCCGTGAATACGTTCCCGGGCCTTGTACACACCGCCCGTCACATCACGAAAGTGAGTTGTACTAGAAGTCGCCAAGCTGACCGCAAGGAGGCAGACGCCCAAGGTATGACCCATGATTGGGGTGAAGTCGTAACAAGGTAGCCGTAGGAGAACCTGCGGCTGGATCACCTCCTTTCTAAAGTAGTCGTGGCTCAATCCGCTAAGGTGTGCGGATCATGCCACCCAACAGTGTCCCTAAGCTCTCACGGGCCAAAGGGATGCGCGTTCGATTTACAACTTTGGGCGGATTCTGACAGATCGTATCGAGTCAAAGACAAAAGAACTCTATAATTGCGTGAAGGGCCGCTGAGATTTCAGCGGCCCTTTTGTTTTGGGTATCGGATTTTTGGCGGTGGCTCAGGGACGGCCGGGCGATGGAGTAGCCGCGTGGGGAGGGGGAGCGGCCAGATCGTGCGCGGCCGGGAGCTAGGGAAAGATCTGGGTGGGGAGCCCTTCCAGGGTACCCAGCTGGCGGGCCATGCCGATCTGATCCCAGACATTCCAGCCTTCGACGATGATTCCGTCGAGCACCTTGATGGCGCTCATCCCAGCGATGGTGAGTTTGGCGTTGGAGGCGGGTACCGGCAAACCTTCTCCGGCGTGGGTCATGGTTGCGGTCCAACGAGCGAAGGCAGTGTCGTCCTGCTGGACGACTTGATCCAAAGCAAAGTTAATGTTCGAGAAAGCGGACCGGAGCTGGTGATAAAACTTTTTGAATTCGGCGGGTCCCTGAGAGCGGTCTTGCGGCCGATTGATGCCCCACATGACGGAGGTCTCTGGGAAAAGTTCGTCGATCGATTGCGCCATGCCCTTGTTCCAGACTTCGTCGAACCACCTGCGGATGAGAGTTTCGGCGTCGGCGTGGTAGTTGTCGGGTTGGCCGACAGCAGTCCCAGTTCCTGACATATTCGCCTCCAGTAACTCCGGCGGACACTGTAACACAAAGTAACCATTTCCGATAGCAGCGGCAAAAGTGGGGCGCGAGAGGTCAAGTCCTGCAGGCGGGAATTTGTTCGAGGTGTCTATTTTTTCGCGAGGAGCTCAACCAGGCGCGGCAGGAAGTCGAACTCCGCGGGATGCATTTTTTCTCTGGCGCCGTCCAGGGTGAAGAAGTCTGCGCGGTCGATCTCCGGAAATTCCTGCATCTTGCCTGAGCGCGGAGGCCATTCCATCTGAAAGGTGTTGCTGCGCAATGCGCCAGGATCGCAATTTCCCTCGAAGGCCCACGCGACCACTTGTTTTCCGCTCTTGTGTTTCACAGTGCCGAGAGGCAGAAACACGCCGGAGGGATGCAGGCCGGTTTCTTCTTCAAACTCACGCTTGGCCGCGGCGAAGTGGTCCTCGCCGGGATTTACTTCGCCTTTTGGCACGAACCAAGCTCCGGCGTCTTTCCGCGTCCAAAAAGGGCCGCCGAGATGCACGAGGAGAACTTCCCAGTCCGGGTGTCGCCGGCGATACATCAGGAGGCCGGCGCTGTTCTTGCCGGTTCTACTCATGTTCGGGGCTCCGAGGCAGACGACACGGTCAACGGTAAGGCGCGGTGAGGCCGCCGTCGACGATCATGGAATGTCCGGTGACGTAGGCGGAAGCGGGACTGCAAAGCCAAACGATGGCCTCGGCGGCTTCCGCGGGGGCGCCGATTCGGCCGATGGCAATCATGGATTCGTAGGTTTGCTTAAGCTTTTGCTTAACGTCCGGAGCACCGCCACTGGCGCCATCCATGGCGTGATCGAGCATGGGCGTATCAAAGGCCCCGGCAGCCAAGGCGTTGATCCTGATTCCTTGCCTGGCGTATTCGAGGGCTGCGGATTTGGTGAGGCCAAGAATGCCGGCTTTGGCGGCGGCATAGAGAGAGCCCATGGCAGTGCCTCCGAGTCCGTTGACGGAAGAAATGTTGACGATCGCGCCGCCGGGCAGTTGCTGCGCGAGCATCTGGCGAATTTCATACTTCATACCGAGCCAGACGCCTTTCAAGTCAACGGCGATGGTATCGTCGAATTCCTGCTCGGTGAAGTCAGCGGTTGCGGAGAAGACGCCGGAATACGCGGCGGCGTTGTTGACGGCAAAGTCCAGACGGCCGAAGCGCTGGACGGTTGCGGCAACCAGTGCCTGGACCTGATCGGAGCGGGACACATCGGTAGCAACGAAAAGGGCATCCTGTTCCGAGGAGTGTCCCAAGGAGTGAATTTCTTCGAGTACCTGATTGCCGCGCGGTCCTTACCGCGTGCCGCAATGACCACGTTTGCGCCGTATCTTGCGAATGCCAAAGCGGTGGCTCGGCCGATTCCGGAGCTACCTCCCGTTACGATGGCGACTTTGCCGGACAGATCCATTGTGCGTTCTCCCGACGGCAAACCTACCATGCATTGCGACCGGATGCGATTTAGGGAGCAGAAATGGACTGCCCGCCTCGGAGAAGTGACGAGGCGGGCAGTCCGGCAGAACGCAGGTCGCGTTTAGCGGAGGCCAAACAAGGTGACCTTGGGGCGGTGCGTCCAGGAACCCTTGCTGTACCAAAGTTCGACACTCTCAATGACGCGGCGATCTCCCGGCAAGTCGATGGCGCGGGTGCGACCACCGGAGGGAATGCGGTCGCGGATGACGAGTTCCTCGGTGCTGCCATTGCCGTAATGTACCAGCACCTTTTCGAAGAAGATTTCACCGCCGCTGACGCTCAAGCTGAGGGCGCGGAATCTTCCATCGTGACGACCGACGTGAATGACGTCATGATCCTGACGGCCATCCACATGCGCGTCGCCGAGGCGTTCCCATCGGTCGCCGTGCTGCGCATAGACGGTCGGGGTACTGAATGCCAGGGCCAAAAGAAGCCCGACGGTCCAAAAAATGTGCTTCCTCGACATGTTCTTCCTCCAGTTGAATTCACAAATGCCCGATGCAAACCCGCTCTCGAACACTAGCGGCGCATCAGGTTGCTGCCAACCGCTTTGGCCCAGGCTTTACCCAATGATTCAACCCCTTCCAAGGCAATTTGTTGCAAAGAAAAGCCCCGCTCCTTAGATGAAGAAGCGGGGCTAAAGGTGAGTGGCGGAACGAGTCCGAAGGTCAGTCCGATTGACCGGCAGCCTTGGCAAACTTTTTGGTGGCTTCTTCGGAGCGCTTGCGCATCTCGTCCGGCGAAACGTCTTCGATGTGGGTAGCGACGCCCCATTGATGGCCGTACGGATCGGTGAACTTGCCGTAACGATCGCCCCAGAACATGTCCTGAACAGGCATGTCGGTACGGGCTCCCGCCTGGGAGGCGCGATCGAAGAGGGAATCCACGTCTTCGGTGTAGAGGAAAATGGAACTGGAGGGCGGCTGCGAAGTGTTGGGTGCGACCGACATCCCTTGAAACTCGTCATTGACCATGATTTTGGAGTCACCGATTTGCAGTTCGGCGTGCATTACTTTTCCGCCGGGGCCGGGCATGCGCGAGATTTCGGTAGCGCCCAAGACGGATTTGTAGAACTCGATCGCTTGCGCGGCATTGCGGCAAGTGATTTGGGGGGTTAAAGCATGATACCCATCGGGAATGGGTTTTACGGCGTTGGACATGAGAGCCTCCAGCAGTTCTCCTAAGTTGGCGCCCCGCGGCAGCGTGTTCCGTACAGAGTGAGACGCAAAGGCCTAGATACTCCTCGGCAGCAAGCGAGTCAATACGTGAAATGTTAAAAAACAGCCAAAGCGGGCCGTGAAGGGGCAGGGATAGTGCAGTTCTAATTCCAAGTTTCTAGTCGGAAATCGACGCGGGTATCCCCGGTTTCCCGTATGGGCTGGAATGGGCTTTCCTTCCAGACTGGTCTCCTGGAGGGAAACCGATGAAGAGCAAAATGACTTTGAGTTTTCTTGCTTTGGCCGCGTTGATGTTCCTGCCGACGGTAAGCCGGGCACAAACGAGCACCGACAGCGGAGTGGATAAGAGCGCCAAAGTGCGGCATTTAACAGGCTGCCTGTCGAAGGGTGACAGCAGCGATGAATATAACCTGACCACCGCAAAAGGAAACACCTGGGAATTGAAGAGCGACAGCAGTTCGGTGGATTTCGCGTCTCACGTGGGACACAAGGTTGCGGTAACGGGGACGGTCAATAATGCCGCGGCACATGGCGCCAAAGAAAAAGTGAAAGACAAGACGATGAGCAACCCGACCGAACACGGTCACATGACAGTGACGAACGTGAAAATGATCAGCGAAAGCTGCCCTGCGAGCTGACGCGCCCGCGCCAAAATCAATAGTAAGTGGGAAAGGGAGGAAGCGTGCAGCTTCCTCCCTATTTTTTGTGCCTTGTTCCGAGGTCCGCCCTTTGACCACAACGGTGAGTCGAGGGAAGATGCAGGCTAGCGACACTTCGCTCAATGGCCTGCGAATGCGATACGAGTTCCTGCTGGAAACTTATGCTACCGAACGAATCAAGGTGGCAAGCGTGTGGAGCGAATTCCGGGATGAGGACCTGCCCTTACGGCCGCGCGCCTGGGACGCGCGAGGCCGGAGCATACGAGAGCAGATGGTCCACCAGTGCGTGAGCGAAGACTTGTGGTTTCGGACCATGCTGGGTATCGACGTGAAGGCACCGCCACTGCCAAAGGAGGAGTCGCGGCTGGAATTCATAAAGCGCTATCTGGAGGACAGCAGGCTGCGATTGGCGGCCCTCGGCGAAAAAAGCGAGTCCTGGTGGGAGGCGCCAACGAAATTTTTCGACGTGAGCAGGTCGCATGCGTGGGTGATGACGCGGCGATTGACGCATACGGCGCACCACCGCGGGCAGCAGATGACGATGTTACGGATGCTGGGACGCGAGGTACACAGCAACTACGGCCCAACCGCGGATACGGGCGGACTGATGCAGAACCATGCACCCACGATTTACGCTTACGCGAATGAGGAAGAGTTGATCAGCGGAGAAGTCGCTGGCGGTAGAAAAGCGGCGCTGCCTTCGGGAGTGACCCAGCCGGTGACCGAGCGGCCGGACGGAAAGCGCTGACCACGTTTCAGTAGTCGCGATACAAATCGGGAAACTGGCTCTTCAAGCGATCGAGCTTAGGCAAATCATTGAAGACAATATAGGGCTCATCCGGATGCCGCTTCAGATAGTCCTGATGATATTCCTCCGCGGGATAAAAGGCCGCTAGCGGCACCACTTGCGTAACCAAAGGCTTGGGATAGGTTTTGGCGGCGTCCAGCTGCTGAATGTACGAAGTGGCGATACGCTTTTGTTCGTCATTGCTATAGAAGATTGCAGAGCGATATTGCGAACCGGAGTCGGGTCCCTGGCGGTTCCACTGGGTGGGATCATGTCCCACGGAGAAAAACACCATCAATATCTGGCCGTAAGAGATCTGCGAGGGGTCAAAGGCGATGCTGACGGATTCGGCGTGTCCCGTCAGTCCGGTACTGACCATTTCATAGCCCGGAGATTGCGTGTGACCGCCCGAATAGCCAGATACCGCAGTGTTTACACCTTTGAGGTGTTGAAACACGGCCTGAATGCCCCAGAAACAGCCGCCAGCCAGAACCGCAGTTTCTTGCCCTTTCGCGGTTTTTAGCGGGGCATCGATGAGGGGCTTGGGGAATGGAAGCGTGGGTTCCGCCGGTCTGGCACCGATGGAACGAACCGCATTCCAGGTAAGCAATCCAAGAATGACGGCGATAGCGAATCCACGACCGATGAAAGGGCTGCGCATGTAAGGCTCTTCCTAGAACCGCCATGTGAATATACGACGGCGCCAGGGAATCAGATGCCCCGGCGGAAGGTACGGATGCAATCCGCAAGCTCAATCAGGCTTGGTGATTATGCCGCAGGCTATTCGCGGCGGGGCGCTACTCGATGCTTCCGAAGCCACCGCGTGGATGACGATGGCTGTGCCGCCGTTTGAGAAAACGGAATGCTCATCGGTTCCGAGTGTGACGCTCGGGGCCACGACGTTGGCGTGAGCCGTGCCATCCTCCGCGACGATCAGGGAAAAATTAGGGATGTCCCCGGCCGGCAAGCCGGCGGGACCGCCATGATCGTGGCTCGGGTCGAAATGAGGGCCCGCGGACTTGAAGTCCGGCGGCTCACACTTCGGAAACTGGTGAATGTGCAGGGAATGCTCGCCCGGCGGAAGGTTCTTGACGTCTAACTTGATATGCACGCCGTGCGCGGCAGAGGTGAGCGTCGCAGTGCCTACGGGTTGACCCTGGGCGTTTCGGAATTCGACAAGGACAGGTCTGGTGTGCTCATGTTTTTCCTGGGCAACCGAGGCGAAACCAATCAAGGAGCAGAGAAGCACAAAGCTCGCAATCTTGTTCATGGACCCTCGCTATTTGTTTTGCGGATGGCCGCCGAGCACGCGGTACGGCGCATCTCCACTGTACTCCAACCGGGAGCAGCGAAACTTCGCTTGTTACCATATGGGAACGTGCGGCAGGCGGCGAAGGCGATTTAGATAGAGCGAAGCGTATTCGAAAACACGAAGCCGTGAACTCACGTTAGAATCGATTGCGATTCATAAATCAGGAGGAACCGATATTGTCGCGACTCACTACTGGCATGGCCTTTGCAGCGCTGTTCTGTTTTCCCGCAGTACTTGCCGCGCAAGTAACCGACGGCAAGAAGCCACATTTGCCAGCGCCTTATGCCACGAAATCCTCGACAAACCCACCCGAGGATCACAAGCCAGCAAAAGACTTTCTGCCCACGGTTCCCGAGGGATTTCAGGTGAGCGTGTTAGCGCGCGGCTTCCGAGAACCGCGGTGGCTTACGGTGGCTCCGAACGGAGATGTGTTTCTGGCGGACACGGCAGCCGGAAAGATCTATATCCTGCGGAACCCGGTGGGCGAGGGCAGCGAGGCCGAAAAAGCTATTTTCGCGGAGGGCCTCGACGAACCCTTCGGAATCGCTTTTCATGAGAACTACGTGTATTTCGGCGACACCAATGAAGTTTTGCGCTTCCCGTACGACCCGAAAACTTCCAAGCGACTCGGGGAACGCGAGCACTTGATGGATTTGCCGCGCAACGGGCATTCCACGCGGGCGGTGCTGTTCAGTGCGGACGGCCAGCACCTGTTCGTGAGCGTAGGCTCGCGATCGAACATCGACATCGAGAGCGATACCCGGCGCGCGGCGGTAACCATCTGCGATCCTGACGGAAAGAATGCGCGATTGTATGCCTCGGGCTTGCGGAATCCGGTGGGGTTGGCGCTCGAGCCAAGCACGGGAGAACTTTGGACCAGCGTGAACGAGCGCGACGGGTTAGGCGACGATTTGCCGCCCGACTATGTCACCTCGGTGCGCGAAGGAGGGTTCTACGGCTGGCCCTACAGTTATATAGGAAACAACGTGGATCCGCGGGTGAAGCCACAGAAGCCTGATCTGGTAGCCAAGGCAATCGTGCCTGACGTGCTGCTGGGAGCGCACCGTGCGCCGCTGCAGTTAACATTCTATACGGGGAAGCAATTCCCGGAGAGCTATCGCGGAGGGATATTTGTGGCGGAGCACGGTTCCTGGAATCGCTCGACACGCGCGGGTTATCAAGTGGCGTTTGTGGCGTTCCGCGACGGCAAACCGAGCGGCGATCCGCAGCCGTTCCTGACCGGGCTGGTGCCCGATCCCAGTTCGGGACGCGTGAACGGCCGGCCGGTAGGTGTTACGGTGGCGACGGACGGAGCACTGCTCGTTTCCGATGATGGTGCGGGACTGGTTTACCGCGTCAGCGCCAAGAACTAGAGGCGCAGGTCACCTGCGCGATTGCCCATCGTTGGCGTCATTGCACGACGAGCGTGAGTTGCAGCGGCGGCATAGGCGCGAGCGGCTGATGACTCGCGGACATTGGCGTGGGTGTCACGATGATCGTGGATGTGCCCTGGGGAGTGGATGCTGGCGACATTGGAGGAGCAAGTGGACCGGTCGTCCCACCTCCGCACGCGTTTAAGCACCCAAGAGTGACGATCAACAGAGCGAGAACGGCGGCCCGAGAGTGCAAGCGCACCACGGACACGCGGCTGGCTATGAGCAGCAGCATAGCGATTGCGCATGCAACCAGGAGTCGATCAACCGGGAATCCTGCGGGCGGATGACCCCGGAAAGCAGCGGTGGAATTGCTGCCGGTGGTTGAAACGCTCACGATGAAGAGCGAGGAGCCGCCTCCGACAGGCAGACTGGAAGGAACGGTACATTTGGCGGCGGGAGGCGCGCCGGCACAAGTGAGCGCGACGCTTCCGGAAAAGTTAGCGCCAGGCAAGATCTGGATGGAATAAGTGGCGGTCTGACCGGCGCTGATGGTGGCGGTTTGACTCGTGGCAGCGAGCGTGAATGGCGGATCGGAATTGCCGATAATCGCGACGCTTTGGACGGAGTTCGGCGCATTATCGACGATCGTCAAGGTTGCCGAGCGGCTGCCTGGTGCCAGCGGCGCAAAGGTAATGCCGATTTCGCAGGAGGAGCCGGGCGGGTAGGGAGTAGCGATACCGCAACTGTTGGAGGCAACGAAGTCCCCGGAGTTTGCGCCGCCGAGAGTGACCGATGAAATGCGCAGGTCGGCTGTGCCGGTATTACTTATGGTGACGGTTTGTGGGGTGCTCGTGGTGCCTTCGGCAACGCCGGTGAAAGAAATCGAAGCCGGACGGAAGGATGGCTTGGAAGCGGCCGAAGAGGTCGAGCCAACGCCGGTGCCGCTGAGTTGAATGGACTGCGGCGATAGCGGAGCGTCGTCGTTGACGACGATGGAGGCGGTGCGGAGGCCGTCGGCGCAGGCGAGAAAGTAATGGAGAGAATGCAACTCGTGTTTGGCGCGACGGGGGCAATGCAAGCCGAGGTGACCGCAAAATCGTTGGGATCCGCGCCGGACAAAAGCACCGAGGAAACGTGCAACACGGCGGCACCGGAGTTGGTGAGCGTGACAATCTGCGCCGAACTGCTGCTGGATTGCTGAACGGACGGAAACGTCAGACTGCCAGGGGTAAGCGTCACGGAGGGCTCGGCAGGAACGCCCTGGCCGGAAATAGGAATGGAGTGAGGGCTGCCCGGGGCGTTATCAACGGAGAGCAGTGAGGCTTGGCGGCTGCCTGAAGTTGTCGGAGCGAATGTGACGGTGATAGCGCACGAATGCTGGGGCGCAAGCAGGGCCGGACAGCCGGAACTGAATCGAAAATCACCTGGGTTAGAACCGCCGAGTGCGACGGAAGTGAGAGCCAGAGGCTCAGAGCCGATGTTTACGAAATGTACGGTGGAGGGCAGACTGGTTTCGCCCACCGTCTCGGTCCCAAACGCCACGGAGCCGGGGGAGAATGCAGCCGCAGGCGTGCCGACTCCCTGGACGGAGCCGCCGGCGCCGGTAATAGCGATACCCGCAGCGCCTTGCGGAGCGGCAAGGAAGGGTGAACCAGGAATCTCCGAGAGGGCGCCGGACGACAGATCGATGAGGAATGCATGAATGCCATCGGATTGCAGCGAATATACGTACGGGCCTTGAGGATCCGCAACGGCCGTCCCGGTTGAAAAATTGAGCGTGGGATGCGGACCGAGCGGCGAGCCCAGCGTTCCGGTGTCTTGAGCGATAGGAAAGACGAGCGTGCCGCCAAGCTTTGGAACGCTGGCGAAAAGGAATTTTCCCGAACCATCCACCGGTAAGCCGAGCGGGAGGTTTCCGGATCCCAGTGTGACAGGCGACGAGACGCTCGCCGCTGTGCCGTCGAAGGGAGAGATGGGGGCGCTTTCCAGAAATCCATTGCCGGAAACCCAACCGTCGAAGAAATATCGCCCTTGCGGGTCCATGGCGATAACACGAGCGCTTGGGTTGATGCCGCCGGCGATACCGGTGCGAGTCAACTGGCCGGTATCGAGATCGATCGCATATACGAAAGTTCCAGGAGAAGGGGAGCCCGTTACGGGCCGGGGGCCAAGCCCGACATAGAGGTATTCCAGCGAAGGATGTCTCAGCAAGCCAATGGGAGCGGAGGGCAAGTCAAGCGGAAACGGTGATGCGAGCGGAAGCAACTGCGGCGACGCGCCGGTCACTTGAATGCGAAATCCATTGAGCGCCGCGGTCCCCTGCGACAGGCCGTAGTCAGCGGCTACATATAGATACTGTCCGGAAGCGTCCGAGGCCAGAAAGAAGCGCGGGTTCGATACCGGACCAGCGGGCCCGAAAACGGGAAACGGCGATCCAGACACCTCGGAAAGTCTCCCGGTGTTCGCGTCGATGGCAAACATGGAAACAGCGCGACTGGCAGGATTGGCAACAAACAGGAAGCGTCCTTGCGGATCGACCAGAACGGCGCCACCCTCCAGGGTGTCGGGAAATGGCGAGTCGGGCAGCGACTGTAGCGCGCCATTACCAGCCTTACTGAGTGCGGCGACATCGGAGCTGCGGATGCCGCCGGCCAGTGGAATGGAGGCATAGACATACTGCTGTTGCGGGCTTTGCGCGGCTACACGATTGCCCGAAAGCAAAGAGCAGAAGGCTGCGACGACCAGCCCGCGGGCAAGCACCCTACGAGGAGGAAGCGCGGTTGAAGGAGATCGCAGGCCGGGAAATCCACGAGGACAACGAAAGGTGGGCAAGGGCACGGGTGATTACCGGATGGAGCGAGGAAGCGACTGTAACGAGATATTAATGCAGCGTTCGCGCTTTTGAGTTAGTGTTCCGCGCTTATGCAAACGACCAAGCTAGAAATCGATCGCGGTACTGCTGTGGACAATGGAGTTCTGGTGGCCCGGCTGAACGGCAAACTCAGCCTGGAAAATGTGCACGAATTTATTTCCACGATGCGTGCCGAAGAAGCTCCGAAACTGGTGCTGGACATGAGCGGCCTGTCTTTTCTGGACTCGGCCGGTGTTGGCGCGCTCGTTTCGCTATTTGTGAGCCGGCGCAATCATGGAAAGTCACTGGCGCTGGCGGCGCTGACGCAGCAGGGGAACGCGGTGATGCAAGTATCCGGATTGCTGAAGCTAATGCCCGTCTTCGGGACTGTCGAAGAGGCCCGCACGCGACTCTCCTAGCGTCGTCAGCCACTGTTGCCGCTTCTTCCTGAACGAATCCGTCCAAGATCGCGGTCGCACCGAGTCTGATTTGACCTGGTCTGCTTGCTATACTTTCGCTCATGAGCCAAGGACCTGTTTTTTCCGCACCCAATCCGGAATACCGTACTCGTGTCCAGGAAAGCTTTTCCCGTCAGGGACTGATGACGCACCTGGGTGCGACACTCAGCGGCCTGGGACCGGGTAACGCCGAGATACGCGTCCCATTCCGGCCAGAAATTACCCAGCAACATGGTTATTTTCACGCCGGAGTTTCGGGAGCAATTGCCGATACGGCGTGCGGTTACGCCGCTTATACGATGATGCCTTCCGACTCTTCCGTCTTGACGGTGGAATTCAAGATCAACCTGCTGGCTCCGGCAGAGGGAGAGGAACTGATCGCGCGAGCGCGAGTGACGCGATCCGGCAGAACGTTGAAGATCTGCACCGCGGACGTGTTCGCAAGACGCGACGGCCAGGAGATTCATTGCGCGATCATGCTCGCGACGATCATGTGCCTGACGGGGAAGAGCGATCGCGGGCGTTAGCTCCCTATTCAGCTCGGTGTCCAATTGGGATGGTGCGTGAACAAGCCGTCGACGAAGCCGATGTGATAGCAAACAAACAAACCGAAGGCGAGGCTTAGAAGTCCAGACCCGGTTACGAGGCCCTTGTTCAGCCATCCGAACCTATACCCAGCGAATGAAAAGGGGAGGGCAATGGCCGCGGTGATCAACATCATGCCCGCAATGGTTCCCGCACCGAATACCAGGAGATAAGCGACGGCCCAGCCGGGCTGCCGGATAGTGGCCAGGACCAGCAGGGCCACCGCAGCAGAACCGGCGAGTCCATGAACGAGTCCGACAAGTAAAGGCCGCATGGTGTGAAAGATGCCTAACGGCGCCGACGGCCAACCGGGTGTGCGGGGCGCAGGCGCCAAGACTTCAGCGGCATGGTGTTGCTTATCGTGGCCATGCGAATGCCAGTGCAAATGAACCCGCGCGTCGTGTTCGTGCAGGTGAGCGTGATCTCCGGCGATAGCTAGATGCACGGGCGAAAATCGCTCTCCAAGCCATTTCATTGCGCCGGTCAGATTCAGTACGCCCAGGAGAATCAACATTACGCCCACGGAAAATTCCATGGTGAGACCTACCCGAGCCGGGATGATCAAGTCGAACAGAATGATGCAACTGCCAACGGCGAGAATGGTGAGCGTGTGGCCAATTCCCCACAGGATACCGATAAGACCAGCTTTCCGGATGGATCTCTCACGGCTGACGATGGTCGATACGGCGATTACGTGATCGGCGTCGGTAGCGTGACGCATCCCAAACAGGAAGCCAATGGCCAGAATGGATAAGCCGCTTGTTAGCATAGGTCTGCCGATCTCTCACCCATGATTGCCGCGCGTACCGCGATTTGCAAGCGATAGACAGTGCTTCCGCAATCGCAATCCTTCCGGAGCCAAGCCAAACCAGTGCTACTGGGGTAGCGCTCTAGCGTATCTGACGCTGGTACTCGGCGCGGTCGAAGTGGCCAAGCGACTCGCCAATAAGGCCGTCAGCGCCAATGCTCCATTCCTCGTAGCCGCTGATGCATACGCGTTTGCCAGTGTCGGAGTATGTGCCCCGCAAGGTCCAGCGATAAACAGTGCGCCCGCGATCAGAAGAGAGGCCGTCCATGGTGAGATCCAGATCCGGAAAGGCGGTCATGAATCCCTGGGCGACTTTGATGATGGCCTCGCGGCCGGTCGCGGGTGGGTCATCATTGACGGTCAACGAGCCGCCGGCCGAGTAACAGGAAGCGACACGCAAAGGATCGCCGCTGCTCCACGCCGCCGTATATCGCTCCGCCAGGGTTCGAAGCTGAGCTGCATCTGGTATCGTCATGTCGATATCGAGACCCTTCCTGCAGCGCCGCTTGGGGAAAACCGAACAGTAGTTGGCCGGATTCTATTCCCGCGTGAGGATACGCAGAAGCTCAGTGGCGGCATGAGGCAGGCGAGCTCCACGCCGAGACAGCAGGTAGACGTGGCGCGGCATGTTCAATTGCCGCACTTTGACTTCCTTCATCCAGTTTCGCTCGATTTCCCAACGCACGCACATGCGCGGCACGATAGCGACACCCATACCCATTTGAACGAAGCGTTTGATGCTTTCAATAGTGGGCATTTCGATGCACATGTTCAGAGTCGTGCGATTGCGGGCGAACAGCTCGATGACGCGCCGGCGATAAGGCGATTCGACGATATGCCCGACGAAAATCTCGTTGCCGAGGTCGGCAACGTCGACCTCGCGCTTCTTGGCCAAGGGATGCTTGAGCGGCACTACCAGAGTCAACTCGTCCTTCAATATTTCTGTGGCCAGCAATTGAGGTTCGCGAGGCACGAAGGAAACCGCGCCCACATCCAACCGGTAATTCAAGACCTCGTGAGGGATATCGCGGGAAAACATGCGGTGCACCCGAATCTGAATTCCAGGGTGAGCCACGCGGAACTCGGCGAGTCCCGGGAGGAGCGCGTGAATGGAACTCTCGTTGACTCCCAGAGACAGCTCGCCGCGCTTGAGCCCCTCCAGCTCGGTCAGACCCTTTTTGACTTCATCTCTGAGGTTGAGCAAGCGCTCGGCATAATCCTTCAGCAACAAGCCGGCATCGGTAAGGCGCACCGGCCGGGAACCGCGCACGAACAGCGGCTGGCCGAGGGAGTCCTCCAGCTTGCGGATACCGAGGCTAACGGCAGGCTGGGTGCGGTACAGGCGCTCCGCGGCACGGGAAAAGCTGCCTTCCCGCGCGACAGTGAGAAATACGTGCAATTCCGCTAGATCCAAGATGTTCTCCGGGGTAAGTATAAGGCAGAGTTATCAAAAGCAGAACAAAGATAAATTTGACTAGAGGGCCTCCGGTCTGCGTAACTATCCTGGGGAGATTCTATGAACGTCGTACGCATCTTCGACACGACCCTGCGGGATGGCGAACAGTCGCCGGGCTTTTCCATGAATACCGAGGAGAAGATCCGCATGGCGCGGCAACTTGCCGCTCTGGGCGTGGACGTTATTGAGGCGGGATTTCCGATAGCCTCGCGCGGGGACCTGGAAGCGGTGCGCATGGTGTCGCGCGAAGTGCGCGATGTGCCGGTGGCCGCGTTGGCGCGTGCCCGAAGAGACGACGTAACCGCGGCGCTGGAGGCACTGGAACCGGCCGCGGCGCCCAGGTTGCACATTTTTCTGGCGACCTCGGATCTACACCTGAACGTGAAGCTGAAAATGACCCGCGAGCAAGCGTTGGATGCGATTGCGTCGATGATCAAGTTGGGACGCAACGGGGTCGAAGAGGTCGAATTTTCCGCGGAAGATGCCGGCCGCACGGACCCGGATTTTCTGTGCCAAGCTTGCCGGGTGGCCGTGGATGCCGGTGCGACGACCCTGAATCTGCCGGACACCGTTGGCTATGCGGTTCCCGAGGAATATGGAGCAATGTTCCTGAAGGTACGGGAATTTTTGGGTGATCCTCCGGGAATAACGTTAAGCGCTCACTGTCATGACGACCTGGGGCTGGCGGTGGCGAATTCGCTGGCGGCCGTTCGGGCCGGAGTGCGGCAAATTGAATGCACGATCAACGGCATAGGAGAGCGGGCGGGAAACGCGGCACTGGAGGAGGTGGTCGTGGCGCTGTCTGTGCGGAAGGAAAGCTTCGGAGTCACTACCGGAATTCGCCTGGAGCAATTATTCCCGACCAGTCGGTTGCTGACGGAAATCACCGGCGCTCAGGTGGCTCCCAATAAAGCGGTGGTAGGAGCGAATGCGTTCGCGCACGAAGCGGGTATTCACCAGGACGGCATCATCAAGAATCCGCTGACCTACGAGATTATTTCTCCGGAGACGGTCGGTGTGCCTTCGCGATCGCTGGTATTAGGCAAACACTCCGGACGCAATGCCTTGAAAACCAGCTTGCGCGACCTCGGATACGAGCCTTCCGACACGGACCTTGCAGAATGCTACCGGAGAGTGACGGCCCTTGCCGATCAGTCCAAGCAAGTTCGGCAGCGGGACCTGGTGGCGATCGCCCACGAAGTCATGCGGCGCGGCGCGAGCGCGGTTGCTTCCGGCGCATCTACGACGACAAGCTCGGTGGCCTGACGCACCGCGGTGCTACGATTTAGTTGATCGGGGTTTAGTAATGAAAAAGACGATTGTTCTGTTGCCGGGAGACGGAATTGGCCCGGAAGTGACCCGGGCGGCTGCCACCGTACTTCGAGAAACGGCCCACGAGTTTCACCACCAGTTTGAGTTTGTGGAGTGTGCTGTGGGCGGAGCGGCTATCGATGCCAAAGGCACGCCGCTTCCGAACGAAACGCTCGATGCTTGCCGAAAGGCCGACGCAGTTTTTCTGGGCGCCGTGGGCGGACCCAAATGGGACAATTTGCCGGTTGGAAAGCGACCGGAAAGCGGTTTGCTAGGGTTGCGTCAAGGTCTCGGCTTGTACGTTAACGTGCGGCCCATCAAGCTCCTGGAGCCGCTGCGTTGGATCTCGCCGCTCAAGCCGGAGAGGCTGGGCGAACTGGATATCGAAATCGTCCGCGAGCTGTCCGGAGGCATCTATTTCGGAGAGCGCGGCACGAAAATCGAGAAGGGCACGGAGTTCGCCTTCGATACGGAATCGTATTCGACGCCGGAAATCGAGCGGGTGGCCACTTTCGCCTACGCCCGGGCCGAAAATAGGTCCCGACGCATCTGCTCGGTAGACAAAGCCAATGTGCTGGCGAGTTCGCAACTGTGGCGGCGCACCGTAACGGCCATTCAGGGCGCTTATCCGGGAATCCATCTTGAGCATATGTACGTGGATAACGCCGCGATGCAACTGACACTGCGGCCATCGCAGTTCGACGTTATGCTTACGACGAACATGTTTGGGGACATCCTGAGTGACGCCGCGGCAGCGCTGGTAGGGTCGATCGGCGTGATCCCGTCCGCGAGCTTCGGTTCGGGAGTGCCGTTGTTTGAGCCGATTCATGGCTCCGCGCCCTCTTTGGTAGGCACGGACTCAGCGAACCCGATTGGGTCGATTCTCAGCGCCACCATGATGCTTCGAGATGCCTTCGGCTTGTCGCTGGAGGCGGACTGGGTGGAGCAGTCTGTTTTGCGAGTTCTGAGCGGCGGATACCGCACGCCAGATCTGGCCGGACCGGGCGCCCGTATCGTGGGCGGTTCGCTGTTTACGGAAATGCTTCGCGAAGAAATGCAACGGACTCTTGAACATGCGGAGCGCTACGGCTGGGGCGTATAGCCTAGAGGAACCCCTGTTCCGTTTTGAGGCGCATGGTTGCACGCCGCCTTACCCGACCTTCCCCCACTGGGCCCCCTGGCTCATGTTGCGATAGCTCGCTGAGAATGTTAAGTTTACAATTCCCGAGCAGCGGAAACCTTTCCCCGCCGTCGCGGTGTTTGGGGAGCAGTCGCCGGCGGAATACCCGAACCAGGTCTCGTTCAAAACTTATGCAAGTCGCGGAAGGCGCGGTGAAGAATTCACGCTGCAGTTGCAGGTCTAGATGCAGGCTGCTATGAGCGATCTCCCATCAGGATCGAAGATGGCGCCTTCTGGCGAACCGACGTACTGGCGAGCCGAGGGCTCTTTGCTGGAAGTCGGCGCCTTGCGCCCGGTGGGCTTTTTCACCTGGAATTCCCAGAGTTTCTCCGAACGTTGGGCACGTCGAGCCGGAATGGCGGGGATGGCTTTAGCACGGCCATTTGCCTATTTTGCGAGCCGTACTTTCGCCACGCGATTCCTGCATACCTTGCTGCGCGGAGTTAGCCAGGATCGTCTGGATCTCTTGGGTGAAGAGTATTTCCAGTACGTTCTCAAGCCCCGTCTACGGCCAGAAGCCGTTCGCAAACTCCGGGAGGCAGTGGCCAGGGGCGAAAGGGTAGTGTTGATTGGGCAGTTGCTGGACCACATCGCGCGGCCACTGGCGAATCACCTCGGTATCGAGTCCTTCATCTCCAACCGCCTTGAATTTCGCGATGGTGACGCTACGGGGCGTTTGTTGGAGCCGGTGATACGACCGCGGGGGCCTCTAGCCTGGCTGGCGAGCGGAGCGATGGATGGCCGGGTGTCGAAGCAGAAAGCTTTGCGGCAGCTAGGCTGGTCGAAGAATCCAGAATTACTTGAGAAAGCACAACAAAGGACCGCACGAACGATCAGTTCCATACGCAGGGGCGTGCCTGCCTTCGGCGAAGCTCCGCGCGTCGCACACCTGTCGGTTCGCCAGTCGTTAACGGGCCGCCATATCCTTTTGATCGGCGTAACCGGCTTTATCGGGAAGGTGTGGCTGGTGGACTTGCTCGAGAATGTTCCCGGCGTCCGCAAGATCACGCTTTTGATCCGGCGCAACAGGACGACCTCCGCGCAGCGGCGTTTTGAGAAAATCGTGGAGGAGTCGCCAACGTTTGACACGTTGCAGGAGCGCCATGGCAGCCGGCTGGGTGCTTTCCTGAAAGAGAAAGTCGAGGTAGTGGAAGGAGATGTCAGCCAGCCGGGCCTCGGCCTGGATGAGTCGACGCAGGCGCGCTTGTCACACTCGCTGGACATCATCGTAAACAGTGCCGGGCTTACGGATTTCAATCCCGACCTTCGGGAAGCGCTGGCATCCAACGTGGATTCAGCGTTGTGCTTGCTTGATTTTCTACGCCGTTGCGATCATGCGGGTTTGATGCACCTTTCGACGTGTTACGTGGTTGGCATGCGGAACGGACGCGTAAGCGAAGAACTGCACGACAACTACAGTCCCAGTTGTGATCCCGATTTCGACGCGGAACGCGAGATTCAATCGCTGCGCGAAATGATTAACCGAATCGAGCAACGCGCTGAAGGCCCGGAACTTACGCGTGCGCTGCACCGCCAGGCATTAGGACGTGGCGGAGATGAAACGAAAGTGGCGCCCACCGAGCTAGATGGAGTGCTGAAGCGGAACCGCGGACGGTGGATCAGGAACAAGCTGGTTCGCGCCGGGATGCGGCGCGCGCAACATCTCGGCTGGCCCAATACGTACACGTTCACCAAGAGTCTCGGAGAGTCGATCCTGGCGCGCCATGGGCGCGATTTGGCGATTGCCATCGTCCGGCCATCCATTGTGGAGAGCTCGGAGCGCTCGCCTTTTCTCGGATGGAACGAGGGGATCAATACCTCGGGCCCGCTCTCTTACCTCCTGGGCACCAACTTTCGGCAGCTTCCCACCAACGCACGCAAATGCCTGGATGTGATTCCCGTGGACATGGTCTGCCGAGGCATGTCGCTGATTGCTGCGGCGGTGGTGGAACGATGCAACGCACGGTTGTACCAGTTGGCCACTTCGGCTGTGAATCCGGTGAATATGGGCCGAAGCATCGAGCTGACCGGGCTTGCCCATCGCAAGTATTACCGGCGGCAGCAAGGCCTGGAGCACTGGCTCAAATTGAAGTTCGAAACCATTCCGGTCTCGAAACAACGTTACGAGCGGCTGTCCATACCGATGCAAAAGGCGGTGGTCTCCCGCATCAACCGCGCAGCCGTGAGCCTACACATGAAAAAAGCACCACTGGCCCGGCAGGAGCGCGATCTAACCCGCGCAGAGAAACTGATCGAATTGTACGAGCCGTTTATTCTTCATAATGAGCACGTGTTCGATTGCGAAAATGCACGCCTGCTTTCCGCGGCGCTCCCGGTCGAGGAACGTGAACTCTTTGAGTTTGATCCCGAGAAGATCGACTGGTGGGATTACTGGATTAACGTGCATATTCCAGCGTTGCGCCGCTGGTGTTATCCGCTCATGGAAGGGCGCCCTCTCGAATCACGCGCTCCCCGCGAGCTCAACTGGTCCGAACAGGCCGCGCACGCTTCGGCGGTCTCCAATGTCGCTCCATCTGACCCTTTATGGCGACCTTCTTAACCGGTGCGACCGGCTATCTGGGCAGCTACCTGGTTGCCGGGCTGCTCACTGAGCATCGAGAGCCGCTGGAGTTGCTGGTGCGCGCCAAGTCAGACGAGGACGCACGAGAGCGCCTGTGGCAATCCTTACAACTTCATTTCGAGTTTCCGGAATTCCGCGAGCACTTGCACTCACGGATTCGCATCATTCGCGGCGAGCTCACCAGCGGACTGTTCGGCCTAGGCGATGAAGACTACCGGAAATTGGTTGACGAGACGGACTCCATCATCCATTGCGCGGCTTCCTTGAATCGGAAATCGGAAAAGCAGTGCCTCAATGTCAACTTGCGGGGTGGCCTGGAAGTAATTCAATTGGCCAGGAGGGCGCAAAACCGGCACGGATTGAGGAGATATTCGCACGTATCCACGGTAGCGGTGGCCGGCAAACGGCAGAATGAAGTGGTCACGGAAGATGCCTCGATAGACTGGACCAGGTCCGACTATGATCCATACGCGCGCACGAAGAAATTCGGGGAACACATGATCCACCAGCTGCTGCCCGACGTGCCGCGCACTATCTTTCGGCCCGCGATTGTTCTGGGAGACAGCCGACGGCCGGAGACTTCGCAGTTCGACATGGTCCAGGCGTTCGATGTTCTCTCGCGCTTGCCTGTCCTTCCGCTGCGCCCTGAAGATAGAATTGACATTGTGCCCGCCAACTACGTCGGCAAAGCCATCGTGACGATTCATCAGAAAGAGCGCCCGGCCTTTGGAATCTATCATCTTTCGGCGGGGCAAGGGGCGGAGACCTATCGCGAGTTGACCGATGCCTTGTCGAAGGCTGGCGGTTGGCGCAAGCCGCTATACTTGCCGTCCCTGGAAAGGCCCTTTGGGGGAACCATCAACTGGCTTGCGCAGCGACAGAGTTCCATGGGTCGAGGAGCATCGCTTTTGAAGGTTTTTCTGCCGTACCTGGAGTGGAACACCGTTTTCGACAATTCCCGCGTGGTTTCCGAACTTGAGGAGGAACCCGCAAAGTTTTCCAGCTACGCGTACCCGCTCTTGGAGTTCAGCCGGCGCAACAAATTCCACTATCCCTACCGGCCCTGGCCGGTTAGGGAAGCGCCTCCAGAAAACTTGCCCGCCGCCGGGAGTGCGCACGCATGACCGATTACCTTCTCGTCGCATGGGTCAGCGCGCTTATCGAGATCCGCCGTTTCGGTTGGATGTTGGGACTTGGCCGCCGCTGGGTGCCCGGGGAAAAGCTGCGATTGCTCTTTGCCGGATACAACGGCACGCGCAATACAGGCTCCGATGTTCGTGTGCAGGAGATGATCCGGCAAATACGTCATGTATTGGGGCCGGACAACGTGGATTTCAGCGTGATGTCCCAGAACTTTGACCGCACACGTGGATATTTCGAAGGCACGCGCCAGGTTCACCTGCCGGATATGTTCCCTCCTTTCCTCTTCCGCGAAGTTCACCGGAATCATGGTGTCATCGCCTGCGAGGGCTCGATGTTCAAAAGCAAGTTCGCCAACGCCTTGACCACCATGATGATTGGTTCACTGGGGCTAGCATCTGCGGAGAACAAGGTGTCGCTGGCCTACGGAGGGGAAGCGGGTCACATGGATTCGGTGATTGAGGACATGTGCCGGCGTTACGTACACGATTCCATGGTCATCACGCGCAATGTGGAATCACAAGACATCCTTCGCAGGCTGGGGGTGCCAACGGAACTCGGTACGGACACCGCCTGGACATTCGAGCCGCACCCCGCCGAATTTGGCCGCAAAGCGTTGCGCGAGGCGGGTTGGGATGAGCGCACTCCGGTGCTGGCGCTTTGTCCCATTCACCCCTTTGTCTGGCCGGTCAAAGCGTCGGTGGCCAAGTACCTGGCGCGCGTGACCGCCGGAGCCTATAAGGACAGTCAATATCGCACCGTTTATTTCCACAAATCCGGACCGGAAGTTGATCGGAAATACCGCAACTATATTTCCGCATTTGGCAAAGCTGTCGCCACTTTCCGGCAGCGTCATCGTGTGTTTCCGGTGCTGGTGGCCATGGAGCGATTGGATGCTGTTGCGTGCCGGTCGATGACCGAATTCCTACCCGGAACGCCAATATTTACATCCGACGACTACGATATGTTTCAGCTGGTGTCGATCCTTCGTCGCTCGTCGTATCTGGTTTCTTCCCGGTACCATGGAATCGTCACTTGCATGCCGGCGCTGGTAGCTTCCGCCGGAGTGACCATGGATGAGCGCATTCGCAATCTAATGCGCGACCGCGGACACGAGGACTTGTTCTTGACCGTAGACGACCCCGAGCTGGAGTCGCGGCTGGTGCAGGTGATGGAAACTTTGGTAGCGGACGCGGACTCCATTCGAGAGGGCATTGCCCGGACAGTTGTCCGCAACCTGAAGGCGATGGCCAGCATGGGTCGAATCCTGGAAGATACGGTGCGCCGCGCTTATCCGGAGTTTCCGCTGCGCCCCGGGGTGCTTTCGTGGCAGGACTACCTGCCTCCTTTGAGCAACGATCTACGTGCGCTCGCGGAGCGTTACGACTCCAGGGCATCGCCGCAGCATTCCGTGGCAGGATCAGCGGCATCATGAAGGAAACGACGGTAACAACGCAGTGCCGACCCGATTACGGATTGGACGCTCCTGGCCTTCAGCGCGCATTTCTATATGGCGGAGTGGCGGGCGTGATAGCCGGGCGGATGCTGGCGGATCGCGGGGTAATGGGCAATGTCGGGTGGCAGGTAACGGCCGGAACGTCGGTGCTCTGGACTGGGCTGAGCTTTTTCCTGGCAGGTTGCGTCATGTATTGGGGCAGCCGAGTCGGAAAATTGCGCCTCCGGGACACGCTGTTGTCTTCGATTTCCTGGCGCGGCGACGAACAGGTCCTGGACGTAGGTTGCGGCCACGGCATCTTGCTGATCGGCGCCGCGAAGCGCTTACAGTCGGGACACGCCGTGGGCATCGACATTTGGTCTCAGAGAGACCAGAAAGATAATCGCCCCGAAGCGACGTTGCACAATGCGCGCTGTGAGGGCGTAGCGGAACGCATCGAAGTGAAAGACGCCGATGCCCGCAAACTTCCTTTCCCGGACGATTGCTTCGACGTGGTTTTGTCCAGCTTTGCTATCCACAATATTTCCGGATCAGACGGCCGTGACACCGCAATTCGGGAGATAGCCCGTGTGCTGAAGCCTGGCGGACGGTTGGCCATGGCGGATATCGGGTACACGAAACAATACGAAAAAATTCTGCAATCGCTTGGCTGGCAGACGCAACTTGGGGGTCCCAACTTGATGTTCGTAACACCGACCCGTGTGCTGCGGGCGAGCAAACCGTAACGGTCATGCCTAACTTCCTCGACAACGCTTTTGCGCGGCTACGCCGGGATGCCGCACAAGTTGTTGCACGAGAGATACAGGGTTCCAGCTTTGCGAACGTCACGGGACAGGAGCTTCTGAATCAAATCCGTGCGGCACGTAGATTTCTTCGGCAAGCCGGGATGCAGGCCGGCGACCGCTGCGCGCTGTTGGCGCCCAACTCCATCCGTTGGTTGGCAATAGACCTTGCGCTACTGGCCGAAGGAGTCATCGTCGTCCCACTGTACTCCCGGCAGGAACCCGCCGAACTTGTAACCATGATGAAGGATTGCCAGCCACGATTGCTCATTGCCGGAGACGCTCAGCTTGCAAAAGCGGTGTCCTGCTTGAGCCCGGCCGGACCCTCAGCGGTATTGTTTGAACAAGTTCTGTCGGACGAGACACGAAGCGAAGAGATCGGCGAGAGTCCAAATCCTCGAGCGGACGATGATCTGGTAAAGATTATTTATACCTCCGGCACTTCGGGCGAGCCCAAGGGAGTGTGTCTCAATACCGGAAACGTGTCGTTCATGTTGACGCGGACCCGGGAGCGCCTGGACCAACTGATGCGCGGGCATCACGGGCAGGAGAGCGTGTTTCACTATCTGCCATTGAATTTTGCGGCGTCCTGGATTGCATCACTTTCGTTCTTGTCGCGCAACAGCGTGCTGACATTCTCCTCGGACCTGACCCGACTTGCCGATGAGCTTGCACTGGGTTCGCCTAACTATTTTCTTAACGTTCCGACGTTTCCGGAGCGCGTGCGAAGAGGCGTGGAAGAAAACATTGCCAAGCGTCCCGCACCACTGCGTTTTCTTTTTGGCAAGGCTCGCGATGCCTGGCAGCGTCAACGCGGAGGGCGCGCACGCGCTGCCGACTCTGCGTGGTTCTTGCTCGGCCGCCGGGTCATCTTCCAGCAAATCCGCAAACGATTCGGCTCGCAACTCCGTGCGCTTATTTGCGGATCAGCTCCGCTTTCTCCGGAGACGCAGCAGTTTTTCCTGATGCTGGGGATTCCAATTTTGCAGGTCTACGGTCTGACAGAAACCACCGGCATATGCACCATGGACGACCCGTGCATTCCCGTGGAACCCGGGCATGTCGGTCCGGCGATCGACGGCATCGAAATGAAAATCGGGGAAAACGAGGAAATCCTCGTTCGGGGGCCGCACATTTTCCCGGGATATTGGAATCGCGACAAAGAAACGGCCGCAGTTCTTCGGGACGGCTGGTTTCACACCGGAGACCGGGGTGAGGTCAACGTGCGCGGCAATTGGCGGATCGTTGGCCGGATAAAAAATCTGATCATCCTCAATTCCGGGCACAACATCGCTCCGGAGCCCATCGAAGAGAAAATTCTGAATCGCTTGGTGGGCGCGCAGCACGTCGTCCTGGTCGGCAACGGTCGAGGATACCTATGCGCGGTGATCTCCGGCGAAGTGGAGCGACCCGCGGTACAGGCCGCGCTGGATGGCGTCAATGCCGAATTGCCACACTACCGGCAAATCAGGAAGTTCGCCATCGTCCGCGAGGCCTTCTCCGCGGAAAACGGTCTGCTGACCAGCAACAGCAAACTGCGGCGCGACGCCATCAATTTGCGGTTCGCGCCGGAGATATCCGCGATGTACGATTTGCAGGAAAAGGCAGCGCAGAAATCGGCATGAAAAGCTTCTCAGGCAATGCCCTACGTTGGAAATGGAAAGACGGCACAATTGAGTTGACGCTCGATCATGCTCCGGCCAACGAGATTGGCACGGTGATGCTGGTGGAGTTAGAGAAATTTGCGGCCGCCATTCCGGTGTTGGCGAGCGAGACCCATGCCTGCGTAGTCTGCAGCGAACGGAAACAGGGCTTCTCGGCGGGCGCCGACCTTCGAGAGTTGTACCGAGGAGCGGTCGCAGTACCGGAAGCACAACGGCTACGCGGTGTACGCGATTTCCTGGAACGAATCCACGCCGTCGCCAACGCCTTCGACTCGGCTCCGTTTGTCACCATTGCCGCGGTTCACGGCATCTGCTTCGGCGGTGGCCTAGAGTTGGCTTTGGTGTGCGACATCATCGTTGCCGACAAAATGGCGCGTTTTGCATTTCCGGAACTGCGACTGGGGCTCATCCCAGGTTTCGGAGGTATCCCGAGGTTGAAGCGCGATCTGGGGAACGCTGTTGTTCGGGATCTGTTGTTCACCGGGCGCAGCATTAACGCTACACGAGCTCACGCGTTGGGGTTAGTTGCGCAACTTGCGGCCGAAGGCGAAGCAGTAAAGATTGCCCGAGCGACGGCTGCGCAGATCGCCAAGTTCGATGCGGCCACGCGCGTCACGGCAAAGCAGTTCATCAAGCCCATTCCGCGGGAAGAGTTGCGCCGGGAAATAGATTTGTTTTGCGAGCTGTTCGCGCGGCCGGCGGTGATGGCCGCCCTGAAGCGTTTCGTGGAATCCAAGGACCCCATGCCGTATTTGCCATAAAGGTGACTCATTCTCTCGTGCCGACTAGAAAACACATGCGCGCCATGCTTCTGCTACTGTTGGCGGCGCTGACGTTTCTTGCGGCCGGTCTGCACGGCAACTCGTTTTGCGTTTCTCCGTGGATCGAGTCTACCTTCAACCAAGGACCAAATGGCGATCATTAGTCTCGATCACGTGCAAGTGGCCATCCCTACCGGTGGGGAGCAGCAGGCTCGGGACTTTTATTGTGGCGTTCTTGGCTTCAAGGAAATTGACAAGCCCAAAGAAATGGCGGGTCGTGACAGCATTTGGCTGGTGAGTGGATCGGTGAATCTGCATCTAGGTGTCGAGCCGCAGTTTCATCCGGCCCACCGCGCACATCCCGCGATGGTTGTGGAAGGAATGGATCGACTACTTGCCGCCTGCGAAAGTGCAGGAGCGCCCGTCAAGCCGGATACAGCGTTTCAGGGTTTCCGCCGCGTTCACGTATTGGACCCCTTCGGAAACCGCCTGGAGTTTATGGGAAAGGTCCGAGAGTAACTGGGATTGCCGAGTTATTTTCCTTCCGGGCGCGGGAGTGCTAAATTTGTGCTATTCATGCGAACCATAGAACAGACTACCCAGGAAGTTCTGGACCTGGCATCGAAGCATTTTCAACTGCCGCCCGGCACGCTCGCGCCGGATGACGACTTTTTCAAGAAGCTGGGTATAGACAGTTTGCAGACGCTGGAACTCCTTAGCCGCCTGGAAAATCATTTTGGTGTCGAGTTGCCCGACTATGAGGTCCAGGGAGTCAGTGATTTCCGGACGCTCGCCTCGCGGATACAATCCCGCTTGTAATGCTGGATCTCGCCAACTACCAGTCCCTGGGTGCTGCGTTAAGGGACGCGCTGAATAGCTTCGCCCAGGAAGTCTGCTTGATTGAAGCGGATCGCGAGCGCGAAAGGGAGCGGCTTACTTACCGCGAATTTCAGCAGCGCGCCCATCCACTAGCCGCGGCCATGCAGGCCGCCGGCTTTCGCCCAGGGGAACGCGCTTCCGTCGTAATGACCAATCAAGCGAAGTGGCTCATCTCTGCTTATGCAATCTTCTTTTGCGGCGGAGTTCTCGTTCCCTTGGATTACAAGCTAACGAAGGGCGAGCAGTGGCAGTTGGTGAAACATTCGGAAGCAAGCCTACTCGTCACGGAATATCCGATCTGGAGACAATTGGCAGGCTCGGCGGGGCGAAATGGCGCAACTTCCCTTAAGCAGGTGCTCGTGACCGAAGCACCCACTGCGACAGATCTGGCGGGTGCGCTCCGATGGGAAGATTTTCGAGGCGCCGGCGAACCTATTTTCGCGTCCCGGACACGCAAAGACACCGCAACTATCGTCTATTCTTCTGGCACCGGTGGACGGCCCAAAGGCTGCGTGATGACTCATGAAAATTACCTCGAACAGTGCATTGCGCTCACTGCGCTTTATCCTTTCTGGCCGGGCGTGCGCTACCTCAGCATTCTCCCTACAAATCATGCCGTGGACTTCATGGTCGGCTTTATCGGTCCGTTCATCTGCGGAGCGACCGTCGTGCACCTTCGAACGCTCAGGCCGGAATATGTGCGCGAGGCTTTCACTAAGTACAAGATCACCTACGTGAGCCTAGTGCCGCTGGTGCTCAAGAATCTCCAGAAGGGATTGCAAGCTCGCTTTGACGAATTGCCTGCAGCCAAGCGAGCAGTCTTCAATGCTCTCGTCGGGCTGAACAAAGCGCTGACTCGAGGCCGGTCGCGGTTGGGCATTAGTCGCTTGCTGTTGCCCCAGGTACATGACGCTTTTGGCGGAGAGTTGCGTGCTTTGATCGTGGGCGGCGCTTTCAGCGAGCCGCAGATGCTGCAATTTTTTTACGATCTCGGAATTCCCGTGGCAAACGGCTACGGATTGACCGAAGCCGGTACGGCCATAACCGTGAATGATCTGAAACCATTTCGAGCGGACACCGTGGGCAAACCACTGCCGGGCATGGAGATACGCATCGCCAATGCGGACCAGGAAGGAATTGGGGAAGTGTCCGTTCGCAGCAAAACCGTGATGACCGGCTATCTCAAGGAACCGCAACTCACGGCCGAAACAATTGTGGATGGCTGGCTCATGACCGGAGATCTCGGGCGTTTTGACAACACCGGCCATCTGCAGCTCTTCGGCCGCAAAAAGAACATGATCGTAACGGAAGAAGGCAAGAATATTTACCCCGAGGATATCGAGTCTGCGTTCGACAGCCTGCCCGTAAAGGAATTTTGTGTGTTTGCCGCCAACTTCGTCTGGCCGCGGAGATCCATGATTGGCGAGCAGTTGATCTTAGTGCTGCACCTCGAATCCGGCCAAACACTGACTCCCGAAATGCGCCAACAAATCATTTCGCGCAACAGCACGCTGCTGAACTACAAGCGCGTGCACGGAGTCGTGCTATTCCCGGATGATTTTCCGCGCACCGCTTCCCTTAAAATCAAGAGAAATGTGCTTGCTGAGCAACTCGCTCAGCTTGATCGCACCACGGCGATTGTGCCTTTGTAAGATGTGTGAGGCGCGCTTTCGGAGAAGGAATCAGCGACTTTCATGGGAAACTTTTTTGCCATCGTCAATCCTGCGGCGGGCGGAGGCCGCTCATCGAAGCTCGCTGGACCGGTACTTCAGCGATTGCGCGAAAGTGGTCTTCCGGTCGATGCTGTTGCGTCCTCAAGACCGGGGCAGGCCGTGGAACTTGCCCGAGAGGCATATTCGCAAGGGTATCGCCGATTTATCGCCGTGGGGGGTGACGGTACCGCACATGAGATTTTGAACGGCATATTCAGCCATGGGTGCGAAACCGAGCGAGTTTCTCTTGGACTTTTGCCGCTGGGTACCGGCAATTCTTTTCTGCGAGATTTTACGAGCGAAGGCGCAGAAGCCTCCGTTCGAGCCATCCAGGAGGGGCGCACCCGGGCGGTGGATCTTGTGCGTCTCACCCATTCCATTGGCGAGCTTTATTCCTTCAATCTCGTCAGCATCGGTTTCACGGCGGATGTGGGTGCGCTGGCTAATCGACGCTTCAAGCCACTCGGCCATCTCGGCTACCTGCTGGGCGTTTTCGTGTGTGTGGCTCAACTGCGTCGCCATACATTTTCGCTCCGCTGCGATGATGAAACGCAGTGGGACGAGCGCCCATGCCTCTTTCTGACTTTCAGCAACAGCAAATACACCGGCGGCAGCATGCTCATCGCACCGCAGGCTGACCCCACGGATGGTTTGATTGAGTTCGTGCGCTGGGGGCCAATCGGCCGGTGGGGCCTGGTGCGAACCCTGCCCAAGCTGTACGACGGCACGCATGTGAATCATCTCTTGGCCTCGCGCCGCTCGGTGCGTCACGTGGAGTTTCGAAGGTCTGCACCCATGGACCTCATGATCGACGGGGAAATCACAAATCTCGAGTGCCATTCCCTGGACATGATTCCCGCCGCCGTGGACATCTACATATGAAATTCGCTCTCGTGTTACGGAGCGCCATGCTGTGGTTTCTCAGCCTGATCCACTTCTTCATTGCCGCGCCTACTCTCGTGCTTCTGGCGATCTTCCTGGATCCACGCAAGCATGATTGGCTGCAGCGCAGTTTTTGCCGGCGGATCGCCTTTTTTTCTGGCGCCCGCGTCCAAGTCCGGAGGTCTCCGGGGTTTGATCCGGCGCGTACCTGCTTTTTTATGGTCAACCACGTCAACCTTTTCGATCCCTTCCTTTTGTACTGCGCCATTCCGCAGCTGGTGCGAGGTTGGGAGCTTGAATCACACTTCAAGATCCCCGCCTATGGTTGGCTCATGAAGCGCTTCGGCAACGTTCCGGTTCCAGATGTGCGGCGCGCCTCCGATCTCAAACGCATGTGGCGGCTGACGCAAGACGCGATTGAGAAAGGCACCAGTCTGATCATATTTCCGGAAGCCATGCGAACTCGAGACGGTCACCTCAATTCCTTTCAAGATGGGGGATTCCGCGTAGCCCAGCAACTGGGTGTGCCAATTGTTCCGGTTAGTCTAGTCGGTTCGTTTCAGCATCATCGCACCGGGCACTGGATGCTGTGGCCCACCACGGTCAGCGTGTGGCTGCACGACACGATCGAAACAGAAGGTATGAGGAAGGAAGATGTCCCGGCGCTGAGAGATCGCGTCCGGGGAATTATCGCCGCTCCTGTGGAAGCCTCTTTGGCTGGAAAAACGGAAGAAAGCTAGAAGTCTCTGGAGCGCTTATAAGCTCAATCGAATACCCGGCAAGACTCGGCCCGCCCGGGTTTCCTGCCAGGTATAAACGATGCGGTGCACCACCGTGATCGTGGAAATCACGGCAATTACCCACAGCACTGCCGCCATGCGATTGAAAACTCCACCGATGATCAACAGCACAAGCCGTTCCGGCCGCTCCATGAAGCCCACCTTGCACAACGAGATGAGCGATTCTGCGCGCGCTCGTGCATAGCTCACCATCACTGAGCCTGCAGTGGCCACCGCCGCGAGTACCACATACGGTGTCCGGCCGCTCACCGAGTAGTACACCAGCAGGCCCATGTACAGCGCCATATCCGCATAGCGATCGAGGGTGGAATCGTAAAATGCCCCGAACGCCGTCACGCGGTTCTGCCGCCGGGCCACTTGGCCGTCCAGCATATCCAGAAAGCCCGCGAAAAATATGATCAGCGCCCCGGTGAAAAAGTGCCCCACGGCGAACATCACCGCAGCGCCAAAATTCACCACCAGGCCGAGGAAGGTCAGGAAGTTCGGATTGACGCCTGTAGCGGCGAGCGCTCCGACAATCTTGTCGAGCAGCCACTTGCTCCCGGTACCGATCGCTCCCGTAAGAGTTGCCATTGTACAATTGTTCCGACGAAAATCCGTCCAGTAGGCTGCTTCTAAAGTGTCCTTTGGATTCCGCAAAATCCTACACTACGCCCGCAGGTCCCGCAAATCGCCGGCGCTGGAGAAGGCGTGAGCAGATGTGCATGCGTATTTTCGATATTGGCGATGTGCGGTTTCTTCTTGACGGCGGCTTGTTCACAGCCTAAAGTTTCAAAGAGTTCAAAATTCACTTCACGCATGATCAATGAAATCAGCCGTCGCAATTTCTTGCGGCACGGATGTAGTGGTGCCGGGGCCCTGCTGCTCTCTTCGCACCTTTCCGCCATCGTTTCTGCCGCCGCTCACGCCCGTTCCTCGATGCAGCCTGGCACGGCTGCGAAGCTGGAATTTTTTACTCCTGCCGAAGCCGCGGAAATTGATGCGCTTACCGCGCGCATTATCCCAACGGACGATATGCCCGGAGCCCGTGAGGCCGGAGTTGTTTACTTCATCGATCGAGCCTTAACGACGTTTTCCGTCGATGATCAAAAGACTTACCGTGATGGCTTGCTGGATTTGCAGGAGCACGTGCACGCGGCGCTCCCCGCGGTGGCGAAGTTTTCCGCGGCCACGCCGGAGCAGCAGGACGAGATTCTGCGGACTCTTGACAATAAGCAGTCCTCGGGTGGGCGCGCTTTTCGTCCGCGCGCAGCCGCAAAGAATTTTTTCGAAACTCTTCGCGTTCACACCATCCTGGGTTTTGTTATCGATCCGGATTCCAGCGAATTTGGAAATCGTGATGGCGCCGGCTGGAAGGTGATTGGCCGTGAGCGTGAGCATATGTTTCAGCCGCCATTCGGTTACTACGATAAGGACTACGCCGGTTGGCGGCCCGATCCAGATACCGGGGAAAGCAATAAGGCATGACCGTCGAGCAACCCAAGTACAAGACTTCCGACGAAGTTGACTTCGTTATCATCGGTTCCGGCGCTGCCGGCGGCATTCTCGCCAAGGAATTGTCCTCCAACGGATTTCGCGTGGTGGTGCTTGAGCAGGGTCCGTACCTGACCGAAGCCGACTTCACCCACAACGAAATCAAGGTCCTGAGCGAAGATTTGCTTACTAATCATCCGAAGTTACAGCCCAATACGTTCCGCAAAACTCCGGATGAAAAAGCCAAGCCTCAGCGCGCGTTAGTGTATGGGCGCCTTGTGGGCGGAACCAGCGTCCACTTCACCGCCAATTTTTGGCGCTTTCATGAAATTGATTTCATTGAGCGCAGCAAGATTGGTCCTGTACCAGGTGCGAATCTCGCGGACTGGCCGATCACTTATGCCGACCTGGAGCCTTACTACTCCAAAGTGGAATGGGAGATTGGCGTCTCGGGTCTTGCGGGAGCAAGTCCTTTCGACCCGCCGCGGTCCAAGCCTTATCCCATGCCGCCGCTTCCGGTGAAGTCGTCCGGCGTTCTCTTCGAGCGTGCCACTCGGAAGCTCGGCTGGCACCCATTCCCCGCGCCCATGGCCATCCTGTCGCAACCTCGCGATGGACGCAGCGCTTGCGTCAATTGCGGTTTTTGCCTGGGCTTTGGTTGCGAGGTTGGCGCGAAATCCAGCTCATTGGCCTCCGCAATTCGCATGGCCGAAAAGACGGGCCGATGCGAGATTCGCCCCAACTCTTACGTTCATCGGATCGAGATGGATTCCAAGGGCCGCGCAACGGGCGCTGTTTACTTCGACGAGAAGCGCAACGTACATCTGCAGCGGGCCAAGGCCGTTATCGTTTCCGCGAATGGTGCGGAAACTCCCCGGCTCCTCTTGCTCTCGACAAGCAAACAGTTTCCCAATGGGCTCGCCAATTCCAGCGGCATGGTTGGCAAGAATCTCATGCTCAACAGCAGCGGCATCTCGGTCGGTGTTTTCGACCAGCCTCTCAACGATTACAAGGGGTTTGCCGTCAGCCGTGTTCTTCATGATTTTTATGAACTCGATCCGCAAAAAGTCGGGTTTTATGGAGGCGGCGGACTGGACGCGCGTTACGATTTTACTCCCTTCACCTTCGCCATGGGCGGGCTCCCGCCGGATTCGCCGCGTTGGGGCACGAGTTTCAAGAATGCGATCCGCAATAATTTCACTCGTACCATGGAAATTTTCGGGCATGGCACTTCCTTGCCCGTGGAGAACAACAGCTTCGATATTGATCCGGATGTGAAGGACGCCTGGGGGCTGCCTGCTCTGCGCATGACCTACAAAGACCATCCCGATGACATTAAGCTCTCCAACTGGCTGGCCCAGCGCGGCTTGGAGGTTCTTGACGCCGCGGGCGCTCAGCGCAAATGGAGTTTTCCGGTTCAGGAACAGCAATTCGCGGTGCACTTGCTGGGAACCTGCCGCATGGGCAACGACGCCAAAACCTCCGTCATTAACAAGGACCATCGCTCGCACGACGTGAAGAACTTGTTCCTTTGCGATGGCAGCAGTTTGGTCACTTCTGGCCGCGGCCAGCCCACCATGACGATTGAGGCGCTTGCTTTTCGCGCCGCCGATCGTATTATCGCGCTGGCCAAGGCCGGCGAAATTTCGGCCTGAGGCGGATCCTCACCGCTCCCTTCGCAGACTCTCTGGTAAGATTCTTCGGCAATTATTTTTTCGCAAGGGGATGCCTGTGGCCAAATTTTGCAGGATTCTTATTCTCTCGTTGAGTCTGGTGTCCTCAATTTCATTCGCCTTCTGGAGCGGGCGGCTGACGGCAGCCTTCGCGCAGGCTCCGCAGGCCGGAAAACGGGCCGAGGAAGAGTACAAAAACATCAAAGTACTTAAAGAAATTCCGGCAGAGTGCCTGATTCCCGCCATGCAATTCATGACCGCTTCTTTGGGTGTTGAATGCGAATACTGCCACGTGCGTGAAGGTCAAAAGATGATGTTCGAAAAGGACGACAAAAAGCCCAAGGAAACCGCGCGCAAAATGATGCAAATGATGTTCGCCCTCAATAAAGACAGCTTTGACGGACATCGAGAAGTAACCTGCTATACCTGCCACCGCGGAGCCACCGATCCTGTTGCTACTCCGCTTCTCACGGAGCAGGAGGTGGGCAAGGAGCCGATGACCGAGAATAAGTCGCCAGAAACCAAGCCGGTTCTGCCCTCGGCAAACGACCTCTTTGACAAATACGTGGCATCCATCGGCGGCGAGACTGCGCTGCGAAATGTGACCTCTCGCGTCCAGAAGGGCACCGTCGTTGCCCTTAGGGTCCCGAGTTCTTCCATCGAGATTTATGCCAAGGCCCCCGATAAACGCTTCTCGGTCATGCATTTGGCCAGCGGCGACAGTATCACCTCCTTCGACGGCCGCGGAGGATGGCTGGGCTTCCCTGGCAGGCCACCTCATATGATGAACTCCGATGAGAACGAAGCGGCACGCATGGACGCCGACCTCTATTTCCCCGCGGACGTGCGAAATCTATATCCGAAGTTCGAAGTGTCGCTGGGAGAAAAGATCTCCGGTCTCGACACCTTCCAGGTCGTCGGCACTGAGGATGGAAAGCTGCCTCTCCGCCTTTTTTTCGATAAGCAATCCGGCGTCTTGGTCCGCCTTGTTCGGTATGCGGAGACTCCTCTAGGGCGCATGCCGACTCAGATCGACTATGAGGACTATCGGAGAGTGAGCGGCGTAAGAATCCCATTTCGTTGGACGCTGGCCCGGCCCGGTAATCGCTTCACCGTACAGGTTTCCGAAACACAACAGAATGTGCCAATCGACGATTCCAGATTCGCGCCACCCGCTCCGGGAGGGGAAGGCAAGCCGCCTGGTCACTGAAGGGGGTTAGCCAGCCATGGGCGCGCTCGCGCGCTTGGGGCGAGGTAGGAGTCCGAGCGGCGGGCACGCTAAAACCAAGAAAGGCTGTGCACTGAAATCACTCGTGCGCCTTGGTCTCTTTTGGGGCTTCGCCAGGTTTGGTTTCGCCGTCTTTCTCTTTTTCGACGGGTTTCTCTTCCGGTTTCTTTTCGGTGTACTGGACGATCAGTGAGATTCGCCGGTTGGCGGGATCCATGGGATCGTCCTTATTTCTCAGTTTCTGGTCCGCGAACCCACGCACCTGCGTCACCTGGTCTTCGCGGATACCATGCTGGATCATTAGTCGACGGGCGGCGTTGGCGCGATCCGACGATAATTCCCAATTCCCATAAGAGCTGCCCTCTGCGTACGGTTTCGAGTCCGTGTGCCCCTCGAGAGCCAGCTTGTTGGGCAGCTTCCCGAGTTCTTGCGCCAAGGTTGCCAGTAGTTCCACGCCATCGGCGCTGATTTTTGTGCTGCCGGCATCGAAGAAGGTTCCCGTCGCGGACTCCGTGAGCTCAATGCGCAGACCCTCATTGGTTACGGTCATATCGATGTGGTTTTTCAGCTTGTCGAAGTTCGGCACTTCGCGAACAGCTCGTTGCAACTGCTCCTTCAGCTCCTCCATGTTGTCTTTTGACAACGCAAAGTTCTCCTCGGCCCCCCTCATGTCGCTGCCAACTTGCTTGGCGGTCCCCGTGGGATCCTTGAAATATCCGCCTACGGCTTCCTGAACCTGCTTGCTGCTATTGAGCAGCCAGAGCACGATGAACAACGCCATCATCGCGGTCACAAAGTCGGCATAAGCCACTTTCCACGCGCCGCCGTGATGGCCGCCGTGTCCGGCTTTCTTCTTGATGATGATGGGAGGGAGCGGCTTCGCCATAGCTTTCTTGTCTTATGCCGCCGGAGCGGCCGCCGCGTCTCCGCCGCCTTTAATGGATTTCTCCGTCTCCTGAAAGCTCGGCCGCACATGGCCGGGGATCGCCCTCCGGCAAAATTCCACGGCAACCGTTGGTGGCGCGCCTTTCATGAACGACGTCAGCGCCACGCAGTACGTGATAATAGGAATGCTCCTCTTCTGAGCTTTTCCCCATACTCGATGCCACGGGTCCGATGAGCCCGTAACACAGCAGGATTCCAAGGAAGGTGCCGACCAGTGCTGCCGCGACCTTGTGGCCGATTTCTTCCGGCGGGCCGCCTAGCGCACCCATGGTGATTACCACGCCCAGCACCGCGGCAACGATTCCAAGTCCCGGCAAGGAATCTGCCATGGTTGAGAGCGCCGCTATCGGCTGTCCCGCCTCGTGATGATGAACGTCCATGTCCAGTTCCATCATTTGGTCCACGTCGAACGGCTCCACCCCTCCCCCTGCCGCCATACGCAGGGTGTCGCACACAAACGCCAGCGTATGGTGATCCTTGAGGAATTTCGGGAATTTGGAAAATACCGGGCTCTTGTCCGGGGCATCACTGTCCGCTTCCAGCGCCATCAACCCTTCTTTTCGCGCGCGCGAAAAAAGCTGATAGAGCATCTTGAGCGTATCCAGGTATTTGTCTTTTCCGTATTTAGAGCCGCCGAACGCTCCGGCCAGCCCGCCTGCGATCGCTTTCAAGATGTGCATCGGATTGGCGATCAACACCGTACCGATCGCCGCTCCTCCGATGATCACCAGCTCGGCCGGTTGGATAAGCACCCTCAGGTTGCCGTGCTCCATCAAATAGCCGGCGAGCACCGCTCCAAACACCACCACAATGCCGATGATCACGAACATAAGCTGTGCCGACCTCGAGTTCCGCCTTACTCCAGCCGCGTGGTGGTGCGATTCCCGCCTTGCTTCACGCTGTCGCTCAATGCGGTCTCCGCCCGGTGTTCCAGATTTTCTGCCGTGTCCCCGGTGCGTACCGCCGTGCCTCCCACAGAAACCGTGATCGCCAGGAAATCACCCCACCATTTGAATTTGGAAGCCCCTACCATACGTCTCAGCCGATCCGCGGCGGGCAAGACTTCTGAAGGGCCGCACTCCAGCAGAATCGCCAGAAACTGGCTCTCCTTCCATCGGCCGACAAAATCGGTTGGGCGCAAGCTGTTTTCCAGTGTCTGCCCTACCAGCCGAACCAGCGCGGTCAACGCTCCCGGTCCGTCTCGCCGTCGTATCTGCTCCAGTTGATCCACCTCGATGCACAGCACCGAGAAGGGTACGGGATGCTCTCCATACACCCCCAAGCTCTCACGCAGGTGCGAGTGGATCATGCTGTGGGTCAGGACCCCACTGGTTTCGTCCAAGCAGCCGTATGCCGCCAGGCGCTGCTGTCGCCGATCCCATTCCGTGACCGAGATGCATTCTTCAAACGTTTCCGCGGCCCCCACTACCGTCCCGTGCTCGTTGCGTATCGGTGAAACCCACAGATCGATGGGTATCCGTTGTCCGGTCTTATGACGGATGGACACCTGTGCCTGGGTCGGTTTCCCGCTGCGGATTGCTTCGTTAATCGGAACGAACATGCCCGTCGCTGGACCCGCGTCGTCGCCGAACTCCTCCAGAAAATTGTCCCGGCAAAACCTCCCGATTACGTCTTGCCTCAAATAGCCCGTTATCCTCTCCGCTCCGTCGTTCCAGAACACGATCTTGCCTTCACAATCGACCACATATACCCCCGCGTGCAGCTTCTCCAGTACCTCTCGGAAGTCTGCGTTCCCGATCATTTCACTCGACGTGCTCCTGTCCGCAACTTTCCGCACTCTTCAAGGCAAGTTTGGTTCCAGCCCAAGTGCAATGCCTTATGCGCGTTCTCAGTGATTTCTCATCGGGCGTGAGTTCTCTGTCGTTCAAATTCGGGAATTGGCGAACCGTTTTGGGCCCGCACTTTTTGCACTACTGCTCCGCGATCGTGCTAGACTTTTCCTGTTGTTACTCTCCGCCTTCGATTTTTTCTGATGGCTGATTCCATCACCCTCGACATCAATCGTCGCCGGGTTCGGGTCTCCTCCGATCCCGAAACTCCGCTCCTCTACGTCCTCCGCGAAGAACTCGGCCTGACCGGGACCAAGTACGGCTGCGGTGAAGGGCAATGCGGTGCTTGTACCGTTCTGCTGGAAGGAATCGCCCGCCGCTCTTGCCAACTGCCCGTGAGCGCCGCGATCGGGAAAACCTTACTTACCATTGAAGGTCTCGAGCAAAATGGCCGCCTGCATCCGGTCCAGCAGGCGTTTCTCGATGCGGGCGCATTTCAATGCGCTTACTGCACCTCTGGCATGATTATGAGCAGCGTGTCGCTTCTTCAGCAGAAGCCAGACCCAACGGCCGCGGAGATCGCGAAGTCACTTCAAGGAAACATCTGCCGTTGCGGGACGCATCCACGCATCGTCACCGCCGTCCGGTTGGCATCCAAGTCCCTCCGCGGAGCGCCGAAATGACTCTGCCGGTGCGTGATCGCCATATTGTCGAGCCGGAACGCTATGAGCTACGTTCATCGTCAGCCCATCATTTCGAGTTAGTCCGCCGTGACTTCTTCAAGCTGTTGGGTTCAGGGATCGCCATCTTCGCCATGACGCCTCGCTTCGCTTCCGCCCAGGAGTCTGGGCGCGCGCATCGCTCGAAGGACGATGAATGGCCCCGCGATATTTCTTCTTGGCTGCACGTGGGGGAAGACGGCGCCGTTACCGCTTTCACCGGGAAAGTCGAGATCGGCCAGAATATTCGCACCTCGCTTGCGCAGGCCGTCGCTGACGAATTACGAGTAGCATTCGAGAGAGTCCGTCTGGTGATGGCGGATACGGCCCTCACGCCGTACGACATGGGCACCTTTGGCAGTCGCTCCACTCCGACCATGGCCCCGCAATTGCGCCGGGTCGCCTCCGCCGCTCGGGACCTACTCGTCCGGCAAGCCGCGCTGAAATGGAACGTCGATCCAGATAAGTTGACGGCGAATGCCGGTCTGGTGCGGGATGCCATCTCGGGCCGCTCCGTCTCTTATGGCGAGCTGGCTCGCGGGAAAGCTCTCGCGCAAGATCTTCCCGACGCCGATCCCATTACGCCAGCCGATCATTGGACTATCGCGGGCCAACCTTTGCCGAAGGTCGACGCCCGCACTTTCGTTACCGGCGAACACCGCTATACCACTGACTTGCGGCCGGCTGGGTTGCTTTACGGAAAGGTTCTGCGCCCTCCCTCATTTGGCGCTACCTTGAGTTCATTCGACTCCGCCGCCGCGCAGCAGATTGGCGGCGCCGTCGTGGTCCGCGACGCTGATTTCGTCGCTGCGGCTGCTCCGACCGAACACATTGCCGAACAGGCCCTCGCGGCGATCCGTGCGGAATGGAAAGCGGTGCAACAGCCTTCCGGAACCTCGCTATTCTCGTACCTGAAATCCAATGTCGAATCGGACCCCGGCGAACGAGGTCCGGAAGAAGCCGGATTCATCGAAGAAGGTCTCCGCCTGGCTGCGCATCGCCTCGAGGCGACCTACACCGTTGCCTACATCGCTCACGCACCTCTGGAACCGCGCGCGGCCGTTGCCGAATGGTCGGAGTCCAACCAGAAACTCACGGTTTGGGCCGGCACGCAGCGTCCTTTCGGCGTGCGCGAAGAGCTTGCGTCAGCGTTCCGCCTCCCGCAGGATCATGTGCGCGTGATTGTCCCCGATACCGGCTCAGCTTACGGCGGAAAGCACACCGCCGACGCTGCTCTCGAAGCCGCCCGTCTGGCCCGCGCTGCCGGTCGGCCGGTCAAGATCGTCTGGACTCGCGAGGAAGAATTCACCTGGGCTTATTTTCGCCCTGCGGGCCTGATCGAGATCAGGAGCGGCGTAGCTGCCGACGGTTCCCTGACCGCCTGGGAATTTCACAACTACAACTCCGGAGCATCCGGAATCGCCACGCAATACTCCGTTGCCAATCGCCTGATCCAGTTTCATCCCGTACGCTCACCACTACGGCAAGGCTCCTATCGTGGCCTCGCCGCTACCGCCAATCACTTCGCGCGCGAGTCGCACATGGACGAGTTGGCCCACGTCCTCTCGCTTGATCCTCTGGAATTCCGTCTGAAGAATATCCCTGACCCGCGCCTGCGCGCAGTTTTCGAGGCGTCCGCCAATGCCTTCGGATGGCCGGCTAAGAAAAATCGGCCTGGGCAGGGCTTCGGTATTGGTGGCGGATTCGAGAAGAACGGCTACGTTGCCACCTGTGCGGAGGTTACTGTGGACCAATCTTCCGGTGAGGTTCGCGTGACCCGCATCCTGACTGCTTTCGATTGCGGCGCTGTCGTCAATCCCGACGGCCTTCGGAACCAGATCGTCGGCGCAAACATCATGGGTCTCGGCGGCGCGCTTTTCGAGGCCGTCGAGTTCGACAACGGGCGCATCCTCAACCCGAAATTTTCGCGCTACTCTGTGCCCCGCTTTCGCGACATCCCGGACGTCCAGGCCGTGCTGATCGACCGCAAGGACGTACCCTCCGCCGGTGCCGGGGAAACTCCCATCGTCGGCCTGGCTCCCGCAATCGGAAACGCCATTTTCGACGCCACCGGCATCCGCCTCCGCGCCCTCCCCCTTGTTCCCAAGGGGCTCCCATCGAGAGCGTAGAGTACTTTCATTTTCGCCCACCAGCACCTCCACTAGGTTCCGTGGGTAAAGGAATACGAGCTGCGAGCTTACCCAGATACTGAGCGAGGAGATCGTCCAGTTCTTGTGGACGGATGGGTTTTGTGAGGTAGCCGTCCATCCCTGCGGCCAGGCAGCGCTCTTGATCTCCCTTCATGGCGTGGGCGGTGAGAGCAACGACCGGCTGGTGAGCGCCGGTCGACTTTTCCTTTTCGCGAATCCTTCCAGTAGCTTCCATGCCGTCCATTTCGGGCATCTGCACATCCATCAGAACGAGGTCGAAGACGTCCTTGTCCAGAGCGGCGAGAGCTTCCAGGCCGTTCGTTGCTACGGTAACGCGATGGCTTCTTTTTTCCAGCAGGCGGGTGAACAGGCGCTGGTTTACGAGATTGTCCTCAACAACCAGAATGCGCAGGGACTCCGCGGGAAGCTGGACATCCTGGAGGGAGAAACGCGTAACGAACGGAAGCGGCCCCTGATATTGGCGCGCATCCAGAATGCGAGCGATGGCGTCGCGCAATTCGGACTGGCGTACCGGTTTCAACAGGTAGGCGGCCACTCCCAACGATTTGCAGCGCTGCGCGTCTCCACGGTGTCCGGCCGAAGTGAGCATCATGATGGTTGGAGCAGAGAGTTCTGGCCTTTGCCGGATTTGTTCGACGAAGCTAAACCCGTCCATTCCGGGCATATGCACGTCCGTGAGAACCAGCGCATAGGGTTGAGCCGATTGCGAGGCGACCGATAGTTCGGCCAGGGCGGCTTCGCCGCCTTCGACGGACCTCACTTTAATTTCCCAGCGCACAAGCATGCCTTCGAGGATGCGGCGATTGGTAGGATTGTCGTCAACGACCAAGACTCTGATACCGCGCAAGGCGTCCGCGGGGGCGGCGACCCCAATTTGCACGTTCTTATCGGAGTATTTGAATCGCGCGGTGAAGTGGAAGCGCGATCCCACGCCAAGTTGGCTTTCCAGCCAGATTTTGCCACCCATCATGCCGACCAGACGCGAGGAAATGGTCAGACCCAGCCCGGTGCCGCCATACCTGCGAGTGGTCGATGTGTCGGCCTGGGTGAAAGGGTCGAAAACCAGCGCTTGTTTTTCAGGAGAGATCCCGACCCCACTGTCCGACACGGTGAAATGCAGCAACCGATACTCGCCGTCTTCAGAGTCCAGCTGAACCTTGACCGCCACTTCGCCTTCCTCCGTAAACTTGATGGTATTGCCGATCAGGTTGGTGAGAATCTGCCGGAGGCGCGTGGAATCGCCCTGCACGACATCCGGCACTGCTGGTGTGATTTCACAAAGAAGTTCCAGGCCCTTATCGTCTCCCCGGAGGGCCAGCGTCTTCAAAGTGGCCTCCAGACAATCACGCAGGTTGAAGTCAACTTCTTCCATATCGATCTTTCCGGCTTCGATTTTTGAGAAGTCCAGAATGTCGTTTATGACAGTGAGCAACGAATCCGAAGACATCTTTGCGGCCTGGAGGTATTCGCGCTGTTCGGCGGTGAGCTCGGTATCGAGAGCCAGGTCGGTCATGCCCATGACGCCGTTGAGTGGAGTGCGAATTTCGTGGCTCATGTTGGCGAGAAACTCGCTTTTCGCGCGGCTAGCGTTCTCGGCGACGTTGCGGGCTTTTTCGAGTTCCCCGGTGCGCTTTCGGACGCGGAGCTCCAGTTCGTCGTTCGAGGATTTTAGAGTGCGATCGCGTTCCTGGACGCGCTCGAGCATTTTGTTGAAGGAGCGGATCACCCTGCCGATCTCGTCGGTTCCCCGCGGAATCGCCCGAAGAGTGTAGTTCTCCTCTTCCGAGACCCTGCCGGCAACCTCGGCGAGCTGCTGCAACGGATCGGTCAGGATGCGGAGAAAGCGGGAAGACACCATATGGGTGGCAAAGATGGAGAAGAGAAGAACTATGATGGCGATCTTGGCATATTCCCAGGTCTTGGCTCGAAACTCGCTCAGGTCGGACACGATCGCGATCGAGCCGGCTTTTCGTTCCCAAGGGCGACCGATCGAAAAAGCGTAAGCGACTCGTGCGCAAAGTAAGCTCCGTCCGTCCGCAGCGAAGGCGCTTGGACGTCTTGGGCGAGGTCCGCGCGGCGGTACTCGGCGAAGACCTTGCCGTGGTTGTCGTATAAGCAGGCATTCAGAATGTTATGTTCGGCGCGGAGCGCTCCGAGCATCTCTCGCGCGGTCTGCTGGTCGTCAAAAGCCAGGGAAGCGGCGGTGTTTGCGCCCAAGGTGTCGGCGAGGGTGGAGAGTTCTCTGGCAACGCCGGCACGAAAACTGGCGCGTTCGTAGATTCCGAGTCCTACCGATGCCAGAAGGAGTGCGAAGAAGCTGGCGGAGAGAATCAGCAGCGCCAATTGTCGCTGAATCGACGAGTTTGTGGAGAGTATCTTCATAGCCGCTACCCGTGATTTCTGAATACCGTTTTTGCCAGCAACAACACGGGAACTGATTTTCAGGTTGGCGTGGTCGGCTGCTTCAACGTTGATCTCGAAACGTATCTTGTTGTTCTCCAGACAGAAACCGATCATGCCGCCTTGCTTGGCAAAGTCATTGGTCTCTCCAATGGTAAGAACCGCATGGCCGCTGGCACTGGCCAGGTATTCGCCCTGCCGCTTCTTCTCCGCCGCACTGATGAACAGAACCTGGCAGTTCTCGATCTGCTCGCGAGCTTTGAGGTGCTGGACGACAAGGGGCCGATTCCCGACCGTTTTTCCTTTGACACTTTCGTCCAGCTCGCCGCCAAAAGGATCCTCGCCGATCGTGCAATAAGTCAGCGCAGTGTTGGCGTCCTTGAAGGATTCGGCGGGCCAGTCGACAAACTGGGCAAAGCGGAACAAGAAGGCTGCTTTCACTTCATACTCGCTGGTAGCGTTCGACTGCGCTGTCGCCGAAATTGGAGCGTTCAGCCCGAGCGCCAGTAAAGCCGCCATTGAAAATGCTTGCCAGCGTCTTGCGCGCGCACACCACGGTTGAAGATTGTTTCTACGAGCTCGGGTTTGCGTCCCTATCATCAAATACGCGCAACCTTCCTCAAAACTGCCACACTAATTTGGCGTGCCAGCTGCGCCGATCCTGCGTGGAATTCGTGACGCGCCGCGGACTCGCCGGCCGCAAGCGTGGTGGCTCTTCCAAAGGGTCGTAGAGGTGCAAACCATACGCGTGAGGCCAAATCTCGGGATTCTTGCTACAGATAGCTCCTCGCTTGGAGGCGCGCTCGGTCGCTTGCTAGTCATCAAAACCGCCAGGTTAACTTGGCATACCCGCCCCGCCTGACCAGGCTCGATTGCGTCAGCCCGCTCACATTGAAATATTCGAGTTCGTGGTCCTTCAGAAGATTTTCCCCCACCAGGCTTAGGGAGACGTTTCTCGCAAACTTCCAGGTCAAGCTGGTGTCGAGCCTCGTCCGACACGGAACCTGCAGTGCTTCCAGGCGGCTTGCGAAGTAGGCGGAAGCGTCCCAGGCCACGGCGTGTCCAAGTTCGACATGGGATTGCAGTTGGGCGGAATGGTGCGGGCTTCCGCCTTCGGCGGCACCGGACAAAACGGCGTCGTTGCTGCCCGGATGCCGATGGATGTGGACGCGCTCAAACGCATACCCGGTCTTGAGAGTCCAGCGCGGGATAGGCTTCCAGGTCCCAGCGATCTCCAAGCCATGGGTTTCGCCGTCCATTCCGTTCCCGAATAGAAGCGGTAGGACAAAATGAGGCGGGGGCGGAGTGGTGATCGGGACGAGTCCGCCGGATTCCAGAGTCCGGAGGTCATGGTAGGAGTTGTAATAAAGGGAAAGGTCGATCGAGAGAGAGTCGCTGCGGGCGGCGCGATAGCCAGTTTCATAAGCGAGCAGATTTTCGTTCTTGAAGTCGGGATTGCCGTTGAGCAGGATGCGAATGGGAACACCGCCGGGACCCGGAATCTCCCCGCCGTCCACTTGATCGGCAACATCGCCGCTGGAAGGAGTGCGTTCCGCGCGGGAAAGCGCAGTCCACAGCATGTGCTTTTGCTTCAGCTGCCAGGCGAGTCGCGCACTGGGCAAAATATCGAATCCGTTGTAGTCGTTGTGCTCCAGCTTGGTGCCTATGGTGAGATACAGGCGGTCGCGAGAGAGGGCAATCTCGTCTTGGACGAATGTGCTGAAGAGCTGCCGGTGGTTGTCCGACGGAAGGTAGGAAACGGCAGCACTGTTGCTATCGTGATTTGTGAAGCGATAGTCCACTCCCCAAATCACGTCTTGTCGCTGGCCCAAGGAGAAATAGTGTTGAAAGGCGATGTCCAAGGTGTTGCGGTCGTCCTTGAAAGGAATCGTGCGGGCGTAGCGATCGAAGGAAACTAGCAGGGTCGAAGCAGACCGTTCCGAGTAAGTACGACTCCAGGATGCCTGGATATCGCCGCCACCCAATTCACCGAAGTCTCGGGACACCAGCCCGGGGGCCAGGCCGATTACGCCTTGCCCTTCGCGGCCACCGAACAGATTTCCTTCTACAGTCAGTTTGTCGGTCGCGGACAGAGTGCTGTCTGAACGAAAGCCACCCCGTAGCACGTCCCAGCCATCGCCGGCTGCTAAGCCATCAAGCCCTGGATGGTAGTTTTGGTTCAGATATTTCCCGTAGAAACGATAATTGGTCTCCTTGCCGGCGCTCCCGCCGTACTGAACGGTCGCAAATTCCTCGTCGAGGTTACCCGCACCCGCGACCACCAATCCGCCCAGCGTATCCAATGAGTTTTTCGTGATCACGTTAATCACGCCATTCACGGCGTTGGCTCCCCATACTGTTCCGCCCGGTCCGCGGATGACTTCAATCCGCTCGATGTTTTCGAGCGGCATGTCCAGCGTGTCCCAATTGACGCCTCCGAATGTTGGCGTGTATACGCTGCGACCATCGACCATCACCAGCAGCTTGGCGCTGAACTGTTCATTCAGCCCGCGCGCGCTGATAGCCCACGTGTTCGCGTTGATCTGCGCAACGTTCAGGCCGGGAACCTCGCGCAAAACGTCAGGGATATTCGTTGCACCGGAGCGCCGAATGTCTTCTTTGGTGATGACGAAGACCGCGGCGGCCACCCGCGACAATTTCTGCTCCTTCTTCGAAGCGGATGTCACTTCGACGTTCATCAAGTCTTCGACGCTCAGCTTGGAGAGGTCCGGGGACTGCGCTTGTGCCCAAGGCGAGGCCACGGCCGACAAGGCAAGAGGCAAAAGAAGACAGGCGCGGACCGAGACTCTGCGGAACCCGGTCCCCAGGGAGGGGGAGAAACCGGAATGGGTTTGTGGTATCGCCGGGCACATGCAGACCCGCGCGCTCAACCTGTTTGGAACGTCATTCATAAGCCCTCGTTTTAGGAATCGGCTCAAGTCCTTTGTTCGGAGTTAGCCGGGCGAAAACCAAAGAACAACCACCGGTCACGGGAGGTAACCACGCGAGGCCGCGGGCGTTCTTGTTTTTGGAGGGGGTGCTAGCTAAGGATGATTTGAGTCCTAGAACGTTGTCTAGAACCCAGAATCGAGAGGTATCCAGGATCGCTGACGCGAAACTGCCAACCTATTTGTAGCATTATCCGGGTTCTTACATGAGCAAGACGCATATGGCGATGACTTATCTCGCACTCCCCCGGGCGACTTTAAGAGAAGAGCGGAAAGCTTCGGAGCCATCGACTACAGCTGAGATCTTTACTCTGCCAATACGCAACTCGCTGCTACTTTGCGGCATTGACGGCATTGGCCGCATTGATTGAGACCCGAGTCTCCAAGGACTAGATTCACGGCCGATCGCTATCCATTTACGATAAAGGAATCGGAAGAGTGACCTGAATAGTTGTGCCTTGGTCGCCTGAGCTAATTTCTAAAGTACCTGCAAGCTGGTGGATACGCTCCCTCATCCCTCGCAAGCCCACGCCAGATGTGGCGCCACATTTGATTTGTTCTATCTTCGCTTCTGGCATTCCGCGGCCGTTGTCAGAAATGTTGATCGAAACCAACGTTGAGCTACGACTCAGGCTGACATCAGCCCGATCAGCGCTGGCGTGGCGATGCGCGTTGGTAAGGCATTCTTGAACGATACGGAATGTTGCTGTCTCGATTTCGCCTGGGAGCCGCCCAAACTCTTCCTGAATATCGAGGCTGAAGGTCATATTGCTACGTTTGTTCAATCCTTCGACGTACCAGCGCAAGGCAGAACCAAGTCCAACCTCGTCGAGAAGTGGCGGATGCAGAAGTTGAGAGATGGTCCTAATTTCCGATAGTATTTGCCCCGTGATTTCTACATTTTCGGTGATAGCAACTTGTGACCTTTCACTTAGTTTCTCTTTCTCGCGGAGAATCTCGCCTTGATTCATCGATAGCGCGGCAAGAAGCTGGCCCACGCTGTCGTGAAGTGCCCGCGCAAGTCGGCGCTGTTCGTCGTCCCTTAATTTCAACAATCTGGCCGTGAGTTGCCGTAGGTTCTCTTCCACCTCCCGCCGGTCAGCCACCTCTTTCTCTAAATCCGCTGCGCGTCGAATGGCTTCCTGTTCCAGAATCTTGCTGTTGGTCAGCAAGTTCTGTTCGTATTGTCTCCGGTATGTGGCGTCAAAAATCGCGATATGGATCAAGGGGGCGCCAAGCGTAGAGGATCCACGCTGGATCGCGTTTATCAGTACCGGAAGTATTTTCGAATCCTTGCAGACCAGCTCAAATGCAATGGCCTTCGTTGATCCTTGGAGTTGTAACAAAGGCGCAAACTGATTTTCGTAGAAGATATTGCCCGGGACGGTCAACAGCGTCTGAAATCGCCGCGACGACTGGAGTTCGATCCGTGTGAAGCCTGTCCAGTCAAGAAGCGTCTGGTTGACTGCGACGATCGTGCCATCAAGCGCCGTGGACACGTGACCACACGGAGCGATGTCATACAACTCGCGCGGATCTCCTATTCCGAATTCGGGTTGAGCGTTCAGTTGCTGTGTCCGCGGCTTCGCTGTCGGGAATTCAGGAAACCCTTTATCGCAGATATTGTCTCTGCGGGCGCACTGAGATGCGGACAGTGTCCCGTCGCTTTCAGCATCACCAGAGAACTGTTACTGATGTGCCTTCGGACGTACTCGCCGACGCATACCGGTGCAATGGAGTCGGGATCGCTTTGCAGGATGACCGTTGGCGTTGTCACGGATGGCAGATCAGCGCGGTTGTCGGATAAAAACGTGATTTTGGCGAAATGTTTAGCAATCTCCGGGTCGGCGCGACAAAAGCTATTCGCCAGTTCCTCTGACAGCTCGGGCCGTTCCGGATTTTGCATGATAACGGGAGCCATGGCGGTGGACCATCCGACGTAGTTGCTGTCCAAAAAGTCCAATAAACCGTCGATATCGGGTTTTGTAAACCCTCCGACGTAGTCGCCGTCGTTGATGTAGCATGGCGAAGGCCCGACGAAAACCAATTTATCGAACAATTCCGGCCTTTCTTTAGCGGCCAGCACGCCTACCATGGCACTCACCGAGTGCCCAACAAAAATGATTCTCTTTAGTTTCAGTTCTTGGCAAATTTCGAGTACGTCCCGGGCATACCCATGAAGCGTTCCATAGCGGGTGGGGTCAAAACTGGCAGGCTCTGAATTGCCGAACCCGACATGATCGAAGAGGACCAGTCTGTAGTCGTCCTCAAAGGCGGGAGTAACCAAACGCCACATACTCTGATCACAACCGTAGCCGTGAGCAAAAAGAATAGGCTGCGCAGCCTCCGGCCCCAGGAGCTTTATGTTGTTGCGGGTAGAGATGGACACGGACTTCATGTCGGTCTGTTTCCTCAATTGCGGGGAACCTAATTCTATTTTATGTCCTCGGCTGAATAAAAGGGCATTCAGGTGTCCTACAGCCCAGCGCAGGCACCTCGGCTGGAGGATGATAGAGCACTGCCCTCAGATACGAATGGAAGCAAAGCGCCGAGCTTTGGACTCGATTGTTGAGGGGTTGTGAACCAACATTCACCAACCTGCGGCGGAAGGTTGCACCGTCGTCCCTAGATCATTGAATTAAACGGTGGGCCTGGGTGGACTTGAACCACCGACCTCGCCCTTATCAGGGGCGCGCTCTAGCCACCTGAGCTACAGGCCCTTCGGGAATTAGCGTTCAAATTCTAGCAGGCTCGGGAGGCTTGCCACAACCTAGTGTTCGAATCCGTTGTCCCTGTTTCTATCTACTGCACAAAACCCACGTTGGGCGCGGGCCCCGACCCTTCCGGCATCTCCTTGATAGTTCCGAATTGCGCCTCGAACCGCGCTATGTTTTCGCTGAGCGCTCGCCAGATGCGCTTCGCATGTCCGGGACTCACGATCATGCTCTTCAGGAGCTTGCCTTGCGCACCGTTCGGAAAGATGTAAATAAAGTTCAGGGTGAACTCTTCCAGGTTGTGGTGGATCATTAACAGGTTGCTGTATTCCCCTTGCAGCTCTTTTTCGTCTGCCTTGATCTGAACTTGTCCCTGCACCGGTCGCTGTTCGTCCATCTTGTCTGACTCCTCATTTCTCTCGCCCTGCGCTGCGCGACATTTGAAGGTATCACAGCGCGCAACAGGCATGCCCGCGCCGAACCTGAAATCTCCCCGTATCTGCGGGAAGGGAACTGTCCGCAATCGCTTGTTGACAATTTTCATGGTTAAGTATAGTTTATAGATGGAATTTAACATAGTTAACTACGCCATGACGCCAGGAAATGCCGATCCGTCTCTCGTAGCGGAACCGCCCGCGGAGGAAAATGCGATATCGCAACCGCCGTCGGCTGGCGTAAAGTCTCGCGCCGCAATGGACATCGCGCCGTCGCTGCCCGAAGTTCATCGCAGTATTCCTATCGCTTCCAATGCTTCGTGGCTGCGCAAGGTGATGGCTTTCGCCGGCCCCGGTTACCTGGTCGCCGTCGGTTACATGGATCCCGGCAACTGGGCTACCGATATCGGAGGTGGCTCCAAGTTCGGCTACACGCTCCTCAGCGTCATCGTCATCAGCAACATGATGGCGATGCTCCTCCAGGCTCTATCCGCCAAATTGGGAATTGTCACCGGTCGCGACCTGGCCCAGGCTTGCCGGGAGCGCTACTCGCGGCGTTCCGTCATCGTTCTCTGGGTTTTATGCGAAATCGCTATCGCGGCGTGCGACCTGGCCGAAGTACTGGGCTCCGCCGTTGCTCTCAAGCTTCTGTTCGGAATCCCGCTTCTCCTTGGAGTCATTATCACCGCGCTGGATGTATTGATCGTTCTCGCCTTGCAAGGTCGCGGCTTCCGCTTGATCGAGGCATTTGTCGTAACGTTGATCGTCACCATCGCCGCTTGCTTTGCGTACGAAATCCTTTCCGCGCGCCCGCTGTGGCACGAGGCTGCCCGTGGCCTGATTCCTAGTGGTGAGATCTTCCGCAATCGCGACATGCTGTATATCGCCATCGGCATCCTCGGCGCTACAGTTATGCCCCACAATCTCTACCTCCACTCCAGCATCGTACAGACCCGCGCATTCGGTGCCTCCATTCGAGATCGCCGCGAGGCCTTGCGCTATGCCGTCTTCGACTCCACGCTGGCTCTCGGATTTGCTCTGTTCATCAACGCCGCGATTCTCATTCTCGGCGCCGCGGCTTTCCACACTCGCGGTTTGCACGATGTGGCGGAAATCGCCGACGCTTACAAGCTTCTGAGCCCTGTGCTGGGCGCAAGCCTGGCCAGCACGCTGTTTGCTTGTGCTTTGCTCGCTTCCGGTCAGAACTCCACTCTCACCGGTACTCTCGCCGGACAAATCGTCATGGAAGGCTTTCTCGATATTCGCCTGACTCCTTGGGTGCGGCGACTGATCACTCGAGCCCTGGCCATCATTCCGGCGATCGTCGTGATTGGCTTCTCGGGAGAGGGCAAGGTTACTTCGCTGATCATTCTTAGCCAGGTCGTTCTCAGTTTTCAGTTGCCCTTTGCTGTGATTCCTCTGATTCAGTTCACCAACAGCCGCACCTTGATGGGGGAGTTCGCCAATTCCCGCTTTGTCGCGATACTTTCCTGGGTCGTTGCCGGTACTATTCTTTTTCTCAATTTTGAGTATCTTTGGCTGATTTTCCGCGCTTCCTGAAAGCTTTCGTAAATCTCCCCCCATCGATAATGGCTAAACTGTGCGAGACTTTCCTTGCGAATGACTTCCTCTGATTCCAATCGCAACATCCGGAAAGCCCTGCTTGTTGTTCTGGTCGCCGCCTGCGCCGTCTTGCTTCTCCAGATCGCTTATCAAAACAGGGCCTGGACCGTCCCGGAAGCCGCTCGTCGGTTGCCCAATCCCTATCCCGCTTCCGCGGATTCCCTCCGGGAGGCGCGATCGGTATATCTCGACAAATGCGCGAAGTGTCACGGCGAATCTGGTAAAGGCGACGGCAGGGAAGCCCACAATCACAATCCCTCGCCGGCGGATTTTACCGATCCTCGCGTTACGGATCGTCAAACCGACGGCGAGCTCTTTTACAAACTCACCCACGGCCGTTCTCCCATGCCGGAGTTTGAGGACAAGCTCACGGATGAGCAACGCTGGCGCTTGATCCCCTTCATTCGATCTTTCGCACATGGATCGAAACTGTCCGGCGATCCTCCCGGGCCGCAGCCACAACCTCCGAATTCTGTTCTGCCTGGAAATAACCCATGAAATTTCCAAATTTGGTTGCGGCGGGATATGCTGCCGTGCGCTAATCGAACAGCTCTCGGAGGACCAATGCGTCGAGTCGTCTACTTCTTGCCTATCCTGGTTCTTGGTTTGCTTGCGCCCAGTCTTCGCGCCGCCCCCGGCGCGGTACGATGCGGCAAACTGCTCGACGCCCGTGCTGGGCGCCTGCTGACGGACCAAATCATCCTCTTTGCCGCGGACGGCACCATTACCTCAGTTAGCTCTGCTTCATCGGCCTCGGTACCCTCCGGCGTCACTCCGGTCGACCTCTCCAACGCCACTTGCCTTCCTGGGTTGATCGACGTCCACACCCACTTAACGGGTGACCCCCGTTCATTCGGTTATCAGTCCCTCGGTATTTCCATACCTCGCGAAGCCATTACGGGAACCAAGAACGCCCGCCGGACCGTCGAGGCAGGTTTCACCACCGTTCGCAACGTCGGCGCCAGCGGATTCACCGACGTTGCCCTCCGGGACGCCATCAACGCGGGTGACGTCGAAGGTCCCCGGATGCTGGTTTCTGGGCCTCCACTTGGCATTACCGGAGGTCACTGCGACAATAATCTCCTCCCGTTTGAGTTTCATATCCAAAGCGCCGGTGTGGCCAATGGTCCCTGGCCCGCCCGTGCCAAAGTTCGCGAAGTCGTCAAATATGGAGCCGACGTCATCAAGATTTGCGCTTCGGGCGGCGTCCTGAGCAAAGGCGATCAGCCCGGGACTCCCCAATACACTCTCGAGGAGATGCAAGCCATCGCGGAAGAAGCCCACAAGCTCGGACGTAAGGTTGCTGCGCACGCCCACGGCACGCAGTCCATCAAGGACGCTATCCGCGCCGGAATTGATTCCATCGAACACAGCAGCCTGATCGATGACGAAGGTATCGCGCTCGCAAAGCAGCACGGTACATATCTCGTTTTCGACATCTATAATGACGATTTCATTTTGCAGGAAGGGGCGAAATCCGGCATGCTCTCGGAATCCATTGAAAAGGAAAAAATGGTCGGGCGCTTGCAGCGCGAAAACTTTCGTCGTGCCTGGCAAGCCGGAACAAAAATGGCGTTTGGCACCGATGCGGGTGTTTATCCGCACGGCGACAATGCCAGGCAGTTCGCCAAGATGGTCGAATTCGGCATGAAACCTATCGACGCTATCCAAGCCGCAACCGTTCGCGCCGCCGACCTCCTCGGTTGGTCGGACAAGGTCGGTTCGCTCGAGCCCGGTCATTTTGCCGATATCATCGCCGTTTCTGGCGATCCTACTTCCGACGTCCGCACGCTCGAGTCCGTCAAGTTCGTCATGAAGGGCGGCGCCATCCTCCGTAACGACTTCTCTGGCCGGTGATTCCCGGCAACTCTGTTCCGGAGGTAAAATCGGAGCGACGTCTCCGGAGCCGTTGCTGACCATGCTTGCGTTAATTTTTGTTGTCGATCATTGGCTGGCATTTCTTGCTTTGATGGTTTTGCTGCTTGCGGCTGCCGTTCCTCTGGCGATTGCTTGGACGCGACTCGTTCCGGAGGAGCGCCCTCCTTTCGATCTCGAACCTGTTCACAACGTGCGCCCCGTCGCTTCGGCAATGTCTCGCTATGTTTTCAATATTGCGCTACTGACCGCGCTCTCAGTCGGTTTCGTGCTGCAATTTCCGGGCATTCCCCGATACCTTGCCTTGCAGTGGATCGACCACGAATTGCCTGCGATTGGACCTGTTTGGATCTTTCTGGGTATTCAGGTTCTGGTTGCCACCGCGGGCGTCGCTGCTGCTTCCTATTCTTTTGCGCAGCCTGGCCCTCTTCGGATTCCGCTGGGTGCCGCCTCCATGACCCTCGTGGTGTTATGGATCTTTGCGCCTTTTCTACGCTCTCTGTTTTTGACCGGCCAGTGATCTTTCTTCTATACCCTTGACTTATAAGCTACGCGTATATATACATTCGGCTAATATCCCGGTAGACGAAGCTCTTCCAAAGCGGGAAATCCGCGATCCTTTACAACGAGAGTGCCCACATGCGTCGGCTGCTCATCACTGCACTGCCCCTTCTCGTGAACGCGCTACTGTGTCTGGCGACCCCACCTATCTCTTGGGCTCAGTTGGGAAAATCCCCGCAAGCCGCGACTCGCCAGCTAGCAAACCTGAATCTCGAGGAATCGGAATCGCATTCCGCTGGTCCGTATCGTTACGTCGAATTTACGTCTCCCGGCATCGTCGTCAAACAATACGTTAATTCCGCCACCAACATCGTTTTCGCCCTGACTTGGACAGGTAAACACATGCCCAGCCTTTCCGCGTTGCTGGGTTTTGACCCTCGGACGGTCTCCGGCGCCAAGATAACTCGCTCCCTGCATGCCGCGCGCATTCAAGCCGGCAAACTGGACATCAGTATGATCGGCCTCGTGGGGCACTACTCCGGAAGTGCCATTCGAACCGATCTTCTGCCCCCGGGAGTTCCTATTTCTGCGGTGACTCCATGAGACCTCCTCCGGCATCGCAGTTTCTACTTCGACCGTTTCTTGCCCTGTTTCTTTTTGCCGTTGCGCTAGCCATCAATTCTTGTAATGGCTCCTGTAATAATCCTCCACCGGTTCTTGTCACCAATGACATGCCGCTGCAGGTTAGTGACGGGTTCCCCGTTTCTGGTATCTCGACTCCCAACATCCTCTACACATCCCTGACTCTTTGCGACAGCAGTGCCACGCCCAATTGTCAAACGATCGATAAGATTCAGGTGGATACCGGAAGCAGCGGCCTGCGAATCTTCAAGCAGGCTCTCACACTCACCCTTGCTCCGATCTCGAACGGCGCGTCTCCGGTTATTGAGTGCCAGACCTTTCTGGTGAACAACGCTTGGGGGCCAGTGGTAACCGCATCGATCGGTCTGGCGGCCGAACCCAAAGTGAACCTGCCGATACAAGTGATTGACTCGACCGTCCCCACCCCGCCCAAATTCTCAGCCTGTGACGGGGGAAACTGGACAGCGCCCAAGGACCCGCATTTTAACGGCATACTCGGTGTGTCCGTTGGCGGGCCTGATTCTGGCCTGTATTACACCTGCCCGAATGCCGTTTGTACGCTCTTCACGCCAGGAGCTTCGCAATCCGTAGTGAATCCGGTTCTGTCCCTGCCGGCGGACAACAACGGAGTGATCGTAAATCTTCCAGGTATACCTGACTCCGGCCAGGCCACCGCGTCGGGCGATCTCCTCCTGGGCATCGGCACGTCCTGGGACAATGACCCCGCCACCTATTCTCCGAATCCCATCATCACCGTAACTCTCGATTCCAATGATCCTCTCAACGCCGCCGTCACCGCCGACGGTTTGCCTTTCGCCGAGTTCGCCGCGGATTCGGGAACGAACCAATGGTTGTTTACCGATCCAAGTATCACGAATTGTAAACTCTTTGGTGGCCTCGTCGTTTCCTCTTACTGTCCCGCCACACCAAAAAATTTCGCCGCTCTGGTCACTGGGACCAGCAGCTCTCAATGGCGCTTTCAGGGTTGGATTAGGGATCAGAGCGCGCTGGCTAACACCGGCAATCTGGCTTTCAACGATATTGGCTCGGACCTGGGCGTCGGCAACACCTTCACCTTTATCGCCGGAATTCCTTTCTTCTACGGCAAACAGGTCTATTTCGGGTTTTCCGGCAAGTCCAGCTCTTTAGGCACTGGCCCACTGTACGCCTACGCGCTTCGCTGAACCTGCTCAACGCCGGCGCAACCGATCTCTCTATGCTCCTGCCGCTTTCACTTGTGTCAGCGCGGCGGCCACTTCTTTCACGTCTGGAACCACCGGGATGTCGTAATTTTTGAACCATGCAACGTTGCCGTCCTTGTTTATGATGGCGATCGCCCGCCCGGTGATTCCCTTATCCGCCAGGTAAATTCCATACGTGTTGCTCATCGCTCCCTTCGGATGAAAATCCGCCAGCAACGAGTACTTGATCCCCATTTTCTCGGCATAGGCCTTGTGCGACCACACACTATCCACGCTTACTCCCAGGACCTCGGCATCCAGCGTTTCGAACGATTTCATTTCATTCACGAAGCAAACGTGCTCATTCGTGCATGTTGGGCTCCAGTCCAGCGGATACCACACCAGTACGACGTTCTTTTTGCCCGCGAAATCAGACAGCGTCACTTCCTTCTTGTCCTGATTCTGCAGCGTGAAATCCGGCGCTTTCTGCCCTACGGAAATACTCATGATCTTTCCTCCTGCTCGAAATCGAAGATTGTTTGTTTCACCGCTAACAATCTACGCGACTCCCCGCTTCCGGCGCAAATCTCGGCTATACCGGTACGCAGATCGTTCGAATTCCTTCCAATTCTCCTTCGCCGGAGATACACTCGACCCTTGGGAGGTGCCCATGGCTGCAGAGCCACGCCGCGCTCCGATGATGCCTCTCCGCGAACTGATCGAAAAGTATCGCTTTCTGGCGGGAGAGTTTGGCCAACCTGTTTCGCTGGCTGCTTTTGGCCTCTCCTCCGCCGAAGTGCAACGCTTGTTTTCCGGCTATGACGAGGATTATCATATCAGCCGTTTCTTTCATTTTTCAGAAGCCGCGTCGGAAACAGGGAAATTCTCCATCAATGGCATCGACGCCACGCACGTCTCGATCGATTCCGAAATCCAGTCCATTTTGTAGCTTATCGCGTTCCCCCTTGACTCTACGTCTTGATCAATCGTGGCGCAGCGCCACCAGCGGATCCACCCGCATCGCTCGCCGTGCCGGCACGTAGCACGCCAGCAGCGCAACTCCCACCAGCAGCGCTGCCACGCTTCCCAGCGTCGCCGGATCACTCGGTTTCACTCCAAACAGCATCGATCCCAGCAAACGCATCAGCCCCAGTGAGCCCATCACGCCAATCGCCACGCCCGCCAGCGTCAAGGCCGCTCCTCGGCTGATGATCAGAGACCAGATGTCCCGCTGCTGCGCTCCCAAGGCCATGCGAATCCCAATTTCATTCGTCCTCAAGCTCACTACGTAGCTCATCACGCCGTAGATCCCGACAGCCGCCAGCAACAAGGCCAGTCCGGCAAATACTCCCAATAGCGACATCGCAAATCTTCTTGGCGCCACGGTTTCTGCCAGCACCTTGTCCATGGTCAGTACGTGCGCGATCGGCAGGTCGCGGTCGGTCTCTTGTATCAACTCGGCCGCCGCCCGCCCGATCGTCGCGGGATCGCCCTCCGTGCGTATTACGAAATACGGCGTCCAGCCGCCCGCGAAATACACGTCGAATCCCGGGGCCGCCTCCAGCCCATATTGGTGAACATTGCCGATCACCCCGACGATCGGAGACCAGCACGGTTGCGGATCCAGGGAGCACAAATTGATCCGTTGCCCTACCGCGTTCCCGTTCGGCCAGAACCTCTTCGCCATATTTTCATTGATAACGATATTTTGCGTTCCGTAGTCCGAACCTGCGAAAAGCCTTCCTTCGCGCAAGGGAATTCCCATCGCCGCAAAATATTTCAGGCTCACTGCCCGAGTCTCCGCAATCGGCCGCGCACCGGTTTTGTCCAGCGGCTGTCCTTCCAGCACAAACCGCGATGCCGATCGAATTTCCGCGCCCAGGGGCAGCACCGTAATTCCTCCCACTGCTTTCACTCCTGGCAATCCCTCGATCCGTTGCGCAATCTGCTCGAATTGCCGCGATTGCTTCACTGCCAGCGCCGTCGCTTGCTCATTCGTCAGTTTGTTCAGTTCCGTGTAGGGAATCGCCGCCTGCTCCACCTCCATTGCCAAAATATGCTCGGCGTGGAACCCCGGGTCCACTTCCAGCAATCGATAAAAACTTCGAATCAGCAAGCCCGCTCCAACCAGCGGCACGAGCGCCAACGCAACTTCAGACACCACCAGCAGGCTTCTCAACGCCTGTCCGCCACCGGCTCCGTTCGTCCTCCCGCCCTCTTTCAGAACGCCCTGCAGATCTCTCCGCGCCGCCTGCAGCGCTGGAAGTACTCCGCACGCAATTCCCACCAGCAGGCACACGAACGCTGTGAACCCAAGTACCGGCAAGTTCAGTCCAACTTCGTTTGTGATGCCGAACCGCGATGCCAACTGCGTTTGCAATAGCTTCAGTCCCGCCGCTGCTAGCCCTACTCCCAACCCGCCGCCGATCAACGCCAGCAGCATGCTCTCCGTCAGCAGTTGCCGAACCAACCTTCCCCGGCTCGCACCCATTGCCGCTCGCAATGCCAGCTCTTTTTGCCGCGCGGCGTTTCGGGCCATCATTAGATTCACAATGTTTGCGCACGCGATCAGCAGCACCAGCCCCACTGCGCCGAACAGCGCCAGCAACGCGACCCTCAGCTTTTCCGCCGCAGGATCCTCCAGCGGCTTTACCGCCACTCCCCATCCTTTATGTTCGTTCGGGAATGCCGTTGCTTCTTGCCGGTTCAGTGTGGCGATTTCCGCTTCGGCTTCCGCAATGGAAGTCCCGGTTTTCAGCCGCGCGATGACATTGAACTCATGGTGCAAATGGCTCGTCATCTCTTCATCCGTGAATTGACCAATCGGCATCCAGACATCCGTTGCCGGCTTCAAACGAAAGCTCGCTGGCAGCACCCCAATGACCCCGTATCCTTTTCCGTCCAGCAGGACGCTTCGGCCGATCGTTTTCGGATCGCCCCCGAACTGGTTCTGCCACAACCGGTGGCTCAGCAATATCACCGGCGCATGTCCGTGTTGGTTCTCCTCCTCGCGGAACACCCTCCCTGTTTCTGCACGCACACCAAGGATCGCGAACAATTCTGCCGTTGCATATCGTGCTTCAACTCGCTCCGCTGAACCTTGCCCGGTAAGGTTGAAACCATTCGCGGGGTTCACATAGGCGGCCATCTCCGAAAAGCTTTTTGCTTCTCGCCGGAAATCCTGAAAATCTCCGGGTGACAACTCGGCATAGGGAACTCCCGGCAGGGCGGCGTACGTATTCCAGACTTGCACCAAGCTCTGGGGATGGCGGTACGGCAACGGTCGCAACAATACCAATTCCACCACGCTGAAAATCGCCGTGTTCGCCCCGATGCCCAACGCCAGCGTCAACATCGCCACCGCCGTGAACCCTGGACTCTTCCGCAGTGATCTCATCCCGTAATGTATATCGTTGCGGATCGTTTCCATGGCCGTTCCTCCCGCGGGTATCTCTATTCACTGTCCGTCCGACATTTTCCGCACTGGTTCGGTGAGAATTATCTTGCGTGTCCTTCTCGAATCCAAGAAACTCGTGGCCGCATTTCCTTCTAGGGTGACGATGAATGGTTCGACGGCTACAAATATCGCAGGTTATCACGCTCTCTCTGCTGCTTGCCGGCTCCCTCGCCGCGCAAACCCCAGTTACTCCCTCTCCCGCCACCCCACCCGCCTCGGCGCCCGCCGTGCCCTTTCCCTCCGTCCCCGCTGCAGCTCACTCGCTGGAAACTCCGGACCTCGAGGCTTTCTTCGATGGCATCATCCCGCTCCAGCTGGAGCGCAGCGACGTCGCCGGCGCGTCCGTCTTGGTCATGAAGGACGGACGCGTCCTCCTCAAAAAAGGCTATGGCTACTCCGATGTCGGCAAGAAATCACCCGTCGATCCCGATTCCACCATTTTCCGCCTTGCTTCCATCTCTAAACTCTTCACTTGGATTTCTGTGATGCAGTTGGCTGAGCAGAGCAAGCTGGATCTCGACACCGATATCAATCGCTACCTCGATTTTCAGATTAATCCGGCCTTCAGCAAACCAATCACCCTGCGCAACCTGATGACCCATACCGGAGGCTTCGAGGAAGTCATTCGCGATATCTTGATTACCGATCCCAGGCTCGGCTCATCGCTCCGTGATTTCCTCATCGCCAATCAGCCGCACCGCTTGTTTCCTCCCGGCGTCATTCCTGGCTATTCCAACTACGGAGTTGGGCTCGGTGGCTACATCGTTCAGCGCATCAGTGGCGAGCCCTTCGAGCAATTCGTTTCCCATCACATCTTTCAACCGCTTGGCATGCTGCACTCCAGCTTCCACCAGCCCTTGAATGACACTTTGGTCGCTTCCGAAGGCTACAAGGACAGCACAGAGAAGCCGCCTATCGGTTTTGAAATCTTCAATCCCGCTCCAGCTGGTGGTGTTTCTTCCACCGCTGCCGATATGGCTCGCTTTAGTCAAGCCCTTCTCAACTATGGGGAACTCGACGGTCATCGCATCCTGAAGCCGGAGACTTTGCATGCCATGTGGACCCGGCAGTTCGCGGCTTCCGACCAGCTGCCCGGCATCTGCATGGGCTTCTATCAGGTCTGGCGCAATGGGCTGCATTTCATTGGCCATGAGGGCGACCTCATCGCCTTCCATAGCTTGTTCTTCGTTGAACCGACCCACAAGCTTGTCCTCTTCATCTCTTACAATTCCGCTCGCTCTGCCAACAAGGCCCGCGACGAACTCTTGAATGGTTTCGCGGACCGCTACTACCCATTTGTTTCCGCGCCACCGTCACCCAAATTTTCGCTGGCGCAACTGAAGTCCGTGGAAGGTCTCTATCAATCTACCCGCCGTGCGGACAGCACCAAGCTCAAGCTCCTCAACCTCGGCGAGCAGGCTCGTGCTTCCGTCGATAAGGACGGTGTCCTCAAGCTCAGCAAAGCCCACGATCTCCGCGGCCACCTTGAGAAATGGCGTCCTATCGGTCCGGATCTCTGGCAGGCGGAAGGGGAACAGGATCGCCTCTTCGCTATTCGCGATTCTAGCGGCAAGGTTGTTCGATTGGCCTATGATTTCGCGGGCGTCCAGGCCGAACGTGTACCCTGGTATGAACGCCACGATGTCATCGTGCCCGCCCTTGGTGCCAGTTTCTCCATCGTGCTGTTGGCAGTCGGCGCGTCCTTGTTTCGTCTCATACGCCGCCTCTTTTTCCGCAGTCGCCCGCCCTTCAGCCCTCAGCCCGGCACGCTTTGGCTTTCCCCGGGCTTGCGCTTTGCCGCTTTTGGTTGGGTTTTTGTCGGCGTCGCCACCGCGATCTTGCTCTCGGTGTTGCAGGGCGCTGACATGCCTCCCGGACACCTGACCGATAAATGGTTTGTGCTGTTGAACTGGCTGGCCTTCTTTGCGCTTCTTCTCACTGTGTTCGCGATTATCCCGGGCGTACGCGTCTGGCGCATCCCGGAAACGCGGTGGATTTCCCGCGTGAAATTCACACTGGTCGCTTTATCTTGTCTCTTCTTGGCGTGGTTTTCCGTGCATTGGAACTTGCTCGGCCCGGCGCACCGCTTTTAGCACATGATTTGTTAGCGCAGGATTTTGCGGAACTGCTGACCGGCTAACGCGATACTCCGGCCGTCCTGCCCATTCTTCGCGAAAGTTGTTCGTGCTCTTTTCGTAATTCGTGTGGCAAGCGCTCGCCAAACTTGTCGAAAAATTCCTTCGTATCGTCCAGCTCCTGCTCCCAGTCGTCGGCGTCGACTCGAAACAGTTCGTCCACTCTTTGCGGCGACAGGTTCAATCCATCAAGCGTCAGCCCGCCTTTTCCTGGCACATATCCGATCGGTGTTTCTTGTGCCGTTCCCCGTCCTTCTACCCGCTCCAGTATCCACTTCAGAACTCGCACATTCTCGCCATAGCCTGGCCACAGGAATTTTCCATCCGCCCCGCGCCGGAACCAGTTCACGTGGAACACCTTCGGCGGATACCGCACCCTCTTCCCCATCTCCAGCCAGTGAGTGAAATAATCCGCCATGTTGTAGCCGCAAAACGGCAGCATGGCCATCGGATCGCGTCGTACCACCCCGACGTTACCCGTCGCCGCCGCAGTCGTTTCGCTCGCCATTGTCGCGCCGACAAACACGCCGTGCTGCCAGTCAAACGATTCATACACCAGCGGCGCCACCCGCGCCCTTCTGCCGCCAAATATGAACGCTGAAATCGGTACGCCTTCCGGCGCCTCCCACTTCGGCGAAATGCTCGGCGACTGTCGCGCAGGCACCGTGTACCGCGAATTCGGATGCGCCGCGGGCCCTTTCGATGAGTCCCACCGCTCGCCCTTCCAGTTCGTTAGCCCGTTCGGTGGCTGACCGTTGATTCCTTCCCACCACGGCTCCCGCTCATCCGTCATCGCCACGTTCGTGAAGATTGTATTTTGGTGCAGCGCCCCCATTACGTTGGGATTCGTCTTCATTCCCGTTCCCGGCGCCACCCCAAAAAATCCCGCTTCCGGATTGATCGCGTGCAAGTAGCCGTCGTCGGCGATCTTCATCCACGCGATGTCGTCGCCTACCGTCCACACCCGGTACCCCTGCGATTCCAGGGCCGATACCATCATCGATAAATTTGTTTTCCCGCAAGCGCTCGGAAACGCCGCCCCCATGTAGGTGACTTTCTTGTCTGGAGACTCCAATCCCAGCACCAGCATGTGCTCCGCCATCCAGCCTTGTTCCCGCGCCATCACGCTCGCGATTCTCAGCGCAAAGCACTTCTTCCCCAGCAATGCGTTTCCGCCGTATCCCGATCCCACGCTCCAGATCAACCTTTCGTCCGGGAAATGGGCGATATACCGCCGCATCGGATCCAGGTCCCCGGTCGAGTGCAAACCTGGCACGAAATCCGTCGCATTTCCGATCCGCTCCAAAGCCACTTTTCCCATGCGCGACATAATCCGCATGTTCGCCACCACGTACGGGCTGTCCGTCGCCTCTACCCCTGCTTTGCTGATGGGTGAGTTCACCGGTCCCATGACATACGGCACGACGTACATCGTCCGCCCGCGCATCGCCCCATTCAGGATCGCACCCACCTTGTGCCTTGCGGCGTCTGGGTCCATCCAGTTGTTGGTCGGCCCGGCGTCATCCCGATCCGGTGGACAGATGAATGTCAGGTGTTCGGTGCGCGCCACGTCATTCGGGCTGCTTCTGTGCAGGTAGCAATTCGGAAAGGTCCTCTCGTTGAGGGTGGTCGAGCTCTCATCCTTTAACATTTCCCCAAGGATGCGCTGGTTTTCTTCTTCCGAACCGTCGCAATACACGATTTTGTCCGGTTTGGTCAGCCGGGCAGCTTCTTCAACCCAATTTTCTAGCGGTGTTGACACGGTTCTCCTGGAGCCGATTCGGTCCGCGCCTGGCAGAGCTCGCCCCGCTTTATTCTCTTGGGGCACCTGCCGGACAGGAAGGTGGCGGGACGTTGAGCCGGAATCGTTGCTGCTTGCGGCCTGAAAGCTTCTATCCGATTACAGTTTATGTCACACTCTCGGGCACTGGCAAGGCAACCTGTCTAGTCCGGCAAAGTGTCGCGCCGTAAATGCAACCACGCCAGTTACTCCCGAAAAAACGCCTTTTGCCTTCAATCTCTGACATTATTGGATGCTGTATCTCCCGATTTTCGCTCCGCCCGGCCTCCACTACCAATAAACAAACGGCCTGCTTCTGCTGCTCTATGATGCAGCGCTGTGGATTATTTCTCTTTTATATCGACTCTTAATGCCGCATTATCAATGAGTTGTCCTGGGATATTCCAGCTATCGTCTGTAAAGGGTCTTCCACATCCCCGCGGCATTATTTCCACTTGCCCTTTTCGCCCGGCTGTGGAAAATACAGTCCTCATGGTATGGATTCTCGGACCATGTGCACCTATGCTCCTAGTCTAAGTCTTAAGTCCAGCGGGGTGGCACTAAAATCGATACCTACCAAGTGTGGTAGGACAATCTATGGCGACTCCACTTCCTCCAAGTGAGCATCTCAAAGATATCCGGTTTAAATTAGGAATCACCACCCGCGACGTTGCCGAATTCAGTCAGAAAATAGCCGAAGCCGAATCTAATCCCGAGTTTCAAATCTCCAACGCTTGGCTTACCCAAATTGAGAACTCGGACTCCGTCCCCAGTATTTTCAAGCTTTACACGCTGAGCTCCATTTATCGCGTCAAGTTCACTGACATGCTCCGCCTGTATGGCGTCGATCTCCATAACCTCAGCCTTCACCAGGTCGAATCGCCTCTGCCCAATACTCATCTCACCAACCTCGAAGTCTATGATCAGGAGCGCACCGTTACGTTTCCGGTCCGTTTTGATCGCTCCTTCGACGTGGACAACACCAATCTTCTTTCCCGCATGGTCGAGGTTTGGGGAGAAGTGCCCGTCGCGCTCATTCAGCATCTCGATCTTCGCCACAACATGTACGGCTACATCGGCCTCCAGGACTACACTCTTTCGCCTTTGCTCCGCCCGGGTTCCTTTGTGCAGATTGATCCCCGCGTGCGCAAGATCCAGCCCTTACGTTGGCGCACCGAATTCGACCGCCCCATCTATTTTGTTGAGTTGCGCGACGGCTACGCTTGTGCCTGGTGCGAAATGCAGGATGGGCACATTCTGCTATTGCCTCATCCGCTTTCCGCTCAGAGTGTGCGTCGCTTGAATTACGGGACTGAAGCCGAGATCGTCGGCCAGGTTACCGCTGTGGCTATGAGACTGACGGATTCGTCGGAGTCGAGTGACGCAACCGCCAAATTGCCAAAGCGAGTCTGATATTCGACAAAAATAATCGCGTCACGGTTGGATCTGCCTGAATCGGCAGCGCTACCCGGTACGGCTCCAGCTTTTGCCAGATTCTCAGGACTTCCACGGGGCTTTCCCGCGAAGTGGTCAGATAGCTTTCCAGTTCTTCCACCATTCGATCCAGCGAGTATCCCGCCAGCCTCAGAAACACTTGTCGGTGCGCCATCTCCAGCGCTTGCCCGGCCTCTTCCGGCCGGTACCGGCTTGCCAGTCCGTCGTGATGGTACGTGCCGGAATTGTAGTCTCGTGTCGATGCGAGATAAATCAGCCGGCCCAGGTCGCACGATATCTTGCTCAGTGTCCGATGCAGCAGGTCTTCATAGGCCGCTTGAACGGGCACGAGTTTATGAAAGGTTGCGCTCATCGATTGTTTCGTACCGGCTGCCGCCATGGAAACTTACTCGCTACTTGAGGATCGGACTGCCTGCGGGGACTTCCACCAAAGATTGTTGCACATTTGCGATGCCTTGTGACAGTCGCTCGGCTTGAAGCGCCAGGGCTCCCAGCCACACCGTTCCGGCGGACTCGATTGCCAGAAACAAAAGTCCGCATATGAGCATTAGCTGAGCATACTGCAGCACCAGCTTTACTTCCGTTCCAAACTCCAGGTCCGGGTTTCGTCGGCTGGCCTCCACATGCTCCCGTAGCACTTGGTGAATCGCTCGCGCGGTCTGCATTACCCACAGCAAAGCCAGCGTTTTCCGTTCTTCCCGGAAAGCCTTCATCAGTTGCGGGCACTTCGTTGACGCCACGCTTTCCCAGTCTTCTCGTGAAAATATGCGCTCCACGAATTCTCGCGGACAGGGCCGGCCACCCTCGGCTTCCTCACCCAGCAGCAATTCATTCGTTTGTAATCGCAATTGTTGCGCGATCGCGCTGCTGCGCGAAACCTGCACCACTACTAGCAACAGCAGTGCGATTCCCGCGAGCACCGCGAAGCTTGTCATGAACGCACAGCCTTTGCTATGTATCCCCGGGCTCTCCGCAGTCGTCGACGGGTTTCCGCGGCCAGCTTCTGATATTCCTGCTCCAATCTTGGTTCCTCGTCAGACACCGGACTCTTCTCATAGGAATACAAATGCGTTACCCATACGCCTAGCGCTAGCAGGTAGGATGCTGGCAATAGATACGCCCAACGGTCCGGTATTACGATCCCGGTCGCGCTGAGCGAAAGCGACACAACACTCGCGCACACGAATAATCCGTAACCCAGGACGATGCCCCTCAAGTTCTTTCCGAATGGGACCGCATAAAATAGAAATGTGGCCATCAGCGCCGCGATCGCCGTTGCCTGCACCGTCCGTAACGGTAACTCCACGCTTCGCGCTGTTGCCTGTGACCACCAACTCGGATCCCCAGCCACCGTAACCAACCCTTTCACCACGGCCACTGCAAATACTCCTACCAGCACGTTCCGGGCCATCCGCGCGGTCCCCGGAAACGACGACAATCCCACTCGATATATTTCAAATACCACTCCACACCCAATCACCACTCCCAAAAATTCCGTGATCCAGTATGCATGTTCGTAGACGTTCCGATTATTTACGATCGCTGCGGAAATCACGTCGGAGGTCAGCACGAACGTTATGTAAAAGAAAAACGCGGGGAATCGGCCTGCCAGTTTTGCACGCAAGAGTCGCACAAACAGGACTATCTCAATCGCAAGGCATGACACCCAGATGACCGTGCTGAGCATTCTTAAATGGATCCAAGAGGGAGCTATCGCGCGGTTATCCTAGCACGGCAAAGGGGAAAAAGAGAGTATCGATTTCCCCTTCGCCGTACCATGTTTATTACTAGGACGATAATCCTCGCCAAGGCAAAGGCACGGGCCTGCCGCCATCAGCAACGTTCCAGGGCAAAGGCACGGGCCTGCCGCCATCAGCAACGTTCCAGGGCAGAGGCACGGGCCTGCCGCCATCAGCAACGTTCCAAGGTAGAGGCACGGGCCTGCCACCATCTAGAGCTGCAACTGCTAATACGAAGACAAGAATAGCCAACACAGACTTGAATGAACGCATTTCGAATTCCTCCTCAGAGTTTGGGGAAATTAAGGTGAGCTAACGACCCGCAGGCCCCGTATTAGCGGGTCAAGCAAGGCTATGGGGGGAAACCGGGAGGGCCTAGGCAAAATTCGGGTAGTGGTTGGGATTCCAACCAAGAAGAGAAAGGACTATTACCAACCACAAACTACCACAGCGCTCTCCTTTAGGCGCGGATAAACTACCCGTGTGTCGTTGCGGTAATTCCGACGAGGGATCCGGTTCGTATAGCCGATGCCTCGGCTCGAGAACTCAGGCGGGATGGTTTGGGCGGAAAGCTACTAGGCGCTGACTCGCATTCTATTGAATTGCTTGAGCTTCACGAATTCCAGGTAACCCGCGCGAGCTGTTTCTTGCGCGATTCCCATTCCGCCCCGGATAGAATCTGGGGGGTCACTTCGATGAGCCGGGGAGTCAGCTTGAACACCCCCAGCGCCGTCCAATCCTTGCCGTCGCGCGTGCGCAAACCGTTTTGATTCAGCGCATCCGCCATCTCTTTGTAGGACAAGTCCAGCACAATCATCTCGGCCAGCTGATTCAACACCTGCATCTCGATCGGATCGGCCTCCAGGTGGCGGCAGTCGTCCGCAATCCTTGTTCCAAATGGGATTTGTTCGGCAAACCCAGCCGCTCCCGGCGCGGCCTTGGGATCCGCCACTTCAATTTCCCTTTCCCACTCGACCGCCACAAGCCGCCATCCCGTCTTTTCCTTGTCTCTTACGTCCTCTGCGCTTGGCCACAATGACCGGTCTACCCTCATCCACTCCCTCTTTTTCATGGACGCCTCCCGGCTTCAGCTAGCTATCTGCCACAACAAAAAGAATCAGCACATACCAGTAGCCAGACCGCCCGCAAGAATCCTACCGTTTCCTTTCATTCTCAACTGATTGATAGAATTGCACTTACTCTTTCAAGTCCGGCTGGCTTTCCTTCCGGAGGTGTCCGTTGGTGGGATGCCCTGTTGCGTGGGCGGGATTCCGATTCCCCCGCACCTCGCTCTTACACCCTTCCCTGAACCACCCTCCCCGAGGTATCATCCGCACGCCAGCCGCCCGCCTGGCAACAATCTCCTTCTGGATCGAACAGTGTCTTCCTCATCCATGGACCCGACTTTCAAACGCGCCGAAGACCGCCTCCCGATGAAAGTCGTTGTCGACCTCTCGAGCTTGGACATTCGCAACCCCGCTCAAGAGGGCGTCACCGAGAATGTCAGCCCCCGAGGTGCCCGCGTCGTTACCTCCCGTCCTTGGAAGCGGGACGAGCGGCTCAACCTTCGTTCTCTTTTGGGAAATTTCCGTTCTCGTGCCCGCGTTGTCTACTGTGAACCTCTGGGCGCGGACTCTTACGCCATTGGTCTTCAACTCTTTGCCGCGGCTGGGAGCTGGCGCTCGCCCAGCTGATTCCTCTTCATCGGTCTCGGGGTCTTCCTATCTCCGTTCGTCTCCATTCGATCTTGGATTTATTTTCCCCCTTCGGCGGGGCGCTGGAACTCCGTAGGCTGAGCGCATTACTTTTTCCATTCTTCGCAGAAGTTGTGGATCCTTTTGTTTCCTTCGTAGTTCTCCCAGGAAGGGTCTCACCTTTCCGAATACCTCGAATAGATCTTTGGAGGCTGCCGCAGTCAGAAACGTCTTCCTGCTGAGCGCTCCGTTCAGTACCAGCGCGCAGGCCATTTCCCAGTAGCTCAGCACACTCTGCAACCAGTCTTGCTCTCGTGTGCCGTGCACTCTCTCGCTCTGTAGGTAGTCCTCTGCGCTTTTGGGGACAAATTCCTCGCGCCACCAGCGCCATGCCCGGCGCATCGCCGGTTCCGCCCATAATTGGCGAAGCTTCAGCAGCAGCCGGTCTTCTTGCTCTCGGCGTGCCTTCACCACGGTCATGTCCGACGCGACCTCAATTACTCGTCGAATTCCAACTGCCAAGATCCAACCGCAAACTTGCGCGGACCTTTACGGCTGGGGCATCTCTACTGGTTCGTTCACCGTAAACTCCTTAGGAAACCGACTGGGACAGTACTCAGGAAGGACGTTCGGAATGTGCCAAATTCTAGGCTTGCGTTTCACGGTTGTCAACTGTGCACCCTCCCCGCTCCTTCTCGCTCCCGGGCCGGGTGCTATGATGCCTGCATGTACGCGCAAAAGTTTCAGGTGGACGTTCTGATTCGCGGCCAACGTCGCCCTTGTCCCCTCGAATGGCTCGATCAGTTCTGCATGCGCAATTTCACAAACTCCGCGGATTTCGATCAGACTTTGCCGGTTGCCGATGGCCACGTCGAGGCCGGCTTTCAGCTCGCGCCCGAACGTTTTGCCGAAGGTTTGGCGGCTTGGCTCACACAGCGCGGAAAGGGAGAAGGACAACCGGTGGAAGTCCAGGTGGTCAAACTTTAATAGCTGGCTGCTGATCTACAGACTAAACGCGGGTTGTACGTTTCTTTCCTGTTCGAACCAATTCCGCTCTCACTGATTTAAGCCGCCGGTTCGCGTTTCTCTCCGCCCAGCACTTGCCGGATTTGCCCCAGCGCCGCCTCTGCTGCTTTTGCTCCCACTTCTACCATCTCGTTCGTTTTTGTGAAGTCATCCCACACGAATGGCTGCACATCCGGTTCAATGATCACATCCGCCTGTTGCCTCCAGGCTAGGTCCGCATGTCTCTGAATGATCGTGAACGACCGGCTGATCACGTCCGCCGCCGTCCTGGGTTTTTCCAGGCTCCCGGCCTCCAGGTAAACCGCGATTACTACGTCGGCTCCCAGCAGCATCGCTCCTTCCACCGGTACCGGTGCCGTCAGAAAACCATCGACCAGTAATCGATCCTCGAATTGAATCGGCAGAAACAGCCCTGGGTACGCGCACGATCCGCGTAGCGGCGGCGCAATCGGCCCTCGTGTGTAATACACCGATACTCCCGCATTGATATCCGTTGCCGCGATCGCCAGCGGCGTCACCAGCTCCTCGAAACACTTTTTGTCCGTCATCCGCTCCAGATACTTTTCCATCCTCTGGTTGGTCGCCAAGCCCAGCCACGATGGCGTCCATCGCCCAAAATCCGCAAACGTCGTCGTCGTCGCTATTCGCTGCATTTCCTCCAGCGGAACTCCCGCGCAGTAACACGCGCCGATCAGTGCTCCCACGCTCGTTCCCGCAACCACATCGATCGGAATCCCGGCGTCTCGCAAAGTCCGTAACACCCCGATATGCGCGATTCCCCGAGCGAATCCTCCCGCCAGGGCCACACCCACCCGCAGTCGCCCATTCGCCGGCGCAGGCTCCGCCCCGGGCGGCTTCAGCCGCAACTTGTCTTTCACTTCCTTAAGCCAGTTGATGGCGCTGGCGAATACCCTTTCGTCGATCATCCTGCTTCTATCTTAGTGCCTCTATCCCGCCACGCTGCCATGTTTGACCGCTCCATGCTGGTTTTGTAACCTGTCCTGACGTGCATATTCAAATTCCGCTTCCGAGCCGAGGCATTTCGCCCTCCGCAACGCTCAAAGGCAGGCCATGAAACGTACCATCCAGAAAGCCGTCGTCCTCGGTGCCGGAACCATGGGCGCCCGTATTGCCGCTCACTTTGCCAACGCCGGCCTCCCCTGCGTTCTGCTGGACATCCTTCCCCCCGATTCCTCGCCGGACCGCAACAAGATAGTCCGTGCGGGTCTCGATGCCGCCAGAAAATCCAAGCCGGCCGCGTTCTTCACTCCTGCCCTCGCCGACCGCATTGCCATTGGCAACCTTGAAGACGATCTCGGTTCCTGTGCCGATGCCGATTGGATTATTGAAGTCGTTGCCGAAAATCTCGACATCAAGCGCAAACTTCTTTCTCGCGTCGCAGAGGTGCGCAAGCCGGGCGCCATCGTTACCACCAACACTTCTGGCTTGCCGGTCCGCCAGATCGCCGAAGGCATGCCCTTGGAATTTCAGCAACATTGGGCGGGCACTCACTTCTTCAACCCTCCGCGCTATCTCAAGCTGGTCGAGCTCATTCCCGGTCCGCAAACCTCCCCTGATGTCCTCGATGCGCTCGCGGAATTTTGCGACCTGCGCCTCGGCAAAGGCGTCGTCGTCGCCAAGGACACGCCCAACTTCATCGCCAATCGCATCGGCACTTATTCCATGCTCAATGCTCTTCGTCTCATGTCCACCCTGGGCCTGACCATTGAAGAAGTTGACGCCTGCACCGGCCCGGTGATCGGTCAGCCAAAGTCAGCAACCTTCCGTACCGCCGACATTGTCGGCCTCGACGTCCTTCTCCACGTCGTCAACAATATTTACCAGAATATTCCTAGCGACGAATCGCGCGAGATGTACCGCGTTCCCCCACTGGTGGAAGAAATGGCCCGCCGCGGGTGGCTCGGAGACAAAACTGGCCAGGGCTTTTACAAGCGCGTCAGGGGCGACGGCGAAAAGGAAATCCTCACTCTCGATGTCGCCACAATGGACTATCGTCCCCGCCAGAAGCCGCGCTTCGCTTCTCTCGACGCCGCCAAGTCCATCGACGGCACTCCCGACCGCCTTCGCATGTTGCTCGGTCCCTTGCTGGAAGGCCAGAAAGGTGACAAGGCCCAGCAGTTCCTCTGGAGCGCTCTTTCCGAAACCTGCCTCTACGCCGCGCGTCGCCTGCCGGAAATTGCCGATCGCGTTGAGGACATTGACCGCGCCATGCGTTGGGGATTCGCCTGGGAACTCGGTCCTTTCGAGGTGATGGACGCCATCGGTGTCCCGGCCTTCGCCGCGCAGCTCCAGAAAGAAGGCCGCCTTCTTCCCCCAGTCCTGGAAAAACTTCTCGCCTTGGGTCGCGTATCTTTTTACGAGCACCGGCAAGGCGTCGCCTCCGTCTTCGATCTTGCTACCGGCGCTCTTCGCACCGTCGCGGAGCCTTCGGGCATCGTGATCCTCAAATCGCTCAAGGATGCCGGGCGTGAAGTCGACCGCAACTCCGGCGCAAGTTTGATTGACCTCGGCGACGGTGTTGTCTGCTGCGAGTTCCACTCCAAGATGAACGCCATCGGCGCTGATCTGATCGCCATGCTCCACAAAGGCCTCAAGCGCCTGCAAACTGATTTCGACGCTATGGTCATCGCCAATCAAGCACTCAATTTCTCCGTCGGGGCCAACCTCATGCTCGTTCTGGTCGGCGCTCAGGAACAGGAGTGGGACGAACTGCACCTCGCCGTAAAGCAATTCCAGAACATCAATCTCGCTCTCAAATACGCGCCCAAGCCCGTCGTCGCTGCCCCGCAAGGCATGGCTCTTGGCGGCGGCTGCGAAGTTAGCCTGCACGCCGCAAGAATTCAGGCTGCCGCGGAGTCCTACATAGGCCTCGTCGAAGCTGGCGTCGGCCTGATCCCCGGCGGCGGCGGCTCAAAAGAGATGCTCATTCGCGCGAATGAACAGGCCTCCAGCGGCGACGACCTCGACCTCTTTCACGCTCTTCGTCCGGTCTTCGAGACCATCGCCATGGCTAAGGTCGGCACCAGCGCCGAGGAATCCCGTTCTCTCGGTTTTCTCCGCCGCGAAGATCGCGTCTCCATGAACCGCGACCGTTTGGTCGCCGACGCCAAGCAAGCCGCCCTCTCCCTCCTCCGCTCCGGCTATAAGCCTGCTGCCGCGACTCCCCAGGAAGCTGCCCGCTCCACGCAAATCAAGGTCCTGGGAGAACAGTTTCTCTCCGCCGCTAAAATGGCCATCCATCTTCTTCAGCGCGGCGGTTACGCTTCCGACCACGATGCCCTTGTTGCCCGTAAGCTCGCCAACATCCTTGCCGGCGGCCCGCTCAGCGCTCCGCAAAACGTCAGTGAACAATATGTCCTGGATCTTGAGCGCGAAGCCTTCGTTTCTCTCTGCGGCGAAAAGAAAACTCAGGAACGCATCGCCTTTACCCTGAAGACCGGCAAGCCTTTGCGTAACTAGCCGCCGCCCCGCCAACCCTCCCCAAGTCGTATCGAAGCGTATTGTTATGGCGATTAAAAGTGCGCTATTCTGTCTAGCTCGGAGACACCATGCAAAGGCTCCTTGCCCCTCGCGAAGCCGCCAACATTCTTGGCATCAGCTATCCCACCCTCAAACAGTGGATTTACCGCGGCAAACTCAAAACCGCGAAAACGCCCGGTGGCCATCATCGCGTCCCCGAAAGCGAAATCGATCGCCTCATCCCCAAAAATCTGGAGCGCGGCGACATTCAGCTTCGCCGCGGCAGCTATCGGAAAATCAGCGGCCGCAACCAGCTTCATGGTCGAGTCATCGCCATCAAGTTCAGTGGTCTCCTCGCGCAAGTCACTTTGGCCATCGGCGAACAGCACATAACCGCCATTATCACCGCGGACGCCGCCAAGGAAATGCGTCTCAAGCCCGGCGAGCGCGCCGCCGCCTTGGTCAAGTCCACGGAGGTCATGATTTTGCGCGTGTGATTGCTTCTTCGCGCCGTATCGTGACTCCCACGGACCATCTCATGAGAATCCTTCGCCATCTTTTGCCGCTGGCCTTCCTCTTCGCGGCGTGTCTTCCCGCGAGCACTCCGTCGCAGGCTATTTCCGTTGCCGCCGCCGCCGATTTGACGTTCGCCCTGACCGATCTGGTCCAGCAATATCAGCGGCAAACCGGCCGCACTGTGAATCTCACTTTCGGCTCCAGTGGAAACTTCTTTGCCCAACTCCAGAACGGCGCCCCGTTCGACCTGTTCTTTTCCGCCGACAGCGAGTACCCCCGTAATCTCATTTCCTCCGGCCTGGCGGATTCCTCCACTCTCTATCTCTATGCCGTCGGCAGGCTCGTCATCTGGGCTCCCGCCGATTCGCCTTTGGACGTCCCGCGTCTCGGCTGGCAGGTTCTCCTCGATGATCGCGTGCGCAAGATCGCGATCGCCAATCCTGCTCACGCCCCTTACGGCCGCGCTGCTGTCGCCGCTCTTCGCCACGCGGGAAAGTACCAGTCCGTCCAGTCTCGGCTCGTTTTCGGCGAGGACATTTCCCAGGCCGCTCAATTCGTCCAGTCCGCCAACGCGCAAGTCGGGATCATCGCGCTTTCTCTCGCGCTTTCGCCCGCCATGAAAAATGGCCGCGAGTGGCAAATTCCCGCGGACTCGCATCCGCCGATCGAGCAGGCTGCGGTGGTATTGAAATCGTCTCGCAACAGAGGAGACGCCGAAAAATTCTTGGACTTTGCAAAAAGCACTCTTGGGCGCGAAGCGCTGGCGAAATACGGATTCGTGCCGCCGGCCTCCGCTCCCAGCCCGTAATCGATCAGGGAATTGCGCTCATGCAACCACTTTTGCTCTCTCTTCGCCTTGCCGCTTCCGTCTCGGGGATTCTTCTCATCATTGGCTTGCCGCTCGCCTATTGGCTCTCCTTCTCCCGATGGCGAGGCAAGTTCCTCCTGGAAGCTGTAGTGGCCTTGCCCCTCGTCTTGCCTCCCACCGTTCTCGGATTTTATGTTCTGGTCGCCATGGGACCTCGCGGCCCCCTCGGCCATTTATGGCAAGCTGCTTTCGGTCGTGGTCTGGCTTTCACCTTTACCGGCCTCCTCATCGCCTCTGTCCTGTACAGTCTCCCGTTTGCCGTTCAACCCTTGGTTGCCTCTTTCGAAAGCATCGACCGCAAGCTTCTACAGGCTTCAGCCATTCTCGGCGCCAGCCCTTTCCGTGCCTTTGTCCGTATTATTCTTCCGCTCTCCATCCCCGGACTCATCACCGCGTTCGTTCTCAGTTTTGCTCACACCCTTGGCGAATTTGGTGTTGTCCTGATGGTCGGCGGCAATCTTCCCGGCGAAACTCGCACCGTCTCCATTGCTATCTACGACCACGTGCAATCCCTGGAATACGCCCAGGCCAATCAATTGGCCTTGACCCTTCTGGCCTTTTCATTTGTGGTTCTCGCTCTGGTTTACGGCGTCAATCGCCGCTTCGCTCGGCCCGTCCGCCTGCCATGGCCGCCATGAATTCAGCCGCGCTTGCCGCTCGTATTCGGCTCCAGCACTCCCGCTCCGCGGACTCTCGCTTTGTCCTCGACGCCTCTATCGGCATTCCTTCCGGCGTCACCATCCTCTTCGGTCCTTCCGGCGCCGGAAAATCCACGCTTCTCGATTGTGTCGCTGGCCTCCTCCGTCCCCAGTCCGGCTCCATTGCTCTCGGCGAAGACACTTGGTTTGATTCGCAGCTCGGCATCGACTTGCCGCCGGGCCGCCGCCGCGTTGCCTATGTCTCTCAATCTCTTGCGCTGTTTCCTCACCTCAGCGCGGAAGCCAATGTGGCCTACGGTCTTCTCGACCTTCCCCCAAACGAGCGGCATGGCCGTGTCGCTGAAATCCTGGAGGCTTTTCGCGTGGAAAAGCTTCGCTCCCACAAGCCCGGCGAACTTTCCGGCGGAGAAAAGCAGCGCGTCGCCCTCGCTCGTTCTCTCGTTACCCAGCCGCAGTTGCTTTTGCTCGACGAGCCTCTTACTGGCCTCGACGCCGGTTGGAAGTCCTCGATCATGAACGATCTTCGTGTCTGGAATTCCCAACGCAACATCCCCATCCTCTACGTCACTCACAATCGCGAGGAGGTGGACGTTCTGGGTGACCGCCTCATCGTTCTCGAAAATGGCCGTGTCGTCGGCAGTGGTGATCCGCGTCAGGTTCTGGACGCGCCGTGCCGCTCTCGCTTGGCTCATGCTTCCGGCTTCGAGAATTTACTGGAAGCCGTTGTGCTCGATCTGCGCCCTGACGATGGGGTCATGCGTGTCCGCCTCACGCCCGGCTCCACTGAGATCGAGGTACCCCTCTACCACGTCGCCCCAGGCGATCGCGTCCGAATCGCCGTGCGCGCCGGAGACATTCTGATCGCCGCGGAGCCTCCTCGCGGTCTGAGCGCCCGCAATATTCTGGAAGGCAAAATTATCTCGATCGAGCAGCGTGGCTCACTGGTTTTGCTGCAAGTGGATTGCGGCGCGTCCTTGGCCGTTCATGTAACTCCCGGCGCGGTTCGCGCCCTGGAGCTTGCGCCTCAAAAGAAAGTTTGGGCTGTTGTGAAGACGCACTCCTGCCATCTGGTCCAGGATTGACCTGTCCAGCTTTGCGTCAATGAAAATTATTCCTTGGTTTTTCCTGCGGTCGTTCCCGGTGGCGAAAATTTGATCTCGTCCGCCGTCAGCGTCTCCCCGTTCGGCGTCGCATGAATCACCACCCGTTCTCCCGCTGTCAGGTCCGAGAGTTTCGCGGCCTTGCCGTCTCGGCTCACGTACATCGTCGCTGCCGCCAGCTTCACTTCCACCGACTTGCCATCCGCAGTCTTCACCACCACGGAATCCGTATTCACTTTCTCCAGAGTGCCGACAACGTGCTTCTTGTCGCCGTGCGCCCAGGCCCCTGCCGCAAACATTGCGGTCAGCGCCAGTGTTCCCAGCAATCGTAATCTCATGGTTCTTCTCCCTACGCCCGTATGCAGCTTGTCTTAATGATGATGCTCCGGCGCCGCTTTCTGTTGCACCGCGCCACCTCTCAGAAAATCGTCTTCCTCCTTTTCTTCGTCCCGTTCTTCCGGCCCCTTCGGGTTGTAGTGCTCCATCCCGAGTTTTTCCTCCGGCGATAATTGTGGCAGCCGTCGCAGAAATAGCACAAGTTTCCAGCTGTCTTCTTCCGATCCGTGCCCTCCGCCGAATCCCGGCATTCCCGTAAAACGCACGCCGTTCTCGATGATCCAGAAAAGTTCGCCATCCGTCCGCCTTTGTGTTTCCGGCAACCGCAGGTCCGGCGGCTTCGGATACATTCCTCGCCCCAGCATGGTGTCTCCGCTGCCGTCGTTCGCGTGGCACGTTGCGCAGTGATCCGCAAAGTGCACTCGTCCGTCTTTCAGGTTTTCCTCGGTTTCCGCTACCGGATTGTGCAACGCCTTGGCATTCGCGGGCACCGCCAGTTGCAGTGCGTATCGGGCCAACATCGTCTCCAGCCCCGTGGGCTTCGCCCTCGCGCTCAGGCCGTCATGCAGCAAGGATACGCCCGTCGCAATCGCCACTCCTGCGATGATCACCACCGCCAGCAGTATCCAGGTCTTCCGTGTCATGGGTCCGTCCACGGTTCTAATGCTAGCCCACGCGCTCCTGCCCTCGCCACCATTCCCGCCGGCAATTAACGCATCCCGAGTGTCTGGTCTCCGGGCCGCTCCTGAGTTACGCTTTACCTTGCCCCAGCCTAGGCATCAGAACGGGATCGCTTATATGAATCCGACGCAGCACCCATCACCTACCGCCGCTTCCTCCGCCGCTCATTCCTGCGCCTTCACCACTACCGATCCTGATGCCACTGCCGCTTCGGAACTCTCGCCGCTCCTCCAACAGGTGGCTGCTGGACAAGATCTCACCTTTGACCAGGCCCTTCGTCTTGCTACCACGCCCTCTTCCGCGCTGCCCGCGCTGGTCGCTGCCGCGGACGATCTCCGCCGCAAGACCGTGGGCGACACCTTAACCTACGTTGTCAATCGCAACATTAATTTTACCAACGTCTGCTTCGTCGGCTGCAGCTTCTGCGGTTTCGGCAAAGGCCCCAACGCTCCCGACGCCTACTCGCTCTCTCCTTCGGATGTCGTCCGCAAAGCTCAGCAAGCCTGGGACGCCGGCGCCACCGAAGTCTGCATCCAGGGCGGGTTGCCGCGCGATCTCGACGGATTCTTCTACCGCGACATCCTTCGCGCCATCAAGCGCGCCATCCCCGCCTTGCATGTGCATGCTTTTTCCCCCATGGAAATTTCCTACGGCATTGAAAAGACCGGCATGCCTCTCCTCGACTATCTGCCGATGCTGAAAGACGAAGGTCTCGGCAGCATTCCCGGCACCGCTGCCGAAATTCTCGACGATCGCGTTCGCCGCGAGCTCAGCCCCAACAAACTGCCCGTCGCGCGCTGGGTGGAGATCATCACCGCGGCGCACGAACTCGGCATCCCTTCTACCTCCACCATGATGTACGGCCACGTGGAGGACCCCGCCGATTGGGTCCGCCATCTCTTGCTGCTCCGTTCCATCCAGAAACGCACTGGAGGTTTCACCGAATTCGTTCCTCTCGGCTTCATTCACGAAAAAACGCGTCTCTATCGTCATGGTGGCGCTCGCCCCGGTGCCGCTGTCGAAGAACATCTTCGCGTCCACGCGCTTTCCCGTCTCCTCCTTCACGGCTGCCATTCCCCACATTCAAGTCTCCTGGGTCAAGCTCGGTCTGGACCTTTCTCTCGCCTGCCTCAACGCCGGCGCGGACGATTTTGGCGGAACCCTCATGGAAGAAAGCATCTCCAAGGCTGCCGGCGCAAATTTCGGTGAATACGTCGATCTCCGGAAGAATTTCGCCGCCGGATTCGTTCCATCGGTCGCATCCCCGCGGAGCGCGGCACCACCTACCAACTGCGTCAGGTTTTCGGCGCCTGCCGATCCGACTCTGCTGCGCCGCCCGCTGAACTTCGTTTGGCTTCGTCCGCGCGCCACCTGTCCTACATCGAAGGAGCGTATTAGCTCCTCGCCATGCGCGCCGTTCTCCTCCCGGTAAAAGATCTCCGCAACGCCAAGCAGCGTCTCGCCCCGATCCTTACTCCCCAGGAGCGCTTCGATTTTGCATGCGCCATGCTGGCGGACACTCTCCGGGCCATACAAGGTGTTCGACGCGCCGATCGCATTTTCGTCGTAACCAATTACCCGCCGGTCATCCAGGCCGCGGAACAAAATGCCTGGGAAGTCCTTCGCGAAGAACGCCAAATTTCCGAAAGCTTTTCCGTTGACGCTGCGTCCGCCCACTGCCGGGAACTCGGCATCACTTCTGTGCTCCGCCTTCCCCTGGATCTGCCTTTGATCACTCCTGCCGACATCGATGAACTGCTCGCTCTCGAAGTCGCCTCTCCCTCGGCTGATCATTGTCCCTTCCCGCGATGGTACCGGCACCAACGCCATTCTCCGCACCCCGCCCACTCTTTTTCCATCGCATTTCGGTTCCGGCAGCTTTGCCAAACATTGCCAGGAAGCTCGCCTCGCCGGTGCTGCGATCTTCGACCGCCGCAACCCTCGGATCGCCATGGATGTCGACGACGAAGCCGATCTTCGCGCGCTCTTGTCTCTCGACCTCGGCGATACCCGCACCGGACAATGGCTCCGCCAGGCGGACATTGCCGCGCGTCTCTCCGTCCCCCAGCGCTCGGCTCGCCGGGCTGTGGCGTGCTAATGTCTTTTACCGCCGAAGCATGAAATCGAAAATCTATCCGGATGCCGATTCCGCCGTTGCTGGTATTCCCGACGGCGCGCGAATCCTCTTCGGAGGATTTGGTGGCGCCGGATTTCCCAACAACTTGATCCAGGCGCTTTCCCGGAAAGGCACTCGGGACATTACCGCCGTCAGCAACAATTGCGGCACTCGCGAAGGCGAACTCGGCCTGCTTTTCCAGCAAGGCCGCATCCGTCACGTCATGGCGTCGTTTCCCGGCCCGCACTCCAACCATTTTCAGGAGCAGTTCGCCGCCAAAAAAGTTACCTTGGAGCTCGTTCCTCAGGGAATTCTCTGCGAACGCATGCGTGCCGCAGCCGCTGGCCTCTTCGGGTTTTACACTGCCGTCGGCGTCGGTACCGAAATCGCTGCCGGAAAGGAAGAACGCGTTATCGACGGTACCCGCTGCATTCTTGAGCAACCCATCCGCGGCGATTTCGCCTTCATCAAGGCTCAGCGCGCCGATGCCCTTGGTAACCTGACCTACCGTCTCGCCGCTCGAAATTTCAATCCCATCATGGCCATGGCCGCCAATACCACCATCGTCGAAGTGGACGAAATCGTTCCCGTCGGCTCCATCGATCCCGCCAACGTCGTCACTCCCGGAATCTTTGTGCATCGCATTGTGCAAGCGAAAGGCATCCGCTATGCCGGCTGACACCCGTCTCACTCGCGAACAGATTGCTCGCCGCGCCGCGCTGGAATTGCCCGAAGGCGCCTACGTCAATCTCGGCTGGGGCATCCCGAACCTCATCGCCGACCATCTGCCGCAAAATCTTACCGTCCATTTCCACAGTGAAAATGGCATCCTGGGCATGGGCCGCCGCGCGTCTCCCGGCGAGGAAGACTTCGATCTCGTCGACGCCATGAAAGTTCCCGTGACTCTCGTTCCCGGCGCTTCTTTCTTTCATCAAGCCGATGCGCACCTCATGTCTCGCGGAGGCCACCTGGACGTCGCCGTGCTCGGCGGCTTTCAAGTCTCCGAAAAAGGCGACCTCGCCAACTGGAAAATTCCCGGCGCCAAAGGTTCCGGCGGTATCGGCGGCGCCATGGATCTCGCTTCCGGAGCCAAGCGTCTCATCGTCTGCATGGAGCACACCACCAGGGAAGGCTCGCCAAAAATTGTGCGCGAGTGCACTTATCCGCTTACTTGCCTCGCTTGCGTCGATACCATCGTCACCGACCTCGCCGTTGTGGACGTTACCCCTTCCGGCTTGCTCCTGCGCGAAGTCGCTCCCGGTTGGACTCCCAGCGAAGTTCAGGAACTCACTGGCGCTCCGCTGGTCATTCGCGGCGCAATTCCGGAAACGCGTTTGACCTGACCCGATACCGGTTTCTGATCCTCTATGAATAACTTCTATGAATAACCTGGCTCGTTTCCCTTTCCTGCTCGGTCGCGCCCTCCACCGCCAGTCCGCTCACCTTTTTCTCGTGCTTCTGTGTCTAGCAGCCGCGTCTCGCGCAACCGGCCAGATCACTTACTCTCTCCGCTACGATTTATCCACGCCTGCCATGGTTCACGTGACCCTCGATCTCCCTTCCTCTTCCGCGCCTCTTGTGTTCATCATGCCTCGCACCGTCCCTGGCGGTTATGCCATCCGCCCGTACGATCCATTCGTAGCCAACCTTCGCGCTCTTTCAGCGGACGGATCTCCTCTCGACGTGAAGTGCCAGGACCTCGGCCCTCGCTGGCGTATCGGCCAGGCGGGTGATCGCGTTTCTCGCGTCCAATACGATGTAGACGTCGCTCGCATGGAGCGCGAAATTCTGTCCGGTGCGGACAGTTCCAAAATCCGCGATGGCTATGCGGGCCTTCTCGGTTACTCCATCTTCGCTTTCCTCGAGCATCGCGAAGACGATCCGATTCGCCTGGAAATTTCCGCTCCCGCCGCTTGGCCGGTGTTCTCCACCCTCGCGCCGCGCTTTCCGCCCGCCCTTGCCAAGCTCGCTGTGAATGCCGCGAACTACTATGAACTTGCCGACTCGCAAATCATTCTGGGCCCGAAAGCGCAATTCCAGCGCGTCGACGGTAACCCTCCACTTTTTCTCGCCGTCTATTCCGAAGTCGAAGCGGACCTCTCCCAGGATGCCGCGCTTGCCCGCGATGCTCTGGATCGCGTCGTCGCCTACTTCGGCAAAGTGCCTTTCACTTCCTACAGCGTCGTCGTCGAGTACCTTCACCCGCTTTCTTCCCGCCACGAATACAACTTCAGCATGGAGCATCTCAACAGCGGCACCTTCTGCCTCGAAACTAGCTACGCGCTCACCGCTCAGCCCGCCGAACGCTTGCGCGAGTCGCATCGCTTCAACTTCGCTCATCACATGGCCCATTCCTGGATTCCCAAGCACGCTTACGGTGTCGGCTATCTTCCGTTTCAGTGGGAAGCGGCGCCGATCATGGATGCCATCTGGTTCCACGAGGGTTTCGCGCGTTACGCCGCGATCATGGCTCTCGCCGAACCTCTCCCGCCGCCGCAAGCAGCTCAATACCGGGAGCGCAGTCTGGCTGCCCTGCGCGGCATTCTGGACGAAGCTCCTGACTTCATCCGCAAGATGTCTCTGGTCGAGCTCTCTCGCGAAGGCTCGTTTCTGTATGCGGACGACTTCCGTTTTGGTATGAATCTCTTCACGCGCGGTTCGTTGCTGGCCGCGGAAATGGATGATCGCATCCGCTCCCAAACCGGAGGCACCAAGTCCTTGCGGGACGCTCTACGCTTTCTTCTCGGCTGGAGCGATCGCAATCGCCGCGCTTTCCGCATCGACGAGTTGCCGGCAATCTTTCGCGAAACCACCGGCGTCGATGTCTCAGACATTCTCGACAAGGGCTTGCGGCCCCTTTTCCGCTGATTCCGGTTGCCCCTTCGCTGCAGCGGGGATGCGCCGTTTTTGCTGCGGTGGTAGAGTTACAAGGGTTTCAACGCACGCAGTCTTGGAGGTCCCCATGGCAGCAGCTTTACCCGAAAAATACGCCGATCTGCTTCAGAAAAAAGCGTTCGCCCACTTGGGCACGTTAATGAAAGACGGCAGCCCGCAGGTCACCCCGGTGTGGGTCGACTTCGATGGCAAGCACCTTCGCGTCAATTCCGCTCTAGGCCGCGTAAAAGACAAGAACATGCGCCGCGATTCGCGCGTGTCCCTGGAAATACAGGATCCGGAAAATCCCTATCGCTATATGGAAATTCGCGGCAAGGTCGTCGAAATCACCCAGAACGGCGCCGACGAGCACATCAATAATCTGTCGAAAAAATATCTCGGCAACCCCGAGTATCCCTATCGCCAGCCCGGCGAAGTCCGCGTGCTTTACAAGATCGAGCCGGAAAAATTCAACTCCATGGGCTGAGTCCCGCTCGCTCTCCTGCTTCGCTCGAACCGGCCGGCACGCTACGCGCCGTAAATATTCGTGTTCAGATACCCGTTGCGGAATTTTCCCTGCGGGTCGTACTCCCCGAGCATTCCCCGGAAAGCGTTCATTTTCGGATAGAGCTGCTTCAGTCGCGCTTCCGGGATCGTGAATAATTTTGCCCAGTGCGGCCGCGCTTGGAAGGGCTCCAGTTTTTCTTCGATCTGCGGCAGCAGCTTCCTCACCTCCACCCATTCCGGCTTCCACGTAAAATGAATCGCCAGCGATGGCCGCTGGTAGCATGGGCTCATCCACAATTCGTCCGCCGCGATCGCTCGCAACTCCGTGATGAAAAGGTGCGGCGTCACTTTGTCCCGCAGCTCTTCCACCGCCAGGATCGCCGGGTACGCTTGGTCGCGCGGCACAAAATATTCCGTTTGCAGCTCCGCGCCGCTGCTCGGCGTGAATTGCATCCGGAAGTGCGGCATGCGCTCGTACCACGGGCCGGGAATTCCCATTTGCTCCGTGCAGTTTTCCGCTGAATGCCCCGCCAGCGGGTGCAGTTTCTTGGTCGCTGCCGTCGCGCCGAAAAAGTCGGGCGCAATCTTGCCCGTATCCGTTTTATCCACCTTGCTCTTGATCCACACTTGCGTCGCGCGGTGTTTCTGCCAGTCCGTAAACAGGCTCACGCTGTAACCCGTCGCGAAAATCTCCTCCAGGTGTTTCTCCAGTTGCGTGAATGCCAGGTTCTCGTACACCACCTGTTTCATCTGGAACGTCGGTTGCACCTCCAGCGTGACCTTGGTCACTACGCCGAGCCCTCCCAGTCCCACGACCGCTCCGCGAAATCTTTCTCCGTCCTTTTCCCGCTCCAGCGTAATCACCCGCCCGTCCGCCGTCACCACTTCCATTCCCGTCACCGCTGTCGACAAGTTTCCGTTTCGGCTTCCCGATCCGTGCGTCGCCGTAGCGCACGCTCCCGCCACCGACACGTGCGGAAGCGACGCCAGGTTGTGCAGCGCGAATCTCTGCTCGTCCAGGTACGGCGCCAGTTGCCCGTAGCGCACTCCCGCCCCGACCGTCACTTTGCGCGCCTGCGCATCCACGCTCATTTGCTGCAGATTCTTCAGCGAGATCTGCATTTCCGGATTGTCCGCGATTCCGTTGAAGGAATGCCGCGCACCCAGCGCCTTGATGGTCTTCGCTTTCTTCACCGCTTCCTGCACTTCTTCAAGCGTCGAAGGTTCCAGCAGCCGCTCTGCCGTGTAAGTATAGTTTCCCGCCCAATTCGTTCGCGGCTCGCTTTGCGGTTCGCCCGCGCTGATTCGCGGCAACATCGAAGCGGCCAGAAACGCGCCGGAAGTTTTCAGGAATTGTCGTTTATCCACCGCGCCGGGTTTCCTTTCCAGTTCGTTCGCAAACGTTTCGTGGAGAGTACCTCGCCTGGGTGGAAAAACAAAGCGCAAGCCTCGCCGCGGCTCTGATTGGGTTTGAGTTGTCGGTGAAAATGCAAAATGCCGGTGACGTGTTCCATCACCGGCATCCGATGCTCAAATCAGCCTAGTTTTTCTGCACGATCACATTCAGCGCGGAGCTCTGCACCGCCCCGAAGTTCACGTTCGTCGGATTCATGGTCATGCCCACCTGCCACAACGTCCGGCCGGTGGCATCGATCAGGTTCAGGTCCAGTTGAAATTGTCCGGCCAGCCCCAGAATCTGCGGCCCTCCATACAGCATTGCGGCCGCCTTCCCATGGTCCAGCGGTTTGCTTCCTCCGAGCTTCAGCAGCGAAGTCGCCACCGTGTAATTCAATGTCCCATCCACGGGAGTGCCGTCCGGATACGTAAAGCTCAAATCCAGTTCCGGAGCCGAAGAAGTCTGCGTGATCTCGATGCCCTGCACTTTGGCGTGATCCACGATATTGTCGAACTCGATCTGCAGCTTGCCGTCGCTCACGGTCACATCTGTGCCCCTGATCAACGCGTTGTTCGCGCCCGCTGCGGCGAAAACGTCCAGCTTCGACAACACCGCGGTGCCTTGCATCTTCACGTTGAATACCCGCGCGCCCGTTTTCTGCTCCGGCGTGTTCAATTCGACGAAATAGAGATTTACGTGGTAAGCGCCGTTCGCCACCGGAAACGTATAGGTCAGCGGCGTCGCGGTGGAGTCGCCCCAGCGTCCCAGCTGAAAAATTCCCGGATCCGTGGTTCCGGCAACCGTGCCCGTCACCGGGCTGGTCTGGCCGCCGTTGTACCCGAAATCGGCTTGCCACAATTGACCCTTGGAATCTGTGAAAGCCGGGCCTCCGCACTTCACGCGAATCGGCAGCGGCGTTTGCGCCGCAAGCGGCAGCGCCGCAAAGAACAACAACGACAGAATTCCGATAACCTTCCTCACAAGCCCTCCTCAAGGCGCATCTGTTTTTCCAAGCGAGGCAGAGGAAAGGGGGGAGAAGTCTGCCGTGCACTCTCAACAGCCACGATAGAAGCCGGTAATAGTACCCGCTACTGACCGTATGGCTAATTTTTGGACAGGTCGAGTACAGGACCCTGGGACACCCTAAACTGCCGCCATGAGACACCTAGGAGCGCGCACGTCACACTCCGAACCCACAGAGCAGAAGGCTTGCCGCACCCGAAGCCATTCGTGCGCCGGCCTATTGCCCACGCCAAATTCCATTTGTTGCCAGACGGACTAGTTCGTGAATACCCAGAACCTAATCAAGAGCAGAAAACTGACTACCGTCAGGCCTAAGCAGATATCTGCCAATAAGGCGAGTTTACTTGCTGGATAGAGTTGTTTAAATCGCCTTCGAACTTCGGTGCCCCACCAGAAGTAGGAGATTCGCTCGCTTTCGGCCACGCGCTCGTTTATTTTGCCGATCATGATGAATGAAAGCATGTTGGCGAAGATGGCAAAAGATCCGCCAAGCAAACCGATGACGATAACTCGGAGAGGTATTAACGTCGTTAGTTGCATGGCGGGTGGTGCATCCCTTCCGTCCGTTTGGCGTCGTCGGCTGCGGGCACATTCATCTCAGTTAAGCGATCATTTCGGGTGGGTAACCCGCAAAATGCATCCCGATGCCTTCGATATCTCTACTAGCACCACTCCACCGCGCCAGCCAGCCTTTAGGGCGTCAGGAGGCGGACTACCTCGCACAACCCATACACCGGTTTCCTTCAATTCCGCGGCGAGTGGTTTTTCCCTCTGAAGCAACGCATCGCCATAAATGGGGACGATGACCGCCTCCGCGATGCGAACCGCCGTCTGGGCGTCCGGGACGAAACCAGCATTAGGAATGTGCGTGTCCCTCTGAGGCACCGACCTGAGATGAGGCACTAGGGCGAAGGCAAACACGAACGTCGTCGCGCAAATTGAACTGAAGATTCGACTACTTGCCATTTCCTTCGAACCCCCTGAAATCATTCAGGTACGAACATGAATTCGTACAAGTGTAGTGATATCGCGTTGTCAGAGTCACAACCGCGCCGCAACCCGCGCTGCCATCCGCCCGTCCGGCGTGCGCAAAATAAGCACCAGGCTGTCCGTCAGCGGCACCCCCGCGCTCGGAATCACGAATTCATACGACCAGATGAACCGCTCCGGCGGATCTTCCAGATGTCCCACCGGCCTCGCCAGCGCCGGATCGACGGAAAAAAATTTCGCGTGCACGTTTTCAATGGGATGCAAATCCACGCCCTGCTTCCAGTACAACGACAAACGCAGGGAGCTCATCAGCGCCCGCGTGAGCAGCCGCGGTGGACCGCTCGCGGGGTCGGGCCGCGGCGGGCAAGTCGCATCGTAGTGATCGTAAACAACGAAAGCAAGAACCAGTTGCTGCGGAAATTCCTTGACGGTTTGCCCGGCTCGGCGGTACACCGTTCCGTCTGTCGTGTCCACTCGCTTCAGATTCTCGAAAAATTCCGGCGCAAGGACCCGTCCGGAAATGCGAAAGCACGGTCCGTCCGGAAACGAGCCATTGGTTTGCATCAGCACGCCGCCGTCGTAGTTCCAGGTGGTTTTTTCGCGCGGCTGCGGGCGAGCGGTGTCCGGCACCCAAGCCGGGAGCACAGCAAGCGCGAAGCCGGCCGCGATGGAAAAGCGAAAGCGCATCAGGTTGCCCGCAGGGCTAGAATCGAACGCGCAAGCCGGTCCGCGGGAAACCTCGCGAAGCTACCGCAACGGCTTCCGATACAGCACCACGCGCTCAACCTCCCGGTAACCCAGCGATTGGTGCACGCGCTGCGAAAGCTCGTTGTGCAGTTGCGCATCCGACGCCATCTCCGAGCAGCCCTGGGCGCGGGCCCAATCTTCGGCGTCCTCCACGAGCAGTTCGCCGATCCCGCGGCGGCGATGTTCCTCCACTACGTACCAGCCTTCCACGTACCCCACCGGAAACGCTGGATTGAAAGCGTCCGCATGCGAACGCAAGCCAACTTCCACGAACCCAACCAGCGCCGCCGCGGCGTCCTCCTCAGATTTCTTTGCAGCGTGCGCCACAAAATACACCACCGGCAGCTTGCCCGGTGGATTTCCCGCCAGCACCGGTTCCAGTTCCGCGGAAAATTCCTCCTCCGGCGATTCCGGCCAAAGCGCATGGCACAGCCGCGCCAGCGCGGGGCGATCCGCGGGTTGGGCCAGACGAATACGCACGCCCTTCATGGCTCTATCGTAACGGAAGCCCGCCGGATCGGTGCGGCCCGCCTAGAAATTCATCAGGAACGAGAAGCCATCGAAGGTATGAACCGCTTTGCCATCTCCTTCGGGCTTCACCGTGCCTTTGCCCGCGCGCACCGCCTGGATCGCCGCCACCAGTCGCGGTAACACGGAAGGTTCAGCGACCGGAATATTGTGCGCTCCCAGAACCAGCTTGACTTGCGGAGCGAGCGCGGCCAGCCGTTTCACCGAAGCGACATACGCATCGAGATCAGTCTCCGGGCGAAACAGCCAGATCGGCGCGGGATAGTAGGTGTCGCCGGTGAACAGCAAACCATTGGCGTGATCGAGAAGGCATATCGCGTCGGGAGTGTGCCCGGGAGTCGAGATCACTTCAATGGTGCGCCCCCCCAGATCAACCTTCTCGCCCTCGTGGATGAATTTCGCAATGTGCCACGGCTTGGTGACGTACGTTTTCGGGTCGAACCCTTTCGGCAACTCGCCGCAGATCTGATCCGGAGTGATTTCCGCCTGCGCGTCTTCCCGCGAGCCTTTCGCATTGTTCCGCGTGAAATCCGTGTCCATGCCGTACACCGTCTCGAATTGCCAGTTGCCGCCGACGTGATCGTCATGCGTGTGAGAGTTCAAAACGATAATCGGAAGCTTGGTCAATTCCGCGGTGACCTTCTTCACGTCGCTGATGCCCATTCCCGTGTCGAACAAGGTCGCTTGCTTTGTGCCCAGGATCAGGTACCCGATGGTTTCTTCGGCCTGGTGCGGCTCGTAGATGGCAAACACTCCCGGTCGCACTTTATACACTTCAAACCACGGATCGCTCATCGTGACGCGCTCCAGCGCTTTGTATTCCGGGCGTGGCAGCGGCTTGCACCAGTCCGGCACGGTTGTCTGCGAGAACGCCACGGGCGCCCCGAGCAAGGCCAACAGCGCCAACAACGGCAGTAAAGTCCAAGTGGAACGGCTCATTCGTCACGTCCTTTGCAACGATACCCAGCGAGCGCCATCGTACTCCTTCTCAAGCCGTTGCGTTCCCGCCTGTGCCGCGCCCCCGGCCACCCTGTCACGATGACCCGTCATCCGGCAAATGACCCGTCTCTCTACTCTTTCGCCTCCGTCACTGCCGGATTGTTCAAATATTTTCCGAAAAACTCCAGGTACCGCCGCGTGCGGTCCAGTTCGTGTCGCGGCTCCGTGAATCCATGTTCCTCGCGTGGATAGGTCACGAACTCCACCGGCACTTTCCGTTCCACCAGCGCCCGGTAAAACTCCTTCGATTGCGCCAGCGGCACCCGCGTGTCCGACTCGCCGTGCAGCAGCAGCGTCGGTGTCTTCACCTGGTTGATGTACTTCATCGCTGAATGATCCCAGTAACCCGCTTCGTCTTCCCACGGTGCTTTGTCGCCCATGAACCAGTTCAGGTACAACGGGATATCCGTCTGCGAATACACCGAGTACAGATTCGGCAGCCCCGCGCCCGGCGATACCGCCTTGAACATATTCGTCTGCGTCAAAATCCACATGGTCATGTACCCGCCGTACGACCAGCCCACCGCTCCCAGCCGCTCGGAATCCGCCAGCCCGCGGTCCACCAGCGCCTGCACGCCGGTGATGTCATCCTCGTAGTCGCCCTTGCCCCAGTCCTTGCGGTTGGCTTGCGTGAATTTTTCGCCGCGCCCCGTGGACCCGCGGAAGTTCGGCTCCAGCACCAGGTACCCGTTCGCCGCGAACACCTGCTCCTGCGAATTGAAGTCGTTGTGCGAGTCGCCGGTCGGCCCTCCATGCGGATTCAGCAGCAGCGGATATTTTTTCCCGGCGGTAAAGCCCACCGGCTTGGTCAGCACTCCTTCGATTTCCGTGCCGTCCTTGCTCTTCCACTTCACCACCTCCGTCGCGCCCAGCGAATATTCGTTCAGCCACGCGTTGTGGTCCGTCAGCCGCTTCTGCTGGCCGGAAGCGAGGTCGTGCCGGTAAATTTCCGCCGGGTGCGTGCCGTCGCTGAGGGTTACGATCGCCGTCTTTCCATCGCCCGCGATGTCGCCGAGCGCCAGTACCCCACCCTGCTTGGTCAGTTGCTTGGTCGCGCCCGCCGCAACGTCCGTCGCGTATATTTCCTCGTCCTCATACGTTTCCGTGGAAAAATAAATCGCCTTCCCGTCCGGCGACCATCGCGGAACTCCCGCGTTTCGCTCAAACCCGGTGGTCAGGCAGCGCGCCGCTCCACCCGCTGCTGGCGCCACGTACAGATAAATCTGGTGAATCGGCCCGATGCCCTTGTTTCCCAGGTACGCCAGCCATTTTCCGTCCGGCGACCATCGCGCCGTATTCGTATACATTCCTTCCTCGCCCATCCTGTGCTTCTGCCCGGAGGCCACCTCCACCACCCACACCGTGGATTGGCTGGTCACGTTCGGCTGCGGCGTCGGCGCGGAGGTGAAGCTGATCTGCTTCCCGTCTGGCGACCATCGCGCGTCGCTCACCGTGAACTCGCCCTCCGTCACGCGCTTCTCCTCCTTCTTTTCCAGGTCCAACGTCCAGATGTGCGTCATCTTCAAATTGTGATCCACCACCACCGCGTCGTCCTTGTTCTTGTGCTTCTCTTCTTCCTTGGCGTCCGGCTGGTCGGCGGCCAGAACCAGAAGCGCCTTGCCGTCCGGCGCGAACCGGAAATCCTTCACGCCGCCCTTGTGCGTCGTCACCTCCCACGCTTCGCCGCCATCTGCGGCCATCATCCATACCTGCGGCTCGGTCTCTTTCGTGCGCGCCGAAAGAAACGCGATGTTCTGCCCGTCCGGCGACCAGTGCGCCGATCGCGCGTCATGCTCGCCGCGCGTCATTTGCCGCGCCGCACCTCCATTCACCGCCACCACCCACACCTGCGTGTTGTGCTTCCAGCTCTCCGGCTTGTCCATGTTGTTTTCCGTGACGGTGTACGCCACCCGGCTGCCATCCGGCGATACTTCCAGCGATGCACCTGGCGCAAACGCGAAGCCGCCCACCGCGCGCACCTTCAGCGTGTCCAGCGCCGTGAACAATTTCTTTCCATCCGCGGCTTTGGGAGCGAAAGGTGCCGGCAAAGATGCAGCCGCCTCCTTCTTTTCTTTTTCCTGCGCGCGCAAATTCGCGGCGGCAAACATCGGCAGCATGGCTGCGCACCACAGCATGATTCGGAAACACAAGGAACGCGTCTTCACGGTCGTCGGCCTTTCTTTTTTGGCATTTGGGCAACGCTTTGGAGGCTGAAGATATTCTTTCGCGCGTCGCAATGCAACAAACGTTTCACCGCGAGAGGGGTGTCGCGCCTTTTTATCTTCGTTTTACTTCGGCGAAGTGAAGATGGATTTGGGCAGCATCATGTGCACCCCTTTGTTCCCGTCCACCAGCTCGGTGATGTGCAGGTCGGCGGCCACGCTGGACAGCATGTAGGCATCGTCGCGGGAAAGATGCTTTTCGGTGACCAGGAAGTCGATCATCTCGCGCACAGCCAGTGTGGCGCAGGCGTTCAGGTCGTCGTTCAGGCCCATGGTGATGTAGTGCGTGGGCGTTTCCGCCCGTGGCCACTTCAGGTGCATATCCTTGCGCACGATGAATTGAAAAGTACCGACCAGCGAAGTTTCCAGCGCGGTGATGTCCACTTCGCCGTCGCCCTGTCCGGCGTGGCCGTCGCCCACTTCAAAAAGCGCTCCGTGTGCGTGCACCGGAATATATAGTGTGGCTCCGGCGACCAGGTCCTTGTTGTCCAGATTGCCGGCCATGATCCACGGTGGAGCGCTGTTGAACCGCCCGGCGCTTTCCGGCGGCGCGTCGCCCATGCTGCCGAAGAACGGATGCAGCGGGATTTCGATGCCCGGCCCGAAGTGCGCCACCATGCGCTGCTCGTCCAGCGGAATGATTTTCATTTTTGCGTACGGATAATCGTCCGGCAAATAGCCCCGGCCGGGCCCGAACGTGTTGTACGCGTAAGGAATCGCGAGCCGGATTTTCTGGATGCGCACTTCCAGTACGTCGCCGGGCTGCGCATCCTCGATGTACACCGGCCCGGTAAGAATATGCCCGCCGGGACCCTTGTCGGTCACCTGCGTAACAATGTCGCGCAGCGATTGCTCCACGTCGGCGGGAGCCACGCCCGCTTCCTCCAACCTCTTCGGCGTCGATGTAATCAAAGTCTGGATCTCAACAACGTCGCCGGACTTAACGCGCAGCACCGGCGCCGCCTTGGCGTCGTAATAGCCATAAGCCACAGTCTTCGGCGTCGCCTTGAGCGTGTGCGCCGCCTGCTGCGCATTGAGCGCCGGAGTCAACGAGGCGATTCCAAGTATGGCGGCGAGAACGTGAGCCGTTAGTCGCATCGTCGGTATTCCTTACTGTTGAGTCGTGTGAGACTTGGTCAAGTCTTCTGCCCGTTGTTGGGCTTCAGTAATTTGGACGGGCGTCATCTTCTCACGGATTGTCGGGAGCCGCTTCTGGCTTGGCTCAAATCCCGCCTCCGCTGCGAGGCTGAACCACATATAGGCCAATATCAGATCTTCGGAAACACCCTTTCCCTCGTAATACAGCGCTCCCAAATTGTGTTGAGCTGGAGCAAAGCGATGCTTTTCCGCGCCAATTTGAAATAGCCGGAAGGCTTCTGCATAGTCTTGGGGCAATCCTTGGCCGTCTCGATACAGGACGCCTAAAGAATAGGTCGCACGGACGTGATCCTGTTTTGCGGCCACCTGAAACCACTTGGCCGCTTCCTTGGCGTCTTTCGGAACAAGTTTCCCGCTGGCGTATTGGTAACCCAGATTGTATTGCGCGTTGGCGAAGCCGGCGTCCGCTGCCTGACGAAAGTACTTGATCGCCTCGGCGCCATTTGTTTCTACCCCGAGGCCCTGTGAATACATCACTCCGAGAGCGTTGAGAGCATCCGCTTCGTTGCGCGCAGCTCCTTTTAGGAGCCAATCTCTTGCGAAGGCATAGTTTCCCGTCACATCCTTCGCGGTGAGGTACATCATGCCGAGCTGGGTTTGTGAATACGGAACATTCTGTGTTGCAGCCTTGGTCATCCACTTCGTAGCTTTGTCGTTTCTCTTCGCAACTGGCTCTCCGATGAAATATATCCATCCAAGAACGTATTGCGCCTTCGCGTCGCCCTTTTCGGCGTTTTCTTCGACGAGTGGAATCATTTCGGGAGTTAGACTCAAGCCCTTGAGCACAGACCTACCTTGCGATGTCAACTCGTCGAGTACTTGGCAGCACCCGATTCTTGCAAAGACAAGGCAAGAGAGGACCGTCCAGAGCGACAGACGAGAGAACCTCGTGAATCTGCCGCGGCACAAGATAGAGCGCATACGGAACACACTTGTTAGTGAGTTACTCACGGATGCGTCATGTCTTCCGCTTTGACCAACGCGTCGAAGTCTTCCGCGGAAATGAGCCCCAGCTTGAGCGCCGCTTCTCGAAGGCTGGTGCCTTCGTGGTGCGCGGTCTTGGCCACTTTGGCGGCGTTGTCGTAACCGATCTTCGGCGCCAGCGCCGTGACCAGCATCAGGGAGTTCCGTACGTAGCGGTCAATCTGCTCGCGATTCACTTCAATGCCGGCGATACAGTGGTCCACAAAGCTGTTGCAGGAATCGGCCAGCAATTCCACCGAGTGCAAATAATTGAAAATCATGACCGGCTTGAAAACGTTCAGCTCGAAATTGCCCTGGGAGCCGGCGATGCCGATCGCCGTATCGTTGCCCATCACCTGCACCGCAACCATGGTGACCGCTTCGCACTGCGTCGGGTTCACTTTGCCGGGCATGATGCTGGACCCCGGCTCGTTTTCCGGCAGCGTCAGCTCGCCGAGGCCGCAGCGCGGTCCCGACGCCAGCCAGCGAATATCATTCGCGATTTTCATGAGCGAAGCCGCCAGCGTTTTCAGCGCGCCGGAAGCGAACACGATTTCGTCGTGCGCGGAGAGGCTGGCGAATTTGTTGGGATGCGAGCGGAACGGCAGCCCGGTGAGCTCGGCGATTTTGCGCGCGGCGCGCTCCGCGAATTCCGGGTGAGCGTTAAGGCCGGTGCCGACCGCCGTGCCCCCGATGGCCAGATCGTACAAGCCGTCGAGAGCCATCGCGATGCGCGCGCCGTCGCGGTCCAGCAGGCTGACCCAGCCGGAAAATTCCTGGCCCAGCGTGAGCGGCGTGGCGTCCTGCAAGTGGGTGCGCCCGATTTTGACGATCGAGGCGAATTCTTTCGCTTTGGCGTCCAGGGCGTCGCGCAGTTTTTTTACCGCCGGCAGCAGGCGGCGCGCGGTTTCCGCGGCGGCGGCGATGTGCATCGCGGTGGGAAAAGTATCGTTGGAAGACTGCGACATGTTCACGTCGTCGTTGGGATGCACCGGCTTCTTGCTGCCCATTTCTCCGCCCGCAATTTCAATCGCGCGGTTGGAGATCACCTCATTGACGTTCATGTTGGTCTGCGTGCCGCTGCCGGTCTGCCAGATGCGCAGAGGGAAGTGATCATGGAGCTTTCCGTCGATGATTTCGCCGGCGGCCTGCGCGATGAGGCCGGACTTTTCAGCGGAAAGCTTGCCGAGATCCTGATTCACGAGCGCTGCGGCTTTTTTCAGGATGCCGAACGCGCGGATGAGCTCCGGCGGCATGGTGTCCTTGCCGATGTCGAAGTGGATCAGCGAGCGGGCGGTCTGTGCGCCGTAGTAGCGGTCGGTAGGAACCTCGATTTTGCCCATGGAGTCGGATTCGCTGCGCGTGGGGCCGGAGATCGGGGCCCGGGTAGGTTCGGACATGGGATGTTCCTCAGGCAGATTTTAGCAGGTGGAGGAGAAAGAAGTAATGAAGTAAGGAGGTAAGGAAGCAACGAAGCAGCCGCGGCCGCAAGTTGGGTGCCAGCGGCGACGCCGACCGCCCCGCGGCCAGCCCGCGAACAAGTAAGATAGCTATTGACTAACCGGTACCGATCGGCTATAATCCCCTCTGGGTGATGTTCTGCCCATCCGGCAATCCCTCAAACTCCGTTATAGACTAGTTACTCCAGGTCACCACTATCTCCTTTAGAAAGAACACTTGCGTAAGTGTTGCATCTAAACGTACTTAAACTCCTTTAGATTCCGCACATCCGAAAAACCGGGGGGAGGGGTCCTCGTCCTGCCTGGTCCAGGTCAAAAGTTATTCGTGGCGGAGCGCCTCCATGGGATCGACGGCGGCAGCGCGACGTGCCGGCAAAAGACTGGCCAGGATCGCGGTGAGGGCCAGAACGACCGTGACGCCCGCGAGGATCCAGGGATCGCGAGGATTCTCGTTGATCCATTGCATAGCGATCTTCCCGAAAGCGATGCTCAGGATGAGGCCCACAGCCAGGCCAATGCCCAGGCTGGCAGCGGTGGAGGAGAGCACGATGCGAGCAACATCAGCGGCGCGAGCGCCAAGCGCGATGCGGATGCCGAACTCGTTGGTGCGGGTAGCCACGCCGTAGGAGACAACGCTATAGAGGCCGACGGCGGCGAGAATGAGCGCCAGCACGGAGAAGATGCCAAAGAGCGTAGCGATGAGCCGCTGCTGGCCGTAATAGTCCTCGCGCTCGATCCAGCCCTCGAGATCGCGAACATCGTTGATGATTTGCTGGTCGGGATCGACCTGGGCAACCTGCGCGCGAAAATCGTGCAACAGCGAAGCGGGCGGGACGCGAGTGCGCGCTAGGACCTGGGTGAACATGAACATGCGCATGGTGTACGGGATGAACATGGCGGGCTTGACCGGTTCGCGCAATCCGGCGTCCCGGGCGTCGCCGACCACGCCGACGATTTGCAGCCAGCCATCGCTGTTGGGAGCGATGGTGGAGAAGGGATCGGGCTTCGCGAGGATGGGGATGCGAATCTGCTGCCCAATGGGGCTCCCGTTGGGCCAATACTGGCGCGCCATAGCCTGGTTGATGACGGTGTAGTTCGCGGCGCGCATATTCTCGGCGTGATCCCAAAGGCGACCCTCCACCAGCGGGATGCGCAGGACGGAGAAATACTCAGGGCTGATAAGGTTCATGATGACTTCAGGCTGTTCCGCATCGCTGCGACCCTTGATTTCAATCTTCGTGTCGCGGCCGTTGCTAGGCGGCGTGGCGTTGGTGGAGATGCCGGCCTCGACGACCTGGGGCATGGCGGCGATGCGGGCGCGCAGATGCTCGAAGTATTCGGCACGATCCTGCCAGGTGGTGTGGGTGTTTTCGTGGACGGGGATGGGAAGCGAGACCGCGAAGTGAGGATCGTAACCCAACTGAGTGTTGACCAGCCGGAGAAAGCCTTTTTCCGCCGCGCCGGCCGCGGTGAGCAGCAGCAGAGTAAGCGCGACTTGAACGGCGATGAGCGTGTGGTGAGCGCGTTTGGCGGCAGCGCTACCCATCACGCGGCGGCTGCTCTGCATCAATCGCACGATGTCCGGCCGGGAAAGCTGCAGCGCGGGAGAAAGCCCGAAGACCACCGCGGTGACGAGCGCAAGGACGGTGCTGAAGATGAGCACCGGCAGATTGATCTTGATCACCGATTCGGCGGGAAAAGCGTGGGGAAGAAAGGCCACGATGGGGGCCAGGCTCTTCCACGCCAGCAGGACGCCTAGGCTCGCGCCGACGGTGGCGATCAGCAGCGCTTCCGTGAGCAACTGGCGGACGATGCGGCCGCGATCGGCGCCCACGGCGGCTCGGACAGCCAGCTCGTGCTGGCGCTCGGCACCTCGAGCCAGGAGAAGAATGGACACATTACCGCAGCCGATGAGGAGAAGAGAGGCGACCGCACCGAGAAGAAGATAAAGAGTGGCGCCGAGCGGCCGCGCATAGACGTCCACGATGCTGCGAAAGTTCATGCGGAAGGGTGGGTCGGGAAAGTCTTCAGGATCTTGGCGAGCGAACTCATCGACGATGGGTTGCAGCTCGGCGTCGGCTTGCGCGAGGGTGACGCCGGGACGCAGCTTGATGGTCGAGCCATAACGAAGTTTGGGATCCGAAGTGACCTTGAGAGGAAGATAGAGGCCGGCTTCTCCCCACTGGAACCGCGGGGGCATGACCCCCACAATTTCGTAGGATTTGTGAACGAGCTGGATCTTGCGGCCGATGACGTTGGGATCGCCAACGTAATATCGCTGCCAGAATTTATAGGGCAGAACCACCACCCGCTGGGGCTCCTCGCCCGGGGGAGCATCGGAAGGGATAAGCCAGCGGCCCAGCATGGCCGGAGTGCCCCAGTGGTTGGGGGCATTCGGAGAGAGGTACATGCCCTGGACATCTTCGGGGATGTCGCCGTCGGTAGTAGTGAGGTTCCAGCCGTCCATCAGGACCACGTCTTCAATGGACTTGGTTTTGCGGAGAATTTCCGCCTGGGGGCCGCTCAGGCCGATGAACCGCTCGCGTCCTGCCTTATCTTTAGCACGAATCTCAACGATGCGGTCGTAGCCGGGGTAGGGGAAGGGATCGACCAGGACAGCGTAGATGATGCTGAAGACGGCGCTGGTGGCGGCGATACCGAGCGTGATGGAGAGAACGGCAGTGAGGGTGAAGCCTGGCCGCTTGCGGAGTTCGCGAACAGTGAAGCTAAGATCGGAGAAGAGCGACTGCATGGTCACCTCATCTGGGCGGGGCTGGCTTATTGCCGGGGAGCGGGCGGTGAACACTCCTCCGGTTCGCGCTGATTGATAGACGAAACAGAAACGCAAATCGTCTCGCCAAAGTTCAGATCAAAATTCGGGTGGGTAGGTTGTACGGGGTGAATGCCTAGCCGTGCTGGGACCACCAGGAGCGCCAGGCGGCGGGGTCCGAGCCAAGAGCGGCTCCGGTGATGTCGCGAAGGGCCTGGAACACCCAGCCCCGGGTGGCGGAGTCCAGCGCCGGGTCGTCCATCATGTGCAGGAGATCAGGGACGGCGCGAAGGCGCTGAGCGGGAGTAAACATGCCGGACTGAGCGAGGCTGCAGGCGGCGCGCTCGCGAACCTGAGGGGAAGGATCGTCGCGGAAGGCACTGAGCAGCGGCTGGATGGAGCCGTCCGTGGCGATCAAGCCGAGGCCGACGACGGACCAGATGCGCGTAACCTGGTCGGGATCATGAAGGCGGTCGGTATAGACGCCTTCAATGCGCGGGGTTTCGACGCCGCGATTGCCGAGGACGCCGAGAATCCAGAGGAGCCAAGCGCGCTTGTGCGTTTCATTGTCGAGGCGAACGATCAGGTCGTCGACGCTGGCTGAGGTTTTGGGGAGATTGTAAGCCGCCAGGTAGATTTCCAGGGAGGCGGCGCGGACGCGCAGGTCGTTGGAGTTGAGGGCGGTGTCGAGAAGGGAGGCCAGGCGGCCTTTTTCGACTTCGAGCTGGCCAAACCAGCCGGGAACGCTGCGGTCGATCCGTTCGATGGCGCCGTCATAGTGATTGATGGCGCGTTCGATGAGGAGTTCGGCCTGGTTTTGCGGGGACATGGAGTCCAGTCCTTCGATTTCGTGATCGGAAAGCTTGGCGGGAGAGGCCGGGAGCGGGTCGCCCTTGAGCTGGATGATGCGCTCGAATTCGTTCCAGGCGGCTTTGAGGGGCGCGGGATTGGCAAAGGACAGCAACAGAGCTACGGCCGCGATAGCGAGAAGTACAAGCAGGCGCGCACCGGATGGGGAGTCCGGTGCAATGGGGGCCGGCGGGTTGGGAAGCGGCTCGCTCATGGTCAACCGCTACAAATGGCTAACTACAGGCTAAGTGCTTGATTCGCAACGGACAATAGTACGAATGGGTGGTGCGGCGGCCAGCCGCAAGAAGGACATGTATAATCTCAGGCAGGGGAACAGTTGCGTTTTTTCATGCCCGATAGCGCCAAAATCGTCAAAGCCACCGCGTCTGTGCGACGCCGAAGAGCGCTGCGCTTTGTGAAGTCGCGGACGCGCGAATTGCTGAAGATCGGCAAGGCGCTGATTTCGACGCGGCACCCCATCCTGGTGCACATCATTCCGATGCGGCGGTGCAATCTGGATTGCAAGTACTGCAATGAGTATGACGATGTGTCCAAGCCGGTGCCGCTGGAAGAGATGAAGAAGCGGCTGGACCTGCTGGCCGATATGGGCACGTCGATGATTACCATCAGCGGCGGGGAGCCGTTGTTGCACCCGGAACTGGAAGAAGTGATCCGGCACATGCGCAAGCGCGGAATTTACGCGGGGATGATTACCAATGGATTTTTGCTGAGCAAGGAGCGCATCGGAAAATTGAACGATGCGGGGCTGGAATACCTGCAGATCAGCATCGATAACGTGACACCGGATGACGTGTCGAAAAAGAGCCTGAAAACGCTGGATAGCCGGCTGGAATGGCTGGCGCAATATGCGGTGTTTCAGGTGAACATCAATTCGGTGCTGGGCAGCGGAGTGAAGGATCCGGAAGATGCGCTCAAAATCGCGCACCGGGCCATCGAACTCGGATTCACCAGCACGGTGGGGATCATTCACGACGGGAACGGGCAACTGAAGCCGCTGGGGCCGCGCGAGACGGAGATTTTCGAAGAGATCATGACGCTGGGGAAGCGGTCGTTTTCGCGATTCAACGATTTCCAACACAATGTGGCGCGAGGCAAAGAGCACAACTGGCGGTGCCGGTCCGGGTCGCGGTATCTCTATATTTGCGAAGACGGGCTGGTGCACTGGTGCTCGCAACAGCGAGGCTATCCGGGGATTCCGCTGTCGCAGTACACGACGGAGATGCGCCACCGGGAATATTTCACGGAGAAATTCTGCGCGCCGCGATGCACGGTGTCTTGCGTACAGCAGGTGGGGATTCTGGACAACTGGCGAGGGCCGCAGAACCTGAAGCCGTTGCCGATGGCACCACCGGTTGCGCCGCAACTCGTGCAGATCGGGTCATCCCGAAGCGATAGCTGATCCTCGCACCGGTCATTCCCTCTCAAACCTCTCAAACCCTCTCAAAAAGGTTTCTTTCCGCGCACAGAGCTTCCGGTAAGAAATTGACGGCTGGGCGTTGTGTCCCAAAATGGAAACATGCCGGGCCCTGCGATCGAAATTGACAAGCTGACCAAGGAATATCCCTTCGGATTCCTGCACCTGAAAAAGAAAACCTCGCTGGAAAACCTGAGCATGGCGGTGGAAGAAGGGGAAGTGTTCGGGTTTCTGGGACCGAACGGGGCAGGGAAGTCCACGACCATCAAACTGCTGGTAGGCCTGATTTTTCCCACGGCGGGAACCGCGCGGATTCTAGGGAAATCCATCCGAGACGTGGAAATGCACCGGGACATCGGCTACCTGCCGGAGCAGCCGTATTTCTACGACTATCTGACCGCGGCGGAAGTGTTGGATTACTTCGCGCGCTTCCATGATTTGTCTCCAGCGGAGCGGCGGAAGCGGGTCGGCGCGATGCTGAAGAAGGTGGGGCTGGAGACCGCGAAGAAAATCCAACTGCGAAAATATTCGAAGGGCATGCTGCAGCGAGTAGGGCTGGCGCAGGCGATTCTGCACGATCCGAAAGTGGTGATTCTCGATGAGCCGATGTCCGGGCTGGATCCCGTGGGACGTCGCGAAGTGCGGGACCTCATCCTGGAGTTGAAGCGGGCGGGGAAGACGGTGCTGTTTTCCACCCACATCTTGTCCGACGCGGAGATGCTGTGCGACCGGGTCGGAGTGATCGTGGGAGGAAAGTTGCGGGGCGTGGGGGCGCCGGATGAAATTGTGGGGTTGAGAGCGAGCGGGATGGAGATTCTGTTTGAGTGCGCAAAAACGGACGGCGCCGGAAGCGTATTGTTGGCGAGTTCGATGCGAACGGGGAATCGCTACCGGTTGCAGGTCGCGGAAGAGGACCTGTACGGGACGATCGAACAATTGCGGGGAGCGGGCGCGAAGATTCTGGCGGTGACGCAGGTCAAAGCCACGCTGGAAGAATATTTCATGCACCTGGTAGAGGCGGACCGGGCGCAGGCCGCCGCGGTCGAGGTGAGCGGGAAATGAAGCGCATAGGAGCAGTCGCGCTGAACACCTTTCGCGAAGCGGTGCGCGACCGGGTGCTGTACAACCTGATCTTTTTTGCGCTGCTCATGATGGCGTCGGCGATCCTGGTGGGGCAGATTTCGATCGGGATCGAGCAGATGGTGATTGTGAGTCTGGGACTGAGCGCTATTTCGGTGATCGGGCTGCTGATCGCGGTGTTCATCGGCGTGGGACTGGTTTCGAAGGAGATGGACAAGCGCACGCTGTATGCGCTGCTGGCAAAGCCGGTGCGGCGATGGGAGTTTTTACTGGGCAAATTTGGCGGGTTGCTGCTGACGCTGGCGGTGAATACCGCGGCCATGGCGGCGGGATTGTTCGCGGCACTGCTGTACGTGAAGCACCCGCTGGAGCGGTCGGATGCGGTGGTGCTGATCGCGGTGTATTTCATTTTGCTGAAACTGGCGCTGATCGTGGCGCTGGCGATGCTGTTTTCCTGCTACACGACGCCCCTGCTGGCCATCTTGTTTACCGGAGGGCTGTATGTGGCGGGACTCTTCGTGCAAGAGATGCGCAATTTCCGGAGCGACACCATGGCGCCGGCGCTGCGAGCTCTTTTCCGGTGGCTCTCCTACGTGCTGCCGAATTTTGAAAACTTCGACGTGGCGGCGGCCGCGGCGCACGGGCGGATGATTCCCGCGGCGCTGGTTTGGCAGAACACCGCGTATGCGGCACTGTACTGCACGTTGGCGCTAATCGCGGCAGCCGCGGTATTTTCCCAAAAGAACCTGAAATGAACGGCGCGGCGAGCTCGCGGTGGCTGCTTTGGCCGATTTTGCTGGCGGGATTTGCGGGTGTGTGGAACCTGCAATACCGGATTGACGCGCAACGCGCCGGACTGCACCAGGAGCAGGATGACCTGGTGCTGCGTTCGCCCGCGATGCTGAAAATTTTGAGCCTGGAGTACAAACCGCTGGTGGCGGACTTGTACTGGACGCGAGTCGTGCAGTATTACGGGGAGAAACATGCGCGGCACGACCCGGATCTGCAACTGCTGTGGCCGCTGCTGGATATAACCACGACGCTGGATCCGAACCTGCTGGTGGCCTACCGCTTTGGCTCGACATTCTTGAGCGAGCCCGCGCCGCGCGGAGCCGGCCGGCCGGACCAGGCGGTGCACTTGCTGGAAAGAGGAATTCGAGCGAATCCGGACCAGTGGCGCCTGTACCAGGATCTGGGTTACGTCTACTACTTTGACCTGCGCGATTATGCCAAAGCCTCCGCGGCATTCCTGGAGGGCAGCAAGAATCCGAAGGCGCAGATATGGATGAAAGTGCTGGCGGCGAAAGTGATGGAAGAGGGGCAGACGCGGGAGACTTCCGCGTTTTTGTGGAGCGAGATTTACAAGTCGACGACTGACGAGCAGGTCAAGGCGAATGCGCTGACGCACCTGCGCCTGATACGGGCGGAAATCGATCAAGAGCAGCTCGATAAGATAGCGGCGGAGTTCGAAAAGCAGACGGGAAGGCGAGTGTCGGACATGCGCGACCTGATCAATGCCGGAATGATTTCGCGACCGGCAACCGACCCGCAGGGGTTTGTGTACGTATTCGACGCGAACGGAAAAGCGCAGGTCAATCCGGAAAGTCCGCTAGCCAAGGAATCCGGCAACGCAGAAAATCCGCTGTAAGGCGTTAGCCCACCAGCGCATCAGTCCGGAACACAGAGCAAAGTCATCTGCGGGTCGATGACGATCTTGCGGGGAGCCGCGGCAACACTGAAATGGAAAGAGGTTTCGGGTCCGGCAGCGATGACCGAGCCGAGCGAGACCAGGTGGCCGTTGCCGGAGCTGGCATAGAGCGGAACGGGCGCGACGAAAGAGCGCGGCACGTCCAACTGACGTAGTTTGCCGCGCACGACCAGCCCATTCTCTCCGCTATGAATGCTGAATTCGACGTGATAGCGCGGAACTCCCGTGCCGCGAACCCATTGCTCGAAGAAATATTCCATGGAGCGGCCGCCCTCCAGATCCATGGCGGGGGTCATGACCGCTTCGACTTCGCGCTGAAAGTCGCCGGTGGAGAGCGCGCGGTGCGCGTACTTGGTCGAGAGCGTGTTCAGCAAAGCGATGAAGCGCGCATCGGAATTCCTGGCGCCGGGCTGGCGGAGCATCTCGCGGAGCATGTGAATGACCCAGGAGCCTTTGCCGTAAATGACGTCTTCGAAGCCGGCGGGAGATTTGGAAGAAGTGAGGCGGCTGCCAAGCTCGAGAGCGCCGATATCGGAGTTGAGCTCCGTGGCGTTGGGCGATTTTTCAACGAGGCTCCGGCGGTAACGGTCCAGCCAGATGCGGATGGAATGGTCGCCCTTCTGCTGATCGGCGAAGAGAAGAGCGAGATAGTTCGCGATGGATTCATCGATCCACTGATCGCGATAGCTGCTCCACCCAACCAGATTGCCCCACCACTGGTGGGCGACTTCATGGAAGGGAACGAGCTCGGTGAAATGTTCCTGGGCGGATGCGGAAAGGCCGGCGCGCTGTTGGGCGTCGGCGGCCAGAAAAGAAAACGTGGAGAGATAGAGCAAGCCCGGCCAGCCCTGGCCAAAAGTGCCGGGGATCTGAGAGACGCTCAACTGCTTGAATGGGAAGGGGCCACTGTAGGTTTCAAAAAAGTGGATGGAGGAATCGATGTCCCGGCCCAATTGCTTGAGCGCAGCCGCAGGCCGAGCGGCGGGGGGCGGAAGAGACATCATGTTCGGAGTGGCGGGATTTTCCCCGCCAAAGGGTGAGCGCAGGGAGACGGTGGGGTCCATCGTCTGAGAATTGAGGCGAGCATCCAGCGATTGTTCGAGATTGCGGTTGGCATAGAGCTCCAGAGAAGGAGAGCCGGAGGCCAGCGAGGTGACGATGTAGTCGCCGACATTGAAGCCGGCGGTGGACATGGGCTGTTCCGTGCGCCAGTGGCCAACGCGGAAGTCGCCGTCGTCGTGTTCCTCGATTTTGGTTCCAGTGGCGACCAGGCGCAGGTGACGGGGCCAGCGCATCGTCAGGTCGTAGTCGGCAAAATCGGCGGCGTCGCCAACGTGCGGGTACCAGCTTTCGCGCGAGCCGACGAAGAGCACGCCGTTGCCGGCGTCTTCAATGACGTTGCCCTTGTAGCGGAAGTGCAGAGTGAGTTCGGCGCCGCGGCGGACGGGGGCCGGGAGCACGACGTAGAGGTAATCGTTGCCGCGAGTGCTGCGGCTCTGCGGGGTCACGCCCTCATTCTGAAAATAAGTGAGCGGCTCATCGCGATCGCCGGTGACGGCGTCGACGGCCAACATGCGGGAAAGTTGCAGCACGACGGTGCGCTGGCCGTCGGTTTCCGCGCGAAGCCGTATTTCCGTTTTACCTTCGAGGGAATTGTTGGGCAGCAAGGAGGTGTCGATCTTGTACTGCAGGGCGCGAAGGCCGGCGGGGGCCGGAGGAGCGTCGGGAACTTTGTAGGAAGCCCACACGTCGTAAAAAGTTCTGGTGCCTGATTTCTTCGGCTGACCGATCAGGACAGTTTCTTCCCGGCGCGGGTCGATGAAGATATCGAAAGGACCGCTGGTGGTCCCTTGCATGCCCGCGTAGAAATAGGGCAGCGGGTTGGGGGCGAGTTCATCGAAAAGAATGCGCAGAGACTGCCCCAGGTTGGCCTCGGCCAGGACGGGATCCCAGAGATTGGCATACGCGGAATCCTGCTCCGGATAAACCTTGGCAGCGGCCAACTCCCGCGCCAGTTCCGCGGCGGTGTCGTCGGTGAAGCGCAGGCAGAGGTTGACGAAGTCCTGGTCGAGAATCGGAGCGCCCAGGAAGCGCGCCATCTGCTGCTTTTCGATCACGCCACGAGGGGCGGCGAGGATGTGGCCACGTCCGGAAAAAACCGCGCCGGTGATGCGGGAATCGAGCGCTCGAAAGAAGGCGAGTTTGCCTTCCTCCAGGGAGAATTGAATTTCGGCGCGGCGGAACTCGATGCGGTTGGCGGGATTGATGGTGTAGACGGAAGCGGGATCGGTGCGCAGGGCGAGGAGGGCTTCATACTGCTGCCGGGGAGACAGTTCCGCAGCCGGCGCCGCCAACGACGCGAACAAGCAACAGAGTCCGCAAAGGGCCACCCCAGCCCGCATGACGAAAGTGTAGTCACTTTCGGCATGGCGGCACAAGGTCCAGCAGGCCAGGGCAGGGCGCAAGCCTAAAATGGCAGGATGCGGTTCCTTTTGCGAAAGATAGCGTTCCAAGCGGGGCCTGGTGCGCGCGCGACAGGACTTGCGATCGCGTGTTTGCTTGTGGGAGGGATCGCAACACTTGCCGACACCATCGTGCTCAAGAACGGCAAGCGAGTCCCGGCGTTGACGGTGGTCGAAGATGGCGACAAGGTGCGCTACCAGACGTCGGCCGGAGAATTGACGCTTCCCAAATCGATTGTGGACCACATTGAGCGCGGCGGCGGAGTACTGGATTCCGGGAATTCCGGGGCCGCGGCATTGGCGCTGACGGCGCCCGCTATCGAAACCTCGGAGGAAATCGAAAAGGGCGTGGTGCACGATGGCGGGATTGACCGCCAGTATCTGGCCAACGTGGAGTTGAACGCGCGGAGCGGCGAGAGCAAAGCGAAAGAGGCCGCGGCGCTGGCGCATCACGTCGCGGCGCAGTTTGAATTTTCGCGCGGCACGACGGAAGAAGCGCTGGCACAGGAACGCGAGGCACTCCGCTATTCGCCGGAAGACACCACATTGCTGATGGAGGTGGCCTTCCTGCACCTGAGGAACAGCCAGTTCAAGGAATCCCTGGAATACCTGGACCGCGCGCGGCGCACCGTTCCGAACAATGCCGACGAAGCAAAACTAGAGGGCTGGGCCTACTACGGACTGAGCAAATTGGACCGCGCGGTGACGGAATGGAAGCGCGCGCTTGCATTGCGACCCGACGCGGAAGTACAAGCGGCGCTGGCAAAAGCGCTGCGAGACAAAAAAGAAGAGGATAGCTACCGCGAAAATGAAAGCGCGCATTTCCTGTTGCGCTATACCGGCGAAGCAGAGCCGGCCTTAGCGCGGGAAGTGCTGCGAGCGCTGGAGGCGCACTTCAGCGCCATCGAATCCGAACTGGACTTCACGCCGCCGGAGCAAATCGCGGTGATTCTTTATACCCAGCAGGCCTTCGCGGACATTACCCAAGCGCCCGGCTGGGTTGGAGCATTGAACGATGGGCGCATCCGCGTTCCGGTACAAGGGCTGACGGCGCTGACGCCGGAACTTTCGCGAGTGTTGAAACATGAATTGACGCACAGCTTCATCAAGCAAAAAACCCAAGGGCGCGCGCCGACGTGGATCAACGAGGGATTGGCGCAGTGGATGGAAGGGAAGCGCAGCGGAGATAACGCGGCGGCGGTGTGGCAGACGTATCAACAGAATGTTGCGCCGCCACCCGGCGCGCTGGAAGGTTCGTGGATGAAGCTGCCCACGGATTATGCGGCGGTGGCCTATGCGTGGGGCCTGGCGATGGTGGAGTACATCGTGCAAACCGACGGCATGCGCGACATGGAGCGAATTCTGGACCGGCTGGCCGCGGGAAGCTCGACGGAAGAAGCCATGCACGAAGTTTTGCGCGATGGCTACAGCGAAGTGATGGAATCGACCGCGCAGTACCTGCGGAAGACCTACGGGCAGTAGGCGAAGGATCCGGAATCCCCGCCGACGCTGAAATTTCCTGCTACGAATTTGCCAGCAACGCCGCCAGGAGTGCCGCACGACGCGGCATTTCCCGCAGAAGGACATGTTCGTTCGCGGAGTGCGCCCCGTCGCCGACGGCGCCCAGCCCGTCGAGAGTCGGCACGCCGGCGGCCGCGGTGAAGTTGCCATCGGAGCCGCCGCCCGCGGTGCACTCGCCAAGGCCCATGCCCATTTGCGAAGCCAGCGTACGGGCACGCGCAAACAGGTGGGCGCTCATTTTGCGCTCGAGTGGGGCACGGCTGAAGCCGCCGCGCACTTCGATGCGAGCGCCGGGAGCGATCGGGCGGAGCGTGTGGAAGCGGCGCTCAATGCTGCGCACGTCGGCCATACGTAACGCGCGGAGATCGACCATCGCGCGAGCTTCTTCCGCAATCACATTGGCACGCGAACCGCCCGCGATAACGTCGGCGTTCAGGGTGATGCCGCGGCGCGGGTCATTCCAGCGCTGGATGCGCACGAGCTGATGGGCGATTTCGTGAACGGCATTCACGCCCTTTTCCGGAGCAAGGCCGGCATGCGAGGCGCGGCCGTGGACGACAATTTCCATTTCGCCGACGGCCTTGCGCGCGGTCTTGAGCAACCCGCGAGGGCCGAGGGACGGCTCGAGCACAAACACGGCATCGCTGCGGCGAGCTTCCCGTTCGATCACGCGGCGCGACGGATCGCTGCCGATTTCTTCGTCGGAGGTCCACAGGAAGACAATGCGTTTTCGTAACGCAACCTGGGCCTGTTGCAAAGCGCGCAACGCAAAGAGCGCCTGGACGATTCCGGCCTTCATATCGAACGTGCCGGGACCATAAGCCTTGCCGGCGGCAACGCGGAACGGCATTTTCGCCAGCGTGCCGGTGGCGTAGACGGTGTCGTAGTGTCCGAGCACCATCAATTGGCCTTGCGGCCTCGACTTGCCCGGCAACCAGGTCACCCGCAGATAATCGCCGTGATGCTTTTGCGCGAGGCGTTCCGCCGCCGCGCCGGTGCGGCGCCATTCCGCCACGAGGATGTTGCAACAACGATCCGCTGCCGCTTTTTCCAGGCTGGGAGATTCCGCCAGGACCAGAGCGCGCAGCGCTGCAAGCATGCCCGGCAACTGCGTCTTCAGGTTTGCGAAGAGCGCCCGGGGGAGGCGGGAATCAGACATGGCCCGCACATGCTAGCAGCGTCGTGATGGCCCGGCAACATGGGCGGTGGGGCGCAGGACTTGAGGGCGTGTTGATTGCCCCGACAACGAGCCACAGCGAATATCATGATTGGCTCGCTTCGCATATAATCATAAGTTTGCCGGACAATAGAGGTTGCCGCTGGGGAGAGGTCGCGGCGCCGGGAGCATCGATGATTCTGGACGTGGTGGAAATTCAGAAGATACTGCCGCATCGCTATCCGTTCCTGATGGTGGACGGGATTCTGGAGATGGAACGGCTCAAGCACATTGTGGGGATCAAGAACGTCACCATCAATGAGTCGCACTTCCAGGGGCATTTCCCGGGCAAGCCGATCATGCCGGGCGTGCTGATTATCGAAGCCATGGCGCAGACCGGCGGGCTGCTGTTGCTGCTGGAAATCCCCGATCGCGACAGCAAGCTGCTGTATTTCGTGGCGGTGGACGGGGCGCGATTCCGCAGGCCGGTGGTGCCGGGGGACCAGCTCAGGCTGGAGATCAAGGTGCTTTCCTGGCGCGGCGATTTTTGCAAGCTGGAAGGCCGCGCGACAGTGGACGGTCAACTGGCGGCCGAGGCCACGCTGATGTGCAAGATGGTGGACCGCGATCCAGCCGCTAAAACTGAAACTCCCGCCAAATGAGCACGGCGCAAATTCATCTTCAGGCGGTGGTGGCCCCGGGAGCGAAACTCGGAGCGGGCGTGCAGATTGGCGCGTATGCCATCGTGGGCGACGACGTGGAGCTGGGCGACGGGTGCATTTTGCATCCCCATGCGGTGGTGCAGGGACCGTCGAAATTCGGCGCGCGCAATGTGTTTCATCCCTTTTGCTCCGTCGGGGGATCGCCGCAGGACCTGGGATACCGGGAAGAGAAGACCGACCTGGTGGTCGGCGACGACAACACATTTCGCGAATACGTGACGGTAAGCCGCGGAACGGTAAAAGGCGGCGGCCGCACCACCATCGGCAACTCCAACCTGTTTCTGGCGTCCGCGCACGTGGGACATGATTGCCACGTCGGCAGCAACACGCTGTTCGTGAATTCAGCGACGTTGGCGGGGCACGTGACCGTCGAGGATTTTGCGACCATCGGGTTTGCCTCGCCGGTGCACCAGTTTTGCCGCGTCGGGCGCTACGCGTACATCGGCGCGTCCACGGTGATCACCCAGGATGTGCCGCCGTTTTCCCTGGTGGTTACCGAGCGGGATACGAAATGTTTCGGGGTGAATGCCATCGGCCTGGAGCGCAAGGGCTTTTCCGCGGAACGCGTCAAGAGTTTGCAGCAAGCGTACAAGCTGCTGCTGCGATCGAAGCTGAACACCAGCCAGGCGATCGCGGAAATGCGGAAGTCGCTGGGGGATTCGCCGGACGTCGAGCAACTGATTCGCTTCGTAGAGAGCGCGGAACGCGGAATCGTAAAATAAATTTCGGGCGGAAGCCCAATTCATGCCAGAAGTCGTCGCCAACAAATCGGGTTGGGGCCTCATCGCCGGAAACGGAAGATTTCCGCTGCTGGTGCTGGAAGGCGCGCGGAGCCAGGGCATTGAGATGGCGGTGATTGCGCTGAAGGAAGAAGCGTCGACGGAGCTGGAAAGCGCCGCGAAACGCCTGCACTGGGTAAGCCTGGGAGAATTGAGCAAGGCCATCGACCTGATGCACAGCGAAGGCGTCACTCAGGCGGTGATGGCGGGGCAAGTAAAGCACAACAAGATCTTCAGCTCCATCCGGCCGGACTGGAAGCTGGCGAAGTTGCTGTTTTCGCTGCCACGCAAAAATACGGATTCGTTGATCGGGGCGGTAGCGCGCGTGCTGGAAGACGAAGGAATCAAGCTGGTGGATTCGACGCTGTTCCTGAAGCCGCTGCTTCCGGAATCTGGCGTGCTGACCCGCCGGGCGCCCGACGAGTGCGAAGCGGCAGACATCGCGTATGGACGGAACATCGCGCGCCAGATCGCGGCCATGGACATCGGCCAGACCGTGATTATTTCCGATGGCGCGTGCGTTGCCGTGGAAGCCATGGAGGGCACCGATGAAGCTATCGCGCGCGCCGCTCGAATCGTCCAGGGGAAGCGTTTGGTTGTGGTGAAAGTGAGCAAGCCGAAACAGGACATGCGGTTCGATGTACCCGTGGTGGGTTTGCCGACCATCGAACAGATGAGAAGCGCCCAGGCCACGGCTTTGGCAGTGGACGCCGGGCGCACCCTGCTTTTCGACCGTGCAAAATTGATCGAGCTCGCCGATGCGGAGGGCATCGCCATTGAGGCGTTTCCGCCCGCATCGCCTGCGGAACCATCCGGCCCTATCGGGGGAATGAACAAGGAATGAGCGCCGTCACGGGGCCCACTCGAAAGATTCGCGTTGCCGTAGTCGGCGCCGGCGAATTTGGCCGCCAGCACGTGCGCGTGTACCGGGAAATGGAAGAGGCCGAGCTGGTCGGTGTGCTGGACCGCGATCCGGCTCGCGCTGCCGCAGTCGCTGCTGAATTTCAGACCCAAGCGATCGCCACGCTGGAAGAATTGCGCGGGCGTGTGGATGCCGTGAGCCTGGCGGTGCCCACGGTCGATCACGCAGGCGTCGGGTGCCGTCTGTTCGAGATGGGATTTGACGTCCTGGTGGAAAAGCCGATGGCCAGCAACCTATCCGAGGCGGACTTGTTGCTGGATGCCGCCAGGCGGCACGGGCGCATGCTGCAAGTGGGCCACGTGGAACGCTTCAATCCCGCGGTGCTGGCGGTTGAACCGATTCTCAACCGGCCACTTTTTTTTGAAGTGCACCGGTTGGGAGTTTTTACGCCGAGGAGTCTGGACGTCGACGTGATTTATGACTTGATGATTCACGACCTGGACATTCTGCTGGCGCTAGTGGGAGAGCAGGTCACTGAATTGCGAGCCGTAGGCATTCCGGTGTTGACCGACAAGGTGGACATTGCGCATGCGCGGCTGGAATTTGCCGGAGGGGCGGTTGCGAACATCACCGCCAGCCGCGTTTCCACGGAGCGCGTGCGCAAAATGCGCTTCTTCCAGCAGCACGAATACATTTCGCTCGACTATGCGCGGCGCGACGCCTTGCGCGTGGGCGTCAAGAAACCCGGGCCGCAGCCGGAATTCGCGTTTCAGAAACTGCCGACGTCCGGCACCGAACCTTTGCGCGCGGAATTGGAAGCCTTCCTGGAAGCCGTCAGGACCCGTCGTGAGCCGCGCACCAGCGGGGCCGCGGGCCGCGCGGCGCTGGAGTTGGCCGAGCGAGTAGCCGCAAGCATCCAGCAGCACGGAGAGCGCGTCCAACTGTTAGCATTTGCCGCTTCCCAGAAAACGGAAAAATGATTCCACGTTTCCTTGTTCCATTCGGCGCCAAGCCGCCCGCCGCGGATGTGGCCTCCTCGCGGAGGCGGCCGTCGACGCTGGATGAACGCACGCTGGTGCCGTCCATGTTGCCGATTGTGCAGCTCGACGGTCACACCAACATTCCGAGCTCCCTGCCCCTGGATTCGATTGCCGCGCGCGTGGTCGTTCCGCGCGACGTAAAACACGAGAAGTTTATCGTCGAAACCAACGGCAACTTGCCTCTGCAGCCGACCGATCTCGATCAGCGCATTACCGTGCCGCAGGGCGCCTCTCCACCGGAAATTATCGTGCCGCTGGAGGGACTGCCAGCGGAGATCGTGGAGCCGGACATTTTCATGACCGGCGAAGTCAATCTGCTCAACAAGCCGCCGACGGACGAAAAGACCAGGGAAGAGTGGATCCGCAAGGTTTCGTCGGTGCTGGTGCACATCTTGTTCATTGTGGCGTTGCTGGTTGAGCCGAAAATTTTTCCTCCGCATATTCCGACGCAAGGCGAAATGGATTTGGCGCGGCGTCAAATCACCGTGCTGTTGCCTCCGGGCGCGCTGGATGCGCCGAAACCGCGACCTCGGCCGCCCACGGTGCGTGTCGATCCACGGGAAATTCGCCGCGTGGCTCCGCCCGTTCCGCAACCCGCGCCGGCTCCCGTTCCCAAACCGCCGGAACGCGTGGTGAAAGAGCTTCCCAGCGCGCCGGTTCCGCAGCCCAACGCCGCTCCTAAACAGCAAGCGGAAGAGCCGGTTGCCAAGGCCGACTCTCCCAAGCCGCCGCTGAAGCTGGAGGCGCCGGAGCAGCCGACCGAACATGCGCTATTGCTGCCGAAAGGCTCGGCCAGCCGTTCCACGCTGCAAGACTCGATTCGCGAGGCCGCCAAGATGAATGCGCCGACCGCGATTGGCGGAGGCGGACGCCTGCCGAACACCAGCGGGATTCCCGGCGGAGGCGGACAAGGCGCGGCCTATGGCGCGATGGAAATGCTCACGCCGACGCAGGGAGTGGACTTCAGCAACTACTTGCAGCGCGTATACGTCACGGTGAAGCGCAACTGGGAATCGGTCATGCCGGTATCCGTGCAATTGGGCGACAAAGGCGTGGTTTCCCTGACGTTCAAGATCATGAAGAACGGCAACGTGCCCACCGGCGATCCCCAGCGCGTTTTCGGCTCCGGCAAAGAACCGCTGGATCGCGCCGCGATTTCCTCGATCCGTGCCTCGAACCCGTTCGAGCCATTGCCACCCGCATTCGGCGGGGACTATATTGAGTTGCGCTTCACGTATTACTACAATCTGCAACCGGACTACGCGCACTGATGAAACCCACTCGCCAGCAGCTACTCGGCGGTTTTCTGCTGGCGCTGTTTGCGCTGATCTTTATCTTTGTTCGCGCCCGCCATTTGATCTTCCGATGATTGGAAGTGAAATGCAGCTGCCGTTGGTCGCCATCGTGGGGCCGACGGCATCGGGAAAATCGGCGCTGGCGGTATGCCTGGCCGCGCAATTTCGCGGAGACGTGGTCGCATGCGATTCCACTCAACTCTACAAAGGATTCGATATCGGCACGGCGAAAGCTAGCCGCGAAGAACGCAGCGCCGTCACTCATCACCTGCTGGACGTGCTGAAGCCGCAAGAGGAAGCGACCGCCGGCGGATATCGCGAACGTGCCCTGGCGGTGCTGGAAATTTTGCGTGAATCTCGGCGCGTTCCGTTTTTCACGGTCGGCACGGGACTCTATCTGCGGGCGCTGCTGGAAGGCCTGGCGGATGTCCCGCAGCGCGACGAACCGCTGCGAGAGCGGCTGCGCGAATCCGCGGAAGCTCACCCGCCGGGATACCTGCATGGCCTATTGCTGCGGCTGGATCCGCAGGCAGCTTCGAAGATTGCCGCCGCGGATTCGCAGAAACTGATACGTGCGATCGAGGTTTGCCTGCTGGCAAAAAAGCCGATTTCCGAGGTGCACCGGTCCGGCCGGGTTGCCTTACAAGGATGGAAAATATTGAAGATCGGATTGATGCCGCCCCGCGAAAATCTTTATGCGCGGATTCATGCTCGCACGGAAAGCATGCTGCAGACGGGGTGGCTGGACGAAGTACGCGGCCTGTTGGATTCGGGCTTGCCGGAAACAGCCAAGCCCTTCGATTTTATCGGCTATCGCGAGTTGCGGGAGGTAGCGCGCGGAAGCCTGTCTCTGGACGCGGCTCGCGAGGCCATTGAACAAGCCACCCGGCGATATGCCAAACGTCAGCTGACGTGGTTTCGCAAGGATGCGGCGATCCATTGGCTCACGGGATTCGGAGATGAAGTTTCGATGCAGCGCGAAGCGGCGCGGCACCTGGCGGGGCAGGGCCTTGCGGAGGTTCGCGGCGCATCGGTCCCGAGCGTATAATCACGGCATGACGAGCTGCTCGAAAAGCAGGCGCGGTTGTCCGGCACCCATTCCGCGCGCCTGATTCCAAGATGAATTCACGGGTACCCTGCGCATGAGACACACGCACCAAACTTCTTCAAGGGAGCGCGCATTGCTGGTTGGCGTGAGCTGGAAGCGCGCGCGGCGGATCCCCGGCGCGTCGACCTCGGGAAATGGCCGCGAATCCCTGGCCGAACTCGTCGAACTGGCCCGGAGCGCGGGTGCGCAGGTGACCGGCACGGTGCACCAGGTACGCGACGCGGCGGATGCCGCGACCCTCGTTGGCCGCGGCAAGCTCGAAGAAATTCGCGCCGAAGCCACGGCGCACAAGGCGCCGCTGATCATTTTTGACGGCAATCTGACGCCGATGCAGCAACGCAACATTGAAGAAGCTACGGATTGCCGGGTGATCGACCGCACGCAGCTCATCCTGGATATTTTTGCAAAGCACGCGCGGAGTCGCGAAGGGCAGTTGCAGGTCGAACTGGCGCAACTCAACTATATGTTGCCGAGGCTTACCGGGAAGGGTGTGGCCATGTCCCGGCTGGGCGGCAAGAGCGGAGGAGGCGGCGCGGGCGGGGCCGGCGGTGGAGCGGGCCGCATCGGCGTGCGAGGTCCCGGCGAAAAGAAACTGGAAACCGATCGCCGGCGGATTCGCGATCGCGTCAGCAAGATTCAAGCGGGAATCGAGCAGGTCCGCAAACAGCGCGCCCAGCGGCGGGAAGCGCGCAATTCCGTTGCGCTCGGGATGGTCGCGTTGGTGGGTTATACCAACGCCGGAAAGTCCACGCTGTTCAATGCACTCAGCCGCGCGGAGGTGCTGGTTTCCTCGCGCATGTTCGCGACACTGGATCCCACCATCCGCGCGATTCGCTTGCCGTCCCACCGGCGAGTGCTGGTGTCGGACACGGTGGGATTTATCCGCGATCTGCCGAAAGGCCTGCTGACGGCGTTCCGCGCTACGCTCGAAGAGGTGCAGGAGGCCGCATTGATCGTGCACGTGAGCGACGTATCGAATCCGCACCACGATGAGCTGGACGAAGAGGTATGCAAAATTCTTGCCGAGCTGGGCGTCGCAGGCCGCCCGACCTTGCGGGTACTCAACAAAATGGATTTGCTCACGCCGGAAGAACAATCAGAATGGAAGGCGGCATCGGGAAATTCGGCGACCGACAGCCCGGTGCTGGTATCCGGAAAGACCGGCGAAGGCCTGGATGAACTCCTGCGGCGAATCGACCTGGCGGTGCCCGTCGATCCGATGATCCGGCTGTCCTTGAAGCTTCCCCTCAGTGAGGGGCGCATCCTGGCGCTGGTACACTCCCTGGGGCGCGTGCGCCAGTCCGCCGTCCGAAACGCGCACATGGTTGTGGACGCCGAGGTTCCCGAATCGATCGCCCGGCGCTTGCATTTGGCGCGGTACGTCACCAAGGAAACTTCTGGAGCGCTAATTACGTAACTGTGTCTGGAGGAAACTTCCATGGCTACCTTTCTGCTTTGGGTGATTTTGCTGGTGCTGTGCTGGCCGGTCGCCCTGATCGCCGTGATCCTCTATCCGATCGTGTGGTTGATCACCATTCCTTTTCGGATCGTGGGCATCACCCTTCACGGCGTCTTCGCGCTGCTCAGCGCGATGTTCCTTCTTCCGGCGCGAGTGCTGCGCGGGCCCCGTGCCATTTGAGCCAATCTCGCCGGATAGTGGCTTCCGAGTAACCTATCTGCAAACCGCCATTTTCGCGCCCGGAAAGGGGCTTTGCGGCTCTTTCCGGACCTCTTTGACTTGGCCCTACGCTGTGGAAAATCCTGTGGGAAAGACGGTGCGCCTCTTTGAACCACGCGCACGCGATGGAAGCCGAATTCTTGATTCTCAGCGATCTACTTCCTGTAAAATAAAGAAAATAGGCCGGTTATTTGTATTTTTCGTTGTTCACTTTTCCGTAATGCGACACCGGCTGAGGTCTGCTCGCTCCCGACATTTGCACAGCTACGCCCTGCCAGTGTTACGAAAGAGTATTCCCCGTCTCGCGCGTCGCGCCGCGGTGCTGCTAACTCCAAAGTATCGACCAACATGAGCCTTACTCCGGCGTACCTCGTTGACGCCTGCGTGAGCGAAGTCTATAGTGAGGCTCGGTGGTGGCTGCGGCCCCGTTAGGGCCTGCTGCCGGGCGCCTATGAACCTCCCGAACGGACTAACGCTTCTCCGCATCTTTTTCGTCCCCGTCCTGATTGTGATTCTGCTGACTCGCAGCCCGAACGTCGAGGTACTGGGCTTTCCGGTGCATTTCGAGGTATGGGGGGTCCTGATCCTGCTGCTGGCGGCGGCTACCGACTGGGCGGACGGCTATTTTGCGCGGCGCCGGCTGCAAGTAACTACTTTGGGAATATTGCTCGATCCCATCGCGGACAAGTTGTTGATTTCCGCGGCCTTCGTTTCCCTGGTGGACATGCACCTCGTTCCGGGATGGATGGTGGTGATCATCATCGGCCGGGAATTTACGGTTTTAGGATTGCGCAACATCGCGTCCGCGGAAGGCTTCACCATCGCGGCCTCGGTCCTCGGCAAAACAAAAATGGTTCTGCAAGTGTGCGCGGTGGCGGTGTTGATCGTCGGCGCGCGCCATCCTTCGCTCAAGCCCATTGCGACGATTCTGCTGTGGCTGGTCGTGGTCAGTGCGCTGGTCTCCGCCGCGCAGTATTTCTTGCGCTTCTGGGGCCAGCTGGACGATCGCATCAAGCAGCGGCGCAAGCTCCGCATGATGGAAAGCCGCCCAAAGACCGAGGATGCCGTCAGTCTCTGAAGCCGGCCGGCGTGCTTTGCTGCGGTTGGCCAGACAATCCGTCACTGACGCCGTGCTGCACCAGCGCTTACCGGACGACGTGCCGCAAGACGCCATCTTCGCCGAACGCGTGGGCGCATTCGTCACCCTTCTGGTGCGCGGCCGGTTGCACGGTTGCATCGGCGTCGCCGAACCCGATCAGCGCCTCGGTGACACGATCATCCGTTGTTCCGCGAGCGCGGCATTGCAGGACCCGCGTTTCCCGCCGCTGGTGGCCTCGGATCTGGATCATTTGCAGATTGAAATCTCGCTGCTCTCGCTTCTGACTCCGATTCGCCCGGAAGAAATAAAGATCGGCCTCCATGGGCTGACCGTCTCCAGCGGTTCGCGCCGGGGATTGCTGCTGCCGCAAGTCGCCGTCAAACACGCCCTGGACCGCGAGCAATTCCTGCGTGAAATTTGCCGCAAGGCGGAGTTGCCGCCGGAAGCGTGGCGCGATTCGCAAACCGAATTGCGGGCATTTACCTGCCAGGTGATTGCGGACGAAGCTGACTCTCCTTACGCCTAGCAAAAGAAAAAGCCCGCCGGGAGGTTTCCCGGCGGGCCTGCGTGTCGCAGGATTTTACGGATTACTCGATTTCGACGTAGTCTCCGGTGTACAGATCACTGGTGCTTTGCGTGATCACTACCGTCGAGGAATTCTTGCTCACGTTCAGGATGATTCCTTCGCCCAGAACTTCCCGCGGCAAGTCTTTCCCCGCATAGCGCGTCGGGGTTCCTCCGAATCCATATACGTAGTACTGCGTGCTCTTGGGCTGTTGGTCCTCGGTGAATTGGCCGGTGCTTCCCTGATATCGGAAGACCCGAACGTAATCCCCAACCTTAAGCCCTTTTGCGGCGCCCAGGTTGATATAGGCGATGTTGCCGCGGCCAAAAGTCTGCGTGTTGTCGTACGCGGCCACCACCGTACCTACGGGCTTGCCGCTGACCGGAGCGAAATGTTCGAACGCCGAGGCCGGCCGGTACGGCGGCGCCGGGCGCTCTTCGTACGGGCGGGCGATGTCGCCTCGTTGCATGTAATTGCAGGAAAAAGTGACTTCGGCGATGGAGGTCTTGGGCTGCACGTTCACCACTGTGACCTGCCCAACGTCCACGTATTGCGTGCCCAGCGATCGCAGCACTTTGTTCTGTCCCTTGAACCATTCCACCAGGCTGGGATCTTTTTCGGGACGCAGGATCGCGAACTTGTCGCCGACCTTGACTCCCTTGTCGGCACCTTGGCTGATGTATACGTAATCGCCGCGCGCGAACACAATCTTGTAAATGGACTGTTCGCCGGAAATTACCCGTACGTCATCGGGAATCTTCGGATCGGCGATCATCCCGGCGCAGTACACGAACGACGCGTCTGGCTGGGCCGCTGGGCCGGCAACATTTTGGTCGGTCTGCGCGGAGCAGACGGCCGCACCCATGGAAAACAAAAAACACAACGCTGCGAGGTTAGCGCGCATTACAATGCTCCTTCGAGAACACGCCAAAAAAGGCCGTGCGGGGACGTTCCAACCGAAAGTAGCAAGGCGCCTCATGGGCGTCAACAAGTTGAACGGAACCGCTTTACATTCTTGACACGGTGTATTAACTCACTTGTTTTCAGTTACTTGAAGCGGGGAAAATGGCCATGGCTCGGTTCGGTACTGGTATTAGCAAGATCTGCGGCGTTGTCGCGGCCTCCACCTCCTCGGAAATGGTTAAATTCGTGCGCTTGGCCCGCCGCGAAACCCCCACCCTGGAGCTTCGCCTGGACTGGCTGGCTACCGACGCGGAGCGCATGCGGTTCCTCGCCTGGCTCAAAAGACATCGCCCTGCGGGCACCACCTTTATTGTCACTTGCCGCCGAAAGCCCGGCGGCGGCCGCTTTCCGGGGGACATCCCCGCCCAACTTTATTGGTTGATGCAGGCGCGCGACGCCGGCTGCCAGTGGTGCGACCTGGAAGTGGAAACTCTGCGCGAACTTCCCGGCAAGTCCGTGCGGAAATATGCGGTCCCCAAACGAGTCATGCTGTCCCTGCATGACTTTGACCGCACTCCGCCGCTCTCTCGTCCCTTTCATCCGCCGTCCCACGGCGAGATTGACGCCGTAAAAATTGCCGCCCACTGCCATACCCTTGCGGACAGCGCGCGGCTGCTGCGGTTGGGCCGTCGTTCGCGCGATTGCGTGGTCGTGCCCATGGGCGAGGTGGGCCTGCCCGCCCGGCTCTTGGCTTTGCGGGAGGGCAGCGTTCTCGCCTACGCGCCCGTGGGTCCCGCTACCGCGCCCGGGCAGGTTTCTCTGCGAGAGATGACGCATCTCTATCGCGCCCATGAACTCACTCGTCGCACGCAAATTTACGGCGTAATCGGCGATCCGGTCGCGCATTCCTTGTCGCCCTTGCTCCACAATACCGGGTTCGTCCAGCGCAAACTCGACGCCGTGTATCTCCCGTTTCTGGTGCACGATCTCCGCGATTTTCTTCGCGTCCTGCCGGACTTTGGCGTGCGCGGTTTCAGCGTGACCCTCCCGCACAAGCAGACCATCCTCAAGCACCTGCAGGATTGCGATCCCCTGGCCGCCGACATTGGCGCCGTCAATACCGTTTTCGTTCGTCGCGACGGCTCGTTGTACGGCTCCAACACCGACTATGTGGGCGTGCTCCGGTCGTTGCAGTGCCACCTGGATCTGCGCAGCAGCCGTATCTTGATGTTTGGCGCGGGAGGTTCGGGCCGCGCCGCGGCCTTCGCGCTTTCTCGTGCTGGTGCGAACGTGGTCGTCTGCGCGCGCCGCGATCGTGCCGCCCGGGAGCTCGCTCGCGCCGTTTCCGGCGAAGCCATTCCTCGCCATGCGCTGCTCACGGAACCCTTCGACGCCATCCTCAACGCCACACCCATCGGGATGCATCCACAGGAGGCAATTTCTCCCCTGCGCCCACAGGAGTTAAACTGTCGCCTCGTTATGGACCTGATTTACCGTCCAGAGCAGACTCGATTGTTGAAGCTGGCCGAGCACATGAAAATAGCCACCGTTTCCGGTGTCGAAATGTTTCTCGCCCAGGGCATTGCGCAGTGGGAACTCTGGATGCGGCGTCGCGCTCCGGAGGCGGCCATGAGCCGTGCCGTTCGCGCCGCGTTGCGAATGGAATCGCGCGGCATCGCCGTGACCCCGCGCAAAAAACGAGTTTCGCGATGATCCAACCGTCATTCCGGGAATTCCAGAAGCTGGCCAAGCAAGGCAACCTGATTCCGGTCTACGACGTCTTTCCCGCCGACCTGCTTACGCCCGTAAGCGCCTACCTGCGTCTCGCGCAAGGGGCGCGTTATTCGTTCCTGCTGGAAAGCGTAGAAGGCGGAGAGAAAATCGCGCGGTACACCTTCGCTGGTGCCAATCCGCAAGAGGTTTTTCGCTACGTCGCGGGCGCCTGTGTGCTGGAAGGCCGCGACCGGGTCGTTTGGGAAGAGCGTGACCCGGTGTCTTTCCTGCGCCGCCACATGGAGCGCTTTCAGCCGGTCCGTCTGCCGGGACTCCCGCCGCTCGTCGCTGGCGCCATCGGTTATTTTTCCTACGACATGGTGCGCCTCGTCGAACGCTTGCCCAAACGCCTGCGCGACGAGATCGGCCTTTACGACGCCATGTTGATATTTTATCACGGCATCATCGCCTTCGATCACGTACGCCACCGCCTCTGGGTGGTTCGCAACGTGTTCACCGGAGGCTCCGGAAATCTCCGCGCCGCTTACGGCGCTGCCATCCGGGAAATCAAGCGTACCCGCAAGCTGCTGGAGCAGCCGGTGGCCGCGGAGCGCCCGGCCAAATCCTCTGCGCGAACGCTCCCACGGCCTCGCGTCACCTCCAACTTTCGCCGCTCGGAATATCTGCTCGCCGTTCGCAAGTGCAAGCAATACATCCGCGCCGGCGATATTTTTCAAGTCGTGCTGAGCCAGCGGTTCTCCGCGCGCAGTAAGGCGAAGCCCTTCGACATCTATCGTGAATTGCGCGCCCTGAATCCCTCGCCCTATCTCTTCTTTCTGCAGATGAATGACGTTGCCGTGGTCGGCAGCTCTCCGGAGATGCTCGTCAAGGTGCAGGGCCGCGACGTCTTCTACCGCCCCATCGCCGGCACTTTGCCCCGCGGCAGGGACGAAGCCGAAGATCTGCGCCTGGAGAAGCAACTCCTTTCCAGCGAAAAAGAGCGCGCCGAGCACGTCATGCTGGTCGATCTCGGCCGTAACGATCTCGGCCGTGTCTGTGACTACGGCACCGTGCGCGTCGAGCAGTTTCTGACCGTCGAGCGCTTTTCTCACGTCATGCACCTCGTTTCCAGCCTTCGCGGCCGCTTGCGCGAAGATGTGGACTGCTTCGACGCGCTGATGGCTTGTTTTCCCGCCGGCACCGTTTCCGGAGCGCCGAAAGTCCGCGCCATGGAGATCATTGAGGAATTGGAACGCACCCGGCGCGGCATCTATGCCGGTGGCGTCCTGTATCTTGATTTCGCCGGGAATCTCGACTCCTGCATTGCGTTGCGCACCATGGTGATCAAGAACGGTGTCGCGTACGTGCAGGCGGGCGGGGGCATCGTCGCGGACTCCACTCCCGAGGGCGAATACCAGGAAAGCGTGAACAAGGCCAAGGCGTTGATGACCGCTTTGCAAAATGCCCATGGGCGGCGCGAATAGCCCGCGGTGAGTGGCAAAGTTTTTTGCGGCAAGCGATAATCGTCAGGTGAGTCTGGTGGTGCTGCGCAACCCGTGATCCTCTTACTGGACAACTACGACAGTTTCACTTACAACCTCGCGCAGTATCTGGGCGAGCTTGGATGCAACGTGGAAGTCCACCGCAACGACAAGATTTCCGTGGATGAAATCCTGCGCCGTAAGCCGGAACGTATCGTAATCTCGCCGGGGCCGTGCACTCCGCAGGACGCCGGAATCTGCATCGAGTTGATCCAGCGCCTCGTCGGAAAATTTCCTATCCTGGGAGTTTGCCTGGGCCACCAGGCCATCGGCGCCGCTTTCGGCGGAAAAATCATCCGCGCGCCGAAGCTGTTCCACGGCAAGACCAGCAGCGTTCATCATGACAAGAAGGGCGTTTTCCGCAAGCTGGCCGACCCCTTCACTGCCACCCGATATCATTCCTTGATTGTCGAGCGCAAATCCCTGCCCCGCCAGCTGGCTATCTCCGCCGAAACCAGCGACGGCATCATCATGGGCCTGCGCCACCGCCGCTACAACCTGGAAGGCGTTCAGTTTCATCCGGAATCCGTGCTTACGGAATCCGGCAAACAGCTCCTGCAAAATTTTCTTTCCCTGTAGCGAGCCGCGACCGCTGACAGCTCGCTCACCAGTCCAGGTTTGCCAGGATCGCCCCGTAAATCTCCATCCCTCGCCAAAGATTGCCCAACCGCAGATTTTCATCGGAACTGTGCTGGTGATTGTCGTAATTCACGATCGGTACGCCGATCCACGGCAGGCCAAGGTCTTCGAAAATGTACATGGGCACGCTTCCGCCGAGGGTCGGCGCCACCACGGTGTCCCCCTTCGTCGCGTCTTGCAGCAGCTTCACCATCGCTTGCGATACCGGCAGGTCCATCGCCGTGCGCGAGGCGCGATAGCCGCCTTCATCGACCACTCTGGCGATCCGCGCATGCGTTCGCCGCTCGTCCATGGTCGGCTCGTGATCCGCCACGAAATACCCCTGTTCGCGAATGTGGCTCACGATCTGTTCGAACTTTTGCCGCGGTTCTTCGCCCTTCACCAGTCGCGCATCGATCGAGGCCTCCGCCTGGTCCGGCACCACGTTCTGCGCGCGTTCCCCTACGTACGCGCTGCTCAAGCCGCGCACATTCAGCGACGGCTCCTGCAGCAGTTCGACCAGTTTTTTTCCGCCCCCTTCGGGCCTAGCGATCCCCAGTTCGCTCTCCAATTCGCCATCGTTGTAGGGCATTTTCTCCAGTGCCTTTTTCTCGACCTCGCTCAGCGGCGTCACGTCGTCGTAGTAGCCCTTGATCAGCACGCGCCCCTCGGCATCTTTCATCGAAGCCAGCAGGTGCGCGAGCTCCATCGCCGGATTCGGCGCCCAATTCCCGTAGTGCCCGCTGTGCAATGCCCGCACCGGCCCGTACACCGTGATATCCAGCCCGATGTCTCCGCGATTCCCGAAAAACACCAACTGCCTGCCGGACGGATGCACCGGCCCGTCCGCGGTGATCAGCAAATCTCCGCCCAGCAGATTCTTGTGCGCCTCCAGAGTGTGCTGCAGATTTTGCGACCCGGCTTCCTCCTCGCCCTCGAAAATAACTTTCAGGTTCACGCCGAGCGGTATGTTCGCGGCCCGCAGTGCGTCGATGGCCGCCAGCAGCGCGACAATGGGCGATTTGTCGTCCGAAGCGGACCGCGCGTAAATCCTCCAGTTATCCTCGTATTCCGCGGGATGCCTGGGGTCGCCCGTAAGGAACGGGATTCTCTTGCCTCCGGCTTCCAGCGAATTGCTTCGCAACACCGGCTCGAAGGGTTTCCCGTCGGTCCACGCCGCCGCATCCACCGGTTGCCCATCGTAGTGCGCGTAGAAAATCACCGTGCGTTTCGCTTCCGGTGTGAGCAGCTTGCCAAACACCACTGGCCCGCGCCCGGCAATGGAAAGCAGGTGCGTTTCGATGCCCCGCGCTTCCAGCATCTCCACCAGCCGCGCCGCGTTGCGTTGGATGTTGACGGTATCGCTGGCTACGTTGGGGATCGCCAGGAACTCACTCAGCTCTCGCAGGATGCGCTGCTCGTTCTTCAGCCGGTAGCTGCGCACCTCCTGCGTCACTTGCATCGTGCCGGGCCGTGGTTTTTCCTCCTCGGTGTCCGCGGACACCGCCCGTAGCGGCACGCAAACCACAACGAGAAATAGCAACGCGCTCCATGGCCGGGTTGCCCGCTGTTGGGCTGTTGCTTTATTATTACTGATCATATATAGATAGTCCCGGTTAACATGGCGAAGCGACTGACCCCGCGGCGTCTGGCTTGCCCTCCCGGAAAAGCGAGTCCGTTCCCATGTCTCCACTGCCCCTCTTCCGGTCTTTCTGTTCCATCCTTCTGACCGTTTCCGTTGGCGCGTCCGGCGCCAGCCCCCGCCCCGATGTCGTCGCCATATCACCGAAGCTCGCAACGCCCACATCCTTGCCAGCCGGGCCTCCGCCGGAGCCACCATCTTTAGCGGAGACCTGCTCTCCACGGAAACCTCTGGCTCCATGAATCTGCAGGCCGGCCCGGTGCAACTCATTTTGTCGCAGAACTCGCAGCTTGTGCTGAACCGGTCCCACCCCGCGGAAAAAGCCTTATCGGCGGAACTCCTCTCCGGTACGCTCGCCTTTTCCGTTCCGTCCTCCACTTCTCTCGAAGTCAGCGCCGCGGGTGCGGTGATTAATCCCGTCGGGCTCACGCGCACAACCGGCCAAGTCACCATTCTCGGCCCTAAAGTTATCTCGGTCTACGCTCGAAGCGGCTCTCTCCGCTTGTCCTACGGCTCCGAAAGTGAAATCGTTACGCGGGGCCAAGCCTATCGCGTCGTTCTCGATCCTCCCGATGATTCTCCCAGCCAGCCCCAGGCAGCTGCAAATCCTTCCCGGCCGAGTCACCACCGGGGATTCCTCCTTTTTCTGATTGTCCCGGCTGCCCTCGTTCTTGCCCTTTCCGGTCCCGGTCGCGTTTGCGAAAATTCCGAGAGCCCCACCTGCCCCTGAAGTTTTCCAGCGCTGGTTTCGCCCGCTAGCTCCGCTCCGTTCCCTGAGCGCCGTCCGCGGTAAACCGGATCAGCCGTTCCAATTTATCTTGTGCCGCTCCCGAATCCAGCGCCGCGCTCGCTTGTTGCGCCGCCTCTCTGAAATCCTCGCTCGCGCCGGCTGCCACCAGCGCCGACGCCGCATTGACTACCACAATGTCTCTCCGCGGCCCGGTTTCACCCGCAAAAATCCGCCGCAATATATCCGCGTTCTCTTCCGGACCTCCGCCGCGCACAGCATCTCGCGGCGCCCGCTCCACTCCAAAATCCTCCGGCGTCACCATAAACCGCCGCACCGCGCCGTCGCGCACCTCGGCTACCTGGGTCTCGCCCATCAGCGAGATTTCGTCCATGCCGCCCGCCCCGTGCACCACAAACGCTCGCCGCGTTTCCAATTCCGCCAGCGTGGCCGCAACCAGGTCCATCGCCCCGTCCGTGAACACTCCTATCACTTGCGCTTGCGCTCCCGCGGGGTTCGTCAGCGGACCCAGCAGATTAAATATCGTGCGCACGCCGATCTGTTTTCGTGCCGGAATGGCGTGTCGAGTGGCTGCGTGTGCCGTCGGCGCAAACAGGAATCCGATTCCGATTTCCCGTATTCCTCGCCCCACGCGTTCGAACGGCACGTCGATCCGCACTCCCAGCGCTTCCAACACATCCGCCGACCCGCTCTTCGAGCTCGCCGCCCGATTCCCGTGCTTGGCCACCCTGGCTCCGGCCGCCGCCGCCACGATGGCCGCCGCCGTCGAAATGTTAAACGCGTCCCAGCCGTCGCCTCCGGTCCCGCAGGTATCCACCATGCCGTCCGGCGGCGTGTCGCCTTCCGCAAACACGCGCGCCGCCCGCCGGCGCATCGCCGAAGCGAAACCTGTCAACTCCGCCACCTGCACCGGCCGCCGGTTCATCGCCGTGAGCAGGCGCACGATTTCCGGCGTCTCCACGCGCCCCGCCAGCAGCTCGCCCATCAACTCTTCGGCTTCTTCGCGAGAAAGAAATCTGCCGCCCTCGACTTGTTCGATTAATTCCGTTGGCATTGACCGAGCCTGCAAAGTCCGCCGATCGGCCATGCTGCCCACGTTCGCTTTCGTGGTGTCGCATCCGCCGGTTTCGCGCGTTTCTTGCTCCGCTCCCGTCTTTCCGAGTACACTTCAATGTTTTGGTGCAGGGCAAATTCTAACACTGGCCGCCGCTGCGCGGCCCGAAGGCTCACGGAATACCGATGAAGATTCACGAATACCAGGCCAAGGCCATCCTTTCCCGCTACGGCGTCACCGTCCCGCGCGGCGAGGTCGCCTTCACCAAGGAAGAAGCTCGCGTGGGCGCGCAGCGCCTGAGATCTCCCATCGTCGTCGTCAAAGCCCAGATTCACGCCGGCGGTCGCGGCAAAGCGGGCGGCGTCAAGCTGGCCCATTCCCCGGATCAGGCCGCCGACATTGCCAGCCAGATGCTCGGCATGAATCTCGTCACCGTCCAGACCGGCCCCACCGGCCGCATCGTCAAGCGCTTGCTCATCGAAGAGGGTCTGGACATCAAGCGCGAGCTGTACCTCAGCATTCTCATTGACCGCAGCGTCGGCAAAGTTGTCGTCATGGCCAGCGCCGCCGGCGGCATGGAAATCGAGGAAGTCGCCAAGAACAACCCCGAAGCCATTCTTCGCGAAACGATTCATCCGGCGGTCGGCCTTCAGCCCTACCAGGCCCGCAAGCTTGCTTTTGGCCTCGGGCTCACCGGTGAATTCTCCAATCAGGCCGTTCCTTTCTTTCAGGCTCTTCACCGCGCTTTCGTCGATACCGACGCTTCACTCCTCGAAATCAATCCCTGCGTCATGACCGGCGATGGCCGTCTTGTCGCTCTCGACGCCAAGATGACCTTCGACGACAACGGTCTCTCTCGCCACAAGGAACTGCGCGAGCTGCGCGACCTCGACGAGGAAGACCCGCTCGAAGTCGAAGCTTCCAAGTACGGCTTGAACTACATCAAGCTCGACGGCACCGTTGCCTGCATGGTCAACGGCGCCGGCCTTGCCATGGCCACCATGGACATCATCAAGTACGCCGGCGGCTCGCCCGCCAATTTCCTGGATGTCGGTGGCGGCGCTTCCGCCGAACAGGTCAAGAACGCTTTTCGCATTCTCATGAGCGATCCCGGCGTCCGCGCCGTCTTCATCAATATTTTCGGCGGCATTTTGCGTTGCGACGTTCTCGCCACCGGCGTCGTGGCTGCCGCCAAGGATTTGCACTTGAGCGTTCCCGTCGTCGTCCGCATGGAAGGCACCAACGTCGAAAAGGGGCAGCAGATTCTCCGCGAATCCAAACTCAACTTCACCATTGCCGACGGCATGAAGGACGGCGCGCAAAAAGTCGTCGCGCTTGCCGGAGGTGCGCGATGAGCGTTCTCGTCAATGAAAAGACCCGCCTCATCGTGCAGGGCTTCACCGGCCGCGAAGGCACCTTTCACGCCCAGCAGATGATCGAATACGGCACCAACGTCGTCGGCGGCGTAACTCCCGGCAAGGGCGGCACCAAGCATCTCGAGCGCCCGGTTTTCGACACCGTCACTGACGCCATCAAGTCCACCGGCGCCAACGCTTCCGTTATCTTCGTTCCCCCGCCGTACGCCGCCGACGCCATTCTCGAATCCGCCGACGCGCAAGTCCCTTTGGTCATTTGCATCACCGAGGGTATTCCCGTTATCGATATGGTTCGCGCCACCGCTACCGTCGATTTCGCGAAGACGCGCCTGATCGGCCCCAACTGTCCGGGCGTAATTTCCCCCGGCAAGTGCAAGATCGGCATCATGCCGGGTCGCATCCACAAACAGGGCCACGTCGGCATCGTCAGCCGCAGCGGCACCCTCACCTACGAAGCCGTCGATCAGCTCACTCGCCTGGGCATCGGCCAGTCCACATGTATCGGAATCGGGGGCGATCCCATTATTGGCACTTCCTTCCTGGAAGCCATCAAGCTGTTCAACGACGATCCCGATACCCACGCCATCATTCTCATCGGCGAAATCGGCGGTAATGCTGAAGAGCAAGCCGCCACCTTCATCAAAGCCAACGTTCGAAAGCCGGTCGTGGGCTTCATCGCCGGCCAGACCGCTCCGCCGGGACGCCGCATGGGCCATGCCGGCGCCATCATCAGCGGCGGCATGGGCACCGCCAAGGATAAGTACGAAGCTATGCGTGCCGCCGGCATACGTTGCGTGGAAACCCCGGCCGATCTCGGCTCCACCGTCGCCACCGTCCTTAAGTAACTATAAATATAAGTATTAAATATATGAATATAAGTGCACTTGATGCGACAATATTCGCGTGCCGATCAAGACATACAAGGATCTCAATGTTTTCCGCGAATCGTATCGCCTGGCTCTGGACGTTTCGCGCGCAACCCGGACATTTCCGCCGTCGGGACAATTTGAGCTGGCCCGGCAACTTCGCAGGGCTGCTCGCTCTCTGCCCGCGAATATCGTCGAGGGCTGGGCAAAGAGGAATTCTGTCCTGGAGTTCAAGAGGTTTTTGCAAGTAGCCATTGGCTCTTGCGAGGAATGCAAGCTGTGGCTGGAAATGAGCCAGGATGAAGGGTATCTGCAAACTCAGCAGTGCAGTGAGCTCTCGAACCGGTTCAATGTCGTGGGTGCGATGCTGAGAAGCTTATGGAAGCAGTGGCGGAATTATCAAAGGTAGATTGCTTTGATTTTTCGTTGCTTCATTGCATCCTTATATCGTTACTTCAATTGATTCATTTCTCTGAGGAGCTACCACCTTGCCACTCGAACGCACCTTCGCCATCATCAAGCCCGATGCCGTAAAAGCCTCACAACAAGGCGAAATTCTCTCGCGCATCCACAAGGCCGGCTTCACCGTCGTCGCCATCAAGTCCATGCGGCTCACCAAGGAAGAAGCCGGTGGCTTCTATGCTGTCCACAAGGCTCGCCCTTTCTTCGGTGAGCTGACCGACTTCATGTCCTCCGGCAAAATCATTGCCATGGTTCTGGAAGCCGATGGCGCCATCTCCAAATGGCGAGACACCATGGGCGCCACCGATCCGCAAAAAGCGGCCCCCGGCACCATTCGCCGCGACCTCGGCACCAGCATCGGCAACAATTGCACGCATGGCTCGGACGCTCCGGACACCGCCGCTTTCGAAATCGGCTATTTCTTTTCCGGTCTGGAACTCATTTAAGCTTCCGGCATTTCTCGCTTCTCGTTTATGTACCCGCTCCGCGAACTCGGCCGCACGCTCCTGATCCTGGGCGCTCTCATTCTGGCCGCCGGCGCCTTCCTGTACTTCGGCGGCCGGCTGCCCCTACGTCTCGGCCGCCTCCCCGGCGACATCGTTCATCGCGGCGAACACTCCACTTTCTATTTCCCGCTCACCACCTCGTTGCTCGTCAGCATCGTCTTGTCTTTGCTGTTCTGGCTGTTTTCCAGCTTTCGCCGTTAGGCATTCGAACCCCGGGGCCTGGGCCCGGAACCGTTCGTCTCCTCGCGTCCTTATTTCTTTACTTCCTTACTTCTTTATCTCTTTTCGTCATCTCGCTATACTCCCCGCCCATGAAGACTCTCTTGTCGCTGTTCGTCGCCGTTGCCTTGATTGCTGCTCCACTGGCGGCCGCTGCTGCTGCTCCCGCCGCCCAAGCGCAGATTGTTTCCGCCAAGGATCTCGCCGCTCGCGTCCCGGCCGCCAAGCCCGAAGACGTCCAATCCATCGACGCCGTGATGCACGCGATCTACGACGTCATTTCCGGTCCCGCCGGCGAGCGCGACTGGAGCCGCTTCCGCTCCCTCTTCGTTCCCGAAGCGCGCCTGACCGCCGCTGCGTTCGACAAGAAAACCTCCGCCATTTCCGTTCACTTGATGACCGTGGACGATTACGTCAAAGGCGCCGGCGACTACTTCACCAAAAACGGCTTTTTCGAAAAGGCGATCGTCAATAAAGTCCAGCGCTTCGGCAACATCGCCCAGGTCTTCAGCAGTTACGAATCCCGCCATGCCGCCGACGAGAAGCCCTTCACTCGCGGCATCAACAGCATGCAGCTCTTTTTCGACGGTTCCCGCTGGTGGGTTCTCAGCATCCTCTGGGATGAGGAAACCCCCGGCAACCCCTTGCCCCCCAGCATGGCCAAACGCTCCAATCCACCCGTCACCCAGTAGCGGCGCACCTCGAACCGCCTAACGCCCGGCGTGTTTGCCGGCACAGCTAGTCCTGGCTGCGCTCTTCAAACCATCGCCGGATGTAGGGGCGTGGCTTGCCCTGCTGCGCGCTTGCCACGCTCAAATGCAGTTCGGTAGGGCTCGACCTCCCAGACGCCGTCCCGCGTCCCCGAAAACCCTAACCCTCCTCCCGTCTGCTATTTAGCAGTAACCTATTGACAAATAGTATCAAACTGCTATACTATCGCTTGGTTCAACGCTCCCACCTCGCCCGCCGTCCCCCTCTGATCCGTAACCCTCTTATCACTAGCCTGACTCCCCTAACTCCTCTAGAATCCGCACTTGTGCAACTGCTGATTCCAAACAACTTTAAGTCGCCTGTAATGAACACTTGCGACAAACGGTGGGAGGCCCCCTCTCCACCATGACTTCCCAGCTTCAATTTAATCTCCAGCCCGAGCGCCGCATCTTCACCGTCAGCGAACTGAACTCACGCATCCGCGACCTCTTTGCCCGCAATTTCACCGACATCTGGGTCGAGGGCGAAATCTCCAACTGCCATCTCGCCCAGTCCGGTCATATCTATTGCACCCTCAAGGACGACCGTTCCCAGATCAAGTGCGTCTGCTTCAAGAACCAGGTTCGCCTGATGAAGTTCCGGCCCGCCGATGGACTCCACGTGACCGTACGCGGCTCAGTCAGCGTCTACGACGCCCGGGGCGAATATCAGATTTATGTCGAGTCCATGGAGCCGGTGGGCCTGGGCGCGCTGCAACTGGCCTTTGACCAGCTCAAGAAGCGGCTGGATGCGGAAGGGTTATTCGCAGCCGAGCGCAAGAAGCCTCTCCCGCTGCTGCCTCGTTGCATCGGCCTGATTACTTCTCCCACCGGAGCCGCCGTGCGCGACGTCGTGCGCATCCTTCGCCGCCGCTTTCATAACGTTCATCTCACCGTCTACCCCGTCCGCGTTCAGGGCGACGGCGCGGTCATGGAAATTGTTCGCGCCCTTCAATATTTCAATCGCCAGGAATCCGTGGATGTTCTGATTCTCGCTCGCGGCGGCGGTTCGCTTGAGGATTTGTGGGCTTTCAACGAAGAACCTGTGGCGCGTGCCATTTCCGCTTCGGTGATTCCCATTATCTCCGGCGTCGGGCACGAAACCGATTTCACCATCGCGGATTTTGTCGCCGACGTTCGCGCTTCCACTCCTTCCGCCGCCGCCGAACTGGTCGTCCAGACCCGCCGCGAATTCGACAAGCACGTCGCCGACCTGCGCGGCGCCCTCACTGACCAGATGCGCTACCGCATCCTGGTTCTCAGCCGTCGCGTCCATGAATTAAGTGGGCGCCGGGGGTTTCGTCGGCCGCTCGATCTTCTCCGCCAGCACCGCCAGCGTGCCGACGAAATGACCGCGCGGCTCGCTCGCGGCTTGCACAGCAGTCTGGAGCGTTCCCGCAAGCGCTTTAACACCGCGCACCTGCGCATCGTCTCGTTTGATTTCCGCATGAAGATCGCCACTCTTCATTTGCGCCTGGAAAAGCGCAGCGCCGATCTCGCCTCGCGCGCCGAACGCCTGCTGCGCGCCAAGCGCGAGCATCTCGATCGCCTGCGCCTGCAGCTCCAGGAACGCAGCCCGCTTCGCGTTCTCGAACGCGGATACGCCATCGCCACGGATGCCAACGGTCGCGTGCTTACCGACGCCGGCGAAGTCGCTCTCGGCGACTCCATTGCGGTTCGGCTTCACCGCGGAAAACTGACCACGCAGGTCACCAAAAAAGAGGAGGAACAAAATTAAAGGGCCTGGTCGGAGTTAGAGGTTGGTTCGACGCTACTCTTCGTCGCCGGTGGAGGTGACTTTCAGCACCGCAAGAAACGCTTCTTGCGGAATGTCCACCTGGCCGACGCGCTTCATGCGCTTCTTGCCTTCTTTTTGTTTTTCGAGCAGCTTGCGTTTCCGCGAAATGTCGCCGCCGTAGCACTTGGCCAGCACGTTCTTGCGAATCGCCGCCACCGTTTCGCGCGCGATCACCCGGCTGCCGATGGCCGCCTGGATCGGCACTTCGAACATTTGCCGCGGAATTAATTTTCGCAAGCGCGTAACCAGTTCGCGTCCGCGCTCGTAAGCCTGATCGCGGTGGCAAATCATCGAGAGCGCATCCACCGGCTCGCCGCCGACCAGCACGTCCATCTTGATCAGGTCGGATTCCTTGTAGCCTTGCAGGTGATAGTCCAGCGAAGCGTAGCCGCGCGAAACGCTCTTCAGCCGATCGTAAAAATCGAGAACGATTTCGTTCAGCGGCAATTCGTAGGTGAGCATCACGCGCGTCGGCGACAGAGTACTCGAAGCCTTTTTGCGTGCCGCGCTTGTCCTGGCAAAGCTGCAGAATTCCGCCGACCGAATCGTCGCTGGTGATGATCATGGCCTTGATGATCGGCTCTTCGATCTTCCTCGATGTCGCTGGGATTCGGAAACTTCGCGGGACTGTCCACTTCCGATTACTCTCCGTCTACTCGCGTGATGCGGTAGCGCACGCTGGGCGCCGTGGTGATCAGGTTCAGGCCGAACTCGCGCTCCAGCCGCTCCTGCACGATTTCCATGTGCAGCAGGCCGAGAAAGCCGCAGCGAAAACCGAAGCCGAGCGCCACGGAATTTTCCGGTTCGTAGAAAAATGCGGCGTCGTTGAGTTTTAGTTTGCCGAGCGCGTCGCGCAGCGGTTCGTAGTCATCGGCGAGCACCGGAAACAGTCCGGCGAAGACCATCGGTTTGATGGCTTCAAATCCCGGCAACGCCGCGGCGGAACTCGCCGCTTCGATCACCGTATCGCCCATGCGCGCATCGGCCACCTGCTTGATATTCGCGACGACGAAGCCGACGTCGCCGGCTTCGAGTTCTTCGAGCGCGACCGGCTTGGGCGTCAGCGTGCCGAGCTGCTCGACTTCGTAGAATCTGGTTGGTGTAGCACAGGCGAATCTTCATGTGATTGGTGACGCGGCCTTCCATCACGCGCACCAGCACCACCGCGCCGCGATAGATGTCGAACCAGGAATCGAAGATCAGCGCCTGCAGCGGATTTTCCGCGCTGCCCTTCGGGGGCGGAACGCGATGCACGATGGCTTCCAGTACTTCCTCGACGCCGATGCCGCTCTTGGCGCTGATCATCAGCGCATCGTGCGCGGGAATCGCCAGAACGTTCTCGATCTGTTCCTTGACGAAGTCGGGTTGTGCGGCGGGCAAGTCGATCTTGTTGATCACCGGAAGGATGGTGAGATTGCTGCCGCGCGGCGAGAAAGGTGTTGGCGACGGTCTGCGCTTCGACGCCCTGGCTGGCGTCCACCACCAGCAGCGCGCCTTCGCACGCGGAAAGCGCGCGGGAAACCTCGTAGGAGAAATCCACGTGACCCGGCGTATCGATCAGGTTGAGGCGATAAGTGTTTCCGTCTTTCGCGTTGTAGTGCAGGCGGATGCTTTTGGCCTTGATGGTGATGCCGCGCTCGCGCTCCAGATCCATGGAGTCGAGTACCTGTTCGTGCATCTCGCGCTGGGTGAGCGCGCCGGTCATTTCCAGCAGGCGGTCCGCAAGCGTGGACTTACCGTGGTCGATATGCGCGATGATGCAGAAATTGCGTATGAACTTTGGATCCATCTTGATTCGTGAGAGGCAGAGGCTCGTGCCCGCCGGAAACTGCCGGCGAGACCACCCGCGGCAACCGCGTCGCGCCGCTGGGCGGAGCGTTCGCTACACGCGGCGCAAAAACCGTGCCAAGCAACGCTCCAGTTTGCCATAACTCGGTGAAAAGCGGTTAGACGCGCAGAATCATGCGAGAGTCTTCGGCAATCTTGATTGGGCCGGAGCTAGTCTTCGCGCAGGGTGTGCACCGGTTCGATGCGCGCAGCGCGATACGCGGGCAAGAGGCTGGCGCATTCAGCATCGCGGCAGTGGCCCGATTTTGCGGGGGTTTTGCGGGCGGTATATAGTACAAAGGGGTTTCGTGCGCTTCCGAACGCAGCAGATTTCTTCCGGAAGCAAGCCGCGAAAGGCAGCCGGATGGCCGCAGACGTCACCAAACAACTGGACCGGGCGAAGAGGTTCCTAGAGAAGAATCGCGTGGAAGACGCGATTGAAGCTTATTTGGCGGTTCTCGACGGGAATCCGCAACATCAGGAAGCCACCCAGGCGCTGGGGGATTTGTACGCTCGGCTGGAGCAGCCGGATCGCGCCGCGGTGTATTACGGGATGTTGTTCGACCTGCTGGTGGACCCACGGGACGAGACCAAGGCGCTGGCCATCTACAACCGGTTCTTGCGCTCCGCGAGCGTGCAGCAGCCGCCGGAACGCATCGCGCGTTACGCCTTCCTGCAGCAAAAGCAGAATCGTCCGGATGAAGCAATCGAGCAATACAGCAAGGCCGCGGAAATGTTCACGGAAGCGGGCCGGCATGAGGATGCGCTGTTCTGCTGGGAGCGAAGCGCGCAGCTGGCGCCGGAAAACCTGAACCGACAGGTGCGGCTGGCGGAAGCGGCGGAAACCCTCAAGAAGAACGCGCTGGCGGCGAGGGCGTTTCTACGGGCGGGACAACTGGCATCGGCGGCATCGGCGCAATCGGCGGCACTGGAATTTTTCAAGCGCGCGCACCAATTGGCCCCGGCGGAACGCAGCGTCGCGCTGCTGTATGCGGATGCGACTTTACGCGCGGGTGACGCAGCGCGAGCGGCGACCCTGCTGGAGCCTTTTGCGGCAACGGAAAACGACGCGAATTTCCACGACACCTATGCCGACGCGCTGATGCGCGCGGGGCAACTGGACAAAGCACGGCAGGTGCTGGATCGTCTGTTGCGGGAAAAAAACGAAGGGATAACGCGGCTATTCGAGCTGGCGGACCTGTACGCGGCGGTGGACCAGGCGCCGAAAGCCGTGGAAGTTCTGCAAGTGCTGAAGAAGCGAATGTTCGCGGACAAGAAACAAAGCCAGTTTGCGGCGCAGATGGACAGCGTCGGGAAAAAGCATCCGCAGCAACTGGCGATACTGGAATTCTGGGCGGCGTTACACAACGAATTGAACCGCGAATCGCAGTATTTCGACGTGTCTGCTGAAGCTGTTCGACGTGTATTTGCAGACCGGGAACTACGTGCAAAGCGAACGATGCGCTGGAGCGGCTGGTGGACATCGACGCCTACGACTACCGCAACCAGGAGCGGCTGGAAAAGCTGGTGGGGAAGGTGGATGAGGGCGTGCTGAAGAGATTATCGAACCGGCTGGCGAAGTCAGCCTCATCGGCGACAGGAACGCCGGGGCAAGGAGCAAGGTCGCTGTCCGCGGATCGACACGCAGGCGGCGCAGCCATTGACGGAAGAAGGACGGCGGAACCAGGCGCTGGAAGACCTGATCGTGCAGACGGAAATCTTTCTGCAGTATTCGCTGCAAGCGAAGGCGCTGGAACGGCTGCAGAAAATCGCGTCAATGTTTCCCGGGGAAGAAGAGAGACAATCCGCGGCTGAGGAATCTGTACCAAACGGCGAACTGGTGGCCGGAAGGAGCCGCAAAAGCAAAAACGGCGGCGCCCGCGGCGGCTGCCGAACACCCCCGCGCGTTGGAACCCGATGCGGCGGCGGAAGTATCGACGAGCGGAGTCTCCGGAAAGAGCGGAACGTATAGCGCAGAGACGTTGCGGGATTTGTCGAAGATCTCCGAGATCAATCAAAAGATTTTCCGGCAACAGACGCCGACGAGCGATGCTGAATACCGCAGTGAACGAGGTGGGAGCGTACATGCGGGCTTCGCGCGCGCTGGCGGTGGTGGGAGCGACGGGCGGACCGCCGGACCTGGCGGCGGAGTTTTGCGGAACGGGAGTACGCCCGGCACCGGGAGCCCAAGTGGTGTTCCTGATCGCGCAGATGGAAAAGGCGCAACCGGATGATTTGGGAGGGTTGATCGTCGACCAGAACGAGGGATCGATTCTGGGCGAGCTGGGGTTGTCGACCGCGCTGGGAGTCTCGATCACGGACAAGGAAACGCAAATTCCGGCAGGGATGCTGATCGTGGCTTACGAGCAGCCGCATAAGTGGAAACCGAACGAAGCCTATTTTCTGCAAGCGATCGGGGACCAGATGTTGATGAGCGTGAGCCACACGCGATTGCGATCGCTGGTGAGGAGAATGGGAGTGTCGGACGAGCGGACGGGCTTGCTGAGCCGGAGTTCGTACGTGAGTTGCCTGCTGAACGAGGCGGATCGCTCGCGGACGCAGGGGACGCCGCTGTCTTTGGCAATTTTGCAGATCGACCGGGGAGCGGAGATTTTGCGGCAGCAGGGAGAATCACCGGTGGAGCGATTTTTGGAGCAACTGGCGAGGTCGCTGCAGCCGATCGTGCGGCAAAACGACGTGGCGGTGAAATACACGTCATGGTCGCTGGCATTTATTTTACCGGACACGACCTTGAGCGGGGCGCAGAACCTGGCGGACAAACTGCGGCGCGCGGCATCGGGCGTGCGGCCACCCTGGGATTCGACGCAAATCACACTGAGCGCGGGAATCGTGGAGGCGGTGGCCAAACCGGATTACGACAGCGAAGACATCGTGACGGACTTAATCAACCGGGCGGAATATTCGGTGGAGGACGCGAGGAAAAAGGGCGGCGACGTGATTGTGACGCTGGAGAGCCCCAAGGTTTGAGCGCGGCGCCCGAAAAGGGAGACTGCGATTCTTCCGGGCGGAGGGGCGAGTGAGAAAGAAGAGTTTACGCCGGAGCTAAAGGCCCCGCCCACCGGTCAAAAAGGGAGTTTTCAGCAGCCAATTCGATTTTAATTCCAGAGCAAGAGAGGAATCATGTTTCCAACGGATGTGGTGATTTTGGCGGGAGCGCGGACGCCGATGGCGCGGTATACCGGAGCGTTCTCGGAGGTGTCGGCGATTGAATTGGCGGCGCACGCGTCGAAAGAGGCGATCAAGAGGTCGGGTGTGGATCCCGCGGAATTCGATCACGTGATTTTCGGCAACGTTATGCAGACCAGCGCGGACGCGCTATACGGAGCGCGCCACGTGGGGTTGAAAGCGGGATTGAAAATCGAGACACCAGCGGTAACGGTGAACCGGCTATGCGGATCGGGGATCGAGGCCATCACGCAAGCGGCGCAGCGACTGCTGCTGGACGAAGCCAAGATGGTGCTGGCGGGCGGAATGGAAAACATGACGCAGGCGCCGTTTGTGATTCGCGGAGCGCGAAACGGATTGAAGCTGGGAGGCGGAGCACTGGAAGATTCGCTGATGGCGGGATTGACGGATCAGCTATTGCGGACTGCCAATGGCGTTGACGGCGGAAAAGCTTGCCGAACAGCAGGGAATTACGCGACGAGATGCGGATGCGTATGCATTGCGCAGCCAACAGGCAGCGGATGCAGCGTATAAAGCGTGCCGCATGAAGGAGGAGCTGGTGGCGGTGGAAGTGAAGCACGGGAAGAAGAGCGGTGATGGTGAGCGAAGACGATCACCGGCGTCCGGAAACGACGATGGAGACGCTGGAGAAATTGCCGCCATCGTTCAAAAAGGATGGGATTGTGACGGCGGGAAATGCGAGCGGAATCGTGGACGCCGGAGCGGCGGTGGTGGTGACGCGCGAGAAGACCGCGAAGGAAATGGGACGCAAGCCGATGGGAAGAATCATCGCGTGGGCCACGGCGGGCGTGGACCCGAGCATCATGGGGATCGGTCCGGTGCCATCGTCGCAGAAAGCGCTGAAGCTGGCGGGATTGAAGCTGGAGCAGATGGATCGCGTGGAAGTGAACGAGGCGTTCGCGGCGCAGTATTTGGCGGTGGAGAAGGTGCTGGGGCTGAATCGCGAGAAGACGAATGTGAATGGTGGAGCGATTGCGCTGGGGCATCCGCTGGCGGCGTCGGGAACGCGGCTGGTGATCACGATCTTGAACGAGCTGCGCAGGAATAATCTGCGCTATGGATTGACGACGGCGTGCATTGGCGGCGGGCAGGGAATAGCGATGATCGTGGAGGCGATGTACAACTAGCCCGCGAGGTTTCTGCTACACTTTTCCGGCTGCGGCGAATTTCCACGTGGCAGGTTCACCGGCCGGGACACTTTTCTGCGAGGAACAAGGATGGCAATCCAGAAGGTAGGAGTAGTGGGGTGTGGGTTGATGGGCTCGGGGATTGCGCAGGTTGCGGCGCAAGCGGGATTCGCGACGGTGGTGCGCGAAGTGAGTCCGGAAGTGGTGGAAAAAGGATTGAAGAGCATCGAGAAGAATCTGGCGCGGCTGGTGGAGAAAGGAACGATCAGCGAAGCGCAGAAGGGCGAGATTCGTGGCCGGCTGAAAGGCACAACGTCGATCGAAGATCTGAAGGATTGCGACGTGATCGTGGAGGCAATCATCGAGCAGCTTCCGGCGAAGCGGGAGTTGTTCAGCGCGCTGGATGCGATGTGCCCGGCGACGACGATTTTTGCGAGCAATACATCGTCGCTGACCATCACGGAAATCGCCGCGGCGACGAAGCGGCCGAACCGGTTCGTGGGATTGCACTTTTTCAATCCGGTGCCGGTGATGAAGCTGGTGGAAGTGGTGCGGACGATCGCGACGGACGACGCGGTGTACGAGGAGATGGTGGAGTTCGGCGCGAAGCTGGGGAAAACGCCGGTGCGGGCGCACGACAGCACGGGATTCATCGTGAACCGGTTGCTGGTGCCGTACCTGCTGGACGCCATTCGCGCGCTGGAAGAGGGCGTCGGATCGATCGAGGATATCGACAACTCGATGAAGCTGGGATGCGGGCACCCGATGGGGCCGCTGACGCTGCTGGATTTCGTGGGGCTGGATACGACCTATTACATCGCGAACATCATGTTCGACGAATTTCGGGAGCGGCGGTTCGCGGCGCCGCCGTTGTTGAAGAGAATGGTGCTGGCGGGATGGAACGGGCGGAAGGCGGGGCGCGGATTTTACGATTATGAGGACCCGCAAAAGCCGAAGGCCATGAAGTTTTAGAGGATATCAAGGGAAGGAAGCGATGGGCTACGAGAATCTGCTTTACGAGAAGAGGGACGGGATCGGGTTCCTGACGTTCAACCGGCCGAAGGTGTTGAATGCGCTGAACCGGAAGACGGTGGAGGAGTTGCGCGACGTTTTGCTGGATGTGCGGGACGATGCGGATGTGCGGGTGCTGATTCTGACGGGCACGGGCGAGAAATCGTTCGTGGCGGGCGCCGATATCGGAGAACTGGCGCAGCGGACGCCGGTGGACGGCAAGGATTTTTCGCTGTTCGGGCAAGGCGTGTTTCATTTACTGGAGACGCTGGGGAAGCCGTCGATCTGCGCGATCAACGGATTCGCGCTGGGCGGAGGGTGCGAGCTGGCGCTGTCGTGTTCCATTCGAATCGCCAGCAAGACGGCGAAACTGGGACAACCGGAAGTTAAACTGGGAATTATTCCGGGATACGGCGGGTCGCAGCGGCTGGCGCGGCTGTGCGGCAAAGGCGTGGCGCACGAGTTGTGCCTGACGGGGGAAATGATCAGCGCGGAAGAAGCGCAGCGGATCGGGCTGGTCAATCACGTGTATGAGCCAGCGGAGCTTTTGCCGGCGGCGGAGGCGATGGCGAAAAAAATCATCGCGAATGCGCCGCTGGCGGTGAAGTACACGATGGAAGCGATCGAGCGCGGCGTGGAGATGGGGCAGGAAGAAGGATTGTTCCTGGAGGCGACGCTGTTCGGGTTGTCGTGCGCGACCGAAGATATGCGAGAAGGAACGAAGGCGTTTCTGGAGAAGAGGAAGGCGGATTTCAAAGGGAAATAAAAAGCCGCGAAGTAAAGAGGCAGAGAGGCAACGAAAAAGCAAGAGACGAGGCGATGGCGGAGAAGCTACAACCCGGTGTGATTCACGGAGAGCTCAGCGGAGCCGGATTGCGGTTCGGCATTGTGGTCAGCCGGTTCAACAGCTTTATTACAGATCGATTGCGTGCCGCCGCGGTGGACGCGTTGGAGCGCGCGGGGGCGCGAAGCGGAGACGTGGACGTGATGGCGGTGCCGGGAGCATTCGAATTGCCGCTGGCGGCGAAAAAGCTGGCGGGCACGGGACGCTATGACGCGCTGATCGCGATCGGGTGCGTGATTCGCGGAGAAACTTCGCACTATGACTACGTATGTTCCGAAACGGCCCGAGGACTGCAACTGGCACAGATGGATACGGGGGTGCCAGTGATTTTTTGCGTGCTGACGTGCGACACGCTGGAACAGGCCATCGACCGGGCGGGTTTGAAGGGCGGGAACAAAGGATTTGAGGCAGCGCTGGCGGCAATGGAGATGGCGCAACTGAGCCGGAAACTACGCGGGAGCGGGCCGGCATCGGCATCGGCAGCCGCAGAGAAACGCGGAAGCCGCGGGAAGCAGCGGCGCAAGTAGCATGGCCATGCGAAGCAAGGGACGCGAGTTCGCCATGCAGATGCTGTTTCAATGGGACATGAGCCGGCAAGATGCGCGAAAGCTGGAAGAAAAATTCTGGGTGAGCGCGAAAGCGTCGGATGCCACACGCGATCTTGCGAACCAGTTGTTCGAGGGCGCGGCGAAGGCGGTGGAATCGGTGGACGAGCTGATCGTCAAGCATGCCGATAACTGGCGGTTCGAACGGCTAGCGGCTATCGACCGGGCGATTCTGCGGCTGGCGATTTACGAGCTGCGATTCACGGATACGCCGCCGAAAGTGGTTCTGAATGAAGCGATCGACCTGGCGAAGAAATTTTCCTCGGAAGACTCGGGCGGGTTCGTCAACGGAGTGCTGGACGCATTCCGCAAGACGCTGCCGGTGACGCAGGGGTAACTTTTCCCCGCCCGGGCCGCCGCTGCCATCGTGGCGAGAGCCAACAAACTTCAGATCTGCAGAGTGCCTTCGAAAACGCGGACGGCGGCACCGCTGACGCGGGGCACCAGCTTTTTTCCGATCTTGGCGACTTCGACTTCGATGTGGCTGGGCCGGTCCATTTCTTCGCCCTGAAGAATGTTCATGGTGTGGCCGGGAGCGAGGCGGCCATGACGCACGAGGTAGGCGCCGAGCGAGCCGGCGGCCGAACCGGTGGCGGGGTCTTCGTAGATTTCCCAGGGCAACATGCCGCGGGAGTGAACTTTTCCATTTTCGGGCGCGACAAAGCAGTAGGCCATGGTGCCGTTGTTGCCGAGCAGTTTGCGCAAGGCAAAGATGTTCATCTGAATTTTCCCGAGGGCGGCGAGATTGCGCAGGGGAACCATGAGATTGAAGATGCCGGTGGAGACGTACTCGGGATCGAGCTTGGGGTCGAAATCCTTGGGAGCGAGGCCGAGAGCGGAGGCAAGCGACTTCTTGTTGACCTTGACGGAACGAAACGCGGCATCTTTCTGAGTCATGGTCACGCGCTGGGGGCGGCCGTCCTTGAAGTGAATCTCGACAGGAAGGACTCCGGCGCCGGTTTGCTGCTGAACGTGGACGGCGCCTTCCTGGGCGGGAACGACGCCGAGCTCGGCGAGGAGGAACCAGGTGCCGACGACGGGATGGCCGGCAAGCTTGAGTTCTTCGCGAGTAGTGAAAATGCGCAGGCGAGCAAGAGCATTGTCTACGGTGGGTTTTTGCACGAAGACGGTTTCGGCCAGATTCATTTCGCGGGCGATGGCCAGCATGGCGTCTTCGGACAGGCCATCGCCGTCGGTAAAGACCGCGAGAGGATTGCCTTGAAAGCGCGAGGAAGTGAAGACATCGAGAGTGAAGAAGCGGCGTTCCATGGCGTTGAGGTCACGGCCCGAGGCGCGGTCAGATGCGCTCGAGCTGGGCGACAGTCCTTTCGTTGGTGATGTTACCGGTGTTGAGAGTGGATGCGGGTTCGATGAGTATTACGTGAGTTTCCGCGTCGGCGACCGGGCAGTGCTGGACACCGCGGGGCACGATAATAAATTCGCCGGGTTGAACGAGGGCTTCGCGATCGCGGAACTTCATGCGCAGCGTGCCTTTCACCACCAGAAAAAGTTCGTCTTCGGTGTCGTGATGGTGCCATACGAACTCGCCCTTGAGCTTCACGGCTTTGACGTGGCAATCGTTAACCGTGCCAAGGACTTTCGGACTCCAGCAGTCGGTGAACAGACTGAATTTGTGGTCGAGGTTCACGGTTTCCATGGGAACGCACCCGCCATCATAAATTCTGCACAAGTTTCTTCACTTCGTCGAGAACGCGCTGAGTCGTTTCCCGCTTGGAGGTTTCGGAATACACGCGGAGAAGGTTTTCGGTTCCGGAAGCGCGAACCATGACCCAGCCGATATCGCCGAGATAGAGCTTGATGCCGTCGAGATTCTCGCGGCGAGACACCGGCCAACTGAGCAGTTTGGACACTTTGGCGTCCGAAAAATAGTCGATGGCTTTTTCTTTCTGGCCCAGCTTGAGATCGAGGTCGACGCGGCCGTAATGATATTCCCCGAATTCAGCATGCAAGACGCGAAGAAGCTCGCCCAGCGATTTGCCGTGCCAAGCCATGAGCTCAGCGAGAAACAGCGCGGAAACGGTGGCGTCGCGCTCCGGCAAGTACAGGCTGGTGCCGATGCCGCCGCTTTCCTCGCCACCAATGAGAATGTTGTGCTCGAGCATCAGCTCGCAGATGTACTTGAAGCCGATGGGCACTTCGTGGAGCTTGCGGCCGAGCTTGGCGGCGAGTTTGTCAATCAACTTGGTGACGGAAAAAGTTTTCGCGATGTCGCCGGGGAGGCTGCGTGTGCCGGCGAGATGCCAGACGAGCAACGCGAAGATCTGGTGAGGATTGATGAACGACCCATCGCGATCGATAGCGCCGATGCGGTCCCCGTCGCCATCGGCGCAGAAGCCGGCGTCGTATTTTCCGGCGCGAACGGCATCGCGAAGGGCGGCAATATGCGGCTCGATGGGTTCGGGATGAACGCCGCCGAAAAGAGGGTCTCGCGTGCCGCGGATTTCGTCGCACACGACGTCATTACGCTCAAAAAGCTCGCGAAGGAGGCCCGCGGCGGAACCATGCATGGGATCGGAAACGAAGCGGAACTTGACGTTGCGGAGGCGTTGCCAATCGACGAGCTTTTCGATGGTGTCGAGATAAGGGGAGCGAGGCTCAAGCGGGTGGATCAAGTCCTGGCGCGGCGGGAGAGGCGGAATGCCATCACGGACCACCTGCTCGAGCTCGGCTTCTAGCTGGGCGACGATGGAAGGAAGAGCGCTGCTGCCGTAGGAAGCCTTGTACTTGATGCCATTCCAGCAATAAGGATTGTGACTGGCGGTGATGACGATGCCACCGGCAGCGGCGCGCTGGCGCACGAGCAGAGAGATGGCGGGGGTAGGGCAAGGCTTATCGGCGAGCCACACCGGGGTGCCGGAAGCGGAGATGACGGCAGCTACGGCGGCGGCCACGCGATCGGAGGCGTAGCGATGGTCGTAGCCGACCAAAATGCCCTTACGGGCATCTTCGCCGCGGACCACGTAGCGCGCAATGGCGTGAGCCACGATGCGGGCGTTCGCGAAGGTGAAATTTTCGGCGATGACGTCGCGCCAGCCGTCGGTTCCAAAGCGAATGGCCGTCATTGGAATTCGAGTATACGCGATGCCCGCGGGAAGAAACGGTCCAGATTGGCTGGGATCACAGCAGCTTGGTGCGGCCGTCCTCTTCGAGGCGCTTGACAATCTTGGCGACGTCTTGCGCGCGCTCGCGAGGACAAATCAGCAAGGCATCGGGAGTTTCCACGACGATGAGGTCGCGAATACCGATGGCCGCGACGAATTTGGAGGGCGACCAAAGGAAGTTGCCTTCGGCGTCCAGGACGTAACCAGGTCCCGCGAGGATGTTTTCGCCGGGTTGCCTGGCGAGCAGCTCATAGACCGCGGCCCACGAGCCGATATCGCTCCAGCCAACTTCAGCGGGGATGACGAAAACGCGTGGATGGCCGGGCTCACGAGTGGCGCGTTCGAGAATGGCATAGTCCACGGAAATATTTTCGAGTTTGGCATAAATGGCGCGAAGGTTGCGGTCATATCCGGGCTTGCCGATGGTTTCCGCAAGGGATTCGATGGCGGCGTAGGTCTTGGGCAGGTAGCGGTTCAAGGCATCCAGAAAAGTGGAGACGCGCCAGAAAAACATACCGGCGTTCCAGTGATACAGACCGGAGCCGGCGTACTCCTTGGCGACCGCCAGAGCGGGCTTTTCGGTAAAGCGACGGACAGCAAAAACCGGGAAGCCACGCGAATCGAGGGCTTCGCCCATCCGTTCAATATAGCCGAAGCCGGTTTCCGGGCGAGTGGGAGGAACGCCAAGAACGGTCATGCGCGGCTTTTCGCGAGCGACTTCCAGCGCGGCTTTGACGATGATGCGATAGCGCTCCGGGTTGGCGATGTAATGGTCGGCAGGAAGGACGGCGAGCAGCGCATCGCCCTTGGCGGCATGGCGAACGTGGAATGCAGCGAGAGCAATAGCCGCGGCGGTGTTGCGGCCGACGGGTTCGGTGAGTACGCGGCGACGGGATTCAGCGGGCAATAATTTGCGGACTCCGGCAACCTGTTCGCGGTTGGTGACCGTCCAGATGTTGGCCGGGGGAATAAGCGGGCGCAGGCGCGCCACGGTCTGCTCCAACATGGTTTCCTTACCGGCGATGTTAAGCAATTGCTTGGGCGTACGAGTGCGGCTGCGGGGCCAGAAGCGCGTACCGCGTCCTCCGGCGAGAATGACGGCGTGGGTGGTGAGCTTGTCAGGCAAGAACGGTTTCCGAACTACTCAAAAACAGCGTAACGGATAACCGCATCAGTATGCCGGGCAAGATGCAATTCGTCGCGCAAAGCAGCAAGGTCTGGAAGGTAAGCCCGCAGCAAGGAGAGTGGTCCGTCAGGGATTAAATGATAGGCACCGAGAGAGGCGGGCAGAAACCAGCACTGGCCGGGAAGCAAATTGCCGCGGAAACCCGGGCCGTCGAGCGTGCCGCGACCTGAGAGCACCGCCAGTAGGTCAAAGTGGGCTGAATCGGTCTGCCATGCGGCCGGCAATGTCACATCCCACCTTTCCGCGGAGAAATATTTGCAAGCGGCAAGGAGGGCGCGCGCGAAGCCTGGCGAGGGTGAGGGCAGCGCCAGATGCTGAGTCATACCACCGGTGTGCGGGCCGAAGTTCATTACCGCCAGGGCCTTTTCGACGTGCAATTCCCGGAGTTTGCCGGAGGCGTCGCGGCGATCGTAGTCGTAAACGCGATAGGTCAAGTCCGAATACTGTTGGACTTCGCAGAGGACCATTCCGGGGCCAATGGTATGCGGAGTACCCGCTGGAAGAAAAAAAGAATCGCGGGCATGCACGGGATGAGAGACGAACAACGCTTCGGCGGTGCCGTCGGAGAGAGCCGCGGTGAATTTGGCCTTGTCGGTCCCGGGTTTCAGACCGATGAGTACAGCAGCGCCGGAATCAGCGGACACGGCGTGCCACATTTCGGTTTTGCCACGGCCACCTGCGGCGCGCTCGTGCTTCCGGGCATAAACATCGTCCGGATGCACCTGAATGGAGAGCTTGTCGTTGGGGAATATGAACTTCACCAGGAGCGGAAAATCCGGTGCGGAGGCAGAAGTCGAACCTCGCCAATCAGCCGGCATTTGACGCCAAGCCTGGGCCAGCGTCGCTCCCTGAAAAGGGCCCTGAAAAGGGCCGGTTGCCACGGTGCAATCTTGTCCCGTGAGCCAAGCCTCGCCCAAAGGTTGGGCCAGATCGGATTTATCGGGATAAAGAGGCGCAAGAGAGCGGGCGCCCCACAGGCGCGGACTGAAAACCGGCTCAATACGTATGGGTACAGGCTTCACGAATCAGACGGCGGCCTCGACGCGGGAGAAAAAGCGGTCGAGGCGGCGCAAGCCTTCATCGATGCGGTCGAGTGAAGTCGCATAAGAAAGACGTAAGTAGCCGGGGGCGCCGAAGGCATCGCCCGGGACGAGCGCGACTCTGGCTTTATCGAGGAGAATCTTTGCCAGTTCGGTGGTGTCTTTGGCAAGGGCGTGGCTGCTATTGCCGTTGGCCAAGTGCGCCGAGACATTCGGGAAAGCGTAAAAGGCGCCGCCGGGCATTTCGCAGGTGACGCCGGAAATCGCGCGCAGGCCTTCCACGATGCGTTGGCGGCGGCGGGCATACTCCGCGAGCATGAGCGGAACGGAATCCATGGAGCCGGTCGTGGCCGCGAGAGCTGCGTGTTGTGCGATGGAAGTGGGATTCGAGGTGGACTGGCTTTGCAGCTTTACAGTGGCTTGAATGAGAGCTTCGGGAGCCAGAGTGTAGCCGATGCGCCAGCCGGTCATGGCGAAAGTCTTGGACATGGAGCCGATGATGATGACGTTTTGCTTGGAGTCGGCGACGCTGGCGATGGAGTACGGCTGGTTCGGCGCGTAGGTGAAGTGCGAATAGCACTCGTCGCCCATCAGCCAGACGTTGTTTTTCTTGCACACGGCGAGGATACGCTGGTACTCGTCCGGAGGAATCACGCCGCCGGTGGGATTGTTCGGGGAGCTGAGAATGACCAGGCGCGTTTTTGGCGTGATGGCTTTCTCGATCACTGAGGCTTTGGTGCTGAAGCCATCTTCCGGGCGGCTCTCAACGAAAACGGGCGTGGCGCCGGCATATTTGACGATGTCCGGGTAACTGACCCAATAGGGCGCGGGAATAATGACCTGGTCGCCGGCCTGCACCAGGACACTCACGACGTTGAAGATGGAATGCTTGCCGCCGACGTTGACGACGCACTCTTTGGGCTCGTAGTTCGAGCCGAGTTCGCGCTTGTGCCAGGAAACGATGGCCTCGCGCAAAGGTTGGATGCCGCCAGTGGCGGTGTACTTGGTGTAATTCTGCTCGATGGCGCGGATGGCGGCCTGCTTGATGTGGTCGGGAGTGGGGAAGTCCGGCTCGCCGGGGCCAAAGTCCGCGATGTCCACGCCGCGCGCCTTCAACTTTTCCGCTTCGGCGATGACCGCGGATGTGGGCGAAATTTGAATGCGGTTTATGCGTTCGGTGAGTTGCACACGATCCTCTTTCCTCTGACTTGGCGCGGCTGCGGCTTGCTGCCCGCCGCGCGACTCAAGAAACTTTTGCGCGCAATCGCTTGTCTACCGCGGGAGGCACCAGGCCATCGAGTGGACCGCCGAGCTGCGCGATCTCGCGAACGAGCTTGGCGCTCAAATAACTGTACGGCTCGCCCGGCAGCATGAACACGGTTTCCAGGCGGGGCTCGAGTTTGCGATTCATGAGCGCCATTTGCAGCTCGTATTCGTAGTCCGACACGGCGCGAATGCCGCGGAGAATCACGCCCGCGCCGCGCTTCCTGGCGTAATCGACCAGCAAACCGTCAAAGACATCCACTTCGACGCCGGGCCACTGTGCGGTGACTTCGCGAAGCATATCCACGCGCTCGGGCACAGTAAACATCGGCTGCTTTTCCGCGTTGCGCAACAAGGCCACGATCAGGAGATCGAACATTTTTTCGCCACGCTCGATGAGGTCGAGGTGGCCGTTCGTGACCGGATCGAACGAGCCGGGATAAATGGCGATAGAAGTTTTCATAGATGTCCGACTGCCAAGCATTTTATCTCACCCTTGGGGCAGAGCCGTAACCTTTCCGAGCGGGCGGGGTGGGCCGAATTGGACCAGCAAAGCGTAGGACCTTCGTCCGTAGGAAGGAATGGCTGCAAGGACAGGTGCGGTGCGGTGAAGTACCAGACCCGCAGGGCCAGGCAGGTGTAAGAAAAGGACTGGTACGTAACTTGCATCACAACCGTCCCGATTCTGTTCTTCCCACCAGTTGTTGGGAATTTCAAGGATATCTAGCATGGCATCAACCTGGTCCCCTTCACCAGTGCTGTGCCCGTTGCAGAACGGGAATGAATTCACAAGGCATCGATACGGATTTGACAGAGAAAGATCAAGGACAGCCAATGGCGAACGCTCCGGCCCACCGATTGAGCTACAAAAGTGTCTTTACCCTGGTTATCGCAATGGCTGCCGTTGTGGGCTGGATGTCTGGATGTGCGGGCATTTCCGCGGGGTCGTCGACTCCGTCCGACCTGACGATTGCGCCGAATAACCTGTCCCTGAACGCGGCCGTCGGGGGTAGCGCTTCGGGGATGGTGACCGTAGTCAACCAGGGAACGGGCACGATTCACATCAGCCAGGCCAACGTTACCGGCACGGGCTTCAGCATGGGCGCGGCGGTGATGCCGATGAGTGTTGCCGCAGGGCAACATGTGAGCTTTGCCGTCAAGTTTGCGGCAAGCAACACCACGAGCGTGCAGGGAACCCTGGCGCTGGCAACGGATGCGCAGCGCGGGATGATTCTGGTGCCGCTGACGGGTAAAGGCGCCAGCAAGACCGCGCAAGTTACTTCGGTGAGCGTCACTCCATCGCTGGCAGCTCCGGCAGCCGGCACCAAGACGCAATTCGCGGCCAGTGTGCAAGGAGTAGCGACGAACAAATCGGTGACTTGGTCGGCATCGGTCGGAAGTATTACGGCAGGTGGCCTGTTTACCGCGCCACCGCCGGGAAGCACCGGGCTCGTGACGGCGACCAGCGTGGCTGACCCAAGCAAGTCCGCCACCGTGCCGGTCTCGGTTGCCGGTACTTCTTCGCAGTCGCAGACCGGGACAGTCTCCTCCGTTACGGTTTCTCCCGCGACGGCCAAGTCCGCGACCAGCGGTACCTTGCAATTTACCGCCGATGTTCTGGGTACTGCTTCGAACAAGGGCGTTACGTGGAAGGCTTCCTCGGGAACCGTCAGCGCCTCGGGTATGTTCACTGCTCCGTCCAAGGCCGGCAGTGCGAGCGTGACGGCTACCAGCGTCGCGGACCCGACGAAAGCCGCCACCGCAACAGTTACCGTGAATGCGATCTCCACGCCGCCGCCAAGCGACTCGCCATCCATCAAGAGTTTTGCGGCCAGCCCGGTCACCGTGCAGGCGGGACAAGCGTCCACGCTGCAGTGGGATGTAACCGGAGCAACCAGCCTGGCGATCAGTGGAATCGGAGCGGTCACGGGGACGTCCGTGAAGGTCACTCCGGTGGTGACCACCACCTATACTTTGACGGCCTCCAACGCTTCCGGATCCGCATCGGAGAGCGTGACCGTCGGCGCGCAGCAGGGCGCTGCGCTGGCTACGGCTTCGGTCGATCCCAGCAAGCCCGGATTTCAGATTCCCGGCTCGTTCATGGGCTATTCCCATGAGTGGAATTCGCAGGACCGGTTGTTGGGCCAGCCGACGCAACCGAATCCCTACTACCGCCAGTTGATCAAGAACCTGCTGGCTTATGGCGCGGGTCCGCTGATCATCCGGTTCGGCGGGAACACCACGGACAAGAGTGGCGAGCCGACATCGACAACCGTCGCGCCCATGTCGCAATTGGCCAAGGACTTGAACGTGAAGTTCACGCTGGGTGTGAATCTGGCCTCCAACAACCTGCAACTGGCGGCCGACCAGGCACAAAATTACGTGGCGAACATGCCGGCCGGGTCGCTGGAAGCGATTGAAGTCGGCAATGAGCCCGATGAATACGTGAAGAACGGATTTCGTCCCTCAAGCTATACCTTTGCCAGCTATCTCTCGGATTTCGCGAAGTGGCGAACGCGATTGTTGCCGTTGTTGCCGTCGGGAACCAAGCTGATGGGACCTTCGTGGGCGTTCTCGGAGACCCTGGTCAACCTGCCGGGATTCCTGGCGCAGGAAAAGAATAATCTTTGGCTGGTGAGCCAGCACAATTACGCGGGCTCGGAAACCAACGGGCCGAATCCTCCCGATTATCTGTTGCAGGACCTGGTCGTGACGCGCACTGCCAAGTCCCTGCTCCCGGGTATTGCCGCGGCGAAGCAAGCGGGTATGTCTATCCGGATGGCAGAGATGAACTCGATCTCCACGGGCGGCGGCGAAGTTGGAGTGAGCGACACTTTTGCGTCGGCGCTGTGGGTGACCGACGTCATGTTCGCACTGGCGAACGAAGGCGTAGTTGGCGTGAACCTGCACGGAGACAACAGCCCGTACAGCCTGTTCACCTTCAAGGGGTACACGGATCCACATGGCGTGAAGACCTACACGCTGCTTTCCGTTCGTCCGGAATACGCACGGCTTGCTGTTTTTCCAGCAGGCGACAGCGAATCATTCGAAGATGCTGCCGGTGAATCTGTCGACCAGCAAGAACGTGAAGATTTGGGCAACGCAGGATTCCAGCGGTGTCGTGCGGGTGATTCTCCTCAACAAGGATACCAGCGCATCCGGCACCGTCGAAATCTCCTTGCCCGGATTCGGCAACGGTGTCGTGACGCGAATGACCGCGCCGAGCTACCAGTCCACCGCGGGCATCACCATCGGCGGACAAACCTTTGATGGCAGCACCGACGCCAAGCTAAAGGGTACGGCCGTCGGCGAAACTGTCTCGCCGGTCGGCTCGGTGTACTCCGTGGCTATGCCCAAGACCAGCGCTGCGATCCTCACCATCCAGCCATAAGCGCGCGGGATTTCGCGCAACATCGGCCCGCGAAGCGGTTCGCGCTTGACCGCAAGGATTCCTCTTCGTACCATCCGCCAAGTGTGCCAGTATTCCAGGTCCGCCTGTTCTCGGGCCTTGAAACGAATTAATACTCAAGTTTATGGAGGCTGCTTACCATGTTCGCAGGCCACGGGATGCCCGCTGTGTTGCTGGCCGGACTGGCGCTAGTGCTTGGTTCGTTGAATGCGGAGGCGCAATTGCCGTCGCCTAACCTGATGCCCGTGCCCAGCGAGATGCAGTTGGGGACCGGGGGGCTGCGCATCGACGCGTCCTTTTCCGCGAGCCTGACCGGATACCGCGAGCCGCGCCTGGATCACGCGCTGCAGAGGTTACAGCTGCAGATGTCGCGGCAGACGGCGATTCCTTTTGCGAACGCGCCCGGATCTTCGACGGCGAAGCTGGTGGTGCGAACCGACCATGCCAGCAAGGAAATCCAGGAACTGGGCGAGGACGAGAGTTACACGCTGGAAGTAACGCCCGACGGCGCCAAACTGAGCGCCGCAACGCCGCTGGGCACGCTGCATGGGCTGCAAACGTTTCTGCAACTTGTCGAGGTTTCGCCGGACGGCTTCCTTGTCCCTGCCGTGACCATTCACGACCAGCCGCGTTTCGCTTGGCGCGGCTTGATGATCGACGTCAGTCGCCATTTCATCCCTTTGGAAGTTCTGCGACGCAATCTGGACGGGATGGAAGCCGTGAAAATGAACGTTTTCCACTGGCATCTGTCCGAGAACCAGGGATTTCGCGCGGAGAGCCGCAAGTTCCCCAAGTTGCAGGAGCTTGGCTCCGACAATTTGTTTTACTCGCAGCAGGAAATTCGCGACCTGATTGTCTACGCGCGCGACCGAGGCATTCGCGTCGTTCCCGAATTCGATATGCCCGGCCACAGCACCGCGTGGTTCGTCGGCCACCCGGAGCTAGCCAGTGGACCGGGACCCTACCAGATCGAGCGCCGTTGGGGCGTGTTTGATCCCGCCATCGATCCCACCAACGAGAAGACCTATAAGTTTCTCGATACGCTGATCCAGGAAATGGCCCAACTTTTTCCGGATCACTACTTCCACATCGGCGGCGATGAAGTGAACGGCAAACAGTGGGACGCCAACCCGAAAATTCAGGAATTCAAGAAATCGCACGGGTTGCAGAACAACGAGGCGCTGCAGGCCTACTTCAGCCAGCGCGTGCAAAAGATCGTAACCAAGCACGGAAAAGCGGTGGTCGGATGGGACGAGGTGTTTGTCCCGGGTGTGCCCAAGGATATCGTCATTCAATCCTGGCGCGGACAAGCGGCGCTGGCCGCGGCCGCGGCGCAGGGGTATCGCGGGATTCTATCCAATGGCTACTATCTGGATCTGGGCTGGTCGGCCGCGCGCCATTATGCGTCGGATCCCTTGGGAGGCGCTGCCGCGAATCTTTCCCCGGAACAGCAGAAGTTGATCCTCGGCGGCGAGGCATGCATGTGGTCGGAATACGCGAATGCGGAGAATATCGACTCCCGCATCTGGCCGCGCAACGCTGCCATCGCGGAACGCCTGTGGTCTCCGCAAAGTGTAACCGATGTCGCTTCGATGTATTCGCGCCTGGTGGTGGTTTCGACGCAACTGGAATGGCTGGGGCTGACGCACAAATCGTATGAGCCGAAAATGCTGCACCGCATCGCGGGTGCCGCCAGTCCCGAAGAGTTTGCGGCGTTGCGCACGCTGGCCGACGCCGTCGAGCCGGTGAAAGACTACACTCGGGAGGCCCTGGCGCCCGTGGAACCCACCAGTGCTACCCCACTCAACCGCGTGGTGGATGCAATTCCTCTGGAAAGCGACGCGGGCCGGCGCTTTGCGGAATTGGTGGACCAATTCACAAGTGCCGGTTGCCACGACGCGGCGACAGAGAATCGCCTGCGCGCGCAACTGCTAGCCTGGCGCGATAACGACGCCAAACTGCAACCCCTCGCGCAACGATCCTTCCTGGTAAAGGAAGTAGCGGCCACTTCCCAGGATTTGTCCGCGCTGGGGACGATGGGCGTGGAAGCGTTGGACGCCATCGCCAAAGGCGCCGCTGCGGACGACTGGAAGACGCGGCAACTCACCGCCTTGGAGCAAATACGAAAGCCGAAGTCTCAATTGTTGCTGATTCCGGCTGCCGGGGTGCAGAAGTTGATCGAAAGCGCCGCTGTGGGCGGGTCCTGCGCCGCCGCAAAGCCGCAATAAATAGCAGGGAGCTTTCCGGCCTGCGCTTAATTCGGAGACGAAGTCTTTGAATCCCCGCCGCGCGCTTCCTGAGGCGCGCGATTGTGGCAGACACCAATGCCCGCATCGCGAAATGTCTTACCGGCTTCCGGAACGAATTCCCACGTGTAACCATTGTTGGACAAAGTGAGCTTGATCACGCCGAAGGTATCCATATTGCTCACTTCACTGTTGGGCAGGAGCACGCCTAGCGGGTCGTGACTCCGTCCACCGCTGCCCACCACGAACTCGCGGATGCCGTGGACCGGATCGGGCCTCCCGTCCGGATCCTGAGGCGCGAACCGCTCGTAGGAATGCTCATGGCCCGCCAGGACGATGTCGGCATGGGCGGCATACAGATCCTGCCAGAGCGGCTTCAACTCGGGATGAATGGCGTGTTTCGGAAATAGCCCACTGCTGAACAGCGCGTGGTGTCCAAAGGCCACGATGCAAGCATTCGGATGTTGTGCGAGGTCTTCCTTCAGCCAGGTCTCTTGTGGAGAGCCCGGGCCGCAGCCTCCCAGGTCGCGTGCGGTGCAATTGGTGTTCAGGGCCACTACGTGCCATATTCCCAAATCGAAGCTGTAATAACCCTTGCCCACCGGGCCGGCGAGCGGTCCCCAATACTGAAAATAGGGACCCGCACCGGGATCGCGGTTGTATTCGTGGTTTCCGAGCGTGGGATGCGTACGATCCTTGAATCGTCCCCAGGTTGGTCCATAGCAATTTTCAAAGTTCTCCTTCGTACCGCTCTCGTACGCGAGATCGCCTGTCGCGAACACCGTGCCGGGTATTTGCTCGATCAACTTGGCGGTAGCCTCCGCGCCCTCCGGGTATTTGCAACTGGCAATGTCACCGGCGCCGACGAGAACATACGTTTGGCCAGGGCCGGAATCTTGTTTGGGTAGCGGCGCGGCGGGTGCTTGTTTAGTGGGCGCCTGCGCTGAGGTGGCCTGCGCCGCCGCAGAGCCTGGGAGCGAGCACAGGATGCCCGCCAAAATTACCGCGTGCAGCGTTGCTCGAAAAATGTTTCGATGCCCGTTCGCGTCTCGCATCCGGATTACCTCTAGCAGCAATATACGTGCTCGAATCGCCAAAATGCTTACTCACCTGACGTGTCCCTGCATGATGCTCCGGGCAATTTCACCCCGGAATTTTGCCCAGTAAGGCAGACCAGTTTGATCTCATTATAACCTATACTAAAGAAAGAGCTTGCGGGGTTTCAGTCTCGGAACAGGGTTTGACTAATCGCCATTTGCGCGGTACAATTCATTTGCGACTTTTTTAGTCGTATATAGGGGAAGAGTCCCCTGACACGATGTTTAAGCTTTCAAAGAAAGCAGACTACGGCCTGATCGCGGTGAAGCACTTGGCTATGCACCGTTCCGATCACGCTTGCAGCGCCACCGAGATTTCCGAGGAATACGGAATTTCCACGACGCTGATGGCAAAGGTGTTGCAAAAACTTGCCCGCGTGGGCTTGGTGGCCGCAAAGCACGGCTCCAGCGGCGGTTATCAGTTGGCGAAGGAACCGGGGCAAATCACCGCTCTGGACGTCATTACCGCGATCGACGGTCCGGTGCTGATTACTTCGTGCGTGACCAGCCATGGCAACTGCGACGCCACGGATCGCTGTTCCGTCCGCGAGCCCTTGCGTCGCGTGAATGAAAGCATTTTGGGCGTGCTCAGCATGGTGACGATTTCGCAGATGACCGAAGATCCGCACGAGCCGGCGCTGGTGGCGCTGTCCCCGGTTGCGGGCCGATTTTGAGTAGGACCTAGGAGAAGGACAATGGCTGTAAAGCTCCCGATTTACATGGACAATCACGCAACGACTCCCGTGGACCCGCGGGTTCTGGAAGCCATGCTGCCCTACTTCACCGAGAAATTCGGCAACGCCGCGAGCCGCAACCACTCCTTTGGATGGGCCGGAGAAGAAGCGGTGGAGAACGCGCGCGCCCAGGTGGCCTCGCTGATTGGCGCCACCCCCAAGGAAATCATCTTCACCAGCGGCGCCACGGAGTCCGACAACCTGATGATCAAGGGCGTCGCGGAAATGTACCGCGAGAAGGGCAATCACATCATTACCCAGGCCATTGAGCACAAAGCCGTGCTGGACACCTGCAAACGCCTGGAAAAGTACGGCTATGAAGTGACCTATCTGCCGGTGCAGAAGGATGGCCGGGTGGATCCCGAGGACGTTCGGAAAGCCATCACGCCAAAAACGATCTTGATCACCATCATGTACGCCAACAATGAAATCGGCGTCATTAATCCGATGGCGGAAATCGGCAAAATCGCCAAGGAACACGGAATCATCTTCGCCGTAGACGGAGTTCAGGCCGTCGGCAAGATTCCTGTGGACGTGCAGAAAGACAATATCGACCTGCTGTCCATATCAGCGCACAAGATTTATGGACCCAAGGGCATAGGCGCGCTGTATGTGCGCCGGAGAAATCCCCGAGTTCAGCTGTCCGCGATTGTCGATGGCGGCGGACACGAACGCGGCATGCGTTCCGGCACGCTGAACGTCACCGGCATTATTGGCCTCGGCAAGGCCTGCGAAATCGCCCAGCAAGATATGGCCGAGGAGGCCAAGCGCATGGCCGGCCTGCGGGACCGCTTGCGCAAGGGCCTAGAAGCGAAGCTCGACGAGGTCTACATCAATGGTTCCATGGAGCACCGCCTGCCGAACAACCTGAATATGAGCTTCGCCTACGTCGAGGGCGAATCTTTGTTGATGGGAATCAACGACATAGCGGTATCCAGCGGTTCGGCTTGCACCTCGGCAACCCTGGAACCGAGTTACGTACTCAAAGCTTTAGGCGTGGGCGAAGACCTGGCGCATACGTCGATCCGTTTCGGCCTCGGCCGCTTCAATACCGAGGAAGAGGTCGATTACGTGACCGACAAGATGGTCCAGGTTGTCACCAAGCTGCGGGAGCTTTCCCCGCTCTATGAGATGGCCAAGGAAGGCATCGACATATCGAAAGTGAAGTGGCAAACCGCCTAACTAATTCATCTAATCTACTGAAGGACACACATGGCAAACGACGGAACAATTCGGATTCACCGCTCGATCGGAGGCACCGGGGCCGCCTTTCGCGTCTCGTTCGTGCCCTATGATTCGGACGGAGAAGGGACCGCGGGCGTACGCTCGTTTCACGAGGTACAACAGGTCCGCGCGTTCCTGAAGAGCTTGGGAGTAAACGCGCAGGCTGCCGCGGATGCCTTGCGGCAATTGGCGGCGGGCCGCTCGGCGTCTTTGCCGAACGTGTCGCTGACCGAAGACGTGGTGAAGAGCGCGGGTCTGGTCACGACCGTGAGTTTAGCGCGTCGTTGACCGGCGATTTAAGAGTTTGAGTTCAGAACGAAGGAGCAATGCACAATGGCTTATAGCGACAAAGTTGTGGATCACTATAACAATCCGCGCAACGTTGGCAGCATGCCGAAGGAAGATCCCAACGTGGGCACCGGCCTGGTCGGCGCTCCGGAATGCGGCGACGTCATGAAGCTGCAGATGAAGATCAATCCGGATACCAACGTCATTGAAGAAGCCAAGTTCAAGACCTTCGGTTGCGGCTCGGCTATCGCGAGCTCGTCGCTAGCCACCGAATGGGTAAAAGGCAAGACGGTGGAAGAGGCCTTGAGCATCAAGAACACCGACATCGTGCGCGAGCTGGCGCTCCCGCCGGTCAAGATCCACTGTTCCGTGCTCGCCGAAGACGCCATCAAGGCGGCTATCGGAGACTGGAAAAAGAAGCACGGGATCGCAGTGCCGGCGTCGGAAAAAGCTTCGCACTAGGTTCCCGCGGAGAATCAGGCATGACCACGGAAACGGCCAGTCCTAATGCGGCGCCAACCAAGGCGGTCATCCATCTGACCGAGCGCGCCGCGAAGAAGATCCAGGCGCTCCTCGAAAAGGATGGAGTGCCGCTGGACCAGGGCGGGCTGCGCGTCGGCGTGCAAGGTGGCGGGTGCTCCGGACTTTCGTACGCGATGCGCCTGGACACCCAGACGCGCGATCGCGACAAGGTTTTTGAGGAATTCGGCGCGCGGATTTTCGTCGACCCCAAGAGCTTGCTGTACCTGAGCGGCACCACGCTGGAATACGAAGAGACTTTGATGCGCCAGGGCTTCGTTTTTCAAAATCCGAATGCCGCGCGCAGTTGCGGCTGTGGCAGTTCTTTTACGGCGTAATGCCGAGGCGCTGATGGGGAATGGCTGGTGCCCGAGTGCGCCAGCCATTGTTGTTTTTGGGATTGTTTTTGCATCGCAGTTGGCCCGGGCGACTTAGAGACGCAGGAGACATGGCCCGTTCATGAGTTCACCAGGTACCGCCACCAATCCGCCTTTGATTTGCTGGAGCTGCAACGAGCGCCTCCTGGGCACGCACTTCTGCTCGAACTGCGGCAAGCTCGCGCAATTGCCGCGCGGCACCGATTACTTCGCGGAGTTTGAGCTGCCGCGCAAGTTGGGTATCGACGTGACGCTCCTGGAACAAAAATTCCTGCAGTTGAGCTGGAAGCTGCATCCGGACAACTTTGTGAATGCCGCAGAAATGGAACGCGAGTTGTCGCTCCAGCGTAGTTCCGAACTGAACGATGCCTACCGCGTGCTGCGCGATCCGGTTAGTCGCGTCGAGTATCTGCTGGGCCTGGAAGGCGCGCGAAAAGAAGGCGAGCAGAAGCAGCAGGCTCCTCCGGAATTGCTGGAAGAAGTGTTTGAGCTGAACGAGTCTCTCGATGAGCTGCGCGCCGCGAAAAGCTCCGGCGAGGACCTTGCCGGCTTGAAAGTGCGCTTGCAGGACGCACAGAGAAATTTTCAGGACAAGCTTGCCGCTATCGACGGCGAACTGGAAAACACAACCAGGCAGTGGGACGCGGCGATCGACGCGCAAGTGGGCGATGCCGACAAAAGCCAGATTACCGTGCGGCTGAACGAAGTCCTGAACCGCCGCTCGTACATCCGGAATCTTGTTACTAACGTGCAGAAAGAATTGCTGGAAGCCTGACGCGCGCGGAATCGAACGCCGGGCACTCCGGTACCAATGGGCAAAAGTATGGGACGTATCGTCGGAATCGATCTGGGCACCACCAACAGCCTCGTCGCGTATCTCGATCCGCTGACGGCCAGGCCGCAGTGCATCCCGGGGCCCTATGGCTCAACCCTTTGTCCTTCGGTCGTTAGCCTGGACCAGGACGGCGGCATCGTCGTCGGCGAAGCCGCTCGCCGCCGCTTGCTTACTCAACCCGAGCGCTCGATCTATTCCGTGAAGCGATTGATGGGCCGCGGCGTCGCCGATGTGCAGGACGAGTTGAAATTTTTCCCCTTTCGCATCGATCCTTCCGGCAGAAATGTGATTCGCGTGCGGCTCGGCGACAAGTTCTTCACGCCGCCCGAAATTTCCGCGTTCATCCTGCGCGAGCTGAAAAGCTGGGCCGAAGCTCACTTTGGCGAAGCCGTCGATCGTGCGGTGGTCACCGTGCCCGCGTACTTCAACGATGCGCAGCGCCAAGCCACCAAGGATGCCGGCAAGATCGCCGGTCTTGAAATCGTTCGCCTGGTCAACGAGCCCACCGCCGCGGCGCTCGCCTATGGCCTGCACGAAAAACAGCGCGGGCGTGTCGCCGTTTACGATCTCGGCGGAGGCACCTTTGATATTTCCATCCTCAAACTGATTTCCACCGGCGAAGGCGACATCTTCCAGGTGCTGTCGACGAATGGCGACACCCATCTCGGCGGCGACGATATCGATAATTTGCTGCAAACCACGGTGCGCGAAGAAATTCTCCGCCAGCATTCAACCGACGTGTCCCGCCAGCCCGAGCTCGCGCAGGTGCTACGCAAAGCGCTGATCTCGCTCAAGCATGAGCTGTCCGCCGCGCCGGCCGCCGTGTTGCGTTTCGCACTGCCGAGTGGCGCCGTGTTCGTCAGGCAATTCACCAGGCAGGAACTAGATGAATTCATCCAGCCGATCGTGGCGCGTACCATGGGTCCCGTACGCCTGGCGCTGGCGGACGCCAAACTTTCTCCCGCGGAAATCGATGAGGTTGTGCTCGTCGGCGGCACCACGCGCACGCCGCTGATTCGTGCCACCGTCGAGCAATTTTTCGGCCGCAAACCCCATATCGAGCTCAACCCCGACGAAGTTGTTGCACTCGGCGCCGCCGTCCAGGCCAATATTCTCGAGCGCGGCGTGCAGAACATGTTGCTGCTCGATGTGACTCCGCTCTCGCTCGGCATCGAGACCTACGGCGGCGCGGTGGCCAAGGTCATCCCGCGCAACTCCACCATTCCCGCCAGCGCGCAGGAGCTGTACACCACCGGTGTCGACAACCAGACCGGCATTGATATTCACGTCCTCCAAGGCGAGCGCGAGCTGGCGCGCGATTGCCGTTCTCTCGCTCGCTTCATTCTGAAAGTGCCGCCCGCTCCTGCGGGCCTCTCTCGCATCGAGGTGCGCTTTCTGATCGATGCCAACGGCATCCTCCAGGTAGCCGCGAAGGACACCCGCACCGGCGAGCAGCATTCCATCGAAGTGCAGCCCAGCTACGGCATCAACGATGCCGAAATCGAGCGCATGCTCGAGGAATCCATCGAATACGCGGAGCTGGATTTCGCCGAGCGCCAGGCCATCGAGGCCCGCACCGAGGCGGAAACGATCCTGGCCGCTACGCAAAAAGCGCTGGCCAATCCGCAAGCGGAGGGCCTTCCCGCGCCGGAGCGCGCCACCATTGACGCCGCCGCCGCCGCGCTGAAAGAATCGACATCCGGCAGCGACTACAAACTGATTCGCAGGCGCATCGACGAGTTGGACCATGCCACCGCGCGTCTGGCCGAATTGGTGATGAACAGCGCGGTTTCCAGCGCGCTCGCGGGACGTAAACTCGCGGAAGTATAGGCGGCCTTCACCGCCATTGGCTTTTGATTTTCAGAGGAGAATAGAATGGGCGGCAATAACCCCTACATTGAAGAAGTCAAGTACACGCCGGCCACCACGAAATACAAGGTCACGTTTCTGCCGAGTGGAAAGACCATAGAGGTGGATCCCGCCAAGATCCCCTACGGCCACAATGGCTTGCCCGGCAGCATTCTGGACATTTCCGAGGGCCTCAAGGCCGGCCTCGATCACGCTTGCGGCGGCGTGTGCGCTTGCTCCACCTGCCACGTCATCGTCCGCGAAGGGCTGCAATCCTGTAATGAAGCCACCGATGCCGAGCTCGACGAGCTGGACATGGCTCCCGGCATCACTCCCAAATCGCGGCTGGGCTGCCAGACGGTTCCCGACGGCACTACCGACATCGTCGTCGAGATTCCCGAGTGGAACAAGAATTACGCGCGCGAAGATCACTAGTTTTCGAGACGGAGAGCCTCATGCCGGCAACATTCGATTGGAACAATCTGGACGACATTGCCATCGCGCTGACCGATAAGTATCCGGACACCGATCCTCTTACCGTGCGCTTCACGGACATGCACAAGTGGATTACCGAACTGGCCGGCTTTTCCGGTGACGCCAAAGCTTCCAACGAAGCCAAGCTCGAAGCGATTCAGATGGCCTGGCACGAAGAATTTCAAGACCGCCAAAGCTGACCCGTCCGTTTTCCCTAGGCCGCACGAACCTCTGGCCGCCGCCCTCGTAGGCGCGGGCCTTGCCCCACCCGCTTCCCGCTCCATTCGGCGATTTCCCGCAACATCTGATAAGATTTAATCCGCCGTTTTTCCCGCTGTGGCGCTATGGTGCAACGGTTAGCACGCGGCCCTTTCAAGGCCGAAATACGGGTTCGATTCCCGTTAGCGCTACCACTTTTCGGCTCCCTTCCGCATTGGTGTCCCTTCCTCGGGAAGAGTAAACTACAACTATCCATTCGCGAGGGAATGTTCGATGCCTAATCCGTTCCGTACCTCCAATCCGGCTCTGAACGAAAAAGCCTTCCAGGGCCAGTTGGCTTTGGGCGATGCCATGACAATACAGGGCACCGTCAACAAGACCGGAGTGCTGCTGCTTTGTGTGGTGGCTACCTCCGCCTGGACCTGGGGCCTTTCCCATTCGCCGGCGCCGGAAAACGCCATCCCGTGGATGATGGGTGGCCTGGTCGGCGGTCTGATCACCGCATTCGTCACCATCTTCAAAAAGAACTGGGCGCCCTTCACTGCGCCGCTGTATGCCCTGCTGGAGGGTTTGGTTCTGGGCGGCATTTCCGCGGTGTTCGACAAGTCCTATCCCGGCGTCGCCTTTCAAGCCGTGGGCTTGACCTTCGGCACACTCTTCGTTCTCCTCGTGGCCTACAAAACCGGCGTAATCCGTGCCACCCGGGGTTTCAAGATCGGCGTGATCGCCGCGACCGGCGGCATTGCCATCTTCTACCTCGCCGAAATGGTCCTCGGCTTTTTCCACGTTTATGTTCCGGCGGTCAACGGAAGCGGCCCCTGGGGCATTGCTTTCAGTTTGTTTGTGGTCGTCATTGCTGCGCTCAATCTGGTTCTCGATTTCGATATGATCGAAACCGGCGTGCGCAATGGCGCTCCGAAGTACATGGAGTGGTATGGCGCGTTTGCCCTGATGGTCACGCTGATCTGGCTGTATCTGGAAATCTTGCGGTTGCTGGCCAAATCGCGCCGCCGCTAGATCTTGTCTCTTGCCGCGTTAGTTCTTTCCCGGCTGCACCTGGCAACCATAGGTCGCCTGTCACACTCCATTCACATCTTTTCCGGAACATCTCCCCGGACGGCCCGCCGCCGGAAACTCTGTTTCCGCGAGCGAAACAAACTTTCACCCTTCGGCCGTCGCTCGCGCCGTAACGTGAGAGAATTCAGTCGAGCCGCCCTGGCGTTTTTCCGTCAGTCGCGGTTTTGCTTCAATCAGGAGTGCCACTCCGCGAATGTCCACCTCCGGTCCGCAGTTGCAAGACGCCGTGCCTGACGTTTACCGGCCTACTCCGGTTTTTGTCGCGGGTTCCTCTTTCGTGACCGGTTCCCGCACCTTGCCGTCGGAAGACGTGGACCGCGCCTTCGGCATGCCCATCGGCAAGCTGCGCAGCCGCGCCGGAATCGAATCGCTCGCTTTTGCTTCGGAAAGCGAAACCGAGCTGACCCTTGGCGCCCGTGCCGCTCAGCAAGCGCTTCGCGCTTCGGAGTGCCCGAACGAACTTGTCGATTGCCTGATCGCCACCAGCGAAACGCATCACATTTATCCCTCGCTCGCCGCCCAGTTGCATGGCCGCCTGAATCTGCGTGAGGATTGCGGCGCACTGGACGTTGGCGGCGCTTGTCTCGGTGCCGTCAACGCGCTTGCGGCGGGAAAATCCCTGCTGGCCGACCGCCGATCGCGCGCTGTGCTCATTGTCACCGCGGACGTGCACAGTCGCACCTTGGCTCCCGGCCGGGTGGCCGGAGAATTCGGTGGGCTTTTCGGCGATGGCGCCACCGCTTTCCTGCTGCGCGGCTCCGCGCCTGCCCAAGGCATGCCGTCTTACCAGTTGGGCGAATTCATTTTCGGTTGTGCCGCCCAGTATTCTTCCGCCGTTACCGTCGCGCCCACTTCGCAAGGTTCTCTGCACGTGCATTTCGAGGGAGAGGCGCTTTCGCGCGCGGCCATTGCGCGGCTCGAAAAAGTTTTCTCCTCGCTGGAGTCGCTCAGCGCCATTCCTCGCTCTGCCGTGGGCTCGTTTGCCACCCACCAGCCGAATCCGCGCCTGGTGACGTTGTTGGCCAAGGTTGCCGGCGTTTCCGTGGATGCGTTTCCGGCCATCGCGCGCACTTCCGGCAATCTTGGTCGTCCACCTGTGGCGCGGCCTTGCACGCCGCGTTGCAACTTTCCTTCACGCTCCCGCCCACGTGGCGCCGCCCGATTTTTGTTGCTTCGTTGGGGCCCGGCTTGCTTTTCGGCGGCGGCTGGCTGACTGCTGCGGCTCTGCCCTAAGGATCCGGCCGCAAGCGTGTCGTGAAACTGGTATTCACCGGGGGCGCCACGCAACCCAGCAGCGGTGGCCAACCCGCATCCGTAACCGCGTTGCGGCACAGTGGCGCGATGGCGTTCCCGATCTGCGCCGGGCTTACCGTTCCATCCAGCGGCTCCGCATAGACCAGGTAGTTCCTGCCCACCGGCAATCGCTCCAGCCGGTAGCTGCCGTCGAACTGTGCCGGGCCATCGGCGCCGCAGCTCCATCCGCCGATGGTTCCGGCGATTACTGCGCCGCTATCCGCGTCCATGGCCACCACATGTGCCCCGAACACTCCCGTGACCCCCGGCGGCGACAATGGCAAAGACAGATCGCTCGCCGCAAGAATCCTTCCCGTGATCGACCCGGTATGCGTCGCATCCGATGCCGATGGATACAGCACGCGCAATCCGGTGCGGTCATCTTCTCCGAGCGGTCCGTCGGCTTGGTTGAGCGTGGGCCGCGGACCGCGAAATGTTCCTGGCGGGGCTGCGAACGGATACATCATCGCGCTCCACACCGCCGAATGGCTGAACCCCAACAGGTGCCCGAGCTCATGGATCAGCACCGATTCCAGGTCATAGGCTCGTGGAGCACCGGCAAGCGCCCCCGGCGTCGCGAAGGAAATCGTTGAGTCGCCCGGGTCAAAATAAATGTCCGCGTCGAGGATCTGCCCGGGTTCGTTTGCCGGCGCCCCGGTCCCAACCTGCGCTCCGATGCGGTCCGCGGTGATTACGCGCGTGAACGCCAGCACCCCTGGCGTGAATGCGCCGTCGTTCTGATCGAAGCAAATGGAATTGACGCCATCAGGAGACCGCACGCATTCGCGTTCGAAACTCTGGACAACGTTGCCGCCGGTACTGTGGCTCCGGCGACTCCGCTCCACGCCGCAAATGACTGGGTGATGATTTGTTCGATTTCCGCAAGCTGCTCGGCCCCGCTTGGATTCTGCGTAACGATGTTCAGCGGGCTGGTTCCCAGCGCCGTGCTCCAGCGCACCGCCATTCCCCCCGGCCCGCCCGCTTGCCGCGACGCAACCGGACACGCCGACCCTCCCGATAGCGCCACACCTTGCCGGACATCCGGTACGATTTCGTTGAATGCGTAACCCCAGGTGACCGGCGCGCTCCAGCAGCCGTAAAACGCCGCGAAGATCGTCATCGCCGCTTTCTTCAGGATTAGCCTCGTTCTCATTCGTCTTGTCATTTTCCACGCCTATCCACGGTTGACCGGACGCGCCCTACGAAGCTGCGCCGCTCTGATCTACCCGTTGCTCCCTAATTGTCTTGCGCCAATGCCTTGTGCAGTTTCGCCTCGAACAAGGCCAACGGCAGGTTCCGGATTCCGTGCTTGCGGAAATCGCGCGTCTGCGGATCAAAGATCGGCGTCATCGCCGAGTCTTGCGTCACCGTTTCGATTCCGGTTTGCTGTCCACGCGCGATTCGAAACGTTCCTTGCGACCATCCCAGTACCTGGTAAGGACCATTCCCGCGCCTCCACAAAAACAAATACGCTTCCTCCCCCGGTTGAAATCTTGGTACCTCGTCCACCCGCGAATGCAGGTGTCCCGCGTTCCCGCCCAGGAGTCGCACCGTAACCAGGCCTGGCAACAAGCCTTTGTTCAGCGCTATAACTTCGAACCGCGTTTCCGTCCAGATCTCTCCTTGCTCCCATCGAACTTCCGCGCCCAGGCAACGCACCCGGGCAATCGCCGTCGAGTCTCGAGCCAGGTCCTCAAAGGTGCATTTCAATTTACCTCCAGGGCGCCCGTTGCCGCGGCGCTATCCAGATTGGAATTTATTAAGAACAGCGTGCGCGCTCCCCGTGCCGCACTTGCCGCTATCTCCAACGTCAGTCGAATTACTCCCAGCCCCGCGGGCTGTTGCGACAGCACCCGCACATCGCCCGGACCGGACACCGTGTACCGCATTGCGGTGTCCAGCCCGCTCCCTGAAAAAATACAAATGTCCGTCGTCGCGGTTCCGCTTGCCGGCCGTTGTAGTGCAATCGGACCGCCGCCCAGCGCGCACGAATTGTTCGCCGTCGAAAACACTCCCAGTGCGGCCACCTTCAGGTCCACATCGTTGTCCGCCGTGGAGATTCCCGCCGTCGTTGGTTCGACCACCACAATGTCTTTCCCCGTGGCTGCTGGCGATCCTGCCGACAGCGTGATCACCTCATCCCTGACATTGGGCGTTGCCACCACCAGCAAAACCGTGTTCGATCTTGCCCCGCCTGCATTCTCGATATGCACGTCCACGCTGCCGGCCAAGGCAACGTCCGCCGCGTTGATGGCTGCCGCACATTCCGTCGAGGAGGCGCACGCTGTCGTGCGTGCTGTGCCCGCGATCCACACCACCGATCCCGTACCTCCCGGCAAAAATCCGCTGCCATTGATTCGCATCGGAAAGCCGCCTGCCGCGCCGGCGTAAACGCTGGCCGGGCGAATTCTCTGCACGTTCACTCCGGTGGAAATCACCACGTTCGCGGCGCCCGATCGCGACACGTCGTCTTCGCTGATCGCTACGACCTGCACGCTGTTCGGACTCGGCGCACCCGCCGGAGCGGTGTACGTTCCGTTCGGATCGATGGATCCGCAAATCCCTGCGCTCGTGCATGCGCTTCCTTGTACTTGCCACACCACGTTTTGGTTGCTCGTTCCCAGCACGCTCGCGGAAAACGCCTGCACCCCCAGCGGCGCCAGTGTCACACTTCCCGGCTGCACGCTCACTACCACATGGTTGATCACCGTGATCTGGGCGCTGGCCGTATTCATGGATCCGGCCGCGCTAGTGGCTTGCACTGTCACCGGATTCGGGCTGGGAGTCGCCCCGGGCGCCAGGTAGTCCACTTGCGCGGCCGCTCCATTGGTCACCGGCTGGCAAGGATTGCTCTGCAACACGCAAATCTGTCCGAACGTCGAGTTCCCGCCCGGAATTCCGTTCACGCTCCAGTTCACACCGCCATTCGACCCCGGGGCGCTTCCTAAATTCGCAGTCAGCGTTACCCGGTGATTGGCAGCCACCGTCGCGCTCGCCGGCGTCATGCTGGCGTTGCCGTTGGCTTGCACGCTTACTGTGGTTTGCGCTTTTTTCGAAGGATCGGCTTGCGGCGTCACCGTGATCGTCACTGCGTTCGGCGCCGGCACCACCAACGGCGCGGTGTAGGTCGCGAAATTCTCAATCGCCCCGACGTTTGCCGACTGCGTCGTGACCACGCTCAACACGCCGCACGCCGCGCCACTGCATCCAACCCCGGAAACCGACCACGTCAGCCCCGTCGCCGGATGCGACCCGGCTACCGCCATCATCGTCGCGCTGATCGTCGCTGCGCTTCCCGCCCCAACACTCGCCGGTGCGGAAATTTGCACCGAAAAACTGCTGGTGATCCGCACCTGCGCCGTCGCTTGCTTGCCGGAGTCGGCCACACTTTGTGCCACTACCGTCACCATCGCCGCTGCTGGCAGCACCTGGGGCGCAGTGAAATCTCCGTTCGCATCCACCGCGCCGCAACTTCCCGGACATGCGCTCCCCTCCAGCCTCCAGCGTATCCCGGTGTCCGGATGCCCCTGGCTCGCGATCGTCGCTGAAAAATCTTCCGTGACGCCGAGTTCCACCGTCGCCGCGCTCGGACTCAGCGTCACACTCACGTCGCTGAGGATTGTGGCTGTCGCGCTGGCCATCTTCGACGGATCCGCCTGGCTTGTGGCGCTGACCTCCACCGTAGACCCCGCGGGCCCCGTTTCCCCGGTGAGCATTATCCCCGGTGCCGTGTAATTCCCATTCCCGTCAATCCTGCCCAGCCCCGCGTTTCCTCCCGCGATCCCGTTCACGCTCCACGTCACATCGGTATCCTTCGCGTTCGTCACCGTCGCCGTGAACTTTGTGCTGTTGCCGAGCAGCACGGAACTCTGTTCCGGCGCCGCCGCGACCCTCACCGCCGCTACCGGTGTCGGCGGTTTCGCTCCCGTACTCTCGCCTCCTCCAACACAGCCGCTGCTCCCCGCCGCCACCAACACGCACAGCCACCAAACTCCGAGCCCTGCCCGGCCTCCTTCTGGTTCCCCCTTCCCCGTCCCAAGCTGCGCATCCAGCCGCATGCCTCCACCCTCATGCAGGCGAAGGGCCAGCGAAACTCCAAGCGCATTATTTTGGGAGCGAACACACCACTTCCCGCAACACTGGCTGCTCTACAAACCGCTTTTTATGAGGGTTCTAGACCAGAAGTACAGCAATTCCGCGTTATTTCTTATCGTGCAGTTCGGCCGAAGGCTGCGTGCTACCCGCCCGCCCTATCCTTTTTCCCCAATTCCAATTCTGTCCCTTCGTTCCGCACCCAGTTTCATTTCGGAACGCACCGCTCGCCACATCACTCGCCTGCCTCCCCTCTACAACTCGTGCAGCTCCGCGTCCAACGCCTCCGGCAATCTCGGATGCCAGAACCGAAATCCCGCCTGCGCCAGCCTTGTCGGCACCACGCGCTGGCTGTACAGCAGCAGCGACCTGCCCATTTTTCCCAGCGCGATTCGCAGCAAAATCCCCGGCGCCCGGAAACTGGTTTTGCGATTCATCGTGCGCGCCAGTATCTGCAGAAACTCCAGGTTCCGCACCGGCTGCGGCGTCACCACGTTGACCGGCCCGCTCATCGACTCCGTCTCCATCGCCAGCCGCACCGCTCGCACCGCATCGTCCAGCGAAATCCACGAGATCCACTGCCGGCCCGAGCCAAATTTCCCTACCCCGATCTTTACCGCTTCCATCATTTTCGGCAACGCTCCGCCGTGTTTCGCCAGAATCACTCCGAACCGCGCCCGCACTACCCGCATCCCCAGCGTTTCCGCTGCCGCCGCTTCGCTTTCCCACGCCACCGTCAGCCGCGCCAGAAAATCTCCCCCGTGCCGGCTATCTTCCGTCCGGACTTCTTCTCTCCTGCTCCCGTAAAATCCTGTCGCCGATGCCGACACCAGCACCTTCGGCTTCTCCCTCAGCCCTTGCAGCGCCATCACCAGCCCGCGTGTCGTGTTGATCCGGCTGTTCCACAGCAGCGCTTTCCGTTTGGTCGACCAGCGCTTTTCTCCGATGGACGCTCCCGCCAGGTTCACCACCGCGTCCGCGCCTTCCACCACTCGTTGCCCGGCTCCGAATGGCGAATGGTTCGAATGGCGCGAAGACGGATTCCACTCCACGTCCAGCGCTCCGGGAAATTGATTGTGTTCTGTGCTGCCAGGCCGCAGTAGCCGGATTACCGTGTGATCGTCATCCACCAGCGATTTGACCAGGGCCCTGCCCACCATCCCGGTGGCCCCGGTAATCAGAACTTTCATTCCCCATCCTTCGACAGGTCATTCCAACTATCTTTGCTTACTGACTTAAACGCTACGCAACGCCTTACAGCCGGTCAAGTCGGAAAACATCCCTTCCGGCGCCATCCGCGTTTCCGGTCTTGCCGCCGCTGGCTCCCGGCCATCCCCTCGCGCTACACTTTCTTCGTGCCTCCAGCTTCATCTGACATTACCGTCAAAGTTCTCTTCTTTGGCCGCCTCAAGGACATCGTCGGCCTCGCCGAAGATTCCGCCGCTCTGCCCCCCGGTTCCGCAATCCGCGATCTATTTGCTTTGTACGGTGCCCGCCATCCCGAGCTTGCCGGTTATCGCGCCTCCGTGGTCGCTTCCCGCAACCGCGAGTTTTCGCCCTTCGATGTCCTGCTCCTCCCGGGCGACGAAATCGCTTTCCTTCCGCCCGTTAGCGGCGGCTGATGCTTCCGCATGCCCAACCCTCAAAATTTCGACCTGGTCCTCCTCGGCCAAGATCCCATTGATCCCGCGGCCCTCGTTCGCCATGTTCGCACTCCCGCCGATGGCGCCATCGTCACTTTCGATGGCTGCGTCCGCAACCAATCCCACGGCCGCTCCACGCTTTTCCTCGACTACGAAGCCTACGACGCCATGGCTCTCGCCAAAATGTGGGAAATCGCCGCACAGCTCCACGAAAAATTCTCCATCGATCGCGTCGCCATCGCCCATCGCCTTGGCCGCCTCCAGATCGGCGAGACCAGCGTCTTCATCGCCGTCAGTTCTCCCCATCGTCCCGCCGCTTTCGATGCCTGCCGCTTCGCCATCGACACTCTGAAACGCACCGTGCCCATCTGGAAAAAGGAATATTTCGCCGACGGCGCCGTCTGGGCCGACGGCGAACTCCCTCCCGTCTCCCCGGCTTCGCCTTCCTCAAAACCTGCATCTTAATATCCCATGCCCGCCATCAACCTTCCTGCCCCCCGCCTGGCTTTCCTTCTGTGCTCCGCCGCTTTCCTTCTCGCACCGCTCGCTCCTGCCCAGGACCGCACCGACCGTCCTCCCTGGGCCCGCAAGCCCAAAGCTGACTCCTCCGCCTCCGCTCCCTCGAAACCCGCTGACGAATCCTCCGACGCCGACTCCCAGCACGCCAGGATTCGCGTCAACGTCAACCTCGTCAGCGTTCTCGCCAGCGTCCTGGACGATCACAATCGTCCCGCCGCCGATCTTCCCCGCGACTCTTTCCAACTTTTCGAAGAGGGCGTCCAGCAAACCATCGAAGTTTTCGAGTCGGAAACCCAACAGCCTCTCGATCTTGCTTTGATGATCGACGCCAGCCTCAGTGCTCACAAGGAAATCGCCTTCGAAGAGGAGGCCGCCGCCCGCTTTATCCGTCAGGTTCTCCGGCCCGGCGATCGTCTCGCGGTTTATTCTGTCGCCGAAGATGTCACCCAGCTTGCCGGCTTCTCCGACAACGTCGACAAGCTCCAGGCGGCCGTCCGCAGACTGCCGGGCGGTGCCGGCACTTCCATCTACGACGCCATCCTTCTCGGCTCCCGCTCCCTTGAGCGTCGCGACGCCGAACGTCGTCGCGTCATCATTCTCGTCACCGATGCCGGAGAGACCACCAGCTTTGCCGATTTCGACGCTGCCCGTAAAGCCGCCGTCCGCTCCGGCGCTCTGCTCTACACCATCGTCATCCGCCCCGTTAAGAACGAAAGCGGCCGCAACACGGCCGGCGAACACGCCCTGGAAACCATTACCGACACCATGGGCGGCGCCATGTTTTATCCCGACACTGTTCAGGAACTCGACACCATCTTCGACCGCATCAATCGCGAGCTGCGTACCCAGTACCGCCTTGGCTACTATCCCAATCCCCGCGGGCCCGCCGACTCTTACCGCAAGATCGAAGTCACGCTCACCGGCGACTACTCCAAATACCAGGTCCGCCACCGCAAAACCTACCTCACCGGTCCCCAGTAATCTCGCAACTATTCGCTCGTCCTCGCCACCGTTCCCTTCGGCCCCACCGCCCACACTCTTCCTCCGCTCGCCACCACCGCATTCCAGTCCATCCCGGATTTACGGGACCAGTGCCCTCCCCCGTCCCCGCTCTCATCCGCTCCGTTTGTTCCCAGCGCCAGCCATCTCCCATTCCCCATGCGCACCACCGCCGACCGGTACCCGCTTGGTTGTTCTTCCGCCAGCCTCCACGTCTTCCCGCCATCCTGCGAATATGCCGCCGTCCTCTCGCGCCCTTCCGCCTTTTGATAATCGCCCCCCACCGCCACGATTCGTTCGCCTTCGCACCCCAGCGAAAAAATACCCGACGCTGCATTTCCGCTCTGGATCGGCGTTTCCGTCACCGTCCAGCTTTGCCCCAGGTCATTCGAATGAAACACCCGCGCCGCCGGTCCTCCCGTTCCGAAATAAATGTCACTCTTTCCGCACCACGCCATCGAACTGTTGCTCGCCGCGAAAGCTCCCTCGCCTTTCAGCGCCCCAGGCATCGCTTCGCGCCCGGTTACTTCCCACTTTTCTCCGTCCCCGGTACGCAGCAACAGAAATTTCCCATCCACCGGATCGCCCACCACAAAACATTCCTTCTCGCTGCGGCACACCAATCCATCCAGAAAAATCTCGCGCCGCGGGCCTTCATACTGTTTCCGCCAGGTCTTGCCGCCATCCTCCGTCTTGTAGATTCGCGATTGATTCCCGTCTCCGGCGGACATCGCATACGCCGTCCTTGCATCGAAAGCCTGAATCGCTCGAAAATCCAGCTTCTCTCCGCCCGCCACCGCGATTCGTTCCCAGCTCTTTCCCCCGTCCACTGATCGCAAAACGGCCCCATTCGATCCCGAAACCCAGACCACTTCCTTGCCTGTGCCCTCTCCGGTACCCGTCACGCTGACGCCGCGCAGGCTCGTATCCATCCCGGTGGTTTGCACCGACCAGAAACTCTCGCCGCTCACAACCAGCGCCAGTAACCACACGAAAAAGTTCATCCGCGCATCCTCGCAAAACGCTTATCGCGCCTTGCCTCCTCCGTTTTTCCGTCTTCGATTGGGATAATCAGGCCGCCGCCGTTCGTTTCTTCAGTTTGCTGGCCACCCACGCGAACAGCCCCATCACGATTCCGGAAATCAGCCCCGCCACCGGCCCCACCATTGCCATCATCAATCTCGGCGAATCCGGCATCGGCATCGTTTTCATCATCGCCGCTTCCCGCGCGTGGTTGGCCAGGTAGTGATCGACCAGCAGCATGTGCGCGCTCGTGATCCACACGCAATTCATCAGCCCCAATAACAACCCGTGCAGAAAATGCTTCGACGCGCACTGCTTCGCGATCACCCACGCGCAAAACAGAAAGATCACCAGCCATAATCCCGGCTCGATCGTCGAGGGGATCACGAACACCGTCGCAATGCCCATCGCCAGCCCGAAGAGCGACAGCTCCAGGATCAGTTTCCAGTTCATGTGCCCTTCCTCCACGTTCCTTCGCGCTGCGTTTCTTGAGCCGCTCTCGCGTTTTCCGGCGGGCGTGCGCTCTATATAGCATGCTCTCCCCGAAATAGGATATTTCCGCCCCGTGGCGCAAGCCATGCTCTTCAAACCATCTCCGGATGTTGGGGCCCGATGCATCGTGCCCTCTGCTGCCTCTCCCTAACCATGCAGCTCACTGTTGTAACCTGCTCTGGGCCACCGCCGGCCCGACGCCGGCTAGCCCCGCAATTTGTGCTGCGGCATACTGTTCAGGAAATAAACTTCACGGAGAGGACCGATTCTCGTGCAGAAAATTACCCCGTTTCTTTGGTTCGACAACAATGCGGAAGAGGCCATGAACTTCTACATGTCCATCTTCAAGGATTCCAGGGTTCGTACCGTCAGCCGCTATCCCGAAGGCACTCCCGGCCCAGTCGGCTCGGTGATGGTCGCCGAGTTCGAGCTCCACGGCCAGGTATTCATGGCCCTCAATGGCGGCCCCCGGTTCAAATTCAACGAGTCCGTTTCGTTTATGGTGCACTGCGACACTCAGGAAGAAGTGGATCAACTGTGGGAGAAACTCTCGGCGGGCGGACAGAAGTCTCAATGCGGCTGGTTGAAGGACAAATTCGGCCTCTCCTGGCAAATTGTCCCCACCATTCTCGGCCAGCTGTTATCGGACAAGGATCCTGCGAAAACCAAGCGCGTCGCCGCCGCCCTCATGCAAATGAGCAAGATCGATGGTCCCGCGCTTCAGCGCGCCTACGACCAGCAGTAAGTAGGAAAAAAGTTCCGATGGAACGCTGGACGTGCCTTCTTTCGCGAACGCGAATCGTGGCAAACGAAAAGGGGAGCGCGAGTAAGCCTCGCGTTCCCGGTCCTGCTTCTGCCGTGCAGGCGTTCTCAGTGAATCGTTGCGCTGGATCCCAGGTACACATCGATCAATGTCAGGCCCGAGAAGATTTTCCCGCAGCTCTGACAGATCGTGATATATCCGGCTCCATCTTCGTCCCATCGCGCCGCTTCCCGCGGCTGCGTCTCATTGCAGAATGGACATTGCAGTTCCAGTTGTTGAAGGTCATCCATGACGCCCTCCATGCTGAATAGATGCCCCTCCGCCACGAAAAGACTGCACTTGTTTGTTGGTCGATTGCTACCGTATCGGCGTTCCGTCCGGCCTTTCACGCATTCCCGGTACCCTGCGTTCGAATGATAGCGAATCTAGCTATTGACAAATCTATACCGCCGTGCTAATCTTTCTCGTGAACACTGGCCAACCGTTCCTCCGGCCCTCTTTCTCCTCCATTCTCACACCTGAAAATGGATCGCGAACCGTCACGATTCGCCGCGCCCTTCTCCGACCCAATCGTCGCTCGGATCCTGCTCGACTTGGCTCCCCTTCCACCGGCGCCCTCCTCATTGCTAAGTGCCCTGTATTCCGCACTTATACAAGTGCATCAAAACAAGCAACTTTAACCTTCTCTGGAATCAACACTTATGCGATAGCTAGGCCTCTCCGTTACTCCTTACCAAACACTCGCGCGGCTCGCGCCGTCTTCACCTCCGTCCGCCGCTGGCTTCGCTCGCTGCCGCTCTCTGCCCCTTCCCACTTCTTTGCTACAGTTGTTCTCTGCGCGTTCCGCCGCCGCGCCCTTCGGCCGGCCTCGGCCGCCTATTTCCCATGACCAGTACCTACCTCCAGGCAGCTATCGAAATCGCCCGCAAAGCAGGAGCGGTCCTCTGTGAAGAGTTTGATCGTCCTCCGAGCATCGCCTACAAGGGCGAAGCTGACCTCGTCACCCAGGCGGACAAGCGTTCCGAGCGCCTCATCGTTGAGCTCATCACCAAACACTTTCCCGATCACGCCATTGCCGCCGAAGAGGGTTCCGGCCACGAATCGGCCTCCGAATTCCGCTGGCATGTCGATCCCCTCGATGGCACCACTAACTTCGCGCATAAGTACCCTTGCTTCGCCGTCTCCCTGGCCGTCGCCCGCCGCGAGGAAATCCTGGCCGGCGTCGTTTTCAATCCCGTTTACAACGAGCTGTTTGCCGCTGCCCGCGGCGAGGGCGCCACGCTCAACGGCAAGCCTATTCACGTCTCCAAAATCGACACACTGGCTGCCAGCCTGCTCTGCACCGGCTTCCCCGCGCACAAGCGCATCGCCAGCCCCAACATTCATTACTATTGGGATTTCACCTTACGCTCCCACGGCGTTCGCCGCGATGGTTCCGCCGCGCTTGATCTCGCTGCCGTGGCCGCCGGCCGCTTTGAGGCTTTTTGGGAATTTGGTTTGAACAAATGGGACACCGCCGCGGGTGTCTTGCTTGTCCAGGAGGCTGGCGGAAAGATTTCCGATTTTGCCGGCCAGCCCTATAAACTCGGCGGGCCGGTGATCCTCGCCTCCAACGCTCTCATGCATGAAGAAGCGCGCCGCCTTGGCGAGGAAATTTCACTTCGCGATCCGGCCGCGCCGCTGCGCCGGGAATAGCAATGCCGAAACCCAAACCATCCCTGAAGATTGCCAGCTCGAAACCCATCGCGCCGTCGCGTCCGGCGATAGCCAGCGACGTTACCGGCATCGCCGTCGAACTCGCGGCCATCGGCAGGGAGTTTTACTCTCGTGGTTGGGTATTCGGCACCAGCGGTAACTTCAGCGCGGTTTCCTCTCGCGACCCGCTTCGCCTGGTCATCACTTCCACTGGTTTGGACAAGGGCATTCTTTGCGCGGACCAGTTCCTCGAAATCGACGACAGCGCCAATATCCTCTCCGGCGAAGGCAAACCCTCCGCCGAAACTCTGCTGCATCTCACCATCGTGCGCGATCGCAAACCCGCCGCTGTCCTGCACACGCATTCCCTCGCCGTCACCGTTCTTTCCGAAGCCCATGCCGCGCAAAACGGGCTGTCCATCGAAGGCTACGAAATGCTCAAGGGCCTCGAAGGCATTCGCACTCACCAGCACCGCGAGTGGCTGCCCATCCTTGAAAATTCCCGGGACATGGTCGAGCTTTCCGGCCGCGTCAGCCGCACCCTCACCGAGCATCCCGGCATTCACGGGTTCCTTCTGCGCGGCCACGGGCTTTATACTTGGGGTACGACGCTGGCGGAAGCCAAACGGCACGTGGAAATCCTCGAGTTTCTCCTGGAAGTGCTGATGCGGTCCGCCACGGTTACCCGCGCACCCCGCGCCGAAGGCTGAGGATACAAAAATGGCTGTCCTGCGCATTCCGGACGAAAATCGCACGTTACGAGAGCAAAACGAAATCCGGGACTATCTGTCCGGCGTCGGCATTCACTACGAACGCTGGCAAACCTCCCTCCTGCCGGATGGCGCTTCCGCGCAGCAGGTCCTCGAAGCCTACGCTCCGCAGATCGAGCAGCTCAAAAAGAGCGGCGGCTACGTCACCGCCGACGTCATCGACGTCAACTCTGAAACCCCCGGCCTGGACACCATGCTCGCAAAATTCAACATCGAGCATCTCCACGATGAGGATGAAGTGCGCTATATCGTCGCAGGCCGCGGGCTGTTTCATATTCATCCGGCCAGCAGTCCGGTAATCGCGATTGAAGTGGAAGCCGGCGATCTGATTCGGGTGCCGCGCGGCACTCTGCATTGGTTCGATCTCTGCGGAGACAAGCGCATCCGCGCGATTCGCCTGTTTCAGGACACCACCGGCTGGACTCCGCACTATACCGGCAGCGGCGTCGACCGCAACTACCAGCCGGTCTGCTGGGGACCTCGCTACATTCCCCCGCAAACCGTGGCAAAATAACCGCGCGTGCCGCTTTTCCACGAATCGAGAATCCGCGTGGTCCTGCTCGACATCGAAGGCACCACCACTCCTGTCGATTTTGTTTACAAAACTCTGTTCCCCTATGCCGCGCGAAATCTGCAGTTGTTTCTTAACGAATTTCGCCACGATACACAAATTCAGGCGCTGCTCGCGGAGCTGCGAAGCCAGAACAAATGGGATGAAAGCGCGAAATTGCGGCCTCCTGTCTGGCACGCCGAATCCGCGGATGCTTCCTTGCGTTCCGCCGTCGCGTATGGCCGCTGGCTGATGGCGCGAGACAGCAAATGCACGCCGCTGAAAGCTCTGCAAGGCAGAATCTGGCAGACCGGCTACCAGCGCGGCGAACTACACGGCGAAGTTTATCCCGATGTTCCGCTGGCCTTCGCGCGCTGGCGTAAACAGAGGAGACAAATCGCCATCTATTCTTCCGGAAGTATCCTGGCGCAAAAGCTCCTCTTCGCTCATACCGCGCACGGTGACTTGACGACGCAAATCGGCGCCTTCTTCGACACCACGACCGGCGCGAAGACAGCAGCCGAAAGTTACCGGAAGATCGCCGCGGCTTTGCAGATTCCGCCGAGCGAGATCCTGTTTCTGTCCGACCTACACACGGAAATTGCCGCGGCGCGATCCGCCGGAATGCCCGCCGCGCTATGCGATCGTGCGGCCACCGCAAGCACAAGCGCCGCGAATGATATCCCCAGCGCCGTCAACGATGACTCCGGCACCAACGACGACGCCGGCGCCGTCATCCACAGCTTCGCCGAAGTGTTCCCCGATTAGCGCGAGTTGGTCAGCGGGATTGCCATTCGCCGTACAGCTTGGCGATGGCTGGGGCGATGGTGAAGCCCCAGCAGAAGATCGGGAAGTTCTTGTACTTTTCGGGAACGACGTAGCGTTGTTGCGCTTCCTGGACAGGAACGCCGGCCTTGAACATTTTCTCGGCCTGCCCGGAAATATCGTCGAAGACTTCGCGCAAAGTGGCGATGCCTTCCTGTCCACAAATCTGGCCGTGGCCGGGAACGAAAAGAGTGTCCTTGTCGAGCGCTGCGAATTTCTTGAGGGTTTCCCGCCAGCCGGAAACGGTGGCTTTCTCGTCGAAACAGACGGGATACCAGCCGTTGAAGAGCAAATCTCCGGTGTAGACGACGTTTTGCGCGGGCACATGCACTACGATATCCGAGCCGGAGTGGCCGGGATGATATTCCAGGGTGGCGGAGAGTCCGCCGAGGTCGATGGTGTGAGGCTGCGCGGGATCGAGCGGATGATTGGGGACGGCGATAACGGTATTGTTGGTGGAGGTGAAGACGTTGGTCATGGCGTTCAGATCGCCTTGAGCGCGCTGCTTTTCGACGTCGGATTTGGCTTCCCGGACACTCTTTTCGAGCGGGCCGAGCACCACGGATTTGTCGGCGCCCTGAATGGCGACATAATTTTCGGCAATACGGCGAGCGACCGAGGCGTGCGCCCAGAGAGGCACGCCATTGGCGCCATAGAAGGCATTGCCGAAAGAATGATCGTAGTGATAGTGAGTGTCCAAAGCGGCCTTGACGGGAACTTGGCTGACACTGCGCAGGGCCTGCATCTGAAACGCGGCGCCCTCGGAGGAGCCGAAACCTTCGAGCAACAAAGCGGCGTCTTTGCCGATGAGGATGCCGCCATTGCAAATGGTGACGAAGCCTTTGGAGATGTCGGAAATGGTGGCATACAGGCCGTCACCGATTTTCCGCACTGAAGCGAAGCCCTTGTCCACCAGAGGCGTTTGGGAAACGCGGGAATCGGCGGAGACGGTATCGGCCAGAACGGGCAAGGGAATGGTCCTGGCAACGGCGTAATAGGCTCCAAAGCAGGACGATCCAGCAAGAAACCGGCGGCGCGAGAAAGGCTGGGACGGATCGATCATGATTCCTCCGGGAGAATTTCAGGCGGACACTTGGATGCGGGCACCGAGCGGCGGTTATTGTAGCAGACAAGAAATTGACATGGCATAAAGAGAGGGAAGGCGAACTTGAGCGACACCAACAACAAGCCGGCGGAACCTTTGATTCGAAATATTTCCGATACCGCGCGGTGGGTTGCGGTGTATCGAGCGCGTGAAACGGAGCGGCCGGACGCGGTTTTCCGGGATCCCTTTGCCCGGAGGCTGGCCGGGGAGAGGGGGGAACAGATCGCACAGTGGAAGCCACTGGGTACGGACAATGGGTGGCCGCTGGTTACGCGCACCCACGTGATCGACAAAATGGTGGAGCAACAAGTTCAGGGGGGAGTAGACACGGTAATCAATATGGCCGCCGGATTGGACACCCGGCCGTACCGGCTGAAGTTGCCGGAGACGTTGCGGTGGATTGAAATCGACCTGCCGGAAATCCTGACGTACAAGGAAGGGATTTTGCGGGAGGAGAAACCAGTCTGCCGGCTGGAAAGGATCCGGCTGGATTTGTCCAACAGTGAGGCGCGGCGAGAGCTCTTTGCGAAATTGGGAGGAGAATCGCGGCGGGCGCTGTTGATCACGGAAGGCCTGGTGATCTACCTGACCAGAGAACAGGTGGCGGGGCTGGCGGCGGACCTTGCCGGGCCACCCAGCTTTCAGTCGTGGATCGTGGAGATTGCGTCGCCGCCGCTGCTGAGGATGCTGAGCAGGAATATGAAAGCAGAGCTGAAAAAGACGGCGCCATTTCAATTCGGACCGGAAGAAGGGGTGCAATTTTTCGCGCCGTACGGGTGGCAGGCGACGGAAGTGCAATCGCTGGTAAAGAATGCCAAGAAGCTGAAGCGTTTACCGGTGTTCATGAAGCTGTTCACCTGGTTGCCGGAAAACGAAGAATCGCGGCGGAAAAGGCCGTGGTCCGGCATTTGCCTGCTGCAGCGCAAGAGGGTCTGATACCCCAAAGGGCCTTAGCCCAACGCTGCCTGTCCTAAAACTGTCCTTCGGGCCAGATGACTCCTATATGATACTGGCGTAGCGTCCCCTGCAGACCCAGACCAACGCTTGGACAGAAAGTTCGGTAGCTCACCTCCTTTCCCCGTTGAGCGATAAACCAAGCGTTATCAGTAGGTAGTGACTCGGGTGCCCGATGTGTGTCTCCGCCAGCCTGGAGCCTTCGCTCCGGGGATCACCGCGCACCCATAGCGAGAGGAGTCGACGTATGCCTCAAAGTGGAGTTGTTTGGTGTGTCCGAAAAATCCCCAGAAGTAAGGTAGCGGCCGCCAGCGCGGTCTTGGCTGGACTGTCGTTTGCGGGGGTGATTACGGCGCAGTTCGCGGTAAAGGATCCGGGCGTTCGGGGAGGCAGTGTCGACGCGGGCCATGCACTGCCTTCTCTTGCCACCACGCCGGGTGCGATGGATTATTTCGACGCGGGGCGCAGCACGTTTCAGGAGGTGGATGACGTAACTGGAGACCACACGGGTCTGGGTCCCCGATTCAACACCAACTCCTGTTCGAGTTGCCACGCGCAGCCAGATGTTGGAGGAAGCAGTCCGAACTTGAAGGCATTTCCGCACATCGGACCCAATCCGGAGACGCAGGTGTTCGCCCTGCGCGGTGCGCTGAACACGCTGCCGCCGTTCATTACGCCAGACGGACCGGTGCGGGAGGCGCGCTTCAAGTTCATGCTGAACCGCGACGGGTCGCTCAGCAACACGCCGGACGGCGGGGTGCATGACCTGTTCGTGATTTCAGGGCGGGATGATGCGGGAAGCTGTGCCATCAGGCAGCCCGATTTCGCACACAACCTGTCCCTGAACAACGTGATTTTCCGGATCCCCACGCCCACATTCGGTACGGGGCTCATGGAAAATATCTCCGAAGAGACGATTCTGGCCAACATGAACGCCAACGCCCAGGCAAAGCGCTGGATGGGTATATCCGGGCATCCCAACCGAGACGGAAACGACGGCATGATCGCGCGCTTCGGATGGAAGGCCCAGAACAAGTCGCTGCAAGTTTTCGCCGGCGAAGCCTACAACGTGGAAATGGGCGTGACCAACGAGCTGTTCCAGAATGAGCGGGCCAGCCCGGATGAAGCGCTGAACGGCGGTTTGCCGAAGGAATGCAAACTGAATCCGACACCGGAGGACGTAACCAACTTTGGAACAACCACATCGACGGAGGTTTCCGCGGATACCGCGCAGTTCGCGATGTTCATGCGGATGCTGGCGCCGCCAACACCGTCCACCAGCAATCCGGGAGGCCCACGCTCGATCAGCACCGGAAAGGCGATGTTCAACGGCATAGGTTGCGCACTGTGCCATACGCCTACGCTGCACGCGGACGCTTCGCACATCACCACGGGGCTGGGACCCGCGGATGCCAACCTGTACTCCGACCTGCTGGTCCACAACATGGGAAATAACCTGGCGGACGGAGTGTCGCAGGGCGGAGCAGGACCGGATGAATTCCGGACGGCGCCGCTGTGGGGCCTCGGCCAGCGGGTGTTCTTCCTGCATGACGGAAGGTCAACCGATTTGCTGGACACCATCCGGCAGCATGCCAGCCAGGGCTCGGAAGCGAACGGCGTGATCCGCAACTTCCAACGCTTAAATCCGCAGCAACAGCAGGATTTGCTGAACTTCCTGCGATCGCTGTAGGCCGAACGAAGAGAACGCGACGGGCAGTTCTGCCGCAAAGGTAGCGGCGGGACTGCCTGTTCGCTTTTTCGCAGTGCAGTTTTGACTGGCAGAGCAAGACTTGGTTGCGCCCGTGATAAGTGAGGCGAGCCATCAAGACCCTTCTGCGACTGGGTCTTGGCACGACTGGATGGAAGCCTAAAACTTGAATTCCAGATTGAGTTGCATGCGTCGAGGAGCGAACGCGGCAACGCCCTGTCCAAAGAACGGAGAGCCTACGACACCGACATAGGTGACATCGTTGGGATGGTTGAGCACGTTGAAGGAGTTGAGGGACAAGGTGAGCACGCGGGCTTCCTTCGCTTTCTTCGAAAAGACGAAATCGTGAGCGAGATTCAGGTCGATGGTGACCCTGCTGGGGCCGTGAAGCGTGTTTCTTGCAAATCCAGCCGGACGATCGTTGACGACGCCGTCGTGATTGTCGTCGCTTCCGGTAGTGACGTTGACGGGCCTTCCAGAATACGCCGTCAAAGCGGCGCCAGCCGTAAACCATTTTCCCAAATGAGTGGAACCGAGGAGGTCGAACTTGTGGCGGCGGTCGTAATCGGAGCGCGCCCAGTCGGCGGCGGGGTCGAAGGTGTTGGCGGGAAAATAAGTAATGCCGCTGGTGTTGTTGTAGGTCTTGCTGAGGGTGTACTGCACCTGGCCGGAAAAATATTTGGAGGGAGTGCCACGGAAAGTGAGCTCCAGACCATTGCTTTTCTGATATCCGCCATTGCCGATTTCCCGGCGCTGGCCTACAGCAGGGTCAGGGCGAACAGCGGTGCCGGGCAGAGGAGCGTTGGCATCGAGAGACCGGAATAAATCCATGCCGCGGGAGCCGACGTATGTCGCACTGAAGGTACTTTTCCTGGTGATCTGGCGCTCGATGCCAATGCTGTATTGGAACGTATAAGGAATGCGAACGTGCGGATCGAGGAAGACGACGCTGGTGGGGACCTGGATCAGGTCCGCCGGATTTTCCGGGAAGGCGGGAGTGACGGGGATGAAGCGGAGCAGGTTGACGCCGTTGAAATGGAGGAGGTCGGCGATGGGGCGAGGCCCAGTGCGATCGTAGAAGATTCCAGCACCGCCACGCATCACGATTTTGCCGTTTTTGGTGGGAGCGTAGGCGAAACCGAAGCGCGGCGCGAGATTGTTCGGGTCGTCGTGAAAGTAATCCTGCCAGTAGTAGCGGAGACCCAGGGTGACGGAAAAATTAGGTTTGAGGCGAATGGTGTCTTCGATGAGCCCGGCCAAAGTCTTCTCCAGAAATGCGAGATGCCCCTGGCCGCGTTGCAGAATGAAATTGGAAGGGATGCCGGCCTGAAAGTCGGCCAGGCTACCGAAAATGTAAGTTCCAAGAGTATTGGTGAAATCGTCGGCGCCGCGGCGGCTGATGTCCGGGACATCGATGCCGAAAGTGAGCGTGTGCTTGCCGCTGGAGTAGGTAGTGAGGTCAGTTCCATCGAAATGATATTCGGTGCGACGCGCGTCCGCCTGGGCGCCGCCACCGGTAAAAGCGCCGGAGACGACGATTTGCGGAGCCTCGTTCACGCTGGTAGTAGGGGAGTCATAGTGGCCCACGAGGAAGCGGAGCTGGTTGACCCATTTGGATGAAAAAATGTGGCGGTAGCTGACGTTGATTTCGTGTTCGAGAAAAGTGGTGTTGAAACCGGCTTCCGGAAGGATGTTGCCACCGACATTTTGATTGGCGAAGGATTGGTGCTCGTAGGAATAACCGATCCAAAACTGGTCGCCGTTGGCCCAATCGTGAAAGACGCGGCCCGATCCGAAAAAATGTCGAATGGGAGCGGGGACATTTTCGCGGACGGGACCAGCGAGAGTTTGTGCGTCGATGAAGGTTTGGGTGTCGTCGACATCGCGATCGAGCGAGAGCAGGAAGGAGGTTTTCTTGCCATGGGCGAGAGGACCGGTGAGAGAGCCTTCGTAGAATTGGCGCTGCTCAGGCGGCTTGGAGGATGCGAAGGCGTTGCTGGCGTCGAAAACAGAATTGCGATAGAGGAAATTGACGGTGCCATGAAAGTCGGGCGTGCCGCCCTTGGTGGTGATTTCCAGGCGGGCGCGGCCCGGCCGGGAAAAGAGCGCGGAGTACGGATTCTGGTTGATCTTGACTTCCTGCACGGCGGAAGGCGTAACGCCGGGCCCATTGGCTTCGACACCGTTCACGACGAGCGAAACACCGTTGGTGCCGGTGGCGTTGTCGTCGAGGAAGCGGGAAAGCGTGGTGATGTAGTCCTGGTCGAAGACCGGGACGCGGTCGAGGGCGTTACGATCGATGGTATTGGCGTTCTGGTTTTCGGCGACCTCCGTGGAGACTTGCGGAGCGGAGTCCTGTACACCGACGGTGATGACTTCGCTTTTGGACGAGATGCGCAGTCGAACGCGAACGGGAGCCGGCGTTTTCTTGCCGATGGAGACTTCCGAGATGTCTTCCTGGAAACCGGCGGCCAGGATGCGGATGCGGTAGGCAGCGGGCGGTAACTTTTCGAAATGGAAAGATCCGGAGGAATCGGAAGTGGTGCGGGCAAGTTCCGTGGCATCGGGCGAGGAGAGGATTATCGTGGCGGCGGGGATAGCTGCGCCGGACGGATCGACGATGGTGCCCGTAAGGGCGCGCGAAGTTTCCGGCTGCGAGCGCTGAGGGGCTGCTGCGATGGCGAGGCGCGCCCGGGCTGGGAGGCTCATCAGAACGGTCGAAGCCAGGATCAGGATTTTCGCGAGACGCATATCACATTAGGTCGAATAGGGGCGAAATGCCGTTTTGGCTCGCCGCATTGATGATCGCAAGCCGGAAACAACGTTAGTAGGGAAAACTTAAACGCAGGATGAATCCAGCAATGGCTGGTGGCACGGAAGAACCCCGGGAGCGGGCGGGGCCAGCCCCGCCCCTACAATTGTGGGATCACACCTCATTCATAACGGAGGGCGACCATGGGATCGACGCGCATGGCGCGGCGAGCGGGAATCCAGCACGCGAGGCATCCGACGATGAGGATGAGAGAGATTCCGGCCAGAAATGTTCGGGGATCACTGGGCGTGATGCCATAGAGCTCCTCGGAAAGAACGCGAGTGGCGGCAAGGGCTCCGCCGACGCCTAGGACCGCACCGATGCCGACTAGCGTCAAGCCCTGACGCAGGACCATCCGCAGAACGTCGGCGCGCGCGGCGCCCAAGGCCATGCGCACCCCGATTTCCTGGGTGCGACGGGCCACGGAATAGGAGATGACACCGTAGACGCCCAGAAGCGCGAGGATAAGCCCGATGGCGGCGAAAATGCCCAGCAGCGCCGCGTGCAAGCGCTGGTCACCGAGGGATTCCGAGATGGTGGCGGCAAGCGTAGTGAGGTGCGCGAGCGGCTGGTCGGGAAAGCTGGACCATATCTGGCGAGAGATCGTGGCGGCCAGGGCGTCCGGATTGCTGTGGGTGCGAACGATCAGATGGTGCGAAGAAACGCCCCATTGGAACAAGGCGAGATAATACTCGGGGTCGGGCTCGCTGCGGATATCGGTGTCGCGGATATCGGCGACCACGCCGACGATTTCACTCCACTCCGGCTTTTGCTTTTCGTCCTTGGAGGAGCTGACGTGTTTGCCGAGTACGTCCAGGGTGCCCCAGAATTTCCTGGCCATGGCTTCATTGATGATGACGACGCGGTGCGCGGCGAGAGTGTCGTGTGAATCGAATTCGCGGCCGCGGACCAGCGGAACACCGAGCATGGAAAAATATCCGGGAGAAACATAGCGGCCGCCGATTCCTTCTCCTACCGCTTGCTCCTGGCTGACGGCACCCTCAAGTTGCATTCCCGCGTTGGCAAATATCAGGCCGTTGAGGGAGCCGTGATCGGCGGCAACGACGCCGGAGACACCCGGCAGACGGCGCACTTGCGCCAGGATTTCCTGCAGGCGAGTTACCTGTTCGGCCGCGACCCGCGGCGTCGGATGGTCGAACCATTTGGAAGGTTGAGGAAGGTCGAAGGTGAGCAGATGATCGGTGCGAAAACCGGGATTCTGGGAGAGCAGATGGGCGAGGGTCTGCAGCATCAAGGTCGAGCCAATCAGCAGGATGAACGCGAGAGCTACTTCGCCGACGACCAGAGCGTTGCCGAAGCGGGAGGACAAGCCCAGGCTTCCGGCGCCGCCGTGCTTGAGGAGCGGGTTCGGAGCCGTGCGTGCGGCGCGCTGAGCCGGTGCGAGACCGAAGAAAATTCCGGAAAGCAAAGAGCAGGCCAGGGCGAACCACAGCAAGGGCCAGTCCACGGATACTTCGGACAAGCGTTCCGCGTCATGGGGAGCGAGCGCATGGAAAATTTGAATGCCGCCGGCCGCAACGGCAACCCCGAGAACTCCGCCAAGCAGCGCCAGTAGACAACTTTCGACCAAGCCCTGGCGGCGCAAGCGCATGGGCGATGCACCGAGAGCAGAACGAAGCGCCATCTCGCGATTTCGGTTCCAACCGCGGGCCAGCAGGAGGCTGGTCAGGTTGGCGCAGGCAATCAGCAAGACGAGAGTGGCGGCGGCAAGCAGCATCAGGTAGCCGCGGCGAGCATCCTGCACCCGGCTGTCGAGCAGAGATTGCGCCAAAACGCGATACCCCGATTCGAGGTCCGGTTTTTCTTTCTTGAGCTGTTCCTCCAGGCGCGGTGCGAGGGCGGCCAGCTCGGTCTGCAGATTGTCGAGCGTGGCGCCGCGTTTGAGCCGGGCAATTCCCTGGAACGCGAAAAAGGCAGGATTGCGCTCGATGTCGGCTGTGAGAGGAAGCGGCAGCCATACGTCCACTTTCTCCGGAAAGTCGAATCCTTTCGAGGCTACGCCGATCACGGTGTACAGCTGCTTATCGAGCACCAGCGAACGGCCAACGATCGCGGGATCGGCGGCAAAGCGCGTGCGCCAAAGCGTTTCGCTGAGAACCGCGACGCGATCATGGCCGGGTTGCAGATCCTGTCCGGAAAGCAGGCGACCCAGTTGCGGATGCGCGCCGAGTTGCTGGAAAAATTCTCCGGAAACGCCCGCGACGCTGAGGATGGCGGGCTGGTCGGTTCCGGTGAGAGTGCGATCCACCTGCCAATAGGCGGCAATACTTTCCAGAGAACGAGCCTGCGAACGAATTTCCTGGAAGGCCGGCCACGTGAGGCCCAAAGAAAATGCGGGAAACATCTGCGTACGCGTAGTGAAGGTGACCAGGCGAGAAGAATCCTTGTAGGGCAGTGGGCGCAGAATCACCGCGTTGACGATGCTGAAGATGGCAGTGTTGGCGCCGATGCCCAGGGCCAGAGTGAGTACGGCGACGGCGGTGAAGCCGGGATTCTTGCGCAACATGCGCGCCGAAAACCGCAGATCCTGCCAAAGCGATTCGAGAAAGGGTAAGCCGGGGCGATCGCGATACAGCTCCTTGGTAGGTTCGAGGCCGCCGAGTTTCATCAGCGCGTTGCGGCGGGCCTGCTCCGGCGACATGCCGGCGCGGAGGTTGTCCTCAATGTGCAGTTGGAGGTGAGCGTCCAGTTCGGCGGCCAGTTCGCGGTCGTTTCGTGCTTTGCCGAACATACTCCGGAATCGAACCAGGGATGCCCGAAGACGTCTCATACCAGGTCTCCAAATCGGTGCGTGATCTCGCCCAAGCCACCGCTCAGCCGTTGCTGCCGTTACTCGTAGCGGAGCGCGACCATCGGATCGACTACCGCCGCGCGGCGCGCCGGAACATAGCTTGCGGCCACCGCAACACTTGCCAGCAGCATCAGCGCGAATGCGAACGTAAGCGGATCGTGAGGCTTCAATCCAAATAGAAGGGAACCCGCGGCACGATCCAGGGCCAATGCCATTGCCGAGCCGATGCCGCAACCTATCGCCAGCAGCACGGCAATTTCGCGTAGAAATAGTCGCACGATGTTGCGACCGTCCGCTCCGAGCGCCATGCGGACGCCGACTTCATTGGTGCGCTGCGCCACCATGTAGGCGATCACGCCATAAAGCCCGACCGCGGAGAGCAAGATCGCCAGGATGCCGAAGAAGCTGGAAAGCCACGCCATCAAACGATCTTGCAGCATGGATTCCCGGATCACATTGTCGTAAACGCTGAAGGTGGCGACGATGTCCGGGCTGACTTGCGCGATGCGGGTCTTGAGAGAGGAAATTGCCGCGGAGGAGGATAAGTCGGAACGAACCAGAAGCTGGAGGAAGGTTCCAGGTCGCGGATCCTGGCTATCCGCAAGATAGACGGTCGGCCGAAAGCCCTCGCGGAGGCTGCTGTAGGTGGAATCCTTGACGATGCCGACAATTTCAAATCGGGTCTCCGGGTCGTGGGGTGTCGCTTCTCTCCAGAATCGTTTTCCGAGAGCATCCCCGCCATGAAGAAGCTGGCGAACGAAAGACTCGTTGACGATCGCAACCCTGGGCTTGGTGGAATCGTCGCCAGGGGCAAAGCTCTGTCCGGCCAGCAGGCGAATTCCGACCGTTTGAAAAAATCCGTTGCTAACCATTGCAAAGGAAGCGTCGATACTTTGACTGGAGCTGGAGCCATCCACCCAAACGTTGTTGCTCCAGCTGGTACCGGTCAGTGGAATGGGGCCGGTTGTTCCCAGCGAATCGACGCCGGGAATCTGCGCGAGATTGTTCAGGAGTTCGCGATCAAATTCCAGACGGCGGTCCGTGGGCAAGTTTAAGCGCGACAGATCGAGATAAGAAATCACAACGCCCTGGGTGCGAAGACCGGTGTCGGCGGTAAACAAGTTGAAGAAACTATGCGTGAAGAGCAACGCCGCCACCAATAGCGTCAAGGAAATCGCGATCTGACAGACTACCAGCACTCGCCGCAACCCCATTCCGGCGCGGGCGGATGTCGCTCCACGGCCCGCGGCCTTCAGCGCGTCACCCGGAGAAGCATTTCGCGCACGTAACGCGGGCGCCAGCCCGAACAGGATGCAGGTAAAAATCGCGGCGCCCGAAGTAAACAGCAGGGTGCGCCGGTCCAGCCCGACTGGCAGGTAGATGGGATTTCCCTCGGTTGACAGGAATTGCACCAAAAGCCTGCTCAAGATGTTCGCCAGCCAGACGCCGATGCCGGCGCCAACTACCGCGATAACCACGCTCTCCCCCAGCATCTGGCTCATCAGGCGATTGCGGCTGGCGCCGAGCGCTGCGCGCACGGCCAATTCCCGGTGCCGTGAGCTTCCGCGGGCGAGCATCAGGTTGGCCAGATTGGCGCAGGCAATCAGCAGCACCAGCCCGGTGGTCGTAAAGAGAAACCACAGAGAGCGGGAGTAACCTTCGCGCAATTGCGAAATGCCTCCACCCGCGGGATTCGCGGTGAGCGTGAATTTCAGATACTGCGGCAGGCTGACTTTGGGGTAGTCGGGCCGCAACGCCGCCTGGAAGATTCCGGGCGAAATGGCGGCGAGGTGCGCGCGGGCCTTCTCCAGGGTCCACCCCGGCTTCAGGCGCCCCATGGCAATCAGCCACCAGTCCACCCCAGTATTCATGCGGCTGCCTTCGCGGTTGAAGAGATCTTCGGCGCACAGTGGGGTGGCCACATCCCACCGCTGGCCCACCTCCAGTCCGGTGAAATTGGAAGGAGCGACGCCGATGATTTCAAACGGCAAGCGCTCCAGGGTAATTTTTCGTCCGATCGCGGAAGGATCGCCTCCGTATTCGCTCTGCCAAAACGAGTAACTTAGAACTGCCCCAGGAGAGCCGCAGCCGCGTTGATCGTCCGCGTCTGCAAACAAGCGGCCGAAGGCGGGCTGAACGCCCAGCGTGCTGAAAAAGCCGCCACTCACCTGCAGCCCCGACGCCCAGCGCGCTTCGCCGCCAGGGCTGAGGTTGAAAAGCCCGGTGCTCCACACGAAGATTCCGGAAAACGCCTGCTGCCTGTCTCGCAATTCTTCCCACAGTGGATTGGTTAGCGCCGAATGCCAGGATTCCTGGCTGCCGCGAATGCCTTGGGAATTTGCGATTTCGATATCCGCGATCTCCTGCGGATTGCGGACGGGTAACGACTGCATGATCAAGGCATCCAGCACCTGAAAGACCGCGGTGTTTCCTCCGATTCCGAGGGCCACCATCAGGATGGCCACCGCCGTGAAGCCCGGATTTTTCCGCAGCGTTCGCAGGCCATACCCCAGGTCTTGAACGAGCATCTCCAGCAAGGGAATTCCGCTCCTTTGCCGGTACAGCTCCTTGGTGGGTTCGAGGCCACCGAGTTTCATGAACGCGTTGCGGCGGGCTTGCTCCGGAGACATGCCGGCACGGAGGTTGTCCTCGATGTGGAGTTGCAGGTGGGCGTCGAGCTCTGCGGCAAGTTCGCGGTCGCGGCGATCCTTCCCAAACAGAGCGGCGAGTCGCAGGAATAAAGCCCGCAGGTGCCTCATCAGATGAATCTCCCCGGACCGCCGTGTGCAACGGGCGGTACCTACGACCACGCGCTTGGCCGAGGCTGCCATACTTTCCTATGGGAAAGCAATAGGAGATTACGGCGCTGGTCGAATCTTCGTTGGGGTTCCACCGCGTCTCCGCCACTTACCGAGCCTGGTTCCGGCTCCGCCCCTCTCCCGTGTTTCCCTGCGTATCCGCGAAGTGTAGAATTGCGTATCTCGGGATTTGCCTGTGAAGTCTGGGTTTGCAACGTCGCTTGGAGTTCATCGATATGGCTGACACCGTTTCTGTAGCGCCCGCGATGCGCGCGGGTATCGCGGACCGAGCCGCGGCGGCCACAGTCACGGCTGTGCCCTGGTACATCTGGACCTGCCTGGTAGCGGTGTTCTCCAGCGTGATTGGCGGGGCGTGGGATATTTCCTGGCACGAAAGCGTGGGGCGCGACACCTTTTGGACCACGCCGCACCTTTTGATTCAGTTGTGCGGAATCCTCTCCGGGCTTTCCTGCGGTTACCTGATCCTTTCGACCACTTTCCGGAAGGATGCGCCCCTCCGCAACTATTCGGTTTCCATGTGGGGATTTCGTGGACCCATGGGTGCGTTTCTCTGCGCGTGGGGCGGCGTGGCCATGATTACCTCGGCGCCTTTCGACAACTGGTGGCACGAAGCGTACGGCCTGGACGTGAAAATCCTGAGTCCACCTCACGTGTTACTGGCGCTCGGGATGATCGGCATACGATTTGGCACGCTGGTGCTGATTCTGTCGGAGTTGAACCGGGCGCTGACTGGGTATCGGGCGAAGTTCGAGCGGCTGGCCTTTGTGGCGTTTGTGTTCCTGCAGGGCATGACCGTGGGGATTCTGCAGGAGTACACCTTCCGGATATACATGCATGGTGCGACGTTCTATCTCGTGGTGATGTGCGCGGTGCCCATCTGGATCGCGGCGGCGTCGGTGGCCACCGGGCATCGCTGGGCGGCAACGATCACCACCAGCGTCTATACCGCGATACATTTGGGCTTCACGTGGATACTGCCGTTGTCGCCGGCGGAGCCCAAACTAGGTCCCGTGTATCAGCAGGTGACGCATCTCGTCCCTCCGGATTTTCCGTTGCTGATCGTCATCCCGGCCATTGTGTTCGACCTGGTGCGCCGCCGGATCGGTGGTTGGAGCCGCGTTAGTCAAGCGGTGGTACTGGCGGCGGCGTTCCTCGCCACCTTCGTAGCCGCGCAATGGCCGTTCGCGATTTTCCTGATGAGTCCGGCATCGCGAAACTGGTTTTTTGCCACGGACAAGTTTCCGTATTTCGTTCGGCCCACTTCCCCATGGGTGCTGAATATCTTCGTTCCGTCGGAGGCGACCGCGGCGGCGTTCTGGACGCGCATGGCCATCGCATTGTTCGTGGGCGCGTGCATGATCCTGCTGGGCCTCCGGTGGGGCGAATGGATGAAGCGCATCCGCAGGTAAGAGCGCGAGAAATCCGGCCAGCAACGGCCGGGATGAATCGGGTTCCGGTATTCAGAAGGAGCACCGTGGTTCGAGGTCACATGCGGAATCGCATCGGGTGGATTGCTGCAATGGCGCTGATCGCCGCGAGCCCGCTGTGGGCCCACGTGGGCAGCCCGGATGTTTTTTTTGAAGGCCCGGCGGGACCCTACCACTTGTTCGTGACGGTGCGTGTGCCGCAGGTGATTCCCGGCGTCGCGGAAATCGAAGTGCGCAGTGAATCGCCCGATGTGCAATCCATTCAGGTGGTGCCTCTGCGCCTCGCCGGCGCAGGCTCCAGCTTTCCGCCAACGCCGGACACCGCGCAGCGCTCGAAACAGGATCCGCAGTTTTTTACCGCAAGCTTGTGGCTGATGGAATCGGGCGCGTTGCAGGTGCGCGTACTCGTGGACGGAGAGCAGGGAAAGGCGGAGTTGGCCGTTCCGGTGCCTTCTTTTGCGCAGCGCACATTGCCGATGCAGAGGTCGCTGGGCTGGCTGCTCCTGGCGCTGGCTGTGCTGCTTTCCGTTGGCGTGGTGTCCATCGTGGGCGCGTTTGCCAGAGAAGGGAATCTGGATGCGGGTCAATCCCCATCGCAGGCAAACATTGCGCGCGCGCGCTGGATGATGGCGGCGGCCACCGTAGCCGTGTTGGGCATCTTGTATCTCGGCAACGCGTGGTGGGGAATCGAAGCCCGCGCCTTCGCGGGCAGAGTGGACTTTTTCAAGCCGCCCCCGGTTGAGGCTTCCCTGGTCGGAGGAAAGCGGCTGGTCGTGCACCCGCAAAGCCTCGATCCGAACTGGTCCGAATCCGTCAAGATGAATGACCTATTGCCCGACCACGGTCACTTGATGCACTTGTTTCTCGTGCGCACGCCTGGGCAGGACCAGTTGTTCCATTTGCACCCCGAGCGCGCCGCCGGGGAGGATTTCGCTGCGAATCTGCCCGCCATGCCTGCTGGCCGTTACCAGATCTTCGCGGACATCGTCGACAAGCGCGGCTACCCCTGGACCCTCGTAGGCTCGATCGACCTTCCCCAGATTGAGGGTACCGCGCTGCAAGGCGATGATTCGACCTGGTCGGGCCCGTCGACGGAAACCAGCCGAGCATCGAACGTCGCAGATCTTGCCGACGGTGGCAAGATCATCTGGCGGAAGCCGGCGGATCCGATTCGCGCGGGTGCGGCGATGTCCCTGGCCTTTGACGTGCTCGACAAGGACGGCAAGGCCGCGCGGGACATGCAGCCGTACATGGGCATGGCCGGACACGCGGAAATTGTGAAGTCCGACCTCAGTGTTTTTGCGCATATTCATCCTTCCGGGTCGGTCTCCATGGCGGCGCTGGAGTTGGCTCAATCTGCCTTGCCGGGTCAACCTCAGGGGAGTACGGGTGCCATACCCATGGCCATGTCCAATGACCCGATTTCCCCGGAAGTAAGCTTCCCTTATGGATTCCCGCGGCCGGGGACCTACCGGATCTTCGTACAGGTCAAAAGAGCTGGGCGCGTGGAGACCGGGGCGTTTGACGTCATCGTGCGGTAGGTTGCCCTAAGGCATACGCGGTACTTCTCATACACATGGGTTGTCAGGACCGCTTCCGTAAGTCATTGAACTTCGTATACTGCTTTTTGACCGATTCCACCGACTCCAGGAAGGTGCTGGAAGGAAACGCGTTCCATGAACAAGCTCATTCTTTTTCTCGCATTGACCCTTAGCGTGGGCCCGGCATGGCAAGATCCCGAGGAGCATCCTCCCAATCCGGAGATGGACCGCCAGGAGATCGTCAACCTGGAAAGCGAGGCGGCCCGGGCGATTCAGTTCAACAACGGAACATTTTTCCGACGCGTGTATCTGGACGACTTTGCCGGGACGCTGTCGAACGGCCAACCGGTCAATAAGAATGCCTTTATCGGCGTGGTGCAGAATGCCGAAACGAAATACGAGAGCTTCAGCGCCTCGGACATCAATGTACGCGTCTTTCGGGACATGGCCATTGCCACTTGCCTGTGGTCGGCGCGCAGCATTTATCAGGGGCAGCGCGCCAACAGTCAGTTGCGCGCGATTCACGTTTACATCAACACGCCGAGGGGTTGGAAAGTGACCGCCGGGCAGGCCACGCTGTTGCCGCCTGGGGGTCGAATACCGATGTAAATCGGCCGTCGGAGTTCGGTGCGCTCGCTGCGAACTCGCACTGCCGCCCGGAACGGACCACGCTGCTGGCCTAGCCGCGGGCGATAGTGTTACTCTCGCCCTCATTCGCACACGCATGCGCGCCGTCGATCTCATCCGAAAAAAAAGGGACTCCGCGGAACATTCCCGCGACGAAATCGATTTCCTGATTTCCGGTTACACCCGCGGGGATATTCCGGACTATCAGATGTCCGCGTGGCTGATGGCCGCCTGGATTCGCGGGCTATCGCGTCCGGAATTGGCCGCTTTGACCGAAGCCATGCTGCATTCCGGAGAGGTCGTCAGTTTTCCGGATCTCCCCGGCAAAAAAGTGGACAAACATTCGACCGGAGGCGTCGGCGACAAGACCTCGCTCATCTTGGCTCCGATTGTCGCCGCCGGCGGACTGACCGTGCCAATGATCAGCGGCCGCGGCCTGGGTCACACGGGCGGCACCTTGGACAAGCTGGAGTCCATTCCCGGATTCAACGTGAATCTGACGCTGCAACAGTTCCGCCACGTGTTGCGGGAGTGCGGCATGGGGTTGATCGGCCAAACCTCCGAAATCGCTCCGGCCGACAAGAAAATCTACGCTTTGCGCGATGCCACCAGCACCGTGGAGAACACCGCGCTGATCTGTGCCTCCATCATGAGCAAGAAACTCGCCGAAGGCATCGATGCGCTCGTCCTGGACGTCAAAACCGGCTCCGGCGCTTTCATCAAGCGCGAAGAAGACTCCGTTCTCCTTGCCGAGTTGATGGTGGACACCGGCAAGCGCATGGGCAAGAAAGTAGTCGCGCTCATCACCGGAATGGACGAGCCTTTGGGACGCTGGGCCGGCCATTCGGTGGAAGTGCAGGAAAGCATCGAAGTCCTGAGCGGCGGCGGACCCGCCGATTTGCTCGATCTCAGCCTGGATCTTTCCGCATGGATGTTTTACTTGGGCGAGCGCACCAGGACTGTTCCAGAAGGGCGAGCGCTCGCCGAATCCATGATTTCGAGCGGCCACGCCAGGCAAAAATTCAAGCAGGGTATTGCCTTACAGGGCGGCGACCCGCGCGTCGTGGACGATCCCAGCCTCCTGCCAACCGCCAAACATCAGGCTCAGGTGACCTGTGAAGCGTCCGGCTATATCCACGCGACAGACTGCCAGGAACTGGGCATGGCGCTGGCCATCTTGGGTGGCGGACGCGAGAAGAAGGAAGACCAAATTGATCACGCCGTCGGCCTGGAGTTTCACAAACGCATCGGCGATTTCGCACAATCCGATGAACCGCTGGTCACCATTCACTACAATTCGGACTCCAGGCTGAGCGACGCGCGCCGCATGCTTCGCGACAGTTACGTGCTGGGTCCGGAAGCGCCTCCGGCAAAACCCCCGCTGGTGCGGCGATTGGTCGGCGCATGAGCGCGCTACCGCAGAAGGAAGGATACCCATGGGACGCCTGACTGGAGTGCTCGGCATCGCCGTAATTCTGGCTGGCGCCTATATCTTCTCGACGAACCGCCGCGCGATCCGCCTCAAGACCGTCGCCTGGGGTTTGGGCCTGCAACTTGCGCTGGGATTGTTCGTCCTGAAAGTGAAATCCGGAGAATGGCTTTTCCAGAAAGCCGGCGACGGTGCCAAGCGCCTTCTCGATTTTTCCTACGTCGGTTCCGAGTTTATTTTCGGCGAGCTGGGCAAGCAGCACTCCTCGTTGGGATTGATTTTCGCTTTTCAGGTATTGCCCACAATTATCTTTATCGCGGCATTCTTCGCGGTTCTCTATCACCTGGGCGTCATGCAGTTGGTCATTCGCGTGGCCGCCTGGGTAATGACCGTCATCATGGGCGCCAGTGGCGCCGAATCGCTGAATGTCGCCGCCAGCATCTTCATGGGACAGACCGAAGCGCCGCTGACCATCCGCCCCTTCTTGCCCAAGCTCACCAAATCCGAGCTCATGTGCGTGATGACCAGCGGCATGGCGCATATCTCCGGAGGCATGATGGCCGCCTATATCCGCGTGGGCGGCGCCGACGCCAAGCACTTGCTCACCGCGGTGATCATGACCGCGCCCGGAACCCTGCTGATGGCCAAAATGCTCGTCCCGGAAACCGAGCAGCCTTTGACCGCCGGGCGCGTGCAAATGCCGGCGATGGAAAAAGAGTCCAACGTCCTAGGTGCGATTGCGCGCGGCACCGTCGACGGCCTGTACTTGGCGCTGAATGTCGGCGCCATGCTCATCACCTTCCTGGCCCTGCTCGCGCTTCTCAATGCCATGATGGGCTGGACGCACATGCACATTTCCTGGTTTCCCTACAGCATGCAGGAAATCTTCGGATGGATTTTTGCCCCAGTGGCTTGGCTGATCGGCATTCCGTGGCAGCACGCCGCGCAGATTGGCAATCTCCTGGGCACACGTATGGCCCTGAATGAATTCGTCGCTTTTGCGCAGTTGGGCTCGATGAAGGACGCCCTGGACCCGCGCACCTTTACGATTGCCACTTTCGCGCTCTGCGGTTTCGCGAATTTCAGCTCCATCGGCATCCAGATCGGCGGAATCGGGGCGCTGGCTCCGGAGCAGCGCGGGCAGCTCGCCAAGTTCGGCATTCGCGCCATGCTGGCCGGCACCATGGCCAACCTGATTTCCGCGTCGATCGTGGGAATATTTACGTGAGTGCGAAAGCCAGCAAGGGGCCGGATTCCGCCTATGCCCGCGCGGAGAAGGCTTCGAAATTCGTTCTGTCCAGGACGAAGCTGCGTCCTCGTATTGCCCTCGTCCTCGGTTCCGGGCTCGGCGCCTTCGCGGCCGATTTTTCGGAAGCCGTGCGCATTCCCTATCGCAAGATTCCCAATTTTCCGCAATCCACCGCGATCGGCCACGCCGGGCAGCTGGTCATCGGCAAAGTCGGCGGCGTTGCTGTCGTCGGAATGCAAGGCCGGGTGCATTTGTACGAAGGGTACTCGGCCACCGAGGTGGCTTTTCCGGTGCGGGTCTTTGCGCGCATGGGCGTCCAGGCGGTGATTGTCACCAATGCCGCCGGCGGCATCAACGCGGGCTACTCGCAGGGCGCGCTGGTTGTGCTGCGCGATCACATTAATCTGCAAAGCGCGAATCCGTTGATCGGCGCGAACGAAGATCGCTTCGGTCCGCGTTTCCCGGATATGACCCACGCCTACGACTCCGATTTCCGGCGTTTCGCCGCCGAGGAAGGCGAGAAACTCGGAATGCATCTGGCCGAAGGTGTGTACCTCGCATTGTCTGGACCGAACTACGAAACACCCGCGGAAATTCACGCGTTTCGCTCCCTGGGTGCGGATTTGGTCGGAATGTCCACCGTTCCGGAAGTGATCGCCGCTCGCCACAGCGGAATTCGCGTGCTGGGCATTTCTTGTGTCACCAACATGGCCGCCGGTATGACCGGGGCGCCCCTCACCGCGGAAGAGGTGCTGGAAACAGGCGCCCGCGTCAAAAATGAATTCATCGCTTTGTTGCGGGCGGTGATCCCGAAAATTTCTGGAGCGATCCGGTGAGCGAATATCAGCATCTGGTAACTTTGGCTACGCAAGCGCGAGAGAATGCGCACGCGCCGTATTCGAATTTTCGCGTTGGCGCCGCGGTGCGTGCCAGTTCCGGCAGGATGTTTGGCGGCTGCAACGTCGAGAACGCGACCTATGGCTTGACCGTGTGCGCCGAACGCGTGGCCATCTTCAAAGCCCTCAGCGAAGGCGAGCGCGGGTTCGACGCCATTGCGGTGGTTACCGATACCGATGCGCTCACTCCGCCGTGCGGAGCTTGCCGCCAATTGATATGGGAATTTTGCGGCGATGTTCCCGTCGTGTTGGCCAATCGCAAGGGAAAGATGGAAACCATCCAGATGCGCGATTTATTCCCCAAGCCTTTCGACGCCAGCAACCTGTAAACGCATGCGACTGAACCCGTACACGTCGATAGCAGTGTCCGTTGCCCGGGTCTTTCTTCTAATGTTTGTGGTTGCGAGTCTGCTCATTTTGCGCCTGCACGCAACGCCGCAAGCCAAATCCGGTTCCGGCGCCGACCTGCTGGTCACCAACGGAACCATCGTGACCATGGACGGCCAGCGCCGCATCATCGAAAAAGGTTACGTCATGGTTCGCGGCGACAAGATCGTCGCGGTCGGCCCCGCCGACGAGCTGCCTGCCTCCTACACCCGCGGCTTCTACAAGGACGTCATCGATGCCAAGGGCAAGCTGGTGCTTCCCGGATTCGTCAATGGCCACACTCACGCGCCCATGACTCTATTTCGCGGCCTGAAAGACGACGTGACGCTGGACGACTGGCTGCGCAAATATATTTTTCCGGCGGAAGCCAAGAACGTCACGCAGGATTTCGTGCGTTGGGGAACCCGCCTGGCCTGCGCGGAAATGATCCGCGGCGGAATCACGACTTTTGTCGATATGTATTACTTCGAGGATGCGATTGCGGAGGAAACCAGGGCCGCCGGAATGCGCGGTCTGCTCGGCGAAACTTCCATTGATTTCCCCGCGCCGGACAACAACACCCAGGCCGATGTTCTGGCCTATTCCGAGCGATTCCTGAAACGCTGGCAGGGTGATTCGCTGATTCACGCGGCGGTAGCTCCGCATTCCATCTACACCGATTCGGAAACCACGTTGAAAAATGCGGCCGGGCTGGCGCGAAAATACCATGCGCCCATCCTCATTCATGTTGCGGAGATGAAGAAAGAACGGGACGACAGCGTGGCGAAAAACGGAGCTACTCCCGTCCAATATCTCGATCGCATCGGCGTTCTCGGTCCCGACGTCATCGCCGCTCATTGCATCTATGTGGATGAGCAGGACCGCAAGATCCTGGCGGACCAGCAGGTGGGCTGCGTGCACAACCCTTCCAGCAATATGATGCTGGCCAGCGGTGTCGCGCCCGTCGTCGAGGAGCGCGCCGCCGGCATCGCCGTCGGATTGGGCACCGATGGGCCGGCTGGCAGCAACAACGATCTGAATTTGATGGAAGAAATGGACCTGGCGGCCAAGCTGCAGAAAATCACCAAGCTTGACCCGCGTGCTTTAAGCGCACGCTCGGTCGTGGAGATGGCCACGATTGAAGGTGCGCGGGCCATCCATCTGGATGGCGAGATTGGTTCCTTGGAAGCTGGGAAAAAAGCGGATTTGATTTTGATCGGCCTGGACCAGCCGAACGCCGTACCCATGTTTGATATTTATTCGCAGCTAGCCTATTCGCTGAAGGGCAGCGATGTGGACACCGCCATCATCGACGGCCACGTCGTGATGCGTGAACGAAAACTGCTGACCGTCAAGGAACCGGAAGTGATCGCCAAGGCCCGCGAATACCAGAAGAAGATCGCTGCCGCTCTCCAACCGTAACCTCCGCCACCGCGCGCCTTTATTCCGCCAGCCGACGCAGCATGGCCTTCCCTTCCGCTTCGGTAAGCACCCGTTTGCGCATCAGCGATACGATCAGCTCATTCAACACATACGTCGCTTCCACTCCCGATACACCCGCTGGCCCGCTCGAGGGCGCCCGCAAGGGTGTCGCCTCTTCCGGCATTTGCCCTTCGCCAAATTGCGCCAACCACCGTTCCAGGATCGGCACCTGCTCGTCCTCGATCTTCAGGAAGCCCATGCCCATGCCCATTCCTATCACGGCGTAAAAAACCCGCGCCTCCGCCACAAAAATCATCTCGTCCTTGCTTATTCGTAGGTTAACCGTCGCGCCGATCGGAAATGGATTGATCGTATCGATATAGCATCCGCCCCGGCTCAGATCGCTGACGCGACCTTCCAGTCGCGTGTCCGCTTCGACATGCACGGCCTCCGCGCTGGCGCTGAACGAGTAGCGCGCATGCTGTCGCCGCTCGCTTTGCGCTACGGACGCGGAGTTCTCGTTCGAGGATGTTGAATCCTGGAGCATCGGAACTGGCGCTTTCCACCAAAGACACAACTGAGAGGGTCTGACGGAAGGGGGAGGAGCCAAACCACGTGTACAACGAACTACCTTCCATAGCGTAGCCGCCTTGCCGCGCTCAGGCAAGCCGGTGGTTGGTTTTTTATGTTCTAAGCATAACGCGACGCAATCTTGGCCGGAAAGAACGCCAGCCTCCCTGCCTGTCGGCAGAAAATCGTGCCATCAAGGCGCCGCTGGTGCCTTTACCGTGTCGGCGGGAGACCTCCCCGTTTGCAGCGATACGATAATCCGTTCCAGTTGACGAAGGATCTTGCGCCCGTCGGCTTGCCTCTCGGTGCTCTCGTCTCCGCTTGTTCCCACTTCCACCTGCACCAGGAATTCCTGGCAGCCGCCATTCGCGAAACCCGCATACTCGCGATGGAACGACCGTTCTGGCTCGGCGGCGGTCCTCTTCACCGCGCCTTCTCCCTCTACCCACGCAAAAAGTATTCCTCCTATCATCGTCGTTCCCCGTCGCTCCTTCTCCCCCTCCTCGCCAACCTCCTCCTCTTTCGCCACAACCGTCTCGCGGCAAGCCTCCGCGCTCATCCCCGGGTTGACTGCGTATTGCACCCACGCATCGCGAAAGGACGTGTTGGGATAGGCGTCGTCGGGCACCAGTATCGTCGCCAGCAGCGTCGCCCCGGGCTGTTCCGAATCGAAATCGTCCTGTGTGCGCATACTCCCTAAATCGTTCTCGGGGGAGCCCTCGATCAGTACAAATTGGCGCGGATAGTGGAAGGAGACGCCATATTCGGGATTGTTGTAGATCGCGGTAGCCGTCTCGTTGTGCGCGGAGCGCAACGCCCGCCTCTGTGGCTTTGGCGCCGCCGGTTTGGTGCTGGTGCTAGCGGGAGCTTCCGAGGCTTGGCTCGAGCATCCCGCAACCCCCGCCAAAGCCAGAATCGCCAAGACAAGTGCAAGCTGCTGTGTTTGACGCATGGAAGTCCTCCGGTCTGCGCTACCTCCGATGCAGGCCGGGTTCCGTCCCTATGCTATTGATAGATAATGAGTTATCCTCCTGCTGTTCCTGGCATACTGTGGCTTCGCCGCGCCCCTGTGTCCCGCCGGACGCGACGCCAGCCACCGAGGGAGGACCCATGCCCAACGACGCCAAGCTGGAAAGTTATCGACATATGCTCCGCGTCGCACTCGACGAAGCTCGCTTGGGTCTCGCCGAAGGTGGCATCCCCATTGGCGCCGCCGTTTTCGACCGCGAAGGCAAGCTTCTTGGCCGCGGCCGCAATCGCCGCATTCAGGAGAATGATCCCTCCGTCCACGGCGAAACCGATGCCTTCCGCAAAGCCGGCCGCCAACGCACTTACCGCGACAAGATCATGGTCACCACTTTGGCTCCCTGCTGGTATTGCAGCGGCCTCGTGCGCCAGTTTGGTTTCGGCGCCGTCGTTGTCGGCGAATCGAAGAATTTTCCCGGTGGCATCGAATGGCTGCGTTCGAACGGCATTGAAGTCGTCGACTTGAACGACCCCGAATGTGTCGAACTTCTTTCGAAATACATCGCCGCCAACCCCGCAATCTGGAACGAAGACATCGGTGAAGAGTGAGCTAAACTGCTTCCGGCGTAACACGCGCCAGAAGAGGCAACGTGTCCGATCCGCACGTGGAATATTCCCAGCGGCTGGAAACTCACCTGCAACAAGCCGCTGGCAAAAACCGTCTGCATATTCGGATCGGAAACGCCAAGCTGGCCGTCGTTGCCGTCGGCTTGCTCCTGGCCTGGCTTGCTCTTCACAAAGATTTGTTTTCTTCACAATGGCTCCTCGCCCCGGCTGTGGCGTATGCCCTGCTCGGAATCGTCCACGAGCTTGTCCTTCGAGCCAAGAATCGCGCCGATACTTCCGCGAATCTCTACCGCCGCGGGCTCGCCCGCATCGAAGATCGTTGGGCTGGCTCCGGCCAGTCCGGCGACCGCTTCCGCGACGAAAACCACGTCTACGCCGACGACCTCGACTTGTTCGGCAAGGGCTGCCTGTTTGAGTTGCTTTCCACCGCTCGTCTCCCCATGGGCGAAGGCCGGCTGGCCAACTGGCTCAAGAATCCCGCGCCATTGCCGGAGATTCTCGAGCGCCAGGCGCAAGTCGCGGAGCTCCGCGAAAAGCTCGATCTTCACCGCGATCTCGCTGTGACCGCCGAAGACCTGCGCGCGCGCCTTGATCCCGAATCGTTGACCGGTTGGTGCGAGGCTGGCCGCGTTCTTCCCGGAACGCCTGCGCGCATCGTTGTGGTTTTGTTGGCATTCGCGGCCGCTGCCGCCACCGCTTACTGTACGTGGGCCACCGTCTATTGGCCGCTGCTGGCCGTGCTTATCGTGGAATGGGGCGTGCGCCGCTGGCTCCTCAAGCCCGCCAACCGCGTCATCGAAGGAATTGCCTGCAATGCCGAAGGCCTGTTGCTCTTCGCGGACATCCTCCAGCGCCTTGAGCGGGAAGATTTTCGCTCGCCCCGGCTCCGGGAATTCACCGCCGAACTCATGCGCGGCCCCGAACCGGCTTCGCGCTCCGTGCGCCGGCTCGCCCGCATCGTTTACTGGATCGACGGCTCGCACAGCCTGCTTGGACATATCCTCGAGCTTCCCTTGCTCTATTCTTTGCAGACGGCGTTTGCCGCGGAGGCCTGGCGTAAAGATTGTGGCCAGCCCATGCGCTCCTGGGTCCATGTCGCCGCGGAAATGGAAGCGTTGGTCTCTCTCGCCACCTACTCCTACGAGCATCCCGCCGATCCCTTTCCGGTTTTCGACCAGGGCGCCGCGCCGCAATCCGCCCTTTTCGACGGCCAGGATCTCGGCCATCCCCTCATCCCCGATGCCCAATGCGTCCGCAATTCCGTGAAGCTCGATGCTGCGACCCGTGTCCTGTTGATCAGCGGCTCCAATATGTCCGGCAAAAGCACTCTCTTGCGTGTCGTGGGCATAAACACCGTCCTGGCCATGGCTGGCGCGCCGGTACGCGCGAAATCCCTTCGCCTGACTCCTCTTTCCGTGGGCACTCGGTTGCGCGGCGCGGACTCTCTTCAGCAGGGGCGCTCCACCTTTTACACGGAAATCCTGCACATTCGTCGCGTCTTCGACCTCGCCAAAGAAAATCTCCCGCTCCTGTTTCTCTTCGATGAACTGCTCGAGGGCACCAATTCCAAGGATCGCAGGATCGGAGCGGAAAGCCTGTTGCGCGCTTTGCTGCAGCGCGGTGCCATCGGCATGGTCACCACCCACGACTTGGCTCTCACCGAAATTATTTCCGTCCTCGGAACCGGCATTCGCAACCAACATTTTGAAGACCAGGTCGTCGAAGGCAAAATGCGCTTCGATTACCGGTTGCGCGATGGCGTCGTCGCCAAAAGCAACGCCATTGAGCTCATGCGTTTGATCGGCCTGGAAATGTAGTGCCGTCTGGCCCATGGAACATCATCACCAATTCCAAAGCCTCGCGCCAACGTGCCTGTCGTATAGTCGAATCGATGTGCCGCAATAGTCCGTCATCCTCCGCACCGATGTCTTGCCGCCTTCCGCTGTTCCTCTTGTGTCTCGCTCTCGCGGCGCCCGCAACCTTCGCCCAGACCAAGCCGCACTCCCCGCGAAAGTCCCCGCCCTCCCCCTGGACCAAAATCGATTGCGGCCAGGGCATCGAGCTTCGCCTCTCCTCGCCCGCCTCTCTTCAGGGCCATCTCTTGCTCGCGGAAGTCCGCAGCGCCCACCCGCTCGCCGATCTGCAAGCCAAATGGATCAACAAGGACGTCCCCTTCTGGAAAACAGCCAAGACCCTTCCCCAATATCCGGATGTCCGCCGCGCATTCTTGGGCATCGATCTCGAGCAGGCCGCCAGCACATACCCGCTCATCGTTTCTCCGAAACTTGACGAGGCCGCCCCGCGCACCTGCCAGGCTGCCATCACCGTCCGCGCCGGCCACTTCTCTACCGAAAAATTGAAGGTCGCTCCCAATTTCGTCAAACCGGATCCCGAGCAGCTTGCCAAAGCGGAAGCAGACCGCAAAAAGCTCCGTGAAATCTTCGCAACCGTCACGCCAGAAAAATTCTGGCAAGGGCCATTCCGTGTCCCGCTCGATGGCGTCAACATTGGCGGTAACTTTGGCCGTCGGCGCGTCTTGAACGGTGAGCCCAGCTCGCCGCATACCGGCGTCGATTTCCCCGCGCCATCCGGGATGCCGGTGCATGCCGCGCAGCGCGGTCGCGTTGTTCTCGCGGAGCCGCTGTACTTCTCTGGAAATACCGTGGTCGTCGATCACGGCCTGGGTGTCTACACTCTCTACGGCCATTTCTCCGAAATCGACGTGAAGGCCGGCGACATGGTCGAATCCGGCGCCCTGCTCGGTAAAGTTGGCGCCACCGGTCGCGTCACCGGTCCGCATCTGCACTGGGGGCTGACCGTAAATCGCTCGCGCGTCAACGCCCTTCAGATCGTTGCTCTGCGCAATTGGTTGCGTCTGGACTGACAAGCGCCTTCGCTGGGCGCCGCCCGGCATTTCCTGTAGTAGACTCGCCCCGTGATTCGCCAGATCGCGCCGCTTTTCTTCACTCTGGACATCCCTGGCACCCTTGCTTATTACCAGGCCAAGCTTGGTTTCACCTGTCTAGGCACATGGCAGGACCCCCCGGTTTACGCCATCGTGGCCCGCGACCAGCGCGCCATTCATTTCCGCTGTGCCGCGCCTCCCATCGCTAATCCCGGAAAATATTCCGACGAACTTCTCGACGCCTACCTGTTCGTGGAAGACGCGGACGCGCTTTACGCCGAGTATGCGGCTCGCGGCGTCGAATTCACCCGCGGCCTGGCCAACATGCCATGGAACTCGCGAGAGTTTGTCGTGAAGGATTGCGACGGCCGCCTGCTGGCCTTCGGCTCGAACCTGTAATCTCGCGCCCCGGCTCCGTCGTGCCCGGCTCAGTCTTTTCTTTTGTTCTGACTTAGCACCCGTCGCCGGGCGCCCAGAAAGCTTCTGGCCTTTTCTCGACGTTGCTTTTGTTCCAACAAATGGTTCAACTCCTGGACCAGGCTCGCCAGCGTTTCCGGATCTTGCTCTCTGGAGACCTGCTCACAGACTTCGCGCCAATCTTCTCTCCGTGAACCGTTCATAAATCAGGTTTCCGCTTCCCGAGACGATTGCTACGCTTGCGATGGCCAGGTTGTCGAGTCCTTCCTCAGCAGTAACAGCCCGGCACTCGCCGCTTCCAGTGCGTGGCGCTCTCCCTCACCTACCGTCAGGTTGTCCACTCGTTGCGCAATCGCATTTTCCGCGGCGGCGATCAGCGCCGTCACTTTTTCTGGATTGGTTTCGAGAACTGCCGCGGCGTACGCTGACGACCAGGGGTAGTGGTGCGACATGCGGGACCTCCTTCGGGCGAGGAACTGATTCCGCTAACCGGGTTAGCTGGACACTTATGCTAGACCTGCGGCGATATTTTCGATAGCTATTTTAAAATCACCGGGAGTATCCTCGGCAGGTGCGGAGGTGAATCATGCCGAACCGCGAGTGCCCGGAAGTTTCAACGGAAATTCCCCCTCATCCGGATGCCCACCTTCTTGATGACTACTCGGTTGTTGTGGATTCCCACCGGCGTTACCTCGAAGTGTCCGACGGCTTCTGCGAACTGTTGGGTTATTCTCGCGAGGAGATGTGCGGGCAAAGATTCGATACCTTCACGATGCCTCGGACCAACGATATCGAGATTGTTTACGAGTTGTTTCTGAAGTGTGGATACATGCACGGCATTTGGATCTTCCAGCATCGCCGAGGCACCAAGATTCTGGTTCGCTACGAAGCTTGGCGTCGCAAGGACAATCTGGCCGAGTGCCACATGGAGCTGCTCGGGGCGGGCGCTTAGTTCTTATTGCCGCTCACCATCGCGCCATCCTCTGCACGGGCGGGGCTTGCCCCGCCCGGCCATCGCTAAGATTTCACCGTTGCCCGAATCAGCTCCACCAGTTCCACCACAGTCTCGCTCGGAAGTTCCTCGCGCGTCAGGCTCTCGCATAAAGCCGTGAGTTCCACCACTTGTGCCACCCTTCGCCAGTCCTCCGGCAGCCTGCCTCCTCCCTGTACATAGCCCTCCGAGAAATGCGGTTCGAAAACCGGGCGCGCGGCTTTTTCATAGCGCAGGAAGTGGCCCACATCCGCCAGGGGCGATCCGGAAATCGCAAACTCCCAGTCCAGAACCGCCACCACTCTCCATCCTTCTTCGCCGTTTCGCACCAGCAAATTCCTTTTGCCGAAATCGCCATGGACCAGGCGCGTCTCCTCATCCAGCTCCGCCAACCGTTTCGCCCATGACCAAACCAGAGAATGGACTTCCTCGCGCAGCTCCTCGTTCACCCGCTGTTGCAGGTGCTCCGACGCCAAACACAAATCTACAAAGCGCGGCGTCGCATCCGCTCCTTCCAGCAGCGGCTCCGCGACCTTCGGGCCGGGAGCCAGCCATCCTGCCTTGCCAAACGTCGTGCGTCCGATCGCCGCCAGAGTTTCCCCCGTGGAATATGCCGCTTCCGAAATCGCCCGGGCATCCCCGCTTCGTTTTAATTCCCGGAAACTGATTCCTTCCACGTATCGCATCAGCAGGAACGGCCCGATATCCTCCCCTCCGCTCGCCTCCGCGTGGATCACCTCCGGAACAGGAACCGAGCTCCCCACTAGCCCGATCAGGTCCACCTCTTTCTGGCACAGCGATGCATCGTGCTCGTAGATTCGCAGAACGATTGGCTCCGCCGTGCAGTCCAGCCGCAGTTTGAAATTCGCGTTCCGCCACCCGTCGGTCAACGATTGCATTTCCAGAACGTGGCCTCGCGGAAACGCCGTGTGCACCATTCTCGTCAGCAAGTCCGGCGGCACCGTTCGCCGCGGCTCCTCCCGTAGCCACCGCGCTTCCCGCGTGGCACAACCATTCGGGACCCCGGCTCGCGGAACCTCACCCATCATCCGATTGCCTTTCGTGGCACAGACAATCCTGGCTGCGCACTCTCAATCGCACCCCTACCCCCTTCACCGCTCCTCGCACCCGCCTGCCTCGCGATGCGCCTCGCCTCCCGTAGGGGCACGATACATGGTGCCCTGTATTGCTGCTATATACTGGAGGCGAAGCCTCGCTCACAACACGACCGCCATCGCGCGATGGAGTTTTTCCCTCAGGCCGATTTTTTCCTCGCGAGCTTCTTGCGCAGCGCCCGATAACCTTGCTGGCACATAAGAAATATAGACACAGTCGTCAGGATGTACACCAAAGCCATCAGGAAGCCGACCGTCCACTCCGGGAACAGCCGCGTCCTGTAGACGACCATCGTGCCCAAGGTCGCCATTACCGTCATGCTGGCGCACTGAAGGAACCTGTCGCCGGGGTTACTCTTGAAAATGCGCCAGAAAGGGATGCAGTACGCTAACACCAGACCAACGCTGCCTATGATTTTGACCAAAACGCTTAGGGCAGGATCGACCATTTAGCGAGGATTCTACCTCAGGCACGTAGGTGCGGGTATACTCTCCTCCAGTGGCTCCCTGAATAACTTGACCCTGAGGGAGGAACAATGACCGTCCCACTGCTCTGTTGGTTCCTTGTCTGTCTTTCCTTGCTTCCGTCGTCGCCCTCGTTGCCTTCATCGTCAGCGCCGCAAGCCTACACCGTTCCCACGAAATATGACCCCAGCCGTGACGCTTCGCAGGACCTTTCCGTCGCCATCAAGCTGGCAAGGGAAACCAAACGCAACGTCCTGATCGAGGTTGGTGGGGAATGGTGCGGGTGGTGCCACGAAATGGACTCCTTTTATGAACATCACCCGGACCTGCTTGCTTTGCGCGACCGGAACTATGTCCTCGTCAAGGTCGACTTCAGTGAACATCACCACAACACCAAATTTCTGTCACGCTTCCCTCCTGCGGAGGGCTACCCTCATATTTTCATCCTGGATACCAGCGGAAAACTCCTCAAATCGGAAGGGACCCACGAGTTGGAGCAGGGCGACAGCTACAATCTGCAGCGCTTTACAGAATTTCTCGAGAAATTCGCGCCGAAGAAGTAACCTCCGTAGTGTGGGGAGTCTCTGAACGTTCGGTGCGGAGTGATTCGGATTGAGCACGATCCTCGCCCAAGGAATTGGTAGAGGGTAACGGAAATCCATTTTGATATAGCGGCGCATGGCTTAAGTATTTGTTCGCCGCGAATGCCATCGGTAACAACTGTAGACCACCGCTGTCGCCACAGCGGCAAATATTGCCCCTTGCCAACGCCGGTAGACCATCGCCCCAACTAGACCTCTGAAGCCGAGGAATGCGGCGATCGCCCCAACTAGGGCTGCGCGGTACCGAACGACCAAAATCGCGACAACGAGAACAAGTGCGGATGCGACGGCGGCGTACCGTAGTTGAAGCGACGGACTCTTCTCGAAGGCAAAGACTACCAAGATTGCTGCCGCGAAAGTCGCGCCCGCACCGAGGAAGGCATCTAGTAATGCCCTAAGCGATTCCCGTGTCACAGTGGTCTCCGGGAGGATCGTACCTCAGGTTACATCCATCCCCTCATTCCAGATTCCAAAAAAGACTGAAAGCCTTCAAGAACCCACTCGCATTCGAATACCAGTCCACAATATTATCCTATTGACAACACCGCACTTTCCGCCTATACTGTTTGTCAGCATCACGCGGAGAGATCGGACCCTCCGTGTCCCCGCGAATTTCTATCCCCTACTCGCCATTTTCTCCCTGTAAAGCTCCCAACTCCCTGGCCATTCCGCACACTCGCCCGTCGCCGGTCACGACTCCAACTCCTCTGCAATCAACACTTACGCAAGGTAATTATCCCTTGACAACAAGTAAGTCTTCTGGCACGATTAGGCATTATGAAAGTTAAACAGAGCATACCCAAAGAGTTGCGATACACCGTGCGAGACTTCCATAACAAGTTTCCGCATGATAGCGCCTGTCTCGAATATATCAAAGAGCAACGCTGGCCAAATGGCATGGCCGATTGCGCTAAGTGCGGCAAGCAGACCAAGCACTATCGCGTCGGCAATCGTACCGCATATGCTTGCCAGTCTTGCGGTAATCACATCTATCCGCTGGCAGGGACAATCTTCCAGAAGACTTCCACTCCGCTCAAGACTTGGTTCTACGCGATGTATCTAATGGGCTCTACTCGTTGCGGCATTTCCGCAAAGCAGATTCAGCGCGAGACAGGCGTCACCTATAAAACGGCATGGCGCATGTTCAAGCAAATTCGGCAACTGTTGGCCGAAGACGGTCTGCAACTGGAGGGCTCGACGGTGGAGATGGATGAAATGTTCCATGGCGGCACTCGACGTACTTCTAGCTGGCGCGAAAACAAAGTTCCCGTTGTAGGCATGGTCGAGCGCGGTGGCCGTGTAGTGGCGCGTGTGGCTGAGAACGTCAAAAAGGAAACCTTGCACGGCTTGGTGAAACAATATGTGATGCCGAGCAGCATCGTTTTCACCGATGATTTCGTATCCTATGACGGCCTAGAGAAGCTCGGATATACCCATCGCCGCATCCGTCACAGCGAGCGCGTGTATGTCTCTGGCAACGTGCACACCAATACCATTGAAGGCTTCTGGAGCACTGTGAAACGTGGAATCGGCGGTGTATATCACAACGTCAGCGCAAAGTACTTGCAGACCTATTTGAACGAATACGCCTTCCGCTACAATCGCAGGTTTCAGGGAAATTTGCTGTTCAAGAGGATTTTGGAGCAGGTTTCAGTGAAGGCGTCTTAATAGCTTTATTCAACAATGCCGTGAATGCGCCTCGCGTTATGGGGCGCATTTTCTTTTCTGTTTCCTTGCGCGGTTTGGCGGTTTTCATTTCTCCATTATGCGTCTAATGGCTTCCCATGTCACGATAGTCCCTAATGGCGGGATTTTGTGGATTTCAACCAGAGCCCTGTTTACCTCATCCTCCGCTGGCTTTGACGGTTCATTCCTTTCCTTTGCCATCAGCCATGCATATAAGTCAGCCGCTAGTAGGGGCATAATAAATTCCGCATCATCAAATCCCGCAGAGGGCTCTAGATAAGTAGGATTCTTTTGGGCATAGAATTTTCGATATCCTCGATCCAGAAGACTTGCATGCTCTGTGCCCTTATCAAAAATGACTTTTGCAGGAACACGTAATTTCATCTCCCCTAGACGCTTGTCGAGCTTCTCGCAACACATGTACGAGCAAGTCGGATAAATCTCAGTCCACAATTCAGAATCCCTCCAATCACCAGGGGTTCTTATTAGATTTTCGATTATCTTTTTCTCGACGCTAGCGTATACGGGCTGCAAACCATACTTGTGGAACATTCTTGAGAACAAAACAGGATCATTGCGCAGGTATTTCTTAGCGCTTCAATGACGGTGGCTTGTTGTTCAATTCCTTCCAGTATGTCTAGCTCCACATATTCCCAAGAATCTAAAGGGGCCCAAAAACCAGCCACAAAAGGGAATGGATTATCGAGTCGGCTCTCATCGAAATAAGCAGCGGTGTCATATACTGTCGTCATGCAAAGCCACACACTTCCCCGCCACCTGCTCAATAGCAGGCACCTAGCTAAACGCACGAATGAACTATACTCGCGCATCATGTACTTGTCCACAAGGGATAGTTACCTTACGCAAGTGTTCATTCTGCTCAACTTAAACTGCCCTGGAATCAACACTTACGAAATAGCCGGGGGGTGGGAGGTACCAGGTGGTACACACCAACACCGCCTCCGGTCGCGTTTCCTTGCCGCTCGCTGCACCCTCACCGGTGCGCCCCGGCTCCGTCACCGGGCGCCGCGCTCGCTCCGATCGTCCGGAACATCTCGATGATCTTGGGAGCCGCCACATGCTGGTAATCCGACCCCAGCAAGCCATACGTCTCGATGCTGTCGTACACCCGGCCCCGCCCACTGGACTGCGTTCCATTCAACGGCCAGTAACACCAGCTCAAATCGTTCTCTCTCAAGTAGCGGATAAACCATCCGAACCACTCGCTGTTCGCGCCGCAATCCAGCGTTTGGCAGGTACCGAACTCGCCCACCCACAGCGGCACTCCCGGTTCGCTGTGCAGCAGGAAACCCGCTCGCGCGTCATAGGTTTGTTTCAGCTCCTCGTAGCTTTGGAACCGGATTCCGCTCGCTTCGTTCGGTGCGTACGCGTGTGGCGAATACACCAGCCGGTTCGGCACCTTCAAGACCACCGGCAACTTGTCAAAACCCGTGAAATTCGTCGAGTATTGCGGGCCTTCCACAAAAATCAGCAGCTTCGGATTGGCGGCCAGAACCGCGTTACCCCCGCGTTCCGCTGCGGCGTGCCAATCCACCAGCGGGTCGCTTCCTCCCCACTGCGCTCCGCTTCGCAATTCGTTCCGCAAATCCGCCCCGATTACCCACCGTTGTTTCTGGTAGCGCCGCACCATGCCTTGCCAGTCCGCCAGCCATTTTTCTTCCGGATATTCGCGGTTGTACCACAGCCCGTTTCCGTCGGTTTCGTTGCAGCACCAGTCCGCGTTGCTCATGTGATTGTCCAGAATCACGAAAATATGCGCGTCCGCCAGCGCCGCGATCACCGCATCCATGATTTCCATCGCATGCTTGCCGCGAAACTCCGGGTTTGCCTTTACCGCGCTGTCCGGCGGGATGGGGTCGTGCTCGAAGGTCTCATTGGCCCACGGCAGCCGCACGGAGTTAATCCCCATGCTCCGGATCTGCCCCACAATCGCGGCGAGCGGCGCATGATCCAGCCCGCCTACCACGAATTCCTTCTGGTCAAATCCGTACCAATTGACGGAGACCAGCCGCACCGCCTTTCCGTGCGCATCCACGATGCGGTGCCCCTCGGTGTGCAACGGCGGAATCAGCTCGGTTTTGGCCTGGAGGCAGGAGGCGCACACGAGTAGCATCACGGAAAGCAGCACCATTCTGGGCCCGCAGCGGAAGACCTTTTCCACAGTTTGCGGATTCTGCGGGATTTCGCTCGGTTTTTCCACAGCAATTCTGTCGAATCATCTTGCCAATAAGCATGGGAACTCGGTATTTTGGCAAGGCACGTGGAAAAACCCAAATTTCAGCACATCTCGACCCCTTCCCGCCGCCTCACCACTCGTGTCGAAGCTGCTCAGGGCGTCTATGTTTTTTGGAACGCCGGAGGCTATGACGACGTGGCGCGCGTCCGCGATCTCAGCCTCGGCGGTGTCTTCGTCGAGACTTCCCGGGTCAAGGAAGTCGGCACTCGCGCCAATCTCCACTTCCTGGCTGCCGATGGCCAGATTCGCGCCGAAGCCGTCGTCCGCCACGGAGAAAATGGCAACGGCATGGGGCTTAAATTCACCGCCGTTCGCGACGAGGACCGTCCCAACCTGTCCAGCCTTCTTGTTCGACTGCGCTCTTTCATGTAAGCCCGATGTTTCCTGTAATCCATTTATAATAAAAGACTTATTGTCCATCAAGACCCGCCTCCGTACCCTGCCCGCTAGGACCTCCGATCGGCGCACCCTCAGGGAACAGTACGCCAGTACTGTTCTGCATGCCCATAATCGGTACCGTCATGCCATTGCCACAAATGAACCCGGCGCAGAAAATGATCGGCATGTGGAGCTGGTTTGTATTGGCTTTCTCGAGCCTGTCTTCAGCGCACTTCGGATTTCTACTGACACGCGTACTGTGGTTGACGCGAGTCTACTAGGCGGCGGAATCGGCCCGGCAATTGCTACAAGGCCCTCGGTAGTTTACACAAGGCGTTCAATCGGAATTTAGGGGTAACCTCCCAATGGCGATTCTCAATTTTCGTTGCAAAGAACGACGGCGCACGGTGCGCGTCAACCTCAATGTGCCGCTCAAGGTCCGCGGCAGGAGTGGAAGCGGTGAAGAGTTCGCGGTGCAGACGCACTCGCACACCGTTAGCATGCACGGCGCTTCGGTGCTGCTGGATGCCAGCGTCGCTCTGGGCGAGCTGCTGACCCTTGAGAACGAGACGACCCGGGAAAAAGTGGAAGGCCGGGTGGTTACCATTCGCCATTCCCGCGACGGCAAAACCTATGTCGGCGTGGAATTTACCGATGGCCAGGCCAACTTCTGGCATATGGCCTTCCCCAGCCCCGGCGCGCGGCCCCTGCGACGCTCCATGGCCTCCAAGGTCCCGGCCCTTAGCAACAGCTAAGCGCACCGGCCTCTGCGGCGCTCCATCGCGTCCCCAGGCCCCTATCCTCAACAAAAGCTAAGCCCTCGGTGCTCCTCTTTTGTCCTCCTTATTTTGATTTTTGCGGTTTGCCTTTACCCCCAGTTACACTTTCTGCTGTGCCTGCTTCCCGCAGATTCATCGGACTGATTTCGGACACTCATGGACTGCTCCGCCCAGAGGCGGTGCGCGCGCTGCAAGGCGCCGTCCACATCGTCCACGCCGGCGACGTCGGAGCTCCGGAAATCCTGGCGGAGCTTCGGAAGATCGCCCCGGTAACGGCGGTGCGCGGGAATGTGGACACCGCGGACTGGGCGCGCTCCCTGCCGGAGACTGCCGTAGCCGAAGCCGCCAGCCTGCGCCTCTACGTCCTGCACGACTTGAGCGCCATGGACCTGAAGCCGGAGGCGTCCGGGTTTCACGTGGTGGTGAGCGGCCACACCCACAAACGGAAGCACAGTGAATCTAACGGTGTGCTGTACGTGAATCCGGGGAGCGCGGGGCCTCGCCGGTTCCAGTTGCCGATCACTGTGGCCCGATTGGAGGTGGGAGGGGCGCCGTGGCAAGTGGAATTCGTGGACCTCGAACAACTCGGCGCGAGGAAGCCATAGGGCTTCGCGCCAAGTGAACTCTAGGCCGCCGCGGAATGAACCTCCGGGCGGCCCGACTGAACTTTAGGACGGAGCGAACTTTAGGCTGGCGGTAAAGATTTTAGGGCCGAAAGTAAATTTTAGGGCTGGGGCGAGCGAACTTCCGAACATTTCCGAACATCTAAGGCGAAGAGGGTAGTCTGGGCGAAGAATATCGAACAGAGGCGATGAGGGTATAGCGCGGGGCCCGGACCGGTGAGGAGAGCCATGGCAAAACGAAAAGCGGCGGCGAAGAAAAAGAAGAAGAAGGGCGGGAAAGGCGCGAAGAGCGCGCGCAAATCGCACAAACCCGTTAAGTCAGTGTCCGCTGCGGCGGGGCGCCCGGCGCGAAAGGAAACTGGTGGTGGCTCCTCCAGCCGAAAATTGGGTCACGAGGCCCGCAACACTGGAGCGGTCAACGCGAGCACGGTCAATGCGGGCCAACGAAACAAGGCGGGGCGCGGAAAGGCGCGAGGAAGCGCGAGGCGTGGCACGGAAGAAGAAATCGAGAGAGTGCCGCGAGGAAGCCAGAGCGTGGAGACGGTGACGCTGCAACCGCGGCGGCGGGCGACGGCGGCAGGATATGGTGGCGGCGACCTGGCAGGCGTTTCGGTGATCGCCGAGGCGGATTCGGAAAGCGCGGAAGAGCTGCAAGAAGAAGGGCAAACGTTCGAATCTGGAATTATTCGAGGAGTAGAAGCGGGATCGAACGCGGACGACGGCGGCGTGCGGACACATGAGGTGCCGCAGGACGACGTTCCGCTGGAGTATGAGGATAAGGACCGGTTATAGATGCTACGAACCACACTTCGTTCGGGTGTATGTCTGGGCGTGATGCTTACGGTGTCGGGCATGACGATTTTGACCAGCGCGACACATGGGAGGCGGGCCAGCGAGGCGGCAGGGCCTGCCGGCGAAATCGAGCGCGGGAAATACCTGGTGGAAGAGGTTGCGAAGTGCCCGGAATGCCACAGCGCGCGCGACAAGAGGGGCGCGTTGAAGCACGACGTGTGGCTGCGAGGCGCGCGAATGTGGATTCGTCCGGTGGCGCCGATCCGGAACTGGGCGGCCCGTGCGCCGGCATTGGCAGGGCTGCCGAGCTTCAGCGAGCAACAGGTAGAGACGGTGCTGGAAAAGGGAACGGGACCTAACGGAGAAGAGTTGCGACCCCCGATGCACGTCTACCACATGAATTCCGAGGACGCGCAAGCGATCGTGGCCTATCTGAAGTCGTTGCCTGCCGGACCATCGACGGAATAAATCAAACGACAGAACTAGTGCACGGCCACCGAGACGGAATAAATGGGCGGCAAGTATTGCGCCAAGACCTGCCAGGAATCTCCGGAATCCCGTGAATAGAAAAGAGTGCCCGTAGAGGTGCCGAAGTAGATACCGGCGGGGTCGCGATCGTCGGAGGTCATGGCTTCGCGGAGCACCAGGACGTGAGCATTTGATTGCGGCAAGCCCTTGTTCAGGAGCTTCCAGGTGCGGCCGGCATCGCGACTACGCGCGACGCAGAGTTTGCCCTTGGGCACGAAGCGGTGTTCCGCAGACTCGATGGGAATGGTGAAGAGCGTGGAGTCCTCAGCGGAAGGAACCGCGAGCCCGAAACCGAAGCGGCTGGGCAAACCCTTGGAAATGTCCGTCCACTTATCGGCGCTAAAATCCGCGCGGTAGATTCCACAATGGTTTTGCTGGTAGAGAGCCGAGGGCCGGCGAGGATGAGCCTTGAGCTTGTGAACGCACTGGCCAACTTCCGGGAATTTGTCGGGCATGAAATCGGCGCGGACGTTGCCATTGAACGGCTGCCAAGTTTTTCCCGAATCAGTGGAGCGGAAGGCTCCGGCGGCGGAGATCCCTACGATCACTTGACCCTTGCCTAGGCACTGGATGGAGTGAACCATCATGCCGCCCGCTCCGGGCGTCCATTTTTCGCGAGTGGGATGAAGGCTCAAGCCGGAGACGAGCTCCCAGTTAGCGCCGTTATCGGGGCTGCGGAATAGAACGCCGGGATCGGCACCGACATAAACGACGCCGGGTTCATCGGCGGCGCCGGGCTCGATATGCCAAATGCGTTTGAGGGTGGCGGCGCCCGGAAAGTCCTTGAGAGCCAAGCCATTTTCGGAAAGTTTCCAGGTCTTGCCGCGATCGGTGCTGGCATACAGATGCGGGCCGAACCAGGCATTGCCGCCGGAAGCATAGAGGCGCTTGGGGTCCCGAGGATCCTGCGAGACGTGATGAACTTCGTCGCCGGTGAGGAACGGACCAAGGGGTTCCCATTTCTTGCGGTCGGTGGAGGAAAATGCAAAGGCGCCCTTGCGGGTGCCGACCCAAATCTTGAGAGGAGAATTCTTTGCCATGGTGCGCTCCTGAAGGCCGAGTACTACGAGCCGGCGGAAACCGGCGGGAAGAGTTCCCAGTGAGAGTTTAGGGGAAAATGGGACGAGGCTCAATGGAAGCCAGCGAGATATCCGGGAGGAAAACCCGCATCGAGAAAACACCGACCGCGTCGCACCGAGCGTAGTGGCGCCAGGAAGTCTCTCCGAGGGAATCCCTAGATGGTTTGGGAATGGGCAAGCCGCATAGATTCGTCCACGTTATATTCGGATTAAGTCGGTTTGACTTAACGAAACGAACTGTATTGAATTGAAGCTCAACGATCGACCGTTTCCTACGGGGGTGAAAGAAGGCCGCGAGGCGGCCCGCGTGCAAATTTTCCGTGGGGGGACGAAATGGAAGTGAATTGTTTTTGGGGCCGGTGGGCCCACGGGTGGCGGGGCACCGGAGTGACGGCGATGTTGATGCTGCTGTGCTGGTTGCCGGTGGCGAGCGGGCAAGTGTCCGGGAGCATCAAGGGGATCGTGACGGATCCATCGGGCGCACCGGTGCCGGGGGCGACGGTAACGACGAAGAACATGGAGACGGGAGCGGAGCGGAGCGGGAGCACCGACGACGCAGGGCGGTACCAGATGGTGTTGCTGCCGGTGGGGGAATACGAAGTGTCGGTGAAGAAAGTCGGCTTTCAGGAAGCAATCCGGAGCGGGATTCGGCTGGTGGTGGGGCAGGAAGCCAGCGTGGACCTGAAGCTGGAAGTACGCACGGTGAAGGCGGAAGTGCGCGTGAACGGGGACGCGCCGATGGTGAGCACGAGCACGCGGGATATCTCCGGCCTGGTGGGAGAACAGCAGGTGAAGGACCTTCCGCTGAATGGCCGAAGCTACGATTTGCTGCTGCCGCTGAATCCGGGAGTGGTGAATTTTACGTGGGAGAAAACCGGAGGCACGGGAATTTCGAATTCAACGACAGGGAATAACTTCGCGGTTTCCGGAAACCGGCCGCAGCAGAATTTGTTCCTGCTGAATGGAGTGGAATTCACGGGGGCAGCGGAAAACAACATGCAGCCGGGAGGAACCAGCGGGATGTTGCTGGGAGTGGAGGCGGTGCGGGAATTCAACGTGCAGCGGGATTCTTACGGAGCGGAATTCGGAAAACGGCCGGGCGGGCAAGTGGTGATCGTAACGCAATCGGGAACCAACCAATTCCACGGAACAGCGTTTGAGTTTTTGCGCAACAACGTGCTGGACGCGCCCAACTTCTTCGACCAGGGAGACGCGCCGCCGTTTCGCAGGAACCAGTTCGGCGTTTCGTCGGGGGGAGCGCTGCAGAGAGACAAGACTTTTGTGTTCGGAAATTATGAAGGATTCCGGCAGAGCCTACACCAGACCTCGGCGACTTTTGTGCCCGACGCGGCTTCGAGGGCCGCGGCGGTACCCAGCGTGCAGGGGTTGCTGAACCTGTGGCCGACGCCGCCAGCGGGGGCGCCAGACTTCAGCGGTATCGCGGAAGTTTTCGGGAGCCCACTGCAAACGATTCGAGAGGATTTCGGAACGGCGCGGGTGGACCACATTTTCTCGCCGCGAGACACGTTGTCGGGAATTTACACCATCGACGATGGCCAGGACTTCACGGCGACGCCCCTGGATCCGTTCAGCAGCGACGTGGTGACGCTGCGCGAGCAAGTGCTGTCGCTCGAGGAGACCCACGTCTTCTCGCCAGCACTGGTGAACAACGGGCGATTTGGATTTTCGCGCGCGGGTTACTTTTTCACCGGAGAGCCGACGCCCGGCACGCCAGCCGCCAGCGTTCCCGGATTTCTCGCGGGGCAACCGGTCGGCGCGGTGGTGGTGGGCGGCAGTGCAGCGTCCAATCCGCAGGCGCAGTTGGGTCTCGCGGGTAGCAACAATGGAAGCAACCTGACGATCGCGCGCAATCTGTTTACCTTCGAGGATCATGTGACGATCACGCGCGGCCGGCACCAACTGGAATTCGGTGCGTGGTTTCAGCGATTCCAGTCCAACGAGACGATCGCGCTGAGCCAGTTTGGACAGGCAACGTTCACCAGCCTACAGACATTTCTGAAGGGCACGATTTCCAGTTTTTTGTTCGATCCGGCACCGACGGAGATGAACTGGCGCTCGCTGCTGGGCGCGTGGTACGCGCAGGACACGATACGGGTGAGTCCGAAGCTTACGGTGACGCTGGGATTCCGCGACGAATTCACAACGGGCTGGAACGAGGCGCACGGGCGAGCGTCGAATTACACGTTTACGGACGGAGTCATTTCCTCGCAACCGCGAGTGGGGAATTCCCTGTTCACCACGAACAACGCGAAGTTTTTACCGCAGCCGCGAATGGCATAGCGTGGAGCCCCTTCAGCGCGAAGACGGTGATTCGCGCGGGATTCGGAATGTACAACGACCTGCAGGACGCGCTGGGATACCGCGCGGACCAAAATGCACCGTTCAATCCGACGTACACGACGCCGTTGACCGTGGCGCAGCTTCCGATCGATCCTGCCGGGCCATTTCCAGCGACGGCCAAGTTAATTCCCGGAGGAGTGCAGCCGGACCCAAAGACCCCGACGCTGATTTCGTACTCACTGCGGGTACAACAGCAGATTTCGCCGAACACCTCGGTGACGGTCGGATACGTAGGGTCGCATGGGTATCACGAGCTGATCGGGATCGATGCGAACGAACCGTTTCCGGTGATTTGCCCGGCGGCGCCGTGTCCCGCGACGTATCCGGCGACGTTTCCGGTGGGGATTGCGGGGACGCCGGTGGCGGCGGGAACTTTTTTTGTGCCGACTACGATGAAGCCCAACGCGGCGATCGCCAATACGTGGTCGTGGTTTTCGGAAGGGGTGAGTTCCTATAACGCGTTGCAGGTGGACGTGAACCGGCGGTTCAGCGGGGGTTTAACACTGCGCGGCGTGTACACGTATTCGAAGGTTCTGGACGACGGAGATTCGCTGAACGCGACGACCTCCGGAGGCGGACCGGCGCTGGCGTCCAACCCATTCCATCTGCGCTCGGACTGGGGGCTGGGAACATTTGACGTGCGGCATGTGGGGGTGATCAACGCGACGTATGCGCTGCCGATAGGCCGAGGGAAGCAGATGTTGGGACAAGCGGAGGGAGCGGTAAACGCACTGGTGAGCGGGTGGACGGTGAATTCCATCGTGACGCTGCAAGGAGGGTTCCCGTTTTCTCCGCAACTGAGCTACAACCCATCGAACAACGGCGATACGAGAAATCCAGTTCGCCCGTTCGCCAATCCGGCATTTACGGGCCCGGTAGTGCTTGGGCGACCGGACAAGTGGTTCGATCCCGCGGCATTTCTGGCACCCGCCAATACGCCGGCTGATGGCGGGTTCTACGGCAATGTCGGACGAGACACGCTGATCGGGCCGGGACTGGCGACGTGGGATTTTTCCGCGATGAAAGACACGCGGATACGGGAGAGATTGAGCCTGCAATTTCGCGCGGAGATATTCAACTTGCTGAACCGCGCCAACTTCAATCTGCCGAATGCGGTGGTGTTCACGCCGGCGGGCGTTTCGCCGACGGCTGGGGTGATCACCAGCACGTCGACGACTGCGCGGCAAGTGCAATTCGGGTTGAAGCTGCTGTGGTAAGAGGCCGCGACTAGAAAGTTGGGCTAGTTGGCAGCCCAGTCCATGCCATCCACGCCGGGAGTGAGGTCGATGGAAGGACCCAGCTTCCAGGACTGCAAATCCAAGGTCAGGATTTTTCCTGCGGTCAAATACGAGATGTAAGCCACAGCGCCGTCCGGGCGAATGAGGACTTTGCCGAGGGATTGCGGAGAATCGAAAGTGTGCGCGACCTTAAGGGTGTTCAGGTCAATGACCACGATGTGGCCATGCAAGCCGGGAGCGACCAGCCAGCGGCCGTCCGGAGTGGGTTCGGAGCAGTAAACGGATTCCGGAAGATCAATCCAGTGGGTGATGTTATTGGTGGCGGTGTCGATGACGGCGATGCGAGGTGCGGTCTGGTCGTGAGTGAAGACGCGTTTGCCATCGGGCGAGATGGAAATGCGCTGGACTATCTTGGCGACGGGAATTTTGGTGATGAGGGTGTGCTTGCCGACATCGAGCACGCTGACCGTTCCGGTGCTGACGTTGGCGGTGTACGCGCGGCTGCCATCGGGCGTCAAGATGAGCATGTGGGACTGCTCGACGCCGGTGGGAATTTCCGCGAGGATCTTGCGGGCCGCGGGATCGATCTGAGCGATGGCGTCGTCGAGTTCGGCGGTCACGTAGAGCAGGCCGTCGGGACCAAAATGAGGATCGTGAGGACGGAGGGGTTTGCCGAGGTCAATAGTGGCGGAGCGCTTGCGCTCGCGGATGTCGATGACGTCGATGGTGCTGCCGTCGGTTCCGGGCTTGCCGACGCCGGAGTTGCCGTAAATGGGAACGAACGCAAAGCGGCCGTCCTTGGAGACGGTCAATTCATGACCGTTGACGCCGACTTCGATCTTGGCGACTTCACGGCGGGCCTCGGGGTCGACGAGAAGAACGGTGTGTTCTTTCTGGTTGGCGACAACGAGAAGTCCCTTGGCGCTGGGGACGGACCAGGAGACATAAGCGGCGGCGGCCGCGGTGGTGGCGAGAACCAGCGCGATGATAATACGAAGACTAACGGACATGAGGCACCTCAGCTCAACGATTCGGGATGTGTCGGGATCGGGATTATAGCTCGGGGAGCAGCGAGTGGCGCTACAGCATTTCCCCGGATTCTCAAGACGCGGGGGATGGGTGTAGGCTAGGCCGGACTGATGCCGAGTAACAGGAGGCACCACGATGGCGGAAAATTCGGATCGGAAAAACCGGGAAACGAAGAGCAACGACGGCGTGAGCCGCCGGGATTTTCTGGGAATGGCGGTAGCGGCGTCGTACGTGGTGGGAGCAGAGCGACTTTCGTTTGCAGCGGCGCCGGGAGAAGTGCCGAGGCGGACGCTGGGCCGGACCGGGGAAAAGGTGTCGATGGTGGGGTTGGGCGGATTTCACATCGGGGTGCAGAAGGAGGAGCAGGAAAGCATTCGAATCATTCGCGCGGCACTCGATGGGGGAATCAATTTTCTGGATAACTGCTGGGACTACAACGGCGGCGAGAGCGAAGTGCGCATGGGCAAAGCGTTGCGGGAGGGGTACCGGGAAAAAGCATTTCTGATGACGAAGATCGACGGGCACACAAAGAAGGCGGCAGCGGCGCAGATCGAGGAATCGCTACGGCGGCTGCAAACGGATCATATCGACTTGATGCAATTTCATGAGGTGATCCGGCCGACCGATCCGGAAGAAATTTTCGCGGCGGGTGGAGGAATGGAAGCGGCGGTGGAGGCGCGGAAGGCCGGGAAGATCCGCTACATCGGATTCACGGGGCACAAGAGTCCGGATTTCCACTTGAAGATGCTGAAAACGGCGGAGGCGCACCAATTCCGGTTCGACACGGTACAGATGCCGCTGAACGTGATGGACGCGCATTTCAACAGCTTCGAGAAGAAGGTGCTACCGGTGTTGGTGAAGAACGAAATCGGAGTGCTGGGGATGAAGCCGATCGGATCGGGGATGATCCTGCGGAGCAAGACGGTGCAACCGGTGGATTGCCTACACTATGCGATGAGTTTGCCTACGAGCGTGGTGATTACGGGATGCGACTCGATGGAGATCCTGGAGCAGGCGCTGGGTGCGGCTCGACGATTCGAGCCGCTGAAGCAGGAGCAGGTGGCCGCATTGCTGGCCAAGACAGCAGCCGCCGCGCGCGACGGGGAGTTCGAAGGATACAAGACGACAAACAATTTTGACGGCACGGCGCATAACCCGCAGTGGCTGGGCTAGGGCGGGGCCGGCAGCGTCATTTGGACGGGGACGTAGACGAATTTGCGGAGCGAGATGGTCAGTTGTGGGCGGCGGCAAAGCGGCGGAAGAACGAATCCGACTTCCACTGCGGACGGGCGTCGGTGTTGGCGGTGCTGATGAGCAACTGGCGGATGATGTCCTCGTAGAGCGCGGCAGAGGACTTGTTGACGGGTTGCGCGAGATCGTCGGAAGGCGCGTGATAGCGAGTGGTGAGCCAGTTCTGGAAGACGGCTTGATCGGGTGAGCCGGGATCGAATCCAGTATCGAGCTTGACAGCAGGAATGCCGCGGCGAATGAAGCTGTATTGATCGCTGCGGATGAAGGCGTTGCGGAGCGGCTGAGGGTCCGGCTGGACACGAATGTCGAAAGCTTGCGCGGCGTCGCGGGCGGAATCTCCGAGGCTCGACTCGGCCAAACCTTGCACCTTTAAAACTTTGAGCGGAACGATGGGCAGGAACATATCGATGTTGACGTCGGCGACCATGGACTGAGCGGCGACGGTGGGGTGAGCGGCAAAATACCTGGAGCCGAGAAGGCCTTTTTCTTCCGCAGTAACAATCACAAACAGGAGAGAGCGGCGCAATTGTTCGGCATGCTGCTTCCAGGAGGCGGCAATGTCCAGCACGACGGCGACGCCGGAAGCGTCATCCATGGCGCCGTTGTAAATGCGATCGCCGTTGATGGGCTCGCCGATGCCTACGTGGTCGACGTGCGCGGAGAGGACGACGTATTCGTTCTTGAGGGAGGGGTCGGTGCCGGGCAATTTGGCGACGATATTGGCGGACTCGACGGACGCGGTGGTGACTTTCACGTGAGCACGCAGGGAAATGTTCAGAGGAAAATGCGGCAGCGGCTTGCGGTCTTTTCCCAGCGCGGCAAGATCGGCAAAGGTGTGGCCGGAAGGGGCGAAAAGTTTTTCGGCACGATCGGGGTTGCAAGTGAGCGCGATCTGCAAACCTTGTGTGTCGTCGAATTCAGGGCCGACGAGATCCATGGTGGAGCGAAGGCGGTTCAGGGAAATGCGCGACCAGGGGATGTCCATGGAAGAAGGATTGGGGATGGCGATGGTGCCAATGGCGCCGGCTTCCTTCAGGGCTTTCCATCGCTCGCTGATGGTCTGATAGTGAGCGGAGAGCGGCGCGGGCACATCGGCTGGGGAGCCGAGGAGGTACACGGCAATTTTGTTTTTGAGGTCGAGGCCAGCGAGGTCGTCGTAGTGATTTTCGGGAATTCTGAGACCGTAGCCAACGAAGACAAGTTCGGCCTCGACAGGCGACGTGGCGGAAGAATGCGAACTGAGGATGACATCGTCGCCAAGCGTTAAAGGTTCCGCCTTTCCGTTGCGAAGCAAGGCTGCGGCAGAGCCGGTTTCCACGATTTGGCGGGAAACGAGATGGACCGGCTGGTAGAAACCATCCACACCGGCGGGTTGCAGGCCGGCCTTGGTCAGTTGATCGACGACATAGCCTTCCGCTTTGCGAAGGCCCCCGCTTCCGGTCTCGCGGCCCTCCATCTGGTCATCGGCGAGAACTTGAATGTGAGACCACCAGGACTCGCTGTCGAAGTGCCTAGCAGGCTGCTGCTGCGCGATGGCGACGGCGGAAGAGGTCATGGCAAGAATGACGAAGAGAATGGCGCGAATCCTCATTATTTTCACAAGAAGACTCCTCGTAATGGGCGGACGGGAAGCATAGCAGGTGAGAAGAGGGTAACGAAATTGAGATTTTGCGGCGGAAAACCTGACAGCGGTTGCCATTCCGTGCGCGGGGACGTAGGATTTCGCTGTTCATCGGGCGAATCTCGCCGGAAGGCCAGGGAGGTACTGTGTACTGTTCCAAGTGTGGCGGCGTAATCGCCGAGGGAGCACCGAATTGTTCAAATTGCGGTCAAGCTACCCATGCGGCGCCAATAGTACAGGTGGGGCCAACTGCGTCCGTCGAGAGAGCGGCGATACCGACCAGAGGGGCGCCAAACACGGTATATGCAGGATTTTGGCTGCGCGTGGCGGCCTATTTGATCGACGCCGTGATCTTCGGAGTGGTTTGCGGCATGTTGATCGTCATCGGAGTTCTAGTGACCGGGCTGGGTTCGGTGTTTGAAGCGATGGTACGCAACCGGCGAAATCCGATCGACCCGGACGCGTCCGGCTTGTTGCTGTTCGGTTTTATTTCCATTTTTGTGGCGGCGGGAATCATTGGCGGTTGGTTGTATCACGCGCTCTGCGAAAGCTCCGAGTGGCAAGGCACGCCCGGGAAAAAGGCCCTGGGACTGATAGTAACGGATCTTGCCGGGCAGCGAATATCGTTTGGCCGGGCGACGGGCCGTTATTTTGCGAAAATCATCACGGGAATGGTGCCGCTGGGGATCGGGTACATTCTGGCGGGCATTACGGAAAAGAAGCAGGCGCTGCACGATATGATCGCGAGCTGCCTGGTGTTGCGGCGGGTGTGAAGGCGGGAAATACAGGCTCGGAGGTTACAAGCCTTTCTCGATCGGGTATCCCTGGTCGACCCAGTCGGATGCGAAGCTTTTGGGCAATTGCAGAACGCGCAGGTTCTGGAATTTCATTTCCCGCAATGCGCTAAATGCCGGACGGATATTCGGGCAACGATCGAGCGGGCAGCATCCACAATAGATAACGATGTCGGCGGTACGCGGCAGAGAAGCCGCCCACTTCTTGAGCTCCGCGAGTCCCGCCTCGCTGGAGGCAGTGCCATGGAAGACCGCGCCAGGGATGTGCCCACCTTCAAACAGGGTACGAAATCCGACATAGAGGATGACGGGACGATGGTCCAGGGGGCTGGCGGCGAGCGTCTTCGCAAAGTCAGAAGCCTGGACTACTTGCGAGGGTGCCCAAGGATCGGAGTCGGCGACCATAGATGACGCGTGCGGGAAGGCTAGAGCAGCAACGATCAGGCTGAGCAATGCCAGGCGAGTCGAGCGCGAATGAAGGAAACGAGACATTAGACCTCCCAAGAAAGAGCAAAGGACGCAACTCCATCTTAGCTCTTATCTTCGAGTCCGACAGGAGCGAGCTGGGCGAACATTTTTGCCAGCCAGGAGGGACGCTTGTTGAGCATTTCCGCACGCTCCTTGGCGGCAACCGCAGCGCGAACCAGGTGCGCGCCCCAATAGCGGATTGGCTCGGGGGGAAAGGAGGCTGCCGGACGTCCCACCAACGGATGGCGCGCCCACTGGTCATCCCGCTCGAGCGCGAGGCTAGCGAGGATTTTGCCCCCGATGACGCTAGGGCCAACGCCATTGCCACTCCAGCCGATTCCATAACAAATATTCTTTTGTTTGCCCAAAACACCGAGCAGTGGAAGGCTGTCCGGAGTGCGGTCAATGGGCCCAGACCAATCGTGCGAAATGCAGAGTGCATTGAGCCGAGGATAGTAGCGGCGAAAGTCCACGGTAACTTCCGCAGCACGCCTGGAGTGGCGATCGAATGCGGGGCCAATATTTCCGCGATAGGCGATCGTCCAGCCACCTTTGCCGAAAGCCACGCGGCCATCACGCGTGATGCGGTAGTAGTCCACCATGGTTTGAGAATCGGTGATGGAAAGATCCGGATGCCAGCCGATTTCCTGAAGAAGGCCGGGGGCGGGCTCGGTAACGATCATGTCGCTGGAAATCACGGTTATGGCACGGGATAGCTCGCGAATGTTGGCGGCCCAAGCGTTTGCGGCAATGACCAATTTGCCGGCCACGACACGACCCGCGCCGGTTTCCAGTACCACGGGAGAAGCGCGGGTAAAACTGCAAACCTCGGTGTGTTCGAAAATACGGACGCCGCACTCGAGCGCGACCCGCCGTAAACCTCGGACGAGAGCTGCGGGTTGCACGACCGCCGCCTGGGCAATGAAAACGCCGGCGAGGTGGGCAATGGAACCCGCACGTTGCGCGACTTCCGCCGGCGTGATCCTGCGGAAAGAAGATATCCCGTGGCGCTCACAGGCCCGCACGACGCCCTCCCAGGCGTTGAGCTGTGCGGAGGTGGTAGCAGTCCACAACCAACCGCCCTTGCGGAAGTCGGCGTCGATGCGATGGGTGTTGCAGAAGGCACCAATCTCGTCGACGGCTGCTTCGGAGGCGGTGGCGATACGGAGAGCGTCCTCGGCGCCAAACAGTGTGGCGAGCGAAGTGAGTTTGGATATCCAGGAGAGCACGAATCCGCCATTGCGGCCGGAGGCGCCCCCGCCACAAATGTCCTGTTCGAGGACGACAACGTCGCAGGAAGGATCGTGTTCCTTGATACGGATGGCAGTCCAGAGACCGACATAGCCGCCACCGATGATGGCCACGTCGGCGCGAACGTGGCCTTGCAGAGGCGGGGCGTCGGGCGCGTCGCCGGCGACTTCCTGGAGCCAGAAGGACCGGTGTTTGGCCACGCGTAGATTGTGGGGCAGGGCGGAGGGAATCGCAAAAGACTGAAACGGGCGGCGGAGAGCTGGAACAAAAGTTACTTCTTGAACTCCTGCCGCTGCTTTTGCAGCTTCAATGCGGTGGTACGCAGGGTTTCGGGGACATTCTTGTTAGTGGTCAGCTTCTTCAGGTCCATGGCGTTAATCAAGGGAAGCATGTGCAGGGAAACATCCAGGGGAGTTTTCGGATTGTTGAGCAGGTTGCGGACGACGACGTAGTTCTTGCGGAAGTTGCGATTACCGGCGATGAGACGCAGGATTTCGTCGGTGAGAGAAGACATGGAAGCGAAGGCCTCCACTTCCTGATCGGTGAGACGAGGGGACTGCAGCACGGCGCGCTGGACCACCTTGTTGGAGTCGCGAATCAGGGTTCGGCGCGCTTCGGAACCGCCTTTGATCGCGAATTGTACGCGCTGCGCCACGGTCATCTTGGCGAGGCGTTGCAAGAGAGTTTGCCGTCGCCCGGCATCCGGTTCGGCCTCGGCAGCGGCTTCCGCCAGAGCGGCTTCATCAATGGAGGAACCCATCAGCTCGTGCAAGATGTTCTTCTGGTCGAGGGTCAGAGCGCTGTTGTGTTCCAGAGCGGCGGCCAAGGCCGGCGAATCGCTCACGCGCTCCAGCGATTCCATCAGGGACTGCACCGCGGAAACGGAAAGGTGCCGCGCCACGTGGACGAGAAATTCCGCGGCGCAATTCTTATTGTGGACCATGGCGTCGGCAATGCCGGGCTTGTCGCCAAGATTTTTGCCTGCGTAGGTAAACAGGGCGGGCATAGCCGCGTCGCGTTTCAGCGCTTCGACAAAGCACTCGATAGGCTGGGAGGCCAGCGCTTCCTCGGCGCGCTCCACGACGACGGCGTCAACATCAGCGGCCAAGACGGTGAGGATTTCGACACGGTCGGCCGGAGTGAGGTGCGCGCCACCGGAGCAGACCGCGATCTTGCGCTCATGGGTGGCGCGTCCGTTGCGAAGATTATCGATAATTTCAGGGCTGAGCGTTTCCACCGGCTGCCTGCCTCAAGTCTTTCTGGCTTAGCAGCATTGTACCGGAGGTGCCCGGTGCACCAAGGGGCGGCATCTGGCGCCCGTTCAATTGCAGCAACACCGCCGAGGAGTTGGAAGCGGAGACTTCAAAGCCTTGGCCGGCGGCGAAATGACGAGTCTCACCGGCGCTGAGCTGAGTGTCCAGGAGAACTTTGCCATCGGCCACGATGCGAACGCGGGCAGGGGCGGAGGTCGAGACGGCCAAATTCAAAGCCTGCGGGCCGCCGGAGCCGGGTTGCTTGACGTCCAACTGCACGGTAGGCAAGGAGGCGGCGGGAGGAGAAGGCGCGGGTGCGGAGGAAACGTCCAATGGGCGGGCGGCACGATAAATGAAATAGCGATGCCAACCGTAGATGCTACCAGCAATGACTCCAGAAATAAGCAGGAGGGTGGCGAAAACAGTGGCGGCGACAATCCATTTCGGCGTGGACGGAATGCGGTCTTCAAAGGGTACGCGAGATTCAGACTGCAACTGACCGATGGCCAGATCGTACTCGCCGATGAGGGCTTCTTCGTCGAGCCCCAAGTAACGCGCGATGGCGCGAACGAATCCACGATTGAAGACGCCGCCCGGCAGTTGAGCCCAATCCTCGTTTTCGAGAGCTTCCAGATAGCGGGGTTGGATGCGCGTGGCGGAGGTCACTTCTATTGCGGTAACTTCTCGCAGTTCCCGCTCGCGCTTGAGCAGCGCGCCAAAACTCCCCTTGGTCATTGCCTGCTTACCCGCGCTCGCCCAAGCCGCATAGGCCATATGAAGATGGGACCTCAGAACAACGGCGTCGGCAGCGGAAGATAAGCCACACGACGGAAAATCAGCCCAGACCGCTCCGGAAACCGGATTTTGGGACCTTATTGGCACTATAGGCGGGCCTGCGGAACGTGTCAAACCGACCTCCCATGTCGGCGCGAGTGAAGCCGACCCGATGGAATGATGCAGTTGCGATGCCATAGCGAATTCTTGCCGCGACCTGATGGCAATATGGCAACGCCTGTACCACGAGTGTGTTGCGTCGCTTTTTCGCCCGAGCCTATACTGAACGCACGTTGGCGTCTCAAGTGCTAGCCAGCAAGGGCATGAAGGCGCGTGGACAGGCTGGAGAATGCTGACAAAGGATCACGCCCAACCCATCGTGGACGACACCAAACAATTCCCGGCCGTGGAGCGACGCCGCAACCCTGGCATGCTTTCCGAACACCGCGAAGCCGGAGAAGTGGCCGTCTTTCAAGAACTTGGCAAGGCCCTGACCTCGTCCCTGCAGCTGGATCAAGTCCTGCGAACGATCATGGAGAAGATTGATGAGTTCCTGAGGCCAGAGAACTGGTCTTTGCTGCTATTAGATGAAGCCACGCAGGAGCTGTACTTCGAGTTGGCGGTAGGAAAGGCGTCGCAGGCGCTCAAGGACGTGCGGGTGAAGGTGGGGCAAGGCATCGCCGGTTGGGTAGCACAAAACGGCGAAGTAGTAGTGGTGCCGGACACGTCGAAGGACACGCGGTTCTTTGGCAAGGTGGACGAAAAGACCAAAATGGAAACGCAGTCCATCGTGGCGGTGCCGGTAAAATTCCGCGATACCTGCTTGGGAGTCATCGAGCTGATCAACTGCGTTGGCCCGGAAGGATTCGATCCACGCGACCTGAAACTACTGGAAGCACTTTCCGACTTCGCGGCCATCGCGCTGGAAAACGCGCGTCACGTGAAACGGATTCACGAACTGACCATCACGGATGACTGCACCACGCTGTACAACGCGCGGCACATGAGCTTCATCCTGGAGACGGAGATATACCGCTCGCAGCGCTACAACTACGAATTTTCGCTGGTATTCATCGACCTGGATCATTTCAAACAAATTAATGACACGCACGGGCACCTGATCGGATCGAAGCTACTGGCGGAGATCGGGTACGCGTTGAAATCCCATTGCCGGCTGATCGATTTCGCGTTCCGGTACGGCGGGGATGAGTTCGTGATCCTGCTGCCGCAGACCTCGAAAGACAACGCACTGAACGTGGCGCGCCGGCTGCACAAGATGGTGCGGGAGACGGTGTGGCTGAACGATGCGGGATTGCGAGTGCACGTCACGCCAAGCATCGGAGTTTCGTCCTATCCGGTGGATTCGCGCACCAAAGAAGGATTGTTGCACCTGGCCGACGAAGCGATGTACCTGGTGAAGAACACCAACCGCGACAGCGTAGCGGCGGCGAATATCGGAATTCTGCCCGATACGGTAGCAACCGCCGAATCCGCGGGCTGATTCGCCCCTTCGAATCGCACCACCTACCCACAGCTATACAGTCCCTGAGAAGTTTGCTTAACTGATTCCATGCGTAGAAGTGAAGCGGCGCGATATGCACGCTGGTCAGCGTTTGTGGCGCTGCTATTGGCGGGCGTGACGCTGGCGGTGTACCTGAATCGCGGCTGGACGAGGCACGTGGAGCGCAAGAAAGCGCCGCCGGCAGCGCCGGTAGACGTGTCGCGACTATCCAACGGGATCACCTTCAAGAAGGTGGAGCAGAACCGCACAATTTTCGAACTGCAAGCCTCGAAATCGACGGAGTTCAAGGGCCAAGACGACAATTTGATCGAGGATGTGGTGGTCACTATTTACGGGAAGACCGGCGAACGGCACGACGTCATCCACACGCAAAAATGCCAGTATGGCAAAGCGAACGGAAGCGTGGTGTGCAACGGAGACGTGCAGATCGACCTGATGAGCGCAGTGGACGCGGAGCGCATCGCGGCTCATCCATCGGAGGCGAGAGCGAGAGTAACGCATGTGCAGACCCGGGCAGTGCAGTTTAACCGTGTCACCGGGGTAGCACAGACTGCAGAGCGAGTAAGCCTGGAGTTTCCGAGCGGCAGCGGAGAAGCGGTTGGAATGGAGTACGAGTCGGAGCAGGGAACGGCGCGACTCCTGCATGACGTGCGCATGAAACTGGCGTCGCCGGCGAGTTCCGCGGGTCCAAAATCACAGGGCAACCTGCAAATTCGGCCGGGGCAGGAGGTGGAACTCCGAGGGAGCAGCCTGGATTTCCTGCGGGATAGCGGAACCATGCACCTGCATGGTCCCGCGGAAGCCGAAACGCCAACGCAGCGGATGACCGCGGGAGCGATTGCGCTTTCGCTGGACGGCGATTTGCATGCGCAAAGGTTGGTGGCTACGGGCGGAAGCACGAACATGAGGCCAACGGTGGTCTCCAAAGGCCGGCCGGAGGAGATGAAGCTCGAAGCCGAACGGCTTACGGCACGATTCGCGCCCGAAGGATGGGTGTCGAAGCTGGAAGCTTCCGGATCTTTCCACGCGGTGCGGAAGAGCGCGGCAGAGACGGAAGATGCGCGGGCCGATTCGGGGGTTCTCCAACTCTGGCCCCGGATCAGCCAGCCGGAAGATTTGATGCTCACCGGGAACGTGCACCTGCAGACTAGCGCCGCGCAAACGGCAGACTCCCGAGTGCTGGAGACGACTGCTTTACATATGATCTTCCGGAGCGCCAGCAAGGGCACAAGTGGGCAACTCGAGCACGCCGAAACGTTAGCTCCGGGGAGCATCGAGTGGACGGAGTCCCAGCCGAACCAGCGGGCGCCGGCAAAGACGAGAATCCAGGCGGGGCGGCTGGTGCTGGATTTCGGGGAGCAGGGGAGACCGCGGCAACTCGAGGCGCTCGATAATCTGGAAACACGACGATCGGTGGCGGACCGGCCGGTGCAGATCGGGCGGGCGAAGTCCGGAGTCGCGCACTTGCTGCCGACCGGCGGCTGGTCGGAGCTGGAACTGCAGGGAGATGTGCGGCTGGACGAAGGCGAGCGATCGGCTCGTGCGGAACATGCGGTAATCCGGCGCCAACCGGAGACCGCGACGTTGACGGGCCAGGCGGTAGTTCGGGACGCCAGCACAGAAACGCGAGCGCCGCGGATTATATTCACGGCGGCAAACGGCAATGTTCAGGCGGATGGCGGCGTGCACTCGACCGACCTTTCTTCCAAAGGCGGAGCGGTTCACCTGGCGGGGGCGCCCGCGAACATTTCCGCGGACGAGCTTCACGCCAATTCGAAAGCGGGCACCGCCGTTTATTCGGGTCACGCGCGACTCTGGCAGGGTGATTCGGTGCTGGAGGCGGACACCATAGAGCTGCTGAGGGACTCGCAAGTGCTCAATGCGACTGGGAAGGTCCGTGCCGTGTTTCCGCAGACAGCGACGCAAGGGGAGCAGGCGGCCAGGAAGAGTCATTTGTGGCATGTGACGTGTGGCGTGTTGTCCTATAAGGACAAGGAGGGTACGGCGCGGCTGGAGAAGGACGTTGTGGCGCAATCGGACGAGCAGAAGATGAGGAGCCCACTGCTGGACCTGTATTTTACGAGGGTGAATTCAGCGGATGCGGCCGCCCGCAACACGGCTGGGAGCCGGCAGATTACGCGGGCGGTAGGTTCCGGGGGCGTGACGGTGGAGGAGGGAGCGCGAAAGGCCACCGCCGATCGAGGCGAGTACAATGCCGCGAGCGGAAAATTCGTCATGAGCGGGGGAAACCCCACGTTATATGACGGTTCGGCAGGTACGACGACGGGCCGTCAATTGACCTTCTTTTTAGCGGATGATACGATCGTCGTGGATTCGGAAGATGGTTCGCGCACGTTGACGAAGCATCGAGTAGATAAGCAACGTTGACCGCAAGATGCGGTCGCCAAGATGAGGTATGCAGAAGCTCCAGGCCGTAGAGTTAAGCAAGTCGTACCGCGGTCGCAGGGTCGTGGACGACGTGGAACTGGAGATCGGTCAAGGCGAAGTGGTGGGTCTGCTAGGACCTAACGGCGCTGGCAAGACAACGACCTTCTATATAATTGTCGGCTTAGCCCGGCCCGATTCCGGACGAGTACTGCTTAACGGCGAAGAAATCACGGACCTGCCGATGTACCTCCGGGCTCGCGGCGGGATCAGTTATCTACCTCAGGAACCCTCGGTATTTCGCCAACTGACCAGCGAAGAAAATCTTCTTGCGGTGTTGGAAACATTGCCACTTACGCCGGAGCAGCAGCGCGACCGGTTGGAGGAATTGCTGGTCCAGATGGGCTTGGAAACTGTCCGGCAAAGTAAGGCTTATACGCTCTCCGGCGGGGAGCGGCGACGCCTGGAAATTGCCCGATCGCTTACCCTGCAGCCGTCCTTTATCCTGCTCGACGAGCCTTTTTCCGGCATTGACCCGCTGACGGTGAAGGACCTGCAGGAAATCATCCGGGATTTAAGCCGGTCGGGTATCGGCGTTCTGATCACCGACCATAACGTGCGGGAAACATTGAGCGTAACGGACCGCGCGTACATCCTCAGAAATGGCAAAATCTTCAGGAAGGGCCGGCCGGAGGACCTCAGTAATGATCCGGAAGTGCGGCGAGTGTACCTGGGCGACCACTTCCGCTTGAACTGACGGCAAACCGCGAAGGGATAGACACGAGTATCTATGGCTTGGCAAGGACTCAAACTGAATCTGAAGGTTTCTCAGAAGCAGATCCTTACGCCCGGCCTCGTCCAAATGGTAAGCGTTCTGGCTTTGAACCGGCTGGAACTGCGCGAGATGATCAATCAGGAGATGATCGCGAACCCAGTTTTGGAAGAGCAGAGCGAAGAGCCCACGCAAACCGACAACTACAGCGATGAGACCTTCCTGAAGGCTGAGACGGAAAAGGTCCCGGAGAAGCCGGAGGCCAATCCGTTTGACGAATTTGACGTCGGCACGTTTTTCAATCAATACCTGGATTCCGGGGGCGATGGTGGGAAATCCCAGGAACGGGAAATCTCCGAGCGTCCTTCCTTCGAGAAATTTCTCTCTTCGCCCAGCGGCCTAACCGACCACCTAACCTGGCAATTGAGCGTGACCATCTGTTCGGAGACCGTCAAAGAGCTGGTGGAAAATATCATCGGCAACCTGGATGAGAACGGGTACTTGACCGCGTCCATGGAAGAATTGGCACAAGCGGGAAAGTATTCTCAAGACGACCTCGAAGACGCAATGGCCGTGGTACAAGACTTCGATCCGATAGGAGTGGGCGCGCGCGACTTGCGCGAATGCCTGCTGTTGCAGCTCAAGGCGTTCGACCCGCAAAACGCGTTGGCGCAGCAGATTGTTTCGGATCATCTCAAGCAGGTGCAGGCCAATCAGCTGAAAGAGGTTGCCCGCGCGCTAAACCGCCCGCTGGACGTTGTGAAGCGCGCCCTGGAAGTGATTAAGAAGCTCGATCCGCGCCCGGGCCTGCGTTACAACAAGACCGAGCCACGGCTCGTCGAGCCGGACGTTTACTTCCGGAAGGTGGACGATCAGTGGCAGGCCTTTCTGAATGAAGACGATATGCCGCAGTTGCGGCTGAGTCCCACCTACCGGCGCCTGCTGGTTCGCGACGCCGCGGATCGTGACGTTCGAAACTACGTCAAGGAACGGTTTACTGCCGCGATTCAATTGATGAAGAACATTGAACAGCGGAAGCACACCATCCTCAGAGTGTGCCAGTCCATAATTGCCCGCCAAGGCGAGTTCCTGACCCAGGGACAGGATGCCCTGAAGCCCATGATGATTAAAGAGGTTGCCGAAGAGGTCGGCGTGCACCCGTCGACGGTTAGCCGGGCGGTAGCCAGCAAGTATGCGCACACGCCGCAAGGAGTACTGGAGCTGCGTTCGTTCTTCAGCGAATCCGTGAACGGGCCCGAAGGCAGCGACATGTCGTTGCTCACGCTGAAGCGGCTCGTGAAAAAGATGATCGAAGAGGAAGATTCCACCAAGCCGCTCACGGACGATCAAATCGCGAAGAAGCTGGACGAAGGTGGAATTCACGTCACGCGGCGAACAGTGGCCAAGTACCGCGAAGACATGCGTATACCCAGCACCCACCAGCGCAGAGTTAAGAGCTAGTTCCCCCGTGAAAAACAATACGACACGCCATGGCCGGCAACTCGTAATCCTGACGGGACTGTCCGGGTCGGGCAAGAGCACCATCCTCAAGGCCTTCGAGGACATGGGGTTCTACTGTGTGGACAATCTTCCGGTTGAGCTGATCCCGATTTTTGCGGAGCTGCACGGCGCGGGAGAGGGTGACTTCGCGCGCGCGGCACTGTTGGTGGATGCCCGTGAGGGCCAACAGCTGGAAAAGTTACCCGCCCTGTTGAAACTTTTGCGACGCAGCCATCCCATCGTGCTGGTGTACATTGAAGCGGGAGACGACGCCCTGCTAAGGCGTTATAGCGAAACGCGGAGGCCACATCCTTTTGGCAAGGATCTTTCCGTGCGGGAAAGCCTGGACCATGAGCGGGCACTGATGGAGCCGATCCGGAAGATCAGCGACGTGGTCATCGATACCTCGAAATTTAACGTGCACGAGCTGCGCAGTTTCGTGACGCGCAGGTTTCGGACACCGGAAAAGCGGCCCATCCTGGTCTCGGTCATCAGCTTCGGTTACAAGTACGGCGTGCCAACCGATGCCGATCTGGTGTTCGATGTCCGTTTTTTGCCGAACCCACATTTTGTGCCGCGGCTGCGCCGTTTTACAGGAAAAGACGCCAAAGTGCAGCGTTACATCCGCTCGTTTCCACAAACCGGAGAATTTCTGCGGCGCATTGAAGGATTGCTCAGCTACCTGATGCCCCATTACATCAGCGAAGGAAAAAGTTACCTCACGATTGCTTTCGGTTGTACGGGCGGACGACACCGATCGGTGATGTTGAGTGAGTCGGTGAAGAAGGCTCTGGAAAAGCGGGGCTACGCGACCAAGGTGGTTCATCGCGACATCGAGAAGTGAGCACGCCCGCGGGCGCCGCGCCGATTTCCCTCCGCCCTGCAAAACTTGACACGTGGTTATCCGACGAATAGCGTACCAAGTGCGACAGACAGGGGATCCCAGGCGTGGCCGCGCTTTTTTCACCACAGCTAAAAAGACTGTTCAGTTATGTGTTGCCGTACTCGCTCCGGCTAACCATTGGCGTGGCCCTGGTGGCAGTGGTGGCGCTGGCGGAAGGGTTGATCGCGCTAATGGTTCGCCCGGCGGTTGACTATGTGCTGGATCCCTCGCGCGTTGGTTCCAGCCTCCCACTCGGAAAAATTCCCTTCACGGATCGGGTGTTGTACCTGAATCAGTTCGTGCCGTCGAGCGTGCACAACGTCGGTACCATCTTCTTCCTGACGCTGGTGATGATTTTTGCCGCCAAGGCGGTGGCGGAATATCTGGGGGCCACACAGATTCAGTATGTTGGTCATGCCGCGGTGACCGATTTACGGAACACCGTTTATTCCCGGTTGATTCGTCAACCGATCGCGTTTTTTCAACATCATCCCACGGGGCGCCTGCTCTCCACGGTAATCAATGACGTCGAACGGACGCGGACGGCGCTCTCGGAATACCTGGCCGATCTTTTTCAGAAAGGATTCACGCTCCTTGTTTTTGTCGCGGTTCTGTTTTACCTGAACTGGAAGATGGCGCTGGGTTCGGCAGTGCTGCTGCCGCTGGTGGTGGTTCCGGTCAACAAATTCGGCCGGAAGATCCGGCGATCAGCGGAGAACAGCCAGTCCCGGTTGGGCGACCTCAGCCAGATCTTGCAGGAAACGGTCAGCGGCAACCGGGTGGTAAAAGCCTTCGGCATGGAAGGGTTTGAGATCCGCAAATTCCGGGATACAGCGCGGCGCCTGCTGAGGGAAAACATGCGCTGGGTGCGCGCGGCGGTCATCACTTCACCGCTGATGGATATGCTCGGGGCTATCGTCATCCCGCTGCTGCTGTTATACGCGCGCGGAGAGATTCATCACGGATACATGACCACCGGCCTGTTCTTTGCATTTATTTTTGCGCTGTTCAACGCCTACACGCCGTTGAAGCGGATGGGCTACGTGTATCAGCAATTTCAAGCCGCGCAAGGCGCGAGCGCACAGGTCTTTGCGTATCTCGACCTGGAGGAAGAACGCGCCGAGCAACCCGGAGCGCGATTGCTCCCGCCGTTCTCCCGCGAGATCATATTCGACGAGGTGTGCTTTTCTTATTCCACTGAGTCCGTCGAAGTTCTGCAGAACATAAATCTCAGGGCGGGCAGGGGAGAAGTCATCGCGCTGGTGGGTTCCAGCGGCGCCGGGAAGACCACGCTGGTAAACCTGATTCCGCGTTTCTACGAAACTTCGTCAGGGTGCATTCGCATCGATGGTGTGGATATCTCTCAGGTGACGATCCGTTCGCTTCGCGAGCAAATTGCCATGGTTGCCCAGGAGAATATTTTGTTTCACGATACGGTGTGGAATAACATCTGCTACGGACTGACCGATGTTCCCAAGGGACGAGTGGAAGCGGCTGCACGCGCGGCACTGGCGGATGAATTCATCCATGCGCTACCCAAGGGGTACGACACGGTGATCGGCGAGCGCGGCACGAGGCTCAGCGGGGGCCAGCGGCAGCGAATCGCCATCGCTAGGGCGATCTTGAAAGACTCTCCCATCCTGATCCTCGACGAAGCCACCTCGGAACTGGATGCCGAATCCGAAATGTTCGTGCAAAAAGCGCTCTCCAATCTCATGGTCGGTCGAACCACGTTTGTCATCGCGCACCGGCTCGCCACCATCCGGCGCGCTGACAAAATCCTGGTGCTGGAAGATGGGCAAATCCGCGAGAGCGGCACTCATGCCGAACTGATAGCCGGCGGCGGACTTTATGCACGATTGTACGATCTCCAGTTCCCGGAGGATGACGCGCTGGCCGCGGCGCCTTCGGCGCCACTGCAAGGCGCTTTACCGGAAGAAGCTCTATGAGTTCACGAGCACCAGGGTTCGACAAGCAAGAGGGATTGAAAGCCCCGGCGATCGTCTCCATGACGGGTTTCGCGCAGGCTCGCGGCGAACAGGACGGTTGGATCATTCGCGTCAGCGTGAAAAGCGTCAATCATCGCTTTCTGGATATCCGGTTTCGCCTGCCAGAAGGCTTCGACGTGTACGAGTCACGCTTCCGCCAAGTGATCCGGCACAAGATTCATCGCGGGCATCTGGATATCAATCTGAACGTGCAGCCGGGAAGTACCGCGCCGGTACAGGTAAATCGGGAGTTGCTGCAAGCCTACCGCCGCGCGGCGGAAGAACTGCGCCAGCAGATGCAGTCTTCCGGTGATCTCGATGTGGTATCCCTGCTGCGGTTGCCCGGTGTCATCGCCGGCCTTGCTCCGTCATTACCGGAAACTGTGGAAGATCAGGAGAAGCTTGGCCAAGCCCTGGAGGAGTACCTGGTCGAGGCGCTGGTCAAGCTGGACGAGATGCGCCACGCCGAAGGAAGACATCTGGCGGAGGACCTTCGAACGCGGTTGGCTCGCGTTGGGGAACTGACGGAAAGAGTGCGAACGCTTGCCGCTTCGCTGACACCGTCATTTGCGCGGCGATTGCAATCGCGCCTCAACGAACTGCTCAACGGCAGCGGCATCGAAGCATCGCGGCTGGCGCAAGAAGCGGCATTGCTTGCGGAACGCAGCGACATTACCGAGGAACTCGAGCGTTTGGCGAGCCATCTGCAGCAGTTTTCCAAACTTCTCGACGGCGCGGGCGAACTAGGAAAGAAACTCGATTTCCTGCTGCAGGAAATGCACCGCGAAGCGAACACGCTGCTTTCGAAAACGCCCGGCGTGGAGTCCGAGGCACTGGCAATCACCGGCATCGCGCTTGAGATTCGGGCAGAAATCGAAAAATTGCGCGAGCAAGTGCAGAACATCGAATGATTGCGCCGAAAGCTGTCGAGCCGCTGGTGATCATCGTGTCCGGGCCTTCCGGCTCAGGGAAGTCGACGCTGGTCCAGAAAATCCTGGAGCTTCCCGGCACGCTGCCGTCGGTATCATGTACCACCAGGGCGCGGCGTGCGACTGAGGCCACCGGGAAATGCTATGCTTACTTAACGGAAGCGGAATTCGATGAAATGGTCGCCCGTGGCGAGTTCCTGGAATATGCTCGCGTTTTCGGCAGGCATTCTTACGGCACACCGAAAAAGTGGCTGAATGAAGCCCGCGACAAAGGACTGGACCTCGTTCTGGAAATCGATGTTCAAGGCGCGGCGCAGGTCAAGCAGAAGCTTCCGGAGTCGGTAGCCATATTCATTTTGCCGCCTTCACGCGAAGAGTTGGAGCGCAGGCTGCGCAGCCGCAACCAGGATTCCGACGAGGAGATTTCGCGGCGGCTAGCCAAGGCGCACGACGAGATCGCGGCGTTTGGAAAGTATTACGATTATTGCGTGGTGAATGAAGATGTGGAGCGCGCAGGACGCGAGGTACAGGCAATCGTAATCGGTTTACGCTGCTCCAGCGCGCGGCGTCGCGGCCGCGTGGAACAACTTCTCGCGTCGTTTGGAGGGAAAGACTGAGATGAACGTGCAGACAAAAGCTCCGCAAAGCCAGTTTGCTTACGTGGTGCTGGCGGCCAGGCGCGCGCGCCAAATCATGGCGGGGGCGCCACCGTTGATTGAAAATCCCAGAACGCTGAAAGCCACGCGAATCGCGTGCGAAGAACTGGAGCACCAGTTACTGGAATACGACTTCACGGAACCGCACTCGATCGACGAGGATAAGGACGGCAACAAGCGCCGCAAGTAAGCCGGGCCAGGCGTGCCTGAGACTTTCTGGCATCGAGGAATGAGATGCGAATTACTCTTGGCGTAACCGGCGGCGTCGCGGCGTATAAGGCAGCGGAACTGGTCCGGCGACTGCAGCAGGAATCCTTCACCATTCAAGTGGTCATGACCCGGTCCGCGCGGGAATTCGTGACGCCTTTGACTTTCGCGGCGCTGAGCGGCCAGAAAGTCATAACCGACCTGTTCGAGAGTGCGAATACAGGTGAAGCCAACCTGGAGAGCGCCATCGAGCATATAGCCGTGGCGCAGCGAACGGATTTGCTGCTGGTGGCCCCCGCTACCGCCGACATCCTTGCCAAATTCGCCCGAGGCATCGCCGACGATTTTCTTTCCACGTTGTATCTTGCCAGCACGGCGCCCGTGGTTGTGGCTCCGGCCATGAATGTGAACATGTGGAATCATGCGGCGACCCAGGAAAATCTCGCGGTGCTGCGCGCCCGCGGAGTGAAGGTCGTGGATCCCGACGAGGGTTATCTCGCGTGCGGTATGACCGGAGCGGGACGCCTGGCCGGGCAAGAGCAGATTGTCGCTGCGGTTCTCGAGACGTTGCATGCCAACCGCGAATTGGCCGGGCAAACCGTGCTGATTACCGCCGGACCTACCTGCGAAGATATTGATCCGGTACGGTACCTGACCAACCGGTCGTCCGGAAAGATGGGTTATGCAGTGGCCGCCGAAGCAGCACAGCGTGGCGCGCGCGTAATTCTGGTGAGCGGGCCAACTTCGCTGGAAACACCGTTTGGAGTGGAACGCATCGACGTGCGCAGCGCGAAAGAAATGGCCGGGGCGGTAACGCAACATTTTCCTGATTGTTCGATAGCAATTCTGGCCGCGGCGGTTGCGGACTATCGTCCCGCGGAAAAAGCGGACCGCAAGATCAAGCGCAACAACGAACCGTTCGTTTTGGCGCTGGAGCCGACTGCGGACATCCTGGCGACCGCCGCCAAAAATAAGGGCGACCGCTTGCTCGTCGGGTTCGCCGCCGAAACCGACCATGTGGCAGACAACGCCAGAAAGAAACTTGCTGCCAAGAACGCTGATCTGATCGTCGCCAACGACGTAACCGCGGAGGGCGCCGGGTTCGATCATGATACGAACATTGTGACGCTGTTCGCCCGGGACGGCCGAGACTTGCCTTTGCCTCGCATGACCAAGAGTGAAGTCGCCGCACGCATCCTCGATGAAGTGGTTCGCCTGCGAGCGGTCTTGCGTTCCTCGGAACGCTCTGCGATCTGACCATGCCCGAGCCGCTATCGGACGCAATCCGCCAGAAAATTGTCGAACGGCTTCGCTACCACGAAGATATGGGTGTGCGCTTGTTTTATCGCGACCGCCAAGCCGTTGGATATGAGGCAGCAGTAGTAACGGAGTCGCCTGCTCCGAGTCCGGTCCAGCCGATATCCGTTGCCGAGGAAAACAAATTGCCCAAAGCAGCTCCGAAGTCATCCGCACCCGGCGTGGCGCAGCCTGCTCCCAGGCCATCTTTGCCGGCGGTGTTCCCAGGCGCGAAAGCGTCGCTCTTCGATCAAGTGAGCAAAGTCGCGGACGATACGCTATTGAAGATTCGAACGGACCTGGGCGATTGCACTCGCTGCAAACTGCACACGACTCGCAACAAGATTGTCTTCGGCGATGGCAATGCCAACGCTCAGCTCATGTTTGTCGGCGAAGGACCGGGGCGCGATGAGGATCTGCAGGGGCTGCCGTTCGTGGGCCGCGCCGGCAAGCTACTGACACAGATGATCGAGGCCATGGGATTGCAGCGCAAGGATGTGTACATTGCGAACGTGGTGAAGTGCCGGCCCCCGGAAAACCGCACTCCGGAACGCGACGAAGTCAGCGAATGCTCGCCATTCCTGCACCGCCAAATTGACACCATCGCCCCGAAGGTGATCGTCTGCCTGGGCAGCGTCGCGGCACAAACCCTGCTCGGAACCAATCGCGGCATTTCCGGATTCCGCGGCGAATGGCTGGACTTCCGCGGCAGAAAATTAATGGCCACCTATCATCCCGCGTATCTGCTGCGCAATCCCTCCGCCAAGGGCGAAGTCTGGAAAGATTTACAAAAAGTGATGGCCGTGCTTGGCCTTCAAGTCAAGAAGGGTAAGCCCGCCTAGTCGCATGGGCGTTTTGCTGGGGCTTCTGACGGCGCTGGCCTGGGGCGGCTCCGATTTTCTCGCTCGATTCGCTACCCACCGCATCGGCTACTTGCGCACTACGTTGTACATGCAGTTCAGCGGATTTCTTCTTCTGACGATTCTGTTGCGATTGGGGCCGGGGTTCGGACATTTGATGGACGGTTCCGGTTGGCGGCCATGGGCCTGGGGCGCGCTTGCGGGAATTCTGAACAGCGTCGCAACTCTCGCGCTGTACCGGTCTTTCGAGACCGGCAAAATGGCCGTGGTCGCACCGCTCTCCGCCAGCTATCCGGCGCTGACGATGATCCTCTCGTTCTTTACGGGTGAAGTTTTGACGGGGATTTCCGTGAGCGGCATTGTCCTCATTCTAGCGGGAGCGATTACTGTCGCGCGTGGAGAAGCCGTACGTTCTGAAGGCGGAACCTCGGAGCGCCCTGTTTCTTCCGGCGAATTGGCACCGCGCGAGGAAACAAAGCGGCACACGGGAATATTGCCTGCCGCTATTTCCGCAATCGGCTTCGGAATACTGTTCTGGTTGCTCGGGACGTTCATCGTACCCTCGGTCGGCCATGCCGCAACGGTCTGGATGATTCGGCTGACATCTTCGGTGATTACCTTTGCGGTGCTCCTTTTTTCCCACCAGGTGGTGGCACTTCCGAAAGAGGGATGGCTGTACGCGCGGCTTGCGGCCATGGGTTTCCTCGACACGGGCGCGTTTGTTCTAAACAACATCGGGATGACCTTCGCGCAAGTATCGATTGTAAGTGTGCTGGCGTCTCTGTACGGAGCCATGACGGTCATTCTTGCCGCCATTTTCCTGCGGGAGAATGTGTCCCGGCGGCAGTGGTGCGGCATTGTTGCTATTTTCGTTGGGATCATTCTGATCAGCCGATAGCGTCGCTCGACTTGCCCCCCGTCATTGTCCAAGGGCCTGCTGGTACACTAGCGGTTCCCATGTCGTCTTCCTTTTGCAATGTAGCCCTGCCGGTGCCGCTGCGTACGCTGTTTACTTACGCGGTGCCGCAGGCTCTGTCTTCTTCGGTTTATCCAGGCACTCGCGTACTTGTTCCGTTTCGTAAGAAGTCCTTGGTCGGCGTAGTTGTCGAGAAGGTTGCCGAAGCTCCGCCGAAAACAAAAATTCGCGAGATTACCCGGGTTCTGGATGGAGTTTCGGCGCTCACGCCGGCGCTTATCGAATTGGCGCAATGGATGGCGAAATATTATGTGGCACCCGTAGGCGAGGTTTTTCGCTCCATGCTGCCGCCGGTTACGGAGCTTCGCACCCGGCGACAGATGGTCCTGCTCGATGCGGGCCGTGAAGCCGCGGCAAGCCTCAGCGGAGGCGAGTTATCGCATGGCTTGACGCGGCTGGAATCGGTTTTCCTGGCGAAGCTCCGAGACAAGAGCGACGGGACATTGACCGCAGCCGCGGCCGCAAGACTCGGAGTGGATGCGGCTTTGCTGGAACGCCTGCGGCGCTTCGGATTGATTGATATTCGCGAAAGCGTTTCAGGTCGAAAAGCCAAGACGCAACGCATTGTTGCCTGGAAGATGGGGCAAAGCCCGGCAAGGGGAACCGGCTGGGCGAATTCGGAGGCAAATGCGGAGGCAAATGCGGAGGCAAATGCGCCCGAAGATCCCGGCGAAATGGTCCGTCGAATTCAGGAGTTGCTGCAAGAGCGTGGCCCGCTTCCTCTGCCCCAGCTATTGAAGCTAGCGGGGGTTTCTCGCGGCGTTGTGGAGCGGTTGTTGCGTAACGGGCTTGTGGATAGCTGGGAGGAGCGCGTAGATCCGGCGGAGGATCCCTTCGACGCGGGCTACGAACCGCCGGCGCACGCACTTAACCCTGAGCAAGAGAGTGCCTTGGGCGCGATTCGCGCACGCTTCGAGTTGGGGGAATTTGGCGTGTTGCTGCTACACGGCGTTACCGGCAGCGGGAAAACGGAAGTCTACATGCGCAGCGTTCAGGAGACGTTGGCGCGGGGCAAGACCGCCATCGTCCTGGTTCCAGAGATCGCGTTGACGCTATGGGTTGGCCGCCAATGCCGGGCCTGGTTCGGCGCACGGTTCGAAGGCGTCGCCGTTCTGCATTCGGCGCTCAGCGATGTGGAACGCGTTCGTGAATGGCGGCGCGTACGCAATGGCGAGGCCCGCGTGGTGGTCGGCACGCGATCCGCTGTGTTTGCACCCGTCGAGAATCTTGGCTTGATTATTGTCGATGAGGAGCAGGAAAGCAGCTACAAGCAGGAGGAGACGCCGAGGTACCACGGGCGCGATGTGGCCGTAATGCGGGCGAAAATGGAGGGGGCCGTGGCGCTGCTGGGTTCGGCTACGCCCTCACTGGAAAGTTTTCATCATGCTCGTGCCGGAAAATACGAGCTCCTGACCATTGCGTCGCGCGTGGCGAATCGTTCCATGGCTGCCGTGGAAGTAATCGACTTGCGCGAAGAGTTTCAGAAGACCCACCAGACCAGTCCGATCAGCTCGGCGCTGCATACGGGCATCGAAGAGTGCTTGGCGCAGAGAACGCAGGTCTTGGTGCTGATCAACCGGCGCGGGTATTCCTGGTCTGTGCTGTGCCGGAGCTGCGGCGCATCGGTGCAATGCGCGAATTGCAGCATCTCGATGACCTATCACAAATACCGCAACCGCCTGGAGTGTCATTACTGCGGCGCCATCCAGTCTGTGCCCAAGGAATGTCCAAAATGCCAATCGAAGTACGTCTATTTCTTCGGAGAAGGCTCGGAGCAGCTTGAAGAGCGCTTGCGCAAGGAATTTCCAGGTGCGCGCATCGCGCGGCTCGACCGCGACACCGCGCGAACCAAAGCCCAATATCAGGAAACGCTGGGCGCATTTGCGGCCGGCGCCCTTGACATTCTGGTCGGCACGCAAATGCTGGCCAAGGGCCACGACTTCCACCGCGTAACCCTCGTGGGCGTGGTCAGCGCGGATTCGCTACTCACCCTTCCGGACTTTCGTGCCGCGGAACGCACCTTTCAGCTGCTTACCCAGGTTGCCGGACGTGCCGGGCGGGGCGACTTGGCCGGCCGCGTGCTCATTCAGACTTTTTATCCGGAGCATTACGCCATTCAGGATGCCGTTCGGCAGGACTACATTTCCTTCTTCGAGCGTGAACTGCACTTCCGCCGGGTAATGGCGTACCCGCCGTTCACAACCCTGGCGAACATCATTGTTCGGGACACCAGCTTGGAAAAGGCCATCCGCTGGTCGCGGGAACTCTCCGAGTACTTTTCGCCCTACGATAACCAGGGAGTGCGAGTTCTGGGTCCGGCTGCCGCGCCGCTTGCTCGATTGAAAAAAGAGCACCGCTTCCAGTTTTTACTGAAATCGCCGAAGCGGTCGCTGCTGACGAAGATTCTTGCCGGGGCCATGAGCTATTGCGACGCAAAGCAAGTTCCTCAGACATCGGTGCTGGTCGATATGGACCCGCTGAGCCTGCTGTAATTGAGCCGGCGGCTTGACAGTCGAAGGCTCCGTGGCAATACTGGCGCGGATTGCGAGAATAGGTAAACCATGAAGAAAACAAGACCAAAAAAGACGCGAACCAAAGGATCGGGAACGCCTTCCAAAGTATCGACACGCGCCAAGGGTCGCAAGTCGTCAACTGGCGGAATACACGCGGCGGGGGAGGATCAGGGCAAGCTAACCTTCAATCACGCCATGGTATATGTCAAAGATGTCGAAAGGTCGTTGGGTTTTTATCGCGATCTCCTCGGCTTCAAACTGATTGAAGATTTTCGCTACGAAAACACACTTGTTTATGCGCGCCTCCGCGCCCCGGGTGGCGACGGAAGCTTAGCTCTCCATCAGGCGGGCGCAGACGTTTCCATCGCCAGCGATGGTGTACGGCTCTATTTTGAAGTGCGGGACCTCGACGATTTTTGCCGCAAACTTCGGCAGAAGAACTTCTATATCACCAAATTGCCCAGCATGATGCCCTGGGGCTGGCGGCACGCCTATCTGAATGATCCCGACGGCCACGAAATCAGCTTGTACTGGGCCGGTGAGAACCGCATGAAGCGCACTATTCTTAAAGCAGCTCAGAGAGCCGCAAAAGCTTAGGACACGCAACCGGCAGGCGCTGGGAGCGACGGTTGCGCCGTACTTCACACCAGTTCTTTGGCGCACCGGTGAATCTTTTTCCAGGTGGCCACAATTTCCTGCATGTCTTCTTCGTCGCCCAACAGGGCTGGTTGAGGGATCCAGATGGTTTCCGATGCCGCACGCAAGGTTTGCGGAAAGCCGGCTTTAAGAAATGAATGCGGATCGGTCGCTTGCTCGCCGTGCAACCGCTTGCGGTAGTCGCCGTTGCGAAACACATCGAGCCCGTGCACTGCCGGATAGCTCGCTTGGTTGGGAATTCCTTCGGCAATCATCGCTTGGATCAATCGATCGACGCTCGCGCCGGCAAATTCCCGCGTGTCGATATGGAATATGTAAGCGTACTGGCCGTCGCGCGTGCACCGTCGGTCCAATTGCTGCGGCGTGATCCCCGGAATTTCCGCCAGCAATTTGTCCAGCAGCCGGGAATTGTTGTGACGCCGGCGGGTCTGCTCGTCAAGACGCGTCAGTTGCGCACTGAGCACCGCTCCCTGCCATTCGCTCAGCCTGTAATTGGAGCCGTATGCGTAATGGCTGTAGAACCATTCCCCCGGCAGCCGGCCGCAATCGTGCGTGCTTCGCGCCTTGCGTTCGAACCCATCGTCATTTGTGAGGATGATTCCGCCTTCGCCCGCGGTCATCAACTTCCCGGATTGAAAGCTGAACGTGCCCGCGGTGCCGAAGGATCCGACTCTTTGCCCCTTCCACTCCGACCCATGCGCGTGCGCGCAATCTTCGATCAGTGGCAGGCCGCGGCGACGCGCCAGCTCACCAAGCGCGTCGACGTCAGCGGGATTCCCTCCCATATGTACCGCGACGATCGCCTTGGTTCGCGGCGTAATTGCCGCTTCGGCGAGTTCGACATCGATGCACAAACTCTCTTTCGCTACGTCCACCATCACCGGGAGCGCTCCGGCGCAAAGGACCGAGCTCGCCGTGGCGATAAACGTAAAATCCGGCACGATCACTTCGTCTCCAGGCCCAATTCCCAACGCGGCAATGGCTACTTCCAGTGCCGCCGTGCCGTTCGTTACAGCAATCCCGTGCTTTGCTCCATGAAAACGCGCAAAGGCCTGCTCGAACTCCAGCGTTTTCGTTCCCGGCGTTCGCCACCAGATGCGGCTGTTCAGCACAGATTCCAGCCCACGGCGTTCGGCGTCATCGTAGATGGGCCACACCGGGAAGTCTTTACCCTTGGTTTTCTTGCCGCCTGTGATCGCCAGTTGCCCCATGCATGGATCTCCGCAAAGAATTTGTTGCATCAGGCGTGCAAGCCGCTTGACACGCACCTACGCGCCATATCAAATCGTCTTCACATTTCCGCAAAAGTTCGCCGACGGAGGCGCCATGATACTTCAAAATCGACAAGTGTTTCTCCGCCTCACGCCTTTATTGCCCTTCGCCTTTGCGTTGGCCTTTGGCACCAGCGCCCAAACCGTGAAGGTGTACGTATCGTCGAAAGCAGGAGACCGTTTGTCTGAGAAGCAGGCCCTCCAGTTCTCGGATTCCGCGCCCGCCAGAAACGCCACATTTCAGATTAACGACGCTCAGAAATACCAAAAGATGGACGGCTTCGGCGCCTCCATCATGGAAGCCGGTATCATCACGCTCAACACGTTGCCCGAGCAGAAGCAGGAAGAAGTCTTGCGTTCTCTATTTGATGCCAAAGACGGCGCCGGTTTTACCGCCATGAAGACTCCCCTGGCGGGCACGGACTTCCAGTCCGCGGGACCCTGGTTCACGTATGACGACACGCCCGGCGACGTGGACCTGAAAGATTTTTCCGTCGAGCGTGATTTTGCTCCGACCGGCGTCGGAACCTACATTCTTCGCGCGCAAAAATACGGGCGCTTCGCCTTACAGGCGCCCATCGACTATCCGCCGGACTGGATGCTTTATGATGTGAAGAAGCGCCAGGACGTCCAGCCGAAATACTATCCCGCATTGGCCAAATATTTTGTCCGGTACCTGGAGGAATACAAGAAGCGTGGTATTACCGTCGACTATCTGAGCCTGTTCAATGAACCTGAAAGTGTGTACACCAAAATCAAGTATCCGGAAATCCGCGTCTTATTGCGTGATTTCGTAGGGCCGGCGGTGCAGCAGTCCGGGTTGACCACCAAGCTGATGATGAGCGAAGCGCCCGAGCGGCGCGAGGCCTACAAGCGCTACCCGGTGGTGCTGGATGATCCTGCAGCGCGAAAATTTGTCAGCGTGGTCGCGTACCACGGCTACGACTACAAGAATTTTGACAAAATCGCCAAACTGAAGGCCCGCTATCCGGACCTGCCTTTCTGGATGGATGAATTCTGCTACGCGTACGAAGCGGGCATCTCGCGCTCCAAAAAATTGCCGGTGTATGACTTCGACGACGGCAACTACTGGGGAAACACCATTTTCAGCGATTTGGAGGCAGGCACCTCCGCCTGGCTTTACTGGAACGCCATTCTGGATGAGACCGGCGGTCCCTGGGCGGTTTCACCGGTGCACGGCAATCCCGATCCGAACGAGCAGCATCCTGTGGTCATCATTAACAAGAAAACCCACGAAGTCACCTATACCGGTACGTACTACTACCTGGCGCACTTCAGCAAGTTCGTGCGGCCGGGGGCGGTGCGCCTTCAGACGACCGGTACGAGCAAGGGCGTGCGTGTCATGGCCTTTGAAACTCCCGAAGGTGGGTTCGTAGCGCAACTGATGAACAGCCGAATTGCGGACGCTGCGGTGAGCCTCGCGTCGAAAGGCAAGACTTTGCGGATTACTTTGCCGGCCCGGTCGATCAGCACGGCGATGTGGTGAACGTTTCAATTTGCGGATTTCTTTCGCCAGAAAAAATACGCAGGCAAGCCCAGCAGGAAAATCACAATCGCGATCGCCAAGTTTTTGAACTGGCTGGGATCGCGAAAGGCCAGGTAAACCGCGTTGCCGACAATGGCGGCGGCGGCCAGGACGAAAACGATTGGCGTCCACGGATAGCCGGGAACCCGGTACGGAATTGGCTTCCCCTGCGATGCCCGCCGCAAGGGAAAGATGGCCGCGGCGCCCAGCCCATAGAAAATCCACCCGATAAAAATGACGCCGCCAATGAGCTCCGCGAATTTTCCTGCCGCCGCGAGAACTGCGGACCACACGCCCAGCGCTATCACTGCCGCCGCCGGCGTGCGAAAACGTGGATGAACCTCCGCCAACTGTTTGAAGAAAAGATTGTCGTTGGCCATGGCATAAAACACACGCGGAGCCGTGAGTATCACGCTATTCGCGGCGCTGAACGTCGAAATCAGGATGGTCAGCGCGATGACTTTGCCGGCCCAGGGGCCTAACACCGCTCCCACCGCGGTGGCGGCGATGGCGTCGCTCGCGGTCGCCGCCGCGGGTCCTAGCGCGATCAGGTAAGCGAATACGGCCACCAGGTATAGCCCAACCAGAATCAGCGAACCCAGCAGGAAGGCGCGTGGGAAATTTTTCTGAGGCTCCATAACTTCGCCCGCGCTGTACGTCCCGAACTGCCATCCCTCATAGGCCCACAGCACCGCAATCATTCCCAGGCCGAAATTCGATAGCAGGGAAGAACCGTGTAGAGACGTGCCCATCGCCCCGGAAAGCTCTCCAGCGTGTCGCCCCATGGCCAGCAGTACACCACTGAGCACCACGATCAGACTCAACTTGATCAACGTGGTCCAGTTCTGCAGGTCCGAACTCTTGCGCGTGCCCCATACATTCACTGCCGTGACGACCGCAATCATCACCACGGACAGAACGGTTGCTCCTGTCGTCGACAGTGGAATAATTTCCGTAAAGTAGCGCGTGAACGCCCGTGCCAGAGCTGCCACGGAGCCGCTGGCAATTACCAGAAAAAGGCACCACCCGTACAAGAACGCCGGCACTCGGCCAAATCCATCGCGGATGAAGCAATAGAGTCCGCCCGCTTCCGGATTGGTGGCTGCCAGTTCCGCATACGTCAGTGCGCCAAGCAAGGAAAGCACGCCGCCTGCAAGCCAGATCAGCAGCGAGAGGCCAATCGACCCATCCACCTGGCGAAGGATCAGCCCGGGCGTCAAAAAAATGCCGGATCCGATGACCGAGCCCACAAAAAGAAGCAGCAGATCGCGAAGACCCAAGGTGCGGACAAGTGGCGTCATTTGGTTAACTGGAGCACGAAAGGCTCGGGAACAGACGACGAATCATATCGGGTGGTTCCGCGAGGTCAACAGGAATCCAAAGCTAAATTGGCGCGGGCATGAAACAAAGTAGAAAGACCAACAGTGCGATGACGGCGGCTAGCTTTCGACCCCGGTCCAGTGGTGTCGCGTCATACATCGGCGCGGAACGCAGAAACAGAAGTCCCAGCAGCAGCGCTGCCCACACGAACCATCCGTACCAGAAATGCAGCAAACCCAGTCCTAACAGGCAGGCGGGAATACCGAACGAAATGTAGCGATGTCCTCGGGGCGTCAAGGACCGCAGGATGTGGCCTCCATCCAATTGTCCCGCCGGCAAAAGGTTGAGCGAGGTCGCGAAGAGTCCGACCCACGCCGCACGCCCCACCGGGTGAAGCAGGAAATCGTGAACCGGTGCGCCCGGATGCAGCACACCAATCAACGCGCGAAGCGCCAGCGGAACGCCGAAGACAAATTCCGAATGGTTGGATAACCCGGGAATCCACTTCGCATGAATCACGCCATAGGCAAGGGCGGGAATCGCGAACACGAAACCTACGATCGGCCCTGACGCGCCGACGTCAAACAGCGCCCGCGTGGTCCGAATCGGCGACCGAATCAGGATGAACGCCCCAAAAGTTCCAATCAGCGTCGGCGCAGGAATAAAAAATGGATAGCTGGCTCGAATCTGATGGTGTCGGCACGCGAAAACGTGTCCGAGCTCATGAGCGAGCAGTATTGCCAGGAGCGTCAGCGCAAATGGCAGGCCTTTCGCCAGCCCGCCCGGATGGCGGTAGGTGAGCGTCAAAGCGGACAGAAACTCTTGCCAGGAAACCGGCTGGTCATCGGCAAAGGCCGCCGCGAACTGCGTTCCAGCGATCAGGCAGGTGCAAAATGTGATGAAAAAGAGTCCGCACGCTACCAGCAGGGACTTAAGAGAAGGCCGCTGCGTGGTCGCCAGCAAATAAGATCGTGAGGAAGCCGCAGGCGCCCAGGGAACGGTATCTGGGGGTTCATACAGGCCGGTGCGCTGGAGCGAGTCGGTCACGGGAAACCCGGGAATTAACGAAAAGACGCTACTCAACGAGTACAACACAACGCCAAAATTTGTGCAAAACGGGACGTTTCAAACAGTAACGAAGGCCCTGTACAAAATAGCGGGGTGGGATTACTGCGCAGCCTTGGCCGGGGCTTCTAACCCTTGCAGCTCTTTGCCGGGCTTGAACCGCACCGCTTTGCCTGGAGGAATGTTGACTTCTTCTCCCGTTCGAGGGTTTCGTCCGATACCCGTCTTCCGAGGCTTCACGCTAAACACCCCGAAACGGCGCAATTCGATGCGCTGCCCGCGTCCCAACGCGTTCTTCAATGACTCAAACACGGTTTCGACCGCCTGCTCCGCCTTGGTACGGCTGATGTTGGCCGAGGTGACCACCGCGTTGACGATGTCCAACTTGATCACAAATGCCTCCGCATATCTGAATGGCAGATGCTAGAAGGTACGTTGCAGGTTGTCAAGGACGTGTGCCTGCTCTACACTTTGGGATTCTTTTCGGCTGCAATTTGCTGCCATACATTCCAGGAGGCATGGATGTCCGTTAAGCCAGACAAGTGGATCCGGCGGAAGGCGCTGGAGGACAAGATGATCGAGCCGTTCACCGACCGTCAGGTTCGTGAAGGTGTCATCAGTTATGGAGTCTCCTCCTATGGCTACGACATTCGCGTTGCCGATGAATTCCGTATTTTCACCAACGTAAATTCCACCATCGTGGATCCCAAACACTTTGACCCCCGTTCGCTGGTCGAGTACAAGGGCGATGTCTGCATTGTCCCGCCCAATTCCTTCGCGCTGGCGCGCTCCATCGAATATTTTCGGATTCCGCGCAATGTCCTGACGATTTGCCTCGGCAAATCCACCTACGCGCGTTGCGGGATCATCGTCAACGTAACCCCTTTCGAGCCGGAGTGGGAGGGCTTCGTTACCCTCGAGATCAGCAACACCACTCCTCTCCCCGCCAAGATTTACGCCAACGAAGGGCTATGCCAGGTCCTGTTCTTCGAATCCGACGAGGATTGCGAAGTCAGCTATAAGGATAAAAAAGGGAAGTATCAGGCCCAAAGCGGGATTGTCCTGCCGCGCCTGTAGGTTTCTCTTTAGACTTGATCGTCAGGCGGTCGGCGGAATGACGGATTCCGCCGGATCAGCCGCCGCAATTTGCGTCAGCACGACGTTCGCCAGCGGGTACCCGTGCTTGCGCCAGGCTTCCAGGCCGCCTTGCAGGGGCCGGATGCGCTGCACGCCTTGCCTTCTTAGCAGGAGCGCCACACGGGCGCTCGTGGCTTCGTTTGGTCAAGTGCAATAGAGGATGACTTCCCGGTCACTCGGGAACCGGTCCGTCTTGGCCTCTAGCTGCTGTGCATCCATCCGAAACGCCCCCGGGATGGTTTCCGGCTCGGCTTCAAAGTCCAACGAGTGCCGCAAGTCCACGATAATGAGATTTTCGCCTGCGTCGATCTTTTGCTTGAGTTCGTCAACGCTGATCCGGCCAATGCGCAGCTCGCGCAGGAATCGCTGCCGGCCGATGAATTTCCAGCCGATGTAGGAAGCCAGCGCCGCCACCACGATCACCACCAGCCCGCCGCCCAGCGCGGCCAGGTGATCCGCGATTCGCTCGATTTGATTGCTGAAGATGAAGCCCAGCCCCAGAAATGTTCCGGCCCAGAGACTTGCTCCGGCGGCGTCAAAAAGCAAGAAACGGCTGGCACGCATGTGAAAAATCCCGGCCAACGGGGGTGCCACCGTGTTCAAACCCGGCAAGAACTTCGCAAACAGCAGGGATCTTGCGCCCTCTTTGGAAAACACCCCTTGCGTGCGTCGTACGCAGGAATCCGGCTCCAGCGAAATCTTGCAGAGTAACTGCAGGATTTTGATGCCCTTCAGCCGCCCCAGCTCGAACCAGATCAGATCCGCCGCAACCGCGGCGGCCACCGCCGCCAGCAGCGAAACAAAAAAATTCAAATGCCCCGTGCCGGCCAATGCTCCGGCGGCCAACAGAATCGGCAGGGATGGTACGGGAATGCCCAGTTGTTCGACAAACACCCAACCAAGGAGCACCACGTACCCGTGATGCAAGAGGAATTCGATAGTGCTGTGCATGGCTCGGCCGGTGCTACCTCGGTCGCTCTTATGTCACCACGTAAGGAGCAGTATGCCCCCAGCTGCCGGACAAGACAAATTCGCTCAGGGGCTTGCGTGTTCGCGGCGCCAACTCCCGCTGTTTCACCCGCTCTGGCAATGTTTCCGGGTCGCCCGGATATCCGATCGTCATTGCCGCCACCGGCTCCCAGTCTGGCGGAATCTGAAATACCTCTCGCGCCTTGGCCTCATCAAATCCAGCCATCTGGTGAACCAGCAACCCTCGCCAATTCGCTTCAAACGTCAGTTGGGCGCTGGCACTTCCGACGTCATGGAAGGCGTGCCGGTTCGGGCTTCCATCCTTCTGAAATCTCGTGTGCGCTAAGGAAAGCGCGAGCACCGGTGCTTTCTTTGCCCATCCATTACCTTCCACCAAAATCCCGGCCAATCTTGCGAATACCTCTGGGTCTTCCTTCCGCGCGACGATGTAAGCCCAGGGCTGTTCGTTGGCGCACGACGGCGCCCAGCGCGCCGCCTCAAACAGGCTGTATAGGATGTCCGCTCCGACCGAGGTCTCCGCATATGCACGCGGGCTCCACCGGTTTCGGACGATTTCATTAAGGGCCACTTGGGTAGGCGCGGGATTCAACATGGCTTCATCCTCTTTTCATGAATTGCGGAAGCACCACTTGGATGTAGGGAAAGAGGCGGGCGGTGCATCTGCCCGCCTCCCGCGTTCCTGCGCTCGTTGCGAGAGCAGCTACTTGGTCGGCTGCTGGACCATCTCCACGTCAATCGTGATTGATACCTCATCGCCCACCACCACGCCGCCGTTATCCATCGTGGCGTTCCATTTCACTCCATAATCCTGCCGGTTTACCTTGGTTGTCGCGCTTACCGCGGCGCGCTGGTTCCCCCACGGATCTTTCACCGGCGCCGTGGGGCCGTCCACGTCGAGTACCACTTCCTTGGTGACTCCTCGAATGGTCAGGTCGCCCGTAACCTTGAGTTTTCCGGCTCCCGCTTGTTCCACTTTCTTCGACCGGAAGGTCATCGTCGGATAGTTGGCCACATCGAAAAACCTGTCGCTCTTCAGGTCTTTGTCGCGGTTCGGTTCACGCGTATCGACGGTGGAAACATCGATGGTCACGTCTACACTGGACTTGGTGACATCCTTGTCGTCGAAATTGACCGTTCCCTTGACACTGCTGAATGCTCCCCGCACCGTGGAAATCGCCAGGTGCCGCACGGAGAATTGCGCCGCCGAATGCGCCGGATCGATCTGCCACTTGGATGTCGCCGCCGGCGCCGGCACCGATAAAAATGCCGCCAAGCTGGTAGCGAGTGCTATTCGTGTGAATGTTTGGCCCATGGATTGTTCTCCTTTTTTGCTGTCTCGTCTTGCTTCAAAACCATCACTGCATTCGGCCTTACTCTTCGCCGCGAATCTGCTTCAGCAGTTCTGTCAAGGTCTTCAGACGCGCCGCGGGAACTTGCCGGAACTGCCGCTTGTGCAGTTCGTGCACCGGCTGGTCCAGCAGCTTCAGCATATCCAGTCCCTTGGCCGTAACCCGGGCTTTCACCACCCGGCGATCATCGGTTTGCCGCTGCCGGGTAATCAGCCCATTCCGTTCCATGCGATCCAGCAGGCGCGTCATGTCCGGATCGTGTGAAATCATCCGCACGCTGATCTCGCTGCAAGCCAGGCCCGCTGGCTCTGCCCCACGCAAAATGCGCATCACGTTGTATTGCGTGCCGGTGAGGCCGCCGGCCTTCAGCAACTGTTCCGCTTGCTGGCTCAGGCCGTCCGCGGTCTTCAGCAGTGCGATGAAAGTCTGGTCTTCGATGGGAAGCGCGGGTTGCCGGCGGTTGCCTCGGGAGCGCATTCCCGTACAATATCTGTTATAACGACAATTGTCAAGACAAAATTGTGGCCGCTCCCACCCTCAGCTCTTCCGCAGCGGCCGCAACTGCACTTCGCTTACGAAGCTGCCCGCACCCTGTCTCACCATCATCTCCACCGCGTGCGCCACGTCTTCCACCGCTAGCGCTCGCCCCGCATCCTTGGTCTTTCCTGAGAATTCCGTCGCCACGCTTCCTGGACACACGACGCTAACCCGGATTCCATGCTCCCGCAGGTCTTCCGCCATGCATGCCGTGAGGCCTTGCAATCCCCACTTCGACGCGCAGTAAATTCCGCCTCCTGCAAAGGTATTCTTGCCCGCTAGCGAGCTGATATTGATGATGTCCCCGGCTTTTCGACGGATCATTCGCGGTGCCACTTCCCGGGAAACCAGGAATACCCCCTTGAGATTGGTATTGAGAACCACATCCCATTCTTCTTCGCTCTTTTCGTGTGCCGGCCCGAATAGTCCAATGCCGGCATTGTTCACGAGAATGGCGATCGGTCCCAGCATCTCCTCGGTGCGGCTCACCAGGTCGTGCACTTGTGCGGCGTCCGATACGTCCGCCACCTGGTGGTGCACCCGCGAGGCAATCGTCCGCAGAGTTGCGGCGGTTTCCGCAAGCCGCTGCTCATTTCGCCCGCAGATTCCCACCTCTGCGCCCAGCTGCGCCAATCGCATCGCGACAGCCTTCCCGATTCCGCGCCCTCCGCCGGTTACCAGCGCCGCTTTGCCTTGCAACGGCTTGTACCCGTTCGTTATGGTTTCTGCCGATTTGTCCGCCATTTTTTCTTCCTCGTATAAGCCACCAATTTTATGCGAAAATCATCTGATATAGCATCGGGTGCGCGCGGCCCGGCTTCAGACCGCCGATCGCAAAACGGCCGTTGCCACTGCGGAGGTTCGCTTTCCCAGCGATTTCATGGATACCTATCCTTAAGTTCTTAAGTCGTTTCTCCAAACGCGCCTTGCGGACGCGGACCGGCTTTCTTATAATCCCAAAGTTTCACACCCAAGGTATTTCCCCAACATCGATTCTGGGGCGCACGAGGACACATCATCATCAGGTCGCACTTGAGCGAGGAGAAACCTTAAATGAATGCAATTCGTAAAATGGCGAGCGTGGCGGTCATTGCTGGGCTTTGTCTGATCGCCGGCAGCGCACCGGGACGTGAAGCGCGCGCACAAGCTCCCGCCCAGGGACAAGACGCCGGTGCCAAGCCTGCCTACACGATGGCGGAATACAATTCCTATACGGCCGCTCAGGCCACCAAGGATCCGACCGCACAAATCCGTCAACTCGACGATTTCGTCGCCAAGTATCCGCAGTCTGCACTGCTGATCTATGTGTATCCGCTTTATTACAACGCCTACAGCCAGCTGAAGAACTACGCCAAGGTCATGGAGTACGCCGACAAGCTGCTTGCACTTGGCGATAAAGTGGAACCGCCGATCCGCTACCAGGCTTATTACGCCCGCGCTTTCGCCTACAGCAATCTCAACCCGCCGCCAACCGATCAAGCACAAGCTACCAAGGCTCGCCAGGCCGCCCAGGATGGCCTGAAGACTCTTACCGATCTCAAGAAGCCGGACAACATGAGCCAGGAAGACTTCGATAAGCAGAAGCAGCAGCCGAAAATCCTGTTCAATTACACCGCCGCCAGTGCCTCCACCACCCTGAAGGACTATCCCGCCGCCATTGAATCCTACAAAGCAGTTCTTGCCTTGACTCCGGACGATGCCATCACCAGCTACCGCATCGGTCAATCCTATATGGCCATGAACCCGCCGCAGCAGATGGACGCTTTCTGGTATTTCGCCAAAGCCGTCACCGCCAAGGGCGCCAACCAGGAACAGTCCAGCAAGGTGAAAAGTTATTTGCGTAAAGTTGTCGCCAATTATCAACAGGCCGCTTGCGACAACCTCACCGATGCCGAACTCAATGAACTTCTCCAGTTGGCTTCCAGCTCCGCGGAGCGCCCGGCAAGTTACAAGCTGCCCAGCGTCACCGACCTTGAAGCCGCCCGCAAAGACATGACCATCGCTTCGGTCATGACCGACCTGAAAGCCGGTGGCGACAAGGCCAAACTTACTTGGCTCGCTTCTTGCGGTCTGGAATTCCCGGATGTTCCCGGAAAATTGATCGAGGTTACCCCTGGGACTGATTCCGTCCAGTTGAAAGTGGCCTTCGTCACCAGCGATGCCGAGTTTGATTCCAAGACCACCGCGGATATGGACGTAAAGGTTGTTGCGCAGCCCGATGCGGCAAAGCTGGAAAAGGACAATCCCGTCCGCTTTACCGGCACGCTAACCGCCTACGATCCCGATCCCGCTTTTATGCTTCACTGGGAAAAGGCCAAGGTGAATGAAGAGGACATCCCGAAGGAAAAGGAAAAGAAGTCTGGCGTTAAAAAGCGCCCGGCCACCAGGAAGCCCAGCAACTAAATCGGCGCTTCGTCGGAATTAGTAACGGCTCCCCGGCTTGTCCTGGGAGCCGTTCCGTTTTGGATTGTGCGCCGGCGCGTGCTCAGCGGTTATCTTTACCGCCGGTGATCCAGCTTGTACTCCACGATCTTCCGGCTCAGCGTATTGCGGTGAATTCCCAGAATGCCTGCCGCTCTCGACTGATTACCCGCGACCCGATCGAGCACCCGCTTGATAAAGCGTTTTTCGAACTCTTCCACTGCCTCGTCGAATAAAATCCCTCGCTCCACCATCTGGTTTACCAGCCCTTCCAATTGATCTTTCACGAACGCACGCTCCGCACGCTTGGCATTTTCGGATCGGGGATTTTAATCCAGTTCGCGGCCCACCAGGATTCGGTAAGCCTCGCGGTACTTCGCCCGCGTCGCCGCTACTACCTCCGCGGGCAATTCCGGACCGGGCGGTGTTTTCGGCCACTGGATGCTTTCCAGGTAGTCGCGCACAAATTGCTTGTCGAAGGACGATTGCGGTCCTCCCGGTGCGTATTGCGCGGCCGGCCAGAATCGCGAGGAATCCGGCGTCAGCGCCTCGTCAATCCATAGCAGCTTGCCCTCGAGCACACCGAACTCGAACTTCGTGTCCGCCAGCAATATTCCCCTCGGCGCCGCATATTCCGCCGCCCGGCGGTAAATTTCGATGCTCACGTCTCGCACTTGCTCCGCTGTATCCTCTCCCACCAGCGCTGCTGCTCGTTCGAACGAAATGTTCTCGTCATGCCCGGTTGATGCTTTCGTCGCCGGCGTGAAAATTGGTGCCGGCAATTTATCCGATTCCCGCAGCCCGGCGGGCAGCTCGATGCCGCAGATTTTCCCGGTCGCGCGGTAATCCTTCCATCCCGATCCGGACACATAACCGCGTACCACACACTCGATCGGCAGTGGTTGCGTCTTGCGCACCACCATCGATCTTCCTGCCAGCGCTTGCTGGTGCACATCAAACGGGGCGGGAAATTCCGTTGCGCTCAGCACGTGATTGGGAATTACGTCTTTCAGCAGGTTGAACCAGAACAGCGACAGCTGCGTCAGTACGTGCCCTTTCTCCGGTATCGGTGTCGGCATGATCACGTCAAATGCGGACAACCGGTCCGTCGCCACGATCAGCAGCTTGTCGCCGAGATCGTAGATGTCTCGAACTTTCCCGCGTGCCGCGGGATTTAAGCCGGGAAATTGGGTTTCGCGGATAACTTGCATCACTGGAGTTGCGGTCACGGGAAATTTTCCCCCGAGAAAGCGCAAGGCATTCTAGCGCAGCGCTTGGTGATGTCAATGTAACTCGCGGTGGAAAACAATCGGGAAAAAAAAGGCGAGAATTTTGTCTCGCCCTGCAAGGACTAACAAGGACTAAATCGTTCTCGAATCAGGCAGCGGAAGCCGCGGTGGCCACCCGGCGCTTGGTCGGCGGCGCTTCATCGCCTTCCCATCGCACGCTCACCAGTTTGGACACACCGGGTTCCTGCATCGTGACCCCATACAACACGCTGCCGGTTTCCATCGTCTTCCGGTTGTGCGTCACAATGATAAATTGCGTCTGGTTGCTCATTTCTCCGACAAGCCGCGTGAATCGCCCCACGTTCGCTTCGTCCAGCGGTGCGTCCACTTCGTCCAGGATGCAGAACGGGCTCGGTTGATATCGGAAAATCGCGATCAGCAACGCCAGCGCGGTCATCGCCTTTTCACCGCCCGACAGCAGCAGAATATTTTGCAGCTTCTTGCCCGGTGGCGAAGCCACTACGTCGATCCCGGCGTCACCCGAGCTGTCCGGCTCGGTCAACCGCATCTCCGCCGTTCCTCCTCCGAAAATCGTATGGAATGCCTCGGAGAAACTGGCGTTGATGGCGTTGAAGGCGTGTTCGAATTTCTCGCGCGACACCTGATCGAGCTCCATGATGGCCTGTTGCGTGTCGGCAATCGATTGCAACAGGTCGTCTCGCTCCCGCGTCAGGAACGTGAATCGTTGCTCGCACTCGTTGAACTCTTCCAGCGCCATCATGTTCACTGCGCCCATCGCTTCCACTCGAGACTTCATCTCCCGGTAATTCGTTTCCGCGATCGCCAGTTCTTCTCCGCTGATGAACGCCGTTTCCGTCGCGATCAGGTCCTCCGGTTGCGCGTTCACTTCGCTCATGCATGTTTCGCGCAGGTGTTGCCGGTCGGAATCGTTTCGTGCCCGCTCGATTTCCGCCTGCCCCCGCTGTTCCCGCACTTCTTGCAGGAATTGTCTTCCCATGCGCAAGGCGTCTTCCATTTGCGTTACTTGCGTACGGCCGCGCTCCCACTCCGCCTCGATTTCCTGTTGCCGGGCTTCCAGTCGGGCTTTTTCCACGCGCAGTGCTTCCAGTTGCTGCGTCAATTCCCCCGTCTGTTGTTCGAGCACGGTTTTTTCATCGCGGATCGAGCTTTCTTGTGTCCGCAGCGCGCTTTCCCGTCGCTCCAGTTCCGCCCGTTCTTCTTGCAGCCGCGCGGACATGCCTTCCGCAGCCGACAGGCGCTCGCCGAGCGCGGCCAGTTCTTCGCGCCCCGTTGCCACTTCGTTTTGTGCGTCCTGCACGGAGCTCCGCAGCCCCAGCAGTTCCGAGATCAGCCGCGTGCTTTCCGATTCCGCTTCCGCCCGGCTTGTCGTTGCCGCCCCCAGCTGGTGTCGCGCCCGATCCGCCCGCGCCGTCACGCTCTCGACCTCGCGCCGTACCCGTTCCAGTTCGACTTGGCACGCGCTGAGTTCCAGTCCGAGCCGCGCCAGGTCCGCGTGCGTTTGCTCGTGCCGGTGTTTTGCGCTCAATACCTCGCGTTCCGCCGCGTGCTGTTGTGCCCCGATTTCCTCGAATGCCTGCTCGGCAGCCCGCAGGTCCGCGGTAAGCGCTTCCAGGATTACCTTGTTGCCCTCGGCCTTCTCCTCCATTTGCGCCACTTCTGCGTCCAGTGCTCGCAGTTCGCGCTTTATTCCCAGCGGACCCGCTTCATCGGGCCTCCCGCCAGTCACCATTCGTCCCTGGTAGCAGGTTCCATCCGGCGTCACGAACGCGAACTGGGGATTTTCGTTGGCCAGCTTTTCCGCCGATCCTGCTCCGTCGGTTAAGTAGGCGGATCGCAACCGGGGTAAGAACTGTTTTGCCGCCGCTCCCAGCGGGTCGCGGAAATTCACCAATTTGTCCAGCCGCGAGATGACTCCGTCCTCCGCTCGGAAGTGCATGATCGGCTCGTACTCTGCCAATCTCAAATTTCGCAGCGAATCCACGAAGAACGTCGCCCGCCCTCCGACCTCTTCCCGCAACAGCGAAACTCCGGCGCGAGCGTGATCGAATGTTTCCACCACCACGTATTCCAGTTCGTCGCGAAGGTACTGCTCGATCGCTGCTTCGTGCTGCTCCTCCACTTCCGCGTAATCCGCCAGCACCCCGACTGCCCGGAAATTCTCGTGTCCTCCGCGTTCATTCGCTGCAAAGAGCTTCTGCACCGCATCGGCTGTATACGATCGGTCGTTCAGGATTTGCGTCAGCGTTTCTCGCCGCGCCCGGAGGCCGACGATTGCGTCGCGCTGCGCGTCCACCTCTTTGGTCCGCGCCTCTTTTTCTTCGCGCAGCAACACGATTCGTCCTTGTAGTGCTCCTGCTTGCTGGTTCAGACTCCTGAATTGTCCGTTCGCCGCTTCCCACTCCGCCGCCGCTCGTTCTGCGTCGTCTCGCAGGTGCAGCGAACATTCCAGCAGTTCCGCCTCGCTCGATTCCAGCTTTCGTAGCGCCGCCGACTGGTGCAGCAGTCCCTCTTCCGCCTGTTTTTGCTCGCCGTGCAGTCGCAGCAGCGTGTCCGACGCTGCTGCCGACGCGTTCCGCAGCGCTTCGATCCGCAGTTCGGATTCCCGGATTTGCGTTGCGCGTTGCTCGGCCCTTGCCCCCAGTTCATCGACCCGCGTCGACAACGATCCCGATTCCGCCCGCAGCGCCGATACGCTCTCCGCCTGTACTGAGTTCCGTGTATCCCATTCCGCTGATCGCAACGCGGCTTGCGCCAGTTCTGCCGCGATGTCTCCGCCACGCCCTGCCAATTCTTCCGTGCGTTGCCGGTTGAAGGTGATCTTGTTCTCGTTGCGATCGACTTCCAGCGCCGTCAGGTTGAGGTGGTTTTGATTCTGCCGGATCTCCGCATCCAGTTCGTAGATTCGCTGATTCAGGATGTCGTGATTGCTTTCCTCGCGTTGGATCGCCCCGGCCCGTTCCTTCTCGCTCACGGAAAGCTCTTCCAGCCGCCGTGCAATCCGTTCCGCTTCCGCGTCCAGCTCGCGTGCTTTTCCCGCCAGCATTTGCCGGACGATTCCCCGCATCTGTTCGCGGACCTCGGAGTAGCGCCGCGCCTTCGCCGCCTGCCTCTTTAGCGACCCCAGCTGCTTCTCCACTTCCACCACAATGTCGTTCACTCGCGAGAGGTTCAGCTTGGAGGATTCCAGCTTGGCTTCCGCCAGCCGCTTCTTGGTCTTGAACTTGGTTACTCCAGCGGCTTCTTCGATAATGGCTCGCCGCTCCATCGGTTTGGTCGACAGAATTAGACCGATGCGTCCTTGCTCGATAATTGCGTAGGAATCCGGACCGAGTCCGACCCCCATGAACATTTCTTGAATATCCCGCAATCGCGCCGTTCGTCCGTTGATCAGGTATTCGCTCTGTCCGGAGCGATACAAGCGCCGGCTCACCACCACTTCTCCTGGCTTCGTCGCCACTACCTGCTTGTCGGCCTTCTTCTTCCGCTTGAACCTTCCGCCGTCCTCCGTTTGTCGGTCCGGCTCGGCCTGGGCCTCAAACGCGCCTTCGATCGCACCGGCTTCGCGCTCTGTCTCGACCGAATCTTGGGGCGCCGTAAGATCCATTTCCATTGCAAATGGGTGCGCCTGCTCGGTCGCATCGCCACTTCTCACTAGACGCGGTTCCGCAAATGCGTCGGTTTGCGCCGCCTCTTCCGCCGCGGTACTCTCCAGCACAAACCGCGCTGCTGCCGCCAGCTCCGCATCCTCCATGGTGATCGTAACTTCCGCCAGTCCCATCGGCGGCCTCTTCAGCGTTCCGTTGAAGATGCAATCCGACATGCGCCCGGCGCGCAGCGATTTGTGGCTTTGCTCGCCCAGCACCCAGGAAATGGCGTCCACCACGTTCGACTTGCCGCATCCGTTCGGGCCCACGATGCACGTCGTTCCCGTTCCGCTAAACGTCACTACCGTGCGGTCGCAGAAAGATTTGAATCCTACAATCTCGACTTTTCTTAGCTTCAGCAAGATTCCCTCATTTGGTCTCTAACCTTCACAACAGTAGCCTTGGTTTCAGCGTCCAACCTCGCTCCCCACTGCACACTACGGGCCACGATTGGGGAATAGAGACGGTCCTTTTTTCCTTTGGGGAAGGTGCCGGAGCAGCCCTCGGTCGGGTCTCTCCGTTAACCGACAAAACGACCTTACTCGGTCGCCCGTCTAGAACGTTTGGCAGGTTCTCGGTCAGAGGCCCAGCCGCCTGGCGCAGGATGGCGGTACGGGAAGGCAAGGTAACATGAACCCGCCGCCGCTGTAAAGCCTCACGCCATACCTTGTGGTCCTTCTGCAACCGCCACAAGCTCATTTCTGGCCCCCGCCCACTGCCTCGTCGGAATCGCTCTCATTCCGCTCTCTAAGGGTTACTTCCTTGCTTCAACTGTACCAAGGTTCCATTGACCCCCTCTCTTCGCACTTCCAAACTTTTGCTACGGCAACTGGCCCGGGTTTCACGGGGTTTTCGGGCTCTGTCGCGGTTTTTTGTCTGAGGGAGTCCGGGGGCGTTCCCCGGCTTTGAGTGGTCGTAAGACCCTTCTGGAGAAGTCGTCCGCAAGTCCTCTGCGCTTAATGCATTGGAACCTTGCCCGTCGGCACAGAACTCCCTTGTAAAACGCGGTTTAGTGGTGGGTTCGGTGACTGCGAACTCTCAGCGGTTCGCCGACTGCCCGCCGCCTGCACCTTGGTCGTAACCGGGAGATTTGCAAAATGTCACTGCGCCCGAAACAAATTGCCGCGATTCTGTGGCCCTGCGTTGCGCGCCTCGCGCTGTTTCTTGTCTGCTTTTATTTCAGCTCCGCCGCCATCACTGTTGTTAACGCCGCCAGCACCACCACCACTCTTGCGGTTGCTCCTTCCGCCACCATCGCCGCTGGCACTGCCGTTACCTTGACCGCCACTGTTTCCAATCCCGCTGCCGTAGCGGTCGGCCAGGTCACCTTTTGCGACGCCTCCGCCGCCACCTGCACCGGTCCCGCGATCCTCGGCAGTGCCCAGCTCACCGCCGGCGGAACTGCAGCCATCAAGCTGACTCTCGGAGTTGGCGCCCACCGCATCAAGGCCGTCTTCCGTCGCTCCGCTGCCAATCTCGGCAGCTCCTCGGCGATCCTGACCGTCACCGTTACCGGCAATTCCAGCTATCTCACCCGCACCGCCATCATGGCTACTGGAGCCGTCGGCAACTACACTCTTTCTTCTCAACTGATCGCTTTTGGCCGTCCCGCTCCTACCGGCAGCGTTTCCTTTCTCGATCTCACCAACGGCAGCTCCCTCGTGGCCGCCGTGCCCACCGAGCCCAATGCCGCACCTGCCACCATGCAGCTCCTGGGCGCCCCTTTTGTTCCTTCCAATACTTTGTATGAATCCTTCTTTCCCGCCCCGGGACAGAACCCCACCTTTGGCACAACCACACGCGGTGTAACCGTTGGCGACTTCAACAATGACGGCATCCCCGACCTCGTCACCGCCAGCGTGGACGAAGGCCTGATCAGCGTTTTTCTCGGTAATGGCGACGGCACCTTTGCCGCCCGCGTCACCTATCCCGGGCCTCTCGCCAGCGACCCTTCCACCATCGCGGTCGGTGACTTCAACGGTGACGGCATTCAGGATCTGGCCGTCTCCGATGGTTTTTCTGGCGTTGAAACTCTCAGCATTTTTCTCGGCAATGGCGACGGTACCTTCCAGCCGCAAACTCCCTTTAACGCCGGCCTGAATCCCATCGACGTCGCTGCCGGAGATTTCAATAATGACGGCATCGCCGACCTCGTCACCGTCGACAATCAGAACAATCTCATTGACGTCCTCATCGGCAACGGCGACGGTACTTTTCAAGCCGCCACCACCTTCGCTGTCGGCACCTCTCCAGATAACGTTCTGGTGGGCGACTTTGATGGCGACGGCAATATCGACGTCGCCGTCGTCAACAATCAGGACAACACCGTAAGCGTCCTCCTCGGTAAAGGTGACGGCACCTTCAATCCGCAAGTCACTTACGCCGTTGGCGCGGGCCCTGTGCGCCTGGCCATGGCCGACTTCAACGCCGACGGCTTCCTGGATCTCGCCGTCACCAATTCCACCGATAACTCGGTCACCCTTCTTCTGAACAATGCCGACGGCAGCGGCAATTTCACCGTTCAGCCGGCCACACTTCCCGCCGGTGCCAATCCGGGCGGCATCGTCGCTGGCGATTTCAATGCCGACGGTTTCGTCGACCTCGCGGTCACCAACCGCAACGACAACACCGTCAGCATCCTGCTCGGCAAAGGCGACGGCACCTTCGCTCCTCAGGTCGCTTTCCCGCTCAACGCCGCCGACGGTCCTTTCCCCATCGCCACCGCTGATTTCAACGGCGACGGCGTTTCCGACCTCGCCATCGTCAACTTCGGTGGCGCAACTGTGAACACCCTGAACGTTGTTCTGGGCGTCGAAGCCGAAACCCTCGCCGCCACCAATATCAGTGTCGCCGGCGCCGGCACCCACAATGTCTTCGCGCGATATCCTGGTGACGTCGTCTACGCCGGCAGCCAATCCTCCACCGTCCCCTTGACCGGCCTGATCCCCACCACCACTGTTCTCACTTCCTCCGCTCAAAGCGTTCCCAGCGGCTCGCCTTTCACCTTTACCGCTACCGTCTCGGCTACTTCCGGCGGCACTCCCACCGGCACCGTCAGCTTCTTCGAGGGCGCCACGCTTCTCGGCACCGCCACTCTGAACGCCTCCGGCGTCGCCACTTTCACCGATGTCCTTTCCATTGGTACCCACACCATCACTGCTCAGTACAGCGGCGACACCACCTTTAATCGCTCCACCTCCGCCCCCATAACCGTCACCGTGACCGAGGAAACCGATTTCGTCGTCGGCCCGGGTACAACCTCCGCTTTCGTCAATCCGGGCGGCAAAGCATCGTTCATCATCGTGGTTACCCCGGTTGGCGGCCCCTTCAACAATCCTGTCGCGCTCTCCGCCACCGGCCTGCCTGCCGGTGCCACCGCCAGCTTCACGCCTCCTTCGCCGACTCCCGGTGTCGATGGCGCACCGTCTACCATGATCATTCAAATGCCCAAGACCGCCGTCTTGCCCCTTCCGTCCACTCGGCCGGTCAGTCCATTCGCGCCCATCATCGCGCTCGCAGGCATCTTGGCTCTCTGGGGCCTCGCCGCTCTCGTCCGCCCCACGCTGGTTCCCCAGCGCGTCGCAGTGCGCATCCTGTGCCTCTTGCTCTTCGCTGGAGCCTTAATCGGGTTCTCGGGCTGCAACGGCGGTTTCATCGCCTCCGCCCCCAAGACTTTCGTCATTACCGTGACCGGTACCAGCGGCACGCAGTCTCATTTCACCATGGTCACGCTCAACCTTCGGTAGCGCCCTATGACTAGGAGAGGATCGATCGTCATGTCATTTCGCATCGCGTGCCTGCTGCTTCTTCTTGGCCTGGCCACTTCTGCCTTCGCGCAGGAGGTGACCAAAGCCGAGGCTTCTGCCGGCATCTCTTATCTCCGCGCCAATGAAGCTTCCGGCGTCTGCGGCTGCTTCGGCCTTGTCGGCGGCAGCGGCTCCTTCGCTCTCAATCTCAACAGCCATTTCTCCGGTGTCGCCGATGTCGGCTACGTGCACAAGGGCAATCTCAATGGCAGCGGCATTGACCTTGGCCTTTTCACCTACATGGCCGGCCCGCGCTATTCCATCCGCGGCCACAAGCTCACATTTTTCGCGCAAGGTCTTGCCGGCGGCGTCACCGCCCACTCCAGTTCGGCGTTTAACAATGGCACGGGTTTCGCCGCCAGTGCGGGCGGCGGCGCTAATTTCCGGATTACTTCGCGCTTTCTCTGGCGCGTCATTGAAGCCGACTATCTCTTCACGCGCATCTACAACGGCGATTCCAATACCCAGAACAACATTCGCATCACCACCGGCTTGGTCATCCGTCTCGGCCGTCCGGCCGAAGGCCCGCATCGCCCCTACAATCCCCGGTTCTAATTTTTTCTCGCGGATTTCGGTCGCCGCTCCGTCCGTCAGTTCGCCGCTTTCACCCCTGTTGCTCCCGCTGCCGCTCCCGCTCCCTTCAGATATTTGTCATACCACGCCAGAATTCGCTGCATCCGGTCCAGCAGGTGCTTCTCTTCGTGAAATCCGTGCGGCTCCCGCGGGTACATCACCAGCTCCGTCTCCACTCCATAGCGCTTCAGCCCTCGGTACATCTCCGTGCTCTGTCCCGGCGGATCGACGGTATCCGTCTCTCCCTGCAAAAATAGCGTCGGTGTTTTCACATTTTTCAGATGCAAAAATGGCGAACTGTTCAGGAATCCTTCCGGCTTCTCGTACGGCAATCCGTAAAACCATTCGTCGTACGAAGGGTGCTCCTCTGTCCCATATTCCGATATCAGATTCGCCAGCCCCGCTCCGGACACCGCCGCCTTGAACTCGTTCGTCTGCGTGATCGCCCAGTCCGTCATGTATCCGCCGTACGACCATCCCCCGATTCCCAGCCGCTTTCCGTCCACGATCTCGCGATCCACCAGGTCCTTCACCCCTGCCATCACGTCCTGGAAGTCCCCGCCGCCCCAGTCTCCCCGGTTCGCCTCGATGAATTTTTCTCCGTAGCCCGAAGAACCTCGAATGTTCGGATAAAACACCGCGTACCCGTTCGCCGCCAGCAATTGTCCCCAGGTATCGATCGCGTCGCTCCACCGCCCCGTTGGCCCGCCGTGGATCAACGCCACCAGCGGTGGTTTTGCTCCGCTGCCCTCGCCGACGGGATTTAGCAGTGCTGCTCCGATTTCCATTCCGTCGAACGACTTGTACTTGTAAAACTCCGGCACGCTCAGCCGCAGTTCTTTCCAGGATTCGTTCACGTTCGAAATCTGCTTCGCCGCGCTTTTTCCATCCCACCTCCACACTTCTTGCGGCTTCGTCGCGCTCTGTGACACGTAAAACACTTCGCCATTCGCGCCCATCGCGAACCCCGCCGTCACTCCCGGAGACGGTGTCATTTCCCGTGTCGCTCCCGTATTCACCTCTACGAATTTCGTCTCAAACCCGTCGGCTGCCAGCAGCGCTACGGTTCCGTTCCGCAGCCACTGGTACTCCTCCACTGCCCGGTCCAACCCCGTAGCCGTCACGTTCCGCGCCACCTTTTCCCCCGCCGGCAGAATCATCAAGTCGTGCGGCGCCGGCCCGTCCTCCCGGCACCCCACGAAACTCACCACTTTTCCGTCCATCGATACTTTCAGTTCACCAAACGGCCCTCGCGGTGCCGTCAATTGCCGCATCGTTCCATCCGCCAACTTCACCGCCAAGATCCGGTCGGTGTCTTGATCGCTCTCCGGGTGCTCCGTTGCTTTCACCACTACGCCTTCTCCCGCGGGCAGCCACGCCAATTCATCTACGTCCCACTCCGGCTTGGTTATCGCTCGCTCCTCCCCCGTCGCCGTGTCGATCAGCCACAATCGCGTGTGCTTATCGTCTTTGTCCACCGCTCGTGCGTCGTCTTTATCCTTCTCCTTCTTTTCTTCCTCTTCCGTTTTCGCCGCCGGAGCCAGGAACGCTATCCGTTTCCCATCGGCAGACCATTCGAACGCTTTCACGCTCTTCTTGCCTTTCGTCAGCGCGCGGCCTTCTCCTCCTTCACCGCGCATCACATAAATCTGCTGTTGCTCGCCCTCACGGTTGGACAGAAACGCCAGCTCCTTCCCGTCCGCTGACCACTTCGGCGACGATTCCGACTTGTCCGAATACGTAAACTGTCTCGTCACTCCCGTCCCGCGCTCGTACATCCAGATGTGCCGCGCCCTCCCGGTACCCTTCGCCGGTTCCGTCACCACAAACGCCAGCCGTTCTCCATCCGGCGACAATTCCAACTCCCCGATCGACCGCAGGTTCAGCGCCGCCTCCGGCGTCAGTAATTTCTTGCCGCTCTCCGGCGTCCCTTGCCCCGCCGCGCCACTCCCCGTGCACCACGCCACCCCGGCGAGCACCGCAACCCCGCATGTCACGGCCCATGTCTTCGCCATATTCGAATTCATGATCGCTCCCATCAACCCTGCCTAACCCGCACTCTATGAGCCGCCGTCGGCTCCGTCAACTCGTCTCCGCCAGTTTCTCGCGAAAATACACCTTCCAGCTTTCCGGCACCGCGTCCACCTCGATCACTTTTCTGGCTGCCGCCTGCTCTTCTTCCCCAAATTTCTTTGCCAGATACAGACGCAGGATTTCGCTGACCGCCACTTCCTTCTCATCCTGATGCGTGATCCGTAGCTCGTCGCCCGCGCCCACCTCTCCCTCTCGCGTTACCCGCACATAAAATCCCGTCCGCCTGCTCGCCAGAAATGTTTTCACGAAGTCGTCCGCCCCGAACTTGATCCCCAGCTTGAAACACGGCAGTCTCGGTTGCGTCACCTGCACCTCCGCCGTTCCCACTGCATACCGGTCACCCAACTTCACCTCGTTCTCGGCTGGCCCATCGATCGTAAAATTCTCCCCGAAAGACCCGTGCGGCAATTCTCGATCCGGAAGTTTCTTTCTCCAGTACTCATAATTTGCCAGCGGATAGCAATACACCGCCTTGAACTCGCCTCCATGCACCGTCAGATCCGCCTGCCGGTCTCCCTCCAGGTTTAACCGTTGCAGCTTCACTCGCCCCGCCACCGGCTCTTTGAAGATTCCTGTGCTGACCCTCCGTCCGTGCCACATCACTTCTCGCGGCAGTCCCACGCTTACCGTCACCAGTTTCATCGCCCCATTCCTCGCCTCTTCCCGCAACCCGCTGTAGTATCCTCACGCCGGCAATTCCCCCGGCAATCTCATGAAAGCCATCGTCCACCGTCGTTACGGGCCTCCCAGTGTCCTTCAATACGAGGACGTCGAAAAGCCCGTACCCAAAAAGAACGAGGTCCTGCTCAAGATCTCTGCAGCCGCACTCAATCCTCTGGACTGGCATTTCCTCAGAGGCTTGCCCTACTTCGTTCGCATCATCGTCGGTTTCCCCCAACCCAAGCTGATGCGCCTCGGCGTGGATCTTGCCGGTCAGGTTGAAGCGGTGGGCAGCGACGTCGCCTCCTTCAAACCCGGCGACCTCCTATTCGGTGCGGGCAAAGGAGCCTTCGCGGAATTCGCCTGTGCGGCGGAGTCTAGCTTGATCCGCAAGCCGGACACCCTCACGTTCGAACAGGCCGCTTCCGTTCCCATCGCCGCTTGCTCCGCGTTGCAGGGTCTTCGCGATAAGGGAAAAATGCAGCCCGGCCAGCAGGTCTTGATCAATGGGGCTGCCGGTGGTGTCGGCACCTTCGCCGTGCAGATCGCTCGGGCCTTAGGCGCGCGTGTTACCGCCGTCTGCAGCACCAATAACCTGGACCTGGTTCGCTCTCTCGGCGCCGATCGCGTTATCGACTACACTCGCGAAGATTTCACCCAGGGCGCCCAACTCTACGACCTCATTCTCGACTGCATCGGCAATCATCCCACTTCCGCTCTCTCTCGCATCTTGAGTCCAAAAGGCATCTGCGTCGGCGTTGGCGGCACCGCCGACCGCTGGATGCTCGGCCCGATCGTCCAGACTCTCGGCCGTCTCGCGCGCAATCTCTTCTCCAGCCGAAAATTTTTGGCGCTTCTGGCGCGCGTTCACACCCCGGACCTTTCCACCCTCAGCGATCTCCTGCAGTCCGGAAAGGTCACGCCCGTCATCGACCGGAGCTACCCTCTCCGCGATCTTCCCCAAGCCATCGCCTACCTCGAACAAGGCCATGCCCGCGGCAAGGTCGTCATCACCACCACTCCTTCTTGATTTATATTTGGGAAAAGCCGTGCTGCTTCCGCCTATTCTTCCCGCAATGTCTTCGCCGGATCGATCCGCGCAATTCTCAGCGTTGGCACACTGCTCGCCAGCAGCGTCACCGCGGACAGCGTAAGCACCACCACCACCAGCGTCCGCGCGTCGTACACCCCCACCCCATACACGACGCTCCGCATGGCGCGAAGCACTCCCATGCTCAGCATCAGTCCCAGCATCAGCCCCAGCCCCGCCGCGCGCGCTGCCGATTCCCCGGTCTGCATCATCGCGTTGCCAATCGTCGAGCCCAGCGCGATGCGGATGCCAATCTCGCGTGTTCTTTGCACCACCAGGTTCGCCACTAACGCGAAAATCCCCACCGCGCTCAGTAGCAGCGCGAGCGAAGCCATCGTGCTCAGCAGCGCCACCTCGATCCGTTGTGTCGCCAGCGTCTCCGCCATCAGGTCCTTCATCGCGTAAAACCCGGAAAAAGGCAGGTTCGGATCGGTGCGCGCTAGCGCGTTCTGCATCTCCGCTGTCAAGCCCTGCACCGGACCGGCGGTTCGCACGATCCAGCTCGGCTGAAACCACGTGTGCAATACGCTCAGAAACTTGCTTTCCACGATTTGTGCCGCGGGAACATAAAGCGTCTCCTCGCTCGTCAGTGGCGCCGATCCCTCGTTCAATCGCGCCGCAGAGGAAAGCACCGCGTCTCCTACCATTCCAACGATCACCATATCCTCGCCCAGATGCCTCCCCACCGGGTTCGCCCCGTGCAGGAATTTCCGCGCGAATGTCTCGTTGACGATCGCTACCTTCTGGCTCTTTGGGCCATCCCCCTCCGTGAACATCCGCCCCGCCAGCAGCCGGATCTGCAATGTTTCGAAATAGGTGGGCGTGATGTACATCTCGTCTACCGCCACTTTTTGTCCCGCCTCTGCGCCGTCCCTCACCGCCAATCCTGCCAGGATCAGCGCCCGCTCGTAGGGTACGCTTAATCCCACGGCGGCGTTCTCCACGCCCGGAATTTCCCGCATCGCCGTCAGGCTTTCGTTCAATAGCTTCCGAAACGCCGCCGGGTCGTGATAACGCGCGTCATCCAGCGACGCTTTCGCCGCGATCACTCCATTCGGGTTGAATCCGGGAGGCATCGTTTCCAGGTGGATCAGCGTCCGGATCAGCAGCCCTGCCGCTGCTACCAGTACTACCGTCAGCGCCATCTCCGCGGCGATCAATCCTTGCCGCAATCTCACGTTCCCCGTGCCGGTTACCGCTCGGCTGCTCATCGCAGCTCTTAAGTCGACTTTCCTCGTGGTCAGCGCGGGGAGCATTCCGAACAGCACGCTCGTCAACAACGATAAGAACACCGTGAACAACAACACCCGGCCGTTCAGCGGTACCTGCTCCACTGGCAGAAAATTCTCGGGCAGAAGCAGCAGCAGGCCCCGCAATCCCGCAAATCCCATTCCGATTCCCGCCAGCCCCCCGGCGCCTGCCAGCAGCAGATTTTCCGTCCACAACTGTCTCTGCACCTGCCACCCCGACGCGCCCAGCGCTAGCCGCGTGGCTATTTCGCTCCTGCGGCGCAGCATTCGCACCAGCGTCAACCCGGCCAGATTCGCGCACGCAATCAGCAGGATGAATCCCGCGGCCAGCATCAACGCCAGCACCTGCGGTTGCAGCGCATCCGTCTCGCCCCTCTGTAAGGGAACGCAGTAGTACGTGACCTGCGCGCCCGGATGGCCCTCCTCGAAATTCCGCACCCATCCGCTTCCTGCCCACGCCCGGTTGATCTCCGCTTCCGCCTGTTTCCAGGACGCCCCGTCACGCAGCCGCGCAATGACCGAAAAATTCGTGCCCCCGCCTTCTCCGTCCCGGTTCGCTTGCAGCGCTGTGTACAAATCCGCATGCAGCGGTGTCGTCGCCCCTTCGGGTAACACACCGATGATCGTGTACGGTTCGCCTTTCAGCAGCATGGCTTCTCCCGTAACCTTCGGATTGCTCCCGAACGTCGTCCGCCACAACGCGTTACTCAGGATCGCGGTCTTCGGGCCGTGCGGACGATCCTCGTCCTCCAGGAAATTCCGCCCCACGATCGGGCGCAGCGCCAACACGTCGAAGTAGTGCGCCGACACCCGCCCCGCATGCAGATATTGCACATGAGATCCGGCCTGCAGGTTCACGCCGGATACCCGCATTGCCGCCACACCGGAAATCAGCGAGGGCACGTTGTCCCGCAACAGTTCCCACTGTTCGCCATCTATTTTTTTTCGCTCGTCAAACGATCCCGCTCCGGTTGACCGCGCATAAATGGCTCCCAGGCGCTCCGCATGCCGATAGGGCAGCCCTTGGATCAGCAGCGCGTTCACCATGGAAAAAATCGCTGTGTTTGCACCGATGGACAAAGCGAGCGTCAACACCACCGTGGCCGTGAAACCGGGACTTCGCGCCAGCATCCGCAGGCTGAACCGGAAATCTTGTCCAAGGTGTTCCCACCACAGCCACCGCCCCGTCTCGTGGAACCGCTCCTCCGCGTGCAGCACGTTGCCGAACTCGCGCCGCGCCGCGCTTCGCGCTTCCGCTTCGCTCAAGCCTTGCTCTTGCAGCCGTTCGCTTTCATGTTGCAGGTGCGCCTCAATTTCTTCCCGGAAATCATTCCCCTTACGCTTGCGTCGCAACATGCTCCATCCTCCCCGCCGCGGCTCACCTTTCCGCCGCTTGGGTAGACAATTAACCCGAGTATGCCCCTGGTTGGGTAAGACGTCAACCCAAGAACTCGGCCCTCACCTTTTCGTCGGCGCAATCCTCCGTCGCGGCCTGGCCGCTGCCCCTCGTCCGGTCGGCGCCCGCCATTTGCCACCCCCGGCTTCCCGTCCCCAACGTTCGAATACTATTCTAGTTACCTATTGACATATAGTAATAGTCGTGATAGGCTCGTCGCGCCATGGCAGCCCCCTCCCCGGCCGCGCCACCCGCCTTCCCTCTACTGTCCCTGCGCATTGCTGCTCTCCCCGGCGATAACTCCTTTAGTATCCGCACTTCCGCGAACGCCACACCCAAGTCCTTTACTATCCGCACTTCCGCAAACACAGGGCTTAAAGTCCTTTATTATCCGCACTTACCCGAAACCCGGGGGTGTCCCCCGTGTTAACCACCACCCTGCCCCTAGCTTCCCCCAGCCACGCTCCGGTAGAATCTTCGTTTTGCTTTCCGTCCGTGGGAGTTCACCGGGACCCGATGACCGAAATCCGCCTCCACAATACCCTCACTGGCCAGACCGAACCCTTCGTCCCCCAGGTTCCCGGTCACGTCAGCATGTACACCTGCGGTCCCACCGTCTACGACTACGCCCACATCGGCAACTACCGCACCTTCGTTTTTCAGGACATCCTTCGGCGCTTCCTCAAGCTGCGCGGCTTCACCCTCAACCACGTCATGAATCTCACCGACGTGGACGATCGCATTATCGCCAAGGCCGCCGAAGCCGGCGTCTCCATCCGCGAGTACACCCAGAAATTTGCGCAAGCCTTCTTCGACGACTGCAAAACGCTCAGCATCGAAGCTCCCGAGCACTGGATTCGCGCCACCGACTACATCGACGACATGGTCCAGCTCATCCAGCGCCTTCAGGAAAAGAGCTTCACCTACTCCAGCGACGGTTCCATCTACTACCGCATCGCCAAGTTTCCGGACTACGGCAAACTTTCCAAGATCGATGTCAGCGGTATCCAGGCCGGCGCTCGCGTGGAAGTCGACCGCTACGAAAAGGAATCCGCCCGCGATTTCGCCCTGTGGAAAGCGCCCAAGCCCGGTGAACATTTTTGGGAAACAGCCATCGGCCGCGGAAGGCCTGGCTGGCATATCGAATGCTCCGCCATGGCCATGCGCTATCTCGGCGAAACCATCGACATCCACACCGGCGGAATCGATCTGGCTTTTCCGCACCACGAAAACGAAATCGCCCAAAGCGAAGCCGCCACCGGAAAGCCTTTTGTCCGTTACTGGATGCACGCCGAGCACTTGCTGGTCGAGGGCGAGAAAATGTCCAAGTCCCTCGGCAATTTCTTCACGCTGCGCGATTTGTTCGCCAAAGGTTATAAACCCTCCGCCCTGCGCTTCGCCCTCGCCAGCGTCCCCTATCGCCGCCAGCTCAATTTCACTTTCGATGGGTTGCAGCAAGCCGCCAGCGCCGTGGAGCGCCTCCGCAACTTCTCGGACCGCCTCGCGCAGGGGAAATTTCCGCCGGGCGAGCAGGCTGGAATGGTGGCGCGCATTGCCCAGGCCCATCAGGAATTTGAGGCTGGTCTGGCCGACGATCTCAATACCGCTCGCGCTCTCGCCGCCGCCTATGATCTGGTTCGCGAGGCCAACATCGCCATCGACAAAGGCGAATTCCGCCACGGTGACGTCGCTGCCGCGCAAGCCTTCTTCGTGGATTTCGATCGCGTCTTCGCCATACTCCAGGACAACGACGCCCAGAAACTCCGGGATCTCGGCTTCGCCGACTCTTCCGGCGCCTCCGACGACGCCGAGATCGAAACCTTGGTCGCCCAGCGCCAGGAAGCCCGCAAGAAACGCGACTTTGCGGCTTCCGACCGCATCCGTCAGGAACTTGCGAACCGTGGTATAATCGTGGAAGATAGCAAGGACGGCAGCGTCCGCTGGAAACGCAAATGAAACTCTTTTACATTCAACGGTTTCCCGGTAGTTCCTCTCCCGCCGAAGCGCGTCCCAACCTGTACGGCGTAGACTAAGTCCCCTTCCTCTCCAGCAAGAGTCGCCCTCCAGGGATGAGTGTAACTTATTGAAACTAAATATTTTATGCTGCCCGCCAATTAACCTCCGACCATTCTTTCTTGAAGGAGGAAGAACATGATTACCGCTACCGAAACCAAGCTCCCTCGCCTGCTGATGTCTCTGCCCGGACCGAACGCCAAGCGCGTCGTTGACCGCGACGCCCAGTTCCTGTCGCCGTCGTTTACCCGCGACTATCCCCTGGTTGCCAAGCGCGGCCGTGGCGCCTTGGTCGAGGACGTGGATGGCAACACCTTCCTGGACTTTGCCGCCGGCATCGCGGTGTGCTCCACCGGGCACTGCCACCCCAAGGTGGTGGAGGCCATCCAAAAACAAGCCGCCGAACTGATCCACATGTCCGGAACGGATTTTTATTACGAGAGTTTGCCGTTGCTGGCGGAAAAGATCACCAAGACGGTTCCGGGGTCCGAACCGAAAAAGGCGTTCTTCACCAACTCCGGAACGGAAGCGATTGAAGGGGCCATCAAGCTGGCGCGCTACGCGACCAAGCGCGACAAACTTATCGCGTTTTATGGCTGCTTTCACGGACGCACCATGGGAGCGCTGTCGCTCACCGCTTCCAAATCCACGCAGCGCAAGGGTTTCGGGGCGTTACTGAGCGGCGTGGAGCACATTCCATATCCGTATTCGTACCGCTGCGCGCACGGCCACACTTCGGAAACGTGCGGAGCGGAAATCCTGGAACAGTTGGAAGGGCAAATTTTCAAGAGGCTGTTCGATCCGGAGGAAGTGGCAGCGATCATCATCGAGCCAATTCAAGGTGAAGGCGGGTACGTCGCCGCGCCGAAATTCTTCCTGCAGGAATTACAGCGCATCTGCCGCCAGCACGGAATCCTGATGATCGTGGACGAAGTGCAGAGCGGAATGGGCCGCACCGGGAAGTGGTGGGCGTCGGAATACGCTGGAATCGAGCCGGACATTTTGTGCAGCGCGAAGGGAATCGCCAGCGGCATGCCGCTGGGAGCTTTGGTGGCACGTTCCAGCATCATGAACTGGAAGCCGGGTTCGCACGGGACCACGTTCGGCGGAAATCCGGTCTGCGTCGCGGCCGCTCTGGCGACAATGGACCTGATCGAAACCGAGTACAAGGACAACGCACGGAAAATGGGCGATTACATTTTCAGCAAAACCGCGGATTGGACCAAGAAGTTCAAGACCGTCGGTGAAGTGCGCGGCCGCGGTTTGATGATCGGCATCGAAATGGTGCGCGACCAGCGAACCAAGGAGCCGGCCGCCGATTTGCGCAATGCCATCGTGGATCGCGCTTTTCACAAGGGCTTGCTGGTTCTGGGTGCGGGAGCGAACACCCTGCGCCTGTCACCGCCGCTGATGATCGAGCAGGAGCAGGCTGATTTCGCGCTGCGCACCCTGGAAGAATGCATCCGCGAAGCGGAACAGAAAATCTGAATCGCGAACAAGACCAAGCGAAGGGGTGCCCGACCTCCCCTCGGCATGTTCATGCCGATCTTCTCGCGATTGATGTTTCCATGCGGTGCATTGGGCTGCGCGCAAAGGATTGCGCGACAGCGGCGGAGATTCTGCGTCGAGGTCTGGGCCGGACTCCGCAGAGGCGAAGAAGCAGGCGGCGCGGCGCGCCGGCGTTCGCGGGGAGACTTATGCCTACTGGTACTTGCGGCGGCACGGCTACGTGTTTGTGGCCCGCAATTACACCGCCCGCGCGGCGAAGGGAGAGCTGGACCTGGTGGGCTACGACGGCGCGACGCTGGCCTTCGTGGAGGTGCGCACGCGCACGGTGCGCGATGAGTGGACGGCGTTGCCGGAACTGAGCGTCACGACCGACAAGCAGCGCATGGTGGTGCGCACGGCGCAACGATTCCTGGCGGAGCGGCGCGCCGGCGATTGCCCCTGCCGCTTCGATGTACTGGCGATCGACAACTTCCCCGGAAAACATCCCGAAGTGCGATTGCACAAGGATGCGTTCAGTCCGCAATTGCGTTGAAGAGCGTCCTCGCGTAGGGTTGTGCGCAACCGCGTTCTCGATTCAGGTCTTCCGAAAGAGCGCAGGACACGTGGGGGGAGGAGTGCGCGTGAAGAGTTCACAAAGATTGGGGGCGCTTGCGGTGTTTATGGCGGCCTGGAGCTTGCCGCTTGCGGCGCAGCAGCCAGCGGATGCGCGGCAAATGTTCGATGGCGCGATGAAGCCGGACGTGGCGGTCAAAACGTTCGAGCACAGCGACACCTTGTTTCCGGTGCGGGTGGTGGTGCACGGCGGAACGGTGCGGAAATTTCCCGCGGGGAAAACGCCGTTGAAGAACGTGGTGTTCGAGACGGGCGGAAAGCGATATGACCTGTTCGATTATGAAGCGCTGAACCGGGTGGCGGGATTGCTGGTGGTTAAAAATGGTGAAGCGGTGCTGGAGGATTACGAGCTGGGAACAAATGCGGAGACGCACTGGCCGTCGTTCTCGATGGGGAAATCGGTGGTTTCGACGCTAATCGGAGCGGCACTGGTGGATGGATACATCGCGAGCCTGGACGATCCGGTGACGAAATACGCTCCGGTGCTGAAAGGGGGAGCGTACGAAGGAGTGACGGTGCGCAACATGATCCAGATGGCGTCCGGAGTGAAATGGGACGAGACGTACACGGATCCGAAATCGGATCGAAGAAAGCTGCTGGAACTACAGCTGCAGCAGAAACCGGGATCGCTATTGCAGTTCATGAGCGCGCTTCCGAGAGCGGGAGCGCCGGGCACGATCTGGAACTACAACACGGGAGACACCTTCGTGGTGGGAGCGGTGCTGGAGGGAGCAACGCAGCGGCCGCTAGCGAAGTATTTGACGGAAAAGATCTGGTCGCGGTGGGGAATGGAAAGCGATGCGAAATGGTGGCTGGAATCGCCGAATGGAATGGGCTGGGGAGGCGGGGGACTGTCGGCGACGCTGCGGGATTTCGGGCGAATCGGAATGCTGGTGCAAGAGGACGGGGTGATCGAAGGGAAGCGGTTGGTGCCGGAAGGATGGTTCGCGGAAGCGGGAAGCGCGAAGGAAATCGGCGGAAAGAACGTGGACTACGGGTATTTGTGGTGGACGTTCCCCAAGGAAGAGAAGATTCACGAGGGGGCGTTCGAGGCGGTGGGGATTTTCGGGCAGCACATGTATATCAACCGGAGAGAGAAAGTGGTGATCGTGGTATTGAGCGCGCGACCGAAACCGACGAGTTCGACGGAAGTGGACGATGGAGCATTTTTCGCGGCGGTGACAAAAGCGCTGCAGTGAGGACGCCTATCGAACAGTAATAAAACGGTTTAACGCGGACGCTGCGATTGAAGGCGAGTCGCGGTACAATTGGCGGCGGCGAAAATGCCGCAATCCGCCGACGTCCCCGAGAAAATAGCAGGAGGGTAGCTTTGCCGGAGTTGCGAAAAGACCCGATTACTGGCCGCTGGGTGATCATTTCCACGGAGCGTGGAAAGCGGCCGATGGATTTCGTGCGTGAAAGCGTGGGCACGAACGGAGCGAAGAATTGCCCGTTTTGTCCCGGCGGAGAAGGGAAGACGCCGCCGGAAATTCTGGTGTATGGACGAAACGGAGGCGGTGCGAATACTCCTGGCTGGAAAATCCGCGTGGTGCCGAACCGGTTTCCGGCGCTGGGCATTGAAGGCGAACTGGACCGCGAAGGGGAGGGCCTGTTCGACAAGATGAACGGGGTGGGCGCACACGAGGTCATCATCGAGACGCCGGAGCATGCGGCGACGCTGGCAACCCTGCCGGAGCGAGCGGTGGAGGACGTGTTATGGGCCTACCGCGACCGGATGCTGGACCTGAAGAACGACAAGCGCTTCCGGTACATCCTGATTTTCAAGAATCATGGGGAGGCGGCGGGAGCGTCGATCGAGCACCCGCACTCGCAACTGATCGCTTTGCCGATTGTGCCGCGGCGAGTGCGCGAAGAAGTGGACAGTTGCTGGCACTACTACGACGAAAAAGAGCGATGCATTTTCTGCGACATTATCCGGCAGGAACGGGACACCGGTGAACGGGTAATCGGCGAGAACGACCATTTCATTTCGCTGGCACCGTACGCGCCGCGATTTCCGTTCGAGATGTGGGTGCTGCCGAAAGTGCACGGGTCTTCTTATGAGAATAACCAGAGCTCGATGTATTCGAGCCTGGCGCGGATGCTGAAAGACGATCTGATGCGGTTGGACGCGGTGCTGGACCGCCCGGCATACAATTTCATGATTCATACCTCGCCGATCGGGGAAGAGATCAACGATCATTATCACTGGCACATTGAGATCATCCCGAAATTGACCAAGGTGGCGGGATTCGAGTGGGGAACGGGTTTTTATATCAATCCGACGCCGCCGGAAGAGTCGGCGCGATTCCTGCGGGAAGCGCGAATCGAGACACCGGCTCCGAAATAGCGCGAAAAACGCGGAATGGAAGCAGGTTGAACTGCCTCTGCGCGAGCGGCAAGCCTGACACTGCTAAAAAATTTCGATATACTTGACCGTTTGGCGCGGTACCCAAGTGGCCCAAGGGAGAGGTCTGCAAAACCTCCATTCGTGGGTTCGAATCCCACCCGCGCCTCCACATTTTCGCGTAGCGGAATGAACTAGTCAGCGCGACGCGTTTTCCGCGTACCTCCGTTGTACGCTGCAACAGCAGCGCGAAAGAGTCGCGGAAGCGATGAGGCGGCCGGCGCTGATCGACCTTCGCGGGTTCGAAGGGCTTAGTGAGCCACTTCCTGCGGCTGCCGACGATGTTCTCCCGCTTGGACATGCCAACCCAGAAGAAATACCTGGCGACGAACACGAGCTTGTGGAGAGCCTCAACGCACCCTCTCCGCCCGCAGGACGTCGAGCGCTGCGATGGCATTCACGAGAGACTGGCGCTCCTCTGGCGAGCCCAGGTGGTCCTGTGAAAGCTCATGGAGTCGGGCCTTGATTGCCCGGCAAGCGAAATCGATCCGACCGAGCATCTGGCTATTGTCGGATTCGAGAATTGCTCCCAGATAGAGTTCTTGCCAGCTTTCCATGTATCCTCCGACGCGTTCTCGGTTCATTATCGATGCATAAACGAATGTTTAACAAGTCTAAGGATCGATTGTCAAGAGGGTTTTTTGAGGTATTTGTTGGAAAAGGGCATTATTCGGAACTCTGGAAAGACATACTAAAGTGATGGTATAGTGTAGCTGGAGATTGGAAAAGACGGATGAATTACGACAGAGTGGCCCTGGCATCGTTGCGGCAAGGTCGCCGCGGGAAGCATCACAACCTAATTTCGCGCATCCTGAAGGATCTCGAAACACTGCCGGGCGGTTCTGCAATCAAGATTCCCCTCGCTGATTGCGAAGGTGTCAGCCTTAACGAACTGCGCGCGGCGGTGAGCCGAGCAACGAAATCCCGCAAGTTGGACACGAAGACGCACTTCGACGGGGAGTACTTCTACGTTTGGAAGCCGAAGCGGGCGTCGTGAGAGGCGTTTATTCCTCGTGTGCCCTACCCATGCGATTCTGGCGATGGTTGCGGTTTGCGCGGAACGTGGACTGACTAAGTCGGGTGGATTCACCATCCTGTTGGTGGGAATCGCACCCGCGCTTCCAACTCTTTTCAAGCAATCACGAGCAGAGATCAGAACGGGTCGCATGTTCGAGCCGATTGGCAGCCCGAACATGGACCCGTGTTCTTCAGTTATGGGGACAGCCGTTAAAGTTACTTCGGTTCAACGACGACGTAGCGGGTTGCTGAGCCGCGACCAACCAGAAGCAGGACGGATTGGTCGTGGACCGCAGCCACCACTCGATCGTATTCCGAAACATTGTGAACGGGCTTGCGGTTGACTTCGTGGATGACGTCGCCGCGATCAAGACCGGCGGCCGCCGCAGTACTGGATGGGTCTACCGAGGCGATGACCACGCCGGAAGCGGTTGAGGAGATCCCGAGATCGTGGGCGATGCCGGGTGTGAGGTCTTGCACCTGGACGCCTTGCAATGCAGCGCCACCATTTTCTCCGCCGGTGGAGGCCTGGGTCTCTTCGGAAAGCTGGCCGAGAGTGACACTAACGTCACGGGTTTGGCCATTGCGAGAGATTTTCAGGTGAACGATGGTTCCGGGAGCAGTCTCGGCGATGTGCAGGCTGAGGTCGGCCGGTGCATTCACGGGTAGATCGTTGAGGTCGAGAATGATGTCGCCTCGTTCGATGCCGGCTTTCGCGGCCGGGCTTCCGGGTGTGACCTCGGCAATAAGTGCGCCGCCGCCTTGCGTCAAACCGAAGGCTTTGGCCATATCGGCGTCAACGCTTTGGATGGCGACACCCAATTGGCCACGAATGACCTTGCCATGATCCACGATTTGTTGCATGACGTTGTGGGCCATGTTGATGGGAATAGCGAAGCCGACGCCCTGATTGCCGCCGCTGCCGCCGCTGATGATGGCGGTGTTGATGCCAATCAGATCGCCGTGAAGATCGAGGAGCGCGCCGCCGGAATTGCCGGGATTGATGGCCGCATCGGTCTGGATGAAATCTTCATAGTGCTCGATGGCGCCGCCAAAGGCGCGGCCCTTGGCACTGACGATGCCCATGGTTGCGGTTTCTCCGACGCCGAAGGGGTCGCCGATGGCAAAAACGACATCACCAACTTTCAGCTTGGAGGAATCACCGAGGGTCAGCGAGGGCAGGTGAGTGGCATCGATTTTCAATACGGCCACATCGCTGTGGGGATCGGTGCCGACGAGCTTGGCGCGGAATTTCTTGTTGTCCTGGGTAAACACTTCGATGTCGGATGCGCCAGAAATGACGTGGTTGTTGGTGAGGATGTAGCCATCCGGGTTGATTATGACGCCAGAGCCCAGGCTGTGCTCGCGTTCGGTTTCCGGAACTGCCGGCCGACGATTGAGCTCATCCCCGAAAAATTGGCGGAACATGGGATCGTCGGGCGAGAAGCCGGGAATATTCTGGGGCTTGACGATCTTCGTCGAGGAAATATTGACGACCGCGGGTAAAGCCGGACCGACGACGGTGGCATATCCATTTCTGAACTCGGCGAGATTTACAGGGGCAGGATCTTTGTCCATCTTGACCGGGACTTTGCTAGTGAGAGCAGCAGCGGTACCGGTTTGGGGAACCAGGGCGAGGGTGAAAAGCCCGAGTACGAGCATGGACAAGAGAGAGATGATCACTACATTCCAGCGCCGAAAGCTGGCTTCGATGCCCGGTTGGGGGGATACGAAGTGCCACATGGGGTCTTCTGAATTTTTCTTTTGCATATATTTCTCCTTTTCTTATTTAGTTCTGAATTTTGTGTTCTTTCGCCGCATCGGCCACTTCCTTGCGCTCGGTAGGGTCCAATTGCGCGATCGCGCAGATGTCCGATCCATCCAGACACTCCTGAAGGTTGCGATCGCGGGTGGCCTGTGCGACGTCGTGTTGTTCCTGAGCGGTCAAGGTGGAGTGGTCACACTCACCGAGGGCTTGCAAACAACCCTGCAGATTGCGATCACGCGAGGCGTCGGCTACCTGTTGTTGCTCATCGGCGCTGAGCAGGCTGCGGTCGCAGTCCCCGATTGATTCCAAGCAAGCGCGGAGATTGCGGACGCGAGCGGATCGCGCGACTTGCTGGCGTTCGTGGTCGTCGAGGCGGGCCTGATTGCACTCGCTCAGTCCGTCCATGCAATTCTGGATGTTTCGATTGTCGTCGGCGCGCACGACGTCGCTTTTCTGCCCGGTGTTGAGTTGCTTCGTATTACAGTTGGCAAATCCGTTCATGCAATTCCAAAGATTGTGGTCCTGAGCGACGCGCTGCACGGTTTGGCGTTGTTCCGCGCTCAATGCGGCTGGATGGCAGACGGAGTATTCGTCCAGGCAGTTTTGAAATTCCTGTTCGTGCGAGGGCTTAGGGGTTTGTGCGGCCATACGCATAGGAGCGAGGCCGGCCACCAGCAGAGCGAAAAAGATGCCTTGGATGAGTTTCACGAACGACCTCCCAGGGTGCCAGGGGCACCATCCCATTTGCGGAACATGGCAGGGCGCACCGATGGAACAAATCGTGCCGGTGTGCGACGGAAGTGAATCGCTGTGAAGGGATCTCGTTCCGCGAACCGGCGGAGCGCCTTGCCTACACCTATATAGACGCAGGGAATGGTCGAAGGGTTGGCTTGGCCCCAACACTAATATATCGCGTTACGATACAAATCACGATACAACCCTTTACTAGATATATCGCATCACGATATAGTGAGGCTGTTAACGCACCTTCCGGCTGGGATGACCAATGAAGGCCATGGGAGGTGAGCCCAAGCGGGGCCAGGAAACTTGAGCTTGGCGAGTGGACGAGCAACGAAATTCAGGGTGCCCCGCCGGTTTCGGGGTAAAGGAGACAGCAATGCAGGAACAGGACATGATCAGGCAGCACGCGGCGGACCAGCCAGTGGTGATCAAGACGACAGGCTTGAGCGTCGAGGCTAAGGAAATGATCGACTCGATTGCCAGACGCGCCTACGAAATATTCGAATCGAAGGGCAGAGCTCGGGGGCACGAGCTGGAAAACTGGTTCGAGGCCGAATCGGAATTGTTCGAGCGCACGCCGGTGGACATCAAGGAATCGCCAGAAGGGGTGACGGTACTGGCGGATGTGCGCCGGTTTGCACCCAAGGAGCTGGAAGTGGATCTGGAACCGAGGCGAGTGACGATTATCGGAAAGCACGAAAGCCAGGCCGATTCGGCGCCTCTTGTTATCTCGGACGGGAGGAGCATACCCGCGTCCTAGAGGCGCGCGCATGGGTATTCCTACGCGATTTCGGCGGATCATCCACCTATTTTGGCGCTGGCGGCGGAGGAGAGTTGGGGAAGTAGCCCAAGCTCATAGGCGCGCCGCACCGCCTCGGCCCGCGAGCGCGCGTTGAGCTTCATCAATACACCAGCGACATGATGCTCAACTGTCCTGGGGCTGGTCGAGAACTGGGCAGCGATTTCGGCGTTGCGTAGCCCCTCAGCGAGCAGCAGGAGCACCTCAAGTTCACGATTGGTCAGACCGCGCGGGTTCCCGCGTGTCACTGGGCGGGGTCCACGGGAAAGACCACGAGCGCCCTGGCCTTTGAGCCGCTGGCGACTTATCTCCGTCGCGGGCGTCGCGCCCAGACGCTCGAAGATAGCGAGAGCGACGCGTTGAGCGGCTTCATCGCCATCGAGGAGGGCAAGCGCCTGCTCCCAGGGGCAACCAATCCGCTCCCAGGCCTCCGCCGCTGCGCGCCAGTCACCCGCGACCTGGAGCGCGTAGGGCGCGAATGTCTCTTCTGGCGCTGTGGTCAGGCCAGCGCTGCGCCAGAGCCAGATCACCAACTCGCTCTGGTACCATGAACGGACCACCTGGAATGGCGGGCGCCAGGCCACGCCGATCTCGGCCGCGCATCCAGCAGGATCGCCTTGTAGCCACCTCCACTCGGCGCGGGCGGCCGCCACTTGCTCAATGCGTTGCGGCTCGCCAATCGCGAGCGCCAAGTCGCGCGCTTCGTCCAGCGCGGCTCTCGCTCCGGGATCGCCACGTCGCGCTCGCACTCGGCCGAGGACGAGCAGCGCGGGTACGCGATTGGTGACCGCCATCCAGGGGACGTCTAAGATGGCGGTGGCGTCTTCCTCCGCCCCCAGCCAGTCTCCTTGATCGAGTCGCGCGCGCGCTTGCGCCCAGCGCAGGAAATGCCCCCAGGGATCGAGGTCACGCTCGGCGCAGTAGGCGATGCCCTCGTGTAAGTAGACGCTCGCCTGGGGACGCTGAAGGCGTAAGACCGAGTAGATCGCGAGGTTCGCATAGGCGCGCGCGGCATGCTCCTCGTAGCCGTGCTCCAGCGCGATCTCCAGGCTACGCTCCAGTTTGGCGCGGCCCTGCTCATCGCCGCTGGTGATCTCCGCCGCGCCCACGCTGTTGAGCGCGTAGCTGAGTGTCTCCAGATCGCCCAAACGCTCGGCCAGCGCGATGGCGCGTTCACCCCAGAAGAGGGCGGCGGCGCTGTCGGTCGCCCGTGTGCCGAGATGAGCCAGGTTGCCGTACGCCAGGGCGAGTTCGTGACCCTGTGGCAAGGTCTCCAGCGCGGCCACCGCCGCGCGTCCATGACGTTCCGCCTCGTCGTTTCTGCCGAGAAGCCAGCTCAGGCGTGAGAGACGGCATAGGGTTTGTCCTACCTTCTCCGTGCGATCCAGGGCGCGCCAGAGCGCCAGCGCCGCTTCACAGGGGGCAAGCGCTTCCTCTATTTGCCCGGTCAGGTAGTGTTCGTTCGCCAAACCATCGAGCAATTCAGCCCGCTGCTCTGGGGCCAGTTGGTCGGCGTAGAGCAAGGCGGTCTGGTAGTGCGCCGCCGCCGCCCGATGCGCCTTCTGCGCCGCCGCCTGCCTGGCGGCTTCAGGGGCAAACCACAGCACGAGCGCGGCGTCCTCTGCCTGGGCGGCATGGTGGACCAGCCGCGCCAGCGAGGGCGAACCGACGTCACGCCTCAACAACACATGCAGGATGTCGGCATGAAGCGCCTGTCTGCGCGCAGGAGAAAGCGCGCCCTCGACCGCCTGCCGCGCCAGTTCATGGCGGAAGGCGATGGTCTGTCCGTCCAGGCGCAGCATCTGCGCGGCAAGGCATTCATCGAGGGCCGCCGCGTCTCCTACGCCCAGCGCTGCAACCACCCAGCGCTCGATACGCCCTGGAGATACCGCAACTATCTCGAGGAGGCGTTGCGCTTCCGGCGAGCGGCGCGCCACACGCGCGAGGACCGCGTCAGACACGCTGGTAGGGACGCCAGGATCGTCGCCGGCAAGCGCTTCGACGACAAAGAAGGGATTGCCGGCGGTGGCGGCGTACAATTGCTCGGTTGGACGGTGGGCCTGCTGCGCCAGAGCGGTCACCGCGGCTTCCGAGAGCGGGAACAAGGGCAGCCGTGTGACGTCACGGGAGGGCAAATCACCCAGGAGGAGACGTAGCGGATGGTCGCGGCTCAGTTCCTCGTCGCGATAGGTAAGGATGAGCAGGGTTGGGGTACGGGAGATGCGGCGAGAGAGGTACTTGATGAGATCCAGCGTCGCCTCGTCGGCCCAGTGGATGTCCTCGATGACGAGTACGGTAGGCGCCGATGTGAGGTCGTCGAGGACAGCGGCGAAGAGCGCCGCGCGATGCGCATTGCTATCCAGGAGCGCGCGCAGCGGCGATGCGGTCTGCCGGGCGATGTCATAGAAAGGGCCGAGGGGGCGCGGCGTGAAGAGCGCCTCGCACGCTGCCCACAGCGACCGTACGGGAGCCTGGCTTTGCTCCTGCGCCTGCGCGACAAAGCGTTCGACGAGCGCGGTCTTGCCGATGCCCGCCTCGCCGCTGATGAGCGTAATCCGCCCCTGGCCAGTTGTGGTCTCGCCCAGCAGAGCCTCAAGCGTGGCCAGCTCGTGGTCGCGTTCGAGCAGATGCATCGCCATACGCTTCCCTCTGCCACCCAGGAGCGCCATTGTCTGCGCCGACGCGCTCTGTTGTGACTTTATATCACCACGCTGGTCTGTCGAGGGAAGAAGCCGTAGTCGTCGAGGAGATGACGCGCCAGGAGGAATATCCGCGCTCGCTGGTCGTCGCCCAGCCAGCGACGCGGCGCCCGGCGGCCGGGAAAGGCTGGTCATGATGGCTCGCTCTGCTGCATGGCGCGATCGCGGTTCTCCGTCCAGAGAACATTCACGATCAGCCACCGCCCCTGGCTGCGCGCCAGTTGCAAGAAGTCCAGATACGCATAGGATTCGGCCCTGGCGCAGGCGATGTCGCCGTAGATATCGAGGACCGAGACGGCGTAATAGCGTTTATCAGCGGGCGCGTCATCTCTGCCGCCGCCCTGCGCCGTCTTTGTCACCATCTGCTGCTGGCTCAGGTGGTGAAAGCGCTCGGCGCCTGTCTGTGGATCGGACAGGATCGCGCGTTTCGCCAGTTCGGGATGCAGGCTGCGGCGCATGCGTTCAGCGTCGCCCTCGTACCAGCCCTGCATGTAGTCCAGCGCGGCCTGCTGTATTTCCGCGACATCGTCGGCGTATGTTCGCCCAGCCGTTTGTGGCGTTATCATGCTCTGCTCTCATCTCGAATGAGGAAACTCAGATCAATTCGGCGATGAGCGCTGCCGCGCGCGCGGCGCCATCGGTCTCGACATCGCGGTAGGTCACGGATCGGTCGATCTCCTGCGCGATGGCCTCGGCGATGGTCTCCGGCGTCGCGGTCTCGTAGTCCATGCAGCGCCCGGCGCCGTAGCGGTTCAGCCGGTGGCGCACGTGGAAGTTCTGCTCGAAGTGGTGGCGCAGCGGGAAGTAGAGGAACGGGCGCTTGTTCGCCGTCAGTTCCATCGCCGTCGTCAGGCCACCCTGCACCACCGCGAGGTCGCAGACGGCCAGGTGGCGGTAGAGCTGATAGACGAACGGGCGCACCTCCAGCCCCTCGACGACTGGCAGCGAGGCCGGATCGATGCGCGGCCCCGCGACGACGATCATGCGCAGGTCGGGAACACGCCGCTTCGCCTCCGGAAACGACTCCATGACGCGCCGCAGCAGGTGATAGCCCACGCCTGAGCCACCAACCGCCACGATGCAGACGCGCTCGTCGGGCCGGTAGCCTAGCTCCGCGCGGATCGCCTCGCGGTCGGCGAAGGCGGCGGGATCGAAGCCGGTGACGTAGCCGGCGAAGTCGTAGTGGCGCTCGGTCCAGTCGCGGATCGGCGGCAGATCACAGCCAAACGTGTCGGGCACGATGTCGTCGGGATTGCCGACGAAGATGGCGCGGTCGCGGATGCGGCGGTAGCGCTCGACCTGCTCGATCATCTCGGCGTTGTAGTCGGCGGTCAGGAAGGACTCGCGCTCGCCGCCGTCGGGCATGGGCAGATAGCCGACAAAGTCGGTCATCCAGACGTAGGCGGCGCGCTTCTCCTCGGGATTCTCATGCAGGTAGTAGTCCAGCTCCCACGCCTCGTCGCCGATCCAGAGGTCGTACTGCTCCTCGGTCACGACATCGTGGAAGAGCATATAGTTCGCCATCAGGATCTCGTCCATGCGGCGCAGCGCCTGGAAGACGTGCAGGTCGTGCTCGGCGGACTCGCTCTCGACGTGGCTCGACTCATTCGACAGCAAGGCGCTGGCTGGGTGGATGCGCTCGCCGCGCGCCTCGAGAACTCTGGTGACGGGATTCTGCGCCAGCCAGTCGATCTCGAGGTCGGGATGCAGCTTGCGCAGCTCGGCGGCGATGGCGACGTCGCGCTGGGCGTGGCCCAGGCCGATGGGCGAGGAGATGTAGAGCGCGCGCTTCTTGCGGCTGTGGCCGCGCGTCCAGTTGATCTTCTGTGGCGACGTCGGCTGAATACGCCGCATGAATTCGTTGAGCAGCAAATTGACCTTGACCGGATCACGCGCCTGCGGACAATGGCCGCTGCCCTCCAGCGTCACCAGCGATCCGCCGCGTCATCTCGGCCAGCGCGACGCCGCGCCCGTGCGGCGAGATCGCATCCTGGTCGCCGTGAATCACCAGCGTCGGGCATCGCACGCGCTCGGCGCAGTCGCGCACCCAGTTGGTGTCATAGGCGGCGTCGTACGTCGCTGCGCTTGGACGGCGACTCCTCGATGGCGATGAGCGTCTCCGGCGTCGTCTCCAGCCCCCAGCCGACGGAATCCTCGATCTGCTTGGTCGAGTGCGGTTCGGTGAAGACCTGCGAGAAGAAGAAATCGAGAAAGCCCTGGTAGTCGCGCAGCCAGTAGTGGCGGTTGTACTTGGCCCAGCCTTTGTCGGTGTCGCAGGACGTCGTCGAAGGCATAGACGCGCGCGGTAGGCATGCGCCGGGCGCGATCGGCAGCGATGGCGCGATGAAAACGACGCCCGCGACGCGCTCAGAGTGGTTCGCGGCGAGCAGCAACCCCCACTGCGCGCTCATCGAGAGCGTGACCAGCGCCGCGCGTGGCGTGTCCGTCGCATCGAGCACGGCCAGCGCGTCGGCCACATACTCTTCATTCGCGTAGGCCGCCGGGTCAGCTAGGGCGATCCGACTTGCCGTTGCCGCGCCCATCGAAGGTGACGACGCGGTAGTGGCGCGCCAGATAGGGTACCTGCATCTTCCATAGGCGTGAGTGGATGATGGACCAGGCGGGCATCAGCAGAATCGTCGTCTCGCCGGAGCCGAAGACCTCGTACGCGATCTTGACGCCGTCGCGCTCGACGTAGCCTTCCTGGTCAGGAGTGCGCGCTCGCATGATCGTCCCCCATTCCTTTGTTCTTTTCCTTCTTGCGCTCTTCCAGTGAGACCAGCCAGTTGTCGATCATCGCCAGCAACTCCGCGTGCCCCTCGGTGATGCCGCCCAGGCGGTCCAGGATGATGCCTTCGTTGAAGGTCGCCACCAGAGCGACCATCGCCGCGACGGGGAAACGCTCGGTGTCGAGGCCGTACTCCTCCATCGCGGGGCCAAACGCCTCGGTGACTGTGGCGACCCACTGGCTCCTCACATGCGCCAGACGCTCGCGCAGTTCCGGGCGGTTCCAGGCGAGAGCCTGTAACTCCAGCCAGATCTTCTGGTAGCCGCTCTCGCGGTCTTCGTCGAGATATCCCATCGCGGCGCGCCATTTCTCTATGAACGGGAGCGGCGCGGCGTACATTCCGCGCTGCCGTTCGATGAGCCGGTCGGTGAAGCGCTCCAGCACACGGATGAAGAGCTGCTCCATCGAGCCGAAGTAGTAGTGGACGAGTCCGAGGTTGGCGCCGGCCTCCTCCGCGAGCCGGCGGGTGGTGATGTTGGCGTAGCCGACCTCGACGAGAAGGCGTTCGGCGGCGTCGAGGAAGACTTGTTCGGTTGCGTTGCGATTGTCTGGCTTCGCCATAGGTATTTCGACTCCGTGTTTCGAGTTAGTCAATTGACTTAGACAAATGACTAACATATTGTGTATCATCTTGTCAAGGGCTGATGTTCAGAGAAGACCTCTCCCCCAACCCCCTCCCCTTAGAGGGAGGGGGAGCCAGAACCATGGCGAGAACTTGGTACGAGTGGTTCCCTCTTCCCGGAGAGGGCAGGGGTCAGGTCCCCCAGGCGCGGGTTTATCGCCAGCGGCGCGAGAGACAGCCAGTAAAGGAGACAGAGGAGACATCATGGAACCGAAGACTATCGGCATTGTGGGGATCACGGCGGAGGGCGCGTCGCTCTGCTATCGCACGATCGTGGCCGAGAGCGCCAATAGCTGCCCGGCGGCGCGCATCCACCGATCGCTTTGTACACGGGATCATTCGCTGTACTGAATGCGCGTCTCAAGGAGCGTGACTGGCCAGGAGTCGGCGCGCTCATCAGCGATTCGATTACGCGGCTGGTCTCCATCGGCGCGGAGCTCGTCATCATGCCTGCCAACGCGACGCACTACGCCGTCGAGTACTTTCTTCCGCAGTGTCCAGTTCCCTTCCTGAGCATCGTGGATGTGAGCGCCGACGCCTGCGCCGAGCAAGGATACACGCGCGTCGCGGTCCTCGGTATTGGCCTGACGATGACCGATGGCCTCTACGATCAGCCCCTGCGCAGTCGCGGTATCGAGCCGATGACGCCCACACCCGACGAGCAGGCCACGCTCAACCAGATCATCTACGAAGAGATCATTCCGGCGCGGGTGACGCCCACAACGGCGCCGCGCATCGTGGCGATCCTGGCGACCCTGCGTGAGCGCGGCGCGGAAGCTGCGATTCTCGCCTGCACCGAACTGCCGCTGGTCATCACCGAGGAGAACACACCACTGCCCTTCATCGACACGACGCGACTGCTGGCGCGAACGGCGCTCGCGCGCGCTCTCACGGCGTCCTCTTGAGAGAGGGGCAAAGAAAGACGCGATGGCGGCTTTGCGAGCGCCGAACACTTAGTGATGGAAGAAGCCGCATCAGGCGGACGCGGTTGCTCAGACGGCGTTGAGGCGATAGAAGGCATCACTTGCCTGAAATCGCTCACGCGGCAGCGCATACAAGGCGACGATGGGATCGTCCAATACAAATGAGTCAGCGCCGGTTAACTCGTAGTAGTTCACGTGCCTCTCGTAGATGAAGCCGAGATGGTCGAGCACGCGGTTAGATGCGATATTGGCGGGCACGATGGCGGCGACGACGCGGTCCCAGCCGCTGTTCTCGAAGGCAAAGCGGACCATCGCGCGCGCCGCCTCGGTAGTGAATCCATGACCCCAATAGGGTTTGCCCAGATAGTAATCCAACTCTCCATCGTTCGTCCCGGCAAGTTCTTCGATTCCACACAGGCCAATGAATTGCCCGTCCGCTTTCCTTGTAACTGCCCATCCCATCGCACTCAGGGGCTGTGGCTCCCAGCGCCGCTGGTAGGCGCTGATTATGCGCTCGGCGCGCTCTTGTGGCGTGCGGGTGACTTTTGATCTGGGCACATAGCGACCGAAGTCAGGATCAGTAATGAAGGTGACCCAGACATCGGCGTCGGCGGGAGTCGGCCCGCGTAAGATCAAGCGCTCTGTTTCGATGATGGGAATGCTCACTGATGTCATGCTGTTCCTCCTGCTTGTCTTCTCGCCTGGGTTGACGCGACGACCGCATCTGCTATCCAGACGCAAGCAGCATATCTGCGCTCTGGGGCGCCGCGCATGGGCGCCTCTCCTCAGTTTGGGCGAGATCATCCCCCTATTTTGGGGCCGGGTCGAGAGGCGCCGAGACGAGTAGGCCCAGTTCATAGGCGCGGCGGACCGCCTCAGCCCGCGAGCGCGCGTTGAGTTTAGCCAGGACAGCGGAGACGTGATGCTCGACGGTCTTGGGGCTGGTCGAGAGCCGCTCGGCGATCTCGACGTTGCGCAGCCCTTCAGCCAGGAGTGGGAGAACCTCAAGTTCACGATTGGTCAGCCCTTGCGGATTGGCGCGCGTTCTTGGATGCGGCCCACGGGGAAGGCCGCGCGCGCCACGCTCGCGGAGCCGCCGCCGGGCGATCTCGACTGCGGGCGTCGCGCCCAGCCGCTCGAAGATGGTGAGGGCGACTTGAAGCGCCTCTACGTCGCCATCTAAGAGCGCCAGCGCCTGCTCATATGGGCAACCTATCTGTTCCCAGGCGTCCGCTGTAGCGCGCCAGTCGCCGACGATCTGCAACGCATATGGCGCGGGAGTGTCGGTTGGCCCCGCGATTGGGGAGCCGCTTCGCCACAGCCAGGCCGCGAGCGCGCCATCATACCCTGGAAGGCGGAGATGCGGCGTTGCCTGGAGACCTACCTCGGTCTCGATCACACAGCCTGCGTGATCTCCCTGGAGCCAGCGCCATTCTGCTCGTGCGGCGGCCATCGGGGCGATATACTGGATATCGCCGGTGGCCAGCGACAGATCGCGCGCCTCGTCAAGCGCCGCTTCAGCGCCTGAGTCGCCGCGCCGCGCCTGTATCAGGCCGAGGACGGTCAACGCCGGGATGCGGTTCGCCGCGGATACCCAGGGCACGCTCAGAATGGCAGCGGTATCTTCATTCGCTCCTGCCCAATCACCCTGTTCTAGATTGGCCCGCGCCCGTTCTGCCTGCAGGTTTCGCAGTCCAATATCCAGATCATGCTCGGCGCAGTACGCCATGCCGTCTTCGAGGTATCTCGCCGCCTGGGCGTAGTCGTGGGCGCGCATCAAGTAGGTGGCGAGATTGACGTAGGCGCGGGCGACGTTCTTCTCAAGGCTATACTCCAGCGCCAGCTTCAGGCTACGTTCCAGTTTGGCCTGGCCTCCTTCGACGCCACGCCAGAGTTCGGACCATCCTATGCTGTTGAGCGCATCACTCATCGGCTCAGCATCGTGAAGCCGCTCCGCCAACTCGATGGCGCGATGGCCCCACATCTCGGTTGCGGCGCCGTCAACATCGTTCATGTGCACATTCGCCAGGACCGCATAGGCCATCGCCAGCTCATGACCAGCCGGCGCAGATTCCAGTACCGCTAACGCCTCCAGAGCGAAGCGCCGGAAGTCCGCATGCTTACCAACAACCCAAGAGTAGGTCGCCAGCAAGCGCAGGTCATGGCCGATCTGCTCTGTGCGATCCAGGGCGCGCCAAAGTGTCAGCGCCGCCGCGCAGAGCGCTACAGCCTCTTCCATATGTTCGGTCAGGTAGGACTCATAGGAGGCTTCATCGAGCAGTTCCGCCCGCTGCTCAAGATCCAGCCCATCCGCGTAGCGCAGCGCAGTCTGATAGTGGGCCGTCGCCTCACGATGCGCGCCACGCGCCGAGGCCTGCTGCGCCGCTAGGGGGGTGAAGCGTAGCACCAGCGCGGCATCCTCGGCGGCGGTGGCATGATGCGCGAGCCGCGCGAGTGAGGTCTGCTCGACGCCACGTTCCAGCAAAGCGCGCAGAATCTTGGTATGCAGGACCTGTCTCCGCACAGGCGAGAGCGCTCCTTCGACGGCTTGACGCGCCAATTCATGGCGGAAGGCGATGGTCTGTCCGTCCAGGCGCAGCATCTGCGCGGCGAGGCACTCGTCGAGCGCTGCTTCATTCCACTCGTCCAGCGCCTCGATCAGCCAGCGCTCGATCCGATTGGGTACGACTGCGACAAGTTCAAGGAGTCGGCGCGCTGACAGCGAGCGGCGCGCGATGCGCGCGAGCACGGCGTCGGAGACACTCCTGGGCGCGCCAGACGCATCGTAGGCAAGTGTTTCAGTGAGGAAGAAAGGATTACCGCCGGTAATAGCATGCAGGCGCCCGGCTGGGCGATGGGCCTGCTGAGCCAGCGCTGCTACAGCGTTTTCTGAGAGCGGAAGCAATTGCAGACGTGTCACGTCGCGGGCTGGCAGATCACCCAAAACGAGCCGCAAGGGATGGTCTTTCATCAGTTCATCATCACGGTAGGTCAGGATGAGAAGCATCGCGGTCTGTTGAATACGGCGGGCGAGGTATTTGAGCAAGTCGAGTGTCGCCTCGTCGGCCCAGTGGATGTCCTCGATGACCGCGATGGTAGGTGATTGGGCGAGTTCATCCAGGACGGCTGCGAAGAGCGTGGCGCGGTTGGTTTCGCCATCCAGCAGCGCACGGAGCGAGGGTGCGGTCTGCCGGGCGAGGTCGTAGAGCGGGCCGAGCGGGCGTGGAGTAAAGAGCGCTTCACACGCCGCCCAGAGGATGCGCACAGGCTGACGTCCCTTGCGCGTCTGCGCGAGAAAGCATTCGACAAGCGTAGTCTTGCCGATGCCCGCCTCGCCACTGATGAGGGCGATCCGGCCTTGACCAGCGACTCTCTCTCCTGACAGGCGATGGAGAGCGGCCAGTTCCTCGTTGCGTTCAAGCAGATTCACCGCCATACAATCACCCTCTTCGTTTGAGGATGGCCTCGTCTCCGCTGATATGCGCTCATACGTCCTCAGTTTACCGCATCTCATCTCTGTTCCTAGCTGCGGTAGCGCAGACAAAGAGTGATTGCTGGCACGGATAGATCTCGCGCTCCATCACAACGCCCTCTTGACAGCGGCGGCAAATCACGGCACACTGGCTGCTACACAATAGCCGGACGCTGAGTGGCGGAAGAACCCACTGGATGTGGGGCGAGGCGGTAGGAGGTTGAGGGCGGCGGCGCGTTCCACATCACTTTGGAGGACGGAAGCGATGTCGAGACAATCCCTGGCGCGCCCGTACGTCGCGCTGACGCTGATGACGCTTATCTTGCTGGTGGCGACGGGCTGCGGCGTTTCCAGCGCCACCACGTCCACAACGCCAAGCCCTTCGGCGTCAGCTTCGACAACAGCCACCGGATCGGAGTCGGAGACGCCGACGACCGCCGCTGGCGGCCCTACCGCGACCCCTGGGCCATCGCTTAGCTCGCTCACCGTCTACGCTGGCTCTGGGGACGGCAACTTCTATGGCATCAACGCGGCGAACGGGCAGAAGCGCTGGAGCTATGCTACCGGCGCAGGCGGCAACAAACCGATCACCAACAACGGCCTCGTCTATTTCGGCACCGATCTTGGCCATGTCTTCGCGCTGAACGGTGGCGCGCTGGTCTGGCGCTATGGTCCGGTCGGCGGCGGCATCAACGGACGTCCCGCGCTGGAGAGCGGCGTCGTCGTCGTGGGTTCCTACGACAAGAATATCTATGGCATCAACGCCTCGAACGGCTCGCCGAAGTGGACCTTTTCGACGAATGGACTCGTGACCAACGGCGTCGCCTCCGCGAATGGCATCGCCTACGTCGGCTCGGCGGACTTCTACCTATACGCGATCAACGTCTCCAACGGCAGTCTCAAATGGAAGTTCAAGGAGGAAGCCCCGGTCGAGTTCGGCACGCCGGCGGTGGTCAATGGCGTGGTCTACACCGGCGACGACACCGGCCATTTCTACGCGCTCAACGCCAGCACCGGCGCCAAGCTATGGTCGTTTACGGCGGGCAGTGGCATCGCCAGCCGGGCCGCGGTGGCGAACGGTATCGTGTACATCGGCTCGCAGGACCACAACCTGTATGCGCTCAACGCCAGCAACGGGCAGAAGCGCTGGTCGTATCAGACGGACTCGACGGTTGGCGTTCCCGTGCTCTACTCGAACCTGGTGGCGGTCGCCTCAAACAATGGAACCACCTATGCGCTGGACGCCGGCAACGGCTCGTTCAAGTGGAAGTTCTCCACTGGTAGTGGCGGTGGAACCAGCCCCTGGATCGCCGTTACGCAGAACATCGTCTACAGCGGCTCGAGCAGTGGCTCGGTCTACGCAATCAACGGCGGCAACGGGAAGCAGGCGTGGAAGTTCACCACCGGCGGCGCGTGCAATTCCCCCGCCGTTGCGCAGTAGCGTGACTTACGCCCTAATATAAGCTCTTTGCCAGGTTGTCAGGCTGATATGCTGGTCGGCGCCGTAGGTCAGGTCACTCACATCCGAGTGCATGACCTGCGCGAATGTGCCTTGCGCGAGCGGAATCCATGCGGCGTTCGTGACGTAGCGCTGCTCAGCCTGCATGACTTGGTCGAGGGCGACCTCGCCAGAGCCACTGCTGATCGTGGCGGCCTGATCCAGCAGCGTGTCGGCGTTGGGAAGGCTCGCGACGCCGAGATTGTCTGCGCCGCCGGTTCGCAGCCGGGAGAGCAGCATTCCAAGCGTATCAGGTAGATCGGCGCGCCATGAGGTCAGCGTCAATTGCGACGAGCGCGCCGCCTGATCGAGTGTGGTGGGAGCGACGGCGCGCTCGCCGAACTGCAATCCCGGCAAGACGCGCCGCCATTGCGCCACCAGCACCTGGGCGAGCGCCTGCTGGTCTGGCGTGTCGGCGTAAGTCAACGTGATCGGCGAACAGGCGCTGAGCGAACCAGCGCACTTGGCGTTCGCGTAGGACTGAGCGAGCGCGAGCGCCTTCTCTGGAACGGATGTTAGCGCTGCATCACCGATCCTGTCCGCAGGATCGCGCAGATCCCCGTTATATTGCGGCAGGCCTGACGGAACGATATGGAAGGTCGGCAGATCGGTCTCGCGTCTGGCGTCACGCAGCAACGCGCGCCGGTCAACCGCAAACGCGAGGGCCTGGCGCATAAGCAGATTGTCGAAGGGAGCCAAACGCCAGTTGGGAATGAGGTAGGTCAGATCGAGCGCCGGAATCGCGCTGTAGTTTGTGCCCTTGAGGTTGCGCAGGTCGTCAGATGGGGCGATGGGCGCTGCAACCATATCACCGACACCAGCCTTGTAATCACTGACTGCCTCAGCAGCGTCTCTATACAGAGCGAAATTGATCCTGTGGAGGATCGGCTTTTTGCCCCAGAAACCGTCGTTGCTGGCCATTTCAAAGTGACCGGCATGATCCCATTTGGTGACTTTGTAGAGATTGCCGCCCAAACCATCTCCATCTGCCAGATGTTCTGTCCAGTGATCAGGATTGGCTGCAATCAGTTGTTCTGGGACGCCCCATACGCCGGGCGTCGCCAACGCTAAGAGGAACGAGGGATCAGGCGCGCTCAATTTGATCTGCAATGTGAGAGGATTACTGGCAATGATGGATGAGCCGATGAGCGTTCGTGCGCTTGTATGGGTTCCCGGCAGGCACGCGCTGACATGAAACGCGGCAGCGCCCTGGATGCTGAAGAGATAGTGCGCAACCTCCGAGCGCGTACATGGGTCGAGCGTACGGTTTATCGAGTAGGCAAAAGTCTTAGAATCGATAGGATTGCCATCTGACCACTTCATGCCACTATTGAGATGGAACGTCCAGGTCAACTCATCCTCGCTGACCTCATGTGATTTCGTAGCCCAGTCAACCGGCTTGAGGTTGGCGTCCAGTGTGATCAGCGGTGGGAAGATGAGCCGCGCAAGATCGTATTCCAAAACACTCGTCACATGGGCTGGATCAATTGACCCCACATCGCCATTTGCTGATCCGACTGCTATTGGTTTGAGCCATTACTTATCTATCGACGCGCATGCCGCTCCGCCTCCACGATATGGCGCCCCGCCACAACGTTCGCCTGTATAAGTGTCGCAACCCGCAAGGAATCCAGTAAGTAGCGTTGCGAGTGTCATCCACAATACTAGAGTGCGTACGCGCCGGCTGGACCACATAAAGTGCGCTCCTCGGCCACATGCATCGTTAGCGGGCATCAATGAGCGAACGCCGCTTTTACTACCTTGGATTACGCCGCGCGCCTGGCGCATCTCACGCATTTGCAGGTCGCGCAATAACGGCAGGAGCCAAAGACAGGTGAGTTGCGTGTTGCGCTGACCTCATGCGTACAACGGGATGTGGATAGTGTCTTCATGAATGGTATGGATCTTCTTTTCTTCTTTCTTTTTATTTGAAGAGAGAGAAGAGAGTAGTCCATAGCAATAGGGGCTGTGGATAGTGGGGATAAGTCGAGCGCTACCGTTTGGCGATGTCTCCGCACACTGAATTCAAGCCCTGTTATTGCGTACGGCTCATGTGTTCATTCAACTGTCTGTTCGTGGATAATCACCTCAGCGCCGTTGGATGAGTGACCATGTCGCTGTGGATGCGATGGGATAAGTCGAAAGATCATCCACATCCATCCACCGCCGCCCACACACTTCTCCACGACGATTGTGGATTGTTCATCACACGATCCCCTTTCATCCACCGCTTTTAACACACTATCCACAACCCTTATCCACGCCTTGTGGAACACTCGCCGTTACTTTGGCGGCTCTCATGAGTGTACATAAGCAGACGCATCCATGCTCTCCAGTTTGATCTGACTTCCGCTCAAAGACCTCCGCGTGATCTTTTGTGTACTTTGCTGTGCTGGCTGAACAACCTGCGTTGATGGAGGATGTCTCGATGGCGATGACATGGCGATTCCCTTCGCGCCTGGCCGATCCGCTGTGGGGACAGCTTCCCGTCTCGCACGACACGCAGGAGAGCGAGACGCCTCGTGATGATGACGATAGCGTCGCCCAGGACGCTCATCCCGCCAGCGCAACCGATCCACTCTCTGATTCGCTCTCTGGCGAGCGAGAGAGCTTCGAGGCGTTCTTCCAGGCGCGCCATCGCGCCATCTTCGCCTACCTCTGGCGCATGACCGGCGAGGAGGAGGCGGCGAACGATCTCTGCCAGGAGACGTTTCTGCGCGCCTGGCGGCAGTTTGAGCGCATCCGCCTCTACGATCGCCCGGAAGCCTGGCTGCTGCGCGTGGCGACGAACCTGGCGCTCAACCACCTGCGCCGGCGCAAGGGGCCGGTGGGTGGCGCGCTCCCGCTCGACGAGAGCATTGATCCCGCCACCAGCGATCCGTCGTGGCGCTTCGCCGTGCGCGACGCGGTGCGTGGCGTCCTCGCCGAATTGACTCCCCGCCAGCGCGCCGCACTGATCCTGCGCGAGGCGTACGGCCTCACCGGCGACCAGCTCGCCCAGGCGCTTGGCGTCTCGACGCCGGCGGCGAAGATGCTGCTGTTTCGCGCCCGCGAAGCGTTTCGTGTTCGCTACGAACGGCAGGAGGCCGGGTCATGAACACGGCGGGAACGCCAGTCTGCGCCGAGGCCATCGGTGACGAGACGCTTGCGTTCTGGCGCGATGGCTTCCTGCGCGACGCCGGAACGGCGCGACGGCTGGATGCGCACACGCCAGGTTGCGCGAGTTGCCAGCGGCGTCTGGCGGCGCTGGAGTCATTCGGTGCGGCGGTGCGCCGGCAGCGGATCCCCGATCCCGATCCCCTGCTCTGGCGGCGCCTCGAAGCGCGCATGGCAGGCGGACCTGGCCGCGCCAGCCTGCTACTAGGTATGAACGCGCGCATGTTTACTGTGGGCGCGATGTTGAGCGCTATCGGCGCGGTCGCCGCCGTCGTCCTGATCGCGGTGAGCTTCCTGACCCTCTTTTCCACCGTCCGTCCACCAGGCGCGCCGTCAGATATCTTCACCCGCCAGGCCAGCGCCAGCCCGACCGCGGCTCCTTCCTTAACGTCTTCCCTCGACTGGCGCGCGGGCAGCCTACCGGCGGATTTCGCCACCCAGCCGCAGCAGCCATCGCTCGTTGTGGCGCCTAGCGACGGCCATATCGCCTATACCTGCCTGCTCACGCCTGTCAGCGGTGGGACGCGCCCGGCGGTCTGGCGCACGGACGACCGCGCAGCGACCTGGACACGTGTGGGCGCGCTGCCAATCACTAGAAGCGACTTGGTGCGCTGTGACCTGCTACTGGATGAGGGCGAGCCGGCCATCGCGGTCGCCTCGGTGAGCTATGGCGCGTTCTACGCCGGCGCGCCTGATCACATCGCGCATTTCGCTACCTACGACCGTGGCGCGATCTGGACGTCGGTCGCCGACGCTGAGGTGACGTACTACCAGAAGCTTATTACACGGCAAAAGATCAAGTTCGCCCTGCGCGATATCGCCCCACGCGACCGGCCCGACGACGTCCGCCTGGCGACGAGCGTGGATAACATGCAGAGCTGGCAGCGCATCGACAAACCGTTGCTGGCGCACGGGCTGGTGGTCAGCGATTTCTGGCTGGATGACGTGACGGGCGCGCTCGTCGCGATGGTTCGGCCCGCAAACTCAGGAAACTTCCCGCTTACGTTCTGGCGCTCGACTGATCAGGGCGCAACCTGGAGCGCCCTCGCCGATCAGCAAGCTGATCTTGGCGTAGCGAGCGGCGGTTTCGCGCGGCCAACGGGAAGCTGGAGCCTCTGCGCGATCACTCCAGCGGATGCCTCAGCGCCGCTCACCGTGCGCTGCACAGCCGATGGTGGCCAGACCTGGAGCCGCTTGCATCGCGCCACGCAGATGATGAGTCCAGGCGACCTGCCCGACGAGTTACGCGCGCTGGTCTGGCAGGTGGTCTTCAAGCGTGACGATGGCAAGTTCATCGTTGCCGTTATGGACTCTGAGCGCGCGATGACCCTGCTGCTGCTCGACCCGATCAGCGGGACGTGGACGGCGCTGGGTCAGACCGCGACGGCGCTCCTGCGCTACGCGCCCAACGACGCTGGTGGCGCGGGCATCCTCTGGGCGATCCCCGTTGGCGGCAACCCCGGCTCCTGGCAGATGAACCTCCAGACGGTGACGGTCCCGTTTCAGCCTTCGTGAGCGTTGCGGCCACGAGTGGTTGCCACGAGTGGTTGCCACGAGTGGTTGCCACGAAAACTGAAAGACGGCAGTGAGCCGCCAGAGCCATGTATCTGCCTCCTAGCGCGTCGTGACGCTCGAAGAGTCTATGCGCGTGGTGTAGTCATGCGAGAGGCTTGTTTGGATAGGCGACGAAGCCGGAGAAAGTCATCTCCGGCTTCGTGTGTTACAAAAGAAGGGCCGATTTTTGGGCGACCATCGACTTGATACACCCATAGCAGACGTGTGGTAATGACATTGTTGCAGGATGACGGATAACTACGTTTCTGGCGGCTGGTCTTGGGTAGGCTCTTCCGGCGCCTCGTGCAAAGGATTGAGCCACCCAATGAGACTACTGCGGGGAGCGCCGAGTAACTCCCAGGCGCGGACCAGACCCAGCCCATAGATGCCGAGCAGAATGACACTCAGCGTGTTCACGAAGGCCACCGCGCCCGGCTGCATGAACAAGAGGATGGCCAAGACCACTTCGTATCCATAGAGGATGAGGCTTACCGCAACAAAGACGAGCGCTCGAAGCGCCACTGGCCAGCGCAGCCTGGCCGCCAGTGACTCGCGCCAATACCCAAAGGCGAACTCCCCTCCAAGGCGTAGGCTATCCACCAGTCCGATCCCACCCATGATCAGGGTAACGTATCCCACATTGATGTGTGGAATGAGCGCGCCTGAGGAGATGAAGAAAGCGTTGGCGAGTGCCGTGAACGCGCCACTCGCCACCCGTTGACGAACGGGCTGGGCCTCGCGGCCAAAGGTGCGCTCAGTGTTGATGGAGATGGCCACAAAGAGGAGCCCGATGAGGGCAGCGCCTGCGCCTGCGCTGGCAAGGAAGTAGTTGGCGAAGTCGGTGGGAACCATGCGCAGGCCTTCTGTACGAGTGGCGTACGCCAGTGTCTGCTTTCGTTGGGCGTCTACGTGGCTTTGTGGCTGCCGGTTTCCTTGCGCTTAGCGCTATTTCTTGCCCTTCATCGGCTTAGGTGTGGTGGTCGCGCGATGGCGCGAGTCTTTCTCGCCATATCAGACTCCTAGCCCACGACATCCAAGCGATGAGTCAAGTCTAGCATATCTCTGAGGCACACCCCGGAAGAGTAGGGCAGACTCGCGCCGAGGCGTATTTTTAGGGCAAAGCTGGCGCATGTACAGGTTATCCACAGGATTATCCACTCGATGTGGATAACCGCGCCGCTCAGGTCTCGGTCGTGTCGGTCGCCTGTGGCGTGGCGCCGGATTTCGTCTCGCCGTTCTTGCCTTCGCTCTTGTCGCGACGGAAATAGGTAAATGCGCCCAGCGCCAGCACCACCAGCGCGATGGAGACGCCGTAGGAGAGCAGGTCCGTCTTGCCGTCCCATGTCGTGATCTGTGCGAGGAAGGTGACGGCCAGCGCCACGACGATCACGCCGAGCAACTTGTCTTTCAGATCATCCAGTGAGGCGACGGTGACGCCAACCGGGAAGTCAATCTTGCTGATGAACAGCTCGTAAAGGCCCACCGCCACGAGGAACAGCGCCGTCGCGATCAGGCTGACATCCGCCAGGAAGATCTCGTTGACGGTGAGCGCCTTGATCTCCGCTGCGGTGTCCAAGCCGGAGAGCGCTTGCGTCGCCACGAGCGCAAGCTGCGCCAGCGCGCCGATGAAGCAGAGCAACGCGCCGAGCGCGCAGGCGACTACCCCCAGAATCACGAGGTAGCGCGTCGCGCTGAGTACACGAGCCATGCTGACGATCCTCCTCACAGACAGTATGCGCGCCGATTCATTGCCCGCATAGCTACACTACCTACAAACGAGCGCAAGACCATTTTCGCTCACTTTCGCATGGTCTGCGCGCCGCGACGGTGGACGCACCTTGCGCTCTACCTGCGCTATACTGGAAAGAGGCAGTGGAATCGGAACGATGCTGGAGCGACGCTGGAGCGACGCTGGAGCGACGCCATGGATGCGATGGATCAGGCGAAAACAACTGCGACCGACGCCCAGACGGTAGAAGATCATACGACCGTCGCAGCGGAAAAGACGCCAGGGAGCGCGCTCCTCGAGCGCCTGCCTTCGGCGCGCAAGGCCATCGCCTGCGATATCGATGCCCATACCTTCATGGACATCGACGATCCCGAAGAACTGCGCCACGCCGCCAACGACGACACTATCCATATCTGGCTCGATCTCTCGCATCCCAGCGCCGAGGAGATGGCGCATCTCGCCGAGCGGCTACACCTCCACCCATTGGCGGTGGAAGACGCCCTGACTGGACATCAGCGCCCCAAGATCGAGGAGTACGACGGCTTCTTCTTCCTCGTCTTCTACGCGCTCACGCAACACGATGGCGCGGCGAATGGGAGCGCCGCGGCGGCTGGTGGCGCGCTCGTCGACGACGATGGCAGTGTCAAGACGCAGGAATTGCGCGTCTTCGTCGGCAAACACTATCTGCTGACCGTCCACGACGATCCGATTCCCGCGCTGGACGAGGCGGAACGGCGCTGGAAGCGCAACGAGCAACAGGCAGAGTGGGGCGCGGGCATCCTGCTCTACTCGCTGCTGGATAGCATCGTCGATCAGTATTTTCCTACCCTCGACGCGCTTGTCGAGCGCGCTGAGGACCTGGACGAGCGCATCTTCGCCAGCCGGACGCGCACGCGCACCTTCACCTACGATCTCCTCGCGCTCAAGCGCACGTTCCTGGAGTTGCGGCGCATCATCTCGCCGGAGCGCGACGTGCTCAATGTGCTCACTAACCGCGACAGCCCCGTCTTCAACCAGCACACCCTCGTCTACTTCCGCGATGTCTACGACCACATCGCCCGCGTGAGCGACACGCTCGACCTCTACCGCGACCAGCTCACCAGCACGATGGACGCCAGTCTGGCCATCGCCTCGAACGACCTCAACGTGGTGATGCGCACGCTGACCTCGGTCACGATCATCCTGATGTCGGCCTCGCTCATCGCCGGCATCTACGGGATGAACTTCGTCAACATTCCTGAACTGCACTGGGGCTTCGGCTATCTCTACGCGCTTCTCCTGATGGCCGCCATCAGTCTCGCGCTCTGGTATTACTTCAAGCGCGTTCACTGGCTCTGATTCTCCACTCATTTCCGCATTTATGTCACCTTCCATCCGTGTGTGCGGAGCGATGGCCGCTACCTTATTTTCCTATGTCAGGCTGAAATGTGATATAAAGCATTCGTATACAGCAGAGGCGCAAGGAGCGCGCTGAACACGTAGAGCCGTGATGAAGAGAGCCGAAGAGAGCCGAAGAAGCCGACTAGGAAGGATACCCCGGCTACACCACGCCTCCCGACCGGACCCCAACGGAGCATATCCGCCTGCCCTGCAAAGGAGACGCCCAATGGCGAGCGCCGCCGCGTATCCATCATATCCACCCATCGGAGAAGACGTCATCAGCGGGATTATTCCCGCCGCGACTCCACCTCTCGCCGAACTGCGGCGCCTCCCCGGCGTCCTGCGCCATCTGCGCCGGCTGACTGGCTACCTTCCGCGAACCGAGCGCCCCGCCGCCTATGTCTACGTCTACGCCGAACCGGCGGGACGGCGCGCTCGTGTGGGGCTGCATGCAATGGCTCCTGCGCTCGAGACGATCCTGGCGCGCGATCGTGGCATCGAGGGCATTGCCTGTGTAGATGATGTCGCCCGCGCCGCCGTGCTGGGGCTGCGTGTCTTCGAGATGACTGGCTCGGAGACCGCGCGCGATCTGGCGACGGCCTGGCTGCGGTTCCTTGCGCATATGCAGCGGCGCGATGACCACCGCATGCTGAACTTCATCCTGGACACCGAGGGGACGCGCAACGACGCCGGCGAGACCTCCTATCCAGGCGGCGCGCCGTGGACGATGCGGTCGCTGCGCGCCTTTGCCACGGCGTGGCGTGTCCTCAAGAACCGTGACGCCCTGCGCCGCTTCTACAGCACGGCTCTTCCGGCTTCGCCGTATCTTTCGACGAACGCCAACCATGCGCTGGCCGTGATGGATGTCTTCGAGACGCGCCCAGATGATACGGGATTGCGTGTCTGGATCGAGGATCTCTGCGAGACCATTGTCGCGAGCGGCCCCGACTATTTCCGTACTATCAGCGGCCAGGATCATGTCTGGATGTACGACTATCACCAGCTCGAGGCCGTGGCGCGCGCGGGACGGCTGTTGGGGCGCGCCGACTATCTCGCCGCCTGCGAGGCGACCGTCGCCAATCTCGTCGAGCCAGTAATCCGCTCCGGCTTCACCCATCTGTATCCAACCGGCGCCGACCACCAGTGCGTCTTCGATATCTCCTCTGTGGCCGAGGGACTGGAGGCGCTCTACGACGCGACTGGGAACCCGCGCTACTGTGAGCTGGCGCTGGAGTGCTGCGCCTGGCTCGACGGGAACAATCCCGCGCGCGCGCCAATGTACAATCCGGAAACAGGACGCTGCTACGACAAGATCAGCCTCGACGGCGAGATCGCCACGGGGACCGGCGCCGAGTCCGCTATCGAGGCGGGATATCTCCACCTCGTGCGCGCCCGGCTGGAAGGGATCCACTCTGGCCTGGAGGCCAACTGATAAGAGATCAGCCTGGGTAATTGGCGTCGGAGCGGCAGCGTGGGGCGCCTGCTATGCGGTGCGGGACGGCGCTGACTTCATGCCGCTCAGCGCCTGAGGCAGAAGCAGATTTCCGGTTAGAAGCCGATGGGCGCGCCGATCCCCTCGACATAGAGGCTGTGCCTTCGGATCAACCAATGATGCCCTAACCACACAGCGAAGGCAGCCGCCGACAAGATGACGCCGGCGCCAAAGACCAGATGATACAGCGCATCATCGCGAAAGATATACAACTCCACGATGCTCAGAACACACATGGCAGCCAGGAGCGTAGCCAGCGCTCCAGACGAGAGGCGTAGATGCTTCAGCCCTTGCCGCAGCCGCACATAGACAGAGACTGGCGCATGGTTGCGCGCCTTGTTCACGATGCGTTGCCCCTTTGAACGAGCTTTTTGTGTTGCACCTATCTGCGCCGCACGATCGACCGCCCGCTGGAGTGAACGCAACTGTTCTCCATTGAGGGGAAAAGGAGGCGTGATGGCGGCTGGACCGACTTCCGCAGCCTGCTTCACTGTGTGTAACCATTGTTGCGCTTGTTTCCAGTGCGCCGCAGACTTGGAATCTAAGTCGTTGGCTGTCACACGCCCAAGCGATACCTCGAGCGCCGTTGCTACTTCTTCGAGAAACTCTTCCGTCCAGAGCGACGCAACAGATGCAATAGCCATCATTTCGCCATCCTTCCGTATCGCAGAGGCGGTCCATGCCTCACGAGAACTCGTTGATTGTTCGCCATCTGACGAATTCAAGAACGGCCAGATGGTACGGCAAGTTGCTCGTCTCCGCAATGGCTGCGCCGATGAAGAATCATTGCGAACCCTCACCTTCTGGATCTGGACGGTGATTTTTCAGCAACCGGCTCAACTCCTCCAAGATCATACGCGACGCTAGTTCAGACACGTGCTCCCGCTCGTCATCGGTCGCTTTCACGCAATGGAGAAAGGCTGCCATCCACCTGGCAAACTCGCCCTGGCGGATATCGGGTAGCGGTCGCCGTCCTTTCTCAATGTGGCGATAGGTATCCTCGGCGATACCCATACACACGGCCACTTCAAGCTGTGACATACCACGCGCCTCGCGGATGGTTCTCATGAGCGCTGGGAGGGGATCACCCATAGAGCACCCCTTATACAGTGACTGCTATACGTGGAAAAGTATATCCAACAAGTCACAGTTACGCAATAGGTCCAAGCGAGCGACATCGTAGCGCAACAAAAGTTCCCTCTTCCCCTCTTTGATCGCCACGACCAGAAGCGGACAAATTCGTACGCGGACGGTTGTGTACGCGGACGGTTGTGTACGCGTACGAATTTGGTCCGAACGACACGCCAAGAGGCAGGGTACCGTGTAACTGTCAGCGCACTGGGTAATTGTCAGCGCACTGGCGAGAATCAGCCGAGAAATCAAAGGAAGGGGGACATGAGATCACTCGTGGCGCGTAAACAACGAGGTCGTCCCCCATAGCGCAGGTTCGACCTCGAAGCCGATCCGAGAGTTGTTCGTTGGTTTGCGTGTGCGCCAACACCCGCAGTCCTTCCTCGAAGCCTATGAGTCAGGCCAGGAGGTACCCTCGTGCTCGCTAGTATAAACGCATCACGCCAGATTACGCAACTGGTCGTCGCGTTGTGTCTGCTCGCTGGATTGTCCGCTGTCGTCCTCGTAGCGCTCTCTACTCCTGCGCGCACCGTCATCGCGCACGATATTCAGACCGTCCTGACCATGTCTCTCGCGTTCGTCGCGAAGCTCTCCGCCCTGGCGCCCAGCGCCACTGCCGTCACTCGGTATCCGCTTTGTGGCTCTTCCATTGGTCCATGCTAGTAGCATGCCGACGCGATAGCGCGTTGGGCGTCCATGTATGTCACGTAGTCTCATGTCTCGCAGCCGGCGGAATCTCCTCCGCCGGCCTTCCTCCGTCTGTATGATGGGCTTCTCAGCGGAGTCTGGGCGTCGGCGGTCAGCTTCTTGCTTGTGCGCTGTCCCCCCCACGCCATCCGCGTGTTTTCCAATGAATCCTGAGAAGCCCTCGTCATCTTAGCTCGATCAGACTGTCGTTGTGCTATACTCCCGTCGATTAGCATCTCCGCCAGGCCTTGCCGTCTATACCAGGCTTGCAGGAAGGCGCGCCCATCATGGCTTCTGATGATTCCTCCTTCGACGACGATGCGAATGATGCCGCGAATGATGATCGCATCGACGACGAGCTTGAAAACGCGCTCATGCAGAACGACTACATCAGCTTGGCTCATCTCGCCTTCGAGCAAGCGCGCCGCTTTCATCAGCGTGAGCAATATCTTGCGGCGGTTGAGTACAGCGATGTTGCCCTCGTCGCCTGGCGCGCCCACTTTGACCACGCATCTGAGCAATCCCACGCCGTCGCGCGATCAACTGAACTGCGCATGATAAACGCCGCCGCCGTGCAGAATTTGAATCAGGGTTACTTTGATACCACGGTTGATCTCATTCACCAGGCTCGCCGTTTGCTCATGTTCATGCCACCCTCCTCCTTGACCGCCGCCACTGAATGGAACACTGCGGCGATGGAGCTGTTGCGCTGCGACTATCCCAGAGCGTTGCAGCATGCTCTGCGCGCATTCGAGATCTATCGCGCCAGCGGCGAATCTTCGCTCAACATCCCGCGTCTCCAGCTCTTCATCGCTCAGATCGCCCACAGCGGCGCAGCCACGGCCCGCTCGCAGGGAGCTAACATGCTCGTCGAGCGTTATCTTCGCGTGGCTCGCAAGCATCTCTATGCCGCTCAACCTACCGCCGACTCGCGTTATTCTCTCGCTGTCGAGGGAAATCTGCGTCTCGTCTATTCCGCCTATAGCCGGCTAACAGGGAAGAACGAAGATCGCCTGGGGATGCTGCAATCCATAATTCCCCTCGCCTATAGCCTACGCGATCCAATCCTCGAAGGCCAGATCTATACCGCGCTGGGCGATGAATTGTCATTCCAGGATCGCCAGGAAGAAGCTTTGACCTGTTACAGGAGCGCCTTCGACATCCTGGTTTCCAGCCACGCGCCCGCCCTTGCCGTCTGGCCGTGGCGCGCCCTCAAACAAGACTGGGAGCTCAACCTCAACAGCGGCGCCCTCGTGCTCCGCTGAAGGGCGCCAGCGTCTCTACGCTTCCGCAGGCTGGCAGCGGGGACAGGGTGCGAAACCAGCCATCTCCGCCTCCGGCGGCGAGGTGAAGAAGCGCGCGGGCAGGTCGCTCGCGGCACTGGCGCGTTCGCACCTGGGCAGGCAATAGACCTTCGCGCGGCGCACGCCGAGGTAGAGCGACTCGCCAGGAGCGCGCGCGGCCACACGCTCCACCCAGGCGTCATAGTCGTCAGGACCGTCTGGTAGCGCGCCCTCCATGCGCAGCAGACGCAGCTTCAATGGTAGGCCAGGACCGTAGCCGGTCAGCCGTCCATCGCTGCCGACGATGCGGTGGCAGGGGATGAACGGCGCGAGGGGGTTCGTCGCGTTGGCCGTCCCGACCGCGCGTGAAGCCTGTGGCGCGCCGACGATGGCCGCGATCTCGCCGTATGAGCGTGTCTCGCCGTATGGCACACGAGCCACCTCGACCCAGACACGCTGGTAGAACGTCGCGCCTATCGGGTCCAGCGCCACCGTGAAGTCGCGCCGCGCTCCCGCAAAATACTCGGCAAGCTCCTCCAGCGCCTGCTGCAGATGAGCCGTCGCCGCTGATCCTCCTTGCTCTGTAATGGTTATTTCGCCAGACGCCCTACTCGAAGGTTCACGCCCCTCGACCCAGCGCGGCAGGTGGATGTCGCGCACGCCGCGTTCGCTCGCGCTCACCATGATCTCGCCTGCCCAGACCAGAACACTCCCCTCGGCCAGCGCCGCTGTAGGCGACTGCTTGTCTATTGTCATCACCATAGCGTCTATCTCACTTTCCGCGCTTCCTGGTTTTGCGTTTACACCTGTGGCGGAGGGCCATGCTGGATCTGCGCGCGCAGATCGTCGAGCGTGTTATCAGGCAGCACGCCCTCCTGCCACCACGTCACGCCCGCCTCAGCTAACTGACCCAACTGCTCAGCCGCCTCGTCCTTCGAGAGGTCACCGGTATACCCCGCCAGAACCACGTCGAACGGCTCCGTCGCGGGACGCGTCTCGTGAATGACGGCGAGCAGCTCGCGCACCTGATCTGGGGTCACTGGCTGCCCACCCTCCCTAATAGGGGACAGGCCATCCCAGCGGGCCGCGCGGCGCACTGGGCGCTTGTGTGGCCACGTCGCCGCCACCCAGATGGGGATGCGCGGCTGCTGCGCAGGCGCCGGCAGACACTGCGCGTCGCTGATCGTGTAATGTTTGCCGGAATAACTGAACGGCTCGCCGCTCCAAAGGCCGATCAGGACGTCGAGCGCCTCGTCAAGCATCTCGCCATGCAGCTTGTTGTCGCCAGACTCGCCATAGGCGCTGTACTCGCGGCCAAGCGTGTCGTCGCCGATGCCTACGCCGAGAATCAGCCGTCCGTTCGAGAGGTGGTCGAGTGTGGTCGTCTCACGCGCCACTTTCCAGGGACGCCTCCGTGGCAGCGGTGTCACCAGCGGCCCCAGCCTGATGCGTGAGGTCGTCATTGCCATCGCTGCCAGCGCCACCCACGGATCGGCCGTCGGCGCGGGCCAGGCGCCGATGTGGTCCCAGAGGAAGAAGCCATCCCAGCCAGCCTCCTCCGCCTCATGCGCAAGCTCGGCCAGCGCGCGGGCATCGGCGAACGCGCCGAAGTTGGGGACATTAAGAGCATAGCGCATGCGCTCGACTCCTTGATTGGATGAGTGAATCATGCTGCTTCGTCCTCAGACATTGTTGTTTCATGCTGGATCGAACGATCGAGGCAGCCTCGTTGATAAAGCCAGCGCACGAATGACAAGTGCGCCAGTTCGCGTTCGCTGAACGAACTGCGTACTTGCTGACGCACGAGTTGGTGCTGCTTACTGTGCAGGGCGCGCCGTTGCTGTGCGCGCCACGCCTCCCAGGTGGGCGCGGTTACTCCAGCCATGCCAGCAGACGTCGCCGACCATCCCATCCAAGCGCGCATTGGGCGCCTCCTTTGGCTTGCATGGTCCCGAGAGGGCCGGAATACAGCGCGCCATGGTGGGGCGTGAGGTGCCCTGCAGCGGCTCACCCGCGATATCACAGCGGTCATGGCGTCGACAACCACTCACGACGTACTGATATCACACCCTCTTGCGCGTGGAGACTCTCTGGTGTGAAGAACACCGATGCGCGCTCGGAAGTTGCGGCGCATGACTAGTGGCGGCAATGGTTGGGGCGCCGTGTAATCGTCTCTGCCCTCTTTCACGCGCTGCTCAGTGCGCGCGAATGATCTGGCGTATCTGAAACCGAATGAAACCCTGTCCCAAAAACGATAGTCCAACCCTCTTCCTGTGTGATGGCCACAACGAGATGGTCATGACGACAAGGTATCCGCTCCAGAAGAGGAATGAAGATGAACATCGTCGTATTTGGCGCGAATGGCGCAACGGGACAACACCTGACAAAACAGGCGCTTAACGCAGGACATATGGTAACGGCCGTCACCCGCCATCCAGAGGCATTCCCGCTCCAGGGAGCGCGTTTGCGGGTGATGTGGGGTGATGCGTACGATCTTGCGTCGGTCGAGCAGGCTGTCGCCGGGCAGGACGCCGTCCTCTCGACGCTCGGTGTCCCCTTCACGCGCAAGCCGATCGCCACCTATTCACAGGGTATCGCGCACATCATTGCGGCCATGAATCGCTATGGGGTGCGTCGCCTCGCCTGCATCAGCTCGAGCGCGACTGGCGGCGAGCACGACACCGGAGGCGGATTCCTCTTCGACAAAGTCTTGCAGCCCATCGTGATGTCCACCATCGGGCGGACAACGTACGCGGATATGGCGCGCATGGAAGCGCTGGTGATGCACAGCGACCTTGACTGGGTGATCGTACGGCCATCCGGCCTCTTCGAGACGCCAGTCGTCACCGATTATCACGTGGCGGAGACGGAGATACGCGGGCAGTTCACGTCCAGGACCGATCTGGCGGACTTTCTGCTCAAACAGGCCACCCACGATCAGTATCTGCGCAAGGTCATGGCAATCGCCACCTACTCTATGACGCCCAGCGTGTTTGCGTTCATGACGCAGGAGGCGTTCAAGCGACCTGCCAACAACTGAAATACAGGGGTGTGACGGAACACGCAGGGAGGACCTGTCCCAAAACGGGCGTCTCAACCCTCTCTCTTTGAGATGACCATCAACCGTGGTCGTCTCGATAGCGTCTCTCGCCGTAGAATCAAGAAGGAACCCATGGCAACCACAGCGACAACAACAACACACGTCCCGGCGTTTGTGCGTCTGGGAAATCTGTTCACAAAGACTTTGCTGCGCGCGGGCGTCAAGCTGAGCGGATTTGGGCGACCGATGTACCTGCTCACCGTGCGTGGACGCAAGAGCGGACAGCCACGCACCACTCCGGTCGTGGTCATCGAGCAGGATGGGGAGCGGTATCTCGTTTCGCCATACGGGATCGTAGACTGGGTGCGCAACCTGCGGGTGGCGGGAGAGGCTGTCCTCACGCGTGGTCGGCGCGAGGAGAAGATGCAGGCGACAGAGTTGCCTGGCGATCAGGCGGCCCATGCCTTGAAGAAACTCCTGGCAGGCAATCTCCCCGCATTTCTCACAGATCCTTTAGGAGTCACCGCGAAATCGTCACTTGAGGAGATCCAGCAGGCAGCTAAGGAACATCCTGTATTCCTCTTGCGTAGCGCCGCATAAGTCTGGCAGGGAGCGTATGGACGAGTCTTTTGAGAGCTACCGGTCCTATCTGTTTGCCATCGCCTATCGCATGCTCGGCAGCGCGATGGACGCCGAGGATATGGTGCAGGAGACGTGGGTGCGCTATCAGGCGACGCCGCCGGAGACGATCCGATCGCTCAAGGCCTATCTGACGACGATCCTCACGCGGCTGTGCATGGATCAGCTTCAGCTCGCGCATCGCAAGCGCGAGCAGTACATCGGCCCCTGGCTGCCTGAGCCGATTCTCACACCAGAGGCGGAGGCGATGGCTGAGGAGGGCAACCCGGAGCGGCGGGTTGACCTGGAGGAGTCTGTCTCGCTCGCGTTTCTGATCCTGCTCGAGCAGCTTCAGCCATTCGAGCGCGCGGTCCTCCTCCTGCGCGAGGTCTTCGCCTACGAGTTTGCCGAGATCGCCTCGATGCTTGGGAAGAGCGAGGTGGCCTGCCGCCGCTCCTTCAGCCGGGCGAAGCTCCATCTGCAACAGCACCGGCCACGCTTCCCCGCCTCACCTGTGACCCATCATCAGTTGCTCATGGGATTCCTGCGTGCGACACAGGGCGGTGACATGGAGGCCCTGACGGGTATGCTCGCCGAAGAGGTCACGCTGTGGGCCGACGGCGGTGGCAAGGCCAGGGGCGCGGCCACACGTCCGGTCATCGGGCGCGACGCCGTTTCGCGCTTTATGCTGGGAACGCGGCGCTTCTGGCCGGAGAGCGCTCGTGTCGAGGTCGAAGAAGTCAACGGTCAGGCAGCTCTGGTTATCTATGTTGATGATCAGCCGTTCGTCGTGCTGACTATCGAGGAGGAGCAGGGGCGGATTCAGGCGATTCGCATCCTCGCCAACCCAGAAAAACTCGTGCGCGTCGCGCATGTAGTCCAGCGGGATTCAGGCGCGTGAGCAGTCCTCTCGGTTATTCGCGGGCTGTCATGTCGTCGTGAAAGGATACGAGTAGTGACGGCGACTAGGAACACCTACGACGAGTTTGCGTCGCAGTACGCCGATATGATGTCCGCGCAAGAGGCGGCAGGGGTAGCGCCGGACTCCGCCATGGCTCGGTTTCTCGACGTTGTCGGCGATGTCTCAGGGCTGACCGTGCTGGACGCGGGGTGCGGCGAGGGCTACCTATCGCGCATACTTGCGCAGCGCGGCGCGCATGTGACCGGTATCGACATCTCGTCACGACTGGTCGAGATGGCGCGCGCCAAAGACCCCGATGGCGCCGTTCCCTATCAGGTCGCCGATCTCAGCCAGCCGCTGCCCGCCTATCAGGCCCATTTCGATCTGGTCGCGAGCTATTTTGTGCTCAACGATGTCTATGACTACCAGGGCTTTCTCGCCACCCTGAGCGCAGCGCTCAAGCCTGGAGCACGCCTGGTGATCTTCATGAACAACCCGTATTCCCTGGTGGTGCGCAACCATGTCACCGATTACTTCGCTGAATCCGGCCAGATGTTCCCCTATCGCGGCCTGACGGAAGAGGGGGTCGCGGTCCATTTCTGGCATCGGACGCTGGAAGAGTACCTGTCCGCCAGTTTCGCAGCGGGGTTCCAATTGCAACAATTAGTGGATGTGCCGACCCCCGAGGGCAGCTTCAAGCGCCGCAGTGATACTCTGATCCCAGAGGGCTACCACTTCCCCTTCTTCACGATCCTCAGCCTTGTCAAAGCATAGCAAGGCGCCTGAGCGCATGGTTTGGCGATGGCGCGCTCCGTCGCAGAGTGAGGAGAGCATCCGATGGCGAGTTCCTATGATGAGATCGCCGAGTGGTATGACACCTGGGTTGGGACCCATTCCATGAGCGACGATCCCTTCTTTCGCCCGGTCGAAGCCCTCATTGGGGACGTGGCGGGGCAGCGCATCTGCGATCTCGCCTGTGGCCAGGGACGGGTAGCGCGCTATCTGGCCGCTCAAGACGCCACTGTGGTCGGCATTGATCTCTCGGCGAAGCTGCTGGCGATTGCGCGCCGGCATGAGGAGGGCGCTCCACGGGGGATCGAATATATCCATGCCGACGTCCAGCGGCTCGGCGGCGCGGCGTTCGCCCCTTTCGACGGGGTCGTCTGTTCGATGGCGCTGATGGACATCCCCGACCTGACCGGCGTCGCGCACAGTGTCGCTCATCTGCTGCGACCCGATGGGTGGTTCGCCTTCTCGATCCTGCACCCCTGCTTCCATACCTCGGAGTCAGGCGAGATCGAGACGCCCACCGGCGCCGCCCGTACCATCAGCCGCTACTTTGTGGAGGGCCACTGGCGCTCCGACACGCGGATGGGTCCTCCGGGCAAGGTGGGGGCGTACCACCGCACACTCTCCACCTACGTCAACACGCTCAGCGACGCAGGATTGCAGTTGGAGCGCCTGAGCGAACCCAGCATGGAAGATTCCCGACCGCAGTCGCCAGCATTCGCGTCGTCTGGCCGTCCAGTGTGGGCGGAGGTCCCGGCCATTCTGGTGGCGGTCTGTCGCAAGCGCGTGATCTAGAAGAGAAGTGAGGGCGAATCCATGCTCATAGGCCATTTGCGGCGCGCTTCTTGACCTCGCCGAGCATACGTGCCTCTGTCGCTGGACGCCTGATTCCCAGGATAAGCGTCTTGCGAGGAAAGAATGGCTTTCATCTCAGGTTCAGGGATGCCAGTACAGCGGGCCAGGCAGCGCGCCCAAGCGCGGCGTCGGCGGTTGGATTGCCACCATGCGCCACGCGCGCTGATGGGGCAGGAGGAGTCTCGTCTGGGATGGTGGGACGATGTCCAGCGTCTGGATGTGTGATCAGTCCGACAGGGCGTCCTACAGCGCGACGCCGTGCGGCAAGCGTCTCGGCGAAGGCGGCGGAGGGCCACAGCGCGTCATCCCCGCCGGCGATGAGCAGTACATCGCCGCGCGCACGTTCGATAGGGATGGCTGTGGCGGCAGCCGCCTCGGGGTAGGCGCGCAGGCTTGCCTCGTAGAGCGGGCGAAAGCTGACGGGCTGCTGGCCAACTGGCGGCGCCCACGTCTCGTCGTAGGGGACGAATGGCAGCGGTTGGCCTTCCCAACTCCACGAGGAGCGATAGGGATAATCTGCGCCGTCGTATCCTGGACCGACATTGGCCCAAGTGACCGACGAGGGCGAGATGGCGACGACGGCATCCACGCGGGTGTCGCGCACGGCGACGAGCAGCGCGGCCTCGGCTCCTTTGGAGAGGCCGACGATGCCGATACGCTGGCTTCCCTGCTCGACCAGCCAGTCAATCGCGGCAGTGAAGGTCTCGAGGGGAATCTCGCAGATACCGGGACACTGGCCAGGTCCGCCGAACCATTGGAGCGCCAGGGCAAGCGCGCTGCGCCGGGCGAGCAGGCGCGCCCGATCGATATCCACGCGTCCGCTGGAACCGGCGAGGACGAGGACTCCCGTGGGCGAAGGCGCGTCTTCCGGGCGCACAGCCGTCCCCTGGACTGCTCCAACTAGGGTTTGTTCGGTCTCTATCGTCATGATACAAATCTCAACGGGTCAACGCCCAGATGGATGGAGCGAAGCATTATGGATGTCCTCTGGTTGGAAATCCGCATCCGGCCAGTGAGGGAGATGCGCTTGCCTATTCGGGGATCGCGCCGAGCAAGATCTCCCAGCGATCGACGCGCGTGATGTGTAACAAGTCTAGACGCGTCCAGGGATCGTCCGCCAGCCGGCTTCTGATCTCCGCCACGCTTCCAGCCCTAATGATGAGCAATGCTGTTTGTCCCTCGCTAATCATTCCACCCAGGACGATAAAGCCATCGTCGACGAGCGCGTCCATGAAGCGCGCGTGCTCGTCCCACTGCTCCTGCTGGCGCATGGGCAGCGCTCCATTCCAGTTCTCGCCGTGATCGCGCAAAACCACGTAATAGGTCGCTGAACCTGTAGGCATCGCCACCTCATTTCACAACGCGCCATCTCAGCGGCTGTTGCGCTGGTCACTGCAGAACAGTGTACGCGGGACGACACAACCTATCCGCATTATCTGCGCTGATCAAGATCAAATTTATGACAACGCGGGCGCGGGATGATGCTATACTACAGCACACCGGCGCGTCTGTGTCCCATGCGGACACCTCCTCTCCCGGCGCGCCCTACCTCACCGCATGATCGGAGCGCCCTATGGAGAGCTTTCTACCTCTGCCCGATCTCGAAGCCGAAGATCCCGAGATCGCCGACCTCATCCGCCGCGAGGAGCGCCGCCAGTTCGACGGGATCGAGCTGATCGCCTCCGAGAACTACGTCAGCGCCGCGGTCCAGGAGGCCATGGCCAACGTCATGACCAACAAGTACGCCGAGGGGCTGCCGGGCAAGCGCTACTACGGCGGCTGCGAGGTCGTGGACGAGGTCGAGCGGCTCGCCATCGCCCGCGCGAAAGAACTCTTCGGCGCTGAGCACGCCAATGTCCAGCCGCACGCCGGGGCGCAGGCCAACGCCGCCGCTTATCTCGCGCTGCTCTCGCCGGGCGACACGGTGCTGGGCATGGCGCTCGACCAGGGCGGCCACCTCACGCATGGCTCGAAGGTCAACTTCTCCGGCAAGCTCTACAACTTCATTCCCTACGGCGTCAGCCCGGAGACCGAGACGATTGACTACGACGCGCTGGAGAAGCTGGCGCAAGAGCACAAGCCGAAGCTGATCGTCTCCGGTTTCTCCGCCTATCCGCGCAAGCTCGACTTCGCGCGCTTCCGCCAGATCGCCGATAGCGTCGGCGCGTACCTCATGGCCGACATTGCGCACGTCGCCGGACTCGTCGCCGCCGGACTCTATCCCGACCCGATCCCGCACTGCCATGTCGTCACCACGACGACGCACAAGACGCTGCGCGGCCCGCGTGGCGCGCTCATCCTCTGCACAGAGGAACTGGCGCCAAAGATTGATAAGGGCGTCTTCCCCGGCACGCAGGGCGGCCCGCTGATGCACATCATCGCCGCCAAGGCCGTCGCCTTCAAGGAGGCGCTGACGCCGGAGTTCCGCGAGTACCAGCAGCGCGTCCTCGACAACGCCCAGGCGCTCGCCGCCGCGCTGCAGGAACAGGGGTTGCGCCTCGTCTCCGGCGGGACCGATAACCATCTGATGCTCGTGGATGTGCGGCCGCTGGGCGTCAATGGGCGTGAGGCCGAGGCCGCGCTGGAAGAGGTCCACATCCACACCAACAAGAACGCGATCCCATTCGATCCCGAGCCGCCGGTGCGCACGAGCGGCATCCGCCTGGGGACGCCTGCGGTGACGAGTCGTGGCTTCGGTCCAGACGAGATGCGCCAGATCGCTGCGTTCATCACCGAGGCCGTCGCCAAACGTGAGGATCAGGCGGCGCTCTATGAGGTTCACAACCGTGTCGTCGCGCTGGCGCGGCGCTTCCCGCTGCCCGGCGCGCACCTCACCCCCGGACTCAGCCCACAACCCGCCGTGGCAGGCTGACCGAGTCCCTTTGATTCCTATCTTCCGCGTCGCCGGTCGCCTCTGACCGGGCCGTTTGCGTTCGCTGTGGAGCTATTTGGTGGAGAACGGACTCCACCTGGCTATTCTCGCCTCTCCGCCGAGGGCGACGGGGAGTGGAGTGAAAGGAACGCCTGCGCTATGAAGGTCTATCGTGCGGAACAGATCAGAAATGTCGCCGTGGTCGGACATGGCGGCTCGGGCAAGACCTCGTTGCTCGATGCCGCGCTCTACGACTCCGGCGCCGTCACGCGCATCGGTCGCGTGGATGATGGTAGCTCGATCTCCGACTCCGACGCCGACGAGATCAAGCGCCACATGTCGATCAACCTTACCGTCTTGCCGGTCGAATGGGCGGGGACCAAGATCAACTTCCTCGACACCCCCGGCTATGCGGACTTCGTCGGCGAGGTGATGTCGGGCCTGCGCGTGGCTGATGCGGCGCTGGTGGTGGTCTCGGCGGAGAAGGGCGTCGAGGTCGGCACGGAACTGACCTGGCGCGACGCCGACGAATACGGCCTGCCGCGCCTCGCTTTCATCAACAAGCTCGACCGTGAGAACACCACCTACGACCGCGCTCTCGAATCGCTGCGTAGCCACTTCGGCTCCGGCGTCGCCCCGCTGACGGTTCCCATCGGCGAGCAGGCCAGCCTGAGCGGCGTCGTCGATCTCGTCTCCGGTAAGGCGTACACCTACGCGAACGACAAGGCGACCGAGGGCGAGATTCCCGCCGCGATGAGCGATGCTGTCGCGCGCTACCGCGAGCAACTGATCGAGAGCGCCGTCGAGAGCGACGACGACCTGATGAACAAGTACCTGGAGGGCGAGGAGATCAGCGAGACCGAGCTGCGCCGCGCCATCAAGGCGGGCGTCGCGGCGGGAACACTGACGCCGGTCCTCGCCGGGTCGGCCGGCAAGAACATCGGCTTGCATCAACTGATGGACGCCATCGCCGAGTACGCGCCCAGCCCCGCCGAGCGCCCTGGAACGACGAGCGATGGGCAGCCGGTCGCCTTCGTCTTCAAGACCATCGTGGACCCGCAGAAAGGCACCTTCTCCTACTTCCGTGTCTACAGCGGCGTGGTGAAGTCGGACATGCACCTCTACAATCCCAAGACCGCGACCGATGAGCGCCTGGGCCAGTTGCAGACGATGCGCGGCAAGCTCCAGGAGCCAGCGACAGAGGCCGCCGCCGGCGACATCGCCGCCGTGCCGCGCCTGAGCAAGACGCATACCGGCGACACACTCGGCGCGAAGGAAACGGAGCCGCTGGAGCCGATCCACTTCCCTGCGCCCGCCTACACCTGCGCAGTCCATCCCAAGACGCAGACTGACCTCGACAAGATGGGCGTGGCGCTCACGCGCGTGACCGAGGAAGACCCCTCGCTGCACGTCTCACGTGACCCTGAGAGCGCGGAGACGCTGATCGCCGGGATGGGTGAGTCGCACATCGCCATCGCCACCGAGCGCATGCAGCGCCGCTTCGGCGTCGAGGTCACGCGCAAAGATCGCCGTGTGCCGTACCGCGAGACAATTCGCAAGAAGGCGCGCGCGGAAGGCCGCCACAAGAAGCAGTCTGGTGGCCACGGGCAGTTCGGCGATGTCTGGCTGGAGGTCGAGCCGCTGACGGATAGTGACGAGAAGTACGTCTTCCAGAACAAGATCGTCGGCGGCGTCGTGCCGAAGGAGTATGTTCCGGGCGTCGAGAAGGGCGTCGCGGAGTCGCTCAAAGAGGGCTTCATCGCGGGCTACCCAATGCTGCACGTGCGCGTGGCGTTGGTGGATGGCAAGTACCACGACGTGGATTCGTCCTCGCAGGCCTTCGAGGTCGCGGCGCGGCTGGGGATGAAGGAGGCCATCGCGCTGGCCGGGCCGACGATCCTGGAGCCGATCATGAATGTGACGATCACGGCGCCGGAAAGCAATATGGGCGACATCAACTCCGACCTGAACACCAAGCGCGCGCGCATCCTGGGGATGGAGCCAGGCCCCAACGGGACACAGCGCATCACGGCGCAGGTGCCGATGGCTGAGATGTTGCGCTACGCGACCGATCTGCGCTCGATCACGCAGGGGCGCGGCAGCTTCACGATGGAGCTATCCGGCTACGAGGAGGCCCCAGCTAACATCCAGCAGCAGATCATCGACGAGCACAAGAAGGAGAAAGAGGCCGCCGGACACTGAGGATAAGTGAGGCCATTCGAGCAGAGCGAGAGGGCGGTCGGTTGGCCGCCCTCTCTTCGTCTGGAGATTATCACGGGGCGTATTATGATAATTGCAGAGTGCTTTGTCATCAGGAATGGGGAGAACGAGGCGTGATGATTCGTGGGTTGATCTTCGACTTCGATGGCCTGATGGTCGATACCGAGACCGCCGCGCGCGACTCGTGGGTGGACATCTTTCAGGAGTATGGTTGCGACTTCCCTCACGACGCATGGGCAAAGGTGCTCGGCGGGTCAGGGCGCGACTTCGATGCCTGCGGGTATCTGACGGAGCAGACGGGACTACAGCTCGATCCTGAGGAATTACGCGCACGTAGGGGGCAACGCAAGCTCGAACTGGTCGCCGCGCAGCCGCTCATGCCGGGTATCGCCAGCTATCTCGCCGATGGCAAACGCGGCGGCTTGAGACTCGGCGTCGCGTCAAGCTCCTCGTGCGACTGGGTGGCCGGCCATCTGGACCGGCTGGGCGTCACAGACCTCTTCAACGCCATCGTGACGGGAGACGACGTGGCGCACGTGAAGCCGGACCCCGAACTCTACCTGCTGGCGCTGGCAAGGCTTGGGCTGGAGCCACATGAGGCCATCGTCTTCGAGGATGCGCCCAACGGCATCCTTGCCGCCAAACGCGCTGATATCTTCGCCGTCGCCGTCCCCAACGCGCTGACCTGTGAACTGCCGCTGGATCACGCTGATCTGCGCGTCGCGTCGCTGGCTGATCTGCCGCTCACCGATCTGCTCGCTGCGGTAGAGCGGCGTGCTGAGACGAGAGCATAACACGGCGAGATCTGTGGCTCTGCCTGGTATCTTCACAAGATGGGCGAACGAACATGTGGCGCGCTGGGCCGCCCATCTTTGTATGTCCGCTAAACACGGAAAAACGTATGGCGTTGGAGAAGAGCCTGAAGCGCTGGACCACTGCCCCTGATGTCCCGCTCCACCAGGGTAGAGCGGGACACTTCTAGGCTTGATCTGGCGCAGCTATGCCGTAAATAGCGCCTGATACTCTGGCAGGTCATGCAGTGAGACCAGATCAACATCCTCCTTTATCGGGTCGGTCAACTTCGGGTTCACTGCCAGCGCCTCACGCACCTGCGCGATCGCCTCGGCGGACCGCCCACGCAGGGCGTAGTAGCAGCCAAGACTATAGACGGCGTTGGCGTATTGGTCGTCCTTGCCGAAGAGACGCGCCATCGCCGTGACCGCCTCCTGCTGCACCTGCTCAGCGGAAGCGCCATCTCCGCGCTCCTCATATATTTGCGCCACGTGCGTGATGGGATGCAGATAGGTGTTGTTCAAGGTCAAGGTAAAGAGTGAACGCCCGTTTGGGAGGAGGGCGGTCAACTTCTCGTCGGAAACCTGCGTCAACGCGGCCGCATTATCGTCGAGCGCCCGCATCAAATCTGCCCAGATGGTCTCCCACGGTTCGTTGCGGCGCTCCAGGAAAACCGTATCATTGTCGGCGGGCTGAGTCGGCGTATTGCCGGTCGCGGCAGCTTCGAGTCGCCGCGCCTGATAGGCCGCCCAGGTGGCAAGGTGCGCGAAGTGATCTTTGGGAGCCCAATGCTCCACCGTGCCGACGGCTGTCCGCGCACCCGCATCCAAAGAATTGACAAGCGCCCGCTCACGCTCACGGGCGAGGTCAATGATCTCCAGCAGCGCGGAATGTTTGGTCGGTAGCGTGGTGGCCTCTGGTGTGGAAGTGTCCAATGCCGGTCTTTCTAGAACAAACAGACGACTACCCACCAGCTACGACGCATGTCATCACTACAGTTTTACGTCAGATCAGGAACGCCCCTATACCTCAGGACCGGCTCCGTTGAGCGCGGAGAGCGAGGTTTTCTGCCGTCCGTTGGCATCGAAGTTGGCGGGGTCGAGCCAGTGCTCGAATGCGGCTTTGCGCGCAGGCCATTCCGAATCGAGCATCGAGAACCACGCGGTATCGCGGTTGCGCCCCTTCATGATCATATGCTGGCGGAAGACGCCTTCATAGGTGAACCCAAGGCGCAGCGCGGCCCGCCGCGACGGCGCGTTGAGCGCGTGGCACTTCCATTCGTAGCGGCGATATCCCAGGTCCTCGAAGACATGCCGCGCCATCAGGTACATCGCCTCAGTCGCGCCAGGGGTTCGCTGCAAGGACGGCGTGTACAGGATGCCGCCCACTTCGATGCAGCGCTGCGCTGGCTCGATGCGCAGGTAGCAGGCGTGTCCGACGGCGGCCCCTGTGGAAGCGCCGAGAATGGCGTAATACAGCCGATCTTCCGACCTGTGCGATGCGCGTCAGATAGGTGTCGAACTCCGCGCGACTGGTGAATGGCCCGTCAAAGAGGTAGAGCCACAACCGCTCGTTCGTCAGGTCAGAGGTCGCCGCATAAAGAGAATCCGCATGCGCCACGGGATCAAGCGGTGTGACAGTGACATAGCGGCCCACGAGTGTCGTGCGTTGCGGCCTCGGCGCGGGGGAAGGATCGACGACGCGCGAGCCTATCGGGAGTCCAGTCGTGGGATCGGTGTCTGGGGCCATCATGCCGCCTCCTGTCGCGAGCAGAAAAAAGCGGCTGAACTTCTTGAAAGCGCAGCCGCTGCGATCACAATGAGAGTTGGGCGGAGGAGGTGGGATTCGAACCCACGGTGCTGTTCGCACACGCGCTTTCCAGGCGCGCCCACTAGGCCTCTATGGGACTCCTCCATGAATGGGCCAGAATCGACACGAAACACGGCCAAAAGCAAGAAAAAGCCAGGTCAGCGAGCGCGTCGCCCGCGCCTGCCGCTCCGGCTTCGTCAGCTTGTGGCTGCTTTCCGCTGCTCACTGGCGGAAGAGGTGGGATTCGAACCCACGAAGCCCTTGCGAGCTTACCGCTTTTCGAGAGCGGCTCCTTCAACCACTCGGACACTCTTCCGCCGCGCAGTATAGCACACTCCGCCACGCCACGCAATCGAAAAACCTTGGCCAGCGCTGGAAGGCGGCGTGTGAGACACATTCTCATTTTGCTGGCGCGTGCTTGTCCAGGAAAGCGAAGAGGCGCTGGAGGAAGTCGTCTTTGGTGTCGGGCGCGCCGAAGAAATCGATGCCATGGTGGCCGCCTGGATAGAGATGCAGCTCTTTAGGTTGTGGCGCGGCGTCGTAGAGCCGCTGGAGCGAGGCGACGCTGCTGGGACGATCATCCTTGCCGCCGACGAAGAGCTTCGGCGCGATGATGCCTCCCATCTCGGCGTCGCTCACCGTGAGGCCGTTCCACGAGATGGGGGTTGAGAGGATGACCATGGCGGTGGGCGTGGTCGTCGCGGCCACCTTCGCCGACACCAGACTGCCCGCGCCTGCGCCTATCAGGACGATCTTCGTCGCGCCCTTCGCTCGCGCGGCCTCGATGGCGGCGCGCAGGTCGCGGTCGAGCGCATCCGTGTCATAGCGCCCCTGTGACGGTGTGACGCCACGGTAATTGTAGGTCATGACCAGATAGTTGCGGCCGACGAGCTGAGTCGCCAGTGGCTCCCAAAACATGCTGGGGTAGCCATCCTGCGCCGAGAGGACAATGGCCGTCGTCCCCATGCCGACGATCTTGCCGCTCAGGGTCACATTGTCGTCGGTGATGAAGTAGAACGCGCCTGGCTCCGGGGTCGCGGTGGCGGTCGCTGATCGGGTCGCGATCGGCGCGGTCGCGGCGTTGCTACTTCCACAGGCGTTGAGCAGGGCGAGCGGCAGGAGCAGGCTCAGGACGAGTACGGGAAGCGGTGTGCGGCGGAATGTAGTGGGTAGGCGTCGCATCATGCGCCTCCGATTTTAGCCATGCACAGTCACGCGTTCGTTGATGGATCGGACTCGCGTACTCATCAGTATGACTGCCACGTCGCCCAAACTTTTACGCCGCCAACGCGTGCTCTTGGCGCGACCTATGGTCCTGCTTCATCGCAGCGTGTATGCTATCCTGACCGATGGCGCGCTAGCGCCCCATAAACCACATGTCCGCAGGAGCCAGTATCTACATGCCAGACACCATCACCCTCGATCAGGTCGCCATCGCCGAGACGCTCGACGCCGAAACCCTCGCGCGCACGCTCGCCACGGAGCTTGGCGTCAAGCCGGGGCAGTGCGCTCGCACGTTGGAGTTGCTCGACGGCGGCTCGACGGTCCCCTTCATCGCGCGCTACCGCAAGGAGATGACCGGCGCACTGGACGAGGTGCAGATACAGGCCGTCGCCGATCGCGCCGGGGTGTTGCGCGCGCTCCACGAGCGCAAGCGCGACGTGCTACGCCTGATCGCCACGCAGGGCAAGCTCACCGATGATCTGGCCGCATCCATCCTGGCGAGCGCGACGCTCCAGCAGGTGGATGACCTCTATCTCCCCTTCCGGCCCAAGCGCAAGACGCGCGCCAGTGTCGCCCGCGAACGTGGATTGCAGCCGCTCGCCGACCTGATTCTCAGCCAGGCGCGCCTGCTGGGTTTATCCGAGGAGGCGCTACGAACCGCCGCAACGCCTTTCATCAACCCCGAGGCGGGAGTAGAGTCGGTGGAGGCGGCGCTGGCCGGGGCGCGCGACATCTGCGCCGAAACGATCATGGAGGACGCGACGGTGCGTGGCGCGGCGCGCGCCCTCTTCTTCCGCGAGGGGATGGTGAGCGCGAAGCTGGCTGTTGCGCCAGAGCAGGCGGCGGAGAAAGACCCACGCGGCGTCTATCGCCTCTACTACGACTTCGCCGAGCCGGTCGCGCGCATGGCGCCGCACCGCACGCTCGCGCTCGATCGCGCCGAACGTGAGGATGTGCTGCGCGTCGCGGTGGAGGAGCCCTTCGAGCGTGTCGAGCCGCTGATCCACCAGACCTACCGCCCGGATGCGCGCTCGCCCTTCGCCAGCGAGCTGCGCGCGGCGGTCGTCGACGGCTACAAGCGGCTACTCGCCCCAGCGCTGGAGCGCGAGGTGCGCGCCGAGTTGACGTCTAACGCCGAGGAGCACGCCATCGCCACCTTCGCCACCAACCTGCGCAACCTGCTGCTCCAGCCGCCGTTGCGTGGCGCGCGCACGCTGGCGCTCGATCCGGGCTACCGCACCGGCTGCAAGGTCGTGATGGTGGACGAGCGTGGCGCGCCCATAGATTTCGCCACGATCTATCCCCATGCGCCGCAGAATAAGTGGGACGAGGCAAAGGCGAAGCTCAAGGCGCTGCTCGCCGCGCACAATGGGACGGTGATCGCCATCGGCAACGGCACGGCCTCGCGCGAGACAGAGAAACTGGCCGCCGAGGTCATCGCCGAACTGGAGCGCACTGGAGCGGCGAAGGGTTCGCTCGGCTACGTAATGGTCAGCGAAGCGGGCGCGTCGGTCTACTCAGCCTCGGAGGTCGCGCGCCAGGAGTTTCCCGACCTCGACGTGACACAGCGCGGCGCGATCTCGATTGGGCGGCGGCTCCAGGACCCGCTCGCCGAGCTGGTGAAGATCGAACCGAAAGCCATCGGCGTTGGCATGTACCAGCATGACGTGGACCAGAAGGCGCTCGCAACCGCGCTCGACCGCGTGGTGGTCTCGTGCGTGAACTTCGCCGGGGTGGACGCCAACATCGCCTCGGCGCAGCTGCTGCGCTACGTCTCTGGCGTATCGTCGCGCGTCGCCGAACATATTGTGGCGCACCGCGCCGCGAACGGCCCTTTCACCGCCCGCGCGCAATTCAAGAAGGTGGCGGGATTGGGTCCGGCGGCCTTCGAGCAGGCGGCGGGCTTCCTGAAGATCGCGGGGGGCAAGGAGCCGCTGGACAACACGTTCATCCATCCAGAGAGCTACGATGCGGCGCGGGCGTTGCTTACGCGGCTGCCCGACGCTGGCGAGAGGATTCCCGAACGCGTGCGCGCCTGGCGCAAGCAGACCGGCGGGACGCAGGCGGCTGTCGCTACGCTGGCGCAGGAGCTTGGCGTCGGCGCGCCGACGCTCTCTGACATTCTCGAGAACCTGGAGAAGCCGGGGTTGGATCCACGCGACGCGCTACCACGTGCCTGTCCTGCGCCAGGATGTGCTGAAGCTGGAGGACCTCAAGCCCGGCATGATCCTGCAAGGAACGGTACGCAACGTCGTGGACTTCGGCGCATTTGTGGATATCGGCGTCAAGCAGAATGGGCTGGTCCACATCTCGGAGATGGCCGACCGCTTCGTGCGCGACCCGCATACCGTCGTCGCGGTGGGGCAGGTCACGCCGGTGCGTGTGCTCTCGGTGGATACGGCGCGTGGCCGCATCCAATTGAGCATGCGCGGCGTCGAAGAGGACGGCTGAAGTAGCGGTTACTTCGTGGGCGCGTTCTTGTCCAGGAAGGCGTAGAGCTGTGGCAGGCTCTGATCCTTGACCCCAGGCGCTTCCAATAGCAGCGAGCCATGCGCCTTGCCGCTGTAGATGTGTAGCTCCTTCGGCTCCGGAGTCAGGTTATAGATAGTCTGCATGGAGTTGGCGAAGCCGGTATCGCCCTGCGCGACCGCGAGGAACTTTGGCGCGGCGATCGCGCGCAGCTCGTCCTCGCTCACGTCCAGGCCGCCAAAACTTTGCGGAGCGGAGAGCGCTACGACTGCCGTGGGATGCGTGGCGGCGGCGACCTTCAATGTCACGAGGCCGCCGAGGCTTGCGCCCATCAAGATATATTTGGTCGCACCATGCTGCTGCGCGGCCTGAATCGCGGCGTTCAGATCATGGTCAATCTTGGAGCGGTCATAGTAGCCCTGCGACGCGCCCAGGCCGCGATAGTCGTAGCTGAACGTCATATACCCACGTGAAGCCAGCAGCGGAGCCAGATCTTGCCAGTCGATCTTCGGGTCGCCATCCATGCTGGAGAAGATGATCGCCGTCGTTCCGGTCCCGACGATCTTGCCACTCAGCGTCACATTGTCATCGGTGGTGAAATAGAAGGTTCCTGGCTCCGGGGTCGCGGTGGCGGTCGCTGATCGGGTCGCGGTCGGCGCCGTTGCGGCGCTCCCGCCTCCGCAGGCGCTGAGCAGGGCAAGTGGCAGGAGCAGGCTCAGGACGAGTACGGGAAGCGGTGTGCGGCGGAAGGCGATAGGCGAGTGTCGCATCATGCGGCTCCAGTTCTAGTCGCGCGCCAAGGGACAAGACCCATGTTCGCAGCCCGATTTCGTGCGCGGACATCTCCTATGACTCACTTGCGAGACTGACTTTTACCCCGCCATTGAATCCACGCATTGGAACTTGGCGACGTCTCGCCTGCGGGGCCAGTTCAAACCATTCGCGTTGTCGAGCGAGAGAATGTAGGTGTCGGGACCACGGGGCTGATGACTTGCTGGCGCCTCCTCACTTGCGCGCCGCCACGTCAACTGTTATACTTGCGCTAGTACAGTTGCGCTGAACCGGCCTGGTCAGATAAGCTGCGCCTTGGCATGCGGCTCCCACACGTGTCCTTCCTGGGCGTGCTCGCGTGTAGCCTGCGCGCTGTATCTAGCTATATCCATATGAGGAGGTCTCGCATGCACATCACCACGATTGACACCACACTCCTGCTCGCCCTTCTTCCACTCGTGCTGCTCGATCTCGGCATGGTGATCTTCTGCATCATTGATCTGTATCGCCCAACGCGGCGTGTGCGCGGCGGAAACAAGCTTCCCTGGCTGCTGGTCATCCTCCTCGTGAGCACGCTCGGCTGGATCATCTATCTGTTCGTCGGGCGCGAGGAGGAGTAACGTGGAGAACGCGGTATCCTGCGCGGGCCTCAGCAAGCGCTACGGCTCTGTGGTCGCGCTCGACCAGTTGACACTCGACGCGCCGACTGGCTCGATCTTCGGCCTGCTTGGGCCTAACGGCGCAGGCAAATCCACTCTCATCCGCCTGCTGACGGGGCAGGCCGCGCCGACGGCAGGCAGCGCGCAGGTGCTCGGCCTCGATGTGACAAGCGCGGGCATGGCGCTGAGCAAACGCATCAGCGTGCTTGATCAGGCTCCACACTACTATGGCTGGATGCGCGGACGGGAGTTGCTCGCATTCGTAGGTGAGCTGTTTGGCCTGCGCGGAACGGCGCTGCGCAGCCGGGTGGACGAGGTTCTGGCCCTCACTGGGCTGACCGACGCCGCATCTCGCCGCATCAGCGGCTACTCCGGCGGGATGCGCCAGCGGCTCGGACTGGCCCAGGCGCTCATCAACCGGCCGGAGGTTCTCTTTCTCGACGAGCCGGCCAGCGCGCTCGATCCGGCGGGGCGACATGAGATTCTGGACATCATCGCCGGCATGCGCGGCGCCGCGACAGTCTTCATGTCGTCGCACATCCTCGGCGATGTCGAGCGCGTCTGCGACACCGTCGCCATCCTCGACAAGGGGCGTCTCATCGTCGCCGCGCCGCTTGCGCAGTTGCAGGAGCGTTACGCGCAGCCGGTGTACGAGGTTGAGCTTCAGCCTGGCCAGGAATCTCGAATAGAGCCATTATCGGCGGCGCTACACTCGGCTCCCTGGGCTGGCGATGTCGCGGTCGAGCACGGCGTCATTCGTGTCACAGCGCGCGACGCCGATGCAGCAAGCCGGGAAATTCTGTCGCTCGTCCTGTCGCAGGGTGTGGCGCTCCAGCGCTTCGAGCGCAGCCGCCCGACACTGGAGGACATCTTCCTGCGGCTGACCGACTCCGCCACAGAGGGAAAGCAGGCGTCATGATGGATGGCTTTGCCGTGATGCTGCGCAAGGAGCTGCTGGAGGCATGGCGCAGCCAGCGATTCCTTGTGGTGGGCGTCGTCTTCCTGCTGCTGGGAATCATCTCGCCTGTCGGCGCGAAATACCTGCCGGAACTACTGAAAGCGCTCGGCACGGGTCAGCAAGGGGTGCAGGTCATCGTGCCGACGCCGACCGTCAACGACGCCATCGCGCAATTCCTTAAAAACGTCGCCGGAACAGGCGTCTTCGTCGCGCTGCTGCTGCCGATGGGCGCCGTCGCGCAGGAGAAAGAGCAGGGCACGGCGTCCTTTGTCCTGACAAAGCCCGTCTCGCGCCAGGCGTTCCTCGCGGCGAAGGCGCTGGCATTGTTCGCCATCCTGGCCGCTGGCGTGGCGCTGGCGACCCTCGCTGCCTATTTCTACACGGCGCTGCTCTTTCAACCTGTTTCGGTTGGCGATTTCCTCGGCTGCGCGGCGCTGATCCTGCTCTCGCTGCTCGTCTTCGCCTCGTTCACCTTCCTCGGCAGCGCGGTCACGCAAGCTCCGCTCGCGGCGGTGGGGATCGGCGCGGCGGTCTGGGTCGTCCTCTCGCTGCTTGGAATTCTGCCGAACGTCGGCGAGTACACGCCAGCGGGGCTAGTGACAGCAGCCGGGGAAGTGGCGTTGGGCAAAACGCCAGACCATCTGGCGCTTACCGTGCTCGCCAACCTGGGGTTGATCGTCGTCGCGCTGGTGGCCTCCTGGCTCTCATTCAGCCGCCAGGAATTGTATGCCCGCGCATGACGTGGCCGGCGGTTGAAACTTCGCCACGACCTCACCCCCTACAGGCGGATTGACCTCACCCCCCAGCCCCCTCTCCCACAGGAGAGGGGGAGCCAGACACCAGGAAGAGTGCCGCATCTCTAGCTCTGGGCGCAGAGCGGCTGGTCCATGAACCTGCCCATGCGAACCAGCGATTGCATTGGGCGCCGTCTCTCCTGCTCCCTCCTCTTTCATGAAGAGATCACAAGCGCGAGCATGATGTTGCGCCTCCGCCTCCCCCTTCCCTCAATGGAAGGGGGCTGGGGGGCGTGAGGTTCTGGCGCCTCGCAGAACCACGCGCGAGACTGTTCGCCGCGTCTCCGGCTCCCCCTCTCCTCATGGGAGAGGGGGTTGGGGGGTGAGGTTCTGGCTCCCCTTCGCCAGAGGGTGGTCAGCTCATAGCGGATGACAAGGAAGTAAACGATAAGGGAAGAAGCGCATGCGCTCCTTCCCACTATTACTTTACAACGCAAAGTGGGGCTTGCCGCAAGTCCTGGGTCGTGTCGTACAATCGCGGGCCGAGGACAAAACCTATGGAAAGGGGAGAAGCAACATGCGTCCGTTGTTGCCAACGTATGAGTCGCATGAGGTCGTCGGATTGATGAATGGAGTGTGGCTATGACCCAGACTGAACATGCTGTGGTGATCGCCGGAGCAGGCCCAACCGGGATGATGCTGGCGGGCGAGTTGACGCTGGCAGGCATAGATGTCGCCATTGTTGAGCGGCGCGCCAATCAGGAGCGTGAAAGCTCGCGCGCAGGCGGTCTGCACTCACGCACCATCGAGGTCCTCGATCAGCGCGGAATCGCCGGCCGGTTTCTTTCGCAGGGGCAGGCGATGCAGATCCAGGGGTTCGCCGGGATCCCGTTGGACATCAGCGACTTCCCCACCCGACATCCCTACGGGCTTGCGCTGTGGCAGAAGCGCAGCGAGGAGATCCTTGCCGGCTGGATCGGCGAGCTGGCGATACCGATCTACCGTGAGCGTGAGGTGACGGGCTTCGCGCAGGACGGCGCCGGTGTGAACGTCGCGCTGGCTGGCGGCGAGTCGCTGCGGGCGGAGTATCTCGTCGGCTGCGATGGAGGGCGCAGTGTGGTCCGAAAGGCGGCTGGCATCGAGTTCCCCGGCTGGGACCCGACAACGAGCTGGCTGATCGCCGAGATCGAGATCAATGAGAAGCCGGAGATCGGCATGCGCCGTGAAGGTGGTGGCATCGGTCCCGTCAACCGGGAGCAGGGCGGAGGGCTGTATGGGGTCGTACTGAAGGAACAGCAGGTCGAACACACCAGCGAGCCAACCTTTCAGGACCTCCGCGAGGCGCTCATCGCCACCTACGGAACGGACTACGGGGCGCACAGCCCCACCTGGATCTCCCGTTTCACCGATGTGACGCGACAGGCCGCAGCCTACCGCAAGGGACGTGTGCTGCTGGCTGGTGATGCCGCCCACGTGCATCCCCCGATGGGCGGGCAGGGCCTCAACATCGGCGTGCAAGATGCGGTGAACCTGGGATGGAAGCTGGCCCAGGTGGTCAAGGGAATATCGCCAGACAGCCTCCTGGATACCTACCACGCCGAACGCCACCCAGTCGCCGCCCGTGTGCTGCGCAACACCATGGCGCAGGTCGCGCTCAGCAGGACCGACGACCGTACCGAGGCGGTGCGCGACACCGTGACTGAGCTGCTGAACATGGACGAGCCGCGCAAACGGTTCGCCGGGATGATGTCTGGTCTGGACATTCGCTACGACCTTGGCGCCGGACACCCGCTGCTCGGACGTCGCATGCCCGATCTCGACCTGGTCACTGCCAACGGCCCGCTGCGGGTCTATACCCTGCTGCATGAGGCCCGGCCGGCGCTGCTCAACCTCGGCGCCCCTGGCGGCTTTGAGATCTCACCATGGGCGGATCGGGTTCAGGTGATCGACGCGACGTATGCTGGCGCATGGGAGCTTCCGGCGCTTGGCGTGGTCACTGCTCCCACTGCCGTGTTGATCCGGCCCGACGGCTATGTGGCCTGGGTGGAGGAGGGAGACCCGGCGCGTCCAGGGCTTCATGACGCGCTCACCACCTGGTTCGGGCCGCCTACTGTGGCGTAGAGCAGATCTTATAAACGTTGCCAGCGCGCTGGTGATGATCGCCAATGCGCTGGCGGCTTAGGCTCCGTGTCCGTGTGCAGGCCCTACCGCATGCTCAGGGGCTTGCCGCTCTGGCCGTAGTTGGCGAAGACGGTCTTGATCTCGGTGAAGAAGTTCAGCCCCTCCTCCGACATCTCGCGCTCGCCGACGCCGGTGGCCTTGCTGCCGCCGAAGGGCAACTGCGCCTCGCCGCCGACCGTCGCCTCGTTGATGTGGACCATCCCCACCTCGACCTCCTCGACGAAGCGCAGCGCCGTATCAATGTCCTGCGTGAAGATCGAGGCCGAGAGGCCATACTCGACGCCATTGGCGAAGGCCAGCGCCTCCTCCAGCGAGTCCGCCGCGCTGACCGCCAGCACCGGCCCAAAGACCTCCTCGCGGAAGATGCGCGCCTGTGGCTCCACGTTATCGAAGATCGTCGGCTCGACGAAGTAGCCGGGCAGCCCCTCGGCCTTGCGTCCACCAGCCACGAGCCGCGCGCCCTCCTCGCCCGCGATCTTGATGTAGTCGAGGTTTGTCTGAAGCTGCTGCTCGCTGACCGCTGGGCCGAGGTCGGTCGTCTCATCCAGCCCCGGCCCCAACTTCATCGCCGCCGCCAGCGTCCCCACGCGCTCGATCAGCTCGCCCTTGATCGCCGGATGCGCTACCACGCGCGAGGTCGCGGTGCAGCGCTGGCCGGTGGAGGCGAAGGCGCCGGAGGAGATGGCGGTCGCCGCCTTCTCCAGATTCGCGTCGGGCAGCACGACGACGGCATTCTTGCCGCCCATCTCGCAGGTCACCTTCGCGCCGCGCCGGGCCGCCTGTTCATTCAGCGCCATACCCACCGCGTTCGACCCGGTGAAGGAGATCGCGCGCACGTCAGGCGAATCTACCAGCGTCGCGCCGACCTCGGAGCCGGGGCCGATGACGAGGTTGAAGACACCCGCTGGCATGCCCGCCTCCTCGTAGATCTCCGCCAGCATGATCGCGGTGGCAGGGGTCAGCTCGGCGGGCTTGAGGACGACGGCGTTACCCGCGACGAGCGCGGGGGCCGACTTCCAGACCGGTATCGCCCAGGGGAAGTTCCACGGCGTGATGAGGCCGACGACGCCGAGCGGGCGGCGGATGGTATAGGTGAAGGTATCGCGCGCCTCGGCGGGCATGGTGCGCCCCTGGATGCGGAATCCCGCGCCGGCGTAATACTCCAGCACGGCCAGCCCGCGCGTAACCTCGCCCCGCGCCTCGCGCAGGATCTTGCCCTCCTCGCGCGTCATCGTCTTGGCGATCTCCTCGGCGCGGCGGCGGGCAATCTCGGCGGCGCGCCAGATCACGCGCCCGCGTTCGGGTCCGGGTGTGTCGCGCCAGCTTCGGAAGGCCCCTTTTGCTGCCTCGATGGCGCGCTGAGTGTCGGCGGCGGTGGCCGAAGGGAACTCGGCGATGACGTCGCTGGGGTCGGCGGGATTAAGGTTGCGCACGAGCCGCTTGGACTCCGGATGATACCAGCGCCCGGCGACGAATGACCCGGTGTTCATAGGTGCTATCCCCTTCGGTATTTGAGAATGGAGCATCAACGCTCTGCTATCATACACCGCTTGAAGCGCCTAATCGCTGGTCGGAGGCGCCTGTTTCTCTGGATGCGCAGGGCAGACGTCAATTACTGCGCTGTCATGCTGCGTACCTGATCGAGCAGTTGCTCGGCGACCAGGTCGAACGGCTCGATGCTCTGTTCGGCGCGACTCAGCGCAACAGCGCCCTCGCTGGCGGCGACGAGCGTTGCGGCAAACCGCGCCGCCTCTTTCGCGGTCAGACCGCCCTCTTCGAGCAACGCTGCCAGCCGCCCCCGCCATGTGCGGAAGACGGCCCCCGTCTCATTCAGCAGATCAGGCGAGTCGGTCGCGACCGTTACCGCGAGCACGGCGCACCCCGCCCTGAACCGCGTACGGGTGAGCAACTCGCGCCACAAACCCAGGAAGACCGCCGTGATCTCCTCCGCGCTCGCATTGTCCCGATCATCTAATACCTTGAGCGAGCGCATGCCCGCGTGGTCTACAGCGGCGCGGATGAGTTCGTCCTTGCCGCCGGGGAAGTGATGATAGATCGAACCACGAGGCGCTCCAGTGAGTTCCAACACCTCGCTAAAGGACGTCGCCTGCAATCCATGCCGGGCTAGTAGGCGTACCGCGCCCTCGATCATGCGTTCACGAACATCTCGCGCCACAAATCTTCCTCTTGACTATGACGACCATCATAATTCATAGTAGTGTTGGTATGACGGTCAGCATAATTGTACCCCGTTTTCGGGAAAGGAGACCCCGTATGCCGATGATTGACGTGTACGCCGCTGCCGGAACGTTCGCCGACAAGCACAGGCTCGCCACCGACCTGGCCACCGCCGTCATGACGGTTGAGCAGGTCCCCAACATCCCCATGTTCCGCAAGAACACGGCAGCGTTCGTGCATGAACTGCCCTCGGACGCGATCTCCAATGTCGATGGCGACAGCACGTATGTCCGCGTCCAGGTGCTGACCAACGCGGGGGCGCTCAACCGCGAGAAGCAGCTTGCCGTCGTCAGCCAGCTCACCCAGATCGTCGTCCGGGCCGCTGGCGACCCCACATTGGTGGACCGGACGTGGGTGCTGCTCACCGAGGCTCCTGATGGCGGCTGGGGTTTGAAGGGGCATGCCAACACCAACGAAGAACTGGTCGCCACCGCTCGCGCCGAGATTGCCTCCCTCGCCGCCAAGTCTTCACCACAGGGCTAAAACCGTTCACCGCGGCTGTTCTGCCGCATCCCGCCGCCATACCAGTCTCGTGCGTTTCAAGCCGCTCGACGAGGGCGCCATACTCGGCACCTATTTAGGGATTTGGGGAGGAAAGAGTTACAGACAATGCCTACACGACCCAACATCGTCCTGGTCCATGGCGCATGGGCCGACGGTTCCTGCTGGAGCGCCGTGATCGAACGCCTCCAGACCGCTGGCTACACCGTCACGGCCCCGCAGTTTCCCCTGACTTCACTGGCTGACGACGTCGCGCGCCTGCGTCAGGTCCTGATCCGCCAGAATGGCCCGACCCTTGTCGCGGGCCACTCGTATGGCGGCCAGATTATCACGGCGCTGGGCGCTGACGCGCCGAATGCCGTTGGCCTGATCTACATCGCGGCCTTTGCGATAGATGAGGGCGAGTCCCTCGGCGCGCTGCTGGGACAGGGTCCCACCCCTCCGGCGATCGCACACTTGCAAGTCGACCAGAAAGGCTTTAACTGGCTGCCCGAAGACGATTACGTCGGCCATTTCGCCGCCGATGTTGAGCCTGCGAAGGCGCGTGTGATGTTCGCGACACAGCAGCCGCTGGCTGGTTCGACGTTCGGGGATGTGATGGGCGTCCCCGCCTGGAAGGGGCGGCCGACGTGGTATCTGGTGGCGCAGAACGACGAGGCGATCCCGCCCGACGCTGAGCGACTCTTCGCCAAGCGCATGGGGGCGACGACGGTCGAGGTCGCCTCAAGTCATGTGGCGATGGTTTCCCACTCCGAGGATGTTGTGAAGCTGATCGAGATGGCCGCCGAAGCGTTGTCCGCCGCGTCGTGAGCGACTCGGACGACACTAATCTATACGCCAAAAACAAGGATGAGCGCGAAAAGCGGAGCCGTCAGGCTGAATGCGCCATTGCGGCTCCCGCGCGCTTGCCGAGGACGATGCCAGGTAGAACGCCCAACGCTCCCAGCCCCTCGATGGCGGCGCCGGTGGCGTCTGCGCCGAGCGGGCTGAGGCGCGGGATCATGTCGTGCGCGACGGCGAGGTCCACCGCCCAGGCGTGCGATGGCTCGCGTCCGGCCAGCTCCGGCAGCCAGCGCCGCGCCGCATCGGCCAGCCGTTGATGGTAGACCCGGTCGCGCGTCGAGCCACCCGGAGGCGCGTAGCGTCCGCCGCTCGCCGTCAGGTATCCGGCGCCAGGACGAAAGTCCATGTAGGTGTAGGGCGCGGCGTCCCAGAAGAGCGGGAAGGTTGCGGGCAATTCGGCGGGGAGCGCGAGCGCGTAGATGCGCGCGGTGGGCTGCGCGGTCGGCCCGACGGCGACAATTACCCTCCGCGCGGTGAGCGACGCCCTCTCACCAATCGTCAACTTCCACTGTGTGACGCCACCATGCCGCTGTGGCTCGTTCGAGCGAACCAACGCGCCGCCCACGAAACGGACGCCTGCCGCCCGCGCTCGCCGGGCAAGATGCGCGAGGAGCGTCAGTGGCTGGATGCGCCCCTCATCCGGCAACCACAGCGCCGCCGCGACACCCTTCACGTTCAACCGCCCATCGGTCGCCTCGACCACCTGCGCTGAGGTCCAGATTTCGGCGCGCAAGCCCAGGGCGACGCGCGCCCGCGCCTCTCGCGCCAGTCCACGCGCGGCGGTCGGCGATTCGGCGAGGCTCAGCGCGCCGGTGAGCGAGGCTGACAGGATCGCGCCAGGCTTCTTTGCCTCGTCTGCCAGCGCCAGCAGTTCCTGAGTCGTTGCGGGCCACATGTCCGCGCCATCCTCGCCCGGCGGCGCGTCGGCCAGCCCCATGTTGATCCCCGCGCTGAGGATGCCAGCGTTGCGCCCGGTCGCGCCCTGGCCGATGGTCTGGCCTACTTCGAGGACGACGACACGCGCGCCTGCCTCGGCGGCCGCCAGCGCCGCGCTCAATCCTGCCACGCCTGCGCCGATCACCACGACATCTATCTCAGACGCGGGAAGCGCCTCGACGCCTGGCAAGTCTAATTCGGCTCGCGCCTCGGCGCTGATCTCTTCGGCCCAGGGCGCGTGCGCTGCTGGCGAAGCGCTATCTTTGCTGATTGTGGAAGTGCTGGACTTTGGCATAGATATTTCCCTGGGGCGAACGGAGATACAACGTTGTACGTAGATCAGAAGACGCTCGAATCGCCGCTCATTGTAAGCTGGCGCGCTGACCCGCCGCATACGCCACACTGTCGAGACGTTATTGGCGCTCTCGTCAAGCGTGCGGGGCTTGTCAGGCGCGAAAACGCCGGGTATACTGGCTCTCAGGAGCGTCGCCCATCCTGAGAGGACGTTATGTTAGCATGTGATTCCTCACTGCCCACACGACCAACCCATGTCATCCTGCTCCCCTATAATCCCTTCAAAGGCTTCTATCGGGCTACCTGCAATCCCTAGCGACCTCATTCTATTCCTCTAACTTCCTGCCGGGCCGCCGTCTATTGCTTTTTCTGTAATCTTCCGCCCGCCTGGCCCTCCTGATCTGTCGTTGTTTGTCTCGCGCACAATCTGACGCGCAGCCATCGACTACCCGCACCTATTTCATCCCAGCGCACAGACATGCTGGGAGCCTCGGCGCATCCTGATGACAGGGCGCCGGTATTTCCGTATACACCAGGACACCAACGTTTCTCCGGGTTAGCGCCCGGGACGCGAACGCCGCCTACGATGATGTGGCGAGCGGCCATCAACGAGAAAGATAAGGATCCCCGCATATGAGTACCCAGCACAAGGCCAGCCACAACTCCAAACATCAACAGGCTATCGAGACCTCGCGTCGCTATCTGAACACCATCAAGTCGAAGACCATCTCGCGCGCCGCCGCCGAGGCGCTGATCGCCGAGACGCTGCGCAACTTCGCCAACCACTACAACCCTGGCTTCCTGGAGTATCGTAAGTCGGTCAGCGAAGGGGGCGACTTCGCCGCCGTCGAGTGGAGCGGGCGCGGCGCCACCTTCACCGACGCGCTTGGACGCACCTTCCTCGACTGCCTCGGCGGCTACGGGCTGCTCAGCCTCGGCTGGTCGCATGAGAAGGTGATCGAGGCAGTCAAAGCGCAGCTCGACCGCGCGCCGATGCCGACGCAGGATCTGCTCGACCCGCCGCGCGGCATGCTCGCCAACCTGCTCGCGCAGATCACGCCGGGCGACCTCCAGTACGCCTTCATGGTCTCCAGCGGCACCGAAGCCGTCGAGGGCGCGATCAAGTTCGCCAAGGCTGCGACCGGCAAGTCTGGCTTCATCGCGGCGGTGCGCGGCTTCCACGGCAAGACCGCCGGCAGCCTCAGCCTGATGGGCAAGGCCGTCTTCCGCAAGCCCGCGCTGCCCCTGCTCCCGAACGTCTACCACGTCCCCTATGGCGACGCCGACGCCGTCGAGCAGCAGTTGCGCATCGCGCGTGAGGTTGGCAACGACATCGCCGCCGTCATCATGGAGCCGGTACAGGGCGAGGCGGGCGCCATCGTCCCGCCGGATGACTTCTGGCCGCGACTACGCGCGCTCTGCGACGAGTATGAGGTGCTGCTGATCGCCGACGAGGTGCAGACGGGCCTGGGCCGCACCGGCGCGCTCTGGGGCGTGGACCACTGGAACGTCGTCCCCGACATCATGACCTCGGCGAAGGCGCTGGGCGGCGGCGTGATGCCGATTGGCGCCTTCATCGCCAGGCCAGCCGTCTGGCAGAAGTTCATCGAGGAGCCGTTCTTCCACACCACCACCACCGGCGGCAACCCGCTCGCCTGCGCTGCCGCCATCGCCACCATCAACGTCATCCTCGAGGAGGATCTGCCGCGCCAGGCCGCTGAGAAGGGCGCCTACTTCATGGAGCGCCTCCAGCCGCTGGTGGACCGCTACCCGACGATCTACGAGCGCATCACCGGCAAGGGCCTGCTGCTCTGCCAGCACTTCCATGACTCCGATGTCGGCTATAAGGTCTCGGCGGGCCTCTTCCATCGCGGTGTCCTGCTCGGTGGCACGCTCACGAACGCCAAGACGATCCGCATCGAGCCGCCGCTGGTCATCGAGTATGATGAGATCGACGAGATGCTCAACCGGCTGGAAGACACCTTACAGGCCGTCACCGGCGCGCCCGTCACCGGCGAGGTTCTCCAGACGCCAGTCGCCGCAACTGTGGCCAGGCGTCCCGCCGCCAAGCGCGCGACCCGCCAGGCGGCGGCGCGTCCACGCGTGAGCGCTCATCGCAAGGAGACCGCGAAGGAGTCGGCGCTGGCGTAAGATCAGCGCTATGATCGCATAATGGAGGCCGTGGGCGTAATACCCTGCGGCCTCTGTCTCTATCCGCGTAGTAGCGGCAAATGGCAAAGGAGCCTGCGAGTGCGTCTGGTAGTCTTGGGTGGCGGTGGCGCGATGGGGCGTATCACCGTGCGCGCGCTTGCTGAGGATGCGCGCGTCGAGCAAGTCACGGTCGCCGATGTGAGCCTGGTCGCGGCGGAGCGTACCGTCGCCTGGCTGAAGGCGGGACGTGAGAAGGCGCGCGCCGTCGCCGCCGATGTGCGCGATACGGCCGCGCTCACGGCGCTGCTCGCGGAGGCCGATGTCGCGCTCAACGCGACCGACTATCCCTTCAACCTCGACGTGATGCGTGCATCGCTCGCGGCGCGGGTCTCCTACGCCGACCTGGGCGGCCTCTTCCACATGACGCGTCGCCAGTACGAGATGGACCGTGAGTTTCGCGAGGCCGGACTGACGGCGGTATTGGGCATCGGCAGCACACCGGGCATCACCAACCTGCTGGCGCGCATCGCCGCGGACCAACTAGAGACCGTCGAGCGGCTAGACGTGCGCATCGGCTCCGGCGACGAATCCCCCGCTGGGGCGACCTTCGCGCCGCCCTACTCACTGCGCACGATCCTCGACGAGTGTACGCTGGAGCCGATGGTCTACGAGGATGGCGCGTGGCGCGCCGCGCCGCCGATGAGTGGCGAGGAGGCGATGCAGTTCCCGCCGCCGGTCGGCGCGATGACCGCGATGTACACGCTGCACTCCGAGGTCGCGCTTTTCCCTGTCTCCTTCGGTGATCGCGGGCTGCGTTCCGCCTCGTTCAAGATTGCCTTCCCGCCGGAGTTCCTCGCGCAGTTGCGCCTGATCGTTGATTTGGGACTGGCCCGCACGGATACGATCAAGGTGCGCGCGGGCAAGGGCCGGTCGGCGCAGGTCGTTCCACGTGAGACGCTGATCGCCTTGCTGGCCGAGCGGCAGGCGTCCACCGAGGGCCACGAGCCGAGCGACTGTGACGTGCTGCGTGTCGTCGCGCGAGGGACACGTGACGGCAGAGATGTCGAACTGGTAGAGGAGATGGTCGTGCGGCCCTATACGCCGTGGCGCGTCGGCGCGGGCGAGATCGATACTGGCGTCCCCCTCGCCATCGCTGGTATTCTGCTGGCCCGCGGTGGGCATCCCACCGGCGCACTCGGCGCGGAGTGCGTCTTCGATCCACATGAGTTCCTGCGCGAGTTGACGCGCTACGGCATGCGTGCCAGCGAGACATCCACCCGCATGTTGAGCTAATCCGCGATACTGGGACTGTCGACGCGGTTGACGTTCGAGCGTGGCGGCGATCTCCTCCAGCAAGTCACCCTCGAAAAGTTGCCTGAATTGCACCTGCTCCAGCGGACGCTCGCTCGTCACAAATAGTCTTTTGCGCGCCCAAACACCCCGACAGAAAGTGGTCGCATCGTCCATCCTTTGACGCGAAAGGATGGCTGGAAACGGGGCAAATACTACCACACGGGTTATCGTTCGTTACTGCAACGCTCATTTGCTGTGTATTAAATGGTCACCGTTGCGTTGAAGCTCAGTTAATGAGGAAGGACGAACGATGAGGATAAGTCATTGCCAGCCTGTGCGCATACTGCATCGCGCCGGCATCGTATTCGGATTTTGCTGCATCGTAGCGCTAGCGGCTTGCGGTCCTGGCGTAGCGACTGGCGGGCAAACGCAGAAGGCCACACCGACCGCGACAGTGACGCCTCATCCTACCGTACAGCCTGCTTCCACCGATGGCTGGGCGATCTATACAGACAAGCGCTTCCACTTCCAGATACCCATCCCGCACGGCTGGAAGGCCAAGGCGTACACGGCATACGAGTGTCCACAGGGCGGCGATGGCGCCTATATCGTCGGCTTCTTCCCGCCAGATATCTACCCCGACGCTCCTGGCGCCATCCCTGCGGATTATCCCTTCGGCAAGATCCACGAATCCATGGCCATCTACCTCCCGCTGTGCCCGACAGGTTAAGAAGCCACCCCCGATCCCCGCTGGACGCCCGAACCCAACGGCATTCTCATTGACGGTGTCCAAGCGCGATACGTCGTGGCCGATATCGCGGACTGGATACAACGCTGGGCATTCGCTTCCTTCAGTGAACAACAATATAACTTTGCGCTGAACGTCACGCCGCAGGAGAAGGGGCAGGTGGATTTGCCATTGTTCTATGGCATGCTCGCGAACTTCAAGTGTCGTGGCTAGCCTCTCTCGACTCATACGGATTCCGGCTGGACAGTTGTGTGTGTAGCGGCGCGATCTGTTGCGCTCGTAGCACAGGCGAGACATCTCTCGCCCCTACAGATACAATGGCCTGGGCGGATTTCGTATGAGAAGGAGAGAAGACCCCATGCGCACGCAGATGTGGATCAACGGCCAGTTCACCGGCGCAGCGTCCGGCCGCACGTTCGACGTACACGATCCCGCGACCGAGGAGGTCATCGAGCGCGTTCCGGCGGGGGGAGCAGCCGACGTGGACGCGGCCGTGAGCGCGGCCAGCGCGGCCTTCCCAGCTTGGCGCTCGCTGGGAGCGGGAGAGCGCGCCGAGATGCTGCACGAGGTCACGCGCAAGCTGACCGAGCAGACCGAGGCGTTGGCCGAGTTGCTGACGCGCGAGGGCGGCAAACCGCTGGTCGAGAACCGCGACGAGATGGGCTGGTCCGCCGCCTGCTTCCGTTACTACGCCGAGATCGGGCGCAACGCGCGTGGGCGCGTCATCCCGTCCGGCGAGTCGAGCCAGCTCAACCTCGTGCTCAAGGAGCCGTATGGCGTCGTCGGCGCGATCGTGCCGTGGAACTACCCAATCCTGCTGATGGCCTGGAAGGTGGCCCCCGCGCTTGCCGCCGGCAACACGGTCGTCATCAAGCCCTCCGAGATGACGCCGCTCTCGACACTGGCTTTCGCCGATGTCTTCGATCACCTACCGCCCGGCGTCGTCAACATTGTCTCTGGCTTCGGACGCGAGGCCGGTGAGCCACTGGTGCTCGATCCGCGCGTGCGTGTCATCGCCTTCACTGGTAGCCTGGAGACCGGACGCCAGATCGCGCGGCTTGTGTCCGACCAGATGAAGAAGCTGCACCTCGAACTCGGCGGCAAAGACGCCTTCATCGTCGCCGAGGACGCCGACCTCGACATCGCAGTACCCGGCGTGGCCTGGGCCGCGCTGCTCAACACCGGCCAGGTCTGCACCTCGACCGAGCGTGTCTACGTCCACGAGCGTCTCGCGCCGGAGTTCATTGAGCGTATCGCCGAGTACGCGCGTGGTTTGCGCCTGGGCAGCGGGCTGGAGCCGCAGACGGACGTCGGCCCGATGATCGGCGACACGTACCGCGCCAAGGTTGAGGCCCATGTCGCCGATGCGCAGGGGCGTGGCGCGCGCATCCTGGCTGGTGGGCGGCGTCCTCCCTCGCGTCCGCGCGGCTACTTCTACGAGCCGACGGTGCTGGTGAACGTGGACCACTCGATGCGCATCATGCGCGAGGAGACGTTTGGCCCGGCGATCCCGATCATGACGTACCGGACCTTCGACGAGGCGATTCGGCTCGCCAACGACAGCCCTTTCGGCCTCGGCGCCAACCTCTACACGCAGGACGCGCGCCACGTCAAGCAGTTCTATGAGGAGGTGCAGGCGGGCACGCTCTGGGTCAACGATCCGCTGACCGACAACGACGCCGGACCCTTCGGCGGCATGAAGATGAGCGGAATGGGGCGCGAGTTGGGCGAGGAGGGGCTGGACGAGTTCCGCGAGACGAAGCACCTGCATTGGGACTTCGAGGGTGGCTCCAAGCCCTGGTGGTATCCCTATGGCCGTTGACACTCCCCAAAAGGGGATTCTCGGTTCTACGACGCAGCTACCGCCACGCCTCCCCGACGGCTCTGCCCGAGCCGTTCTATGTTCTTTGCGGCGTTGTGATCCCTGTGCAAGCTCGTTCCGCACTCCGAGCACGCATGCCAGCGGATGGATAGACCCTTCTGGACCATCACACCACAGCCTGAGCACCGCTGGCTGGTGAAAGCAGGATTGACCGCTACCACTTCACGCCCGGCCCATACTGCCTTGGCGTGAAGGATGCTCAGGAACTGCGACCAGCCCGCGTCATAGATTGACTTGGCGAGGTGGTGATTCTTGAGCATGTTGGCCGTCTGCAAGTCTTCGTGATAGATCACATCATTGGCGCGGACCAGGGCCAGCGCGGTCTTGTGATGAAAATCCTGCCGCTGGCGGCGCACCTGCTGATGCGCTTTCGCCAGCAACTTCACAGCCTTGCGCCTGCGGTTGCTGCCCTTCTTGCGCCGCGAGACGCGACATTGCGCGGTTTTCAGGGCACGCTCCGCTTTCCGATACCAGCCGGGGTGAAAGACGCGGGCACCATCAGACAGGGTAGCGAACGCCTCAATCCCCAGGTCTATGCCGGTTTCTTGCCCCGTAGGCGGGAGTGGTCGCACTGGCACATCTGCACAGGAAATACTCGCGTACCACCCGTCCGCCTCTCTCGATACCGTGACAGTCTTAGGTGTTCCCTCCCAAGGACGTGACCAGCGCACGGCAACGCGCCCGATTTTGGAGAGGACCAGGAAGCTGTTACCCAGTCGAGCGCCGCCATGCTCGCCGACTTGCGGATAGGTGAAGCTATTATAGCGATCGCGACCATGGAAGCGCGGATACCCTGGTGTCTGCCCTTCCCGCATGCGCCGAAAGAACGCCTGGAACGCGCGGTCGACACGGAGCACGACATCCTGCAAGACCTGGGCGTTGACCTCGCCGTATTCGGGCAGGCTCTCCTTGATACCGGGAAGCTCAGCCTTTTGCTGGTAGTAGGTAACGGTGACGCTACGCATCCGCCACGCCTCGCGCCGCTCGCCAATGGCGGCATTATAGATGTGACGGCAGAGCGTCAGCGCGCGCTCAAGCTCCCGCTCCTGTTCTGGTGTGGGTTTGAGTTTGTACTTGAACGTCTTGCGTATTGTCTCCTGCTCCATACAGCACTATTCTGCTTGACAGGCACGGAATCGGCAACCATCAGTGTCGCTCGTGCTCCTTGCGGGTCACCCCGCTTTCATCCCGGTAGCGAAAGCCATGGAGACTTAGCCGGCTGTTACACTAGGGCAGACGGAATATGGACACCCTGGATAACCGCCGGAAGATCGCAAGCACGCGTGGCCTGTGTATACTATGCCCACACTTGCGACGTGAGCAAGAGCGCTGGCGCAGCGTATATCCTTGTATCATCTGGCGCTGGCCAGGCATGACTCCGTGCATGACTCCGTAGCGAACCCCAACGCTTGTTCCCCCATTCCGCAGGAGGGCGCCGTGGCCAACGCCGACCAGTCCGCTCCCCTGGCGACCGCGCAGAGCGCGTCAGCGCCAGGCAGCGCCAGCGACCTGATGATTGATGTGCGCGGCCTCAATA
>CAWFXG010000008.1:0-90487 GCA_963819745.1 uncultured Acidobacteriota bacterium | reverse complement strand
GGCGCCAGCGACGACAGAAAAACCGCCGGGCAAGGTTCCCGACTGGGAATCCGGATTGGTGACGCTCACGTCGCGAGGCCCAACCGCTGCCGATGCGCCGATGGCCAGGCTTGCGGTGATTTGCGTCGATGAATCCACGTTGCACAGGTTGGCCCGGATCCCTGCCCCGAAGCTGCAACCGGCTCCTGCCTGAAAATTACTGCCGTGGACGACGACGGCCACCGTCTGTCCTTGCGGTCCGGAACTCGGCGTAACGGAGGTCACTTGCGGCGGCGGAGTGACGCTAAAACCACTGGTAAGCGTGCCGCTACGGCCATCCGGGTTAGTAATCGTCACATCGTGGCCACCCACCGGGGCATCGCTCGCAATGGAAATATTGGCGGTCAATTGTGCGGGAGAATTGAACACACAGGAGTTAACTGTGACCGCCGCGCCAAAACTGCAGACCGCCCCACTTTGATAGTTCGCACCGCTAATGACGACGCCGATCGTAGTTCCCTGGGTACCTAAGCTCGGATTTACCGAAGACACGGTTGGGGCAGGCGCATTGGCAACGGTGGCGGTAATCGGAATGGTGGTTGTGCCCGTGGCTCCGCCGTTGTCGGTTACTGTCAAAGAGACGTTATAGGTATTTGCGTTGACGAATTGGTGGCTGGGATTTGCCTGCGTCGACGTTCCCCCGTCCCCAAAATTCCACGCGTAACTGGCAATCGTTCCGTCCGGATCGGAGCTGCCGCTTCCCACGAAAGATATGGTCAACGGCGCGGTACCGCTCGTCGGCGTCGCAGAGGCCACGGCCACCGGTGGCAAGTTCCCGGTCAGGAACACGAATTGGCCGATAGCCGGTACGCCGGTGCTGTTAACGATGAACAACAGATAGGGTCCCGGAGGCGCAAGGTTTGCGTTCGACGGCGACGTGATGTTCAAGCCTCCGGAAGTCTGCGAAAACGACAGGTGGATAATGCGCTGATCCTGGTTGAAGGAGTGAGTGACCGATGCGATGCGGATCAAATTCACCTGACTGATGCTGGCGCCGTCCGGTGTCCCGACAAATATGTTAGAACCGTAGGAAGTTCGCGCAGGGGCACTGGTCACGCTTGGCCTTGCGCCCTTAAAAAGGTATGGCGGCGAAAAGACTTCCGCGGTGGCTCCGCTAACATCGCCTCCGCCGGACCATACGCGTCCGTCCGGCAGCAGCAGCGCCACGGAATGATAGCCGCGATACTTGGTGATGCTGGCCATCTGGGTGAACGTGCCAGTCGCGGGATCCCACATCTCGGTCAGGTACACGGGATGCGTTGAGTCATCCAAGCCCGGACCGCTGCTTCCGCCGGTGAGCAGTACCTTGCCATCTGGCAGGATCGTGCTGTTGAGCTGCCTTCGCGCGATGGCCATGGACCCGGCCGACTTCCAAGCCGGTGTTGCGGCTGTCAGGTCAATCGTCTCCGCCGTTGCCGTCGGGGGATCTCCGCCTCCGGCCATAAATATCTTGCCGACGTCATAGAGAACAGCCGTTCCGTAATCCCTGTCGCCAAAGATCGAATTGCCTACGGTGGTCCATGCGCCCGTGCCCGAGGTATCCAGAAAGCGGGTGAGTTGATCGGATCCGGATTGGAATACTTTCCCATTCGGCGCAACGAACATACGCGGATAGAGAGATAACGCTAGCTGTGCGGAAGTGAGATTTCGCCACGTGTTCGTAGCAGCCTGATACACCTGCGGCAAAAGGTTCGTGTCGTGGTTACCAGTGTTGGTACCGGAAATCACGAGAATGTCGCCGTTGGGCAACGTGGTATTCGTGGGATACCAGCGACCGGCGTTCATATCGGGAACTCGGGTCCATGTGTCAGTAGCCGGATCGTAGATACTCGCGTGCGCTACTCCCACGAAGTCGCCCAGGTTGCCGCCGGTTACCAGCAGGCGTCCGTCAGCCAGGTAGGAATGGCCCGAGCAAAATAATTGATATCCCGGCAACGCCGCGGGCGTGACCGTGTTCGTGGCAGGGTCCATCAATTGCGGGGTTAGCGAATCAACCTGGATCGACCAATAGAGCAGCTTCCCATTGGGTAGCAGGTGGGTGTGAATCGATTCAAAATTGGTGTTGAAGACCGAAGTCCACTGTCCGACCGTCGCCGGCGCTTGAGCCAACACTGAACTGGCGGAAGTAAGCAACCCCAGCGCCGTCACAAGCAGGGCGAAGAGGAAGTTGTTTTTGATCCGGCGGCTCACCGCGGACCCTTCGGCGACAACAGGAATGCCCGGTTTGGCGAAGAATGATGAACGTTGAGCGCAGAGCGATCCTGGCCCATCATCTGGATAACGTTGCCGTAGACCACAATCTGCCCGCTGTCGTTGATTTCCGATGCTTCTTCCAAGATCACCTCGAAATTCGGGCCGACCAGTGAGTTGAGATCCTGTATTCCCGCGCCCTTCGTCCACAGGAACGCACGTACAGCCGTGCCATCTCCCGATGTTCCAACCACTTGCCCCGCGTTGTTAATCGCCAAAGCCTCTGTGAACATGCTGCCGGCCAGTGCGCCGATGTCCGCCATTGGCGCGTTCTTGGACCAAATAAAGGCGCGCATTCCAACGGAGCTTCGGGAGGCACCCACGACTTCTCCCGCGTCGTTGATCCCGTAGGCGACGCTGCTTTCATCGTTTGACAGCGTGCCCAAGTCGCGGACACCGTCCGCTTGGCTCCACAGGAACGCGTGCGCATGTCCTTCGTCACCCGACGCTCCCACCACCTGGCCGCGATTGTTAATGGCAAATGCTTCCGTGTAGGTTGCATCGGGAAGACCGGGAATCTGCCGCATGCCCGCCGTGCGGGTCCACAAGAACGCGCGTACACCGGCAGGCCCACTCGACCACCCAACGACTTCGCCCGACTCATTAATAGCGTTTGCTTTCGCCCCGGTATCCCCTGGGAGGGTGCCGAGGTCTCTCATTCCGTCCGCCGCAGTCCACAGAAATGCGCGCAGGGAAGTGGGCCCATTGCCCGCGCCGACCACTTGCAATGAAGTGTTTATTCCAGTGGCCCGGCTTTGATCCCCGCCCGGCAGATTGCCCAGGTTTTGGGTCTTGCGCGCATTAAGCCATAGAAACGCACTGGTCAGCGAGCCATGCAGCCGCCCTGATCGCCCGACCACGTCACCAGTGGAGTTCAACGCCGTCGGCAACGTGCTTCCTCCACGCAACGCGCCGATCTCCGTCGCCTGAAAATCTCCGCGCTGCGCCCTACCGGGCACGGCGGTCAAGAACATCAACATCAAAATGGCAAGGGTTTTGTGGTTTTGCAAAATACGAACAAAACCAAGGACAGTCTGGTCATTTGGGAATGGTTCGTTCATAAGTCCCGGCCCTGCCTGAATTGCTTTTTCGGCGAGGGCGATTGCTTCCGGGACGCGGACTGGGTTAGACCTTTGGGACGCTGAACTCGTCATCAGCCACTCTTACTTCACAGACGCAGAAACTCGTTGCTATGGGAACAGCTAGATCGAAAACCGGAAGACAGCGACAGCCCACTGTCAGATTGGTGGTCGAGCGGCAGTATCAGCGCTTATATTGATTGCGTCAAGTACCGAAGAATTTGTGACGAAAGGGTTAGTACTTTTAGAGGAGGGGTACTAGGAGTCGAAAAATGCGATCAAGGGACTTCTTTGTGAGCTCGTTTTGTCCGCCTGTTATGCGCGGTGTACCTAAAAAAGGCTAATCTGCGGGCAAGCCGGTGAGCTCCACCAGCGGCCTCACCTCTACCGTGCCCTTGCGGGCCCCGGGAATCTGTTCCGCGATCTGAATCGCTTCATCAAGACTGGCCGCCTCCACCAGGAAATAGCCGCCTAGTTGCTCATGCGTCTCCGCAAACGGGCCATCGATTAACAGCCGCTTCCCATCGCGAACTCTCACGCTTTTCGCTGTTGCCACGGGCTGCAGAGGCGACGCCGCCAGGTACTTTTTCCCCGACTGCAGCGTGTGGGCAAGCCGTGTTGATTCCGCATAACACTGCTCGCGCTCCTGCTCCGTCCAGACCTTCTCGTCCGCATAGATCAACAGCATGTACTTCATCTTCCTGCCTCCAAGCCCCAAAAACCGTCGAGACAATGCCCAGTCGGAATTTCGGCAGTGGCCTGATTTACCCTCCCCGCAAACTCCAGGCTGGGACGATGGAATCAAGCCGCTACTTCTTCTTGCCCAGCTCAGCCCTCATTTGGACTTCCGCTGCTCGCAGTTCGGGCGTCAATTCCGCTCCAAAGTCTTCCATCTCGAAGAGCTGGCGGATTTCCAACTCCACGTTACCATTTGAATCCAGAGTCGGCCACCGCTTCGCCCATTCAATCGCCTCCTGCCTCGATTTCACTTGAATCATCGAATAGCCGGCTATAAGTTCTTTCGTTTCTGTGAATGGCCCGTCAATCACGGATGGTTTGCCCTTCGAATACTTAACACGGGCGCCCAATGCGGTTGCCTGAAGTCCTTCGCCTGCCAGCAGAATTCCGGCTTTTGCCATTTGGTCCATATACCTGCCCATTTCCGCGAGCAATTTTTCATTGGGCATTGCGCCGGCTTCGGTGTCTTTATCAGCCTTTCGTATGATTAAGAATCGCATGGCTTTACCTGCCTTTCAGAGAACGTTTGTTTCTGCCGCTTCATAATTCCGTCGAATGGGTATCCAACAAATCGACAGGCCAGTCCAAGAATATTTCGCGCTCCTGGTCTTGGCCGGAACCCGATCATCCTTTATGAGGTGTCACCAAGTTGGATTCCCGGTGCAGGAAGTAAGTCTCGGCTCTATCCTTATTTAGGGAGCAACGCCACAGGCCGGGAAGGCCGCCACCGCTCCGAGGAGTCAATCGACAACCGGCATGGTCGAATCTACAATCAGTCGTGTCCGAATCGCCACGCCGAACGGCATATATTGTCGCGAGCCTTAAGCTCACCTTTCCTTGGGTTTTCGCGATCGTCGTCGTGACTTCGATTGGGCTTGCACCCAGTACATGGGCCAGCCCGCAAGCAGTTTCTCTACGAACCCACGACACTGCGATTCGATTTCAGGTAGTAAACAATCGGCCGCAACTCGCTGATCTCACGACGACCGATGGCACGGTGTGGAGAAATCAGGCTCCCAAAACTCTACCCCAAACCGTTGAAATGGACGGTAAGCAAATTCCGCTTCACTGGAACTTTAACCGGGCCGCGAGCTCGTCGGGTAATTCCAAGCTCGTTTACGTCTTTGATTCAGCGTCACCGAAGCTTCGCCTCGAATGGGAGTGGAGCGTCCGAGCCGGCTACGGCCCGATCGAGCACGAGGTCCGGATACAAAACCTGGAAGCACGCGAGCTGTGGCTGCCGTTTGTAGATAGTCTTGAGACGAATTGGCAATGTGAGCGAGAGATTCCGCTCCAGCACTTTTTTGTGGAAAAGGGAGCTGATGCACCTTCTGCGGAAGGAACCCATTTGGTTTCGCTGGCCCGGCGCTATCATTGGCTGGGCAATTCCAGTACGTATGCCCACCCCGGGCCCGCCGAGCATAGGGAAATCATTCCGTGGTTCCTGATTCAGCGTCACGATGCCTCGCAAAGCGGTTGGTATGTGGGCATCGAATTCAGTGGTCGCACAAGACTTGCATTGGACCGAGACGCAAACTCTTTACGCGTGGCCGCCGGGTTGAATCCCGACCCCGGCCCGTTCCGAACAAGGTTAGAGCCTCAGCAAGTCTTCGAAACTCCAGTGGCCTTCCTCGGTGGAACAGCCGGAGGGATCGATACCGCCGGGAACAATCTACGCCGATGGGTTCGCGAGGTCTTAGCAAATCCTGCGGACTGGCAAAATCCGAACTTTCCCCTGGTGGTCAACAATAGTTGGGGCAGCGGCATGGAAATCGACGAAGCTCTAGCGCTCCGAATGTTGCATGATTCCGCCGACCTCCAATTCGAAATGTTCCACATGGATGCCGGGTGGTTTCGCGGCGTTGGCGACTGGTATCCCGATCCACAAAAGTTTCCTCACGGCCTGGCACCCATAGCTGACGAAGCCCACCGTCTTGGGCTGAAATTTGGGTTGTGGGTGGATTGGACGCAAGCCGCGCTCGATACTCAGCCCGGTGCCCTGAATGTTCGCGATCCGCAGGTCAATGATTGGGTGGTTGCCGACACTCCACCCGATTGGACCCCGGAGCCATTCAAGGGTCAAACCATTGATATCGGCGTGCCGCTGGCACAGGCGTGGGCAGGGAAGGAGGTGGATCGCATCGTGACGGACTACCACCTCGACATGCTCGAACACGATGGGTACCTCGTCGCTCAGGGTTGTTCCCGCACCGATCATCCGCACGCGCCTCCGAACCCCGAACACATACAGATACGCAAGGAGGCCAGTTCGTTCTGGGTCGACAGCTCCAATTCGACCGATGTGAGTTACCACGCGGTTCGCGCTTACTATTCCATTTATTCCGCTCTGCGAAAAAATCACCCGGGGCTCTTGCTTGAGATTTGCAATGACGGTGGCCGCATGGTGGATTTTGGGAGCGCGGCCCACGGTGACTATTTCTCGATTACCGATGCCTACGATCCGCTCTCCAATCGTCGCGCCTTTTACGATGCCAGCCACGTCCTTCCTCCCGGCATGCTGGAAGCCTATGTGCAAAGGTGGCCGACTCCCCGAATTGAGAATTTTCGGTACATGCTGCGCAGCGGGATGATGGGTTGGCTGACGATCATGTTGGATACCAGCGTGTGGTCCAAAGAACAGCGGGAAGCCGCACGGATTGAATTTGAGTTGTACAAGTCAAAGCTCCGTCCTTTTATCCGCCAGGCGGACCTGTATCACGTATCTCCACGGCCGGACGGCATTCATTGGGATGGCATGGAATACTTCGACCCGGCTCGAAAGAGTGGAGTGGTCTTTGTCTTTCGCGGCTCCACCGATAAGGAGCCAGTCCATTTCTTTCGATTGAAAGGGATTCGCGCCGGTAGATCATATGCCCTGCGCTTTCAGGACCGCCCTGCTTCCAATCGGAAAATCACCGGAGATGAGCTGCTGACGAGTGGATTAAAAGTATCGTTGACTTCGCCCTTGACGTCAGAACTCGTCTTTTTTGAAGACATCTCGCGGTAAACTCGCTGCTCGCGCCCGCGACGCGCGGAAAGGCCGGCTATGTCCCGAAGCCGTTATGCGGTGAGCTTGGTCTTCCTCACTTTTTTCGTAATCTCTTTGCTGACCAACATTCTAGGCCCGATCGTCCCGGACATCATCAGTGGGTTTCGAGTCAGCTTGACTGCGGCGGCCTTTCTGGCCTTTGCCTTCTTCATTGCTTATGGCGTGATGTCCATCCCCGCAGGATTTTTGGTGGAGAGATTCACGGAGAAACCGGTGATGGTCGCGGCTTTTTTGGCCGGCGCTATTGGGTCGTTGAGTTTTGCCGTGTTTCCCGGCTATCGAGTGGCGATCGTTTCCTATTTCACGATTGGTGCGGGAATGGCCGTCTTACAGGTTGCGATCAATCCGCTGTTGCGCGTGGCCGGCGGCGAGGAAAACTACGCATTCAACTCGACGGTGGCGCAGTTGGTCTTCGGGGTCGCTTCTTTTATCAGTCCAAGGCTCTATTCCTACCTGGTGCTCAACCTGAAGCAGCCCATGCTCCAACAGAATTTGCTTTTACGGGTCTTGCGCCGTGTCACTCCGCCTGATTTGCCGTGGGCTTCGATCTATTGGATTTTTGCCGCGTGTGCCATCGTAATGGTTATCGTCCTGTTTGTTGCGCGGTTCCCGACGGTTCAGCACACCGATGACGAGCGTGCTGGTTCACTGGCTATGTACCGCAGCCTGGTTCGACAGCGGGTGGTCTGGCTTTACTTCGCAGCCATGTTTGCGTATGTCGGCTGCGAGCAGGGAACTGCGGACTGGATGTCCAGCTTCCTCAGCACCTATCACCACATGGATCCGCACACCGGCGGTGCATCGGCTGTTTCCTGGTTCTGGGGACTGCTAACTGCTGGTTGCCTGATCGGTATGCTCTTATTGAAGTTGTTCGATAGCCGGAGAGTGCTCCTCGGCGCATGCGCCGGCGCCCTGTGCTGCCTCACCGCGGCATTATTTGGTTCCGATCGCATCTCGCTGTTTGCGTTCCCGGCCATTGGCCTGTTCGCGTCCGTGCTGTGGCCGATCGTCGTCTCCCTGGCTCTCAACTCGGTTTCGGAGTATCACGGATCTTTCTCCGGTATTTTGGGAACCGGCGTGATTGGCGGCGCCATCGTTCCGGTAATCATCGGCCGGATAGGGGACTATGCTGGCCTGCGGACGGGCATGGCTTTTCTCTACATTACTTTTGGATTTGTTCTCAGCGTCGGATTCTGGGCTCGGCCCCTGGTCGGAAACGCCACGATCCTACCCGCAAGCGAAGCGGCCCATCCGGCAAGTTGACCGTTCTCTGCAGAAGGTGCGTTTGCACTTAAGCTGCGTGGTGGTATTGCTCGTCGCTGACTTTTTCCATCCAGTCGACTACTTTGCCGTCGAGATTTTCCTGGATGGCAATGTGCGTCATTGCTGTGGTCGGCGTGGCCCCGTGCCAGTGCTTTTCGCCGGGCGGGAACCAGACTACATCACCCGGCTGGACCTCCTCCACGAGTCCGCCTTCGCGCTGGACCCAGCCGCAGCCCGCTGTGACGACAAGAGTCTGACCGAGCGGGTGCGTATGCCATGCGGTCCTCGCGCCGGGCTCGAAGGTTACGCTAGCGCACTGAACAAGAGCGGGGTCGGGGGCATGAAAGAGCGGATCAATCCGCACTGTTCCGGTGAACCAATCGGACGGACCTCTAGCGGAAACCTGTGAACCAGCTCTCTTTATCTCCATGTCGGAATTGCCTCCATTGTTGCGCACCCGTTCCGCAAATTATGCCCAATCTCGAACCTGCTCCATCTCCATGAAGCGTTTCATCCCTTCCTCGTCTGCGGGTCCCGTCGCATGACTTCCCATCCGGAAACGGTGACCATCCAGATCTTGCACATTCATTTCTCGCGTGCCCCAGGGCATATTCGTGGGCGGGAGCCGGATGATTGCTCCGCTCTTCTTGTACTCCTCATAGAGCGCGTCGACATCCTGCATGAAAATCGACATCCACATGCCGGCCTGCCCCTGTGCGCGCTCACAGAGAAAAATATCGACGTCACCCCTGGTAACGCAACCGAACGTCGGCGGAGTGCCCCAGTCCCATTTTTTGGCAAAACCCAGCTTGCCCAGGTAGTAGTCCATCGAAGCGGCGAAATTGTTCACATTCAGGATCGGAACCACATTCTCAAATTGATTCATGCGGCTACTCCCGGGTATGAATTGGAATGTTGGCCCGTCGCTGCTCCACCAAGGTCAACTTGTCTTGGCGGAGAGCCACGCCGCCGCAGTCAAACAGACTGTGATCGTGGTGGAAAAAGCGATAGGGAGGATAAAGAGGTATCTCCAGCTCACCACCGTAATGGCGGCGAAGCAAAGCGCGAAAGCCCATAACGTGACGCGCATGACCGCCAGAGTCTGTGCCGGAAGGCCTCCTAGCTGCCACGCTAATACCGCGGCGAATAGATAAAACACGCCGACTGAGAATCCGGCTGCGAGAAAAAGGTCCCAATAGCACCGGCTAAACCCCTGTACGTCAAAGTGAATTGACCGCATTGAATTAAGAAGCGAATCAACCCCCCATGTGGGATCGGACTGGCGAAAGCCAAGTGTATGTCCGACAGCAAGAAGCAGCAGAAGAACAGAAGTGATTCTATAAAGAATAGGCACTTTCACCCACCGCCCCCTGACCATCGCGGACGCAGCTTACCACATCAATTAACGCGGTCGGATGCTGGCTGCCATTCTTAGTTTTTGGGAGCCTAGTTGACTCGCTTCCAGATGAGCTCTTGTGAACGAACCATGATGCCGCCCCGCAGATAAGGGTTTGCTACCAACAGCACAAGCCGATCGCCGTCCAGCGTGACCGAGCGCTTCAGGTCGTTGCCAACATCGTTTGGCATCGATGCGGCTTGTACGTGGTGGATTACTTCTTTACCGGTGAACGTGTAGCGGCCGGCGTACGCGGTCATGCTGGCGAATGCTTCGGCTCTTTCGCTAGCGGGAGCAGAAATAAAGTCAGAGACGGACAGCGGTTTCCGGTCATCAAGAGTGAGGATGGCGCTCATTCGGCCATCTTCCGTGTAGGTGAGAAAGCCAATCGGGTGAGCACCCCACGAATTGCGAACCTCGCCTTTATCCGTGGTAATCGTTGCGGATTCCAATTTCCACGTTCCCACGAGCGTATTACTGGACTGCGCAGGACCGCCTGAAAAACCTGCGACGCAAACCAATGCCAAGGTAAGAATCCATTTCGACATAAGAGTCTCACTTTCTCTCAGGGCTGCCAGCAGAGCGGATGCTAGCATCCGGAGGGGTTATGAGGTTAGTTTTGATCCGCTGCCAGCACCCTTGTCAGACTGTCCCCCAGAGTTGTAGTGTCCTCATTTCTTATTTTTTGTACGTTCGCTCGAGTACCGACTGGTGCTTTCCTCTTCAGCTTGATCTGATTGTAATCAATGGCGGCACGGACGAGATTTTTTAGAGCACGGGCATTGATCTTGTCGCCCTCAAAAAGGTCGATCGCCCGCCAGGCGTTGCCTCCGAGGCCAGCGTTGAAGAGCTTGTCAGGGTCCCTGAGGTGCGCTCCGTGGGAAAAGGTAAGCTTCACCTTATCTTTGTGGGCATTGCCGACAGCGATCATTCCGTCGCGAGCCCACACGGGGCTGCCCATCCATTTCCATTCCTCGACGATCTCCCGGTCGGCCTCAAGGATGCTCTTGCGGACGCCGGCGAGCATTTTGCCACGCCAGTCTGTGAGGTTTGCAATCAGTTGGTCAATGCGTTCCGACGGATTCATTTATGCCTCCAGTTCTCGTCCTGTTTTCATGCCGGTAGTATTATTGGCCGAGCTCTTCGAGACAAGTCGTCGAAGGACGTGGCCTTTCCACATACAAAGCCCCGAAAGGATCAAGACGGGAAGAAAGACATACCGAACAGAGTAGGCGTAGTTGGGAGTGTCCGAAGGTGAATCATAAATGTAACCGAGTATCGGGATGCTGAAGATGATGTGAATCCAGCGAAAAATTAAGCGTACGGTGCCTTGTTTCATGATGTTTGCTCCTCATTTTTCATTTCTGAGCCGCCGGAGGCGGCTTGTTGGGTGTTTCAATACCGAATTGCTTGGCGTATTCCGCGTTCAGGCGCTGCCAGCCGCTCAATTTCATCGCTTCACCACCAACCATGCGGCGGATGGGGGTTCCGCTGAGAAGGCGATCCAAAACATCGATTGCAATGTGCCAGCCTGCGGCGCCCCACGCGATGAAGCGGCGATCGATGCTGTGCCACAGCGTCAAACGCGTGCCGCCAGCAACGCCTTCGAGTTCCCACCGGATATCGCCGTACTCAAGCAGCTTGGGAGCGTCGGCTCGCGTCACTCTCGTTTCCAGCGACCTGCCCGTCCCCACCCAGGTGAGCGTCACCGTTCCAGCCGTACCCAGGCTTCCGTCGGCGTCGAAGGGGGCCCATTCGCGCAGATGCGCCGGGTCAGTGAGCGCCTGCCAAACTTTTTCCGGCGAGTGGCGCAGTTCTCTGACGAGAATGAGCGTCCACTTGTCTCCTTCCTTTCGTACCTGCGCCGCGCTCGGGGGACCCGGTGTGTACTGCTCGCGATCGATCATCTTCTTCTCCTAAAGTCAGCCTGGATCATTCGCTCACCGTCCGCCCCTACCAGCGCTTTACCTGGGTGAGCTGAATGAGGTTGCCGCAGGTGTCCTTCAGCATCGCGATGGTCGAGCCGGTCACGTCGGTGGGCGGCATTGTGAACTCGGCGCCGCGAGTCTTGATCCGGTCGTAGTCGCCCTTGACGTCGTCGGTGAAGAACATGGTCGCAGGCTGGCTCTGTTGAAAGATCGCTTGCTGATACGCTTTGGCTGCGGGGTTGTTGTTCAGTGCCAGTTGCAGCTCGGTGCCGTCTGGCTCCTCTGGGGAGGCCACGGTCAGCCAGCGATATGGGCCCTGGCTGAAATCGGCTTTCTTGGTAAAGCCCAGTACCTCCGTATAGAAGCGCAGGGCCTTGTCCTGATCGTCCACGTATATGCTAGTCACTTTGATTTTCATTTCGTTTCTCCTTTGCGGCGTTCACGGTTTGGGCCGTGTCGTTTTCTCCTTGTCTTACTTTTCGTTGGTGCTGCCTGATCCATGCGGTCGAGGTGCCGTTCGAGAGCATCCACGTGAGTGGACCAGAAGCGGCGGAACTGCTCCAGCCAGGCATTCATCTCCTGGAATGGTCCCGGTTGCAGCCGGTAGAGACGGCGCTGTGCGTCCACTGTGGCTTCTACGATGCCGGCCTCTCGCAGCACTCGCAGGTGCTTGGATACGGTCGGCTGCGGCATACCAAGCTGGCGCTCGATCTCTCCCACCGACTGTTGGGACGAGACGAGCAGGCTCAGGATCGCCCGGCGGTTCGGTTCGGCAATGATTTCGAATACCGATTCCATGCTCTTCATATACTTCAACAGGCATATACGTGTCAAGGCATATGTTGCGGATGGCCCAGGTGGCGGCTTCCATCGGCCTGCGAAGATGCCTCGACGCGTTCTTAGTAGGTGCGATTCGGAGCGTCGCGTGCTCCGGCCCCAGGGATGAACGCAACCGGGCGAGTAGCTTTTTGTGGGTGGCTTTGTAGGTTAAAGCTTTAGAGCCAATGATTGTCCGTCACTCGGGCGTGAGACGCGCGTGCGGTGGCACAATGTCCGCGCGTCAGAAAATGTCTAAATCATGTCCAGCAACAACCTTGCCCGCGTATGCTTGGCGAATCTCTTGTAAGAGTTGCTCCTCACTTCCTGCCTGGCGACATCCTGGCATGCGTAGCGCATCGCAGCCTGGATTGGCTCGATGGTAAAGGATCAGCAACTGTGGCTTTGCTCTCGTTGCAATCTCGGCCAGCTCCTTCGAGGACGTGTGGTACGCCAACCTGTATTGTTTCCACTCCGGAGATATCTTGTCGAAGGATGCCTGCGTGTAAACTTCATGAATCAGGACGTCGCATCCGTGACAGTTTTGCACAACAGTGGCATCTGGACTGGTGTCGCCGGAGATTACGATGGTCCGGTCTTTGGTCTCGAATCGGTAACCGTAGGCATGAGCCCACTTGCCGTGATGTACCGCAAACGCCGTGACCGTTACGTTCGGATCCTTGTAAATGACGCCTGGCAGGATCTCATGTACGTCCACTTTGTATCCTTCTATTTTGGAACGCTCGCTACCTTCCGTCTTGCTCTTTACCTCGGTCCGAATCTCGATGTCAGCCTCATACGCCTTCAGGATATGGTTCGCCATGTCACTGGTTCCTGGAGGGCCATAAACCTCAAGCGGTTGTTTTCTTCCCACGACCCAAGGCGTCAACATCAGGTCCGGCAGGCCAAGCGTGTGATCGGAATGAAGGTGAGTAATAAAAGCGATTCTTAGGCTTGCCGGTTCCAATCCTTGAACCCCTTTCGCGCGAGCTGCCGCCGCCTGCCTAACAATCCCGGTGCCAACATCTACGAGATAGGCAGTGCCGTTGACGACGATGGCTGTAGACGGTCCGGAATGCTCCGGATCTGGCGCGGGAGTTCCGGTACCAAGGAGAATGATTTGCGTTGTCTCGGGCCGAGGAACCGCGCTCCCTAGATTCGATTGAGAAAATGCACAGAATTCAGCTGTAATTAGGGCCAATGCTGTAAACGCAACGCGGATCGCCGCTGTCTTCATCTTGTTGCCTCGACGAGCAGTCTACCCTAGTCGAATCTGACTGCTCGGCGATTCCTACAGTCAAATTAGCTTATGTTTGGCGATTCTGAACGAATCACGGGCGATGCGGAAGTTATTCCCGAAACCCGATTCGCACCGTTACTTCCGGCTTGCCGACCATCTGGGAGTAACCTGACCGCAAACGCGTTTGTCGGTATTGACCTGCGGCCCTGCGGTCCACATCCGAATGCCATGACCGAGAGGATCCCATTGACTCGGCGGAGTTCGCAGAAGCAGATTTCTAGCCCGGCGAATTCCAGTGTGATCGCGCTAACCACGCTGTCTCGACGGGCGGTCGCAGAGCTAGCGCTACTTCTCGCTGACTAAAATCTTTGAATCTGTGGATTACATGTATAATCTAATAAGGAACCGATATGCGTTACGAACCGGAACACAAGACGCAGACGCGCGATCGTATCGTGCGGAACACCGCTCGCAAGCTCCGCGCCGAAGGGCTGAAGGGGCCGGGTGTCGCCAGCGTGATGAAGGCGTCGGGCCTGACTGTGGGCGGCTTTTACAAGCATTTCCGCGGCAAGCACGAGCTTTTCGCTGAGGCGATTGCACAGGCATTCTCGGACAGCGAGAAGGTCTATTCCTCCCTGCAAGACGTGCCGCGTGAGGACAGGTGGAAGGAGGTCGTCCGACGGTACCTCTCACCCGAGCACTGCGATCATCCCGACACGGGCTGCCCGGTTGCCGCGTTGGCGCCGGAGATTGCTCGCGCCAAACTTACCGTCAGGAAACAAATTTCAAGCCTGATGAAAGAGCGCGCGGAGCGGTGGGTGGAGTTCATGCCGGGTGCGACGGCACCAGAGCGGGAACGAAATTTCTTCGTTATTTTCAGTGCGATGGCCGGCGCCGTGTCCATTGCCCGCCTTCTTACCGAGCCTGCCGAACGGGAGAAAGTGTTGGTGAGCGTGCGGGATCATCTTTTGCACAGCTTTTGAGATTTTTCTTGTAACCATAAGATTATGACTGTAATCTAATGTAGCATGCGAGCTTGGAAGATGGGCTCGTGAGGGTCGAAAAGTTTCCGGTCCGCCACAAATGGACATGTTTTCGTGGACAACATTTACGAAAGGCCTCCTATGAAACTCAGCGGTCGCACCATCCTCATTACCGGGGGCTCCGCCGGGATCGGCCTTGCCTTTGCCCTCAAGTTTCTCGAACTCGGCAACGAAGTCATCGTGACCGGTCGACGCCAGGCAGTGCTCGATCAGGTGCAAGCGAAGCACCCGAAGCTCCACACCATCCAGAGCGACGTCGCAGAACCCGCGCAAATCGCCGCGCTCGCGGCACGCGTGAAAGCTGAGTTTCCCAAGACTCGATGTCCTGATGAACAACGCGGGCATCATGCTCCACAAGAACCTCACAGTTCCGGCGGCTGACCTCGCTGGGTTAATGGCGGAAATGAACGTCAACGTGGGCGGCGTAATTAGCACGACTTCCGCGTTCATCGACATCCTGACGGGCAACAAGGGTACCGTAATCAACATATCCTCCGCCCTCGCCTTCGTGCCGCTGCCATCCGCGCCAATTTACAGCGCCACCAAAGCGGCGATTCACTCCTACACCCAGTCGCTGCGGTTTCAATTGGAGGAAACCGGTGTGGAGGTCATTGAGCTCATGCCACCCGCGGTGAAGACCGACTTGGCGGCAGACATTGCCGAGGGCGACGGCATCACTCTGATGACCACGGAGGAGTTGGTGAAGCAATCCTTTGCGTCCCTCAAGACGGGTGCCCTCGAGATCCGGCCAGGGCAGGCAAAGCAGCTCGCATTCATGCGCCGCTTCGCCCCCGGTTTCATCAATAGGCAGCTCTGGAAGGCGTCTAAGAAACTTGTGCCGGTCGGAGTGGGATAGGCCGGTTGGAACTGACGTTCTTGCAGGCCGCCGAGGAGAACATTAGTGGAGAATTTTGCTGACCACACAACCGTGAAGCATTTTTACGAGGAAAGGACGAAGCGGGGCGAAGTCGCCGCGGATCGGGTCCTTGATGCAGCTTGGCTCCGGCAGTTGTGCCTGGATGCGGGTGCAGACGATGTGGGTTTTGTTGAACGCGACCGGCCAGAAATTGCCGATCAGAAAGCCGATATTGAGAACGTCTTTCCCAGAACGAGAACGCTCATTAGTGTTGTCTGCCGCATGAACCGGGAGAACATCAGGACGCCAGCCCGCTCAATCTCCAATCTCGAATTCCATCACACGACAGACGAAACTAACGAAGTGGCCCGCCGAATCGTCTCGGCACTGGAAGAGGTTGGGATTGGCGCGATCAATGGCGGAGCCGTTGGGTTCCCTATGGAGGCTGATCGTTGGGGATCAAAAATGTGGGTGATCTCCCACAAGCCTATAGCGGTAGCGGCCGGCCTCGGACAGATGGGGATTCATCGGAACGTGATTCATCCCGAGTTCGGGAATTTCATTCTCCTGGGAACGGTACTGGTGGATGCAGAAATCTCCGAATATTCACATCCGGTCGTCTATAACCCGTGCCTAGAATGCAAGCTATGCGTTGCCGCCTGCCCGACAGGTGCGATTGGCCCGGACGGTCAGTTCAATTTCTCCGCCTGCTACACCCACAATTACCGCGAGTTTATGGGCGGATTCAGCGATTGGGTGGAGAAGATCGCGGATAGCAAAAATGCACACGATTACCGGAAGAATGTCTCAGGGGCTGAGACTGTCTCCATGTGGCAGAGCTTGTCGTTCGGAGCCAACTACAAGGCCGCTAATTGCATGGCGGTGTGTCCTGCGGGTGAGGACGTAATCGCGCCCTTCCTCACGAACCGCAAGCAGTTTCTGGACGATGTCGTTCGCCCCCTGCAGAACAAACCAGAGACAAGAGTGATCGGCACAGTCTGCCAATATCCTGACGGAGATTCTGCCCGCAAATCAGTCGCGGGATTGCTGATGGAAATCAACACGAATGGAGTCAACCGATTTGCTCTCCCGATGACCATTGCGGAAGTCTGCGATCACTTTGTTCAGCGCGAATTGACTAACGACTATCTCTGGCGCAGTTTATTTCACAAAGAGATCCTACAAGGCGTATTTAAAACGATGGATTGTCCCACATTGGGGCAACGTGCGTCTTTCCGAAGTGAGAACAATGGAAGTGGAGTCATGGCTGCGTGGGCTGCCACTCGCGAAGAGCAGTTGTGCAAAAATCCGAAATATACTCTCGGTTCTTTTTAACCATGCCTGCCGTCATGATCTGTTCAACGGAAATCCTATCCGTTTGGTTCGCCAAGGTGCAAAGCGGCGAACTACGCCTAGTGTACTGACACCACTTGAAATAAAGGCTCTAATCAATAATCTGGGCTTGCGAGAACGGACGCTGGTGCTCGTCGTAGCCTCCACGGGCTTGCGGCAGAGCGAGCTTTTCGGGTTGTGAAGTGGGGAGATGTCGATTTTGCACAAAAGACGATGAACGTAACGCGATCTATCGTCTACGGCGTGGTCGGACCTTGCAAAACTGAAGCATCGCAAAAACCTGTCCCGGTTCATCCAACTGTTTTGAAAACGCTCAGCGAATGGAGACGAACATGCCGTTACAACAAGTCAGACGACTGGGTTTTTGCAAGCAGACGGCACCGTGGCAGGACACCGTTCTGGGGCCAAGCCATTTTGCGAAGATACATTCGTCCGGTCGCGCAGCGGGCCGGAATTCAGAAGCGATTCGGATGGCACACGTTTCGACATACGTACTCGACTCTCCTGCGCTTTGTGGGAACAGAGTTTAAAGTGATGCAGGAACTGTTACGGCATTCAACTCTGCGATCCACGCTGGATGTTTACACCCAGGCACTCGCGCCGGCCAAACATGCAGCTCAGGCAGCGATCTTCACGCTGGTATTTTCGGGCGAAGCAAATGGAACGTCACAGCCGTCGGAACCAAATGACGCTGCAGAGTGAGGGCAAATCGACCGAGACGAAAAGGGACACAAATAAGGGCACGAAAACGTGCCCTTTTGGGTCCTCGATGGTTTCAGTGAAATCCGTTCAACTCCTTTGGAATGAATGGCGGGGACGACGAGACTCGAACTCGCGACCTCTGCCGTGACAGGGCAGCGTTCTAACCGACTGAACTACGTCCCCGCTGAGGGTTTTAAGGCGTCACTCGTGGTGGGCACTGTCCGATTTGAACGGACGACCTTTCGGGTGTAAACCGAACGCTCTAACCGCTGAGCTAAGCGCCCCACTCAAATCATCGTACCCCAAGCATGCCAACCCGTCAACGCATCGGCCCTATCCATCGCTTGAAAATCTGCCTCGCCTTGCACTTTATCCACGCAGCCGGTAAACTTCTTCGTTTGCAATTTCACCAAGGACTCCACAGGGAATGCTTCTCGCGCGCGACTACGTCAATCACATGGCCTCGGAAGTAGCCAAAAAGCTCGTGGAAGGCGGCCACATCGAAGCGAAGGCTCCGGAGGCCCTCGCTCAGCGTATTCGCCAGCGCATGATGGAAGAACTTACGGTCGAGGATCGCCTGAACGACGAAGTCCGCGAAATTCTCGTCCAGCAACAGGACGAAATGCGCCGCTCCGGCATCTCCTACCAAGAGATGTACAAGAAAGTGAAAGGTCATCTCGCCCGCGAGCGCAAGCTCATCTTGCGTTAGCGGGCTTGGCTACGAAAGGGAATTGCTCGGGGTTTTGGCCTCGGAGCAAACAACGGAATGCGACTCAGTCGCGAAAAAATTGTACGCTTGTCTCATCAAATCACGGAGGTACTCGTCTCCAGCGACGAAGTTGAGTTTATCGACGATCGCGATACCATCCGGCAGCAAGTCGTCTTGATTCTTACTGAAGCCCTGCGTGAAGAAGAGAAAGCAGAAGTCGAAGTTCGCAAACGTATCACCTCCCAGAAGAAGGAAATTCTGGAAGGCAGCGAGGAGTGGGACGTCCTGTATCGCAAGTATTACCAGGACGAACTCCGTCGCATGGGCATTGCCGCAGCTCCCGACGATCGCCACCCCAAAACGTCGCGATAGGCAGTTTCCCGGGATCAAAACGGAAAAGGGCGGCTCGTTCGCCGCCCTTTTCCGTTTTTCGAGAAATGCTCTTGCTACTGCGAGTCCGGCCTGCGCTTCAGGGTCGGTCGATCATCGTCATTGGAGTTCGGATCGTTGCCCTGGGTTTGTCCCTTTTGCTGTTGCTCGGTGCGCGTCCGCAAAGTGGGTTTGCCCGCCTGATTGTCTTGCACCTTCTTGGCGAACATTACGTTTCGCAGCCGCGCCTTCACCATATCGAACTCCGAAGTGGTCACGATATATTCCGGCTTGTTCGGTAGAATCCGCGCAATTTCCTTTTGGGCGTTTTCAATTCGTTCCGGCGTCGGCGGATGAGTCGAAAACACTTTCGGAATCGTTCCTGGCCGTCTCTTTTCGTCCGCTTGGATGCGCTCAAAGAACGTCACATACGCATTCGGATCGTAGCCCGACTTGTACATATACTGCAGGCCGAGGTAGTCCGCCTCGCGCTCCGCGTCTCGATTGAACTTCAGATAGGTCAGCGGAATCGCCAGGTTCAACCCTTGGTACATCGCGTATCCGGCAAGGCTGTAGGGGATGAAAATCATCGCAGGAATTGATGCCAACTGCATGATCTCGCCCTTGGTGGCGTTCTTCGTGCCGTGACGCGCCGTCACATGCGAAATTTCATGTGCCATGACTCCCGCGAGTTCCGATTCTTCCTGTGCGCGCAAAATCAATCCGCTGTTCACGTAGAAGAACCCGCCGGGCAAAGCGAAAGCGTTCACTTCATCGGAATCGATTACTTTAATTGTGAAAGGCACCCGCGCATCCGAATTGCGCACCAGGTTCTGCCCAACGCGGTTCACGTATTCCGTGATCACGGGATCGTCGATCAGTTTGGACGACCGTTCCACTTCCTGCGCCAGGCTCTTTCCCAGCGCGATCTCTTTCTCGATGGAATAGAAATTCACGCCCTTGCCGACGTTCCGGTTTCCAATCGCTTCCACATCCTCTTTGGAGTTCTTGGGCGTTACCGTGTCCTGCTGCTGCACTGGCTGCTGTTGCGCCTTCTGCGGCTGTTCCGAGGTGGGCTGCTGCTTCGCCGGATCTGGTGCTGGCGGGGGACTCTGTGCAAATGCGGTGCTTGCTACTAGCGCCCCTATAAGGGCCAATTTCACCGTTCGATGGAGAATGTCTTGCATCTTCCTACCTCCCGCTCCGGCTCCCCCTGAGTATACACCCCAAACTGCCGATTTACGTCCGGAGTCGTCTCATGGACTACGATGTGTCCCTCTCTACTAAGGTTTCCTCGCCTCTTGTCAATTCTTGGTCTTGTCTTGTCGCACTCAGGCACATCGACCGGTCCCCGCTGTTGACACTCCGCTCCGGCCCCTCTAGAGTCGAGGCTACCAATGACCGTTACGAAGATTCAGATCGGCCAGCTCTGGAAAAAAGCGGCCACCGGGGACACCTACCTCGTCACTCGAATTTATACCGAGGCCCTCAGCACCATCGCCGTGCTCCGCAAATCCGGTGCGGAAAACGAACCACTGGTCCGCGTCCGCGTCGAACGCACCCCAACCGGGCAGAACATTCCCGGATTCTCGCCCGCTCAGGAAGACGAGAAGTTCTAAACACCCCTACACAGTATCCTCAAGCTGGAAAACGCCCGATCGACGACTCTATCTAATAGATAATAAACGCTCTAACTCAGATCGACCGTACCTCCATATCCACCACATCCTCCACCTGCATCAGCTCCTTGGTCATGAACGGCTCCCCGTACTTCACATCGATCATGTGGCCGTAGTGCCTCGCCAGCCGGTTCATCCGGTCTTCCAGCGTGTCCAGCGGGATATAAACCTTGCTGATTGGAGTCCCCTTCGCAGGTAGGAACTGCGAGCGGTACGCCAGAATCGCCTTCTTCCTGCGTTGATACTGCTTGGAGATGTCCACCACGAATCCAGGCTTGATGTCCGCATGCGAATCCGAGGTCGAGTACAAAATCTTGAAGGGCCGGTAAGCCTCACCTTCGATTGGTAACTGCTTCAGCCCGGCCAGAAAGCATCCCTCGTAGCCCAACACGGACGCATTGTAGTGGTCGGGGTGCCGCCCCTCCCAGTATGGGAGAATGACCGTCCGGGGCCGTAGTCTGCGAATCATCGCCGCAAGCCTCAGTTTGTGGGGTCGGCTCGGTTGCACATCGGAATCCGGCACTCCCAACGTTCCTCTCCACTTCAGTCCGAGTATTTTTCCCGCCAGAGCCGCTTCCTCGGCGCGCGTTTCAGGCGTGCCCCGCGTCCCCATCTCCCCGCCAGTCAAGTCCAGCACTCCGGTCTTATAGCCCTTCTGCGCCATCTTGATCAGCGTGCCGCCGCAGGTAAGCTCCGCGTCGTCCGGGTGGGCCGCTATTGCCAGCAAATCGAGTCCCATCTCGTCTCCTCCGCCGCATCGAAATCTTACCACCCCATCCGCTGCCCGCGCCGAGACTGGCTCGAACTCCCATGTTAACGTAGCCTTGCGAAGATGCCGCCAACCTCCTCACATTCGCCGCGTCCGCTGTCCGGTCAGGTCGCTCTCGTTACCGGAGCCGCCAGGCGCATCGGGCGCGCTGTCGCATTACGCCTTGCTCAGGAGGGCGCCGACGTCGTCGTTCATTTCCGCAGCTCAAAATCAGAGGCAGAAGAACTCGTTTCCGAAATTACTGGACTCGGCGTCCGCAGCCTTGCTTTTTCCGCGGACCTGACTCGCCCTACGGAAATCCAGGCTCTTTTCGATCGCGCATCCAGTCAATTCGGCCGGCTCGACATCCTCATCAACAACGCTTCCAATTTTCTTCACACCGAGTTCGCGGGCACCACCGAAAGCAGCTGGGATGCCTCCCTCGACACCAATTTGAAATCTGTTTTCTTTTGCTCCCAGGCTGCCGCCCCTCTTCTCCGCGAATCCCGCGGTGTCATCATCAATTTTTCCGATGTCGGCGGCATTCTCCCTTGGACCGGTTATATTCCTCACTGCGTCTCCAAGGCCGGCCTGATCATGCTCACGAAGTGCCTGGCCAAGGAGCTCGCTCCACTCGTTCGAGTGAATGCCATCGCTCCTGGCACTATCTCCATGAGCGGTGACCCCTCAGAGTGGGAAACCGACTTCATCCGTCGCTCCCCGCTCCATCGCACCGGCACTCCTGCCGATATCGTCGATGCGGTCCTCTTCCTCATCCGCTCGAAGTTCTCCACTGGCCAGGTTCTGGTGCTCGACGGTGGTCGCACGCTCTAGCTTTTCCCCGCGCTCCGCTACTCTTACTCGATTCGCGTCCACCGGCCAAGGTCTCACAATCGCGCCGTGCACAGAGTTCTCTGCCGGTGTATTCTATTACCTTAATATTGGGAATAAATTCGCGTGCCTGTTCCGCGCGACATGAACCCATCCGCAAAGGAACAATCGAAAGTCATGGAAAACGAGACGCACACAGAAATTCGAGGAATGGACGAAGCTGGCGTCCAGGAGTGGCTCGAGTCGCTTGATTCCGTTCTCGCTGCCAGCGGCTCAGAAGTCGCTACCGAAATTCTCGAACGCCTCCGCGCGCACGCCAAAGTCGCCGGCATCAACTTGCCTTTCACCGCCAACACCCCTTACGCCAATACCATCCCGCTACGCCTCGAGCCCCTCTTTCCCGGTGACCAGGAAATCGAGCGCCGTATCAAGAGCCTCATTCGCTGGAACGCTCTCGCCATGGTCGTACGCGCCAACCGCGTCGAGCACAATATCGGCGGCCACATCTCCACCTACGCCTCCGCCGCCACCCTGTACGAAGTTGGCTTTAACCATTTCTTTCGCGCCCGCACCAAGGAATTTGAAGGCGACACCGTTTATTTTCAGGGGCATGCGGCGCCGGGCATTTACGCGCGTGCCTTTCTCGAAGGCCGCCTTTCCGCCCAGCAACTCGAAAACTTCCGCCGCGAACTGAAGCCCGGAGGCGGCCTGTCCTCTTATCCCCATCCCTGGCTCATGCCGGACTTCTGGGAATTTCCCACTGTCTCCATGGGGCTCAGTCCCCTGATGGCTATTTATCAGGCGCGCTTTGCCCGCTATCTAGAGAATCGGAGCCTCAAACCTGTCACCGACGCCAAAGTTTGGGCCTTCCTGGGTGACGGAGAAACCGACGAGCCGGAATCTCTCGGTGCCATCACTCTGGCCTCCCGCGAGAAGCTCGACAACCTGATCTTCGTCGTCAACTGTAACCTTCAGCGCCTCGATGGCCCCGTTCGTGGCAACGGCCAGATCATTCAGGAGCTAGAATCCGCCTTCCGCGGTGCTGGCTGGAACGTTATTAAGGTCTTCTGGGGTAGCGAGTGGGACCCCATTCTTGAACGCGACACCGAAGGCTTACTCGTCAAGCGCATGGGCGAACTCGTTGACGGCGAATATCAGAAACTCGTCGTCGAGTCCGGTGCCTACGTGCGCCAGCACTTCTTCGGCAGCGACCCTCGTCTCCTCCAACTTGTCGAGCCTCTTCCCGACGAAGCGCTCCGCCGCCTCCGTCTCGGCGGTCATGATCCCCGCAAGGTCTATGCTGCTTATAAAGCTGCCGTAGACCACAAGGGTGCCCCCACCGTCATCCTTGCTCGCACCATCAAAGGTTATGGTCTCGGCGAAGCTGGCGAAGGCAAGAACGTCACGCATCAGCAGAAAAAGCTCAATGAAGACGAGCTGCGCGAATTTCGCTCGCGCTTCGGCATTCCCCTCAACGACGGCGATATCGCCGAAGTTCCGTTCTACCGTCCCGCCGAAGACAGCATTGAAATCCAATATCTTCGCGCTCGACGCGAAGAATTAGGCGGCTACATCCCCAAACGCTCCGTGCGGTCGGAACCCATCGCCGCGGAGCACGATGAGCTCTTCAAGGAATTCTTCGAGGGCAGCGAGGGTCGTGAAGTCTCCACCACCATGGCCTGGGTCGGTATGCTTCGCAAGATGTTGCGCGATCCCGAAATCGGCAAACTCCTCGTTCCCATCGTCCCGGACGAGGCTCGCACCTTCGGCATGGAATCTCTATTCCGCACCGTCGGCATCTATTCCAGCGTCGGTCAGCGCTATCAACCCGTCGACGTCAACACTCTCCTCTATTACAAAGAAGCGCAGGACGGACAGATCCTCGAAGAGGGCATTACCGAGGCCGGCTCCATGGGTTCTTTCATCGCCGCCGGAACCGCTTACGCCAATTACGGCATCAATACCATTCCGTTCTTTGTTTACTACTCCATGTTCGGTTTCCAGCGGATTGCGGATTTCATCTGGGCTGCTGCGGACATGCGTGTTCGCGGCTTTCTGCTCGGTGGAACCGCTGGACGCACCACTCTTTCCGGCGAAGGTCTCCAGCACCAAGACGGCAACAGTCATGTTCTCGCCCTTTCCGTTCCCAACCTCCGCGCCTACGATCCTGCCTTTGCTTACGAGATCGCTGTCATCATCCAGGACGGTATCCGCCGCATGTACAAGGACGGCGAGAACATCTTTTATTACATCACTCTGATGAATGAACCGTACGCTATGCCCGCCATGCCGGGCGATGTGCGGGACGGTATTCTCAAAGGCATGTACCGTTATCGGGCGTCGGAGAACAAGAAATCCAAGCTCCGCGCGCAACTTTTCGGCAGCGGCTCCATCCTTCGGGAAGCCTTGCAGGCTCAGGATATTCTCGAACAAAAATATGGTGTCGCCGCGGACGTCTGGAGCATCACCAGCTACAAGGCCCTGTACGTCGACGGCACGGAGACCGAGCGCTGGAATCGACTCCATCCCTCCGCCAAGCCTCGCATTCCCTACGTTACCCAGTGCCTCGCGGACGCTCCTGGCGTCCTCGTTGCCGCCTCGGACTACCTGAAGACTCTTCCCAACATGGTCAGCCGTTGGATGCCTCGCCGGCTCGCCGCTCTCGGCACCGATGGCTTCGGCCGCAGCGAAGGCCGCCAGTCCCTGCGCGACTTCTTCGAAGTCGACGCCCGCTTCATTACTTTGGCCACCCTCCATGAGCTTCAGCAGGAAGGCAAGATCGAACGCGCTGTGGTGGACAAAGCCGTCAAGGACCTCGGGATCAATCCGGATAAGCCGAATCCGGTCATTTCCTAGTCGCCAGCATCACAATTCTCTCTGAATTTTCGCTAGCTTCAGCTTGGGGTATGTCCCTTCCGCCTTGACGGGGCAAACTTTTCTTCGAAGCTGCCGTCGAAGGAACTAATCGGCCTCTCTATCCGTATGCTGTGATAGGACCGCCGCGACGCCGCTGCTCTTTCGGCGTTTGTCTTTCGAGTCGATTGCCGGCCGAATCGAGGTGCGCCATGGACACTCTTCGCCAGGATATTCGTTACGCATTGCGCAATCTTCGCAAAGCGCCCGGTTTCGCCCTGGTCGCTGTCATTACCTTGGCTCTCGGAATCGGCGCTTCTACCGCTATCTTTAGCGTCATCGAAAATATCCTAATGGAACCCTTCCCCTATCCAGACGCCCAACGGTACATGTCCGTCCAGATTCACGACTCTGATCGCAGTGAGCCCGGCGGCCGCGCCGGCTATACCAATCCTGAGTTTCTGGACTACATCGCCCAGAACCACGTTTTTGATGCGGTGATTGGCAACGATCAGACCGATGTCCTCTACCGCACTTCCGAAGGATCGCAGCGTTACAACGGCGTCCTCGTTACCCCTGGTACTTTTGAATTCCTCGGCATGCCCGCTCTCGTCGGTCGCGTCATGCAGCCCGCCGATTACGAACCCGGCGCGACTCCCGTTTTTGTCCTACGCTACAAAACCTGGGTGAAGGACTTCGCTGCCGACCCCGCTATGCTCAACAAGAATTTCGTTCTGAACGGTGTTTCCCGAACGCTGGTGGGCATCATGCCTCCCCGTTTCGCCTGGGGCGATGCCGACATGTGGATTCCCGTCAAGCCCACCCACGCCGCGACCTCCAATACCGTCGCCGGTGCCTTTCAGCAACGCTGGTTTCTGCTGGGCCATCTCAAACGCGGCGTCAGCGTCAAGGAAGCCGAAGCCGACCTTACCGTCGTCGCCAACAATCTCTCCAAGATTTACCCCACCGACTACCCCAAGAAATTTACTGTGCATCTGGAATCGCTTACCGATCTCGTGGTCGGCGGCTTTCGCACCACCCTCTACATCGTCCTTGCCGCCGTTGGCCTGCTGCTGCTCATCGGTTGCGGCAACGTCGCCAATCTCCTCCTGGCGCGCGCCACCACCCGAGAAAAGGAATTCGCCATTCGCAGCGCTCTCGGCGCCAATCGCTGGCGTTTGATCCGGCAGTTGCTGGTCGAAAGCTTGATTCTTGCCGCCGCGGGCGCTGCGCTCGGCGCGTTATTCGCTTGGGGTGGCTTGAAGTCGCTTGTCGCGCTGATGCCGCAGAACATCATTCCCGCCGAATCGGTGATTCGGCTCAACACCTTCGTGCTGCTGTTCACCTTGGGTGTTGCCGCGCTCACCGCGCTGGTATTTGGCCTGGTTCCGGCCATCAAAGCGGCGCGAAAGGACGTGAACGAGCCTCTGCGGGATAACGGAAAAGGTCTGAGCGGCAGTACCAGGCACGGTAGGCTGCGGGACGCCGTCGTGATCCTCGAGGTCGGCTTGTCTCTAACGCTCCTCGTCGCCGCTGGACTCCTCATGCGCAGCTTCATGGCCTTGCGCGATGTCAAGCTGGGCCTGCAGCCGGACCACGTCCTGGTCGCCCGCTTGCCGCTTCCCACCGATCGCTATAAGACCGCTGCGCAAATTACAGGTTTCTATCGGCCTCTCCTGCAACGCCTCAAGGCTTTTCCGGGCGTGGTGGACGCCACCGAAACCAGCACGCTTCCTCCTTATGGCGGCATTCCCAGCGACATCGAGGTTTCCGGCAGGACTCACACGGAAAAGTGGGAGGCGCTTTTTCAACTGTGCAGTGAAGGCTACTTCGGTGTGCTGAAGATTCAGTTTCTCGGTGGCCGCGGCTTCACGGAGGCGGAAGTCAGCGGCGCGCGCAAGCTCGCCGTGGTAAACCAGACCTTCGCGAAGAAGTATCTGGGAGATGAGAATCCGATCGGACGCCAGGTCACCATCGCCCAGCTCGGCCAGTTCGATGATCCCGTCAAGGAGCCCGTCTTCGAAATTATCGGTATGGTCGCCGACGCAAAAAATCAGGGTTTGCAGGATCCCGTACGGCCGGAGATCTGGGTGCCTTACACGGTAACCGGATCCGCATTCCGCGGCATTCTTGTGCGCACCGCCGGAGAACCTACCGCCCTGCTGGCCTCCGTTCAGCGCGAAATCTGGGCCACCGATGCCAACGTCGCCGTCACCCTGACCGGCACGCTCGAGAAATTCATCAGTCAGTTTTCCTTTGCCGGCCCGCGGTTCGGTTTTTTCCTGATGACCATCTTTAGCGGCATTGGGTTGATTCTTGTGACCATCGGCGTGTACAGCGTTCTGGCCTACACCACCGCGCGGCGCACTCAGGAAATCGGCATCCGCATGGCCCTTGGCGCGGAAGGCTCCGACGTGCAGAGCATGGTCATTCGAATGGGTCTGCGCTTGGTCGGCATCGGCGTCGCCGTTGGCCTTGTCGCCAGCCTTGCTCTTGGCCGTGTGATTGCCACGCAGCTGTGGGGCGTTTCCGCCTACGATCCCTGGACTCTCATCTGCGTTCCCTTGCTGCTGCTCGCCATCGGCATAATCGCCTGCTGGATCCCCGCTCGCCGCGCCGCTCACGTCGACCCCCTTGTAGCCCTCCGCTACGAGTAGCCGCTTTGTTGACGGCATTGGCCGCCTTCTATCTATTCGAACAGCGTGCGCTCCCGCGGCTGCGGCTTCGGGCCTTTGTCGATGTCCGGAAATCCCTTTTTGTTCCACAACTCGATAAATTTCGCGATCGTCGCCGGCCCGTGCCCCTGGAAATGATTATTCGCGTACGCGTACACCGTGATCCCGCGCTTTCGAATCTGATAACAAAAATCGACCCAGCTCCCCAGCTCTTCTGCTCGATCCACCACTACCTTGTCCCAGCGCTGCGTCACTTCTCCAATCCATTTGCGATCTCCGAGCCATCGGATGTACGTCCATGCCGCTGTTATCGGGTCGAACTTCCATTCTGCCGGATCATTCATCCACGATCGGTCCTGCAGCACTAGGGCCATTCCATGATCCCGCAGCAGGCTCGCCAACTCCGCATCGATCCACTCTCGATTGCGTACTTCCACTGCAAACTTGTGATTCTCGGGCAATTTCTTCAGGAAGGGAACCAGCCGGTCCAGGAACTCATGCCGGTCCCGGAACACCGCTCGGCTGAAATATGGAAACTGGAAGATCATCGGCCCCAATTTCGGGCCCAGGCCTTCCATCGTCGTAAGGAATTCACTCAGTTCCGCATCGCAATCCCGCAACACTTTTTCGTGTGTGATCATCTGCGGCAACTTCACGGAAAAAACAAAACCCTCCGGCGTCCGTGCATTCCATTGCGCCACCGTCCGCTCCGATGGGCATCCATAAAACGTTGCGTCAATCTCCACCGTGCGGAATTGCTCCGCATAAAACGCCAGGTATTCGGCCTGCTTCATCCCTTTCGGATAAAACGCCCCCTCCCAACCCGACGCGGTAAACGACGAAGTCCCCAACATCATGGGCCCCAGTCCCAACGGAGTGGTGCCTTTCACCGCCATCGCTACTCCCTCTCCAGAATCTCCGAGCACTTCAGTCGCCCCGTCGCCAGATCGGCCACCAGCCGCGCGTTGGCCGGCAGAAAGTTGTAGTTACCCAGTTGCTTTGGGAGCACCCACGCGATCTGCTCAAACACTCGCGGTTCCAACTCCGCTTCCTCAATTTCGGCCGCGAAAAACCGAATCTCCAGCTCCTCCGCGGACTCTCCGTACCGATACTTCACCGTCGCGATCTCCACGCAGCGCCGCAGCGTCGCGCCCAACTCTTCCCGCAACTCGCGCGCAAGCGCGGCTTCCGGAGCCTCGCCGTCCCATACTTTTCCTCCGGGAAATTCCCACTTCAGCGGAGACGTATCGGTCTTGCGGCGCTGCCCAATCAGCAGCCGCCGGTCGTTTCGTTCGATCACTGCCGCGACCACCAACACTATTCCGGCACTCCTCGGCGAACGTTCCCCTGCAAAATCCGCGCCAGTTCTTGCGCCCCGCGCATCAGCGGAGGTCCCGGCGTATTCAGCAACTCATCGCGCACTACGTATACTTGCCGGTTTCGGATTGCCGGGACATTTTGCCAAGTTGCTACCCCGCACGCTTTCTCCGGTTTCGCCTTGTCTCCCGTCGCTGCCCATGCCAGCACGATCACTTCCGGAGCTGCCTCGGCGATTTCTTCATCGCTCACTTTTTCCCCGGCGGATACCACCATTTGGCCTCCGGCGATCTCCACCAGTTCCGCCACCCACGGCGGAGAACTGATTCGCGGGTTTGGCCACGCTTCGCAGTACACCCGCACCGCGGCTCGCTTCCTGTTTTTCGCGGCGATCCCGCGGAAGCACCGCCTCATCTTGTTTATGATCCGCACTGCTTCGCGGGAGCATTCCGCGATTCGTCCCAACAGCCGGATATCTTCCTCGATGTCCGCCAGCGTCCGCGGATTCATCGCCAGGAAATTCAGGCGCTGCTCCAGCAGCTTCGCTACCGTTTCCTGCTTGTAGGGGACCGAGCCGATCACCAACGTAGGCCGCAGCCGCAAAATGTCGTCTACCGATTCCATTCGCCAGCAATCACCCAGTTGCGGAAGCCGGCCCACCGGCGCGACCTCCGCGCACCATTTCGTGACGCCCACCAATGCGCTCCGTGCGCCCACGGCGGACAAAATCGACGTGGCGCTCGGCGCCAGCGACACGATTCGCAATCTATTTTTTGTAACTTTCGCCATGCCCAGGCTAGAGCATAGCAGAGCATGTCAGCCGGAGGCGCGATGCCGCCGGCTAGTTGGCAGGCCGTCACAACGGTTCAACGAATCTTGCCGGTGCTTATTTCTGATCGTAAATATCCACCGGCCGCGTGTCACTTTTCAATTCATCCAGGTTCACCCAGTAGTGTGTGCCGAACGGTTTCTTTTCCGGCCAGATTTCATCCAGCGTGTCAGCGTCGTACAGCGTTCCCGCTTTCATCACCATCGCGATGTTCGCGGTGTTATGAATGTCGTCAAGGGGATTCGCGTTCAGCACCATCAGGTCGGCCAGCTTTCCCGGCTCCAGCGTGCCCAGATCCTGGTCCGCTCCCAGGAAATGCGCGCCGTGCACGCTGGCCACTTCCAAAGCGCCCATCGGCCCCAGCGCCGAAGCGAACATCCACACTTCCCAATGCGAACCGATGCCGTGAGCCTGGCCGTGCGACCCGATCGCACTGTATCCGCCGTTGGCGATGATGTCGGCGGCGCCTTGCGCCTGCACGCCGAAATGATAGTCGGTCACCGGACGCATCCAGCGCCGCCGCAGTTGCGGCATCAACTGGCGCCAGGGAATCCATTCCCGATACTTCGCGTCTTTCCACACGTCGCTGGCCTGAAAGAAGTATTCCTCGTTCCAGGGAGCCGTTCCGCCCACGATGAAAGTTGGGGAATAGGTCGTGTGCGACATCCCAAACATTTTTGCCACGTCCTGATATAGCGGCACGTATGGCGTGGGGTGCTCGAAGCCCGCTTGTCCGTCCATCAGCATGCTCAATTTGTGCAGCAAGTCGCTGGATCCTTCGCCGGTCACGCGCAAGCCGCGTTTCCTGGCGATTTCCGTCACCCACTGGCGCTGCTCGCGATTCGGTTGCAGGTATTGTTTCAGCGCGGTCGCGCCGTACAGTTGCCGCCGCGCGATTTCGTGGTCGGTTACCTCGAAGCTGGAAAGCGCGTTGCGATGCGGCCCATCGCCGTTGTAGAGCGGATCGCCGGTGGAGAATGATCTTGGCCCGATCACGCGGCCTGCTTCGGTCATCTCCGCGACGGTGAACACGTTCTGCGACCACGCCGCTGGATCCAGCGTGGTGGTCACACCGTAAGCGAGGTAGACGGCCGCCTCGAAGCTTCGCGAAGGCGTCACTCCGGCCCATTCGCTGTTGTGGTGCGCGTGCATGTCCACGAAGCCGGGAATGATGGTTTTGCCCTTGGCGTCGATGACCTGGTCGGCGCCCGAAGTGTTGCATTCGCCGACGCAGGTGATGCGTCCGGCCTTGGCCACGATGGTGCCGTCGTCGATGACTTTGCGATCTTTGAGAGTGATGATGCGGGCGTGGCTCAAGGCAATCGTTCCAGAGGGAATGGCGCGGGGAACGCTCAAGTGGATTTCCGTAGTGTCGGTCTTACCGGCGTCTACGTGATAGGCAAAGTATTTGCTGGCGTTACCGAACTCCACGGTTTGTTTGTCGCGCCAGCGCGGAAAGAGTCCCCCATCCGGGTTCGTGGAAGTAACCGGAAATGCGGACATCTTGCGATCCAGATTTACACCGGTTTGTCCGGTAGCGCCCAGAGGCAGCGGAGCGACGTAAACGTTGTCGCCTTCCTCGTAGGCGATTTGGGTGAGGTCAGGAGAAACGGCGACTTGGTTGGCATTTGGGAAAGAGGCGTGGACCTGGCGGTCGCTGCCATCGACACGCACGGAGATGAGTTCCGTGGTGGTCTTAGACAAGAAGCTTTCGGTCTTTTCCTGGCGATGAGCGGTGAAGTAGACGCGGCCGTCGGAGCCGATTTGCGGAGTGGGTCCGGGCGCTTCCTCGTTGTCGACACGCACAATGGCCTTGGCCTCACCACCGGAGGAAGGCTGCAAAACGATGTCGTACCACTCGTTGCGCGCCCACTGGCGGCCGCGGAAGGTGGCGCCGGATCCGCGCGAATAGGCGAGCCATTTGCCGTCCGGGCTATAAGAAGGATTGAGGTATTCGCCGGGTTCAGTGGTGAACGCCTTGGGCTCGCCACCAGCCGCGGGAACGGTCCAAAGCTGACCGTGTTTGTCGTCATCAAAAGTGGCGAAGACGATTGATTTGCCGTCCGGTGACCAGGCCGGCGAGAACTCGTTGGTTGTGAAAGAGTCCCCGGTAAGGCGGTGCGGTTTTCCGTTCGGAAGGTCCATCAACCACAATTTGCCGACGCCTTGGAACAAGAGAACTTTTCCATCCGGAGAGGCGCTGTGCCAGCGAAGGAGTTTGGCTTCGAAGGCATCGTCGCGAATGCGCAGAGGAGACCAGGCCATTTCGGAGATGGTGCGATGCACGTGGGCGGAGAAGGGAAGGGTCTCCACTTTTCCGGAATCGACCGAGAGGCGGCGAATCTTGCCGCCCTGCGAGATGACGATGGATTTGCCGTCCGCGGCCCATACATATCCGGGAAGGACAGGCATCTGGCGGGATATTTCCTCGGCTTCGTCCAGTTCAATCGGATCCATGAGGAGACGCTCTTCGCCGGTTTGCAGATCACGAAGCCAGAGGGCCGTTCTGGGACCAAAAACGTGGCCTTTGTACGATTCCGTACCATCCGGGATGCGGCGGCCAAAGGCAACATAGCGGCCATCCGGAGAAACTTCCGGCGCGACGGCGCCACCGCTGGTAGAGCGGTCCTGTTGTTCGGCGATTCCTCCGGTGATCTTCTCGATTTTGCGAGTGGCGAAATTCATGCGTTGAATTTGCGAGCAGCCGAGCATGGGGTCGGTGTGGCCGAAAGGCAGGGGCGGGCAGAGGCCGACGTCGAAGTACAGGAACTTCCCATCGGCTGAAATGGAATGCCAGCCGGCATTCTTGTCTTTTCCGACGACCTCGATCCCCGCACCGCCGTTGCGGTAATACATGGCCAGGGACCAGTTAAATTCGCCGCTCTCGGGTTTTACGCTTTGCCGCTGGACGACAAGATATTTTCCATCGGGAGTCCAAACCGGGCTGAGCATGCGAGTGTCCTGGTCCGTCACAACGGGGCGGGGATTCTTGCCGTCGGCATCCATCAGCCACAGATTGTTCTGGCCTTTGCGATCACTGATGAAAGCAATGGTTTTTCCGTCCGGTGAAAAACGAGGATCCATATTGAGGGCGACGCCGGAATTCTGAGTAAGGCATTCGGCTTTGCCACCGGTCGCGGGCATGCGATAGACGTGGCCGAGCAGATCAAAGGCAATCCACTTACCGTCGGGAGAGAGATCGAGGGACATCCAGGTGCCTTCCGTGATGTCGAAATCGATTTCGCGCGTCTTGCCACGAGCCTGAGTGGTGTCCCAGGGGGGAGCGGGTTTTTCCTGGGAAGCGGCCAGCGGACAGAACGCCAATAGGAGCGCGGAGGCCAAAAAGGATTTGTGCACACGGCAAATGTCGATGCGCATGGAAAATCTCCTTACGAGCGGATCGTAGTCATGAATCCAGTGGGCGCCACTCGCGGGGCAGGCCACCATCAAAGTCCAGGAGCGGCTTTTATCACGCGGGTGAAACAAACGCAACAGTATCTCGCCGATACGCAACATTTGTTGCTTCGATGCTTGCGCAGGAAGGAACCCTTGCGGAGTCCATGACGAGCCAACGTAGAAGGGAGAGACGCTCGATTGACTTGAGTGCCAGTGTGTGTTGGACTTTGCGCGAAAGATCAGACGAGGTGGCGAATGACGCGGATGGCAGGGCTGCTGATGTTACTGGGAATGGCGATGGCCGGGGGAGTAGCATCAGCACAAAACGGGCCGGGTACCGGCGAGGTAGTGAAATACAAAGCGACGATCGACAACGTGAAATATGTCTATGGGATGGCGCCAGCGGTGGCGCACCTCAAGCCAGGGAATGTGCTGGAAGCAAACTCCCTGGACTGTTTCGGCAATGTGATTCAGAAGCCGGGTGATTCGCTTTCGTCGATCAAGGGCGACAATCCACTGACGGGCCCTTTTTTCGTAGATGGAGCGGAGCCTGGAGATACGTTGGTCGTGCATTTTCTGGACCTACAGGTGGACGGCAAGCAGGGACTTGGGGCGTTAGGACCGGGATTCGGCGCGTTGAATGCGACGAACTATACGCCGATGCTGCACCCGCCGTTGCCGGAAAAAATCTGGTTCTATCCGATCGATGCGGAGAGCAACACGGCGACGTTTCAGGCATTGGATACCAATTACAAAGTGAAAATGCCACTGCACCCGTTTCTTGGCTGCATCGGAGTAGCTCCGGCGAATGGAGAGGCGCGCAGCTCGATCGTGCCCGCGGAATTTGGCGGGAATATGGATGCCACGGAAGCCTCGGTGGGAAACACGCTCTATCTTCCGGTGAGCGTAAGCGGAGCAATGCTGTATTTCGGGGATGGTCATGCGGGGATGGGCGACGGCGAAATCGCCGGAAGCGCGATCGAAGTGCCGATGCGAGTGCGATTGCAGGTGGAGGTGATCAAGGGGAAGAGAACAGGGTGGCCGCGCTTCGAGAACGATAAAAAGATCATGTGCGCGGGAATTTACCGGCCGCTCGAGGATGCGGTGCGAATAGCGTACACGGAGCTCGTTGCGTGGATCCACGCCGAGTATGGTTTGTCGGAATTGGATGCGTATGAACTGCTGTCAAAGGTAGGTAAAGCGCACCTGGCGGAGATGGTCGACCCGAACTATACGGTGGTAGCTTCCATCGAGAAAAAATACCTGCCCCCGAAAAAGAAATAGCCGGATTGCCGCGTTGAAGGTTCGCGGCTGGATTGCGATAATGCAGCCGTGTTCAGCGACGCGGTTCTCGATCATTTCCGAAATCCACGAAATGCAGGGGAACTCCCTGCGGCGACCGCCTCGGTGGAGGTGAGCAATCCCGTGTGCGGGGATGTGTTGCGGTTAGCGGCCCGAATCCAAGATGGAGTGATCCGCGAGGTACGATTCCTGTGCCGAGGGTGTACGACCGCGATAGCCTCGGCGTCATGGTTGACTGAGCAGCTGAAGGGGCAGCCTCCCAAGAGACTGGATGGACTGACCGCCGAGTCGATATCCTCAGGCCTGGGGGGCTTGCCCGAAGCTACGTTTCACGGAGCGCAACTGGCGGCAGATGGCTTGCGAGCACTTTTGAAGAAGCTGGAAAACGTGGTCTAAAAGGCGCTGCCGATGGCGCGCTGCAAGGATTCCGGGTCATTCAAATTAAGCACGCAACCCTGTTCGGTGGTGCCAATTTCGGCCACATCGGCGGCGTGTGCCCAGACGACGGCACGGGCGCCGCTTTCCAAGGGCGCGTTCAACAGCTCCTCGTAAAGCGCGGACGAGAAAATCACCGGATGGCCGCGGTGCCCCTGATAGACGGGTAGGACGATCTTCATTTTAGTGGAGTAGAACTGCTCGACCAGGTCGCCTACCAGGGAAGCGCTAATGAGGGGGTGGTCGATGGGGCAGAGAAGGATACCGTCGGTGCCGGGAGGGAGGCCGCGAAGGGCGGCGTGAATGGAGCTGAGCTGGCCCTGCTCCCAATTCTCATTGATAACGATTTCCTCCGGCGCCACACGAACCTGGTTGAGGATGGGCGTGGCGTGAGCGCCGAGCACGACCCGACGCACCTTGATGCGAGGGTGGGCGGTAACCTCGAGCAGGTGCTCGAGGAAAGGGCGTCCCTGATAGGGAAGCAAGGCTTTTGGCGAGCCCATACGCTGGGACGCGCCACCCGAGAGGATAATGGCGGCTAACATGATCCCTTACGAAGCCGCGACGACCGTTCGCGGCTCGATTTTCTTGTGTGCGGCCGACGACGCATTGCGGCGCACAGCGATTAGCTCTGCAACGATGCTGATGGCAATCTCTTCCGGCGATAGAGCGCCGATTTCGAGGCCCATGGGGGCGTAGACGCGCTCGAAATCCTCGGGGCGGTACCCTTCGCGTTCCAGCGCTTTGTAGACTGACAGTACCTTCCTCTTGCTTCCAATCATGCCGACATACCTGGCATTGGTGCGGACGGCCCAGGCCAGGACGCGCATGTCGTCTTTGTGACCGCGAGTAACAATGACCAGATAGGAGGAGGCGTTAGGCTGGATCTTCTGGAAAGCATCTTCGTAGCTGGTGAAGAGAATCTGGGCGGAAGGGAAGCGATCGTTGTTGGCGAAGGCTTCGCGGTCGTCGATTACATTGATGGCGAAGCCGGAGGACGAGGCCGCTTTGGCAACCGCCATGGAGACATGGCCGCCGCCAAAAAGGTACAAGACGGGCTGGGGGAGGATGGGTTCGACGAAAACCTCAACGGTGCCGCCGCAGATGAGGCCATTATCGTAGGAGGCCTCATTGTTGAGATTGAATACCATTTTGCGGGGGCTTTCCTTGTGCATGACTTCCTTGGCAGCAGCCCAGACTTCTGCTTCGACGCAGCCGCCGCCAATGGTGCCGGCAATGGAGCCGTCCTCGCGAACGAGCATGCGGGAGCTTTCATAGCTGGGAATGGAGCCATTGGTATGGACAATGGTGGCCAAGGCTCCGCGATGGCCGGCGCGCCGCATACGGACGATTTCCTCAAAGAGATCCATTGGCTTTTCTATGGTTTACGCTACGCTTTGCGCGTTTCCGTGTCAATTTCCCGGGTGACAGGGATGCGCAGCGCCGCTAGACTGCTGGCATCATGAGAGCGATTGTCTTTGAGAGGCACGGCGGACCCGAGGTGCTCACGTACGTGGAGGCGAAAGAGCCAACCGTAGGGCCAAACGACGTGCTGGTCCGGGTGCGAGCATGCGCCCTGAATCGCTTGGATTTGTGGGTGCGAGGCGGGTTGCCCAATGTGGCGATACCTCTGCCGCACATTCCGGGAAGCGACGTGGCGGGAGAAATCGCGAAGACCGGATCCGAAGTGAAGGGCGTTCGAGTCGGCCAGAAAGTGGTACTGGCACCGGGGGTGGCCTGCGGACGGTGCGCGGCTTGCCTGGCGGGACAGGATAACCGCTGCCGGCAGTTCACCAATTTGGGGTACATGATCGACGGAGGGTGCGCGGAGTTTGTGCGCGCGCCGGAAGTGAACTGTATGCCGTACCCCGAGAACTTGTCGTGGGAAGAAGCGGCGGCGGTGCCGCTGGTGTTCCAGACGGCGTGGCACATGCTGGTGGGCCGGGCAGAGCTTCAGCCGGGGGAAGATGTGTTGATTTTGGGGGCCGGGAGCGGAGTGGGAAGTGCGGCGATCCAGATTGCGAAGTTTCTGGGGGCGCGGGTGATCGCGACGGCGGGCAGTGAAGAGAAACTGGAGAAGGCGAGGGGGCTGGGAGCGGATTTTACGGTGAACCATAAGACCGAGAAGATTCGAGACGAGGTTCGACGAATTACCGGGAAGCGCGGAGTGGACATAGTGTTCGAACACGTCGGGACGGAGACTTGGGAGGAGAGCCTGGCAAGCCTGACAGCGTCGGGACGGTTGGTAACCTGCGGAGCGACGACGGGTTTTGATGCGAAGATTGATTTGCGGTTTCTGTTCAGCCGACAGCTATCGCTACTGGGTTCATACATGGGAACGAAAAGCGAATTGCTGACGGTGTTGAAGCTGGTGGCTTCCGAACGGTTGAAGCCGATCGTCGACCGAGTGTTCCCGCTGGCCGAGGCGGCGAAGGCACACGAGTACCTGGAGTCGGGAGCACAATTCGGAAAAGTGGTTTTGCAGGTCTAGGGGGAGACGATGCGAAGAAATGCGATGGCTATTTTGGCGCTGGCTTTGGCTATCGGAATACCGTTAATGGGTTGCGAGGATACCAAGGCGCGGCAGGAGAATTTGCAATTAAAGGGACAGATTGTGGACTTGCAGAAAGAGAATACGAACCTGTCGAGCCAGATCGACAATTCGACGAAGGACAACGCATCGCTGCGCGAAGAGAATGACAAGTTGAAGGCGAGGACGCAGACGGCCAAAAAGAGCTCCAAGGCAAAGAAACACAAGAAGGCGCGGAGAAGGTCAACGAGCGCCACGAATTGAGGTGGTGGGGGCCGACGGCGCTCCCCTCGAGCCAGGAACGCGGATTTGTGCCTGCTTGGGGCGTATGCGAGAATAGGAAGAGGAAGAAGGCGCGATGAGCACATCTCTCGGGAAACACGTGACGTTGACCAAGCCCGACGACTTCGGGAACCTGCTGGAAGACGAAGGAATCATCTTCACAACGTTGGATAAAGCCGTGAACTGGGCGAGGAAAAGCTCGATCTGGCCGCTGGGATTCGGCCTGGCGTGCTGCGCGATCGAGATGATGGCCATGGCGGCGGCGCGATTCGACGTAGCGCGATTCGGAGCGGAAGTATTCCGGCCGTCACCGCGGCAGGCGGACCTGATGATTGTGGCGGGGCGGCTATCGCAGAAAATGGCGCCGGTGGTACGGCAACTGTACGATCAAATGCCGGAACCGAAGTGGGTTATCTCGATGGGCGCCTGCGCGACATCGGGCGGCGTGTTCAACAACTACGCGATCGTGCAAGGGTGCAACCAAGTGATTCCCATCGATGTGTATGTTCCGGGCTGCCCGCCGAGGCCGGAGGCGCTGCTGTATTCCATCTTGCAACTGCAAAAGAAAATTGACAGCGAAAAAGGGTCGTTCAAGCGCGCGCTGAATCTGGCGTAGACCGGCGGAAACGCCGGCGCGCGAGTCTTCGAAGTAAGGTGAGCGAAGTGACATGCGTTGGCGCGTACCCGCGGTAAGTCCTTTCCCAACAAACAAACCGAAGATAGGCGTTAGCACGGGATTGCTGATGCTCGCGGCTTTGTGTGTCGCATCGCAGCAACAAAGCAAGACGCCGATAGCGGCGGCGGAACTTGCCGGGTACCGGTTGGTATGGCACGACGAGTTCGATGGGAGAAATGGGAGTCGACCGGAAGCATCGAAGTGGCGATACGACCTCGGGGGGCAGGGCTGGGGCAATGACGAATTGGAGTACTACACGGACCGGGTGGAAAACGCGCGAATCGAAAATGGAAACTTGGTCATCGTGGCAAGGAAAGAGCATTTTGCAGGGAAGGACGGAACGGAACGGGAGTACACGTCAGCGCGATTGAAGACGCAGGGAGTGTTCGCTCAGAAATACGGAAGAATTGAAGCGCGGATAAAAATCCCGGCGGGGCAGGGAATGTGGCCGGCGTTCTGGATGTTGGGAGCCGACATCGATACGGTGGATTGGCCGAAATGCGGCGAGATAGACATCATGGAGAACGTGGGGAAGGAACCGGGCACGGTGCATGGATCGCTGCACGGGCCGAGGGAAGTAGGAGGGACGAGCGACCGGACGCAGATTCTGGCGTTGCCGGAGGGCCAGAGCCTCGCGGACGATTTTCATGTTTACGCGGTGGAATGGGAAAAGGATCGGGTGCGGTTCTATCTGGATGCCACCCGGTACGCGGAGTTTACCGCGGCGGATTGGCCCGCGGGTGGAACGTGGGCATTCAATCATCCATTTTTTTTGCTGCTGAACTTTGCGGTTGGCGGAGACTGGCCGGGAAGTCCCGATGAGACGATCGTTTTTCCGCGGGAGATGCTGGTGGACTATGTACGGGTTTATGAGCGCAAGGAGAAGTGAACAGGGGCGACGATGAGCGAACAACAGGACCGTATAGATCAAGAATTTCTGCGGCACACGATAGCGACGGTCGCCTATCGCGGAGGGAAAGCGCTTCGCGGAGTTCCGGGGTCGTTTGCGGATTTCCGGGTCGGGCCCGATAGCCGGACGCCGAGGCAGATTCTGGCGCACATGGGAGATTTGTCCTTTGGGCGCTAGCGATTGCGAGGGGAGCGGAAGTGTGGCGGAATTCGGAGCCGAGGTCCTGGGACGACGAGGTAAAGAGATTTTTTGCGGCGGTAACGGCGTTCGATGACTATCTGGCGTCGGCGGAACCGCTCCGCGCGAAACCAGAGATGCTCTTTCAGGGACCGGTGGCGGATTCACTGACGCATGTCGGGCAGATTGCGATGCTGCGTAGGGTGAGCGGAGCGGCGATGCGCGGGGAAAATTACGCGAAGGCGGAGATTGTGGCGGGGCGTTGCGGGCCGGAGCAAAGCGCGCCGCGGCGGGAATTCGATTAGATTCTGGGTTTTCGGGACGAAGGATAAGGACTCCCGAGTTTCAGCGTGTATTCCCGGCAACGACATCAGGGGACGATCTGAATGTCGTAGACATGGAAAAGCGCGTCGCCAATGTTAGCGACGCGGTGGGCGTAGGGAGTTTTCGTGCCAGAGGTAATGCCGACGGAGCCTTTCTTCACGTCGGACTCCTTCCATTCTTGACCGACGAATTGGGCCTTCATGCGCGTGTCGTTCAGTTGGACGGGCACGTTGTCCAGGGAATGGGTGTGGAAGAGGGCGACCTCGCCCGGCTGGAGCACGACGTCGAGAATCCGCACATATTGATTGGCGAAAACGAGGCGATGATGAGGCTCCTGTTCCACGGGAACAGGATCGGTTTCGGTTCCTTGCGCAGATGGTTTGGCAACTGTGGTGCTGGCCGGCACCGCCTGACCTTTGGACTGTTTGAATTCGATCTCGATATTTTCCATGGGTTCATCCGAGAGATTTTCGACCGCGTGGGTGACCGGCTCGATCCAGAAAAATTCGCCGGGACTTCGATGAGATTCGCGTGAGCTTCCATCGGGAAGGTAGACGCGAAGGTTGTTTGCGGTGAGGGTGACTCCACACAGAGCGGGATGGCTGTGCATGGGGGACTTCTGGTGGGGTTGCAGCGTGACGCGCAGAACGCGGATCTGATCATTCTCCACCTCAATCTTCGAGAGGGAGGGATCAGGCTTACCGACGCCTTGCGCAGGGATGGGAACGGCAGCAAGCAGTAGCAGGAACGGGGAAGCGATCAATTGTCGAAGGTAGCGCACGCGATCTCCTAAGATGCCTTGGCAAATTCTTCCGGAAACTGAGCGACGCGAGCGGTGCCGCCGGCCCATTCCAGAATACTTCCGGGCGAGTTGTGGTCTTTGCGCACATAGCCCATGCCGATAGCAAAGGGAAAGTTAGCAGGCGCCGCCGCACGAGTCACGTAGCCCACTTCCTTGCCCGCGACCATCAGCGGAGTGCCGGCATCCGGCGCAGTTTTGCTGGAGAAAACCAGGTCGATGCGTCGGCGATTCACCTGGCCGCGAGAGCGCACGCGCTCGACGATTTCCTGCCCGGTGTAGCAGCCCTTTGTATAGCTGATGTGTGAATCCTGCAAGCCAGCCTCGTGGGGAATTTGCTTTTCGCCGAAGTCGTAACTGAACCACGGAACTCCTTGCTCCAGGCGGAGCGCGCTTAGCGCGGAATATCCAACGGGGCCTCCGCCGGCCGCGCTAATTCTGGATTCGAGAGCGCGCCAGAGCCGTTCGAGATTTTCGCGCGGGACGAGAAACTCCCCGCCGGCATAGCCGGGAAAAGAACGCTTTACCAAGACGCAGGCAATGGAATCGACGACGGCATCGACGCGGGAGAGATCGTCCACACGGTCGAGGTCAACGCCAGTCCAATCGAGGATGTGGCGAGCGGCTGCGGGACCTTCGACGGCGAGGGTGCCGTAGCGATCGGTGTCGTCGGAGAGGGTCACATCGTCCATGATGATGAATTTGTCGAGGGTCTCGACGAGCCGCGAGCGGATGGAAGCATAGGAAACGCAGAACAGGTGGTCGGGAAGCGAATACGTTTCAATTTCGCCGAGGATATGCCCCTGCGGATTGAGAAGGAGGGAAATAACTCCGTGGGAGAGTCTGAGATCCTTAACGTTGTTCGTGAGGATGGCGTTAAGGTAGCGGACGCGGTCGGGACCGGTGAAGGACAGGTACGCGCGATAATTTTTATCGATGAGGGCGACGGAATCGTGCGCGTGGAAAAATTCGATGGCAGCGTCGCCAAAATCGTCCGGCAAGAAGCAACCAAACCAGGAACCAAGGTGGGCGCCCATCCGCGCATGAAGACCGGCGAGAGGGGTCTCCATAATCTGGTTGGCGTCGGCTGCGGCAGAATCCATGGCTCTCTAGTTTAGCAGAGGGCCGACCGGAGCGAAGCGCTGGAGCCGGCGGGCTGAATGTTATACTGCGGCCATGACGGACAGTCCTGTTGCCAGTGAGCTAGTTCGCGAAAAGTGGATTCACATCACGATTCCCGTCGGAATGCTGCAATGCAATTGCTCGATCATTGGCGATCCGATTACGCGGGAAGCCTTGGTGATCGATCCGGGTGACGAGATCGGGCGGATCTTGGAGCTCTTGGGACGGCACAAGCTGACCGTTAAGGCGATCGTCAGCACCCATGCCCATATCGACCACGTCGGTGGATTGAGCAAGCTGCACCAATACACCGGAGCGCCGGTGATGATGCATCGGGACGACGTGCCGCTGTACCAGGGAATGGACGTACAGGCTGCGTTTCTGGGCGTGCGGGCGCCGGAAATCGGAGACATTGACCAACTGCTGAGGGACGGAGACGCGCTGCAGTGGGGATCACTGGGTGCACAGGTGATCCACACACCAGGGCACAGTCCCGGAAGCATTTCACTGTTTCTACCAGCGGCAGCGGGAAAAATAACCTTGGGATCGCCGCAACTGTTCGCGGGCGACACGCTGTTTGCGGGAAGTATCGGAAGGACGGATTTGTGGGGCGGGTCGATGGACCAGATCATCGAGTCGTTGCGCGGGAAGCTGATGAATCTCCCGGACCACACAGTCGTGCATCCCGGGCACGGAGCACGGACAACCATTGGGGAAGAGCGCCAGTCCAATCCATTCCTCAATGACAAATAACACAACGCGAAGCGACTAGCGTCACGCGACAAAAATAGTCAGGCGCGTCCGGGCGGAAGTTGCGCCTGGCGGATTTGTTCCATCACGGATTGGATCAACTCCTTCGCATGCGCCAGTTCCCGAGTAACGATGCGCAAATCCATGGCCGGAACGGTGGGATTGCGCTGGCTGGTGCAATAGACGCCGTGCTGCCCGACGAGAACGAGCGCGTTGGTGACGCGGTCGAGGGAGACGGCGAGGCGGCCGCGCTGGGAGCCGAACATCTGTTCGTAGCGCTCAAGTTCTTCCTGGTGTTCTTCGAGAGCAGACATGCCAATTGGCCTCACAAAATCCTGTGCCGGCCGATGGAAGCGAAGACGGTGGCACATCGGGCACAGCAAGAGTGCAGGTAACTTTACCCCACGGGTCGCGCATAACATAATTTGCCATAGCCACGGGGTGATGCGATTTGCCGCTGGCTGCTAAAAAAACACAGCCCAGTGATGCGCGGTCCCGGTAAAAGCTCAAGGGGATTGTGCCGGAGTAGGCAAACCCATGCGACGTTCCGACCTGGTGCAACACAAAGAGAAAGAAAAAGGTGCCACCACGCGCAGTTCGCAAATCGTGTTTGGCGAGCGGCAGCACCTGTTACGGGTGCTGGATTCGCTGGAAGGCACGGAACTGCCGATTGCGCGGATGCAACAGGAACGGCGAATGCTGGAAGAGTTGATCCATGCGCGGACGCGGGAACTGAACCAGATCAATACCGCATGGGACGAGAAGATCGGGCTGGTGCTGAGCGCCGATGCCAAGCCGGAGATGCTGGAGAAGCTGGTAAAGCAGGCGCCGCAAGAAGACTTTTATCTGTTGAGACTAATCAGCGAGCATCCCAGAGCCAATGCCAAGACCCTGGGGAAACTGGCGAAACATCCCTACGGAGCGATCCGGGAGAATGTGGCGCGGCATCCGAACGCCGATGCGCCGACGCTAACTTGGCTGAGCAAAGACCGTAGCCAGCCGCTGTGGTACCTGGTGGCATTCAATCCGAATACACCGACGATCCTGCAACGAAGGCTGCGAGACCGGCTGAAGAAGCTGGGCGAGACGCAGTTGTCGCGATAGATTTCCTGCAACACAGCAACAGACCGTTCCATCCCACCCTCGGCCCGGGCCGAGGAGCGCCCCCTTCCTTTTCCGCCAGTTGACAAACTAAACTGAACCGTTTAGTGTCCTGAAGTTTCGGCGCCAAAATACATCCATTTCCGGGAGGCCTGTGTGATCCAGGTTCGCAATCTCACCAAGAAATTCGGCGATTTCACGGCCGTGAACGACATCTCTTTCGACGTGAAAGCCGGAGAGGTATTCGCTTTCCTGGGGCCCAATGGCGCGGGAAAAACGACCACCATCAAGATTCTGACGACGTTGCTGTCAGCGACGAGCGGCACGATCCAGGTAGACGGCCTGGACCCCACCAAACAGCAGAATCAGGTGCGCGCGCGATTCGGGATTGTGTTTCAGGATCCCAGCCTGGACCAGGACCTGACCGCGCAAGAGAACATGGAACTGCACGGAGTGCTGTATCACGTGCCACGTAAAATAAGGCGCGAGCGCACGGAAATGCTGTTGAAAGCGTTCGAGTTGTGGGATCGACGGGACAAGTTCGTAAAGCAATTCTCCGGAGGGATGAAGCGACGATTGGAGATCGCGCGAGGCCTGCTGCACACGCCGCGGATTCTGTTTCTGGACGAGCCGACCCTGGGATTGGACCCGCAAAGCCGAAACCAGATGTGGGCGCAGGTGATGCAGTTAAACCAGAACGAGGGCGTAACTGTGTTTCTGACCACCCATTACATGGATGAGGCGGATCGCGTCGCGCAGAGAATCGCGGTCATCGATCACGGAAAGATCGTGGCTACGGGCTCACCGGCGGAGCTGAAGGCGAAGACCGGCAAGGATTCGCTGGAGGAGGCATTCCTGGCGTTGACAGGCACGGCGATCCGCGATGAAACCGCGGGTTCGGTGGAACAGATGCGGCAAGTCGTAAAGATGTGGAGGAGATAGCCGATGCAGGCCATGTACATCTTGTGGTTGCGAGAATTGAAGCGCTATTCGCGGTCGCGATCGCAAATTATCGCCTCGATGGGCCAGCCGCTGCTGTATCTGCTGGTTCTGGGATTCGGCCTGGGTCCGATGTTCCAGCGGGCGGGCGGGGGAAGTTATTTGCAATTCATGGCTCCCGGCGTAATTGCGATGGGAGTGCTGTTCTCTTCGGTGTTTTCGGGAATTGCGCTGTTGTGGGACCGGCAGTTCGGTTTTCTGAAAGAGACGCTCGTCGCGCCTGTGCCGCGATTGCAAATTATGATCGGCCGGACGTTCGGAGCGGCTACGGTAGCCCTGGCTCAAGGCGGGCTTGTAGCAATTGTCTGCCTGGTGGCCGGGTTCCGGCCGGTGAATGCGCTCCTGGTTCCAGTGGGCATCGCTTTCCTGGCGATGATTGCGATTGTGTTCGCAGCGCTGGGGACGGCAATCGGGTCTGTGCTGAAGGATATGCAGGGATTCCCGTTGATCATGAATTTTCTCGTGCTGCCGATTTTCTTTCTGTCCGGAGCGCTATTTCCACTCGACAACCTGCCCGGCGCGCTCAAGGTTGCCACGGCACTGGACCCGCTGGCGTATGGAGTGGACGGGTTGCGCGCGATGTTGATTCAGCGCAGCCATTTTGGCGCAACGCTGGATGCGGCGGTGTTGGCGGGGGTCGGCGTGTTGTTCATCTGTCTGGGCGCTTGGCGGTTCTCCAAGATCGAGATATAGCCATGGCTCGCGGACTCAGCGAAAAGGCCCATCGAAAGGTTCTGGCGGCAGCGACCCACCTCTTCGCGGAGCGAGGAATCGACAAGACCAGCATGGACGCGATTGCCACGCGGTCCGGGGTAAGCAAGGCTACCGTGTACAAACATTGGGCCGACAAGGAAGCCTTGTGCCTGGAAGTGTTAATTCACCTGCACGAGATGGATGCGGGCCCACCGGATCGCGATACCGGGGACCTCAAGGCCGACGTCAAGGCGTTTCTTGTTTATGAAGCTTCGGCGGACAAGGCTTCGCTTCAGAAAAAATTGTTGCCGCACCTGATTGCGTACTCCGCCAGAAACCGGGAATTCGGGCGAGCGTGGAGGTCGCGGGTGATGGAGCGCTCCCGTCTAGGCATTATGAAACTTCTGCGTCGGGGAGTTGAGCAAGGGATCTTTCCGGTAGTGCTGGACGAAGAGCTGGGAGTGGCCCTGCTGGCAGGCCCGATGATGTACCGGCACGTGTTTGGCCCGGCGGTGGACCGCAACTGGTTGGCGGAAGGCACGGTGGAATCGTTCTGGAAGGCATACGCACGGAAAGACGCAGTAGAGAAGCGCGGCCGAGGGAAGGGCGCGGATAGCCCGGCAAGCAGGATCAGTGGACGGAGATGGTAACCGTGGCTTTGGTTTGGCCGAAAGCATTTGCCGCATAGAGGGTGTAAGTGGTTGTGGCGGAAGGGCTAACCGAAGCGCTGGAGGCGCGGGTGACGCCGATGGCGGGCGAGACGATGATGTAGGACGAACCCGTGACTTGCCAGGACAGCGTGACCGGCGTCCCAGCGGAAACCGACGAAGCGCTCGCGGTGAAGGAAGAGACGTGAGGAGAGGCACCCGTAGGGGCGGTCGCATCGGTGTAGAGCGGGGACAAGGTCAGAACGTCAAAGTCCCCGGCGGTGACCTGGCCCAAATTGTGAAGGTCGTTGTTGTCCCAGCGGTCGTCAGGTGCGCCGCTGAGATACATGGAAGAGCCGTTGTCGGCCACGATCAAGCCATATTTCTTCATCGCATTTAGAATGACCTGGTTAGCGGCAGAAAATCCGGAGACATTGAAGTTGGATTTCAAGCGGAGGCGAGCGCCCATCGGCAGGGCACGGGAGTCGCTGGAATTCCCGGCGGCGTGTGAGGCGGGCGGCACGAATGCGGCCTTGCTGTGCTGCACCGTGAAACGAATGGCATGGTTGATCTGTCCAGCGGCCACTTCATCGAAGCGGACGAGGCCGGGGAAAATAGGAAGTCCGGCGGCATCAGCAGAGGTCCAGCCATACGGGCGCTGCTCGTTCGACAGCAGATCCCAGACGGCTGCGGAATCCGCGTTCCACGAGCCTGCTTGCGGATAAGAGCTGAACATCTCGTAGAGGAAACAGTTGGCGTTGTCCAGGACCAGTACATGTCGGTCCCCGCTACCCGGATTCGGGAAGCCTTCAATCGGGGCGCTGAGGGCAATCGGCATGGGACCCGGATCGCTCTCCGAACCATAAGCCGTGAAGTTGACTGGGATTAGTGGCTGCTGGGCTCCCACGACGGTATACGGAATGCCGATCGTTGAGCCTTGGTATAAGCCACCACCGAAGTCGGCGTGCAGGCCGACACCAGTACCGATGAAGCCGATGGCGGAGCCGGAGTTGGGGTCGACAGAAGCGGACGAGACGTCCTGATTCCAAAGGCTATCGGCAGGAAATGGACGGAACCCACCAAGGGTGGCCCCCTGACCGGTTTGCATCTGGCTGCAACTGGAAGCTTGGTTCGAGCCCGTGACTTGAAGATTGACGCCGTTGGAGGTGCTGGCACCGGGATCCGGGTTTCTGACGGTCAGAGCGAAATTGCCGGCAGACGAGGCGGTGCCGCTGACGTTCAGTTGGGTGACGGAGACAAAGGTTGTGGAGAGAGGGATAGTGCCGAGGAAGACTTGCGCTCCCGAAACGAAGTTGCTGCCGGTCACAGTTAGGCTGAAATTGCCGGATCCAACGCTGGAGGGGTTCGCGTCGGAAGCCACCGGAGTCGGATTAAACAGGGTGACAGAGCTCGAAGCGGTGGTGGAACCGGAGGTCGCGGTGACGGTGAGAGTATTGGGACTTGGCAGGGTGGTGGGTGCCGTGTACATACCGGTTGAAGAGATCGTCCCAAGTGCGTTCGAACCCCCGGAAGTGGAACTCACCGACCAAGTGGCGGTGGAACTTCCCGCACCCGTGGCAGAAAACTGCAAAGTGTCTCCTGCGCGGATGTTGGCGGAAGTAGGGGAAACAGTCAGCATGCCCGAAGATGGCGCGGGATCCGGGGTAGCTGTTGAATTGGAAGAAGATGGACCGCCGCCGACGCAGCCGACGGCGAGCACGGCCGCTAGGCAGAGCGCAGGCAAGGTCCAGTTGAGAGCTCGCAAAATAGGAATACCTCGGGCTGCGGTAATGGAAACTATTTTGCGCCGCGGGATGGACCGAGGCTACTGGTCGAAAGGGAAGAAGAAGGGCAAGGTTCTGCCGTTGGACGAAGTAGAATAACCGCCAGTAAATCCTTATCTACGAAATACATCGATTGATGGAAGAAAAAAGCACACAGCAAGGCGCATTACGGCGCGGCGCGGGGTTTTTGCGGCGGCACGCGATGGCCGCGTTGCTGGCGTCGATGCTGATGATCGTTCCGTGCTGGTGGCAAAGGCACATTGAGGCCGGAGACCTGGGCAGCCATGTGTACAACGCGTGGCTGACGCAATTGATTGAAAAGGGCCAAGCGCCAGGCCTGTACCTGGAGTGGCGGTGGGACAATGTGCTCTTTGATCTAATGCTCTTGAATGCCTCGAAGGCGATGGGGCTTTTGGCGGCGGAGAAAGTGGTGGTGAGCGGGTGCGTGCTGGTGTTTTTCTGGGGGGTATTTGCGCTGGTAGCAGCCGCGAGCAAGCGGGTCCCGTGGATGCTGGCACCGTGTATCGCGCTGCTGGCGTATGGGTACTCGTTTCAGATGGGATTCCTGAACTACTACTTGTCCATCGGACTGGCATGCGCGGGCCTGGCGTTGGTATGGGACGGCGGGTCAGCCGATGAATGGCTGGTATGCGGATTGTTGGCATTCTTCTCGATGCTGGCGCATCCCATCGGTTTCCTGTTGCTGGTCGGAGGCACGGCATATCTATTTTTGCGGCGGAAACTTACGGGGTGGTGGCGGGCAGCGCCTCCGATTGTGGTACTGGCAGCAGCGGTGGCCGGGAGGTGGTACCTGCACCGAAGAACGGACTTGAACATCGACTGGGGCGACACCCCCTTTTATTTGTCCAATGGAGCGGACCAGTTGAACGTTTACGGGAGCAGGTACGCGGCGGTGGCGTCGGTGGCGTTGGGAGTGTGCGTAGCTTGCTGGCTGGCGGATGCCTACCTGCGGCGGAAGGAAGCGGGTTGGTGGAAGAGCGCCATTTTGCCGCTGGAGCTCTACGGGCTGGCTTTTGCGGTGACCGCATCGTTACCCGAGAACCTGCGGGTGTCGTTATACGCGGCGTGGATCGGGCTGCTGGTTTCCCGGCTGACCACGATTTCAGCGATTTTCGGGTTGTGCGTGTTGGGAACAATAAAGTGGCGGCGATGGCCCGCTGCCGGATTTGCCGCTCTGGCAGTGGTGTATTTCGTCTTCCTGTTCCAGGATCAGCGCAAGCTTAATCAGGCGGAAAGGAACGCCGAGAACGTCCTCGCCAGGTTGCCGTATGGAACGCGGATCATTCCGACGATTGCGGCGCCCGATGGGTGGCGGGTCGAGTTTCCCGGTCATTTGGTGGACCGCGCGTGCATCGGGAGGTGCTTCGTCTATTCAAACTACGAGCCTTCGTCCGGGCAATTCCGGGTGCGAGCGAGAAAGGGCAGTCCGATCGCCACGGATTCTTCCAATGACGCGGAAGACATGCAGGGGGGAGCCTACGAAGTGCAGGACACCGACCCGCCTTTGACGCAGCTCTATCAGTGCGACGCTGGCGCCGACTGGACGAGGCTGTGCCTGTTGGAGCTGCATGAAGGCGACAATACCGGGTCCGCAGGCCGTCGGCGTTAGAGGAGGCCCGAGGGGCAGCTCGATCGGCCCAAAGAACTGTCTTGGCAAGGAGACAAAATGGCTCTTGTTGTAGGCCAATAAGCAGTACAATTGGCAGGCAGGTGAGAGCCAATGCTTCCGTTACACCTTCAGCCTGAAAGCCACGTTCCCCTTTATGTCCAATTGCGAGACCAGCTTCGCGCCCTAGTGCACGCGGGGGACCTGCGGCCCGGCGACCGGATTCCGGCCAGCCGCGAGCTGGCTACGATGCTGGGCGTACACCGGACCACGGTGGCCAATGCCTACGCCGAACTGGAGTCGGAGGGATTGATCCAGGGACATGTGGGGCGTGGAACGTTTATCCAAGGCAATGGAAATGGGTTGAAGATCACGCCTCCGCCACCGCCGGTTTTGAATGGAAACGGCGGGCTGCGGTGGGAGTTGCTGTTTGCGGATGAGCGCGGCGAGGAAGTGCTTAGCCGCTTGACGGCCCACGTGCCGGAAGATGCTTTGTCCTTTGTGATGGCCAGGCCGGCGGAAGAATTCTTTCCTGTGGATGAGCTGCAGATGTGCGTGAACGCGGTGCTGCGACGGGAAGCCGCTCAAGTGTTGAATCTGGGGCCGTCCGACGGATATCCGCCTTTGAAGGAAGAGCTGCTGGAAATGCTGCGGCGTGAGGGGATTACGGCAAAAGACGAGAACCTGCTGGTTACTGACGGTTGCCAACAGTCCTTGGATTTGATCAGCAAGGCGTTTGTGCGGCCCGGTGATACCGTGATTCTGGAGAATCCGACGTATCCGGGCGCGGTGGCAATCTTCAACGGGGCGCGAGCTCGGTGCCTGGGAGTGCCGGTAAGGTTCCATGCCGAGCCCGGCAAGCCGCTGGGAGTGGACCTAGAGGCGCTGGAAGCGACGCTGGCTGCGAATCGAGTGAAACTGGTAGTGCTGACGCCCGATTTCCAGAACCCGACAGGAACCTCCATGCCGTTGGCTTCGCGACGCCGGGTGCTGGAACTGGCGACGAAGCACCAAGTGCCAGTCGTGGAAGATCACATCTACGGCCGGCTACATGCCCGGGATGAGCGAGTGCCGGCGCTGAAGCAAATGGACCGTACCAACGTGGTGATCCACATCGACAGTTTTGCGAAGGTAGCATTTCCGGGGTTGCGCGTGGGGTGGATCGTCGCGCCGGCAGCAGCAATTGAAAGGCTGCGGAGCGTCAAGCAAACGACCGATTTGCACACGGACCAACTAGCACAGGCGACGCTGGCGGAGTTTCTGAAGCGAGGGCTGTTTACCAAGCACGTTGCCAAAATGCGGAAAGTGTATGCGTCCCGACTGATGGCACTGGACGAAGCGTTGCGCAGGTACATGCCGGAAGGCACGCGATGGACTCGGCCGGAGGGCGGAATGTGCTTGTGGCTGGAATTGCCGCCGGGTTTTGACGCCAGCGAGTTGCTCATTCACGTAAAGGAACGCGGGGTACTGTTTGCGCCGGGCCGGTACTTTTACGTCCAGGCACCGCTGCCGAATAGCCTGCGACTGGGTTTTGCCGCGCTGGACGAGAAAGACATCACGCGGGGAGTCATGACGCTGGCGGAAATGCTGAAGATCGAGATGCGCAAGCGGCAACGGGGCGCGCGGCGAGCGGAACGCAGCCGTGTTGCCCTGGTATGAACGGCGGGAGGAGCGAAAACTAGTGAGCGAGATCAGGCGGCTTCACCCGAATCCGGGAAACAAGTGTTTTGGGTGCGGCGGTGCGAATGATAGCGGTATGAAATTGGCATTCGACCAGGATGACGTCGCCAAGAGAATTGCGGGGCGATTTGTACTCGGACCCAGGTACCAAGGCGGCGGAGGAATGGCGCACGGCGGAATTATCGCGACCCTGCTGGATGAAGCGATGGGGAAGGTATGCCGATTCCGGGAAGTCCGGGCGGTAACGGCGGAAATGAACGTGAAGTACCTGAAGCCTGTGCAAGTGGAAAAGGAAATCGTGGTGGAGGCGTTTGAAACGGATTTCAAGGGACGCAACTTGTTCATGGAAGGCACTATTCGGGACGAAGAAGGCACCTTGCTGGCCCAGGGGCAAGCTCGTTTCGTGATTGTAAGTCGCAGCGGAGAAAAGGTTTAGACGTTCAACGAAATTTGGAAAGAGGAGAGCGGTATGGACGCGAAGAAGAACAACGGAGCGAACGGCAAAGCCAACGGAAGAGGCGGCGCCAATGAATGGCGGGTAAAAGTCGGCCTTGCCGAGATGCTCAAGGGCGGAGTGATTATGGACGTCACCAACGCGGAGCAGGCCAAGATTGCAGAACAGGCCGGAGCGTGCGCGGTGATGGCACTGGAGCGCGTGCCCTCGGACATCCGGAAGGAGGGTGGGGTCGCGAGGATGGCCTCGATCAAGGTGATCCGGGAGATCATGCGCACGGTAACGATTCCGGTGATGGCCAAAGTACGAATCGGACACTTTGCCGAGGCTGAGGTGCTGCAGGCGCTGGAGGTTGATTTTATCGACGAGAGCGAAGTGCTGACGCCGGCGGACGAAGAGAATCACATCTGGAAGCACGACTACCGGGTGCCGTTTGTGTGCGGGGCGCGCAACCTTGGCGAAGCGGTGCGGAGAATCGCGGAGGGCGCGGCGATGATCCGGACCAAGGGCGAAGCGGGTTCGGGCAACGTAGTGGAAGCCGTGCGGCATATGCGCGCGATCGTCGGGCAGATGAGAAAACTGACGACGCTGCGGGACGATGAAATCATGCGAGAAGCGAAAGAAATGGGAGCGCCGCTGGACCTGATTCGCGAAATCGCACGCACCGGGAAGTTGCCGGTGCCTAATTTCTCAGCGGGCGGAATCGCTACGCCGGCGGACGCTGCGCTGGTCCGGCGGCTTGGCGCGGAAGCAGTTTTCGTGGGTTCCGGGATTTTCAAGTCGAGTGATCCAGAGGCGCGCGCAAAAGCAGTGGTGAAGGCGACGACGCACTTTGAGGACGCCAAAATCGTGTTGGAGGCGCACGAGGAACTTGGGGAAGCGATGCCGGGACTGGATGTACGGCAAATGGAACAGAAAGACATGCTATCCACCCGCGGCTGGTAACGAAGCGCCGGTACTGGGGCGTTTAAGGGAGAAATAGGGAAGTGAAGATCGGGATCCTGGCGGTACAGGGTGATTTCGAGGCACATGCGGCCATGCTGGCGCGGCTTGGCGCGGAGACCGTGGAGGTGCGGACGCCCGAGGACCTCGAAGGATGTGACGGGCTGGTCTTGCCCGGTGGGGAAAGTACGACGCAGCTCCAGTTTCTGCAGGAAGAAGGTCTGTATGACCGCATCCGGGAGTTTGCCGGAGCAGGCAGGCCTATATTCGGTACCTGTGCAGGCGCGATTCTGCTGGCGAACGAAGTAAAAAACCCGTCACAGGAATCATTGCGGCTGGTGGATATGACGGTGTTGCGAAACGGGTACGGCCGTCAAGTGCACAGCGATGTGGTCAGCGGACCGACGACTCTGAAGCAGGAGCCGTTGGAGATGGTATTCATTCGTGGCCCGGTCATCGAGAGAGTGGGTAACGACGTGGACGTGCTGGCGGAATATGCCGGGAAACCGGCGCTGGTGCAAAGTGGGAAGATCCTGGCAGCCGCATTCCACCCGGAATTGACCGACGACACGACGGTGCATGAGAAATTTCTCTCGATGATTCGGGAGCGCAAGCGGTCCAATAGCCCCCAGCCGGATGACGCAGTCATGCCGGCAGGTCGCTAGATAATTTTTGGAATCCAATCGCCAACCTGAGCCGGTTCCGGTGCTGTTCGTGTGCATCGGGAATGCGTGCCGCAGCCCGATGGCGGAAGCCATCGCGCGGCAGGACTCGCGCGGAGCCATCCTGGCGATGAGTGCGGGTTTGGCACCGTTAGGCTAATGTTATTGGTGAAACACGGGAGACACTGATTCGCAATGGCTATGCGGCACACGACCTCGCATCGAAGAAGGTAACTCAAGTCGCCTGGGAACGGGCGCATCTGGTGATTAACATGAGCGGAACGCCTCGGGAGTTGGCCTTTGAGGATCCCAGCAAAGTGGAGGACTGGGAGGTCGAAGATCCCTATGGCGGAGATCGCGAGACTTATCAGAGAATCTTCGAGGAGATCGCCGGCCGCGTTCGGCAGTTCACCGAACGGTTGGCCAGCGCGAGAGGTATCCAGAAGTCCCCGCGAGGAGAATAATTGCGCCGCGAAAAGACCAGTGGATCGCAAGAAGACTACCTGAAGGCCATCTGGGAGATGCTGGAGGAGGACCAGACGCCAATCAGCGCGCGGCTGGCTGAGGAGTTAAACGTAACCCCGCCCGCGGTTACCGCGGCGCTCAAGCGGATGACCAGGGACGGCTATGTGAGGATGGACCGAACCGGGCGAATCGACTTGACCGCAAAAGGGCGACAGTACGCACAGCGCCTGGCGCTACGGCATCAACTGGCGGAAATGCTGTTGACGGATGTGATTGGATTGTCGTGGGCCAAAGCACACGACGAAGCGGAGCGGCTGGAGCACGCCATTTCTCCGGAGGTCGAAGCGCTGTTACTGAAGCGGTTCGGCGACAAAAAGACCTGTCCGCATGGCGTGCCGATGCGCGGGGGCATCGCCAGGTTGCGGCACCAGGGCGCCGTGTCACTGTCCGAGTTGCGAGCCAATGACCATGCGGAAATTCTTTGCGTCTATGAGAAAGACGCCGAGTTCCTGCAGTTTCTGGAGAACCTCGAGCTTCGACCGAATACCCACATTGAGGTGAAGAAGCGGGAGTACGACGAGACCATGACGCTCAAAGCGAACGGACGGACCATGCATCTGGGAAAGCCGGCGACGAGCCGCATATGGGTGCGTCAGATCGAATCGTAAGACCGTAGCGTTCAAGCGCGGTCGTCCAGCAACGATTTCAAGCGGGTGTAGCCGGCCTTGCTCACCGGGAGCCGCGTCCCGTCCGTAAGAATAGCCAGCTTGCTGTCCTTCCCGTAAGGCTCAATCCGAGTCACGCGTTCCAGATTTACGATGTAGGAGCGGTGAATGCGGACGAAGCGCCGCGGGTCAAGGGCTGCCTCCATGCTGGCGATGGTTTGCTGCTTCAGATGCTTTGCGCCATTGGCGGCCAAGGCCACATAGTCGTCCTGAGCTTCGACGTATTCGAGTTTTGCAACGGGGATAAGAGTGACGCGCGAGCCATCTCTGACCACCAGGCGGTCGAGGAATTGCTGCGGAGGACGCGCCGAGGCGCCGATTTCGTATGCCGAGGGCTTCTTGGCGCCGATGTTGGACCTGGCCCGATCGAGTGCGGCGTCAAAGCGTTCTTTGCCGATGGGCTTCAAGAGATAGTCGACGGCGTGGACCTCAAAGGCGCGCATGGCGTATTGGTCGTACGCCGTGACGAAGATGACCGCGACCTTCGCGTCGATCAACTCGAGCACGTCGAAGCCAGTGAGTTTGGGCATCTGGACGTCAAGGAAGACGAGGTCGGGCTTGTGTTCGGTGATGGCTTTAACCGCCTCAAATCCGTTGGTGCATTCGGCCAGAACCTGGATATCCTCATGCGATTGAAGCAGTTCGCGCAGGACATGACGAGCGAGGTCCTCATCGTCCACGATGATCACGCCAAATTTTGCGCCAGGAGTATTCATCGGTTCAGGGCGCCGCCTTCCGCAGGAAAGGACAAATTAACCGTGAAAAGATCGCCTTCTCGAATGACTTTGATGGCGGCGGCATTCTTGTAGCGAGTCATCAAGCGCATGCGGACATTTTCCAGCCCTACGCCGCCACTGCGAGAGGGAGCGGATTCCGGGTCAAAGGTGTTTTCGACGCGAATGGCGACTTCCGAGTCGTGGCAGACCGCAATGATCCGTACGGTGCCGCCAGCGGGAAGATTTGCTATGCCGTGGGTGACGGCATTTTCCACCAGCGGCTGCAACAGAAGGGGGGGCACAAGAACGGCTAGGCTATCCTCTGCGATCTCTTCCGACCATTTGAGCCGCGAACCGAAACGAACCCGTTCAATGGCGAGGAAGCGGTGAAGAAGGGCGAGCTCCTCGGAGAGCGGAATGGCATCCTTTTCCCCCAGGCCCAAAGTCATGCGAAGGAACTCGGCAAGAAGAATACACATTTCACGAGCTTTAGCCGGATCGAGGCTGGTCAGAGCGCTGATGGAGTTGAGGCTGTTGAACAGGAAATGAGGGTTGACCTGAGCCTTAAGCGCTCGAAGTTCTGCGTCGCGAGCGAGCACGCTGGTCTCCAGCATGCGGCTTTCCGCTTTGCGGGAGTCTTCCATGGCCAGCAAGACATAGTGAAATGCTACGGAAAGAAGGTACAGCAAGAAGCCAGCGCCAAAGATTATCGGCACTTGGGAAGCGAACCGGCGGTCGAGGCCGATAAAGGTCGAGGAATGAGATAGCGCATATACCAGGAGTTTGGCAGCCTGGACCCACAGCAAGCTGACCACGGCGGCAGCGGCCACGTGGGTCAGCAGCAAGCGGCTGAGGGTGGATTTCTGGAGGGGAACGCTGCGACAGGAATACCAGGCGGAGAGGCAGATAAATTCGTAGATCAGGCAAAGAGGGACCGTAATGAACGCGGCGTCGAACCAGCCTAATTTGCCCGGCACAGCGAGCAGATACACGAGGATGCAGATGAGCGGAATCCACGCGACCATGTACAGGCCGAGGCGCTTGATGGGCGTAACGAGAGGGTGCATACGGAAGGCTTAGTTACTGATCTCCACGCCCCCGAACAGTACTGTTCCGGTGATCACCAGGCGCTTCTCGCGCTCAATGGTTGGATCCGCGGCAATCGCCTGACGGGTTTCGTCGGAATACCCACCAAATACGGGAACGCAGCGAGCGTCGATGTTCCAGTTGCGTGGTACGTGAATTTCCACTCCGCCAAAGACGCAATTCAGATCCAGCACGGCTTCGTCGCCTTCAATCGTGGCGTCGCGCAGGTCCAACTCTATCCCTCCGAAGACAGCCATCGCTTTGCCGCCTCGGAATGCCTGACTGCCTACACGCCGCTCGCAGCCTCCGAAGACCGCGACGAGATTTACCGTGCTGTCGGAATCAAGGGAAGGGCGCGTAGAACCGGGATTTTGTGCGCCGCGCCGCCGCGCCTCGATGGAGCTCCAGATCAACGTCAGTCCGACAGCAATGATAATGAGCGGCCAAAGATCCCAAATGCGCACGTGGGCGAGACCCAACCCGTTTAACTGCAACAGCACGCCGGCAATCAGCAGGATGAGGCCCCAGCCACGACCCGCGGGGGTTCGCATATTCAGAATTCCGGCGAGAACCAGGATCATGGGCCAGAAGCGAAAGATACGACCCGCCTCGATCCAGCCCATGCGGTCCAGGAGGAATGTGATGCCGACGATGCAAATCACCGCACCCCAGAGAAAACCGCTCTCCGGGCCACGCGGAGTGCCAGATACGAAGCCTACATGTACGTGAGGCTTCGATGTTTCCGGCTGCTGGGAATCCATTAGCGGCTTCCTTTCGACGAAACGGGTGAAACCTGTGGCTGCCGCGCCAGCGGAACCCTTTGTAGTAGTCCCATGCCCAACATCGCCAGTACCACAGCCGCAGATAGTATCAGGATATCCGTGCCAACCGAGGACACAGCCGCGGTGTTGAAGGCGACCGCCTGCATGCTGTGCAGGACGCTAATACCCAAGTCCGAAAAGTATCCTGAGCTGGATCCATCGATTCCGGTCAATATCGTGAACAGATGAACAAATAAGGAGCCAAGGTTCGCGATAGCCCCGCCGGTACCAATGGTCAACAGTATAAGTGCCATGACCGGACGGCGCTGCCTGGTTGTGGTCGGTGTGTAACTCATGTTTCCCTCTGGGGCCGTTGGACTTATCCGGCCTGATGCGAGAGTAGGGCGCTTGCGGAAGGGCCGCATCCGTAAATCGGGAGGTAACCCCCGAATACCGGCGAACAGCGGGTTTAAGGCGGCGAACGGAGAGGGCCGAGGTCGTCGCAAGACTCCAGACTTGCGGAATCGGCGAAAGTTCACTAGATTGTGCAGCACTCACTTACATCGAATACCTAAAACCACGCTTATCGGAGGGTCGGTTTCATGAACTCTGAAGGGTCTAGGAGTGGGCGCCGGCCCGGAGAAACGTGGCGGTGGCTCTTGTACGTGGCCATCGCGGTGGCTGGAGCGATGCTGACCTTCGTGGGAGCGCGAGCCCAACAGAAAGCCACCGACGACGCCACGTTTCGAAAGTTGATCGACGGCTATTGCGCAGCCTGGAGCACGGCCGACGCGGATGCCCCGGCGAAATACTACGCGAAAGATAACGGCCTTGTTTTCTATGACCTTGCGCCGTTTGCCTATCACAGCTGGAAGGAATATCACGACGGAGTACATAAGGAATTCTTTTCGAACATGGCGACGGGCAGCCTCACGGCGGGCAAGGACCTGAGAGTGTGGAGGCACGGTACCGTGGCATGGACAACCGTATCGATGCATTTTTCAGAGAAGACGAAGGAAGGAAAGTCGACCGAAGCGGAGGTCCGATACACCGGGATTTGGGAGAAACGTGGCAAGAATTGGGTCCTGGTGCACGAGCACTTGTCGGTGCCAATGGGCAGTTGAGGCAAGGGCGCTTGTCGACCGCGGCCATGATATCGTAAGGCAGTCATGTGGCAGTTCTTGAAGTACTACTGGATCACCACCCGAGGATATCGCCTGAATCCGTGGAATAGCCCGTACATACGGTGGCGGTTCGAAACGTTCCTGGGTACGGATGCAGCTGGTTTGACAGCCGCCAAGTTCCTGCAACTTTCCTGGAAATACCGCGAAAAGATGGAGGAATTTGTGCAGTGGTGTGCCGAGCGCCAGCGCAGCCAGCGCGCACGGTCAAAATATAGCTGATCACGCTTCGGTGCGCCTTCCGAGCCTCATCAGGCGGCGTATAGTGGAAAGCGGAGGTAGCCTTGGATCAACTGAAGATCCTCCGGAAAACGTCAACATTGCACGAGGCGCGATGGTGGGAACCAGAAGCCAGCGGCCGCGCGCACTGTTACTTATGTCCACGGCATTGCCGCATAGGTCCCGGACAATCGGGCTTCTGTTTCATCCGAATCAATGAGGGTGGGCGACTCTATAACTTGGGATATGGGGCGCCAGCCGCCCTGCAGGTCGATCCCATCGAGAAAAAACCGCTGAATCATTTTCTCCCGGGAACCCGGGTGTTCAGCATGGGCACGGCGGGATGCAACATGGGATGTTTCTTTTGCCAGAATTGGGACATCTCGAAATCGCGCCACGACCAGGTGCACTCGCAGCAAGTCCCGCCGGAAGATGTTCCTCAACTGGCGATCGAGCATGGCTGCGATTCGATCGCGTTTACTTACAACGAACCAACCATCTGGGGCGAATACGTTGTCGATATCTGCCGCGCCGCGAAGGCGCGCGGATTGAAGACTGTGATGGTTTCGAACGGGTACATCACACGCGAAGCCTTCCACGACATTTACGATCAAATTGACGCGGCGAACATTGACCTGAAAGCATTCACGGAGAATTTCTACGGCAAGATCACGTTGACGCATCTTGCGCCAGTGCTGGAGACCCTGCAGTGGTTGAAGAATGAGACCCCGGTATGGTTCGAGATCACCAACCTCGTGATTCCGACGTTAAACGACGATCCCGGCGAAATTCGAAGATTGGCCGATTGGGTGCTCGCCAAGTTGGGGCCCGACGTCCCGCTACATTTCACGGCATTTCATCCGGACTTCAAGCTGCAGGACAAGCCGAGCACGCCGCCCGATACGTTGCACGAGGCCAGGCGTATCGCGAGAGAGGCCGGACTGCACTTTGTGTATGAAGGGAATATTTACAGCGAGGGCGCGCATACCTACTGTCCGGGTTGCGGAGAACTGCTAGTTCGCCGTTCCTGGCACGATGTGCGGGAGAACCGGATAGTGACAGGGAAGTGCGGGGCTTGCGGGCGGAAGATTCCCGGCGTATGGGAGTGCCCCGCGCGAACGGAAGGGCGGGTTTCTACAATCCGGGCAAGTAGGGCATACGGACATCTGAATTTATAAACGATTGGGGCCTGCCGATATGATAGGCCGCTTAATGGATGGTCGGTGGGGCCGGCGGGTCGGATTGCTGTAACTCGATCAGATGCAGGGCACTTTGAAACAGCTTTTCAATGTCCCGCTCGCTGACGAGTTTTGGTTCGAGCAACTCCTGTAAGTCAAAATCGGGAAAGCCGCGGTTGGTAACGCGGGCAGGAAGCAGCCGCAGCAGTTGCTTGGAGTCCGAAGTCCCCAAGGCACGTATCTCCTCGAAGAGCACCCGCTGCAATGGTTCTATGAATTGGGCGGGATCAATCAGGCGGCAAATCTCGACTCGGGTGACTGGCTTCAGCAGGACAGAGCACAAGAGCCGAAGAGTGTCCCGTTCCATGGCGATGTGTTCGTCCGGATTCACTGCACTGCAATCCTCTGGGCAGTGGATGCGGGCAAATGCTCGCGAATTAGACCATCGATCTTGTTCCAGACTGCCGGATCACATTCGATCTGAATATGGCTGCGCATGAAAACGCGATTGAACCAGGGGTAGTCCGGGCACTCGAGGTTGTTGTTTTGATAGTCGACGCGAAAGTTTCCCAAAATTTGCGTGCGCTGGGGATTTTCGGCCCGAATGCGGGGCTGGCCGCGCAAAAGCCCCTTGTCCTGAAAGAAGTTAGCCGCTTGCGCCACGTTGTCAGGAATGACAGCGTCGTTCTGGCCGGACTTGGAAATACTGTCCACTTGAATGGTCAACAGAACGGGAATGCCGTCGGCCTTCAGATCACGAGCGAGAGCTACCACGGCATTCCCGCCCCAGCTGTGTCCGTAAAGAATGATTCGGGCGGTCCGCTTGGCTTGGTCGGAAAGGGCCTGCGGCTGATCGGCGCCCAGAAGACGGACGATCAGTTTGTGAGCATCGTCGCGGCGGCGGTTCTCAAAGGTTTCGATATGAAGAGAGGCGGAGGAGGCGAAATCCGTCCTCAGGCGTCGAGCCAGCTGCACTGCACTGTGCACGGCATCATCGTGGCGCACAAAGCCGCCGAGAAAGCCCAATACGATGGTGGGCGGGGACGGCTGCGAAGTGTTTGCCGCGGTCGCAGGGACGGAGTTCGTGGACACCAAATTTCCGGTTTGCGCGGGCAAAGGCTCGGGCATGACCCAGAAGCCCGCGACAAGAACCAGAGCAGCACCTAGAAGGCGTGTGGACTTCAGGTACCGGGACCGAACCGACCTCCAGGTGATCACATCATATAAGATGAGAGAACGAGGAGCGTGGTTATGTCCGAGACAGCCGGCCCTGCGAGTGGTAAGCACCGCGTGGTCATATTGGGAGGTGGATTTGCTGGATTGAATGCCGCGCAAAAACTGAAGCGCGCGCGGGTGGAAGTAACGCTGATCGACCGTCGCAATTTCCATTTGTTTCAGCCGCTCCTCTACCAGGTAGCGACCGGTTCGCTCTCGCCGGGAGAAATTTCTGCTCCCCTGCGCGGCGTATTGAGCCACCAAAAGAACGCCCGAGTGTTGCTAGGCGAAGCCGTGGACATCGATCCGGACGCTAAACGCGTCATTCTGCGGGATGGCGCGGCTATCGAATACGATTCGCTTATTGTAGCAACTGGCTCGCAGACTTCCTACTACGGAAATGACGAATGGCGGGAATGGGCGCCCAGCCTGAAGACCATCGAGGAAGCCACGGCTATCCGGCACAAGATTCTGTATGCGTTCGAATGGGCGGAGCGCGCCGCCACACCCGAAGAGGTGCAATCGTGGCTGACGTTTGTGATTGTAGGCGCGGGCGCTACCGGACTGGAACTGGCGGGAGCGCTGGCGGAGATTGCCAATGAGACGCTGCGGCATGATTTCCGACGAATTGACCCCAAAAAGGCGCGAATCATTCTGATGGAGGGTGGCGATCGCGTGCTGACGGCCTACCCCACGGATTTGTCAGCTAGCGCGGAAAAGTTGGTAAAGAGCCTGGGTGTGGAAGTGATGAAGGGCGTGCTCATGACCGCCGTGGACAAGGATGGCCTGACCTTCAAGCGGGGTGAAAGCGTCGAAAGGCTAGCGGCGAAGACCGTGTTGTGGGCCGGAGGTGTAACGACGACCGAGCTGGGAAGAAAGCTGGCGGAACGTACCAAGGCGGAGGCCGAACGGGGAGGCCGAATCAAGGTTCGGCCAGACCTGACCATCGAGAGCTATCCGGATATCTTTGTGACAGGTGACCTTGCGGCAGCGCACGGTAAGGGCGGAAAGACATTGCCGGGAGTAGCACAGGTGGCTATTCAGGGAGGCACGTACGCGGCCAAGGTAATTAAGGCAAGGGTGGCGGGCAAAGTTGCCCCGGCGGCATTCAAGTATTTCGACAAAGGAGATATGGCTGTCATCGGCAGGGCTGCCGCGGTGGCCAATATTTTTGGATTGCACATTTCGGGAGTATTGGCCTGGCTCGTCTGGCTTTTCATCCACCTGATGTACATGGTGGAATTCCAGAACCGCGTCCTGGTTTTTGTGCAGTGGGGCTTCCAGTACCTGACCTTCAGCAGGGGCGCGCGGCTAATTACGGGGAGTCCCGCACATGACCTGGCAAAGTTTGATGATGGCTAGCGCGCGGACCTACCTCACGAAGATTCCGGGACGTTCGAGTGGTGCAGACTCTGGATCACAGCAGCCGTTTTTGGCCGCCCTCTAACTCCAGCAATCTCCGTTTGTTCTCCATCCCACCGCCAAACCCGGTGAGGCTTCCATCGCTCCCAATGACGCGGTGGCAAGGCACAATAATCGGAATAGGATTAGCGCCATTTGCCAATCCCACGGCCCGTACGGCATCCGGATTTCCAATTTTTTTCGCTAACTGGGAATACGAAAAGGTTTGTCCATAAGGGGATCGTTTGCAGGGCCTGCCAGCAGCGCCGCTGAAAGTCCGTGCCACTCAACTCCAGCTTCAGATCAAATTCACGCAGCTCGCCCGCAAAATAAGCTCGCAACTGGCGCACTACTTCCCGAAACATTCCTGAATCTAATTGCCAGGAATCATCGGGTGTTTTCTTGCGGCGCCCCGGCACAAACCAAACCTGTCGCAGCGCGTTCGCGTCCCCAACAATTAACAGTGGACCCACCGGACTTTGCTCGGATGTGTAGTAGAGCCTGGAAGGCATGAAATTCCCAGAAGACAAATTTCGTAAGCCGATGGCAATGCCAGTATCTCACCAACTGAGCGGCTTCAGAAATATCGCGGCGCCCCGCCGAGCCGAAACCGGCCAGGTTGGCGTTTTCTCCACCATTACTGCTGATAACACACTAGTGCCGGATTGGCGCTTCCGGCTTCCATCCAGGCCCACGAAGCGGGCGACCGGAGGTCACACCGGTCAATATCCCATCCTGATATTCCAATTGGCCGTTGACGAAGACATATCGGACGCCCTTGGAAAGGCTGGAAGGCTGCTGGTAGGTGGAGGTGTCGATGATTTGGCTGGGATCGAAGACGGTGATGTCGGCGAAGAAGCCCTCTTTGAGCAAGCCGCGGTCGCGCAGCCGCTCGCGCTGAGCGGGCAGGGAAGTCATCTTGCGGATGCCCTGCTCAAGCGGCAACAAGTGCAAATCTCGCACATAGTGACCCAGGAAACGAGGCATGGCGCCGAAAGCGCGCGGATGGGTGTGCTCCTCGTAAAGGGGGCCATCGAGAGACATCTCGCCCGCATCCAGGCACAGGCTGGTCCAGGGTTGCTTCAAGCCAAATTGCAAATCGTTTTCGTTGGCAATGAAATAGAGCGCCCCGGTCTGGCCTTTATCGGCGATGATGAAATCGAACAGCGTGTCCAGCTGCGTCTTCTTTTGAGCGATGGCGATCTGCGCGATGGTCTTGCCGTTATATTGCTTTAAGTCCGGGCTATTCACCCCGGAAACCAGGACGCCGACTCCGCCGCCACTGTCGAAGAACAAATTCTCCCAGCTCGGATGATCGGCAGCCATCTCCGCTTTGATCTTCGCGCGAGTTGCTGGGTCGTGCAGGCGCTGAAGCAGCTTTTCCATGCCACCGTCGGCGACCCACGGCGGCAAGCTGGATGCCAGGGCAGTGCCGCCCGCGACGTACGGATACATGTCCGCCGATACGTCCTGGCCAGCATCCCGCGCCGACTGAATTAAGCCGACGATTTTTGGCATGCTGCCCCAGCGCGTCTTACCGCTTACTTTCAAGTGGAAAATCTCGACAGGCAAGTTCGCTTCGCGGCCGATGCGCAACGCCTCCGCGATTGCTTCGGGTTCCGTCTGTCCTTCACTGCGCATGTGGGAGCCGTATATGCCGCCGTATTGCGAGGCAACTTTTGCGAGCTCAATCAGCTCGTCCGTTTTTGCGTAGTGTCCGGGAGGATAAATCAGGGCGGTGGAAATACCGAAAGCTCCGTCCTGCATGGCTTGCGCCACCAAGCCCTTCATGGTCTCGAGCTCCTGCGCGGTCGGAGCTCGATCATCGTCGCCAAGAACCGCTTCGCGAACCTGGCCTGCTCCGACGTAGGTGCCGATGTTCAGCGGCGTGCCGGACTTTTCGAGCCTCCGGAAATAGCCGTCCAACGTGGTCCAGTCGATGTTGAGGTGAAATTGGTCGAGCAAGGGCTGCATCGGAGCGATAGTGCGTTCATTTTGAGGGGCAATGGACCCGCCTTCTCCGGTAATTTCCGTGGTGATGCCTTGAGAAAGCTTGCTGATGGAGCGATTGTCGACCAGGAGCGACATCTCGGACTGCCCAAGCATGTCGATAAATCCGGGAGAAATCACCAAGGCCGTTGCGTCGATAACGTGTTTAGCTCGCGTGCCATCCAACTTGCCGATGGCGGCGATGCGGTCATCACGGATAGCCACGTCCCCGGAGATCCATGGATTGCCCGAACCGTCGATGATCTTCCCATTTTTCAGGATGACGTCGTACTCGTTGCGCACTTCTCCGGCGGCCACGACGGGCGCCAGAGGAACCAGCGGCGCGTCGTACGCCGCCGAGGCAATCTCACCGAGAGCTTCACCGACGATTTTCTGCGTCGCTTCCGGATCGTCCATCGGCACCGCCACCATGTTTGCGTAAATCGCCAGAATCAGATGCTCTCCGGAGGACGTGTCCATGTAACCGGCCAGCCCCTTTCCGGTGACCATCAGATCCCTATTCAGGGCATCGTAGGATCCATACGTTCCCGTCTTGGCGTGCACATGGCCGGCGGCCGGCGAGTTCACCTGAATCTTGAAAAGCGTACCGTCTTTGCCGAGAATCGGCAGGGCGCGATAAAAGTCCGCGAAGTCTTTCTGCTTGGACATGAAAAGCAAGTAATGGGTCATGAAGTCGGGAGAGAAGAAGGCGTTACCGCCGGCCCCATCACTCTGCGCGGCGCCGCGAAGGTCCAGTCCACCCTTGGTCAGGAATTCATTTTCGAGGTCGAAGCCCGCTTGATCAACCTGCGTTTCTTTGTGCGCGAGGATGGAGCCAAGGAGAAAAGGCATGCTGCTCGCATGGAGGTTTTGGCTGACCTTCAGCGTCACCTTGGCCTCCTCCTTCATCGGAGGAGAGACGTGCTCGGCGACGAGATTGTCCGGTTTGTAGTTCGCTGCGAGGAGTTTGAAGTCCGTTTTCTCGCCATAGGGAGCGACGGAAGCATTGACTCCCGCTTGCCGCAAGGATTCGCTCAGGACTGTGGCGGCAAAACGGCTGGGATCTGGCACCGGATAGGAAACCATTGAGGAACTGCCGCCCAAAGGAATACTTCCACGAAGGGTTACCGTGCGGGTACCGTCCGCATTCGACTTTTCGTCAGCGTATTCGAGGGAAGCTTTTGAACCGGCTTTACCCGTGGTGGTGAGATTGGTGATGGAAACATAGCTGGTCTGTGGCGAAATCCTGAGACTTGCGGCTGAGCCCTCCGTGGTGCCCGGACTGGCCAGTACATCGATAACGTTATCGTTCACCACGATGGGAGAAATCACGACGCCAGTACCGAGCTCGCGATCCCCTTCCGGAAATAGGCTGGCGTCAATCCGTACCTTGCCCTTTAAGCGCTTCAGACCCTTGGCGGCAATTTGTTTCGCGATGTCCCGAATCACCACGAGCGTATCGCCCGGCAGACCCTTGCTATCCGCGCCTCCGTAGGAATGATCTTCATCTTCAAACGCCAGAGTACCGTCGGGCTGAATCCGGTTGGAGAGATTAGGATCGCCGCTGGCGACAAGAATCAAATCGCCGTCAAGCGTGCCGTCCTTTTTGATTGGACCAGTGCGGAATACCTTGGTATGGAATGCGTAGTCTCCGCCGAACAACTCGAGCGCTGTGCCCATGGTCAGCAATTTGGTGGTGGAACCGGGAACGAAAAGCTGTTGCGGGTTTAACTGGTACAGCACCTTGCCGCTATCCATGGAATAGAACTCGATGCCGAACCGCGAGTGCGCGAACACGGGACGCGCCATGATTTTCTGGATGCGTTCTTCCAGCGTTTGAGGATGATCGGTCTGAGCAAACAATCCCCGGCCCAGGCCGCCCACCAGAAGAATTGCGGCAGAAGCAGCGAGCAGCGCACGAAAACGCAAGGAAGTCTTAGGTGTCATCAGGTGTGTCCTTAGCTCCGAAGTTCGTGAGATTTCTTCCTGAACCAGCTCACCATTTCTTTTCATGTTAGCCCAGTAGCCCGATTTCCTGCAGGTCACTCAAGCGGTCTTCAGCATGGCGCCCCAGTTATTGCGGCGGGCGGTGAGTCGCTCCACAAGATCCCGGCGCACACGGTATCCGAGCCCGGGGGATTGCGGAGCGCGAATCGTACCCTCCTTGCTGACTTCGACTTCCGGTTCGATGATGTCTTCCGCCCAATAACGTTTACTTGCGGAAACGTCACCCGGCAAAATGAATCCGGGCAGGGTTGACATCGCGATGTTGTGCGCCCGACCGATCCCGGTCTCCAGCATTCCACCACACCATACAGGAATCGAACGCTGACGGCAGACTTCCTGCACCCGCCGAGCTTCCGTATGCCCGCCGACGCGGCCCAATTTAATGTTGATGATTCGGCAGGCATGCAACTCAATTGCCGTGAGCGCATGACGCGCGTTATGAATGCACTCGTCGAGACAAATTGCGGTGGCGATCTGCGCTTGCAATTTCGCGTGCGCATGGATGTCGTCCCAGTCCAAAGGCTGTTCGATCATCAAGAGGTTGAATTCGTCCAACTGCTTGAGGTGACTGGCGTCGCCCAGGCGGTAGGCGGAGTTGGCATCCACGGACAGGCGAATCTGAGGGAACTCTTTGCGCACGGCGGCAACGTACTCGAGATCCTTGCCCGGCTTGATTTTTAGTTTGATCCGCTGGTAACCGCTGCGCAGCTCTTCATGGACCCGCGCCACCAATGCTTGTGGATTCTCGCGGATGCCGAGGGAGACGCCGCAGGAAATTTCTTCGAGCGTGCCACCGAGCACCTGGTACAGCGGCAGGCCCTTGAGCTGAGCCTCGGCATCCCACAAAGCGTTTTCGACCCCGCTCTTGGCCATCTCATGGCCGCGTATACCGGCTACCAGGGCAGGGAAGTCCGAGGCGTTGGCAAGATGTTTGCCAATTACCGCCGGCGCGATGAAGTCCGACAGGACGTGCCAGGCGGTGTCGGTGGTTTCCGCGTTGTAACCGGGCACCTCGGATGCGGTGACCTCGCCCCAACCGATCGCGCCATCCGCTACAACCTCAACCAAAATAATGCGACGGCTGTGGGTGGTGCCAAAACTGGTTTCAAACGGCGCCTTGAGACGCATCTGAATTTCGCGCAATCCAATAGACTCAATCTTCATAAGGCTCCAGTAGGTATTCTGCGTGATCGCCTGCAATTTCAAATCCAGTTGCCGCATATCCTTTCGCGAAAAGTTCTTCGAACCGGGCACGAATGTCGGATTGGGTCTTCTCCGCGATTTCCGGCTGGGATTGGCACAGTTTGCCGATGTCCGTTGGGACGGAAATCCTCTCGGTTTTGCTGGAATTATAGCGCGGCCGCTCTACCGTTATGTTCCGCACTCGCGCGGAACGCACCCACCATTCCGCGACCAGCCGGTCGGTTGGCAACCCGGCATGCAACGGGCTGGTCGTGCGCCCATACAGGTTGGGGATGTAGCGGCGAACGATTGCGCCCAGTCGGGCAATATTGAAGTGCGCGTTCTTCAATTGCAGAGGATCAAATGTCCACTCAATCAGCGCGATCTTTCTGGCGATTGCATCGTTGCGTTGTTCCAGTTTCAAAGCTCTCCCAACGCCTCGGTCCCGGTGGCTTTTGAGCACACCAACCATGTGAGAATGAAGGTAAGCGAAGCCTTCGCGGAGGGCCATGAAGGCCAGCGCAAAGCCGACCGGCTCGTCGCCGTCACGAGCGAGAAGGACCTGGCCGCCGGTTTTCCGGGCTACAACGAAGATCTGATCGGGGACCGTGTCTATGGCGGAGTAACCCCAGACGACCTGCTGCAATTCCACGCATGTCTGAAGATCCTTGCTGGTCTCCGCGTGGCGGACGAGAATCTTTTGCTCCACCGGCGATGCGGCAGATTCACTCATGCTGGTTCGCCCAGACCCTGAGCCGCCTTCGCCAAGGGAAGGCCCGCGGCTTCCGAACGCAATTATAATGCAGCCGAAGATCCGTCAAGCTATGCCGTCCAAGAGGCTGCCGTCGAGCGGCTCCTCTAGCCGCCCAGCATCCTATCACCATGCAACATATGTTGCGATGCCTTTTGGGGCGATGGCACTGCGGAGGATGGGGTCAACAGGCCTCCTGCAATCATTCCGGTTTTGTCGAGATTCTGCTACCCGCCCAGCGCAACAGCCGTTGCAGACAAACCTGGAGCTCTATCGAGCGGTTAGCGCGTACGGGAAGACTGCGGGTAGCGCGGTACGCAAATGGCCAACGCTCAGTGCGAGTGTGGCGTTGGTAGCGGCCTTGATGCCTTAGAATGGATTCGCCATGACTAGCCGCGGACAAACGAGCGCATGAAGACCGTATTGATCTACAAAACCGAACTCCTGCCGATGTCCGAGACTTTTATCCAGGCTCAAGCCGGCGCGCTTCGGAAATACCGCCCACGATTTGCTGGCTTGCAACGGGCGCCAAGGTCCTTGCCTTTGCCCGACGACACCATCCTGGCTGTAAACGGCCGCCACTCCATTTCACGTGCGAAACTGCATCTATACCGTTTGTCCGGAATCGCCCCGCATTTTCTGAAGCAAATTCGAGATACCGCCGCGGTCTTGATTCACTCGCACTTCGCCACCGAGAGCGTTACCGCGCTTCCCGTTGCGAAGACATTGAAGGCGCCACTTATCGTTACGTTGCACGGTGCCGACATTACCGTGACCGATTCGATGCTGAAACGGACTCTTGGTGGGCGCGTCTACCTTCGGCGCAAGGTAGAATTATGGCGGCGTACGTCGGTTTTCATCTGCGTATCGGAGTTCATCAAGCGCAAGGCTTTGGAGGCGGGTTTCCCGGAACATAAACTGCGCGTTCACTATATCGGTATCGATCGTTCCCGCTTCTTGCCTTCTACGAAGGAGCGTAATCCGGAATCGATCGTTTTCGTCGGGCGCCTTACCGAGAAAAAGGGTTGCCGTTATCTCCTGCAGGCTATGGCCCTTGTTCAGCGGGAAAGACCATCGGCCGAGTTGACAATCATCGGCGCCGGACACCTCCGCAGCTCTCTGGAAGCACAGGCCCGAGAGCTTCAGGTCCGTTGCACGTTTTTGGGGGAGCAACCGGCGGATGCCGTCCGGGCGGCGTTGGATTCAGCGAGGGTTTTCTGCGTACCCAGCGTCACTGCTCAGGACGGGGACAGCGAGGGTTTAGGCATGGTATTTGCGGAGTCACAGGCGATGGGCGTTCCGGTGGTTAGCTTTCGCCACGGCGGCATACCTGAGGTAGTCCGAGATGGCGAGACAGGATTGCTCGCGCCAGAAGCAAATTACGTCCAGCTCGCTGAGAACCTGTTGACTTATTTGAAGGACGAGAGGTTCTGGCGGGAGAGTTCCGAGCGGGGGAAAAACTGGATCCAGCAGCGATTTGACATCGCCACGCAAACCGCGGAGCTTGAGGGGATTTACGATCAAGTGGTGCAGGATTTCGCGCGGCGCTGATTTAGGGAAGTCAACGCTGCACGAACCTCTCAGTGATCCGTACCGTTATCTGTCCGAACGCTGCCGGGGGGGACATCCGGCGCCACATCTACTTGTTTCTGCGCCAGATGCAGATCATTACCGCTCAGGTTGATGTCGCGGCAGTTCGCGCCAGAGAACCGGGCGAACACCGGCGTATCGGCCGGCGCTGAGCAGCCCTGAATCGAAACATTACGCACGTTTCGCATGTCGAACAGAGGCTCGCCTTTTCCTGGCGATGTGCCCGTCACGCCCACCATCCGGAAACCGTCGGCGTCATCACAAGTTAGCATCGGGCGTGGATCGCGCGTCTTCGAGTCCACTCGGAAGTTCTTGAGCTGTAGGTTCTTAACGTGACGGCAGTACAGCCCGTAGGGCGGCAGCCTGCCGAACATGTGCGCTTCCGGATAGGCATTCTCTTTTTCCGGAACGTCGATTTTGGCCCAATCCGCTTCGCCCGGTTCCTCCGTCTCGATACTGACATTTTGCAACGTAATATCTTGCACCGGATATCCCGGTATTCCCGTGATCGACGACGTAAGGATCGCTCCTGTGGCAGTCACGTCGGAAATAGTCACATTGCGGAGGCTTCCGCTCATTTTGGCAGTGGGCTTACCGATGCGGTTCTGCAGCCGGACAAAGATGGGCGTCCGTACGTTCTTGATGGTAATGCGCGAAATCGAAAGGCCATCAATCGATCCTCCATCTGGCATGTCAATGCAGATTCCGGACGTCGCGCGCTGGTTGTAGGGGGTGTCGAGGTTGTAAATCGTCGTATCCGAGCAGTTGATGTTTTCGAACTTGCCAAATCCCTCGATGCCAACCTTAAACCCATTAGTGCCAGTGGAAAGGCGGCAATTCTTGACGGTGACGTTGCGGCAGACACTCTTGTCACCGCCGTACGGGCTCAGGTTCTTGACGCAAATGGCGTCGTCTCCGGTGATTACGTCGCAATCCGAAATCACTACGTCCTGGCTACTGGTGGGGTCGATGCCGTCGGTGTTGGGATAATAGATTGGATTGCGGATGCGCACTCCACGGATCAGAACGGAATTGCAAGCAATCGGGCGCAAAGTCCAGCCGACGGCATTCTGCAGCAGCACATCCTCTACTCGGACATTCGTGCACAAGGCCAGCTCGACCATCGGAGAAATACCGATACTGCGTTTCCAGCTCCATGCGGCGACATGCTTCCACAGATCTTCCTGCTTCGGTTCGGGCTTCCCGGACGGAATCAGGAAGTGAGATCCTGAACCGTCGATCGTGCCGCGTCCGGTAATCCCAATGTTTTGAGCGCGAAAGGCAAAAATCAAATGCTTGGGATCTTGTCTCGGGTCCTTTGCGTGGAGCGCCGCCAGGGCGTCGTCCGGCATGACGTAATCCTGAAGGTCCGTGCTGCCCAGGAGAGTCGCCTTTTCGTCCAGATTCAAGGTGACGTTGCTCTTAAGGATGATAGTGCCAATCAAATATGTTCCCGGCGACACCATCACCGTGCCGCCTCCGGCGCGAGCACAATCATCGATCGCTTGCTGTAAGGCATTGGTATCTTTAGTTTTACCGTCGCCGGTGGCGCCAAATTTTCTGGGATCCGCGATATGGTCGCTGCTGGCGAACATGGGCAGTACCGATAAAACGTCTCCGGCAAGAAGGCCCAGGCCCGCAACACTCTTCAACATGGATCTTCGCTTCATATCGAGAATAGAACTCCTGTCGTAAGATGCGAGAAACTCAAGAATTACTGGCGCGACGCAATGGCTCGGGTGCGGGCTCAGGCACTCTGCGCTGGTAGCGGGCTAGGACCTCCGCGTAGGTCTGCTCTAGTTTCTCGGTTTGCTTGTACACGTCGAAAAATTCGCGGACCCAGATCCTGCCTTGCTGGTGAGATGCTGCCCAGAATTGGTCATCCTGCAAATAGCGCAATAGGCCGCCGGCTAAACCTGCGTAATCGTATTCGTCCGCCAGGATGCCGGTCTGCCCGTCCAACATGGTCTCGCTAATGCCACCGTGTCGGTAACTGACTACCGGCAAACCCATCGCCTGGGCTTCCGTGAAAACATTTCCAAAAGCTTCGCTCATGCCATCCGCAAGAGTCATGCTGGGCGCGCAAAAAACCCTGGCGCGCTCCATCCACGAGCGAACTATCGTCGCCGGCTGCTCCCCCAGGAACTCGCAAGGAACGTCCAACTCCCGTGCAAGCGCATGCACTTGCGGTCGAAAAGGGCCATCGCCGATGAGCAACAAACGCGCGTCCTTCTCAGTCTTCCGTACGATGCTCATGGCACGAACGAGGTGGTCCGCGCCCTTATATTCAACGAGACGCCCTACATACAGCACCAGACTCCGGTCTCTTTCGGGCGCGGGCTGCGTGGGCGCAAAGAAGCGAAAATCGATGCCGGTGTAGTGCACACGAAGCTTATCGGCTGGGAAGCCGGCGACAAGCGCTTTCTGGCGAATAAACTCGGACACACAAAGGAATAGCGAAGCCCGTTTCCAGAGCCTGTTCCGCCACAGGAGGTAAGGCCACTGGTACAGCCTTTGCCGCAAGACGGAATCGCGCTGCATCTCCGCGCCTCCACGAAGATGAACAATCAGAGGAACGTCGCATGCGTTGGAAATCGCTACCGCGGCCGTCGCACCTTCAGCGAAATGCGCATGCAGTAGGTCCGGTGCCTCGGCCCGCGCGCGCGCATGGAAATTCCGCGCAATTCCGAACCAGCGATAAAGTTCACGCCGGGCTCGGGAGAGAGGGTTTCGCCGTTCCGTTAGCAAAATAGGTTGATGGGGCAGGGAATAACTGGGCGTAGCTGGGATCAGCCCGATATAGCGAGGAGCGAAATTCTGGAGGGAACGAACCTGGATCGGAATGAAGGTCTGCGTGGAGGGCAGCATCCGTTCGGCGAAAACGAGAACCTTCTTCACTGGTATTCTCCGTCTAGGCCGAATGCCTGCGCGTAGGATCGTTGGGCAACCGCCGGAGAGAAACGCTCCTGGATTATTTGATAGCCGCGCTCCGCAAAAAGCCGCCGCCGGACTGGGTCGCGCATGAGTTCCATCAGCCTGGTCCGCAAGCTCTCCGCGTCGCCAGAGGCGAACAGCATGGCCGCCTCGCCGTCGTTCGTAATTTCTTTATGCACGGGCAAATCGCTGAAGAGACAAGGCAAACCATGTGCCATGCCTTCCAGCGATACGAGAGGCAGCCCCTCCGGGCCTAGCGACGGCATCACGAAGATGTCCGCAGCCTGGAAGAACGCCGCGGTGGATGACTGGAAACCGACGAAATTCACTTTAGCCAGCGACGATGCCTGCGACTCATATTCTTTCCGGAGGTCGCCATCGCCGACGACCGTGAGTTCGACGTTCCTCACGCCTTGCAGGGCGGTGAGCAGCAGCTGTAACCCCTTGTGTTTCTTCAAACGGCCGACGAAGAGGATACGTATGTCGGATCGATCTCTGGTTTTGGCAGGGGCCGATCGTGCTTCAATTCGCGGCAGCCAGTTGGGTATCACCGAGACTTTTTCTTCCGGCACGAACTGGCGAATCTGTTGTCCCACCACGTTCGAGACGCAGATGACACGGTTGGCGAAGCGGGCGCATGTTTTGTATAAAAAACGCGCCAAGAAGCTGCCGGGGGCGTTGTACCAGTGCGCGCCTGTGACGTCCAGCGTCAAGTGACGGGTGCTCATGGCTTTGCACCCCAGCATCCTCGCGGGAAGCAACAAGATCACCTCCGCATAGCCGTTGATCTGAACAACGTCAATTCGGTGATATAGCACCACCGGTAGGAGCAATAAGGCGGCGATCGCGAATGTCAGACCTTTAAGCGTCTTGGGGGGGCGGGGCATGTGGATAACCCGCACCGAGCGGGCACGAAGCGACTTGACCAACTCAGGCTGGAAGCACAGCGCGAAGAATTCTGCTTTTCCCTCCAGCAGTTGGACCAGATTGTTGAGGTAAGCCTCTACGCCCCCAAATTCGTATCCCAAACTTACCAGCAAGATTCGTTTTTTTCGCAAACTCAAGGACTCGCGATCCCTCTGCCATTGCGTGCTTCCGCAAAGTTGCTTTCAACTGTCCCGCGGATACTTAAACTACAGCCTTGGTCGGTACGGGCACGTCTACATTCCGCTTTCGTAGGAAATATAGAACAACAAAGTTCAGGATGCCTAGCCCGCTATCCGTGATCAAACTGGCCCACGCCGCTCCCAGCCATCCATGTGTGGGAATCAGCCACAGATTGAGCGCGAAGTTGCCGCCGGCCGCAACAATTTGGCTCGACGTGCGATATCTCTGCAGTCCAGAACCGGTGAGCGCACTACCAGTCATTTGATGTACGCTGCGAAAAAAGGGAATCAGGCACAGCCAGCGCAGGGCTTGAACGCTCTGCGCGAAATCCTTGCCAATGATGTAGGGAATTAGCGGCGCGGTGACATACATGATGCCGGCCGAAATCAGCCCCAGCACCATCGCGCGTTTCATTAGGGAAGTGGCCAGCGCGGCTGCATACCGCAGTCCCTTGGCGCCTTGCGTGAAAAAGCGGGGCATTGCTGCATCGCGTATGGAGAAGACCGGAATCGTGGCGATCTCGACGACGCGGTAGGCCATCGAATAAATACCGTTGGCCACATTCATGCCGTAGTGGCTCAGCATTGTTTTATCGATGTCGTTGTAAACGGAGGATGTCGATGACGCGAACGAATAGCCGAGACCCTCAACGGCATGATCCCGTAAGAGGTGCGGAACAAACTTGGGCCGGCCAAGTCGCACGGTTACGGCGACTACTGCCGCTGCAGCGGCGACCATGGAGACCGCTAAGGAAACCAAGGTCCAGGTCCAAGCCGTTGCGTGATGCAGAGTTATCACCAAGACGGCAGCCGCAAGCATGCGCATGAAATTCGTGAGCAGATTCATCAGAGCGGTGATGCGCAACTGCTCGAAAGCCTGGAAAACCTGCCCCGCACTGAAGGCAACCTGGGTGCAGAAACAGACACTGACGGCGGCTGGGAAAACCAGGGCGGCGCTGGAGGGATTCAATAGATACGGGGCGACGAGGTGAAGGAGCAGGCTAAGGGTGAGGCTGACGCCGGTTACGACCAGCAGGATGTTGCCCCAGTAAGCCGCGAACTTTTTGGGATCGGCGCTAACGTAGCGAAGAAAAACGGTGCCTGTGCCCAAGCCGCTGTATTGACTTGCAATAGTGACCAGGGCGAATGTACCGGCATAGATACCGTACTCCGTGCTGCCCAGCAGGCGGGCCAGCAGCACGAAATATGCGGCCTGCAGGATGAAACCTAGCGCCTGCCCGACGAACATCCAGCCTGCGTTCTGCGCCAGTGTACTGGTTCGCAGCTTTCGCAGTTCTTCCCGCACTATTTTCATGCGGCTTGCAGGACCTTCAGCCTCTTCGCCTCCAGTGCGAGTCCGATATCCGCCATGATAAGCATCGTCCACTCCACCGCATGCGGGACCATGAACTTGTCTCCATCGACCAGCGCCAGCAGATTCAGGAACAGCAGCGCTATGTACCACAGCACGTATTGGGAAGAACTGCTGCGCAGGCAAATGATCGCGTTTTTACAAGTCCTCATCAGGAGCAAAGCGAGGATGCCTACTCCGACTAACCCGACTTCCAACCACAGCTGCAGAACGCCATTTTCAGCGTTGCTTAGCCCGGCATAGCCGGTAGCTAAAGCCAAATTTAACGCCTCGCCTTTGAAACCAATCCAGAAAGCACTGTAGCCAAAACCTAAAATCGGATTCTTCGCGATGGAGGAAAAGACCGCTTGCCAAATCACCGTCCGGCCGGTGAGCGTGCTGTTTTTTCCAAGGAGCGTCAAAATATCGGAAGCATTGATGAATACGAGCCAACTCATAAACGCCACTGCTACCGGCAACGCCAGGAACAGTAGCGCGCGCTCCGTGTTTCGCAGTTTTCGCGCGAATTTCAGTATTGCTATGAACCCGATGCATAACACAGCCACGATCCAACCCGTCCTGGAAGTAGTAGCCGCGATCAGTCCCGTCACCATCACCACATATAAGGCGCGGCGTACTTCGGGGAAACTGCCGGTAAATCGGCGCACCAGCGCGGGCAGCAAGAATGACACCATGACCAGCGCGCAGATGTTCTTGTGCGGAAACACGCCCTGCAGGCCCACGGTAGCGTTCTTGTGATCGATGCCGGCTCCCGGCAGCACGGCAACCACGACAAAACTGGAGATCGCCAGGATGGTTCCCGCCAGCAGAAACATTTCCATCTGTTGATTCGGGCTGAATCTTTGCGTCAGATAGACGGCGAACAGCGTATTGACCAATGCCAGCACCGCGAAAGCCGCGGTGCGCCCCGGATCCTGTGACCAGATCGTCGAAAAGATCGCCAGCAGCGGCAGCAAAAGAACGATCTTGTTCTCAAAACATGTGCGCAGGATTTGCTTGGCGAAGGGAATCATCAACAGCACAGCGATCCCATACATCGCCGCGATTTCCAGCGTGTGGCCCAAGGAACCCGTTGCGGAAGCCGGAATAGCGAGGCTTCCGAAGGTGCCAACTGCTCCGTTATTGAGTTCCTGATATTCGAAGGAAAAAGATCCACGCGCGGAAAGGAACAGTAAAGGCATCAACGCCAGGTAAGTAGCGATCATCCCCAACGCGGACACTTCCCGCAGTTCACGTTGTCCCAGGAACGGGGCGTCCATAGCGCGGAACACCGTGCCGGAGGGCGGAAAGACGTTTCCTTGGGTGAATGCCATTGTGGGTTTCTCGCGTGTTAGCTGGGTCGTTTGCGGTGGAGAAGACCGGAAGAAGAGGGAACCAGAGGCAGCGACGATCCGCTATCTTCCGTAGTGTCTAGGGGTTTCTAGATGCTGTTAATTTTCGATAGCCTCATCCACCGCGCTTGCGAACCCTCTTCAGTGTCCGCAGTACGATGGGAGGTGTGACATCCTTCATAAATTCCCGGACGGGAGACTTTTTCTTTCCATAAAAGCTCGGCGCATAAAGGGATGTGTGGGGTGCGGGTGCTTTTCCTGCCACTGACGCGGTGTGGTAGTACACCAGGAAAGAATTTCGGCTGCGACCAGCCGGGCAAGTCACAGGTCGGGGAACGCCGTGATAATTCGTGTCGGAGATTTCAAAGATCAGGGTGCGATTGAATGCGGGTTCGATGGACTGCACGCACTGCGTACCGGTAGCATTCCACAGTTCAAACTGGCCGCCCCAATCTGGATTCCAATCCTTATTGAGGTAAACAATGAGCGCAAGTCGCCGCGTCAAGCCAGTCTCATAGGCGGTGTTACGGTCGGCGTGAATATCGAATTTTCCGCCGGGCGGGATCATATGATACCCGCCGCCCTGAAGATAAGGATCCGGTAAGAGTTCCCAGATTCCCGTCAGCTCCGATAGGAGATAGAGGAACGTTGCGGAATGCAGGAACGAAGTCAGCTGGAAGCCGTACGGACCCAGCTCGACCGCAGATCGTAGGTTGAAGCGCTTGATGTGATCGTCGTCCTCGTGCACCCACTTTTCTCCGTTCATCGACGGGATTTCCTGGACAAGCTTCTCCAGCATGCTGCCGGATAGCATGTTGTCGATGGCCAGATGCGGGTACGGCTTAGCCTCCTTGAAGGAGGAGTGTAGCCGTTCCACGGTGTCGGGCAGGGTAATTTGATCGCTGAGTAGGGAAGCTATGGATTTTTGCATATGAGGATGCCTTACTGACCACTCCCGCGTGCCTCCCCAGGGCTCTTGGGCTGGTCCAAGCGCTGATGGATGCTAATTTCGAACATTGACCGAACTACGAAACCCACTACACGTCCAAAATACAAAAGTGACTAGCGAATGATGCTCGCATTGGTAGCCGCACCGAGAATGGCTTGGCTGCCAAGCAGGAAATGCTTCACGCCGCTGAAGGGGACATACACGATGTCGCGCGGCTGAAGCTGGAAATCAGGCGCTTTGCCCATCATGATGTCTTTCAAAGCAATCTTCTTTTCTTCGTAGCCGCCGTTGCCGTTTGGTCGCAGTAACCGGGTGTTATTTTCGGCGGCAGTTCTGGTGGACCCACCGGCCATGGAGACAGCCTGCAACATAGTAATCTTACCATTTTCACTCATTACATAGCCACCGGGCCGGTTCAGATCCCCGAGCAAATAGACGATTCCGGCCAGCGGGACGATAACCTGGTCTCCAGGATTCACTTTAATCGTCGCTCCCGTCAGCGAAGCCCGATCGCGCCCGAGCTGAACGCGCTCGCCATCTCCGGACTCGCCCTGGCGGCGAATGACAATTTCCGTGCTCGCCGAATCCTTCAGTCCGCCAGCGGCTGAAAGGATGTCCAGAAGGCTGTGCGTTGAGTAAATTGGCACCACACCAGGCTTCGTTACCTCTCCAACCACCGTTACACCCTGCGTCGTGTATTCCTCAACTAACACCGTTACGCTGGGACGTTTCGCGAAATCGCCATCCTTGAGCTTCATCGCGACGAATCGGGCGAAATCTTCCGCAGTCATTCCGGCTGCCGTAACCTCGCCGATCAGTGAAAGTGTGACGGTGCCGTGATCCGAGATTCGTACACGCTGTTCAAGTTCCGGCATGTCGTAAACCGTAACGTGAATCAGATCTCCCGGACCCAGCTTTAGGGCGGATCTTGAATCGCCGCTCGGTGCGGTTGACGGCGTTGGAGTTTGTGCGCTGGCGCCCAGCGAGCACAGTGCTAGAACCGTGGCGATGATCATTATTCTTTTCTTCATGATGCTTTGCTCCCAATGGCTTCCGGCGTTGCGTAATACGCCTGATGGCCGTAATACCCATAATAACCATCCGAGGATTTGTCGATGGCGTTCAGCAGCACCCCGAGGACGTTTCCGCCTCCGGCGGTAATCAAGTTGGAAGTCCTGGACAATGCTTCTCGCCCGGTGATTCCTTGGCGTGCCACGATGACCACGCCGTCCACGGCTGGAGACAACACCACGGTATCCGTGACCAGCAAGATCGGCGGCGTGTCGACGATTACAAAATCAAACTCGCTCCGCCATTTTTCCAAGCTAGTCATCATTTGCGGAGACGCCAGCAGGTCGGCGGGGTACTGCGGCTGCGGTCCGGCCGGCAGGAAACTGAGATTCTTGTGAATCGGAGAGGGCACGATCACGGAATCCGACTTTCCGGTCTTCAGTACCGTGCTCAAACCCTCCCAGCGTCCTACGTCCAGCCTCAGTTCCTTCTCCAAAGCCGGCCTCCGCATATCCGCATCAATGAGCAGTACCTTGGAGCCTTGCTGGGCTAGAACTACGGCCAGGTTCAAAGCGGTGGTGGTCTTACCCTCGCCGGGGAGCGGACTCGACACCGCAAACACCTGAGACCTCTTGTTCTGCTTCGCGGCCAGCAGCACCGCGGTACGTATGGCCCGGAAGCACTCTCCGATCATCGGATCGCGATCCACGATCACCTTCGGTCGAGGCACCTCCGACGGAATGATTGTGCCGATCCCGACTGGCCTCTTGCCGTTGGAAACATCGATCGTCCGATGAGTAAGCAGCTTGTCGACCCTTGGACCCGCCAGGGCCTTATAGCGTGGGACGAAACCCAGAGTTGGCAACCCGGTGATGGCGCCGATTTCATTCATCGAAGCCACGGTGTCGTCACTGGCCTCTACCAATAATGCGGTGCACACTCCACCGAACAGTGCGAAGGCCAATCCGCCCGCGATGAATAGCAGGAATCGTGGACTCGCGGGCTTGTCGGGCACGCGCGCGGGATCAACGATGTGGGCGTTGGTTGCTTGCAGGCCACCCATAATGCCGGCTTCCTTGAGCTTTCGCAGCAGGTCCTCGTACAGTTGCTGAGAAGCCGTCGCCTCGTTGGCTGCGATCTCGTACTGAATGCTCTTGTCGCTCAGGTTTTCGGCTACGTTCTTCTGTTCCTGAAATACCTGCCGGGCCATGCCCTCGGTATGCGCCGCGATATCCAGGTCGCTCTTGGAACGTTGAGCCAGTCGCTTGCCCTCGGCGGTAATGGAGGCTTGCAAGGATTCCAGTTGCTGTTGCGCCTCAATTACCTGTGGATTCTTGGAGCCGTATTTCTCCCCGAGAGAAGCCAAGCGGGACTTTTGATCCGATTCCTGTCGACGCAAGGTTTGGATGGTGAGGAGCTCGTTGTTCTGTGGCATGTTCGCGCCGGCTACGCCCATGCTGGCGCTATTAGCCAAACCCGCCACTACCTCAGGGTCGCCGTTCTGCATCGCACGGTAGGCGGCTTCCTTGACGATCCTGTTGGCCTGGGCCGTGGCGAGGGCGGTATCCAACGCTTCCAGGTGGCTCAGCGTCGCGTTGTGTTTGTCCTGGCCGACGCCAAAGATCTCCGCTTCACGCTGCAATTTTGCGGCGCGCGCTTGGTCGTCCTGCATCTTGGCTTTCAACTCTCCGAGTTGCTTCCCCAGCCAGCCGGTCGTCTGGGCGGTAGCCTGATATCTCGTCTGGAAGCTGTAATCGAGATAGTCGCTCAACAGTTTGTTGGCCACCGTCGAAGCGAGATACCGGTCCGGACTCAGGAACGTCACTTGAATCATGCGCGAGCCGCTAACCAGTTCCACTTTAAGGTTTTTATGAAATTTCTTCAGAATGGCCACGCGGCGACGCGGTGCCTGATCCAGAGGCAACCCGTCTTCCGATGGCTCCGTTGATTGGAACAAACCCATTACGAAGGCGACGGGATCGAATCTCTTCCGATAGTCTTCGGTGTCCTCCAGGTTTAGTTCTTTTACTACTTGGAGGGCCAGCGTGTCTGATTCCAGGATTTCGGCCTGGGTTTGCAGGGTGATGTTGTAGTCGAGAGAATCGCCGATGCCACCGGCAGCCTGGTTCAATCCCAACATATCTGCGTTCTGCTTGTCGAACTCCAGCGTGATTTCACCGGCGTACCGCCGGGTCGCAAATGTCAGATAGATTGCCACCAGGATCAGGACACTGGCTGCGAAAGTTAGAGCGGCCTTGCGCCGCCGCTTGAGCACGCGGAATGCATCGTGCATGGTCAGCGGCTGACTGGAAGGCGATGGCTCAAAAGGAAATCGGGGAGCCAGGGGCATCTCGTTGTTTCGTGGCTGAATGCTCATCTTTGAATTCATTCATCGCTCCGTAAATCCGAATAGTTTCTCAGAACGCTCTTCTCGGAAGAAATGCCTGCGGGGAATTTTTAGGTTAAGCTCAGTTCTTGGCAGCCAGGCGCTGCTTCCTTACGATGCTCATAAATTTCAGATTGCCAATGAGATATCGCTTCCACAGCCGTTTTGGCTCTGCCATCAAACGAAACAGCCATTCCAGGCCCATGCGTTGCATCCAGTTCGGGGCCCGAGGGGTCACTCCCGCAACCATATCGAAAGAACCACCAATTCCCATACTCAGCGGAACTCCCAAGCCTGCGTAGTTGTCTGCGATCCAATACTCCTGTTTTGGGGCTCCGAAACCCACGAATAGCAGATCACATTTCGAATTTTTGACGGTTTCCAGAACTCTCCGGAATTCTTCCTGGTCATTCTCGAAGCCGAACGCCGGGCAGTACGTGCCGGCAATTTTCAATCCGGGATTGCGTTCCTGCAAAATCGCCGCTGCTCGCTCAGCGGAGCCGGGCTGACCTCCCAAGAGGAAAACGCGAAAACCACGCTTGGCTGCCGAAGAGCATAGCGCCTGGAACAGGTCAACTCCGGTGACCCTCTCCGGAAACTTCCGCCCTAGCCACTTCGCGGCCATCAACAACGACGCTCCGTCCGCAAAAACAAACTCCGCCTGGTCGTAGATGCCTTTCAGCCGCTGGTCTTCGTTCAGCAGCACGATGTGCTGTGCGTTTGGCGTGACCGCGTACGCCGGCGAACGTCCCTCCAGAATATGTCGCTCGATCGATTCCACTGCTTCCGCGAAGCTTAGGGAATCCACTGCAGCCCCACCAATTTGGACGCGCCCGGCCTTGGTACGGATGTCCGTACTAACCGGCCCGGCCTGCCGTAGTGCGCTCTCCTCCCAGCGCTTGGACACCGTTCCCATCACTGTCCAGTTCCCGCGAAAACTACCGCCACGGTTTTCACCAGGATTTTGCAGTCCAGCCACAGGCTCCAGTTGTTTACGTACTGCGTATCCAGAGTGATGTAGTTTTGGAACGAAGGATCCCGGCGCGATGCAACTTGCCACAGTCCAGTGATGCCGGGCACCACGTCCAATCGCCGCAAATGCTCGAGTGCGTATTGCTCGTATTCGCTGGGCACGGGAGGCCGCGGGCCGACCAGGCTCATATCTCCCCGGAGCACGTTCACCAGCTGCGGCAGCTCATCGATGCTGTACTTTCGAAGGAACCGGCCCACCGGGGTGATGCGCGGATCGTTGCTGATTTTGAACAGGATCTCTTCGCGCTCGTTCAAGTGATGTAGGGAATCGCGTAGCTCATCCGCATTCTGTACCATCGTCCGGAACTTGTAGCACGTAAACTCCTTACCCTTCTTTCCCACTCGCGTCGAGTGGTAAAGACGGATCCCGGCGAAGTCAGCCTGATAATCAGCGCAACAACCAGAAACAGCGGCGTCAGCACCAGCAGTGCGCTAAGCGCCAGCAAGATGTCGATGTAACGTTTGATCAGCAAACCAAATGTCGGTACCGACTGATGGCAGAACGACATCAACGGGATATGGCCGACATACTCGATTGGGGCGGCGGCGGCCAACCCGTCGTATTGATCAGGAACCACGCGCACGTCGACCCCGTTTAGCCGGGCCTCAAAAATCAGGTGCTTGACGAGGTCCCGGTTTTCCGGCGTGACGATAAAAATTTCATCAATGAAGTTACTGCGCGCCACGCGAGCCAAATCCAGTACCGAACCCAGAATCTTGGGATCAGGTGTCTCGCGGCGCCGCTCCGGATAGTGGGTGTGGGTCCGGTTTTGCCGGCGGTCCAGATATCCCTTCACCGCGAAACCCAGGTGCCGATTTTGCGAAAGGTGGTTCTCGAGGTCCCGCCCCATCGGACCGGCATTAACGATCAAGACATTTCGGCAATGCAAACCATCCACGATTCTCTTACGGCGCACTTGACGCCAGCCGATCATCGAGATCGTGCTCAGTGCCACCGTTTCGCCCACCACTACGCGCGAGATGGTTTTGACGCCCGACAGATAAATGAAGGCGGCGACCAGCAGTGTCGCCATGCCGACGGCCTTCAGCACGGCTCCGATTTCGTCATGCGATGATCGTATTCCGTTGCCGTCGTAGACCTTGTACACGTGGCACGACAAAACCAGAAGTCCTGCGTACAGCACGAGGAAACCCAAGTGTTTGATTACGCTCGTCTCCGAGGTCGTACCCCAGTCGGGCGTCGATAGCGGAAATCGAGACAGGGTCGCCAGGCAAGCCGAAGCGAAAACCAGAATGAGATCGGCCACAAGGTAAAATATCGTCAGATCCGTCCGGGCACTCTTCGCCTCTTGTCGGCCTTGCAGCGCCAATGCAGGTACTGGTGCTGTCTGGGTGCTCAAATCATCCTCGATTTCCCGGGGCTCGGTAATCGGCAAAGTCACTATAATTGAACAAAATCCATCGCAGTTTTGATGCCATGTGTCTGTAATTGGACGCACTACCCATTTCGAGCTTCGCTCCTGACCAGCGTGTTGTTCGGAACATGGCCATCCTACCCTTCGAGCTAGTCCGACTTAACCCTAGGCAGCTATTCCACTTGAACCGCCCGTCGCTTCAAACTTGCATTCCAAGGCGCTGATGGAGACCGACCGTTGAATCAGCGCTATGGAAAACAAGAGTCTTGCCTCTGCACCTGTACCGCTCAGAATTCCTTCCATTCCGTTCAATTCGCCGCCCACAATGCGCACCCGTTTTCCCTCGGACTGGAAAACGCAACGCGAAATTGGCAGCTCCTGTCTCCAAATGCACCGAATCGCCTCCATCTCCTTGTCAGGAACGGCCACCGGACCACGAGCATTTCCGACGATGCCAACCACGCCCTTTGCGCGGCGCACTCGAATTTGCCAACTCTTGGAGGCCGGGCCCTGGGCGAACAAATACGAAGGAAACAACGGAACTCGGACCTTTTTTTCTCGATCGCTCCAGCGATGTGTTTCCGTGACGAGCGGTAGAAACGTTGGAATGCCTAGGTGGTCAAGAATCGAGGCGACTGGTCGCTCTTGCCGGGAGCGCGTAGAAACAGCAAACCATGCAGTTTGAGCTCGAGTAACAAGCTCATCCTCGTAATCGGGCATAGCTCCGCTCTCTTGAGTCCCAGATGGTTAGAGAATTTGCCGGAACGTCAATGTTACTACGCGACTGCGGGGTAGGATCGCGACACTCGCTGACAACTCTGACAATTTCCGGTGAAACTTCTTGAGCTATTTTTATAGGCTCTCTCGCGATTCAAATCAAGCTCAAAATTCGCATCGTCAAAAGAAAAATTCTTGCGCGTCCTAGGACCTCCGCTACTACGCTCGGTAGTTCTAGCACTTTCGTTCCACGGGTTTTGCCCTCGCGGTAAATAGCTCTGCCAATTTAACTTAGCATCGAATTTCCCAAATTTCCCGCTCCCGGACGCTTTGTGGAAATAGTTTGCACGGTTTATTTGCCCTTCCAGTTCGCGTTATTATTTTTCTTCAAATTTCTGGCGATTTTCTTCAAAAATTACTCGCCTTTTTCCCCTCGAGAATGGCATCCTACGCGCACATTCCCTCAGGCTTGCTGTCCCCCGCTTGATCAAAATTGAAGAGGTAAGTAATGGACCGACTACTCAGCCGTCCGTTCATCGCCGGGTTGTCCCTATGTCTGCTCGCGATGTTCACTCAGTTTGCGCCTGCGGCGAAGTCCCAGGCAGCCACACAGGGGCAGTGGCAGACTCTGCCGTACACCATGCCCATCAATCCTGTGCACGTGGCGCTCATGAACAACGGCAAGGTGGTCATTGTCACCGGATCCGGCAATAATCCGGCGAATACCACGCTCTACGCCGGCGTCTGGGACCCTCAAGCGGGCACGATAAGCACCCAAATTATCTCTTGGGACATGTTCTGTAACGGCATGGTGGTGCTGCCCGACGGTCGTCCCTTTATCATGGGCGGCACGATCCAATACGACCCCTTCTACGGCCAACCCAAGACTGCCGTCTTTGATCCCAGCACCAACAAGTTCACCGACCTACAGAATATGAATGACGGCCGCTGGTATCCCACCAGCACCGTTTTAGGCGATGGCCGGGTCTTGGTGTTCTCCGGTTTGAAAGCGACGGGGGGCACAAATACCTCCGTCCAGCTGTACACGGTTGGCTCCGGATGGAGCGCGGCTGCCGCGGCTCCCTACACTCCGCCTTTGTATCCGCGTTTGCATCTGTTGCCCGATGGCACCGTGTTTAATTCTGGTTCGGCCACAAGTTCCAGCATCTTCAATCCTTCTACGATGACTTGGAAGACCGGCGTCGCGAACACTGTCTACGGCGGTGTCCGGACGTATGGTTCTTCCGTCATGTTGCCGCTCACTCCGGCTAACAACTACAAGCCGCGCATCATGACTTTTGGAGGGGTAATCCCTCAACCGTCACCACCGAAATTATCGACCTTTCGGCCGCCAAACCTGCCTGGGTCAGCGGTCCTAATATGTCTCAGCCCAGAATTGAAATGAACGCGACGATGTTGCCGAACGGCAAGATCCTGGCACTCGGCGGTTCGCTCGATGACGAAGATTTGAAAACGCCGAGCCTCAACGCCGACCTGTACGATCCCGCTTCAAACACATTCTCCGCCGCGGGCGCCGAGGTCTATCCGCGCTTGTATCACTCGGTTAGCTTGCTGATGCCCGACGGTACGGTGTGGGTCGCCGGAGGCAATCCTACGCGCCAGCAGTTTCGAGAACCACATGGAGGTCTATTCGCCTCCGTACCTGTTCAATTCCAACGGCACGGCCGCTACGCGCCCTTCGATCACCAGCTTGACTACGGCCAAGATCGGTTATGGCGCCGCGTTCCAGGTTAAGACGCCCGATGCGGCCAACATCGCTTCCGTCGTTCTGATGCGCAATGGCGCGGTAACTCACGCCTTCAACATGGATCAGCGCTATGTCGGCCTCTCCTATACGGTCGGCTCCGGCGTGCTCAACGTCACCGGTCCGCCGACCGGAAACATTGCGCCTCCGGGCTATTACATGCTCTTCATTTTGAACGATGCCGGGGTGCCTTCCATGGCGTCGGTGGTGCAAGTCACCAGTAGTCCCGGGAACCAACCTCCGGACGGCACCATCACCAGCCCTTCGACCGATCAAACCATAACCGTCGGCCAGTCGGTAACCTACGCAGGCACGGGCACGGACAGTGATGGTTCCATTAGCGCGTATTCTTCGTCTTTCCCGGGCGGAAGTCCCAGCTCCAGCAACTTGGCCAATCCGGGGGCAGTCACGTACACCACTGCGGGAACTTACGTTACCTCATTGACTGTGACGGACAACCAGGGCGCCACCGACCCCATCCCGCCGACGCGTACCATCACCGTGAAAGGTGCGCCTGCTTTCTCGCTAGGGGTATCTCCGTTCTCCCAGTCCGTCTTGCCAGGCGGCAGTGCCAACTACACCGTGACCGCCAGCGGCGACACCGGATTCAGCGGCAACATTGCTTTCAGTGTCAGCGGCGTTCCGGCCGGAGCCTCTGCTTCGTTCAATCCTACTTCCGTAACTAACTCCGGCAGCTCGACGCTCACGATCTCGACTACGGGCGCCACGGCGGTTGGCGATTACTTACTCACCGTAACTGCGGTCAGCGGGTCCACCAGCCGTTCCTCCAACATCTCGTTGGTCGTCGCTCCTAATTCCGGAGCCAGCGCCATTAACTTCGGATCTGGTTTCTCGGCAACCGGGATGCAGTTCAACGGGCATACAAAATTGAACGGCACTCGATTGCAGCTAACTGACACCAGCACCGGCAGTGAAGTTGCCAGCGCCTTCTGGACCACCAAGGTAAACGTCGCTTCCTTCACCAGCGACTTCCTGTTCCAGGAAACCAATGCCATCGCCGACGGTTTCACCTTCACCATGCAGGGGAACGCGGCAACCGCGATCGGTCCACTTGGCAGTGGACTCGGTTATGGCGGCTCCCAGGTGGCATCGCCAACAGCGTCGCAGTTAAATTCGACCTTCACAACAACGCCGGGAAGGGAATAACTCGACCGGCTTGTACACCAACGGTGCGGCGCCGACTGTGCCTGCCACTGCCTTCGCTGGCGGAATAAATATCGCCAACGGGAACATCTTCCGCGTGCATTTCGGTTACGACGGAACCACGTTGACGATGACCATCACCGATACCTCCGTCACTTCCAACACGTTCACCGCGTCCTGGACCATCAATATTCCCAGTACTGTCGGCGGCACGACTGCCTTCGTGGGCTTTACCGGGCACCCGGTGGTTCCACCGCGCAGCAGGAAATCCTGAGTTGGATTTACAACGCGAGCGGGAGCGCTTCGCCGGCCGCTACTCCGATGATTTCTCCAGGTGCCCGGCACCTACACCGCCACTCAAACCGTTTCGATGAGCGACAGTACTCCGAGCTCCACCATCTACTACACGCTCACGGGCGCCGATCCGACGACCAGCTCTACCAAATACACCGGCCCGTTCACGGTCACCTCTACTACCACCGTGAAGGCTATGGCAACTGCTACCGGTTTTTCGCAGAGCTCGATCGCCACATCCGTCATCACCATTCAAACAGGTGGAGGCGGAGGCGGCACGGTTGACTTCTCGACTGGCTTCACGCCTACGGGCATCCAGATGAACGGACACTCCAAGCTGAATGGCACCCGCTTGCAGCTTACCGATACCTCCACTACGTTCCAGGTAGGAAGTGCTTTCTGGATTACTCCGGTCGGTGTCGGTTCTTTCACCAACGACTTTACTTTTCCAATTGACCAGTCCCGTCGCCGACAGTTCGCCTTCACCATCCAGAACGTCGGCCCAACAGCCATTGGACCCTTCGGTAGCGGCCTCGGGTATGGCGGAACCACCGGCGGCATCGCCAAGGCATGGCCGTCAAGTTCGACATCCACAACAACGCAGGTGAGGGCGCCACTTCAACAGGAATTTATACCAACGGCGCTACGCCGACTGTTCCGGCAACGGCCTTTACCGGCGGGGTTAACCTGCTCAGCGGCGATGTCTTCCAGGTCCATATGACCTATGACGGCGCAACCTTGGCCATGACCATTACCGACACCGCCGTCCCGACACAGACCTTCACCAAGTCTTGGGCCATCGACATTCCAACAACGATCGGCTCGAGCACGGGGAATGTTGGCTTCACCGCGGGTACCGGTGGTTCCACCGCGCAGCAGGAAATCAAAACCTGGAAGTACGTTGCAGGCGGCACCACGTCGGCGGCAGCAACACCGACCTTCCTGCCTGTCGCCGGCACATACACCAGCACGCAGAACGTCATGATTTCCGACGCGACCTCCGGCGCCAGCATCTTCTACACCACCGACGGCTCGATGCCCGCAACTTCTGTGGGCGGCTCGACCGCACTCTATTCCATGCCGATTTCGGTGGCTTCGTCGAAAACCGTCAATGCCATCGCTACCGCCTCGGGGTTCTCACCAAGCGCGGTCGGTACGGCGGCTTACGTTATCAATACGGCCACGCCCGACTTCAGCGTTTCTATGAGTCCGGGTTCGCGATCGATCGCTCAGGGGAGCGGCACTTCCTATACCGCCACGATCACGGCCACCGGCGGCTTCTCCGGTACGGTGACGTTCAGCGTCGGCGGCCTCCCGACCGGTGCAACTGGTTCTTTCTGCACCCACTTCGGTCACAGGCGGTGGCTCTACCACTCTGAACATCACCACCACCGCCACCACCGCCACGGGCACCTATCCGTTGACGATTACCGCCACCAGCGGCGCTCTCAGCCATACGGCCGGCACGTCGCTCACTATCACAAGCGGCACAACGTCTCCGACCGTCAATTTCGCTGGCGGCTTTTCCACTACCGGAATGCAATTCAACGGGCACACCAAGCTCAACGGCACCCGGTTGCAACTGACCGACACCAGCACCACTTTCCAGGTCGCCAGCGCCTATTGGGGCACCAAGGTGAACGTCAGCAACTTCAGTAACACGTTCAACTTCCAATTGACCAACCCGGGTGCGGATGGCATTACGTTCGTCATCCAAAACGTGAGCCCCACGGCCATTGGTCCTTGGGGTAGTGGCTTGGGCTATGGCGCTCCTTTGCCGGGAGGCACCGGCGGCATCGCCAACAGCGTGGCTGTCAAGTTCGACATCCACAACAACAATGGCGAAGGTACCAACTCCACCGGCCTGTACGTCAACGGAGCTTCGCCAACCACACCTGCAACCACCTTCGGCGGGGGCGTCAATCTGCTCAGCGGTGACACCTTCCAGGTGCAAATGACCTATGACGGTACGACGTTGACCATGGTGGTCACCGATCTCACGACCCCGGCGAATACATCGACCACCTCCTGGGCTGTCAACATTCCGACGACAGTCGGAGCGCAGCACCGCCTATGTCGGCTTCACCGGCGCGACCGGCGGGGCGGTGGCTACTCAGGAAATCTTGAATTGGACCTGACCGGCCCCAAGCCCTAATCCAGCGACCTCACCGCAACCGGCCTTTCGCGCCGGTTGCGGTCGCTGTCGCCGTGGCCGTACGATGGTTTTCGCATGGCTTGGAAGCAGAGGGACTTCGTTGGTTCCAAAGCAGTAAGAGATCAAGCCAACCGTAGGCCTGCTGGTGTACCTTTCCAACGTTCTGTTTGCGTACGGCAGATTTCCTGCTCGGAGGCACTATGTCCATTTCACGTAGAAAGCTCCTCGGTCGGCTAGGCGCGGGAGCCATTGCCGGCGCTGCCGCGCATTCCTGAACGTGAGCAGCCTGGTTGCGACGACTGAGGCTAAACCTCCTGCAGCAGATTCTCCCTCCCGCATCATCTACCTGGACCACAATGAGAATGCCTACGGTCCCTCCGACAAGGTTCTCGCAGCCCTCCGAGACACTCCCTTCCTCGACAATCGCTATCCTCGTGAGGAATATGAGTCTTTGCGCGCCAAGATAGCGTCGCTGCACCGGGTCAAGCCTGACAATGTCGTATTGGGTTGCGGCTCGTCCGAGATCCTCCGATTGTCCGCCAGCGTATTTGCGGGCCCTGGCAGAAAACTGATTGTGGCCTCGCCCACCTACCCCGCCATGGCTCGCTTTGCGGGAAGCATCGGAACCGAAGTCGTGCAGGTTCCTTTGAATCCGCATTACGCCCACGACTTGGCGGCAATGTCGGAGCGAGCCGGCGATTCAGCGGGACTGGTTTACATTTGCTCTCCGAACAATCCCACGGCCGCGCTCACACCGAGAACCGATATCGAGCAGTTTCTCCATAAGCTATCGCCCAAGACCACTGTGCTGATCGATGAGGCCTACCATCACTTTGTAGACCCAAATGAAACTTACGCTTCGTTCTTGGATAAGCCGGTCGATGATCCTCGCGTCATCGTTTGCAGGACGTTCTCGAAGGTTTACGGCCTCGCGGGTATGCGCGTCGGCTATGCTGTAGCCTCAACCGAACGTGCTGGACAATTGCTGAAAGCTCGCCCCGCTTACCCTTTTAGCGGCATGGCCATTCGCGCGGCATCCGCCGCTTTGGACGATACCCGGTACGTTTCTTTCGCGACTAAGCGCAATGCCGATGATCGGCAGGAGTTTCTCAATCAAATCAACGGCCACATGATGCGCGCGCTCGATAGCGACGCAAACTTTGTGCTCGTAAATCCACTGCGTCCCGCCGGATGCGGCCCTCGAACATCTGAAGAAAAATGGAATCCGGGTCATGCCTCAGGTGGTTATGGACAAATACATTCGCGTGTCACTCGGCACTCCCGCCGAAATGAAGGATGTTTGGCGCGTCTGGGATTTGCTGCCTCGTATTAAGACAACATGGCCATGTAGGTGGTGCCTGGCCCTTCTCCAAAA
>CAWFXG010000007.1:0-43133 GCA_963819745.1 uncultured Acidobacteriota bacterium | reverse complement strand
GATGGGGGAACTTTTCGACGAATGAATGCTGCTTGCGTCGCTGAGAATTTAGAGCCGCCACTCCCTCGGCTGCCTGTTCGCGATTCCTCGAGTCCAGCGAAAAGGCGCGACAACAAGTCGAGCTGAACACCGCTTCCATAAATTTGAAAGAGCTCTAAAAATTTTGCGTAACTTCCTCAGTCCGGTGCGGCAGTTGCGCGAAGACCTGACCGTGGCCAGACCACGCTACAAGAAGTCGCGCGTGACTCTCTCGCATCTTCTAATAGTAATGCCGGGCGAAACGTTTATATTTCGCAGACTCCGCCTGGATCGAGCGCGATAAGCAGGCTCGCCGCAATCGAAGGACACCCATCCAGCAACTCCTTTTCGGCTTACCCGTTTCTCTAAAGGACTGTTTCGACCTTGCGGTATTTGTGACCAGTTGCGGTTCGCGCTTCTACGCCGAAAAGTGGACATTCCGGCGACAGATTCCGCTGTGCGCGGCACGCCTGAGAGGGCCAGGGTGCTTTGATCACCGGCAAGACCAACCTGCATCCGCTTGCTTATGGAATCACGGCGAGATCCGGACTATCGCGATCGCCGCCAACCGGGACATCCCGAACTCCTGATTGGTCGATCTTCCAGCGGCGGAGCGGCCAGCGTGATCGAGGGGATCGGCCTTAGCCGCGATCGGCACAGATACCGGAGGATCGATTCGGGTGCCGGCGGCGTTGTGCGGGCTGGCCGGATTTCGCGTGTCACTCGAGGCTTCGCACACCAATGCGGCCGTGGCGGGGCGGCGTACATCTATCGCAATCATTTGACACGCTCGGCTCGCTGTTCCGCGACCTTCGCGATCGGCCTCTGCTCGCGGAAGCGCTCTTCGGCTTGCGCGTACCGGTGTGGAGCGGCGCAAGAGTACGAATTGCGACGGTCAGCGCGGACTTCCTGTCTGACTGTGACTCGACGGTCATGCAAGCCTTTGAGGCGTGGCAGCAAAAACTACGAGACTGCGGCGCCGTGTTGTCCACATTCCCAGCAAGTCTGTGGGAAGGAGCTTTGGACATCTACGCGCCGATCCAGGCTCGGGAAGCCGCGGAGATCCATGCGTTGCAAACCGCAGGGGATTTTTCACCGTTCGAGCCGGTAATTGCGGACAGGCTGCGCTGGGGGCAGTCTCTTTCCGAGCAAGAAGTTGGGCAAGCGCGGGAAAGACATGCCAGCTTCCGTGAGAAAAATGATCGGGTATTGCAGGAATACGACTTTATTGCGGCACCGTGCGCACCGGTGTCGCGGCTCCTCGCCAGGGCGGATCACTCTGCTACGCGCAAAGCTATCTTGCGATACACCACGCCAATGAGTCTTGCCGGCGCGCCCGTGGTGACGCTGCCGACGAGCGATGGCACAGGCGTGCAACTGATTGCCGCGAGGGGAACAGACGCGCATCTACTGTCCTACTCGGCGGCTCTCGGTGAGCTTGTTTGACGACTTCACAACCCTTGGTGGGCCCGCCAGGGCCGTACCTGTGACCAACGGAGTATGAGCTCCAAAGAAGCCTGACCCTCAATAAATTGCGATTGAATACGACCTGTAGATGGTGACCTTATCATGATCATGCACGCTCCCGGAGGTACGAGCGGTTTCTCAAGCCAGCTTTAGCTGAAATTTAGTTAGACTTAAGGTCTGTTTTATCTTGACAACCTTTCTTCCCAGTTCTATACCAGTCCCAAGTTTCCCTCGGTTGCCAGGCTCCTTATCTTAATTTCGGCCGGAGGTGGTGGGATGTCCTCTTTCCTATGCGCCAAGCGGTTCCTTTTTCTCTTGTCCTTTATTCTGTCCCTGGTGTTCTTGATTCCCGGGACCTCGCACGGGCAGGGTTCTTCAACTGCCACGGTAACCGGAGTCGTTACCGATCCAAAGGGCTCAACTGTTCCCGACGCTAGCGTGGAGATACGCAGCTTGACTTCCAATGAATCGCGCACCCAAGCCACCAGCGACTCGGGATCCTTCACCTTCGCTAGCATTCCGCCAGGACAATATCGGGTTACTGTGACCAAGGATGGCTTCCGAACGCTGTCTATCGGTCCTCTCGACGTGCAGGTTGGCAAGTCCCTGGGCTTGGATGCCAGACTGGAAATTGGCACCATGGCTCAGACGGTCGAGGTGCAAGCCGGCGCCGCCGTTGAGCTACAAACACTGGATGCTGCCGTTGGCAACGTGCTCCAACGCAAGATGCTTGAGAACCTTCCTAGCCTCGGGCGTGACGCGACCGCATTGCTCCTGCTTCAGCCCTTGGCCAATCCGGGCTTTAACAGCCCCGGCTCTTCGAGCCTGACCGGCGAGGGTGACAACACTGGCGGTCAAGTCGCTGGCGCGCGGAGCGACCAGAATACCTTCCTCCTGGACGGCGGCGACGCCAGTGACAGCACCGCGGGCAGCGGGCAATACAGCGGCACCAATTTCGGCGCGACTCCTCGCGCTGTTGTTCCCACACCTGTGGAGAGCCTGGAAGAGTTCCGTGTGGTCACCAACAACGCCACCGCCGGTTTCTCTCGCTCGGCGGGCGGTGAAGTACAGATGGTTACCCGGCGCGGCGGCAATGCTTTTCACGGCGCCGCCTATGAGTACTTGCAGAATGACCATCTCAACGCCAACACCTGGACCCGCAACAGCCTCGATCAGCCCGACCCGCTGCTCCAGGACAATCGATTCGGAGGTCGCTTCGGCGGTCCAATCTGGAAGGATAAGACCTTCTTTTTCGTGCACTATGAAGGCCGCCGGTTCAAGAGTTCGGGCGACATCGTTCGACGCGTGCCGTCCGCCGATATGCGCGCCGGCATCCTCCATTTTGGCGGCGGGCTCGTCAACCTGAATCCTACGGCTACGGTGGTGCCATCCACCGGCCAGACTCTTGCGCCTTCCACCTGCACCTTCTCCGACGGGTCTACGGCGGCGTGCGATCCACGCGGGTTGGGTCTCAATCCGGCCATCAAGGCCGTCTGGGACCTGCTGCCTCAGGGCAACCAGCCGACTGGTTCGGGAGCGGACGGGATCAACACGCTCGGTTTCAGCGCTCCCGGCGTAACACCTCTCACCGAGGATTTCGGAGTGATTCGCATCGACCACAACATCAGCTCCAAGTGGCAATTGATGGCCAGCTACCGCTACGGCAAGACGGCCTTCAGCGCTCCCGTCCAGGTGGACATTGGCGGCCTATTGCCGGGCGATCAGTCCGGCACACCGGCAGTTCTGGCCCAGCGTCCGCTCGCACCTCGTTATCTCGTCTTGGGTCTCACCGGCCAGGTTACCTCCCACCTGACAAGTGAGTTTCGCTTCGACTTCCTGCGCCATTGGTGGCAGTGGGCCACCTTTACGCCTTCCGTGATGCCAGCACCCGCCGGCTTTGTTCAGCCGGATGGCAACAGTGCCGCTCTCAGTATCAGCGGCGAAGGCATCTCCGTCGGAATGCAACCTATCAACGTGGACACACAGAACGCACGCAGCCGTCTGTGGAACGGCAAAGACTACACCTTTGTCGAAAATCTCAGCTGGATTAAGGGCAATCACCTCATTCAGTTTGGGGGGCGCGCAGGAAAACAGCAGTTCTACCACCGGCGCGATGACAAAGTGGTCGGCGGCCTCACTTCCGAAGTCATGACCATCGGGCGCTTGTCCTCCAGCAGCGGCATCTCGGACATTCCCACTCCAGCCGGGCTCACGGCCAGCGAGACTTCCCGCTGGAACACCGATTACGCTTCCGTTCTCGGCATGCTGGACCGCGCTCAGCAATTGCTGACCCGCTCTTCCGATTTTTCGCCGAACGCTCCTGGCGTTCCGCTGCAGCAACACACCGTCGTGGACAACTACTCCCTGTACGTCACCGACAGCTGGAAGATTAAACCCTCGGTCACCTTGAGCCTCGGCCTCAATTGGGGCGTGCAGCTGCCACCCTATGAAACCAGTGGCGAACAGACCATGGCGGTGGACGACTCCACCGGCAAGATCATCAATTTCGACAATTACATCGCCACGCGAAAATCGATGGCGCTGGAAGGACAGATTTACAACCCGCAGATCGACTATGTCCCCATCAAGCAGTTGGGGCGCAAGTATCCTTACGATCCCGACTGGAACAACTTCTCGCCGCGTATCGCCGTGGCCTGGAATCCCTCTTTCGATCACGGAGTCCTCGGCGACATCTTTGGCAATCGTAAATCCGTTCTACGCGGCGGCTATTCCCGCGTCTACGATCGCGTTAACGGCGTGGGCATCGTCATGATTCCGGCGCTCGGCATCGGCTTCGGCAACAACGTGCAGTGCAAGGGACCCATTGTTACAGCCGGTGTGGTCTCCTGCACTGGAACTGGTGGTGCCAATCCAACTACCAGTTTCCGTATCGGCACCGATGGCACCGTTGTGCCTATGCCTTCGCTCGCCAACATCCCCTCGGGGACGCCGCTCATCCCTGCCGTCAACAGCCCGTTTGAGACGCTCGACTTCCGCATCGATCCCAAGCGAAAAACCGGCTTTGCCCACACTTTCAACCTGACCTTCCAACGAGAACTCCCGTCCAACATGTTGTTGGAAGTGGGTTACGTGGGCAATTACGGCCAGCGCCTGTATCAGGGCTACGCCCAGAACCAGGTGCCGTACATGTTCACGCTGGGCAGCCAGACCTTTGCCAATGCGTTCAGCAACATCGCCAATGCCCTGCGCGCAGGAAGGGCACCAACCACTATTTCCAACCAGCCCTTTCTGGAAGCTCTGGGAGCGTCGAGCGGTACTGCTTGCGGCGGTTCTTGCACGCAATTTTTCATCAACAACTTCGGCGACGGCCTCGGCGGCTTTACCAATGCCAACGTCCTGGACTTCTGGGAGGGCCTGCCGCTACCGAATGGCGGCGGCGCGGACAATACCCAAGTCGTGGATGCTTACATCATCGGCAGCCACGGCCACTCCAATTACAATGCGGGATTCTTCAGCCTTCGCAAGCAGACTTCCGCCGGTTTGACGTTTAATTTCAACTACACCTTATCGCATGCGTTCGATCAGATCGGACAGAACCAGGAAAGCCTCAACGAAGCCTCCGACGCCTTCAACCTGGACCGCGACTATGGCTCGGCACAATTTGATCGCCGTCACACGATCAGCGCCCTAGTCACCTACGACCTGCCCTTCGGCGCCGGCCACAGGTGGTCTACGGGCAACTGGGTCGACAAGGTAACCGGCGGGTGGAACCTCGCGGGCGTTTGGACCTACGGCTCGGGTCTGCCTGTCGATGTCTACAACAGCGCCAGCTGCCAAGAGTGGGGGCAGGGTCCCGTCTTCGGCAACTGCTCGGGCCTTATCTCCATCGACGGCAAGAAATTCACCGCCTCTCCGCACAACGGCGAGACAAATGCCTTTGCCGATCCCGCAGCTGTGCAGGCTGACTTCCGCGTTCCCGATCTCGGCACCGACGGCCGCAACGGACGTGGCTTCATTCGCAGTTATGGCCGCTGGAATGTGGACTTCGGCTTCTCCAAGACAACCAAAATCACCGAGCGCATCAGCACGCGTTTCGACTGCCAGATGACCAACGTTTTCAACCACCCGCTATTGCTGGGCACCGGCGGCTTCTACAGCGGAGACATGGCCGTTGACTTTGGTGGATCACCGGATGCGTTCGGCGCCATCAACACCCAGTACAACGCGCCGCGCTTCATCCAATTCGGTCTGCGCTTCGATTTCTAACCGTACGTCAACAACACTATCCGGGGGTTGAGCGGCCGCAAGCTTAACCCCCATTTTTTCTACTGCACCCGTGGCAGGAGAGAGTCTTTCCCCGGTCACACAGGATTTTCTTCATGGAGAAAGTGGCGAGGAGATTACCGCCAGGAAATGCAAAAGAGAACTGATCGCTGAAAACTCTGGGAATCCTACTCCCGCTTCACCTTGCCAGCACCTTCTAACCGTTCCAGCCAGCGTCGCGCCGTCGCGACCTCCGGGTGATCTCCATGGTTCTTCAAGAATGCCCGCAGAATCTGCGCCGAATCCTCGTAACGACCCACAGCCGTCAACGACTGCGCCACCAGTAGCTCGATTCCCGGGGCTTTCCCGCCAGACTCCAGTAGCGCTTGCTGCGACGCCTTCAGGGCCGCTTCATACTGTTTGTGATAGTAATACGCCTTCGCCAGCGTCCAGTGCGTTTCCCAGCTTCCTGCGCTCAACTCGAGCGATTTCTCCAGTGGCGCGATCGCCGCATCATATTTCCCTTGGTTGCATAGCGCCGTCCCCAGCGCCGCCAGTGCCCGCGCGTGATTCGGATCGATCTGCGTCGCCTTTGCCAGTACACTCTCCGCGTCCTTCCATTTCTCGCGCCGCAGGTCCAAAACTCCTTGCAGGTACAACACATCCGGGTGTCCGGGCGCAAGCCGCATCGCTTCCCGCAGATACTTCTCGGCGTCATCCAATTTGTTTGCCCGCAGCGCGTCCAAACCCTTCTCCAGCGTCAGCTTGGCCTTCGGTGCAAGCACTGCCCCGCCGGGAGAGGGTATCGCGCCTGGCCCCGCTTCCGGTTCCATATACACATCGACTTCGGCCTTTATCGGTACTGGCACCGAAACGTCGCCGTGTCCCGTTTTGTATCCTGCGGCTTCCACCATTACCGAGAAGTCGCCCAAGTTTTGTGGAAGAAAGATGGCTCGCCCGCCCTTCGAGGTCGATGTCTGGCCGCTGGGGATGCCCCCCGAGCGGAATAGCCTGACGATTGCAGGCACGTCAATCGGAGATCCGGAAATGTCGCGTACCGTTACCACAATCTGCGCGTTGTTGCCGTTGAGAGCGGCCTCCTCGCTCACCCCGTCCTGGCACCACGCCGCCGGCGTCAACACAATGCAGCCCGCCGCCTGCAGCAGCAATCGCCCGCCAAACCGCATCGCGCAAGTTGTAGGGAAACTCATCGAAGGTCCACAGCGCCGTCGCAACACCGATCCTGCTGCGAGCCTAGTCTTCGTGCTCCGTCGCGTCAAGGCAAACGTCCTGCTTCTTCGTTCGCCGAATTCTGCGCATGTTCAGGACCTCGCCGGGATAGGTCGTCGGGGAAATGGTGGGCCCGCCAGGATTTGAACCTGGGACCAACGGATTATGAGTCCGCTGCTCTAACCGCTGAGCTACAGGCCCGCCGTCACTGCAACATCCTACACCGAAAAGACTTAGCTGGCATGTGGGGCTTCTTGTTGAATCCGCCCTTCCGCCTCGGTGCTAGTTTTGGTGTCAGTTGGAGTCTCCGAGGCACCTCCCGCCAATCGCTCCACTGCGGCCAAAGTGTGTCTCGGAGTGAGGTGGCCGGCCCCGGTATTTTTAGTCCACGTGGAGTGGTAGTTTTCGGCAGAATCTAGACCTGAGGGAAGGGGGATTTTGCCGTGAAGCAGAAGCGATTCAGCGTTGAGCAGATCGTGGCTGTTTTGAAGCAAGCGGAAGCTGGTGTGCCGCTGGCGGAGCTACTCCGAAGAGTTGGGGTGTCCGAGCAGACCTTTTATCGGTGGAAGAAGCAGTATGTGGGTCTGGAAGCCGACCAAGTCCGGCAGTTGAAACAACTCCAGGAAGAGAACACCCGGTTGAAACAGGTAGTGGCCGATCTGACCCTGGACAAAGTGATGTTGCAGGATGTACTGGCAAAAAAATTCTAAAGCCCTCGCGGCGTCGGCAGGTGGTGGAGTACCTGCACGAGCGGTACCGGGTGAGCGAGAGGCGTGCTTGCGGAGTAGCCCGGATGAACCGTGCGACGTTTCGGTATCACAGTCGACCGAGATCCGCGGACGGAACTGCGCATGCGGATTCGTGAAATCGCGCAGGTGCGAGTGCGGTACGGTTACCGAAAGATCCGCGTGCTGCTGAACCGCGAGGGCTGGAAAGTGGGGAAATATCTAGTGGAACGGATTTATCGGGAAGAAGGATTAACGCTGCAGCAACGCCGGAAACGGCGTCGGCGAGTGGCAGAACATCGTCGAGAACGCTTTCATGCGAAGGGCCCGAATCAGGTGTGGTCGATGGACTTTGTTGCGGACCAGTTGGCGGACGGAAGAAGATTTCGCTCGCTGACGGTGTTGGATATTTACACGCGAGAATGCCTGGCGATCGAGTCAGAGCAGAGGCTGAAGGGCGAAGACGTAGTGCGAGTGCTGAACCGGATCAAGATCATTCGAGGAGTACCGAAGATGGTGCACTGTGATAATGGAAGCGAATTCTGCAGTCAGGCGATGGACTTGTGGGCTTATCAGCACGGCGTGCGCATGGCATTTTCTCGACCGGGGAAACCGACCGACAATGCCTTCGTAGAATCGTTCAACGGGACGTTTCGCGCGGAGTGTCTGAATGCCCATTGGTTCTCTTCGTTGACAGAGGCGCAACGGATCGTGGAGACTTGGCGTGGCGAATACAACGAGAGTCGTCCTCACAGGTCTCTCGGTGAGAAGACGCCGAACGAATTCGCCAAGGAAATCGCGGCTAGCCGTGATTTCCTTGGTTCACAAACTGCCGAAAACTCTCTCTAGGGTTGGTCTGAAAAAGCTGGGCCGATCAGGTATAAAAACCCTCTCACTTCTTTTGGACTAACAAATCAGGCCGGTCACCCGGGGGCAAACAGTCATTTGGATTTGAGCCAATGGCGATGGTTTCCGCATTGTCGGCAAGCCGGAACTTACGATTTTTCTGGTGCTAACTTCCGCATAGCCCGTGACTCGGGCACAATTTCGGGACGCAACCGTCAATCGCCTGTGAACAAGGTCGCTTGTAGGTGCATGCGACTTTACACCCAGGTGGTTTCGGGAAATCGCGACTGCCCGCTCCAGCGGCTTCGTGTATATTCGGTCGACCTTGACATCTACACGACCATAGGACTAGCTTCCCCAAGACTGCTCCCAATTCCCTATAAGGGGGCCCAATGCGAAACTTTTCCCTCCTAATTCTGCTCCTGGTTGGTATTTCTTCTATTGCCATCGCCCAACAATCTGCAGGAACGAGCGTCGTGCAGCCCGTGCAACTCCTTCCAGGACTTGGAAATCACCACCATCCCATCGCCACCAAAAGTCCTGAGGCTCAGAAATTCTTCGATCAAGGCTTGGCACTCGCTTGGGCTTTCAATCGCGCCGAAGCCGCACGCTCCTTCCGCCGCGCCGCCGAGCTCGATCCTTCCGCCGCTATGCCCTGGTGGGGAGTCTCCCTCTCACTGGGCCGCCACATGAACATGGACCTTGATCAGGATGTCGATGCGGCAGGTGCATTCGCTGCGATTGAAAAAGCCCGCTCCTTGATGGCGAGCGCCTCCGAGAATGAACAGGGTTACATTGAGGCGCTCGGGAAACGATGCTCAAGCGCTGCGAATCAAGACGGCGCGCGTCTGGACGACGAATATGCTTCGGCCATGCGCCAACTGGCCGCTCGCTACCCGGACGATCTCGATGCCCAAACACTTTTTGCGGACAGCCTCCTCAATCGGCATCGCTACCACTGGTATAGCGCAGAAGGGCATCCCGAAGAAGGCTCTGAAGAAATATTGGGCGTGCTGACTTCCGTAATTCTGCGCGATCCGGAGCATTACTACGCGCACCATTTGTACGTCCATGAGCTCGACACGTCTCCACATCCTGAGTACGCGCTTGCGAGCGCGGCAGCTCTGCACCGGCTCACCCCTGGGTCTGCACACCTCATTCACATGAGTGGACACATTTTCATGAGCGTGGGTGATCTGGAAATGGCAGCGCGGGTCAACGAAGAAGCCGTCGCATCCGACCTTGAACTTTTCAAGCGAGCCCCGCCTGGCGTTGTCTACGGCTTCGGCTACTACGGCCACAATCTGCACTTCATCCTGCGCGCTAGGACAGAACAAGGGCTCTACCCGGACGCGCGCAAGGCCGTGGACGACCTTGTTGCCCGGGCCACTGCCGAAATTGCCTCGATGCCGGAGATGTCCGACTACTTCTTGGCGAATCGTCTGTTTCTGCTGCTCCGCTTCGCGCGCTGGGACGACGTCCTGGCCGAACCTGCCCCGAACAGCAAAATGATCATGACGGCGACTCTCCGCCATTACGCGCGAGCGGTGGCCTACGCGGGGAAAGCCGATCATGCCAAGTCCCTGGAAGAGCAGCAGGCGTTTGCCGCAGCGCGAGCGGCAATTCCGCAGCAGACGATGTTTCTGTTCAATCCCGCCGATAAAATCATGAACGTCGCGGCGCTTGTTTTGGAGGCGCGACTCGCGACCAATGCCGACTCCGCAATTCCCATTTGGCGGCGCGCCGTGGAAGCACAAGATGCCCTCAATTATGACGAGCCGCCCGCCTGGTATTACTGGATCCGCCAGTCTCTCGGTGCCGCGCTTCTTCGCAGGGGTCGCGCGGCCGAAGCAGAACCCATTTTTCGCGAAGGCTTGCGCCGCGCGCCGCGAAATCCACGCCTTCTGTTTGGCCTGTGGAAGTGTCTCGAAGCCCAAGGAAGATCTTCAGATGCCGGTTGGGTTCAGCGTGAGTTTGCAGCCTCATGGCGTGGTGGAGATCCGGCCAGCTCACTCCACATCGAGGACTTCTAAGAAACGAAGCCAACCTTGTCTGCCACGGACCGGGGCACTGGGGAACCCCACGGAGTGGTTTTTTTTTGCCGTAGACGAATCTTCGATTTCATCCACACTTCACTCTGCGCGGAACCGGAAGGACGACGCCCTGCGTCCGGATGGTCGGCAACCCGGAAGTTATCGACGGTCGCGTCAAGTCCTGGTAAGTCGCGTTACCGGACATGTGGTTTTAGGGGACCGCTCATCTTCTCCACATGTTGCCTGACTCACGCGATTCGCGATAAACGTCAACTGACCGTAATAGTCCTCCGTGACACAAATCGATGATAGTCGCGGCGCCGTAACCAAGCAAGGCAATCCGCTGTTGCGCTTTCTGTGGAACGAAGCCGGCGCTCACGCGGCGCGCCGCGATCCCGAGCTGCAGCGGTTCTATCGCCGCAAATTGATGCAGAAGGGGCTGGGCAAGGCGCGCGTGGCGGTGGCGCTCAAGCTGGGTATCCGACTGTGGATCATGTTGCGTGATCAGATCGATTATGAAGAGTTCTGTCGTCGTGGACAGAAGCACTGCGGTGCCGTCTGTGCGGGGATGCCTGAAACGCGGTTTGCTGCGCCTGGTCAGCGTCCGATTGATTCGGCTACCCGCCTCCCTTCGCCGAGAAGGGAGTTCGCATAAGTCATCATGGTCCGTCATGACCGAAGAGATGGTTGGTGGGCAACACCGCAGCGATGAAGCGACACAGATCCGAGCCTGTTAGGGTGAACACAGTGCAGGCCAACGATCGCAGCGATCACGAACTACAAAGCACCACACGGGTGTGTCCCGAGGAGGCCAACACCCAAGAAAAAACTCTTGCCACGGCCGACCTCATTAGAGATACCGCGTTAATCAGGACCTACCCAGAATCCGGTACTGAGTTCCGAGCGTTACGCCGGACTTGAAAGATATCTTTGAAGTTCACGAAGAAATCGCGTTTGAAAATGGTCGGCCTGACTTTGCCCAGGGACCATGACATGAAAAAGGCCGGGTGCTGGACCCGGCCTTTTTCAGCCATCGCGGTTTCCGCTTCGAGGTTCACTACTTCGCGGGTGTCACTACGTCAACTGCCGTGAACAACTGGAGCGCCACCGCGGTGCGCAGCTTCTCAAACTGCTCGAACGTCGTGCCAAACGCCATGTCCGGATGTACCTTCCTGAAACGCTCAACAAATTGAGGGTCTTGCTTGAACACGTCGTCCCAGCTCGCATAGGTGTCTACGGTCACTCCCTGGAACTTCAAATCGCTGCCGCCAGGCAGAACCTGCACATTCAGCGACCATCCGGCTGCCCTGCCGTCTTTTATCAACGCCTCGGCAACCGGCTGCCAGACCTTTTTCTCAAAAGCAACCCAATCCTCGACGTTGGCTGCCTTCATGTAGTTTACCAGCATGTAATTTCCCTTTTTTGTAGAACCTAACGCGGCGCGATTCTGGAACAGGTTGTTGGAGACCAGTGTGGTCATGGAATCGCGGTGATCGATGAACTGCTGCGCACTCATGGCAAGTCCTGCTTTTTTCAAGGCATCGCCCAGTGCCTCAGGACTGAGGGGCTCGGGTGGCGCGCCGGGATATATGGAAATGAGGAGATAGTCGCAATCTGCCGACTTGCCCTGTGGCTGAACCGACCGCATCAGGGACCATGCGGACAGTGCGCCTGTGTCCACCCTTGATTGCTCATACTTATGCAAGTCCGACGTGGCCCAAGCGCGGAATTCGCTCACCTTCTCAGGCTTTACCTTGACGCAAGCAACGGAATGAAACCCACTCATTCCTTGTTGCTGCATTTGGGCGGCCGTCGGAAGACAGAATGCTGCTGCAGCCACCACACCCAACATCGTTCGGCGAATCATCGTTCGACCTCTTTTCCCAAAGTTCTTTGTGGAATTAAAAACCGCGATATTGTGCGGGATTATACTGACCGTCTCCGCCAAGTGCAATGCAAAGTCGGGGCTGAAGTGTGCCAAGCGGGGTCGGGCGTCGCGAGTTCAAAACACTGGTACTGGAGGTCCCAGATGAAGGCATTGGCGAGCGGTTATTTGATTCGAAAATTCACCTCGATGTCGGTCCAAACAGGCACAGGATTGTCGTTCGGGCCAACGGCTGGCTCGAACCGCCAATTTCCTACGGCCTCTACTGCCTTTTCGTCCAAACCGTAACCTAGCGAACGTTTGACATGAATATTCGAAGCATGACCTTCCACTGTTACGATCACGTGGAGCACAACGATTCCCGAGACTTTCGCGGACCGCGCCTGGTCGGAATAAGACGGATCAGGACACGCGACACACTTAGGGTAGCCAATGCCGCCAGTACCTATTACGTAAGCGCCGTCTACGAACATCGGGACTTGGGCGGCTTCATCCGCGGGCTTGCACGCGGGTGCACTGGCCGGTCTCGGAAACGACACTGCCTCTGACTTCGGCGTGCCTGCGTCACCAAAATTGTCCGCTAAGATTGCGGGGGCCAAGTCGACGGCAGTCGTCCCATCAGAATTGAAGCGCACCAACGCTCGTACCCGCGACCAAGTCACCTCTCCTTGCACTACATTTGGCCGGAATTTCCATTGACGCATTGCATTCATCGCTGACTCAACGAGTAATGGAGGACCATCCAGCGAGCGAGAATTCTTGCCTACATCACCCTCCGGCGAAACGCCCAGGCCAACATCTATCGTGCCCGTTATATGAGCTTGCATGGCAAGCGCGGGATACCTGGGAAAAGTGCATTGCGTTACCCGGCCCCACATCTCCTCGGGCGCAACGTTTTGAATCCGTCTCGACTCTGCGTTTGCAGGGGCGTTCGTTTGTTCGACCTGTGCAGGCATCAGCAGACCGAAAAAAAGACCATACAGTGGAAGGATTATGGCAGCCCTGAAGGAGTGCATCCGATCTCCTTTGAGCAGTAAATCTATATCCGGTTTACCCTCGCGCAAAATATATGCCTGCCGTCCTTTCGCGTCAACCTTCAATGGGACTTCCGGTAAAGTCGCGCAATGTTCACCCTCGACAAACATATTCGAACCCGGTTGTTTACGATTGCTTCCCGGCTAAGTCCTGGTTAGTCGTCTTACCGGACAAGTGGAGTCAGAGGCCTAAAGGTGTCTTCTGAAGCCTCAGCACGCCCTGCTAGGGCCTAAGACCGCTCACTGACCTTTTCCCGCTTTCCGGTGCTAGTTTTGGTGTCAGTTGGCTTTACTGGACCCTGCGCTTACCTGCGCGGCACTGCCAAGCAAGAAGGTCTCAGAAAACGCGTAAACAAAGGCAATTGGTCCTTCGGTGCATGAGGCTGCGCTATCGTGCGCGTGGGGGCAAATAGGCCTCGTGGGCATTATGAGTCCGCTGCTCTAACCGCTGAGCTACAGGCCCATCAATGACTTACGGACGGTCCGCCGTCGAGTGTAGTGGAATCCGTAGGGGGCAGCAAACATTTTTGGCCATTGACCAGCCTCTCAGCCGCTCCCTTATTTAGCGCTTCCAACCGGGTAAATACGCTTCTGACAACCTCGGGACCCGAATGCACATGTCGTTGGCCGACCGCTGTGCTGGTGGCCCAACGAGGTCACTAAAATCGGCCTGTCATCAGACTCACTGGGAACGAGGAGAGGGCTATTGGGGGGATTGGCCGATGGCTTCGGCGAGTTCGTCCTGGGCCTGCAGGTAGTCGAGCTGGGACTGCAGGAGAAGCGTCTTGGCTTCGAGTTCGTGGGCGGCGGCGGCCTGCTCCTGGGAGTGAAGCGCGGCGCCTTGCTGGACTTGTTGAATGAAAACGCGGCGGGATTCCTTGCGAAGGGTCAGCAGGTCATCGGACACTTTCATCATCTGGCGGGTGCGTTCGAGCTTGTTATACGCGGATTGTACCCGGAACTCGACTTCTTCTTTGACGCGAGCGAGATTCTCTTGGGCCTGGGCGAGCTGTGCTTTGCGCTCCGCGATGGCGGCGTTGCGTTTACCGCCGTCAAAGAGGTCGTAGCCGAGGTGAAAGCCGAAGGTGCCGAAATTTTTGGCGAGAAAAGGAACATTGTCTTGGTAGCTGTACCGCGCGAAAGCCTCGACGTTGGGGATAAATTCGCGTTTCGAGAGACGCACAGCCGCGGAGGCTTTTTCGAATTCGGCGCGCGCTTCGACGATTTCCGGATGCGATTCGAGAGCCGCACTGACGCATTCTTCGCGTTCGCAAGTGGCGGAAACCTGGCGAACGTTAGTGTCAAGTTCGAGTGGAGTGGAAAGCGGGAGGCCGACAGCGTCATTGAGCTGCATGGTCAGATCGGAAAGCTGGAGTTCGGTGGAGAGAAGGTCTTGCCGGGCTTCGAGAGCTTGCGCACGGCTCTCAATGGCTTGCTCTTCCAGAGAGCTCCCGAATTTGACCTGGGCCAGGCGCTCACTCTGCAAAGAATCGCTGGCTTGGATCTTGGCCTGGGCGGCTTCGCGATGGGTTTGCAAGATCAATAGGCGGTAGTAAATCTGATGTACGCGCAAGACCACGGTGTTTTCGGTCTGGTGCGCCTTGCCGCGGCTGGCGGCAAGTTCGGCATCCGCAACGTCGTTGGCGGGCTTGATTTTGAGCAGCTCGGTAAGCGGCTGAGTGAGCGAAGTGCCGCTAGTGACAAAGGTGTGACCGCCCTGGTTGAGGACAACAGAGCGACCCGGAATGGGAGTGCCATCGACGGTCCCGAGAGCACCGGTGGGAATACCGACGAACTGCGTGTCGGTAACTCGCAAGACACCACTGTCGTTACGGAGCAGAGGAAAGTAGGCGCTGCGGGCGACTTCCTTGGCGTGCTGCTTCTCCTCGACTTTGTAGCCGGCGATCCGCACGACGTGATTGTGCTTGAGGGCGAGCTGGACGGCTTCGTCGAGAGCGAGGTGGCGTGCAGCGGGCGTTTTTGCCTCCTGGGCATGAAGGGATGCCGCAGAGGAAGCGGCGAGGAATGTAGCGAGAAAAACGGATCGTGAGTTCATGGCTTGTCCCTTTAGAGTGCGGAAGTGTGCCCGGCCCTGGCGAGATCTGGCGTTTCCTCGGGGAAGGCCAGATCTCGGTAGTCGAGCGGAGATTTGCGTAACATGGCGATGAGCAGGAGGGCCGCAACGCAGGCCCACGCAATCAGGTAGAAACCGTCGATGAAAGTGAGTGTGTAGGATTGCAAGCGCAGGCGGGCGCTGAGCAAGCCGACGGCGCGGCCAGTGGCGGCACCCAGGCCGGAGGATTTGGCGTACAGGCCCCCGACGAGCTGGCGGAGGCTTAACTCGTCAAGCCAGTTGCCGCTTTGCACGTGTAGGCCTAGTAGGTTGGAATGGAAGCGCTCGCGCACGGCGATGAAGTGGGTCATGAACGCGACGCCGATCTGGCCGCCAAGAAGGCGGATGACGTGGAAAAATGCGGAGAAGGTAAGCGCGTATTGCGGTTTGGAGAGGCCGCCGGAAAAGAGAGCCTGCAAGACGATGGTGGAAACCAAGCCGATGAACGCGAAGGATTGGCCTACACCCATCAACAGTTCCGAGCGGTAGAAGTCGGAAGCAGACCAGGCACTGGTGTAATTGGCGTTGAGGCAAGCAGCGAAGGCCATACAAGCAAAACCGGCGGCCAGCAGGAGACGCGAATCGAGGCCCTGGAGAAGCAGTAATGAGGCGATGCAGGCGATCAGGAGCTGGGGAGCGGCGGTCCAGATGATGGCCGGGCCGATCTGACCGGCCTCGAAGCCGTGAATGGAAAGGGATTGTGGAATCAGAATGACCGTGGCGAGTAGACAGAAGCGAAAGAGGATGAGGCCCAAGGCGAGGATCTGCGTGTTCCACTGGCGGAGGTAGGGAAGGTCGATGAGCGGGTTGGGGCTGCGAAGCCGCCGGATCAGGGAAGCCAGCAAGAAAACCAGCGCACCGAAGAATAACGCGTCGAAAAGGCCCGAGCGCCACCAGTCGAGGCGCTGGCCTTGGTCGAGAGCCGCGAAGAGCATCGCAAAACCCACGCTGGCATACAGAAATCCGGCGAAGCTGGGAGGGGCTGTGCCGGGTTTGCGCGGAGGAGAAGGCGCAATCCCGCGATAGATACAAAAGAGCATCAACGGAGTGAGAACGGCGCTGGACCAGAACATCCAATGAAAAGACAGATGTTCGCGGAAGAAGCCGTAAAGCGAGGGAGCGATATTGACTGCGGCGTCGACGAAGGTGGCATACAGCGCCAGTGTGAACGGCAGAAAGCGAAGCGGGATATTGCGAAGGGCAAAAGTGAGAGTGAGGGGGTAGAAGGTGCCGGACGTGAGGCCGGCGAGGACGAGAGCAGTGATGAGCAGGCTGTAATTGTGGATGAAGGGAAGAAACAAGCAGAGCAAAGTGAACGAAGTGGCCGCCAGGACGAGTACGCGGCGCGCCCCCAGTAGTCCGCCGAGGTAAACGGTGAATGGGCCAATGAACATGAGCGCGATATTGAAAGCGCTCCCAATCCAGGCGCCGTCGTCGAAACCGATACCGATTGCGCCCTTGAGGTCGGCCGTGCCGAGCGTAAGCAGGCGGCCGAAGAGGGTGACGATTCCTGCGCCCATAACCACGCCCAGAATGCCGATGAGCGGGCTGTGCGAGAGGTCGGAGGGCATCGCGCCGGCAATCGCCTTGGCTACTTGCGCCGGCGTGGGCGATTGCAAAGCTGCGGTGGTGGAAGCCATGGCGTGGGCCCAGTTAGTGCGAAGTGCGCACCGTGGCAATGACAGAAAGGCCGGGACGCAAACGAGCCGCTTGCGACGGATCATCGAGGGCAATCTTGACGGGTATACGCTGGACGACCTTGGTGAAATTGCCGGTGGCGTTGTCGGGCGGAAGCAGAGCGAACTGCGAACCGCTAGCCGGGGCGATTTCGATGACTTTGCCATGGATGGCTTGATCCGGGAAGGTGTCGATACGGATTTCCGCGGGATCGCCCGGTTTCATGTGGGCAATCTGCGTTTCGCGGTAGTTGGCTTGCACCCATTTCGTTTCTGAGACAAAGGTCAGGGCCTGCGTTCCCGGAGATACCAGTTGCCCGGGTCGGACTTGGCGCTCGCCTACGGTGCCGTCGCCTGGGGCACGGATTTTGGTGTAGCTCAGGTTGACCTGGGCGACAGTGAGGGCGGCTTCCTTGGCATGAAGATCGGCGAGGAGCTGGTGTTCCTGCGATTCGAGGACGGCTTTGGAGCGGCGCTCGGCTTCGACCGCGATTTCATTAGAGCGCAGCGCGATTTTGGCTTGTTCGAGGTCGGCGTCGCGGCTGGCGGCAAGAGCGGCAAAGCGCTGCTCATCGGCAACAGCGCCCTCAACGTGCTGCTGGGTGGTGGCCTGCGAAGCGAGCAGCGATTCCGCACGCGAGCGTTCCGCCTGTGTACGCTGCACGTCGGCGTGAACCGCTTGCTGGCCGGCCTGCGCGGCCGTGATTTGCGCTTTGGCCTGATCGATGCCAGCCAAGGCACGCTCGATGCGCGCGTCCTGAAGGTCGCGCTGCTTAACGTTGTTCTGAATGGCGGCTTTGCCTGCCTCCACGGCGGCTTGCGCTTGTGCTAGCTGCGCCTGGTAGTCTTCGTCTTGAAGCTCTATGAGTAGATCTCCAGCGCGCACATGTTGAAAGTCGTTGACTTTGACACTGGCGACGATGCCCGCGACCTTAGTGCTGAGGGGAGTCAAGTCACCCCGGACAAGGGCGTCATCGGTGACCTGCTCGATTCGCCCACCTTCCCACCCATTCCAGTTTCTGGTGATGGTGACCACCACAGCAGCCGCGAGCAAGAGCACGAGAATGGGTGTGGCGTATTTCAGCCAGGGCCAGCGCGGCTTAGGCTGCGGCGTAGCCGCTTCCGCGTGAACGGGAGGTGCGGATGCCTGCTGCGGGATTTGAGCCTGCGTCGGGGAAGCCATAGTACCTCCTCAAAAACTGAAGCCGTGTGCTAGTATTAATTTGCGTTCCGCGAGGATACCTCAGAATGCAGTTTAGGCGAAGCGAGGGAGAGTTGGTCCGGCGAAGCAGATCTAAGATCCGCACGAACGCGAGAACTCTGGAGTGTCTTACTGCCACATCGTACACCGAAAAGAGTTAGCGGACGCCTGGCGCTTCGCGGGGAATCTGCTGTTCCGGCTCGGTGCGGGTTTTTTCTAGGGAAGACTGGTGACGGGAGGCAAAACTGGTTTCGCGGCGGACGATACGTCAGCAGGATTGACTTCGAAGACCTGGACCGGCTCGGGAAATCCCTTCGCCGAGACGGGAGGGAGCGGATTGAGCAGAAGCGTGCCCTCGAGTTCCGTCGCGACGGCTTGGGAAACGAGAATTTGGCCCGATTTGGCCGCGGAGCAAAGGCGCGCAGCGAGGTTGACGCTCCGCCCGATCGCGGTGTAGTCCCGGCGATCCTGGCTGCCCATACTGCCGACGACTACCTCTCCCACGTGAATCCCGAAACCGATTTCTGTTCCGGCCTTGCCCGCAAAACGGGAGTTGAGTTCAGAAAGAATCTCGACGGCGGCATCGATAGCCCGGCGGCAACGGTCGGGCCCGGAAAATCAGGCAAACATGGCATCGCCGACAAATTTGTCAACGTCCCCGCCGTGCCGGCGCACAACATCGGCCTCGAGGCCCAGAACTTCATTGAGGCGCTCGATGACCAGAGCGGGATCGCGGCCTTCGGAGAAAGCGGTAAACCCGCGTACATCGGAGAAGATCAGGGCGAGCCATTTGCGTTCCCCGGCTGGATTTGCCGATTCGCCTTGCTCGAGCATCTGGTACGTGGTTCGGGACATGTACTTGGACATGACGACGCGCTGTTGGAGGCCACGAGCCATGTCAATGAAGGCGCGGGATAGATCGCCGATTTCGTCCTTGGCCTCAAAGCGGTCGGCGTGCGCGGATCGGAAAGACTCGATCGCTCCGTATTTCCCTTGCTCAATCTCTCGCGCGGCACCCGCGAGATTCACGAGTGGAGCGGAGATCGGCCCCGAGAAGAGAAATCCCAAGCCAACGCCCAAAAGCAAAGCCGCGATAGCGAGAGCGGCCAAAAATTCCTCAAGGATGCGAAACGGTCTCATGCGGTTGGTAACGGACTCGACGAACGCCATGTGCAGTCCGGCCGGATTGTGTTCGACCATCCCCGTGTCGGCGACGAGGACTTCTTCGACTTCGTACTCACCCTTTGCCGCGCGAAAGTCGTACGGATGGCGAAGATCATGTCCCTCGTCCAAGACCGCGGCCAGCGGCCCACGCAGCCCCGCGTCGCTGACTCCCAAAATGTGCGCCTGATGGCGCTCATCTTCTCGCCAGGAGACGACATCTACGCTGGAGCGGAGCTTCGCTTCGGCCGCAATGCCATCATCTTCTTCGAAGCCAATATTGAGAAAGCCCAGCGGACCGCTTGAGCCGGGCACAGGCGCGGCAAAAATGCGATATACGCCGCCGTCGGGCCCGGTCCATGTGGTGATTACCGGTGCGCCGGAGAGTGCTTCGTGTACATCGGCGAGACGCCAGGAGAGAATCTGCGGGTCGCACACCGGATAGTGCTGGACTGCAAAGGCCAGGAGCGCGCCGTCGGGATTCCGGATCGAAATATAGTCGAGCTCGGGATCATCCTTTGAGGCGACGCGCGGAGCGGCCAGCAGACGCCCGAGATACGCGCAGGCGGCGGTTTTGTCGTGGCGTTCGAGCGCGTGAACAACCTCGGAAGAGGCCGCCAGCGTAGTGCCCTTGTAGACCTGGGACTGATAGTGGCTGCGCTGGGCAAAGGCGAAGACTTGGCGATTGGCTTCGAGCTGTTCCTGGACTATCGAGCGCACCTGCCGCAAACTCTGAACCCAAACTACGACGAGCACGCCAGCGGTGAACAGGCAGACCGAACCACTGATCAAAAGCATCAGCTTTCCACGAATGCTCAGATCGTTGAAGAGCTTGCGCATTTGTTCGTCTTGAGGGCGCAGGAGTCGCCCCCGGAATACTGACTAATCCAGGGATGCGCACCCGCCCGATCAGGAAATGGATAGCAAACACAAACTTAGCATGCCAAATAACACGCTACTCGAATGCGGCAAGCGCTTTGCTTTGAAAGTTAATATAAAGAGCGATGCAAAGACGTGCCGGACGGTTCGGGTTACTGCCGCATGGCCGACTTATCAGGGCTAGGTTGGCGCTTTACTTCGGCGCTGGTGCGGGCGGATTTTCACTGGTCGGAGGCACAATCCCCTTGAGCCGCAGATAAGTCACCATGTTTCCATAGTGCTCATCCGTGTGCGCCGTATTGATCGAGAACAATGTGAGCTTCGCTACATTGAAGTTGAACAGCTTTACCATCTGCGAGCCCTTTGCATCGGTCATGCTGTCGAACGCCTTGCTGCAGTACGCAACTGCGTCTTTGAGCGCGGCCACCAGATCGGCTTTCGAGGTCTTTGTTTTTTCGATGCTCTTTGCCGGGTTTGCTTCACCCAGGGTTTGCGAGCAGAACGTGTACGAAGCGTCGGCAACATGGCCAACGATCTGGCCATAACTGCGAACCTCCGGTGTCGGTTTGAAGGAGTAATTTTCTTCCGGCATTTTCTCCGCCGCAGCGATGACCGCGCTGCTCACAAACGCGTAGAAGCCTTTTTCGCTCGCGGTAATCGGGTTCGCCGGCGGAGCGGCCGGCGCTTGTGGCTTCTCCTGTCCAACGAGAGCAACGGGAACTGCGATCAATGCAGCAAACACAAAGCAGAGTCTCTTGTTCACGACACACCCCCCAGGAAATCATGCCAGCGTCTGGACTGGCCAGCTCTAACCGCTGAGACAGGCCGCCTTAGTGCAACATCCTACACTGGAAAAGACTTAGCTGGCATAGGGCGCTCCTTACAGAGTCCGGCCTTCCATTTCGGTGACGTTTGAACTCCTGGATCGAGAAACGGATTGAGGAGTAGAATCGAGTTCGGAATTCTTGTTCGAAGGGAGTGCACCATGGCGACGATCACCGTGAATGGCATACGCCACGAGGTCAGTGCGTCCGGCGATACGCCGCTTCTTTACGTCCTGCGAAACGATCTGCTACTTAGCGGACCCCAATTCGGCTGCGGACTGGCACAGTGCGGAGCTTGTTCGGTTCTGATTGACGGCAAGGAGGTGCGCTCCTGCGTGACTCCGGTGTCCACGGTCGGAGCGCAGGAAGTCACCACCCTCGAAGGCCTGCCGGCGCGATGGGCCAAGCAAAAGGGGCTCTCGGCTGAAGAAGCGAAAAACACGCTACACCCGGTCCAGCAGGCTTGGATTGAGGAACAAACTCCTTTGTGCGGTTTTTGCCAGAGCGGAATGATGATCGTCGCCACCGAACTCCTGGAACGCAATCCAAATCCAACCACAGTGCAAATCAAAGAAGCCTTCACGACCTCCGGGCCTTCCGCGCACCTTTGCCGCTGCGGAAGTTACCTCGCAATTATCGATGCGGTGAAGAACGCCGCAACGATCATGTCGAAGGGCAGGTGAGCCATGGCTACTACGACAGAAAATGCCCGCAATGTTTGCAGCGCGACGCTATCTCGGCGGCACTTCGTGCGGACTGGGGGTGCGCTGATAGTGGGCGTTGCTTTGGTTGGGCAAGAACTCTTCCATACCAAAGCGGCCAAGGGCGCTGCCTTCAAGAACTCGCTCGATCCAACGTTGCCCAGTTCCTGGATTGAGATTCATCCGGACAACACCGTGCTGATTCGTACCGGCAAGAGCGATTTCGGACAAGGAACGACGTTCACGGCGTACCGCCAAATCGTTGCCGACGAATTGGGGGTTCCGTTCGAAGCGATCACCACCGTCGTGGCGGGAGATACGGATCGCACGCCGGACGGCAGCGGCGCATTCGACTTTCTGGGCCGCGGAACGCCGAATATCCGCAAAGCTGCGGCTTACACATATCAGGCTGTGCTGGACCTGGCGGCGGAACGCCTCGGCGTCCCGAAAGATCAACTTTCCGGCAAGGCCGGCGTGGTTTCCGGCGGTGGCCAGAGTATTTCTTACGGAAACCTGGTGAAGGATCAGCAGCTGAAGCTGACGATACCGGTCAGCGGAGATCTAACCAGTATTTTTGGGCTGCGCGTCGAAGGCAACCCACCGATGAGGCCCGTCAGCGAGTACACGGTAATCGGCAAATCGCTCCCCAACTCCATCATCACTTCCAAGGTGACCGCGAAAGAGGTCTGGGCGACGGACATTCGCCTCCCCGGTATGCTGCACGGGCGGATGGTACATCCAAGGACGCTGGGATCGACTCTGGTATCGGTCGGCCAGCTCGACAAGAGCAAGTTCCCGAATTCCCAAGTCGTCGTGAAGGGGAATCTTGTGGGCGTGGTCGCCCCCACGGAATGGGAAGCGGTCCAGGCTTCGCAGCAGGTGGCTGCAAGCACCAAATGGACCGACTGGAAGGGTCTGCCGGGCAGCGCGAAACTCTACGACTATCTCCGCAAAGAATCCGATTGGACCAGTGCGCCGGTGCAGAAGAGCAACGCAACCAAGGGAGAAGTGGAACCCGTCCTCGCGTCGGCTCACAAGAAATTCTCCGCCACGTACCAATTCTCCTACATGAAACACGCGCCGATTGGCCCGACGATGGCGGTTGCCGACGTACAGTCAGACACGGTCCACATTCACACTCACAATCAAAATCCGCAGGCGCTCCGCGGCGAAATCGCTATGATGCTTGGCACCTCCCCGGATCTGGTGATTGTGCATACCCATCCGGGTGCGGGCCATTACGGGAGGTCCAACGGCGGAAATGCCGGTGCGGAAGACGAAGCGGTGCTGCTGTCCAAGGCGGTCGGAAAACCGGTTCGCGTTCAGTGGACGCGCGCCGAAGATTTGCAATGGTCCACGCAATCGTCCGCCGCGTTTTCGGATGTTGCGCTTGCACTGGACCCCAAAGGCAGGATCGCGGGCTACCAGATAGATCACTACATGCCGGCCATGCAAGATGACCGCCCGATTGGCGCCGTTATTGCCGGGCTACCCACTATGCCGGCGCCGGAGGTTGAGTCCAAATCAGTGACTTCCACCACCAACGGAATTTCCGATCCTTGGCTCTACGATCAAGTTCCAAATGTCATGGAGCTGGGTCACGGCACATTCCAGGTGGGACAAAAGGCTTCGCCGATCGCGGTGGGCCTGCGCGACCACAGCATGCGCACCCCCGGCCAATTCCAGCAAAACTATCCCCGCGAACTCGCCATCAACGAAGCGGCGGCGCTTGCGGGTGCCGATGCCATTCAATTCCGGCTGGATCACACCAAGGAAGAACGTTTGATCGCGGTGCTCAAGCAGGTTAGAGACGCTTCCGGATGGGAAACCCGCCCGTCGCCGCGGCCCGGCGCGACCTCGACCAGTGCGAAACCCCTTCGTGGTCGCGGAGTATCTGCCATGTTCCGCGCGGGAACCTACTGGGCGTGTGTTTGCGAAATCGCCGTGACACCGGGCACCGGAGCAATTGCGGTTGAGAAGTACACCATCGCCGTAGATCCCGGCATTGTGGTAAATCCGATGCAATTGAAGCGTCAAGTGGAAGGCGGAGCAGCTATGGGAATCAGCCATGCGTTGCACGAGGAAGCGATGTTCGACGAAAGCGGCATCACTTCACGCGACTGGAATACCTATCCGATCTTGACCATGGCCGAACTACCGGAGATCAAAGTCGTGCTGATTAACAATCCCAAAGTCGGCGCTTACGGCGGAGGCTCGGAGGCGGCCAACGCGCTGGCAGCGCCCGCGATCGCGGCGGCGCTGCACGACGCTACCGGCAAAGTCAGCCGCCGGCTTCCAATGAAGCGCGCCTACGTACAGGCGCTCTTGAAGACCTAAACAAGACTTTTTCGCCGGATGAATTCCACTTGCTTGCCTTAGATGTCCGTTGAGCGTTCGGCGCGGACCAGCGATCATCCGGGGTACCAGACACGCCGAGGATCGTTCTGCTTGCGCTCGTAACTCCACGCCTCTTCCACCAACCTTTTCCAATCGAAAGAGGGCCGCCAATCCAGCAGGAATTTGGCTTTGGCGTTATCCAGCCAGGTCGACGAGTACGTTGTTCTTATTTCCACCGGTGGCAAATTTCGCGTTTGGTGCAAATAGTCTGCCACCTGCCGATAGTCGACGGGTTCGTCCATGCAAATATTAAACGTCGCTTGTCGTGCTTTAGGGTGGTCGAGAGCTTGTACGATCGCCGCCACAACGTCGGTCACGTGAACGAAGTTCCGTTTGATGCTCATCCCCTTCGCGTCGAGCATTACCGGTATGGCGCCGGTACGAACATATTCACGTGCAGAATCTTCTCCAACAAGGTCGCGCCAGCGCGGCCCACCGAAAACATCCTCTCCGAAGGAAAGCGAGCACTTGAAATCGTCCTTCTCCATGATCCACGGAGCGCGCAGGCAGCATCCCACCAAATCGTATTGAACGAAATACTGTTCCAGCATCACTTCTTCCAATACTTTGGAGAGCGCATAGCATCCGGGATATGCCGAATGCCGTTGTTGCTCCGTAACCGGAAGCTGGTGCGGGTAAAAATAGTGGCCGACCGCCGCATCGCCGCCGACCAATATAAATTGTCGAAACGTGGCGCTGACTCGGCACTCCTCCAGCAGCCAGAACAATCCCTTGATCGCCACGTTCATGATGTCGTCGGGAGTTTCCTTGCAGGTGGCAAGATGCACGACGTGCGTGATCCCCACCATGGCCTTGCGAACCACGCTTCGATCGGAGAGGCTGCCTTGAATGACCTCCAGTCCGGCGCGGGGTTCGAGTACGCGGTTGTGGCACAATGCGCGCACTTGGATCTTCTGCTCGCCAAGCAGCGGCGCACAATGCTCGAGTAACTGGCTGCCGACCTTGCCGGTAGCCCCTGTTATCAAAATGTGCTTTGAACTAACGGATGTAGCCATCAGACCCGATTCATGCGAGTAGCAGCTGGGCTATTCTCGACATCTACCTTCACCGGCGAATCAGGAATTGATTCCGCCAAAACACAAATACTTGATCTCGACGAACTCGTCCATCCCGTATTTCGATCCTTCTCGTCCAAGACCGGATTCCTTCACGCCGCCAAAAGGCGCCACCTCTGTCGAAATCAGGCCAGTGTTGATCCCCACGATCCCATATTCCAATGCTTCGGCGACCCGCCAGACGCGCGCGATATCCTTGCCATAGAAATACGCCGCCAACCCAAACTCGGTGTCGTTTGCCAGGGCGATCGCGTCTGCCTCCGTCTTGAACCGGAATAGCGGCGCCACCGGACCGAATGTTTCTTCCCGAGCCACCGCCATTTCACGTGTGACTTCGGTGAGCACGGTTGGCTCGAAGAATCTTCCACCAAGCGCGTGGCGTTTTCCCCCTACCAAGACTTTCGCGCCTTTCGACTGGGCGTCGCGTATATGACTCTCCACCTTTTCCACGGCGGCATCATCAATCAGTGGCCCTTGCGTTGCTCCTGGTTGCAACCCCGCCGCGGGCTTCAAGGTCCTCACCGCGGTTGCTAACTTCGTCGCGAATGCCTCATATACGGAGTCCTGCACCAGGACGCGATTCGTGCATACGCAAGTCTGACCGGTGTTGCGGTACTTCGATGCGATGGCTCCTTCCACCGCTGCGTCAAGATCGGCATCATCAAAAACGATGAAAGGCGCGTTACCGCCCAGCTCCAGGGAAAGTTTCTTGACGGTACTGGCGCATTGCGCCATCAGGATCTTCCCGATCTCCGTTGAGCCGGTGAACGACAGCTTGCGCACCAGGCTGTTGGAGGTGAGCTCTCCGCCGATCTCACTGGCCGATCCCGTCAGAATATTCAGAACGCCCTTCGGCACTCCGGCGCGCTCGGCAAGTTCCGCCAGCGCCAGCGCGGAAAAGGGTGTTTGCGACGCCGGCTTCAGCACCACCGTGCATCCCGCCCCCAGCGCCGGACCCGCCTTGCGCGTTATCATCGCCAGCGGAAAATTCCACGGTGTGATGCACGCCACCACGCCAATCGGCTGCTTGATCACCACGATGCGCTTGTCGGCTTGATGCTGCGGAATTGTGTCGCCGTAAACGCGCTTGGCTTCCTCACCGAACCATTCCAAAAATGCCGCGGCGTAAGCCACCTCCCCACGGGACTCGGATAGAGGCTTGCCCTGCTCCAGCGTCATCAGCCGCGCCAGATCCTCCTGATTCGCCATCATCAGGTCGAACCATCGCCGGAGCAAGGCGGCACGTTCCTTGGCGGTCTTCTTGCTCCATGCGGGAAACGCTCGGTTTGCCGCTTCGATGGCTTCCCGCGTCTCCGATGCTCCTAGCTTCGGCACCTTGCCGATAATTTCTCCGGTAGCCGGGTTATCTACTTTGATTGTCTGTCCTGATTTCGCCTGGACCCATTCTCCGTTGACGTAGCAAGCCTCGCGAAACAGCCGTGCATCTTTCAGCCCGGACGCTACGCTCGCAGGTGTTATTGCCGTCTCTTGCATGATTGTCCTCACAACTCCATTGGTTGCGCCATCGCAAGGCGATGGACGCGTCGCGTATACATTGCTCGGCTATGCGTGCGAGAGTGCAGCTTGCTTGCGGTCCGCGACTCCGGCGATGGCCGCCTCTAGGACGGCAAGACCCTCGTCGAACTGCTCGTCGGTCACGATCAAAGGCACGAGAATACGAATCACATTATTGAATGTGCCCGCGGTAATGGTAATCAGTCCATGCTCGTAACAGTGCTTGGCGATTTCTTTCGTCTCTGCGTCGGCCGGCTCGCGCGTATCTGCATTTCGGACCAGTTCCACCGCGCACATGCCTCCCAGCCCCCGTACTTCTCCGACCAGCGGCCACTTCTTCTGCCAACTGCGAGCGCGCTCTTCGAATTTCTTTCCGATTGCTGTGGACCGCGCCAGCAGACCATCCTTTTCTATCGTTTCTATCGCCGCTAAGGCAGCCGCACAAGAAGCGGGATGGCCACAATACGTACCGCCGAGAGCGCCAACGCCTGGAGCATCCATGATTTCTGCACGCCCGGTTACCGCGGCAATCGGCATTCCCCCGCCCATGGATTTCGCCATGGTGATCAAGTCTGGCTCGATTCCGAAATGTTCCGACGCGAACCACTTCCCGGTGCGCGCGAAACCCGACTGCACCTCATCAGCGATAAACAGAATTCCATGCTTCCGGCAGATTTCCTGGAGCCGCTGAAAGTAGTCACGCGGCGGCACCACAAAGCCGCCTTCCCCGAGCACCGGCTCCGCAATTACCGCCGCAACGGATTCCGGCGCGACGGATCGCTTGAAGGCATCCTCCAGGTAGTGCGCGAACGTCTCCGTGTTTGCTCCGCGTTCGCCGCGATAAGCGTAAGCAAATGGGATTCGGTAAATATCGCTGGCGAATGGCTGAAATCCCGCCTTGTACGGATGAGTCTTGCTCGTCAGGGACATCGTCAACAGTGTCCGCCCGTGAAACGCGTCTTCAAAGCAAATGACCGCGGGGCGCTTGGTATAGGCTCGCGCAATCTTTACGGCATTTTCAATGGCTTCCGCACCCGAATTCAGCAGGATGGTCTTCTTCGCGAACTTGCCCGGCGTTAGCGCATTCAACTTCTCTGCGACAGCGACGTACCCTTCGTAAGGAGTTACCGCGAAGCACAAATGTAGGTGCTTTTCCAATTGCTCTTGGATCGCCGCAATCACTCGCGGAGACCGGTGTCCGATATTCAGGCAGCCAATCCCGCCTGCGAAATCGATATACCGGTTTCCGTCCACATCCTCAATGGACGCGCCATCCGCTCGCGCCGCGAATATCGGTGTGGCGTTGGAAGGACCTCGAGGGATAGCGGCCTCCCGCCGCGCCATCAGCGCGCGGGATTTTGGCCCGGGAATTTCCGTGCGTAGTTGAATTGTCTTCATTTTAGTACCACCCGATCGGTGTCTCGTCGAGATTGACGAACACCTGTTTGGTTTCCAAATATTCTTCCAGGCCCCATGGGCCCAACTCGCGCCCGAACCCCGACTGTTTGTAGCCTCCCCAGGGCGCCTCGACATACGTGGGCTGCATGTGGTTCACCCACACAATTCCCGCGCGCAATGCCTTTACTACTCGGAACGCCTTGTAAATATCGCGCGTCCACACCGCTGCCGCCAGCCCGTAGGGCGTGTCATTGGCAATTCGAATCGCGTCCGCTTCTCCGTCGAACGGAATTACCGAAGCAACCGGGCCGAAAATCTCCTCTCGCGCGATTCGCGCACTGTTTTCCACGTCATAGAAGATCGTCGGCTCTACGTAGTAACCCTTGGCGAGCTGTTTTGGGCGGCCGCCGCCGATTGCTACCTTGGCTTCTTTCTTCCCTATTTCCAGGTACGAACTCACCCGGTCGTACTGCTCCTTGCTGACCAGCGGGCCCATTTTGGTTTCGCGTTCCATCGGCGCACCCATCTTGATGCGCTTGGCTTTTTCCGTCATGGATTCCACAAACTTCGAGTAGATCTTCTTCTCCACAAGGATTCTGCTGCCCGCCGAGCAAACCTCTCCCTGGTTGATGAAAACGCCAAACAGCGCCCCATCGACCGCGGCTTCCCAGTCCGCTTCCGCAAAGAAAATATTCGGAGACTTGCCACCGAGCTCCAGCGTCACCCGCTTCAACGTGTCCGCTGCGCTCTTCACAATGATCTTCCCAACCGCTGCGCTGCCCGTGAAAGCGACTTTGTCCACTCCCGGATGCGCGACGAGTGCCGCCCCCGCGGTTTCTCCCATGCCGTTCACGATATTCACCACTCCCGGCGGCAGGCCCGCTTCTTCCAGATAGTTCGCGAATTCGAGCGCCGTCAGCGGCGTCTGCTCCGCCGGTTTTAGTATGCAGGTGCAGCCAGCCGCGATCGCTGGCGCCAGTTTCCACGCGGCCATCAGCAACGGATAGTTCCACGGAATAATTTGCGCCGCCACTCCGACCGGCTCTCGCAGCGTGAAGCTGAGTGCGTTCGCCGGAACCGGATTCACATGTCCCTGAATTTTTGTAGCCAGGCCGCCATAGTATTCAAAGCAGGTGGCCACATCCGCAATGTCGTACTCCGCTTCCACGATCGGTTTCCCGGTATTGCGGCATTCGATCTCCGCGAGCTGCCCTGCATTTTGCCGAATCTTTTCGGCCAATCGAAAAAGAATTCGACCGCGATCCTGCGCGGTAGTCTGTGGCCAAGTGCCTGAGTCAAAAGCCTCACGCGCCGCCTTCACCGCCGCATCTATATCCGCTTTGCCGGCCGAAGCTACGTTCGCTATCACTTGCTCGGTGGAAGGGTCATACACCGGAAATACTTCGCCGGAAATACTGTTCACCCACTGTCCGTTGACATAGTTCTTGTAAGTCGTTTTGTCGGCTACTTTGTCTGCCATCGTTCCGCTGGACATCTTAGCCCTCCCAATTCTCAATCTCCGCCTACGGGATTGGAGTCGCCGCTGCACGCTTCCGTGCCATTTTTCGCCGGCCGTACACAAAAAAGAAAAATGCCGCCAGCCCTATGAATAACAACGTCCCTCCGACCATCCACACTTCGTACGAAAGAATGGAGCTGATTTGCTGTGCCGGGAAAAATGCCAGTGTCATTCCAAGAATCGTCGTCACCAGCCCGCTCGCGCCGGACAACAGTAAGGTCGTCTTGCTATATCGTCCTTTCGTGAACTTCTCCGCCAATCCGATCTTGAGCAGCGCGCCGAACATGTACAGAAACGGAACCAGCTGCAATACCACCGCCAGCGACAACAGCTTCTGAAATGTTTCCTGTACTCCGGCACCCGTGAAATTCACGATTACCAGAATCATCGATACACCGGCGTGTACGATCAATGCCGCATAAGGCGTGGCGTATTTCGGATGTACCTTACCCAGCCAGGAAGGCATGTAGGAATCCAGCCCGGCCACGAAGGGTATGCGCGCCGATCCCGCCAGCCAGGCGGAACCAATTCCCGCTATTGACAGGCTCAGCAAAAACGCAAATGGCGCAAGGATCCATCCGGCTCCTACTCTGTCCGCCATGTGATTCACCGCCTGCACAATGCCTTGCAGTACGCTGATGTCCTGTTTGCTCACCGCCACCAACAACGTCAATGTCGCCCCGATGTACAGCAGTCCGGACAACACTCCGCCCCAGGCTACCGCGCCAGGCAAAATTTTCTCTGGATTTTCGATTTCGTCGCCCATTACCGAAGCGAGTTCCAGGCCGACCAATCCAAAGCAAATCACTCCGAACGAATTGAGCACGAACCTGGGATTAGCGGGAATTTGAAAGTCGGCCATTATTACCGTGGTACCGAATCGCAGCCACACAATCAATCCCAATCCGATCAGCACTGCGGCCGCAATCCCCGTGCCTATCGCGCCCAAATTGTTGACCCACTTCCCGACTCCCAGTCCTACGATATTTAGTACCACCAGCACCGCCAGCAATGTCAGCGATGTCGTCAGCGCAAATGCCTTGCTATCTGCCAGGCCATGTTGCTTCTCGCCCAGCACGAAGACCGAAACGCCCACGAAGTACAGCATCACCGTGGGCACGTACATCATGTTGTTGGTCCAGTAGCACCATCCGGAAAGAAAACCGTGAAAATCGCCGAAGACTTCCTTGGCCCACAAGTACACGCCACCCTCGCCGGGAAACCGGTGCGCCAGCTCGATCACCGCGATTCCCTGTGGCCAGAAGAACAGCAACAGCGAGATCATCCACAACCAAACCGTTACTCCGCCGTTCGCCGCGATCGACGGCACCACATTCAAATTAAATACCGCCACCACAAAAAGCAAAACGAGGTCCCGGCGTCCGAGTACGCGCCGGAGGTGCGGCGTTTCCGGCGGTTGCGCCGCACCGGTTGAAACGCTAACCTCGGTCGCCAACGTTGGTTCTCCGTGAATTCATGCGAATCCTGTTCACGTTTCACGCGGATGCCGTCAACTCCACCAGCTGCCCTCGCACGAATCTTCGCTTCAATGTCCCGCGGCACCCACAAAGGCTGCTCCGCGCTCTTGCTGCGCCTTGGCCAACCCGGGCGCTACTTCCTCGAACGCCGCCAGGTGCTGCTCGATGTCCGCCCCGCTATGCTGCACCGAAATCGTCCATTGTTCGTCCCACCAGTACGGTTGCGCCAGCACTCCCCGGTTGACCATGCCGAACCAGTATTGACGCCACAGATCCACATCGATCGCTGTCCAGTCTCGATAGTTTCGGATTTCTTGTGGATAGAGCATCAACGCGCCGTTGACTCCGGCGCTGGCGACGTACGCCTGCAATCCGGTCTTGCCGATAATTTTCCGGTAGCCTTCCGTCAGCTTCTTGCTGAGTTTATCCGTATGCGCATAATTCTCGCGTGTCAGCACTTCACGAAACGTTGCTAGGCCTGCCGACATTGCCACGCGGTTTGTGTTGTACGTTCCACCGTGAAACACCTTGTGCTGGGCGATGAGATCCATCACCGCGCGGCTCGCCCCAAACGCCGACAGCGATAGCCCTCCCCCGATGGATTTCGCCAGGCAGATCATGTCTGGCTTTACGCCAAAATATTCGCTTGCTCCGCCCCACGCCAGTTTCGCGCCGGTCTTTACTTCATCGAAGATCAGCAGCGCGCCGTTCTTCGTGCATAGGTCACGCAACCCTTCCAGAAATCCTGGCTGCGGCAGGCATAGCCCCACGTTCATGAGAATCGGTTCCAGGATGATGGCTGCTATTTGTCCTGGAAACTCCTTGAATCGCCGCTCCACGCTTCCCAGGTTATTGAAGCTTGCCACGGTTACGTTGGCGATCGCGGATTTGGGCACCCCTCCGCCGCCGGACACTGAATTGGGCGCGTCCGGATCGCCATATTCCTCGGCCTTCGGCTTCACGCTCACCAGCGCCGTGTCATGTAATCCGTGATATGAACCTTCGAACTTCAGGATTTTGTCTCGTCCCGTCGCCGCCCGTGCAATCCGGCAGGCATGCATCGTCGCTTCCGTTCCGCTGGAACCGAACCGCACCATCTCCACCGGATAACGTTTACAGATTTCCTCCGCCAGTTCCCACTCTTGATCGTGCGGCATTCCGAAGGTCGTTCCCTCGTGCAGTTTTTCCTCAACCGCCTTCACCACTGCTGGATGGCAATGCCCGGCCATCAGTGCGCCGAAGCAAAGGTTGTGGTCGATATATTCGTTGCCGTCAACATCGTGAATCCGGCTGCCTTTCCCGTCTTTCACGAACAGCGGATAAGGCTCGTAGTGCCGGTAGTTGCTCGCCACTCCTAGTGGTATCCGCTGTAACGCCCGCTTGTGTGCCGCTGCCGACTTGGGCGTTCGCTTCTCGTACCTCGCGATTTCCTTTTGTAATGTCTCGTGCATTTTACTGCTCCATGTGAATCGGCTCCTTGCCGCCGCCCACAACAGGTCTGTTCCCTGTGGTCAGTATCCTTCTCGAACTTTTCCCTTCAAGTGAACGAAAGCGCGGCTCTTGACCAGCCGCGCTCTCATTGCCATCCAACTGGAGGCCTGCTGAATTAAAAATACAGTTTCATCGCCAATTGCACCAGCCGCGGATCCCGGGCACGCTTGATTCGCCCGAAGTCCGTTCCGTCGGTGGTATTCCCGTCCGGCTGCAGAAATTGTGCGTGGTTGAAAACGTTGAACAACTCTCCGCGGAACTCCATTCGGAACCGCTCCGTGAGCTGCGTCACTTTCTGGAATCCGATTTCCCAATTGTTGATTCCGGGTCCGCAACACACCGTGCGCGGCGCGTTCCCGATGGCACCCGGCGCTACGGTGTCTTCCGTGAAGCTGTTGTTCGGGTCAAACCCGGCGTTGATCAGTTGGCAAGGCTGGCTCGTGCCGGAAGTTGGCCCGGTTCCCACCGCGCATACCGGTTTCTTCGGGTTGATCGACCTGAATGGTGCCACTACGTTCGGCTCGCCCGGCGTCTCGAAATCGAAGCTGGACTGCAGTTCGATGTCGTCTTGTTCCGTAATCCGGACCGGGAAGCCCGCTTGGAAAGTGGTGATCCCCGATACTGCCCACCCGTTCAAGGCCTTGCCCTTGAATCCCTCGAATTTCGGAGTTGGCAATTCCCAGTAGTAGCTGAAAACGAAGCGGTGACGCGCATCGAATAGAGACAACGCGCGATTCCGCTTGGGGTTTACCGGGTCCACCAGGTTTTCGAACGTGGAAGCTTCATCGATGGACTTGCCGTATGTGTAGGCCGCTTCGAATTGCAGTCCATGCGAAAACCTTTTTTCCAGGCTGGCCTGCAGGCCGTTGTAGGCGGAATTCGAAATCGTGTTCTGCGTGAAGATGCTCGAAAATACTGGCACTCCGTCCGGCGGGCAACCCGTATTGGTCGTGGGATCGCACAATGGCGAAGAGTATTTCCGTAGGCCTACCAGATTAATTCCCGCTGGTCCGATAGTTGTTCCGGCCGGTATGACTGCGGTCGGTCCGTATGGCAAGTGCAAGTCCACCGGCAGCACGGTTCCTGCTGGAATATTGAAAGCACTGTCTGCAAAGAATGGTCCACACGTCCCGTCGCCGAGAATCGCGTTCAGATCCAGGCATGTTTGCGGATTGCCCGGATTCAGGTCTTGCGTAGCCAGCAAGCGGTGCCCTTGCCGGCCCACGTAGGCGATCTGCAGCGACAAATCCTTTGCGAGTTCTCGTTGAATCGTCAGGTTGTACTGTTCCGCATACTGCGTTCTTGGATTCTTGGACGCCTGCCCGAACAGCAGGATCGGGCGGAACAAGGACCAATCCACCGGCTGCCCTCGCGGCGGATTCAGGAAACCGTTGAACGGGTTTGGAAATGTCGTTGCGCCATCCTGTCCCAGGAATGGCGTGTTGAATTGTGTGTTGAACAAGAACGTGCTTCCACCAAACGGTGGTTCCGCGCTGAACTGTTCCAGCACCAGCTGCTCCACCGGGTTGTAGAAAATCCCGAATCCGGAGCGAATGCTCGTCTTGCCCGGTCCGCCGAACAACTTGCCCCAGAATCCGTCTTTCGCTCCCGGGCTCCAGGCCAGCCCAATTCTCGGTGCGAACGACTTGTAGTAGGAGTCCGACAATCCGTTTGGAATTCCCTTGTCACCCGGCACCACTAAACCCACCGGAACCACACCGGTATTGGAGCAGTCGTTGCCCGGTCCAAACAACGGGCTTATCGGCGACAACTGGCACGGGTACACCGTGGAAACTTGTCCCGGACGGAATGTCTGTACCTTTTGCCCGGAGTCAGCCAGCGGGCTGTTGTATTCCCATCGCAGTCCGTAGTTCAGCGTAACGTTGGACCTCAATTTCCAGCTATCCTGCGCAAACAGGTAGAGCGACTTGCTCCTCACCTTCTCTTCTTGTGCCGAACCCTGTCCGTATTCATCCGGAACGCCAAGCAGGTAGTTTGGATACAGGTCTTGAAATCCGGGATCATTCGGTCCGCCGCCAAAGTAGAAGTACTGGCCATTGATATCGAAATACAAAGTCTGATCGAACCTCTGGTACCGGACGTCTCCACCAAACTTGATATCGTGTTTGCCGATCGTTTTCGCAAAATTGTCCGACCATTGGAAGGTGTTTCCACTCTGCGGCAGTTCGCCTTCAAAATTGTTACCGAGGTTAAAGCCGCCGGAAATATTGACGAACGGCACGCCCTCGCGAGTCGGGCCTAAGCCCGGATGTATTCCCAGATCCGGATTGGCTGCATCCGCGAAACAATCCGCCGCTGGCACGGTTGCGCAGGAATCCGCAACCGGCGCGGTGTGCTGCGGGTGCAGAAATGTTCCTTGCCCTTCCCGGAAAAACGTAAAGCGCGCTTCGTTCACCGCCGTTGCTCCCAGCGTCCAGGTATGGCTAATGTTGACCTGCTGCACCCGTTCGTCCGTCAAGTCGCCAAACCCTGGCAAATTCGCTCCGCCGGATTGGAAGCGCGCAAACGGCTTGGCCAGATAGTGCTGCGTAAAATAGTAGTACCCCGTCAAGTGCTGGTTCTTCGTCAATTCATGGTCGATCTTCAGCGTGAATTGGTTGGACCGTTCGTGGCCCAGCGGTACCGCCTGAAAAATGCTGTCTCCTACATTCGAATGCGGCACAAACTGGTTCAGCAAATCCAGCGCTGTCGCGTCCATGCAAGCCGTCGGAATTTTGTTCGTCGGAAAAACAGTGGAATACGCCGTACCATCCGCGATTGGCGCGCCCAAACCTAATGCTGTCAGGCACCCGGGCCGATTGTTTAAGAGATTCGCGTTCGCGAGCGTTCCCGTGAAAGGTGCGCCAGCCGAAAAATCGCCGGCTCGTTCGGCATCTGTAGGCACAGTTACCGTGTCGGACGATGTTCCGCGGCGTATCCGGTCCCCTTCATAAGTGGCAAAGAAAAATGTCCGATCTTTCTTGATCGGCCCGCCAAACGTTGCCCCGAACTGATTTTGCAGATAATCGAGCTTCTCCGTGTCGAAGAATCCGCGCGCGTTCAATGCCTGATTTCGGAAGAACTCATAAACATTGCCATGAAAATCGTTGCTGCCGGACTTCGTGACGACGTTCACCACCGCCCCGGCATTCCTGCCGTATTCGGCGTCGAACGTATTCGTTAATACTCGGAATTCTGATATCGCGTCTGGCGATGGCTGTATGGCCGGCAATCCCGCAAACTGGTCGTTGCCGTCTCCTCCGTTGACCGTAAAGTTGTTGTCCCGCCCTCGACCTCCGTTGACGCTCACCACTCCCGCGCGATCACTCCCGTACACCGAATCCAGTCCCACCTGCGATTGCACGCCGGGTTGCAGTTGCAACAATTGGTAGGTGTCGCGCTGTGCCAGCGGCAATTGACTGATCGCTCTTTCATTTACCACCGCACCCAGTTGCGTGGACGTGGTATCGATCAGCGGAGGAGCTCCCGTAACTTCCACGATCTCCGTCGCGCCCCCCAGTGTCAGCGTGATATCCACGGTTATAACCGCATTCAGTTCCAGCCCTACGCCTTTTCGCAGATACTTCTTGAAACCTGCTTGATTCACTTCCAACCGGTATGACCCTACCGGCACCTCCAGGAAAATGTATTCCCCGGTCGGGCTCGTTTCCGTATCTCGGCTCGTGCCATTCGCCTCGTTCGTGATCACCACTTTCGCGCCAACCACTGCGCTCTCGCTCTGGTCCGTGACTGTGCCGCGAATTCGGCCTCCGGTGCTTTGCGCTCCGGCCCTCGCCACAATGGTTAGCATCGCTGCCAACGCTAGCGCCGCTAGCAGCCAAATCTTCAGGCTGCCGAGAGAAACACCTCGTCCATGACGGAAACCTTCCTTCATGACTTCACCCCTTCTTTGGGAAGAACCGCTTTTCCCCCGACCGATTCTTCGCTGTTGCTGTGCTTTGGAAACCTTACTATAATCCCGCAAACTTAGAGAAAGCCGGGACCTGTGTCAAGCAGAAAGAATTTATCCCATGTATCGGCTCCACAGCGGGAACCGCGTCTCTTGCGCATCAGCGCAGTCGCTCGCCGCGTCGGTATTTCCTCCTCCGCTCTCCGCGCCTGGGAAGCTGCCGGACTGATTTCGCCTCATCGTACCCGCAGCCGTTACCGGCTTTTCAGTGAGGCCGACGTGCGCCTGCTGCAGCGTGCCATTTTTCTCCGCCGTGCCCGCGGCTTGAACCCCGCGGCCATCGTTCACGTGCTGAAAAGCCAGGGCCTGGTCTCCGCTCCGGCTGAAAACACCTTATTGCCCGGCCAGCGTTTTCGGCGCCTTCGTGCTCGGCGCGGCCTCTCGCTGGCCCAAGTAGCCCGCGCCACCGGTGTCTCCGTCGGATTCCTTAGTGCCCTCGAGCGGGACCAGATGCGCTCTTCTGTTTCCACTCTGCAGCGCATTTCCCGCTTCTACCGCACCAACATTCTTTCTTTGTATGAGGCTGCTGGAGAAAATCCGCGCCTCGTTCGGCCCGATCAGCGCAAAGTTCTGGAAACCACCGCCGGCGTTCGCATGGAACTTCTCGCCTGGGGAAATACCGCCATGGAGCCGCATCTGTTTCGCGTCAAGCCGGGCAGCGGAAGCGGCGCATCTTACGCCCACGAAGGCGAGGAATTCCTTCACATCTTGCGCGGGCAATTTGAGATCTGGCTCGACAGCAAAGAGCACTATCGCTTGACCGCTGGTGACAGTCTTTATTTCGAGAGTTCGACTCCGCATCGCTGGAAAAACCCCGGCAAGACGGAGACATGGCTGCTGTGGATAAACACACCGCCGACTTTCTAGCGATCACCACGACCGTTGCGATGAAAGCATTCTTACTTTCGGCGAGGTATTCGTGAAAAATCGCTTGCCCGCTTTAGTCGTATCTTTTCCGGTCGAAGGGCATTTAGCCGCATCGGAGGCCACATGAATCGCAGACTGCTGATCCGCGCAACGTTACTGCTCGCTCTCTTGTCTGCCGCCTGCGGAAAAAAAGAAGACACGCTCAGCCTCCTGGTCTGGGAAGGCTATGCCGATCCTTCTTTTGTCCGTTCTTTCGAACAAGCCCACCACTGCAAGATCGTCGCCACCTATATGGGTTCCAGCGACGAACTGGTCGCCAAGCTTCGCGGCGGCAGCGCCGCCAACTACGACGTCATCTCTCCTTCCAGCGACGTCGCTACCTCCATCGTGCGTGCCGGTCTCGCCGCCCCGCTGGACCTCTCGAAGATTCCCTCCTACTCGCAACTCTCTCTCAAGCTTCGAAACTCGCCGCTCGTCAAAGCCAACGATCAAACCTATGGCGTCCCCTTTGTATGGGGACCCAACCCTCTCCTTTATGACACCACCGCGTTCGCGCAGCCGCCGGATTCTTGGACCGTCCTCTGGGATCCGAAATACAAAGGAAAAATTTCTCTTTGGGACGAACTGTCCAGCGTCTATCTCGCCGCGCAAGTCCTCGGTTACGACAAGCCTGATCCCAGCCAGCTCTACAATCTCACCGACGCTCAGTTGGAGGCCGTCAAAAAGAAACTGATCGAGCTCAAACCCAACGTCCGCAAATATTGGTCGACCGGTGGCGAGCTCACCAATCTCTTTCAGAATCATGAAATCGTCGCGGCCATGGGCTGGCCGCTCATGACCAATCAACTCCTCAAGCTCAACTTTCCCATCGGCGAAACAATCCCCAGGGAAAACACCACAGGCTGGATCGACCACTTGATGATTACCGCCGCCAGCACCCGCAAGGATCTCGCTCATTCCTTCCTCGAATACATGGTTCAGCCCCAGACGCAGAAACTTGTCACCGACGTCACTCATTACACGCCCGCAAATCCGGCGACTGCCCAGTTGCTGACCCCCGCCGAACAAAAAAGTCTGCACCTCGATAACCCCGACGACTATATGAAGCGCATCTATTTCTGGCAGGACGTACCTCGCCGCGCGAAATACACCGAAATTTGGAACGAGGTCAAGAACGCGCAATGATCTCTGCCCCGGCCAATTCGCCGCGGGATCCGTCTGACCCCACACCTCTGCTTCAGGTGCGCGCAATCGCCAAGCGTTTTGGCGCTCTGGAAGTTCTAAAGGGAATTTCGCTGGATATCGTCGCCGGAGAGTTTCTGACCCTGCTCGGCGAGAGTGGCTCCGGAAAGACTACCCTTTTACGCCTCATCGCTGGATTCGAACAACCTACCTCCGGCGAAATCTGGATGAACGGTCAGCGCCTCGATACCCTTCCGGCGCACAAACGCCGCGTCAACACCGTTTTCCAGCACTACGCTCTCTTCCCCCACCTGAGTGTCCGCGACAACGTCGCCTACGGCCCGCGCGTCACTCGTGCCTCTTCCTCCGAAATTGCCTCCCGCGTAGACGATGCTCTTCGCATGGTCAAGATGGCTGACTTCTCCGCGGCAAAACCCTCGCGCCTTAGCGGCGGCCAGCAACAACGCGTAGCCCTTGCCCGCGCCCTCATCAATCGTCCGCAGCTCCTCCTTCTGGACGAGCCTCTCTCCGCTCTCGATGCCAATCTTCGCAAGCAGATGCAAAGCGAGCTCAAGTCCTTGCAGCGCGAAATCGGCATCACCTTCCTCTTTGTCACCCACGACCAGGAAGAGGCTATAGCTCTTTCCGACCGCATCGCCCTTCTCCGCGGCGGTGCCCTCGAACAGATTGCTGCTCCGCGTGACATTTACGCCTGCCCCGCGACCTCCTACGCCGCTCAATTCATCGGCCAGACCAATCTTCTCCGCGCTGAGATCCGCGATTCCGTGGCCAACTGCGGTTCGCTCCGCTGGCCTGCCTCCGGTTCGGACGGCCCTGCTCTTTTCTCATTGCGCCCGGAATCGATTCGTCTTGCCGATTCTCGGCATCGCCAGCCGGGCGAAGTTGCTATTCGCGCCAAGGTTGTTCAGCAGACCTACGCCGGTGCCAGTGAATTGCTCGAGCTCGATTGCGGCTCGGGGCAAACCCTGCGTGCGCGGATTCCCGCGCAGGGTCCGCTCACCGCTGAACAGGAATTTGCGTTTTCGCCTCGGGATGCGGTTCGCGTCCTGGAATAGGCTCTCGGATACCATGGCCGCAACGATGAGGACAACCTAAGCCGGCTCTTATATGTACTCGCGCGCCTACAAATCGCTTGTCTCGCTCCCACCGCTGCTCTGGGTTGGCATTTTCTTGCTGCTCCCATACGCCCTCATGTTTGCTCACAGCTTTTGGGCGGTGACGGACGGCATGCTTGTCCATCACTGGAATCTGGACAACTACCGCAAGCTAGTCGACAACCCTCTGTATGCCGCCGTACTTTTTCGCACCATGCGCATCGCCGCCTCCGTCACCCTCTGCTCTATCGTTCTTGGTTATCCTCTGGCTTACTTTCTTTCGTTTCACGCTGGCCCTCGCAAGGAGCTCCTCTACCAGCTCGTCATCGTGCCTCTTTGGGTGAGTTACCTGGTTCGCGGCTATGCCTGGAAAACCATCCTGGGCAGCGACGGCGTCTTGAATGGTCTCCTGCAATATCTGCACATCACCCATCAGCCCGTCAGCTTCTTGCTTTACAGCCCTTTTGCCGTCGTGCTGATGCTCACGCACATTTACACGCCGTTCGTTTTTCTGCCGATCTATGCCGCGCTAGAACACATCCCTCGTCCGCTCGTCGAAGCTTCTCAGGATCTCGGCGCCGGCCGCTTCACAACTTTCGCTCGCATCGTTCTCCCTCTTTCTCTCCCCGGACTCCTGGCCGGAGCCACCTTCGCTTTCGTGCTCTCTCTCGGCGATTTTCTTGCCTCGCTTCTCGTGGGCGGCCCCAGTGGCATCATGATCGCGAACATCGTCGCAATCGCTCTTCGGTGCTGCCTATGATTGGCCGCTCGGTGCCGCCGTCTCCGTCTGCATCCTGTTCGTCCCGTCACCCTGCTCTTTTTCACCGAGCGCTTCGAAAGACGCTCACTCCTGTCCGATGACCAACCGAATCCATCCCGGCCGCGCTCCGCTGCTCACCGCCTACGCCACGCTCGTCTACGCCTTCCTCTATTTTCCGATCGCCGTGCTCCTCATCTACTCTTTCAATGGACGGCGTCGGCGGCTTTCCTCCCGTCACCTTACCCTCGACTGGTACCGCCAGCTTTTCGCCGATTCGCGCTATTTGGGACTCCGTCCTCAACAGCTTGATAGTGGCGGCCGGTCGCCGTCGTACTCGCCCTTACTTTGGGACTTCTCGCGGCGCTGGCTCTCGATCGCGCCGATTTCCCCGGCAAGCCGCTCTTCCGCCGCCTCGTTCTTCTACCTTTAATCCTTCCCGGCATCATCACCGGTCCTCTCTTTGCTCATGTTTCGCTGCTCTTCGTCGGCTCAATCGCTTAGCCTTTTCACCGTTTTCCTCGGCCACGGCACCGCCCTGATCTCCGTCGCCACCACCGAAATTTTCGCCGGTCTGCAAAAACTGGACCGCGCGCAGGAAGAAGCCTCCCTCGATCTCGGTGCCACCCCTTGGCAGACCTTCTGGCGCGTTACGCTTCCCAATCTTCAGCTCTCTCTTATCGCCGCCGGCTTGCTCATCTTCACCCTGTCCATGGACGAAATCGCCGTCACCTTTTTCCTCATCGGCCGGGACAACACTCTCCCTCTCGAAATCTGGGCGACGCTTGCGCCGCGGCATCACTCCGGAAATCAATGCCATCTCCACGCTGATCTTCGTCGCCTCCGTCGCCTTGATCGTGGTCTGGTATCGCATCCGCACCCGCGGAATCGGCGCATCCGCGCCGGATCTTCTGGATCGGCCGTAGGAGGCTTTATGCCCAACTCTCGTCGAGACTTCATCAAGTTCGTCGTTGCCGGTTCCGTCGCCGCGGGTTGTCCGATCGATCTCACCTTGCTGCCTGCCTCGGTACCTTCCACTTCGCCATCCTCGCTTCTCCACGGCGAACACTTCGATGTCTGCCACCAGATCCGCGATGGCCACCGCTTCGATCACCCCGCTCCTGCTCGCAACGTTGACATCGTTATCGTCGGCGGTGGTGTCGCCGGTCTCTCCGCCGCCTATTTTCTTCGCGGCAAAGACTTCCTGCTGCTGGAAAAGGAAGATCACTTCGGTGGCAACGCTTATCAGGAAGAATACGATGGCCAGCCTTTTGGTACCGGTTCGGCCTACGCGTACAAGGGCGATTATGGAGACCATCTGGCCGCCGAAATAGGTCTCCACCTTTTGCCCGTCGACATCCCGACCCCACCATCGTCAACAAAACCTTCGTTCCCGACACTTGGAATGCCGGTATCACTCATTTGCCTTACACCAAACCAGTCCGCGATTCCTTTCTCAAATTTCGCGACGACATGCTGAAAATCAATCTCATCGAGCGCGCCCCTCAACTCGATTCCGAGCCTTTCAGCAAATACACCGCCTCCTACGCTCCGGAAGTCGCGCAATGGTGGGACACTTTCGGCCCCTCAAACTGGGGTGCACGTACCGCCGATTCTTCCGCCCTCTTGGGTATTGGCTCTGTTCAGGATCTCGCTTCCGGCGGTGACTCCAAGCGCGTGATTCTGCCCGGTGGTCTTGGCTGCATTTCCCACAAACTGGTCGACGTTCTCCAACCGCACTTCAACGAACGACTGCTCGGCGATTCCACCGTCGTCGCTGTCGTTCCAGAAAAAGATTCCGTTCGCGTCACTTACCAGCACCAGGGTCAGCTGAATACTGTCGCCGCCAAGGCCGTTCTGATGTGCACCGCCAAGTACATTACCGCTCGCCTGGTCCCCGATCTTCCCGCCGACCAGAAAACCGCCATGCGCCGCACTCGCTACGCACCATATCCGGTAGTAAACGTCATCTTCGACAAGCCCGTTTACAACCGCGGCTATGACACCTGGTGCCCCGGCAACACCTTCACCGATTTCATCGTCGCCGATTGGACCGTCCGCAATCAGCCCGGATACCGCCAGAAGAACAACATTCTTTCTTTCTATACTCCCCTTCGCGAAGAGCAACGCTCCCTCCTTCTCGACGACGAGGAATGCAGGCGTCTTTCGGCACGCGTCCTCGCCGACTTTCAGAAGCTCCTCCCGGAATTCGACGTCGCTCCGCTCGAAGTCCGTATTTACCGCCGTGGCCATCCCATGTATATGTCCACCCCCGGCCGCTACACGCAATTTCGCATCACTGCGGCCCGTCCCATGGACCGGATCTTCTTCGGCAATTCCGATTCCGGCGG
>CAWFXG010000006.1:0-133523 GCA_963819745.1 uncultured Acidobacteriota bacterium | reverse complement strand
TACCATCACTTTGTAGACCCAAATGAAACTTACGCTTCGTTCTTGGATAAGCCGGTCGATGATCCTCGCGTCATCGTTTGCAGGACGTTCTCGAAGGTTTACGGCCTCGCGGGTATGCGCGTCGGCTATGCTGTAGCCTCAACCGAACGTGCTGGACAATTGCTGAAAGCTCGCCCCGCTTACCCTTTTAGCGGCATGGCCATTCGCGCGGCATCTGCCGCTTTGGACGATACCCGGTACGTTTCTTTCGCGACTAAGCGCAATGCCGATGATCGGCAGGAGTTTCTCAATCAAATCAACGGCCACATGATGCGCGCGCTCGATAGCCACGCAAACTTTGTGCTCGTAAATCCACTGCGTCCCGCGGATGCGGCCCTCGAACATCTGAAGAATAATGGAATCCGGGTCATGCCTCAGGTGGTTATGGACAAATACATTCGCGTGTCACTCGGCACTCCCGCCGAAATGAAGGAATTTTGGCGCGTCTGGGATTTGCTGCCTCGTATCAACAACATGGCCATGTAGGTGCGTGCCTGGCCCCTCTCCAAAACACGTTCCAGAATTTGTTCCATACCTGGCTTTGTGTTTAAGCCGTTGGACGCGCAGGGCACGCGTGCCATGTCCTTCGCGCGTTACGTCCTCGACGTTGCAAATATCCGGTGCCCCTCACGCTCGGTTGTCGGCTTTTGTTTCTTCGGCCGTCTTGGCCGGCTCGAAAAAAACAGCCCGCAACCATAAAAACGATGCGAGCATTCCAGGCATCGAAAGGGCCGGATAGCTAGCGCACGGTAAATGCATTTTTCGGCCAAACCCCTTCTCATGGATCTTCTGACCTGGCGGCTGCGGCACAGTGGACACTTCACACGCATTCTCAACCTCGCTTTTTGTGGTTTGCTCTTTGTTTTCAGCTGGCTTGCCATCCTCGGCAACGTAAAGCAGGTACCCGCGCTTGCGTTCTTCATTGACCCGCGCGGCTCTGAAGGGCGGTTGGAGTTTCAGGGCGTCCGGACGTCCCCACCCCGCGCCGTACGTTACTCGGCTTGTTTACACAGATCGCGAACCACTGCGATGAGTTCTTCGGTTCGACCAGCATTGTTGCTGCAGCCTGTCCGCGCTTTCACTCCCATCTCAAGTCACCCTCTATGGTCGGACTTGTTGGGCATTTCGGGTGTAGGGTGTTTCCCTGAGGCAGGCGCGGGTGCAGGGCAACACTAAAGCGGTTTTCGGCATGGCTTCCGTGCCTAATGTGAAAAAAGAGGAAAACACCTTCCCGTTGTGTCTCGCCTCTAATCCTTATAGGCCACCAGAAGGGGATGTGGTTGGCCTTGGAAGTGGATAAAAATGAAAAGTTTCTTGGCTACGGCAAACCTGTAAGTCGTTCCCGAGTACTAACCGGCGGACTTCCGGTCTTTCTTAACTTGACCTCCCGGCTCGTCCCCTTCGTCGTTTTTCTCTTTCGGTTTGGTAGCTTCCGGAGGGGCTTCGATCGTCACGTCGACGCTCGCTCCCTCTTTTAACGCCACTTCGTTTCCGTCTTGGTCCTGAAGCGTGTTCTCGATGCGGATCTCCCGGTAAAGATCTTCTGCGCCCTCGACTGCGATCTGCGCCTTCTCCGGTTGACTGGGATCAACCGGGGGGATGATCTTTTCAACCGTGCCCGGCAACGTTACCGTGGGATTCGCGGTTTTGGAATTCTCATTCTCGGACTTTCCGGATGCGGCCATGGAAGTTTCTCCTTTTCGGATCCTACCGCTGGGTCTTACCGCTCTTCCCTTCGAAATTCTGACGCCTCTTCGTGCAGTCCCAATTTGGGGTGTCCGCAAGAGAATCCAGGCATCGGGCGATTTTCAACGTCGATGTGACCGGTTAGCTTGCGCGTCAACTTTACTGAAATCGAAGTGGAATTAGCGCTTCCCTGGGGCTGAGTGCCCGGAAGACGAAAATTTGGCGCGGGGAGACCGGATCGCACCATGAGTCCGTACCCGTTCTCATTCCCCTGGGCGCTTAGCTTCTGGCGTCCCGACCTTCCAACCACATGGGTTCGGGGCCATGTACATCGTCTAGTCTAGACCAGCCTTTGACAGGATGGAAGTCTATCAGAGGGCTTGAGGCTAGATTTATCCTCACGATTCCACAGCCTCGCCCCTTGCCTCGGTGATTGCAATGGTCAATAGTCGCGCTCATCCAGGCCCAGGGGAGGAATGCAATGCTATTCACAATTGTCCGGCGAGGCAAACGAGCGGGACTGCGCTTGTTCCCACACCGATTTGAGGACAATCGGTTTGGAGTAAGCCTCACAAAGCAGGGGCCATACATACCCCTTGCCGATGATCGGGACATCCCGGAATATCTGGCAAACGGCTATTCGCTCCACATGAGCAATAAGGTGGAAGGTTACAGACCGACCCTGATTAAGCCCTCGGCAGTCCGCGGATGGAACAAGTAAGAATTCTTCGTCGTTACCCAGTCTGACCCTAAAGACCATGAATCAGTCACAGAGTAAACTGATTTGAGCGACCTGTCTCGATCGCGGCCGCCCGGAATCAGGGGCAGGGAATAAGGAAAGCTAAGAAGGCAATCGAGACGACTATGAATATCGCAGCCAGCGCGATCGCGAAAACCCCTTTAGGCATGGACCAATTTAGTCGCTTACCCAGGCGATGCAAACCGTAATAGAGGCTCAGGCCAAGAAGGACGCCGCCAGCGATAGCAAAAGAAAGCATCCAGGCCCTGGAATTCTCTGCTGCGAGGATCAACTTCAATCGAGATACCCCCAGCTCCTGCTTGTCATGTGGTAGAAACGTCGCCCGAAAGGTGGCACAGCTTGGTAATAGAACATGGGTTCAGCATCTTTGTCGCCGATGGAATAGGAGAAGTGCTCGTTTCTGAGGAGCCCGTACTTCGCGGACGGAACCGACGAGAGGAACTCTGGCACGAGTGCTGAGAGCTGTTTCGGGTAGTGGTGGTATTTCGCGCGATAGGCCTCGCAGGCGTCGCCGACCATGATCGCCCTGCGGTCAGCCATACGGTTCTGTAGGCCATTGGTTACGACGATCGAGATGGCCGCGAGCAGGCAGATTCCCAGTTTGGCGAAACGCCGGCCAGCTAGGTGCCGATCCTCGCGCAGCGCCCACAGCGTAGCAGGTACGAAATAGAACAGGACCACCGCGAAAAGAACCACAGCGACAAACCCCTGGTTCAAAACAAAGGCGTGCAGGACGTAAAGGAAAGCGGCGATTATTATGGTGGCTCTAAGGGATTTCATTGCTGCGTTAGCGAGGTAGCGAATGCATCTCTGGCCCCTCCTGATCTCCCTGAGCTTCTACATAGGTACGAGGCATGAGCTCACTCTTTTTGCGTAACCAATAAGATGCAACTTGGGCAACGGGGCCAGGTCTTGAGGACAGCCTTACGTCGGTTGGGCATCTGCTCGATGATACACTCCCTACCAATTGAGGACTCCGGCCGTGGGGCAACTGATTCAAGATCCCGTGGTTCGCTTTGCGACCTTCGAAGTTGACCTGTCCTCCGGCGAACTGCGCAAGCAAGGTCGTCGCATTAAGCTGCAGGGGCAGCCATTTCGCGTTCTGGTGATGCTCCTGAAGCATCCCGGCGAGGTGGCCACCCGCGAGGAACTGCAATCGCAACTTTGGCCTTCCGACACCTTCGTTGATTTCGACAATGGCCTGAACGCCTCCATCAATCGCTTACGCGAGGCCCTCGGCGACTCCGCCGAAAACGCGCGCTTCGTCGAGACCCTTCCGCGCCGCGGCTATCGCTTTATCGCGCCGCTGGAGGGCGCCAATACCCAACAAGAGAACTCCTCAGGAGTCCACCAGGCAGCCCCGCAACCTAGCCGAATGCCACGAAACGCCATACTTTTCGCAGCATGTGCATTATTGGCGGTAACAGCATTCCTACTCCATAAGGTCCCCGGACAGTTGCCGGATGATCCCGAGTTTAATTCATCTCGTCGGGCTTTCGCTCAACCATGACAAACTCGTGGTTACCATGGAAGAACGCTCGGGCAATATTTGGTTGCTGGGTAATGTGGGCCAGTAGGAACACAAGAACAGCGATTGGATCTAGCGTCGCTAACGGACTTTTCGGCGATGGTGCCCTCCAGCGCAGAATGGTGCCGGGGGCCAGAATCGAACTGGCTACGCCCGCCTTTTCAGGGCGGCGCTCTACCAGTGAGCTACCCCGGCACGGTTAAGTCCGTCAATTTTAGAGGGCGCGTCGTGCAGAGTCAAATTCGCATTCAGGATATTTCGCCGAAAGAACCCAACCCGGCTATCACTGCGTCCATCAATGGGCAGACTCATCGAACTCTTTCATCCAGTTGCGTCCTTTGAGCACCTCGCGCGGTCGCGTCCCATCCGGCGGCCCCACGATGCCATCCCTTTCCATCAGGTCAATAAGATGCGCGGCGCGGCCATACCCGATCCGCAGACGACGCTGCAACGTGGATGTCGAGGCCCGGCCCATTTCGCAGACCACGCGAACCGCGTCTTGAAATAACTCATCATCTGTTTCGGCGTCGCCTGGCGCGCTCTCGTTCCCACTCGCTTCCGGCTTGCCATTCTCGTCTTTGGGCGTCTCCAGCAATTCCTGTTGATATTTGGCTTGGGCTTGTTCGCGCCAGAAATCGCACACCGCCACGATCTCATCCTCGGTCACCAGCGGTCCGTGGATACGGTGCAGTCGCGACGAACCCGCGGGTAAGTACAACATGTCGCCCTTTCCGAGCAGCGATTCCGACCCGTTTGAGTCTAGAATCGTGCGCGAATCCACTTTGCTGGCCACCCGGAACGAAATGCGGGCAGGGAAGTTGGCTTTGATCAAGCCCGTAATCACATCCACCGAGGGCCGTTGTGTCGCCAGAATCAGGTGAATACCGACCGCGCGGGCCATCTGCGCCAGTCGCGTGATGGACTCTTCGACATTGTTCGTGTCCACCATCATCAAATCCGCCAGTTCGTCAATTACGATCACCAGGTAGGGAAGCGGCTTGTGCTCGCTTTCTTCCACGTTCTCGAACAAGGAAAGCGGCTGCCCTTTCTGGAAGGTCCGGTTGTACTGGTCGATGTTCCGCACCCCGCGTTGCGCCAGCAATTTCAGCCGGCTTTCCATTTCGCGTGTGGCATTGCGCAGCACGTTCGACGCTATCTTGGGGTCGGTGACCACTGGCGCGATCAAATGCGGAATGTTTTCGTACAGATTCAATTCCAACCTTTTAGGATCGACCAGTACCAGCTTTACGTCGTCCGGGCTGGCCTTGTACAAGATGGACATCATCAGCGAGTTGATGAACACGCTCTTTCCGGTGCCCGTCGAGCCGGCGATCAGCAAGTGCGGCATCGATGCCAGGTCGGTCACGCGAATGCGTCCGTGCAGGTCGCGTCCCATCGCCAGGGTCAGCTTGCTGGGTGAGTTCGTGAACTCCGAAGCTTCGATCACATCGCGCAGCGCAATGGTTTGACGCGTGATGTTCGGCACTTCGATGCCGATGGTGGATTTACCCGGGATTCGCTCGATCAGAATCGATTCGGCTTGCAGCGCCAGGCAAAGGTCTTCGGTCAGGCCGATGATCCGGCTGTACTTGATTCCCGCTTCCGGCTTGAACTCGAAAGTGGTCACCACCGGACCGGGATTGATCTGTGTTACGCGGCCTTGCACATCGAATTCCAGGCACTTTTCCTCGATGGCACGGGCTCGCATCTTCAACTCTTCTTCATCCAGCTTCTGGCTTCTTTCGCCCTCCCGCAGCAGCGAAACCGAAGGCAGCCTGTAGTTGGTCGAGCCTTTCGCGATTTTGGCATCCGACAGTTTCTTCGCCGGCGTCTTCTCCGCTTTTTCGTGGTTCAGGAACAGGATCGGAGCACGGTGTTTTTCCGTGTTGGCGGAATCCGTATCCTCTTCCTTGTTTCTCGTTTTAGAGAATACGTCGCTGGCATCCTCTAATTCGATCGCCCCATTTTCGTCTTCGTCGGCCACATTGCCCTCAACCGGCTTCCCGGTGAGTTGGTTTACCGGCCGGCGTCCCGAGGTTCGCGTCTCGTGCAGACGGCGGCGCATCCGCTCCTCTTCGCGCGAATCGCGCCAATCGTTCCAGCGGGCCTGGATCTTGTGCAGAATTCCCAGCTTCTCCACCGCTCCCAGCGGACCCTTCGAGCTGCTGGCCCAGGCGTGTGCGCTTGAGAAGGAAAAGCTGGTAGTCATGAACAAGGCAGTGATCAGCAGGGCAATCGCCACCAGGTTGGCGCCCCACAGGTTGAACCCGCTCAACAATCCGTTGGAGATGACGCTGCCAAGCAGTCCTCCGGGCGGCACGGTGCCGCGGATTTCCGGGAAATGCCATAGTGAGAGCAAGGAGGGCAGCGACAGCAGCAACAATCCGTAGCCGATCAGCGCAGCTGTCTGCGACGTCGTAGGCCGGCTACGGAACCACCGCCATCCGAGCATCGCTATCGCTAGCGGCAACAAAAACCCGGCAAAGCCGAGCACCTGGAACAGCAGGTCAGCCCCGTACGCGCCCACCGGGCCGATCCAGTTCCGCGACAATGGTCCGTCCGCTGGTGGGGCGCTCACATTAAGCGCGACATCGTGCGGTGAATAGGAAATTAGCGCCAGCGCCATCAATACGGACAGGATGATGCACAAAAAGCCTATGAGCTCATTCAGCCGCTTATTACTAGTCGGGGTCAGCAAGCGCACAAAGATCTCCTCAGCATTTGGGGAAGGCTGAGCAAAGCGACGGGTACGCTGGCGCTATCGCGCACCCGCTCCTAGGTAAGCCAAAACCAGCACGATGATACCAAACACCAGTCGGTAGACAATAAATACTTTCAGCGTGCGTGTTTGCAGATAGCGCAGGAAAAACGCAATCACGAAGTAGCCCGCTATGCCGGAAACCGCGATGCTGATCGCCAAGGTCGACAGCGGCAGATCCAACCCTCCCGCTTTGTGCATTTTGATCAGTTTAGGCAGTTCGCTGACCACTGCTCCCGCAATGACCGGAGCCGACAGCAAGAAAGAAAAGCGCGTCGCCGCCTCTCGGGTAAAATTGCGAAACAAGCCTGCCGTGATGGTTATCCCAGACCGCGATACCCCCGGCCACAGGGCCACCGCTTGCGCGGTGCCAATACCGATCGCGTCACCCCAATTGGAGGACTTTAGATTGCGCGTTAAGCTCGCTTTGGAGTCTGCCCACCACATCAACAAAGCCAGTAAAACCAGCGAGATGCCGATAATTATCGGCGTACGTAGCTCGTCTTCAATCTGATGGTGAAACAGTTTCCCCAGAATGGCCGCCGGAATCGTGCCCACCACCATGAACCAGAACATTCGCCGGCTGTGCGCTACGTCCTCCACCGGTGCGTTGGAAGGGTATTTTCCTCCCAGTCCGCAAATGACCAGCGTCAGCCAATCGCGAAAAAAATACAGAATCACTGCCAGTAGCGTCCCGGCATGCAGGGCCACGTCAAACGCGAGTCCCGGATCTTTCCAGTGCAACAACCATGGAAACAAGACCAGGTGCGCCGTGCTGCTGACCGGCAGAAATTCCGTCAACGCTTGCACTAACGCCAGAATAATCGCTTGAATCAGCGGCATCGGATTGCTTCCCTTTATGCTCGGCGGAACTCAATTTCCTGGTGCGCGTGGATATGCGCGCCCTGGCCTCTCGCCGGAGAGATTTAGTCAGACAACCAATAACAGCTATGGTAGCGCTACCTTCGCTACCATAGCCGGAGCCTTGGCGGAAGGCAATTGCTCCGCGCACCTAAGTTTCCGGTCCGAAAATGCAAGGAGCGGACATGGAGTCCGCCCCTCCTCATCGTTGATATCTCGGCCTGTCGGCCGGGCTTTACAACTGCACGGTCACGGTCTTCACCTCGGTGTAATTCGACAGCGCGTATTCGCCCAACTCCCGGCCGATTCCGGACTGCTTGAATCCGCCGAACGGAGCCCCAGCCTCGAACACATCGTAGCAATTCACCCACACCGTTCCGGCGCGAACACTGTCGGCAATCGCGTGCGCCTTGCTTATATCCTTGGTCCACACGGCTGCCGCCAAACCGTACATCGTCTTATTGGCGCGCTCCACGACCTCGTCTATGGTCTTGAACTTCAGGATCGACATCACCGGACCAAAAATCTCTTCCTGCGCGATCTTCATGTCATCCTTGACGTCGGTGAAGACGGTCGGCTCGATGAAGTAGCCTTTGTCTCCCACGCGTCCTCCACCGGCGGCAAGCGTTGCTTTCTCCTGTTTGCCGGCATCGATGTACCCCATCACCTTGTTGAACTGATCCTGATCGACCTGAGGCCCCTGCTCGGTGTTCTTGTCAAACGGACTGCCCACGGTGCGCTTTTTCGCTCGCGCCACGCTCTTCTCCACGAATTCGTCGTAGGCCTTTTCCTCAACGTATAGCCGCGAACCCGCGCAGCAGCACTGCCCTTGGTTGAAGAACAGCGCGAAGTGCGAGCCCTCAACGGCTGCATCCATGTTCGCGTCCGCAAAGACGATATTGGGACTCTTTCCTCCCAATTCCAGCGTCACGCGCTTCAAGTTCGTGTCCGCGGCGGCCCGCATAATCAGATGGCCAACCTCGGTCGATCCGGTGAACGCCACTTTATCCACGTCCATATGGCGCGCTATCGCCGCTCCGGCGGTAGGTCCGTATCCCGGCAGCAGATTCACGACGCCCTCGGGAAAGCCCGCTGCCATGATCAACTCGCCCACTCGCAACGCCGTCAGCGGAGTCTGTTCCGCCGGCTTCATCACCACGGTGCATCCGGCGGCTAGCGCGGGCCCCAGCTTCCACGCCTGCATCAATAACGGGAAATTCCATGGAATGATCTGCCCTACCACGCCCATAGGTTCATGTTTCGTGTAGGAAAAGTAAGGGCCATTGACTGGGATGGTCTTGCCGTGAATCTTGTCCGCCCAGCCGGCATAGTAGCGATAGCAAGCCAGCGTCAGCGACAGATCAGCGGCGCGCGCCACATGCGCGGGCTTTCCGTTGTCCAGCGCTTCCAGCAGTGCCAATTCGTCCGCATACTTTTCGATCAGGTCGGCAAGCTTGTTCAGCAGGATGCCCCGCTTGGCAGGCGTCGTCTTCCGCCAAGGCCCTTTGTCAAAAGCGACGCGGGCGGCGCTGACGGCCTTGTCCACGTCGGCGACGTCCGCTTCCGCCACCTGGGTGATCGTCTCGCCTGTCGAGGGATTAACCGTCGGGAAAGTCTTGCCGGAGACACTGTCTGTCCATTTGCCGTTAATCAGAAGCTTTGTGGGACCGATGTTGACCTTTGGGTCGATCGCAGAGATTGCTGTAGCCATGAAGTTCTCCTTTTGGGCGTTCGCGTCGTCGCACCCGGCTCGAGATGCGCCTCGAGGGTCATGGGGGCTGACAGGTGGGCTCGGGCGGTTGCCCGCGATGCGCGAACCTCTATCCGCTCAGCATCCTATACCCGCCGAACAGCCCGCACAAGGCCGGGCGAAAGGCCCCGAGACCGAAAACGCGATCAGGGATGTTTGGCTATCACACTTCCAGAATTACAGGCAGGATTAGCGGACGCTTGGAAGTTTGCTTATTGATGTAGCGCTTCAAATCCACGCGTATCTTTTCTTTGATGACCGACCAGTCAGCCATCTCCTCGGCGTTGGACTGTTCGACGGTCTTGAGCACGACATCCCGCGCTCCGGCCATGAGCTCCTGACCGTTGTCGCTGAACATGCCGCGGGTCACGATTTCCGGATGGGATTCCATTTTTCCGGTGTGCTTATCGATGGCGATGATCGGCACGACGACGCCGTCTTCGGAAAGATGCTTACGGTCTCGAATGACTGCTTCCTCGATTTCCTCGAGAGAACCGGAATCTACGCATACCCGCCCAGCCGGAACAGGATCCCGGCGATGCACTCCGTCCTCGGTAAACTCGATTTGCTTGCCGTCTTCCAGCAGCAAAATCTCTCCGGACACGCAGCCAAGTTGGTGGGCGAGCGCGGCATGGCGAAATAGGTGGCGGTATTCGCCGTGCACCGGAATAAAGTACTTCGGCTTCACCAGTTGCAGGACGAGCTTTTGCTCTTCTTGGCTGGCATGCCCGGACACGTGAATTGTTCCCGCCGAATTGTCGTAGTAGACCAGCGCCCGTCTGCGGAACATGTGGTCTAGCATGCGAAAGATCGCCTTCTCATTACCCGGAATGATTCGCGCGGACAAAATGACGGAGTCGTTTTCGTCGACCGAGACGAAACGATGATTGTCGACCGCGATGCGCGAAAGGGAAGACATGGGCTCGGCTTGGCTACCGCTGGCCAAGACAATCAGCCGCTTGGGGTCGAATCCGCGAATATCCTGGGGCCGGACCACCATGCCGTCGGGAATTCGCAGACAGTTCAGCGAATGCGCGATTTCGACGTTGTCCACCATGCTGCGGCCGACGAACGCGACTTTGCGGCCGACGCGCGAAGCGACATCAATCACTTGCTGGATGCGATGGATGGACGAAGCGAAACAAGACAGAATGACGCGTCTTGGCGCGGACCGGCACAATTCCTCGATGCGCGGAACAATGGCGCGCTCGGACGGCGTGAACCCTGGTCGCTCCACGTTGGTGGAATCGCTGAACAGCGCCAGTACCCCTTCATTTCCGTAGCGCGCGAACGTGTGTAGATCGAAGGGGGCGCCGTCCACGGGAGTCTGATCGATCTTGAAGTCGCCGGTATGAATGATTACTCCCAGCGGCGTGCGCACGGCCAGGGCGACGCAGTCGATGGTGCTGTGGGTAACCGGAATAAACTCGATCTCGAACGGGCCGATTTCCACTAACCGTCCGGGCAGAGCTTCGCGCAGCGTGGTGGAGTCCAGCAATCCCGCTTCTTCCAGGCGTTTCTTGACAAGCGCCAGGGTGAAGCGCGTGCCGTACACCGGAACATTAAGGTCGCGGAGAATGTAGGGCAGCGCGCCGATGTGATCCTCGTGGCCGTGGGTAAGCACGATTCCGCGAACATGCGAGCGATTCTGTTTGAGATAGGTGGTGTCGGGAATTACCAGGTCGACGCCCAGAAGCTCGGATTCCGGGAACATCATTCCCGCGTCGATGACAATGATGTCGTCGCCGAAGCGCAACGCCAACATATTCATGCCAAATTCGCCGAGCCCGCCAAGCGGGATGGCGATCAAAGACTGTAGGGTTTTACTCAAGAAGCGAAGGTCTCCATGAATGCGGTCGACAAAGAGAGTATCACACGGGCCGCGCGGCGCCCGGGGAACGCGGCGTAAGCGGTCAGCGCCGGTTCCCGGAAAATAGATGCACGATGGACACGAGGATGATGGCGCCGACGGTGGCAGCGGCCAGGCTGAACCAGAAGCCGCCCCCGAATATGCCCAGCTTGGTAAAAAGCCAACCGCCGACGATAGACCCGACCAAGCCGAGAACGATGTCGGTAATGCAACCATAGCCCGCGCCGCGAGAAATCTTTCCGGCCAACCATCCTGCGAGCAACCCGATGACGATCCAACCCAGCAAGCTGCGCTGGTATTCCACGACCACCACGTGTTCCTGCAGAAAGGTAAACAAGATTGCGGCCGACATGGCGCCCCCTGAAGCGCAAACAATATGCTGACTTCGTCTTTGCTATCGGGATTCTAGCGGTTGCCAGGCGGAAGGGCAATGGACGCGGACCGGCCAACCCGATGCTAGCTCGCGCTGAGCTCCGAGCGAGGGTGCAAGTGTGGGATTGAAATCGATTTAACCCACAGCAGGTTGTTGCTGAGTCATGCAGTGGATGGTGCCAAGGCCAAGGACGAGATCGCGGCAAGCGATGCCGACCACTTCGCGGCCGGGCAAAAGTTCTGCCAGTTTGTTGAGCGCGATTCTGTCGTTTTTGTCATTGAAAGTTGGGACCAGAACAACGTTGTTGGCGATATAAAAGTTAGCATAACTGGCCGGAAGCCTCTGCCCGGCGAAATAAACGGGAGTCGGCATGGGCAGGGTTTCGATTCGGAAAGGGCGACCTCCTGGATCTTTCATGGATTTGAGGCGCGCAAGGTTTTCCTGAAGCGGCGCGAAGTTTGGATCATCGCGGTCGTCTTCGACGGCCAGGACAATGGTGTTCTCGTTGACGAATCGCGCCAGATCATCCACATGGCCATGGGTGTCGTCGCCGGCGATTCCGTTGTGCAGCCACAGGACTTGCGTCGCGCCCAGATACTCGCGGAAAACCTCCTCATAGTCCGCGCGCGTGAAACCCGAATTGCGCTCCTGCACGTTGCTCAAGAGGCATTCCTCGGTTGTCAACAGCGAGCCTTTGCCGTTGACCTCAATGCTGCCGCCTTCGAGAACCACAGGGCGGCCACGGTGCTGCGGATTCCAAACGCGATGACCAAGTTTCTTGTTTACTCCGGTTACCGCCACCGCGTCTTTCTTCTGATTGGGGTATTTGGCCCAGCCGTTGAACCTCCAGTGATTGAAGCTCACTTCGCCGGCGCCATTCCTGACGCAGAGGGGGCCCGAATCACGCATCCATCCGCGATCGGTGGGCACACGAAAAAAGATTACCGCGTTGAGATCGGCTCCCGCTTTCTTGAGAATTTGGCGAACACGCGTTTCCGCCTCGCGATTTTCGACCAGCAAGTACACACGTTCCGAGAGTGCAAGGTGGCGGACAATTTCCGAGAAGGCCCACGGAATCGGAGCGAATTTTCCCGGCCAGTCGGTAAGTTCGTGCGGCCAGCCGAGCCAGGTGGCTTCATGACGCTCCCATTCAGCCGGCATCCAATAACCTTCTTGAAAGGGAGTCGCGGCAGAGTTGGAGCGGCGAGCGGGACGGGCCATGGAAGTCAGTCGCCCAGCCAGCGATTGAGGATGGGACCGTAGGCGTCGATGCGCCGATCGCGGAGGAAGGGCCAGTTGCGGCGGGTGTCTTCGCTTTTGGCGGGATCGCACTCGACGACCAGAATTTCTTCCTTTTCGGTGCTGGCTTCTGAAATCATCTGGCCAAAGGGATCGGCAACGAAAGAATTTCCCCAAAAATCCAGCCCGGTGTCCGCAACCGTGCCGCCGCCTTCAAAGCCGACGCGGTTCACGACGGCGACATAGACGCCATTGGCAATGGCATGGGCCCGTTGAATGGTCTTCCAGGCCTCCAGCTGCGCGGCTCCGAACTGCTCTTTTTCCTGGGGGTGCCAGCCGATGCTGGTGGGGTAAAAAATCACTTGAGCGCCGCTGAGAGCGGTCAAGCGGGAGCCCTCGGGATACCACTGGTCCCAGCAGATTTGCACGCCGATGCGAGCGTACCTGGTATCGAAGTTACGGAAGCCGAGATCGCCCGGCGTGAAGTAAAACTTCTCGTAGTACAGGGGATCATCGGGGATATGCATCTTGCGATATTTGCCGAGCAGGGAGCCGTCGGCATCAATCACCGCGCAAGTGTTGTGATAGACGCCGGGGGCGCGGCGCTCAAACAGCGACACCACCAACGCCACCTTCAGTTCCTTCGCGATTTTGGCTAGGGTTTCCGTGACCGGACCCGGGACAGCTTCCGCCAGTTGAAACAGCTCGGCATCTTCTTTGCGGCAGAAGTATTCGCTGCGAAACAGCTCGTGGAGCGAAATGATTTGTGCGCCTCGCGAAGCCGCTTCTCGAATCTTGTCGATTGCTTTGGAGAGATTAGCGTCGGCGTCTTTCGTGCATTTCATCTGCACCAGCCCGACGGTGAATTTGTCCGCCATGTTTCAGAGTGTAGCATGATGAAAAATAATTTCGCTGGAGCGATTTGCTCTTTCCTTCGCACGCGATTTGTACTATCACTTCTCTCCACTGCGAAGCAGGATTCCGGAGCAGCGACCGGCAACACGCAATTTTTATACTGGCGTAATATCCAATACCTATTTTCTTTTCGGGAGAAGTGATGACCAAGCAACGCAAAGCCTCTGCCGGATCGCACGGGAAGAAGACCGTCACCGGCCGTGTATTGCACGATCCGGTGAAAGACAAGCTTCGTCCCATTTACCCCCTGGATCTCTCGACGTGCCGCACCATCGACGATCTGGTCCGAGCCATGGGCGATACGGCATATACCGGCCGCCAAGTGGGGGATGCCGCCGATGTGTTGGAAGCCATGGCCCGGGATAAAGACTGCTTCGTGGTCATGACGCTGGCGGGCGCCCTCACGGTTGGAAAAATGGGGCTTATCTTTTGCGATCTGATCGAAAGCGGTGTGGTCAACGCCATAGTCTCCACCGGCGCGCTCATGGCGCATGGACTCGTGGAGGCCACCGGACGTTCCCACTTTCGATACGATCCCGCGAAGATGGATGACCGGGAACTTTTCGCGGCGGGTTACAACCGTGTTTACGATTCTCTCGAGCCGGAGGTCAATCTCGATTACGTCGAAGAAGTCGTTGATTCGATCCTCGAAGAGTGGGACGCCCAGGAAGTGGTCTGCAGTTGGAAATTACATCGGCGCATCGGCGAATATTTGAAGAAGAATGCTGCTGGCCGAGGCATCCTCAAGTCTGCGTATGACCACAACGTCCCGGTGTTCGTGCCGGCGTTTTCGGATTCCGAGCTGGGAATCGATTTCGCGCTACACAAGCTCGCCCGGCAGCGCGACAAACGCCCGCTGTTGCGTTTTGATCCCTTTGAAGATTTCGAGAAATTCGCGGATACCATGTTGGCGACGAAGAAGATGGGAATTTTCACCGTGGGAGGTGGTGTTCCGCGAAACTGGTCGCAGCAGTTCGGCGTTTATGGGGAGTTGCTCGCCCGGCGCGGCTACAAGAACATTCCATTGAAGCGCTACGCTTACGGCGTCCGCATCTGTCCGGAGCCCGTGAACTGGGGCGGACTGAGCGGCAGTACGTACACGGAAGCGGTCTCCTGGGGAAAGTTTGTGCCGCCGGAGGAAGGCGGTCAGTTAGCGGAGGTTTTCGACGATGCCACCGTCGCGTTACCCCTGGTGGTTGGCGCGGTTTTACAGAGAATCGGCTATCTCAAGACGTGAGGTTGAACCCAGGAGTGGATGGGAGCGGGCAGGGAATCAGTCGTCTTCGCCGATCAAAATAGCCGCGCCGAGGACTGTAGTCCATAATCCGCGCTTGTCGCCGACCGCGGACTGCGTCACATTCATCGTGCGCACGATCTTGTTGGAGATGCGGTAGACTTCTTTTTTCTCGTCCCAGGACAGGTCCGGGTCAAATTCGACGTTCAGCGTCGTTGCCAGCATTTCCGCCGCGAGTTCTTCAGCGTATTCCCCGGCCACTTCTTCCGTTTCACCGAAAGAATGATGTTCAGACAAATAGCCGTACATCGATTTGTCGCTCGGCAAAGCCAGCCCAATGCTCGCGGCAATCAGACGATGGGCTTCCTTGGTGGAATTCTCGCTGATTACGGTAAATGCGACTTGCCCCGGCTTGATGTATTTCAGGCCTTCGCTGCGCGAAATCAGTTTGCAGTTAGGAGGAAAGATGGATGAGACCCGCACGATATTGCACGCGGCGATTCCCGCATTTCGCAAAGCCAACTCAAAGCTCGAAAGCCTCTCTCGATGTTTTCCGACGCCTTTGGTGAGAAATATTTTCTTTGCGACGAACGCCATGGTCCGGTGTGCGGTGCCTCCGTGTGTAGTTTAACGAAAATTTTTTCCGCTGTGGAAAAGTAACAAGAAGGTATTGCAGTGTCAACGCATTTCCCGCGATTTTCACGCTGTGTTCATGTTTCTCGCTGCGCAGCGAGTGCCGCGAGTTTGAAATCGGCGCGACCCGCCGGTGAAAGGGGGAATTGTAAGCGTCCGCGTCGAATCGCGACCTCACGCAGCCGCTTAGTCGCTTGCAACATGCTGCAGCAAGCGCGCCAAGGGCCGGCACAACGCAAGAATTTTACCGAGATCCTCGGGAGTAAAATCGGGTCCCGCGCTTCGGTCAGTTGTTCCCTTGCGGCTGATCTGGATTACACCGATGACCTTGTCGCCGGCGAGGACCGGCGCGCTGATAATCTTTTGAATCGCTTCGCCCGAATCGCCCGCTGCCTTCACGCCTTCAAAGACGCTGGCGTGCCTTACGGACGCGAAATTGTTGATTATTTCCGGCCGGCTCTCTCGCGCGGTTCGCGCAGCAAGAGCGGAATTACTGTTTAGTGGAATAAAACCGACGTTCTTAAGACCTTCGGGAACGAGGAAGTGAAGATGTCGCCAGCGGGTGGACAGTCCCAGAATGGCCACTTCATCCGATCGTACTCCCACGGCCTTGCTTATACGTTCCGCCACGGATTTAAGCGAAAGTTCAGGCGCCTGATTTCCGCCTTCGACAGCAGTCGCCAACCGTTCTAATTCTCGCACGAGGTTCATGGCATGATCCGGATGTTCACTTCTGACGCTGGAATGGCCCCGAGGACAAACTGCCCCCAGCAAACACTCCGCTGCTGCCTGATTAACACAAATAATAGCCATGATAGCCGGTACAGGTTGCCTTGTGGGCACGGAACTTGCGGGCGCGTGTTCTTAGCCAAAACACCTCGCCTTGCATCGTTTCGGTGAACTCCCTATACTGAATTTGCCGCGATAATTCGTTGCCCACAGGCAAGGACGCGGCGGAGAGGGCATGTCCGCTACGGAATCCCGGCCAGACACAAGTTATCTCCTCCGCAAGCTGCATTCCTTGACCGGCATCCTTCCCGTAGGCGCTTTCCTGGCCGAACATTTCTGGTCCAACAGCGCCGCGCTAGTCAGTGCCGCGAAATATAACGAAACTTCCCGGGATCTGCAGACCATACCTTTTCGCGTTTTTGTAGAGTGGGCTTTCATCTTTCTTCCGATCCTTTTCCACGGCGGCTATGGCGTGTACATCTGGCTGCGCGGACAATCCAACGTTTCGCAATATCCCTGGGTGAAAAACTGGCTTTATACGGCGCAGCGCTACACCGGATTGGTTGCGTTCGTGTACATCGGCTGGCATTTGTATACTGAGCGCTGGCTGACCCACGGGAAGTCGACGTACAGCGACATGGCGCAGCAGATGCGCGATCCGTGGGCGCTCTCTTTCATGATTGTCGGCGTGCTGGCCTCCTCGTTCCATCTGGGCGCGGGTATCTGGAATTTTCTTTGCAAATGGGGTCTCGCGGCTACCGTGCGTGCACAGCGCATGGCCGGCCAGTTGGGCGTGCTGGTGGGAGTCAGTTTTAGCGTAGTGGGCGTGCTGATCGTGATGAGTTTTCGTTTGAATTGGCATCCCTTCGCTGCCTATCTCAGCAAATGAAACAACCAAAGATCATTATTGTCGGCGGAGGTTTAGCCGGGTTGATGGCCACCATTCGGGTGGCGGAAGCTGGCGTGCCGGTCGAGCTATTTTCGATCGTGCCGGTAAAGCGCTCGCACTCGGTTTGTGCGCAGGGCGGAATCAACGCCGCGAAAAATCAGAAGGGCGAAGGGGACACCACACAGAAGCATTTCGACGACACGATTTACGGCGGCGATTTTCTTGCTAATCAACCGCTGGTCAAGCGCATGTGCGAAGCGGCTCCGGGAATCATCGATTTGCTGGATCGCATGGGCGTCATGTTCAATCGCACTCCCGAGGGGCTGCTCGATTACCGAAGATTCGGCGGTACCTTGTATCACCGCACGGCATTCGCGGGTGCCACGACCGGACAACAGTTGCTGTACGCCCTCGATGAGCAGGTACGGCGGCACGAATCCGAGGGCCGGGTCGCGAAGCGCGAAGGCTGGTCGTTTCTTTCAGCAGTTATCGACGATTCGGGCGTGTGTCGCGGAATCTGCGCCATGGATCTCCGTTCCATGGAGGTAAAGACTTTTCCGGCCGACGCGGTGATTTTTTGCACGGGCGGCATCGGGGCGATTTTCGGGCGATCCACAAATTCAGTGGTGTGCACCGGGTCCGCGCAGGCAGCGCTCTTCCAGCAGGGGGTGGACTACGCCAACGGTGAGTTTATCCAGGTACATCCAACGGCCATACCCGGCGAAGACAAGCTGAGGTTGATGAGCGAATCGGCTCGCGGAGAGGGCGGGCGAGTATGGGTGCCGCGAAATCCGGTGGACCAGCGGAGCGCGAAAAGTATTCCGAACTCGGAACGCTTCTATTTTCTGGAGGAGTGGTATCCGAAGTACGGCAATCTCGTGCCGCGGGATATCGCCACGCGCGCTATTCACCGCATCGTCTACCAGGAAAAACTGGGGATTCAGGGCCAAGCCGCGGTGTACCTGGACGTTACCCATATTCCGCGGGAGACGCTGGACCGCAAGCTGGAAGGCATTTTGGAAATCTACGAGAAGTTTCTCGGCGTGGACCCGCGCGAAGAACCCATGAAGGTTTTTCCGGCGATGCATTACACCATGGGTGGGATCTGGGTGAATGGGGAAGACCAAGCGACCAACGTGCCAGGAATTTTTGCGGCCGGGGAGTGCGAATATCAATACCATGGCGCGAATCGCCTGGGCGCCAATTCACTGGTTTCCTGCATTTTTGGCGGCGGGCTGGCGGGGCCGGCGGCGGTGAAGTATGCGAAAAATCTCTCGAGAGGCTCGGACACGGCCGATTCCAATATTTTCGATCGCGAACAAAAACGGCAGCGCGAAAAAAATCAGGCGTTGATCTCACAGGATGGAAGCGAAAATCCAATAACCATCTGGAAAGAGCTGGGCGAGATCATGACCGAGCACGTGACGGTGACGCGCATTAACAAGAATCTGGAGATGGCTTACAACAGGATCGGCGACCTGCACGCGCGCTACCGACAAATCAATCTGAGCGATCGAACGCAGTGGTCGAATCAGACGCTGAGCTTTGCGCGCGATCTGGAAAATATGCTGATTCTGGCGCGGGTGATCACCAAGGGAGCCTATTGCCGCAACGAATCCCGCGGAGCCCATTACAAACCGGAATTCCCGGATCGCGACGATGCCAATTGGCTGAAGACCACGCGCGCCAAGTGGGTAAACGACGATATCCACCTGGCATATGAGGGGGTGGATATTTCGCAGATTCCGCCACGCCCGCGCCGTTACGACGCGGTGAAATAGCGCCAGGGACAGGCAAGTTTATGGCTACAGGAAAACAAGTCATCGTGCGGGTGAAGCGGCAGACCGCTCCGGGTAAGGATTCGCACTGGGAAGAATTCGCGCTGCCATGGCGGCCCTCGATGAACGTGATCATCTGCCTTCGCGACATCGCTGAAAATCCAGTGACCCGGGACGGCAAGAAAACCACGCCGGTCTCCTACGATTCGAATTGCCTTGAGGAGATTTGCGGCTCCTGCGCCATGCTGATCAATGGCAAGGCCCGCATGGCGTGCTCGGCGCTGGTGGACCAACTGGAACAGCCAATCCGCCTCGAACCCATGAAAAAGTTTCCGGTGGTCCGCGATCTCGCGGTGGACCGCCAGTTCATGTTCGATAGCCTGAAGCGGGTCAAAGCCTGGATTCCCATTGACGGCACCTACGACCTCGGGGAAGGGCCGCGTATGGCGCCGGAAATCCAGGAGAAGGGTTATCCGCTTTCGCGATGCATTTCGTGCGGCAGTTGTCTGGAAGTTTGTCCCCAGGTGAACGAGCATAGCGACTTCATCGGGGCCGCCATCATCAGCCAGGTTCGCCTGTTCAACATGCACCCCACCGGAGCGATGCACGCCAGGGAGCGTCTCAAGGCCGTGATGGGCCATGGCGGTGTGGAAGACTGCGCCAACGCGCAGAACTGCGTGTCCGCTTGTCCGAAAGAGATTCCGTTGACGGAATCGCTCGCAGAGGTAAACCGGCAAGCATGGAAACAAGCCCTGCTCGGCTGGCTGATAGGGTAGAATTAGCCGCTCATTTGCGTACAGGAGAGATTATGCGTCGCGTAGGCAGCATTCTGTGTGGCGGTTTGTGTCTGGTGGCGGCGGTTTGGTTGGCGTCGCGCGTTTCCGCTGACGAAATCAGCGAGCGCGCACACAAGCTGCATTTTTCCTCGATCGTCCTGGACACCCACGACGACACTACCCAACGCTTTTTCACCCCGGACTACGACTTGGGCAAGCGCAATCCCAGCGGCCACATCGATATCCCGCGCATGCGCGAAGGCGGCATGAACGCGATTTTCTTTTCGATCTGGATCGATGGCCGCATCATGGGTCCGCCAGCGATCCAGAAAGCCCTGGACCAGATCGATGCCGTGCACGAGAACGTCAAGAAACACTCCAAGGACATGCTGTTTGCGGGTACCGCGGCCGACGTGCGCCGCGCGCATGAGCAGGGAAAGATCGCCGCGCTGATCGGTGTCGAGGGTGGACACATGATCGGCAACGACATCCGCATGGTGCGCATTTTCTACGATCTCGGTGTGCGCTATATGACGCTGTCGCATTTTTACAATGACGAATGGGCGGATTCCTCAACGGACAAGCCCGTGCACAATGGCCTAACCGATTACGGTAAGGACATCGTGCGGGAAATGAACCGGCAGGGCATGCTGGTGGATATCTCCCACGTTTCGGACAAGACTTTTTACGATGCGTTGGAAATCAGCAAGGCGCCCCTGATTGCTTCGCACTCTTCCTGCCGCGCCCTTTGCAATCATCCTCGCGACATGTCTGACGACATGATCAAGGCGCTTGCCTCCAAGGGCGGCGTCATCCAGATCAACTATGAGAAAAGCTTCATCGACGAGGCCTACCGCGTGGCGTACGACAAGGAGACAGGCGGGGTGGTGCAGCACATCGGTGAACTCACCAAGAATTGCAACAACAACGAGGCTTGTATCGCCAAGAAGATGGCCGAGATCGAAGAGAAGCTGACCGCAGAAGGCAAGCTTCCGCACGTCAGCTGGGAGCGCATCATCGATCACATTGACCATGCAGTTAAACTCGCCGGCGCGGATCACGTCGGGCTCGGCTCTGATTTCGACGGGGCGGATATGCCGGATGGAATGGAAGACGCGTCGAAGCTGCCGAAAATTACTGAAGCGCTGCTGCGGAAAGGCTATTCGGAATCCGACATAAGGAAAATCCTCGGCGAAAATACATTGCGCATCCTCGAGCAGGCCGAAAAGATCAGTAAGGAATTACGGGCCCAGCCGTGATCGCGCGTGTCAGGGAGCTCGATGCAGATTGATGTTGCCGGGGCCATCTTGTCTGCCGCGTTGTTTGTCGCCGCGGCGTCGGTGCGTGGAGAGCCGCCCGTGAGCGCCGAAGATCTGGCCGCGCGCGCCAGGAAGCTGCATTTCTCATCCATCGTCGTAGACACCCACGACGACACTACACAACGCCTGCTCGATGGCGATTTCGATCTGGCCCCTCGCAACGCCAACGGCAGCATTGATATTCCGCGGATGAAAGAAGGCGGCCTTGGTGCCATCTTCTTCTCCATTTGGATGCCCAGCAAGATCACCGGAATATGGGCGGCCAGCCGCGCCCATGTTCAGATTGAGGCTGTCCTCGATCAAGTACGGAAGCATCCCCAGGATCTCGCGTTGGCCACTACCGCCGCGCAGATCCGCGACGCTCACAAGCTGGGCAAGATCGCCGTCCTGCTGGGCATCGAAGGCGGCCACATGATCGCCGGAGATCTCCGCAAACTACGTGACTTTGCCGCGCTCGGTGTTCGCTACATGACCCTCACCCACAGCGGCAATACTGACTGGGCGGATTCGTCCACCGACAAGCCGGTCCACAACGGGCTCAGTCCTTTCGGCAAGGACGTCATCCGCGACATGAACCGTCTCGGGCTGATCGTGGATGTCTCGCACGTCAGCGACAAGACCTTCCACGACGTGCTGGCGCTCAGCAAGGCACCGGTGATTGCATCGCATTCTTCTTGCCGCGCCATTTGTGATCATCCTCGCAACATGTCCGACGAGATGATTCGCGAGTTGGCCGCGAAGGGCGGGGTCATTCAGATCAACTACCACGTGGGATTTCTCAGCCAGGAATTTCGCGACGCCGAGAAAGCCAACCCCGCCATCAATGAGTCGATTGCCCTGGAAGTGCAGAAGCGATGCGGCGACAGGGAAGGGTGCCAGTTGATTGAGGGCGACAGGATCACCCGGGAATATGTCAATGCCGGCAAGCTTCCTCGCGTGGAATGGACCAAAATCGTTGACCACATCGATCACGCCGTCAAGCTCGTGGGCGCCGATCACGTAGGCCTCGGATCGGATTTCGACGGCGCCAATATGCCCTTCGGCATGGAAGATGTCACCAAACTCCCCGCGATAACCGGGGAGCTTCTGCGCCGGGGCTATTCTGAAGATGACGTGAAGAAGATTCTCGGGGAGAATACGTTAAGAGTCATGGTCGAGGTCGAGCGCGTCAGCCGCGAAATAAATCTGCATTCCCGGTAGCGCGCCGGCCAGCCAGCGTCAAATTCAAAAACGGAGAACATGTGTCCATGAGCCAGAGCAGCAGAGCGACCCGCAACAAACAATTATGGCCGTCCGCGTATTGCATGCGGCTGGTGCATTTGGCGCTGGCCGTAGCTGTTGTGGCTGGCCCTTTGCGCTCGCAAACTCCCGCGCCAGCCGGCCAGACGAAGAAGCCGGCGACATCCGGCGCCTCGGGCCAGGCCAGCGCTGCGAAAAAGCCGGCCACCGCCTCCGCGTCGCGTTCCTATAATCGAGCGCTGCTGCGCCCGGCATTGCTCAAGGACAAAGCGCCCGACGAATACAAGGTCAAATTTACGACCACCCGCGGTGATTTTGTAGTAACCGTGACGCGCTCGTGGGCTCCGCTGGGCGCCGACCGTTTTTACAATCTGGTGAAGCACCATTTTTATGACAACGCCAGCTTTTTCCGGGTCCTCCCCGGCTTCGTGGTGCAGTTTGGCCTCAGCGCTTATCCTCCAGTTTCCACTGCCTGGAAGAAATCCGAGTTCAAGGACGATCCGGTCACCCAAAGCAACCTGCGCGGAAACATCGTGTTTGCCACCGCCGGCGCGGACACCCGCACCACTCAGGTCTTCATCAATCTTGTCGACAATAAGCGCCTGGATCGCATGGGTTTCGCTCCCTTCGGCCAAGTCAGCGAGGGCATGAATGTCGTAGAGATGATGTACGAGGGTTACGGCGAGGGCCCGCCAAGCGGTTCCGGTCCGGATCAGGACGAGATACAAAGGCAGGGTAAGCCGTACCTCGACAAAGGTTGGCCCAAACTCGATTACATCAAGTCCAGCGCGATTATTTCACCGGTTCCCGCACCCGCGGCCAAGCCCGCAGCCAAGCCCGCTGCAAGCGGTGCCGCCAAGTCCGCTCCAGCGGCTTCAAAACCAGCGGCCAAGCCCCAGCTCTAGGGTGCTGGAGAATCTCGGCAATCTGGATTTGACATATAAACCGCTAGCCGCTACTCTTCTACTGTGATGAGTATTTTCTGCCAGACGATCTGTTGTCCCTGCGCGTGTAACGCTGCGTGTCGCGTGACATCCATCTCTGGCCTGAGGAGTTTCCGGACTTAGCTTAAGTTTCATCGAGTTCCGAAGCCCACGTTGCCAGAGTTGCCGGCCACGTGGGCTTTTTCTTTTTCTGGCAGTGTTTTTCGCAGTGGCGGGTCGTCGGGCCCGCGATCCCAACCAACGGCGGATCCCGAATGTCCGAAGTCGTCAAGGAAACGAAAGCTCAGCGCGTCGAACGCCTCAAACGCGAGGTCCTCGCCTGGGAACATTTTGAGAAAATCCGCGAATTCGCACGCTCCGGCCTCGCCAGCGTTCCCCCCGAGTGGGTCAGCACCTACCTGCGCACCTGGGGGGTGTACACCCAGGGCGATGGAGCGGGAGTTATTGGCGGCAAGAACGGCGAAGGCAAATCCGTCCCCTTTTTCATGGTGCGTATTCGCATTCCCAACGGACTTCTCACTAGCGATCAGGCCCGCACCATCGCTGACCTTTCGGAACGTCACGCGCGCGGTTTGGCCGATATTACCGTGCGACAGAACATTCAGTTGCACTGGGTTGCGCTAGAGTCGCTTCCGGACATCGTCGAAACCTTGTGGCAGGCTGGCCTCACCACCACCGGCGCGTGCGGCGACGTTGCGCGTAACGTAACCGGCTGCCCTCTGGCCGGCTACGACGCTCATGAAATCTGCGATGCTTCTCCCCTCGCGCTCGCCATTGACCGCGAGCTGGGCGGCAATTCCAACTTTTACAACCTGCCGCGTAAATTCAAGATTTCCATTACTGGTTGCCGCTCCTGGTGCAACTATCCCGAAATTAACGACATTGCTTTCACCGCCACCACACGCAAGCGCCCCGGTGTTGCCGGCGAAATCGGTTTTTCCGTTCGCGTGGCCGGTGGTCTTTCCACCGATCCGCACCTCGGCGTCAAACTCGACGCCTTTGTCCGCTGGGAACAGGTGGTTCCGGTAGCCCGCGGCATCGCGGAAATCTTCAAGTCTTCCGAGGTCCTTCGCCAGAATCGTGAGCGCGCCCGCTTGAAATTTCTTTTCCTTCAGCATGGATGGACCGCCGAATCGTTCCTCGCGGAACTCCAGCAACGCATCGGCTTCCTTCTCGATCCGGCCGAGCCCGAAAAGATTCCCGCTGACGTTCATCGCGATCATGTTGGCATTCAGCCGCAGAAGCAGGCCGGCTTGTCTTATGTCGGCGCCAACATCGTCAGCGGCCGCATCACGCCGGAACAGCTTCGCGCCGCCGCCCGTCTCGCCGTTGACTATGGTGACGGCCACTTGCGCAACACCGTGATGCAGAATCTGGTCGTGGTTAACGTGGCCACCGATCACGCAGCGCGGGTCGCCGCGGAACTCACCTCCGCCGGCCTTCCCGTCCGCGCATCGGCCTTCGCGCGCGCTGCGGTTGCCTGCACCGGTTCCGAATTTTGCAAGCTGGCGCTCACGGAAACCAAGCGCTTCTCTCGCTGGCTTGTTCAGGAACTCGAAGAGCGCATCCCGGGCTTCCAGGAGCAGTTGCGCATACACATCACCGGCTGCCCCAATAGCTGCGGGCAACACTGGATCGCCGACATCGGAATCGAAGGCAAGAAAATCAAGGTCGATGGCGTGATGGTCGATGCCTACTACTTCTGCATTGGCGGAAGCGTTGGGCAGTTCGCATCGATCGCCAGGCCTGTCGGGTACCGCTGTCCCGCTTCGGACGTTCCTGCGGCCATTGAGCGGCTGCTCGGCCATTTCGACTCTGACCGCGGCCGCGGCGAAAATTTGCGGCAGTTTTTTGCAAGGCACACCAATGACCAACTTCGGTCAATTCTCGCCGGCGGAGGCTTCCCGGAATCGGTCGAGCGGGATGCCGCGCAAGGCGTCGTGCCCTTAGGAGCCGATTGATGCGACCCGCTGGCAAGGTGTTCCTCGTAGGTGCCGGGCCAGGCGATCCGGACCTTCTCACGCGTAAGGCGGAGCGCTTGCTCGCACGCGCCACAGTAGTGCTGCACGATTCATTGGTCAGCAGGGAAGTGCTGGAGCTGATCGCGCCAGGCGCGGAAGTAATCGACGTGGGGAAGCGCTGCGGACAGAAACTACTGACCCAGGACGAAATCAACACGCTGCTTATTGCGTTGGCCGCCCGCCACCGCGAAGTCGTTCGCCTCAAGGGCGGTGATCCTGTTCTTTTTGGGCGCGCCGGCGAGGAGATCGAAGCTCTGCGCCATGCCGAAGTTTCTTTTGAAATCGTCCCGGGGATTACCGCTGCTCTCGGTGCTGCCGCTGCCGCCGGGATCTCGTTGACCGACCGGCGCGCCGCCGCGCAAGTCTTGCTCGCTACTTTTTCTCGCAGCGAAGATGCCACTGCCGTCGATTGGGGTGCCCTGACTCCCGATACGACTCTGGTGCTTTACATGCCGGGATCGCTCTACAGCGACGTTTCCCGCCGTCTTCGCGACGCAGGCCTTCCTGCCGGCTTGCCTTGCGTGATCGTTTCTCAGGCGACTACGGCGCGCCAGCAGATTCGCCACACCACTATCGCCGATTTGGAAAGTGAAGAAAGACTTCCTGCTCCGGCTTTACTGATTGTCGGCCGGGTTGCGGCCAGCCGCATGCCGGATCGCGCGGGGCACCACTGGCCGGAACTTTACGGGAATGTACAGTTTCGTCAGTCGGTTAGTTGATTTTCTAAGGAGGCTACATGAGTGTCGTAAACAAAACAGGAAGCGAATTGAAGAAAAGCCAGTTTCTTTCGCTGGATAGCTGGGCTGTGCTCGCCGCTTTCGTCGCGGCGTTGCTGGTTCGTGTGGGGATCTTTAAGCATATTCCCTGGTGAGATGAGCAAGAATCAACACCACCAAGGTCTTAATACAGGCCGAAAAACGGAGGAGTTTTCAGAAAATGTCCAGCACCATCGCATTACCGCAATCGCCATCGACGCATTTCACTTCGCGACTCTTCGATCTTGTACCCGGCCTTTTGCTCCTGGCCGCGGTTGGTTTCTCCGGCAAACTGATTGAACAGACCGTCGGAGCCTACGCCAAGTCGCACCACTGGATTTTCCCGAATATCGAATACGTGCTGTGGGCCATTCTGATTGGCTTGGCCATTTCCAATACCGTCGGCGTGCCGCAAATCTTTCGCGCGGGAGTCGCCACGTACGAATTCTGGCTCAAGGCCGGCATCGTTCTGCTTGGTTCGCGCTTCCTTCTCGGCGACGTCTTGCGCCTTGGCGGCGTCAGCCTCGGCTTGGTCGCGATCGAAATCACGGGCGCCATTGGATTCATGACCCTGTTGGGTCGCATTTTCAACCTGCGCCCCAAGCTCACTACGCTTTTGGCGGTCGGCTCCGCGGTTTGCGGCGTCAGCGCCATCATCGCCACCAAGGGTGCGATCGATGCCGAGGATGAGGATTCCTCGTTCGCGATCGCCGCAATTCTGGCGCTTGGCGCGCTTTCACTCTTCACCTTTCCGCTGATCGGCCACTGGCTCCATCTCAGCGACCATGCCTACGGCCTCTGGGCCGGCCTCGCCGTCGACAACACCGCCGAAGCTACCGCTGCGGGCGCTTTGTACTCCGACGCCGCTGGCAAGCTTGCCGTCCTGGCAAAAACGACGCGCAACGCCATGATCGGGTTCGTCGTTTTGGCCTATGCGATTTACTGGGCCAGCCAGGGCCAGGCCAAAGCGGTCGGCAACAAAGCCGCGTTTCTCTGGCAGAAGTTTCCGAAGTTCGTTCTCGGTTTTCTGTTGATCTCCGTTCTCGCCACCTATCATTTTTTCAACAAGGAACAACTCGTCGCCGTCGCCAATCTCTCACGCTGGGCTTTCTTGCTTACTTTTGCGGGTGTTGGCTTGCGCACGAATTTCCGGGAAATGCGCAGACAAGGCCTGCGCCCGTTTGCGGTGGGCGCCATCGGCGAGGTAGCCATCGCGGTTTTCACGCTGGGGTTAGTCGTGGGCGCGGAAAAGCTCTTCGGTTTGTAGTCCCGCGGGCCAGCAAAAGGGGGCGCCGCAAGGCGCCCCCGATGGAAAGTCTTCGCAGTTCCTACAGCATCGCTTCAGGTCTGCTTCCTCAAATTCCCAGCACCGTCACCAATTCTTTCACCGACGCCGCGGACTTCTGCAGCGCCGCATTTTCCTCGGCAGTCAGCTTGATCTGGATGATTTCCTCCGCCCCTTTCGCTCCCAGCTTCACCGGCACGCCCACGCAAAGTCCCTTGATGCCGTACTCTCCCTCCAGATACACTGCGCACGGCAGGATTTTTTTCTTGTCCTTAAGGATTGCTTCCACCATCTCGACCGCCGCGGCCGATGGCGCGTAGTACGCCGACCCGGTTTTCAGCAGGTTCACGATCTCCGCTCCGCCCTTCCGGGTTCTTTCCACGATCGCGTCGATGCGTTCCTTCGGCAACAAGTCGGGAAGCGGAATTCCGGCCACCGTGGAATACCGCGGCAGTGGCACCATATCGTCTCCATGCCCGCCCAACACAAACGAATGTACGTTCTCGACGCTTACCTTGCACTCCATGGCCACAAACGAACTCATCCGCGCCGAATCCAGAACTCCAGCCATGCCCAGCACCCGATCCTTCGGGAATTTGCTGGTCTTGAACGCCGCTTGCACCATCGCGTCCAGCGGATTGGTCACTATGATCAGAATGCAGTTCGGCGAGTGCTTCACGATTTGTTCGACGGCGCCCTTTACCACCTCATAGTTCGCCTTGAGCAGGTCGTCCCGGCTCATTCCCGGCTTTCGCGGAAATCCCGCGGTGATGACCACCACGTCACTTCCGGAGGTCGCTGAGTAATCGCCGTTGGCTGTCGATGCCCCCGTCGCGTGGGAGTCCGTACGCGTGATGGGACCCGATTCCACCATGTCCAACGCTTTCCCAGCGGGAGGGCCGTCCAGGATATCCGTCAGCACCACGTCCGCCAACTCCAGGTCCACGATTCTTTGCGCCGTGGTCGATCCCACGAAACCCCCGCCCACGACTGTCACTTTTTTTCGACTCATTCGTTTCTCGTCCTCTCGTATCCTTTTTTCTAAGCTATCGAGCGGCGGTCGCCGTCCGCATGTTCTCAATAATGGCGTCGGCAAACGCCGCGGTTCCCACTTTCGTGGCGCCCGGCATCAGGCGCTCCAGGTCATAAGTGACCCGCTTCTGCTGGATGGTCTTTGCGATGCCCTCCTCGATCAGTTGACTCGCTTCTTTCCAGCCCAGAAATTCAAACATCATCGCGCCGGAAAGCATCACGGAACTCGGATTGATCACGTCCTTGTCCGCGTACTTCGGCGCGGTTCCGTGGGTCGCCTCGAACACCCCGAACCCGTCTCCGATGTTGGAGCCTGGCGCCATCCCCAGTCCGCCCACCTGCGCGGCGCACGCGTCGCTCAAGTAGTCGCCATTCAGGTTCGACGTCGCCAGCACGCTGTATTCATCCGCGCGCATCAGCACCTGCTGAAACACCGAATCCGCGATCCGATCATTGATCATCAATTTCTTTTTCCACTGCCCTTTGCCGTGAGTCGCGTAAATCGCGTCCAGCGTCTTCTTCACTTCGTCGTACAGCGTTTGCTTGAACGCATCCGTGGCTTGCTCCAGCCCCGGCTCGATCATCGCCGCATTCTGTTCCACGCTCGGTTGCGGGTTCTTATCCAGGTTGTCGAGGATCCAGCTCTCGCGCTCCGTGATCGTCTCCGCTCGGAATTCCTCTTGCGCCAGTTCATAACCCCAATCGCGGAACGCGCCTTCGGTAAACTTTTGAATGTTGCCCTTGTGCACCAGCGTCACACTCTTGCGTTTATGGGCCAGCGCGTACTTGATCGCCCGCCGCACCAGTCGCTTGGTTCCCGTCGGCGATATGGGCTTGATGCCCACCCCCGAATCCCACCGAATCTGCTTTTTGCCGCCCTTCAACATATCGTTGTTCAGGAATTCCAGCAGCTTCTTGACCTCCGCCGAACCCGATTTCCATTCGATCCCGATATACACGTCTTCGGTGTTCTCCCGGAAGATGAACACGTCCATTTTTTCCGGTTCCCGCACTGGCGATGGCACTCCGGCAAAATAACGAACCGGGCGTTCGCAGGAATACAGATCGAGCAGTTGGCGCAGCGCAACGTTGAGCGAGCGGATTCCGCCGCCCACCGGTGTCGTCAGCGGCCCCTTGATGGCCACACGAAAATCCCGAATCGCGTCCACCGTCTCATCCGGCAGCCATTCCTTGAACGTATTGAACGCCTTCTCGCCCGCAAACACCTCAAACCACGCCACTCGCCGTTTGCCGCCGTACGCTTTTTCCACGGCCGCGTCGAACACCCGTCGCGAGGCCTTCCAGATGTCCCTTCCGGTTCCGTCCCCTTCGATGAACGGAATGATAGGCGCGTCCGGAACCTGCAATTCGCCGCCGCTATAGCCAATTGCCTTGCCCTCGGCGGGAATCGTCTGGCCGTTGTACGCGTTCTTCATGAATCCTCATCCTCCGGGAATTTGTCGTGGCGGTTGACGGTTAACTGGCGGTTCGCTTTGCGCGTCGGCACGCCGCGCCAATGCTTCTGCGCCGACCTGAAAACATACCACAACGCCGGAGCAACTCCGAATCGCAGCCGGACGGGTATCTCAAAAAGAAGAGGCGCGGCTTCCCGCGCCCCTCGCTATGGAACCCAGTTTCTGGTTGATTTTGCGGAACGGCGCCCTAGAACGCGTTCCACAGGAACTGGTTGTACACTTCGTGATGGAACTGCACTTCCGGCACCTTCACAAACGTGCCAAGCTGCCGCGCGCATCGGTCTGCCGAGGCCTGCTTCAGGTCCGCGTAGCGTCCCTTCACGTCTTCCCCCATCAATTTGGTGGTCCAATCTGCCTTCTTGAAATCGTCAATCGCCTTATAGATGTTGTCCGGCAAATACCGCGCCGCCTGCCGCAGGTTTTTCGTCTTCGCCGTATCGCCCTCGATCCCCGTCTTGAAGATCGAATACATCACCATGTACGGGTTCGCGTCCGGCGCTACCGATCGAACTTCGACGCGCATGCTCTTTTCGTTTCCGATCGGGATGCGCACCATCGACCCGCGATCCACAGCCGAAGCCTTGATCTGATTCGGCGCTTCGAAGTGCGGGTCGAGCCGCCGGAACGCATTGACGCTCGAATTCAGGAGCAGGCAAATATCATTGCCGTGGGTCAAAATGCGGTCCACGAAGGCCCATCCGAACTTGCTCAGTTTCTCTTCGCCCTTGGGATCCCAGAAGAGGTTCTTGCCCTTCTGGCTGATGGAAACGTTGGTATGCATTCCATTCCCATTTACGCCCACTACCGGCTTCGGCAAAAAGCTTGCGGTCATGCCCATCCGCGTCGCCACTTGCCGGCAGATCAGTTTGTACAGTTGGATCTGGTCCGCCGCCGCCACCACTTCGCCATATCCGTAATTAATCTCGAACTGCGACGGCGCAACCTCCGGATGGTCCTTCTCGTTCTGGAAGCCCATCGCGCGCTGCACTTCGGCCGTCGTGTCGATGAACGTGCGCAGCGGGTCACCTGGCAACGAATGGTAGTACCCGCCGGTGTTCACATATTCGAATTTTCCGGTCTCGTGATAGCGCGCTTCCGCATCCGCGCCATTGAACAGGAATCCTTCAATTTCGTTCGCGGCATTCAGCGTGTACCCATCAGCCTTGTATTGCTCCTCCGCGAATGTCTTCAACGCGCCACGAATGTCCGCCTGGTACGCCGTGCCGTCCTTGTCGATCACCTCGCCGAAAACCAGCACCTTGCCTGACCCGAACACATCCGCTGGACCCCAGTAGAACGCGCCCCAGTCGATTCCCAGGCGCAAATCACTCTCCCGCTGTGCCGTGAATCCCCGGATGGACGAGCCGTCGAACGTCAGGTTGTCCCAGCTCTTGATCAGGAATTTCTTGTCGTAGTCCAGCATGTGCAGCCGGCCTTCCAGGTCGCTGAACAATACTGTCACCGCCTTGATGCCCTTCTCGTCCGTCAGGTACTTGATGCGCTCTTCCTGAATCTTGTGTGCCGCGACGCGGTCCAGCCTCTGCTTCTTCGCTTTCAGGTTCATTTCTTCCAGTTCGTCATAGGAAAGCGCCAGAAAATTACGCAGTTCGTTCGACATGTTTCTCCTCAAATTGGGTTGTGAAGTATTTTGGCGGATCTGTCGGCGGACAACCATAGTCCATGAGTACGGTAGGGTATCGCGCCATTCTTCCGGCGGTCAAATCCAAAAACGCAACGCCAGCATCCACAAAATGAATTGCTCAAATCGCCAAATCGAATAGCCACGTTTGCTTGCGTGCCTGGCCCTTCGGCGGCGGCCCTAATCGTAATATTCCTGCCCCAGGTGGGTGATCAGGTTTTCGCCCATCATCCACCGCAAAGTATTCTTCAGCTTCATCGCCTGAATAAACAGGTCATGCTCCGGATACAGTTTCGGCGCCGTCATCGGCGACTTGAAATAGAAGCTCAGCCACTCCTGGATCCCCCGCATCCCGGCCCGTTGTGCCAGGTCCAGAAACAGCACCAGGTCCAGCACGATCGGCGCCGCCAGGATCGAGTCCCGGCACAGGAAATCCACTTTGATCTGCATGGGATAGCCCAGCCAGCCGAATATATCGATATTGTCCCAGCCCTCTTTGTTGTCTCCCCGCGGCGGATAGTAGTTGATCCGCACTTTGTGGTGCATCTTTCCGTACAGCATCGGATACAGCTCCGGCTGCAGGATATATTCCAGCACGCTCAGCTTCGATTCTTCCTTGGTCTTGAACGATCCCGGATCTTCCAGCACTTCGCCGTCGCGATTTCCCAAGATATTCGTGGAAAACCAGCCGTCCAGTCCCAGCATCCGCGCTTTGAATCCCGGCGCCAGAATCGTCTTCATCAGCGTCTGCCCGGTCTTGAAGTCCTTCCCGCAGATCGCCACGTTGTGTTCCTGCGCCAATTGCTGGATCGCCGGAAAATCCACCGTCAAGTTGGGCGCGCCGTTGGCGAACGGCACTCCGCTGGTAATCGACGCCCAGGCATACAGCATCGAAGGCGCGATCGACGGGTGATTCGCCTTCATCCCCTCCACGAACTTTTCCGGCGTCGAGTGCACTTCTTCCGCCTTCAGGAAGCTCTCCGTGGACCCGCACCAGCACGTCACCAGCCGCGAAACCCTCTTCTCCTTCTTGAACTTCGCGATGTCTTCCTTGATTTGCAGCGCCAGCTCGTACTTGTTTTTGCCTTTCTTGACGTTCGGACCATCGAGCTTCTTCACGAATTCCTTGTCGAACGCCGCCTTCATCGGCTTGATTCCGGACAAGAACGGCTTCACCTTCTCCAGGTCTTCGCGGCTTAATACCCCCGCATTCGACGCCGATTGGAACGCGTTATCCTTGAAAATGTCCCATCCGCCGAACACCAGTTCTCCCAGTTCGGCCAAAGGTACGAATTTCTTGATCAGCGGCGACCTTCCTTCGGTTCTTTTCCCCAGCCGGATCGTTCCCAATTGCGTCAGCGAACCCACTGGTTGTGCCTTGCCTCGCCGCACCAGTTCTACTCCGGCCATGAACGTCGTGCTCACCGCGCCCATTCCGGGCAGCAGCACTCCCAGCTTTCCCTTCGCTGGCGTTATCTTCGCTGGCTTTTCCATGCCACTCCTCTTCGCTCGCGCCGTCTCAACTGCCTCGTATCCGCACTTCGGCGCATCTTCATCGCAAACAAACCAGTAATCATGCGCGAAGCGCTCTCCTTTTGCAAATATCCGCATCGAAAGCCTCTGCTCGAATCGCTGCGCCTGCGGTACACTCCTCCAGCGCCATGACGGAGCATTCGAACCAAACTCCCGGGCCTCCGGTATCCGCAAGCCCCGTCGCCGGTGCCGGCCACGGCCGCGCCGCTTTCGCTTTCATCTTCGTGACCGTTCTCCTGGATATGCTCGCCATCGGTATCATCATTCCCGTTCTTCCTAAGCTCATCATTCAATTCGAGCATGGAGATATGACCAAGGCCGCCACGCAAACCGGCATCTTTGCCTTCGTCTGGGCCGCCATGCAATTTATCTTTGCCCCGGTCACCGGCTCTCTTTCCGACCGTTTCGGCCGCCGCCCCATCGTTCTCCTCTCCAACTTTGGTCTCGGCTTCGACTATCTCCTGATGGCCATGGCCCCCACCCTCAGTTGGCTCTTCTTGGGCCGCATCATTTCCGGCATCACCGCCGCTAGTGTCCCCACCGCAAACGCCTACATTGCCGACGTCCTCCCGCCCGATAAGCGTGCCGCCAAGTTCGGCATGCTTGGCGCTGCTTTTGGCCTTGGCTTCATCATCGGTCCCGCGGTGGGTGGTTTCCTGGGAGGAATCGGCCTGCGCTATCCGTTCTGGGCGGCCGGGTTTCTCAGCCTCGCCAATGCTTTGTACGGCCTCCTGGTTTTGCCCGAATCGCTGCCAAAGGAACGTCGAGGGCCCTTCAGTTTTCGCAAAGCCAATCCTCTGGGATCCCTCAAGCTGCTGCGTTCCCATCCGGAGCTCTTCGGCCTCGCCGCTGCGATGTTTCTCTATTACAACGCCCACGAGGCGCTTCCCAGCATGTTTGTTCTCTATACCGACTATCGCTATCACTGGGGCGCTCGCCTCACCGGCGGTGCGCTGGCCGCGGTTGGCGTTGGCACCACCATCGTTTCCGCGGCTCTGATTTCGCTGTCCATCAAGAAATTGGGAGAGCGCCGTACCATGTACACCGGCATGATCTGCGGAGTTGTTGGCTTCCTGCTTCTGGCTTGGGCTCCCGTCACGCTCATTGTCATGCTCGCTATGCCGTTTCTTTCTCTCTGGGGCCTCGCTTCTCCCGCCATCCAGGGCATGATGAGCAGGCGCGTTTTGCCCACCGAGCAGGGGCAGTTGCAAGGCGCTATGACCAGCCTCTTCGGCGTCGCCGGCATGATCGCGCCGCTCGGTTTCACGCAGCTCTTTGCCTTTGCCATCGCTCCCGAACGCGCCATTAAGTTTCCCGGAGCGCCATACTGGTTCGGGGCGGCGTTACTCGCCGGCAGTATGCTGATCGCCGGGTACGTCACGCGCGGCGCTTCGCAGCCCGCAGCTATTCCTCGCGCCGCCGACTGAGTCTCAGTCGCCGCGACCAAACCGGAGCACTTGATGCCCAATCGCCCCATAACCAGACGCATCACCAGCGCGGCTTCGAGTATCGCTTCGATGGCACTCGCGGTCCTGGCCGCTTCCGCCTCTCTCATCGCTCAGACCACCAGCCATCCGGATTACGCCTCCGATCGCTGGCCCGCGGAGTGGATTGCCTCTCCAGACGCACCCATGCGCGACGCCGGAATCTTTCATTTCCGCAAAGAATTGACCCTGGCCAGCGTTCCTGATTCATTCCTGGTCCATGTGAGTGCAGACAATCGCTTCATTCTCTTGGTTAATGGAGCTCGCGTCGGCGAAGGTCCCGCCAGCAGCGACCTCGGCCACTGGAAATATGAAACCTTCGACTTGCACCCTTACCTTCATTCCGGCGCCAACGTCATCGCCGCCACCGTCTGGAACTTTGGTACCCAAGCCCCGGTCGCCCAGATGTTCTCGCGTGCCGGCTTTCTCTTGCAGGGCGATGGTCCCGCCGAAAGCGTCGCCAATACCAACTCCTCCTGGCGCGTAGAACAGGAGCGCGGTCACTCCATTTCTCCTGTCGATTTCATGGCCCTGATGCACACCTATTACGCCGGGCCGCCCGGAGAAGTTGTGGACGCCCGCAAGTTCGACTGGAGTTGGGCATCCCAAAAGATCGACGCAGATCACCTCGTTGCCTGGAAGCCGGCTGCCTTGATTGGCCCGGGCGCGGGTCGCCCCTCGCAGGACACCCGCACCGTGTGGATGTTGCAACCTGATCCGTTGCCGCCGATGGAATTTCGCGAAATCTCCGTCGGGCGCACTGTCTCGCAGTCCGGAACTTCTAGGCCGGTGCAGCAGGGAACTGCCATCTCCGTCGCACCGCATTCCACCGCGTCCATCTTGCTCGACGCCGGCGCGCTCACCACCGCGTATCCGCAATTGACCGTCCATGGTGGCTCGGCCGCCAAGCTGCGGCTAACCTACGCCGAAGCTCTCGTCGACGCCCGCGGAGAAAAAGGCAATCGCAATGACACTGCCGGTCGCCATATCCTTGGCCTCTACGACGAATTCATCGCCGATGGCCAGGCCTCTCGCACCTTCGCTCCGTTGATCTGGCGGACCTGGCGTTATCTGCAACTCGACGTCTCTACCGCGGATCAACCGATCACCATCGACAATCTTTCCGCTCGCTTCTCGGCCTATACTTTCGAGGAGCGCGCCCGCTTCTCTTCTACCGACGACTCGGACCTCGCCAAAATCTGGGAAGTTGGCTGGCGCACCGCCCGACTCTGCGCTCACGAGACCTACATGGACACGCCGTACTATGAGCGTCTCCAGTATGTCGGCGACACCCGCATCCAGGCCCTCATTTCCTACGTCGTGTCCGGTGACGACCGGCTCGCCCGCCAGGCCATCGACGCCATCGACTCCTCTCGTATTCCAGACGGCATCACCACTAGCCGCTATCCTTCCCAGTTGCCGCAGATCATTCCCACCTTTTCTCTGATGTGGATCGGCATGGTCCATGATTTCTCGGTCTATCGGAATGACTCCCCTTTCGTGCGTTCCCACCTCCTCGGTACTCGCACCGTCCTGGACTGGTTTTCGCATCATCAGCGTCCCGATGGCCTGATCAACCGGCTCCCCTGGTGGCCCTTCGTCGATTGGACCGCTGACTTCAAGGATGGCGTCCCGCCGCAAGATGCCGATGGCGGCTCCGCGCCGATCACTTTGCAATATATCGAAGCCTTGCGCGACGCTGCCGACCTCGAGACCCGGCTCGGCGAGCCCGCTCGCGCTCAAACCTACGAACAGCGTGCCAACCTTGCTGTGCAAGCCCTCCTCAACCTCTGCTGGGATTCCGCCACCGGCCTGCTTGCGGACACGCCGGCAAAATCTCACTTCAGCCAGCACGCCAACGCTCTGGCTATCTGGCTCGATGTCATTCCCAAGGACCAGCAGCAGTCCGTCATGCGCCGCGTTCTTGGCCTTGGTGCGCCCGCGACTCCGAATGAACCATCGCTCTCCGGCGCCAGCTACTATTTCCGTTTCTACTTAGCTCGCGCTCTCGAGCACGCCGGCATGGCCGACTACTACGTCGCCACTCTCGAACCCTGGCGCCAGATGCTCCGCATGGGCCTGACCACTTGGGCGGAAACTCCTGAGCCCACGCGTTCCGACTCGCACGCCTGGAGCGCTCACCCGAATTACGATCTGCTCCGCCTTGTTGCGGGAATCCGGCCCGGCGCACCGGGCTTTTCCGAACTCGTCATCGAGCCGCACCTCGGTAGCTTGAAGAACGTCACTGCCGCCGTGCCGCATCCCAAAGGTTTGATTGAAGTGTCGTTCAAGGTGTCGTCCAGCGGCACCGAGGCCACCCTTAGCGTTCCCGAGGGACTGCCCGCGAAACTGATTTGGCATGGCACGGCTCACGATTTGCATGCCGGCCGGCAAACCTTGTCCTTACCGCAGTGAAGATGTCGCAGATCGGACCAACATAGGTCGAGGATAGGTCGAAGACAGGAAAATTCTTGTCAGTTTATAGGCTGCGCGATGCGCGCTCCGCGTTCACTGCCGCTCCAATAACTCCGATTTCGTCGCTCGTCGGAATAATCTCGAACCGGCTACCCTGCAACGGACTCATTTTCACCATCTCGTGCACATAGCGGTCCAGCAGGCTCATCTCAATAAACCGCGCGTTGGGCCCGGTAATGTAAAACTGTCCCGGTCCGTCCATGTGAATGCTCGTCGCGCTGGCCGCTGCCAGCGCTCGGTGGCACAGCGTGACAAATTCCACGCATCGCGCGTCCCCCGCCTTGGCGTTTGCCAAAACCTCGTCCGGTTCCAGGTCCAGGAACCGCAATCGCATCGAGCGGTGCCCCAATATCCCTTCCAGGTGCCCCCGTCCCCCGCATCCGCAGAATCTTTCCTTGGTATCCAGCGTCACCACCGAGTGCCCGCCCTCCCATACTCCTTCGCTCCACGGATATCGCCCGAATCCCACGCCATTGCCGAGCGTCCACACGCGGATCAACTTGTGCAATTTGTCCCTTGTTGCCGCGATTCCTGCCGCCATGGCATCCGCGTCGTTGAACACGCGTACCGCTACATTTCCTCCGGCAACGTTGGCCAGCGCGGCCTGTAGGTGAAATCCCTTGATCTGCTGGAGGTTCGGGGAATCCTCGATTACCCCGTCTCGAATCACGCCCGGGAATCCCAGCCCTACCGCAGAAATCTCACGTCCTTTGCACACCGCCGCGATCTCTCGTCCGATCAGTTCGCCGATTCCATCCGCCGGCAGCGTTTGCAGCACGTCCGGCGACCCTTTTTCCGGGTAGGTGCGGAGCTCTCCCACCACCTGGTTGTTCTCCACCAGGCCGACCGCGATTCGCTCCATCACCAACACGCCAACTGTTTTGCTCATGATGGCGTCACCTCAGCTTGTTCAAGCCATTGAACGCGGCGGCTTTGTAACATTCCGCCAGCGTCGGATAATTAAAAACCGCGTCTGCAAAATATTCGACCGTCCCGTTTAGCGCAAAAACCGCCTGCCCGATGTGCAACAGCTCCGACGCCCCTTCTCCCACGATATGCACCCCCAGCAGCCGCTTGGAATCCGGATCGAAGATCAGCTTCAGCCGTCCGGTTGTATCTCCGCGAATCTGCCCGCGCGCAATCTCCCGGAAAAACGCGATCCCCACTTCATACGGAACGCCTTCTTCCGTCAATTGCTCTTCGGTCTTTCCGATGAACGAAATTTCCGGAATCGTATAAATTCCGTACGGATAATTCGCGCGATTCGAATGAATCGGCACTCCGAACGCATTGGCCGCCGCGATCCGTCCTTGCTCCATCGAAACCGATCCCAGGCTCGGAAATCCGATCACGTCGCCCACCGCGAAAATGTGCGGCTGCTTCGTCCGGTAATTCTCATCCACCGCGATGCGTCCCCGCGAATCCGCTTCCAGTCCCGCGTTGGCCAGGTTCAGTTCATCCACATTGCCCTGACGCCCTACCGCGTACAATAACGCGTCGCCGGAAACCTTCTTCTTGCTCTTCAGTAGCGCGTTCACCGCTCCTTCCGGCGTTTCTTCCACGCTCTCCACTTCCTCGTTCAGCCGCAGCGTTACCCGGTGGTCCCGCAAGTGATAGCACAGCGCTTCCACCATTTCGGAATCCGCGAACTCCAGCAGCCTCGGCCGCTTCTCAATCAGCGTCACCCGCACGCCCAGCGTCGCGAACATGCACGTATATTCCACGCCGATCACTCCGCCCCCCACCACGATCAGGGTCTTCGGAATCGACGGCATCCCCAATATTTGGTCGCTGTTGATGATCGTGCGGTTGTTGAACGGTACCAGCGGCGAAGTCGCTGGCTTGGTTCCCGTCGCGATGATCGTATTGGTCGCCTCGTAATCCGCCTGGTTGCGCGCCCCCGAGATGTGCAGGTGAAACGGATCGATAAAGCTCGCCGTCCCGTTCAGCATTTCGATTCCGTTCCGCCCCAGTTGGGCGCGGATCACGTCGATCTCTGTCTTGATCACGTGCTGCGCCCGGAAGGCCAGATCGGACATCGTAATCTGTTCCTTCACCCGGTAGTTCACGCCATAAATGTTTTGGTAGTAAAAGCCCGATAGATGCAGCACCGCTTCCCGGATCGTTTTGCTTGGAATCGTCCCGGTATTGATGGCCACGCCGCCCACCACTTCCGCTTGTTCCGCCAGCGCCACGTGCTTACCGAACTTCGCCGCCTGAATCGCGGCGCGCTGGCCCGCGGGACCCGAACCCAGAACGATGAGGTCGTACTTTTCCATCTTGAGATACGCCTATGTCGTCGCACCCAGCGCAAGGCTGCTGCCGTTCTCGCCTCGCCGGGGCGGAAGTATAGCACCGACGAATTGCCATCCCAGGCCGTTGAGTGCGCTCCCCCAGTTCCTTGCCGGCGCCTGTCCGATTCCGGACAAATTGTCCCATGAACGCACATCACGGACCTCCGCTGCCGCCAAAAATCCCAGGGATAACGCTCATTTTATGTAGGATAGAGGAACTGGCGCTAGGGACCCGAATTGCAATGCCTCCGGTACTGGCTTTCTCCGAGGTCATGAGCATGAACAATTTGTGGCAAGACCTGAAGTATGCCGTGCGCTCACTGGGTAAATCCCCGGGTTTCGCGATTATCGCGGTAATCACCTTAGCCCTTGGAATGGCCGTGAATACCACGGTCTTCAGCATCATCAACGGCATGATTCTCCGGCCATTGCCGGTGCCGCATCCGGAACAATTGACCGTGCTGGCTTTGCAGCAGGAAGGCACGCCGGGAGTTCAATATTTTTCGCGCCCGGACTACGATGACGTCCGCACCCGGGCCGACGTTTTCAGTGATGTCATCGCCATCAATGTCTCCTTGGGCGGTTTGAGTGTCGACGGCAAAGGCGATCACTGCATCTTTAGCCGCGTGTCCGGCAACTACTTCACCGGCCTCGGCGTCACTCCATCTCTCGGAAGATTGATCCAGCCATCGGAAGCCACCGCTCCCGGAACCGATCCGGTGATGGTCCTCGGGTACAGTTACTGGCAGAAGCATTTTGCCGGCGACCGCAATGTCGTTGGGAAGCACGTCGAGCTGAACGGCCAGCCTCTGACCATCATCGGCGTCACCTCCAAAGAATTCCACGGCACCAACATGTTTCTGAACATGGATGCCTATGTCCCCCTGACCGCTCCAACCACCACCGGCGGCGAGAAGACCGTTCGCGACATGTGGACCGACCGCGAACAACGCGGTTTGAGTGTAATGGCTCGGCTGAAACCGGGCATCAGCATCGAGCAGGCCATGGCCGGCCTGTCGGTGATCGCGCAAGGTATCTCCAGAGAGCATCCGGATGTCGAGAAGGGACTCAGTTTCGGTGTCTATCCGGAAAGATTGGCGCGACCCGAGCCCGACCCGGAAAATATCCTGCCCAATGTCGCCTTGGCCTTCACCGTCCTCGCCGCTCTGGTTCTCCTCGTCGGATGTTTCAACATCGCCAACGTGCTCTTGGTGCGCGCAACCGTGCGCCAGCGGGAGATGGCCATTCGTGCGGCCATCGGCGCCGGCCGCAGCCGCCTGGTTGTCCAGTATTTGACGGAGAGCCTGCTGCTGGCGGTCTTGGGCGGCGCGGCGGGACTCGTGCTCTCCTGGTGGGCCGCCGGATTCGTCGGCTCGTTGCCCATCGGCGGCGATTTGCCCGTGGAATTCAATTTCGAACCCGATGCCCGGGTCTACCTGTTTACCTTGGCCGTCATCGTCGTCACCGGCATCCTGGTCGGTATTCTTCCCGCCATCCGCGTGGCCCGCGCCGACGTCAACACCATGTTGCGCGAGGGCGGACGAGGCAGTTCCGACGGGCCCAAGCGCTATCTCGTACGCAACACCCTGGTTGTCGCGCAGCTCGCAGGCTCCATGCTCCTCCTCATCGTCGCCGGATTATTCGTCCGCAGCCTCGGCAAAGCCAAGGAATCCAACCTGGGCTTCAACCCCGGCCACGTGCTCAACATACCCGTCGATGTGCAACAAGTCGGCTACAAGGAAGTCCAAGGTAGGGAATTTTTCAAGCTTGCCGAGGATCGCCTGAAGGCTTTGCCGGGCGTCACTTCCGTTGCCAGCGCTTTCAGCGTTCCGATGGGCTTGATCAGCGAGGCCACCGTCGTCAACGTGGACGGCCATCCGGTACCCGCTGCCCATCAGCCTCCTACCATCATGTACAACATGGTTTCCTCGGCCTATTTCCAGACGATGCAGATCCCTCTAGTTCGCGGCAGGCAATTCGCCTCCTCCGACACCGAAAAAGCCCCCAAGGTGGCCATCATCAACGAAACCATGGCGAAAAAATTGTGGCCCGCCGAGGAAGTCCTCGGCAAGCGCTTTCACAAAAAGAACTCCGACTCCGAGACCATCGAAGTTGTCGGCATCGTGCGCGACGCCAAGTACAAAGGCGTGATCGAGGATCCCCAGCCCTTCTTCTACGTGCCCACTGAGCAGGAATACCTGCCTCTCCGCACCTTTCATTTGCGCACCTCCTTGCCCTCGGAAAACCTCCGCCTCGCGGCCGCTGGCGTGATCCAGCAACTGGCGCCTGGCCTGCCGGTTTCCGGTATCGAGTCCATGAGCCACGCTCTCACCGGTATCAACGGCTTTCTGATGTTCCAGCTGGGCGCTCAGATCACCGCCACCATGGGCATTCTGGGCCTCGTCCTGTCTGTGGTGGGCGTCTACAGCGTGGTTTCTTATGCGGCGGCGCAGCGTACGCACGAGATAGGTATTCGCATGGCCTTGGGAGCCAGTCCTCAGGACATCCTCAAGATGGTATTGACCCAGAGCGCCATCGTGATTGGAATAGGCATGGCCGTCGGTCTCATCTGTGCCCTCATCGGAACGCGAGCGATTGCCACCCTATTGGTAGGTGTCAGCGCAAGTGACCCCATGACCTTCTTCGCGGTCGTCGGCCTGCTAGGCGCTGTGGCCCTGGTAGCCTGCTGGATCCCGGCTCGCCGCGCCACCCAAGTGAGCCCCTTGGTAGCTTTACGCTACGAGTAGACCCTCGGCCTTGTTGGGGCGCGGCTTGCCCCGTGCGTCCCTAGTCGCTCTATATTTCGAAAGCATGTATCAGTTCGTGCGGTGTTGAACTCTCTGCGGTCTTACGGGCGGCGGCGTGTAGCGGTGGCGATGGATCCTGTCAGTGTGAGCGCGAACAGGGCGACGATGGCGAACGTAATCACGAAAATGATCATGTCTGTCTCCGTACCTCTCCCACCTAGTCGCATCCCGGGTGCCAAACTGGTCCCTTTATAATCAAGCAGTTACCGCTCTAATCCGGGATTTTCTGTAGATAGAATAGGGACAGTGGAAGGCAAAATGGGACACCTTTTTAGAGTACTGGTACGGAAGGAGCAATATCCTATAGGACGCCGGGCGTAGCCTGCCCGGACAGGCACCTGGTCGCTCGGCTACCCCTTAATTTTGGTCAGGATTTGCTCCGAATCGAAGCTTGATTAGCTCGTTTTTGTCAGCCGAATCGACCCGTCGCCGGTGTGAATGGTCACCGGCTGGCCCCCGCCGTTCATCTTTCCGTGAATCTGCGAGTTGCTGAACGTTCCTTCGACGGTGACCGGAATGCCCAGGCTGATATGGCCATCGTTGGTGCTGGCGTCGATGTTCGCCTTCAAATCTGCCGGAAGCACTATGTCCACGCTCCCGTCGCCCGTTCGAATCATCCAGCTGGAAGCTACCTGTGAGCCGGGTTGCAGTCGCGCATCGATGCTCCCGTCACCGGTCTTGATATTCAGCGAGTCCAGCCTTCCATCCAGCTTGATGTGCCCATCCCCCGAGCTGGCGTCCACCCGCCCATCCAGGTTTCGCGCATCAATATGCCCGTCCCCGGTGTGCAGCCGTATGTCGCCTTTCGCGCCTTCCAGCGTTATGCTTCCGTCGCCTGAATCGATATCCACGTTGCCGGTAACCGCCTCCGCCCTTACTGATCCGTCTCCCGTGTGCACCTTGAGCCTGCCGTTCAGAGGCTGCGTATTCACCGAACCGTCGCCCGTGTCGATTTCCAGATCCGCGTCCTTGGGCATGTGCACTTCGATTCGTACTCGCCTGTGCCCATTCCAGTTAAACCCCCAATGTCCGCTGACCCGCGCGTTGACTTGCACGCTATCGCCGCTCTGGCTCGAGTCCACGTGCAGCGTCTTATCCAGTTGGTATCCCTCATAGTCCACCCGGATATCCACCTGTTTTCCGTCTCCCGTATAGATCTGCACCGCACTATCGTTGGTATTTACGCGAACCTGCGCCCGTCCGGAAACCGTGTAGGACTTGGTCCATTCCTCTGCCCGCGCGTGGGGCGCCAGCGATAGGACTAAAGCCAGCGGCGCAACCGCCAGCGCGGCTCTATGTAGGGCGGGGTTGGCTAGTCTCATTTCAATGCCTCCGTTTTCGGCGTTCTGCACACAGATACGCAACCTTGGGTGAAAAGTTCCCTTAACGCCCGGCCTTTCCCGCTACCCGCCCTTTCTTCGCCACCCCCGGTTTGGGCCGCAGGGCTGCCAGGAACTCGTCCACCGGCAGCGTGTTCAGCACATCCTTTTTCTCCAGCCAACCGCGCCTGGCCATGGTCACGCCGTACTGAATAAACGGCAGGTGCAGGGTATTGTGCGCGTCCGTGGAAATCACTACCTTCACTCCGCGCTGCTTGCACATCCGCAAATAGGTCTCTTTCAGGTCCAGCCGCTCGGGATACGAATTGCACTCCATCGCCACGCCATGTTTCGCTGCCGCATCCAGCACCTTCTCCATGTCGTAGTCGAACGAATCTCGCACCAGCAGCCTTCGTCCCGTCGGGTGCCCGATAATCTGCGCGTAGGGGTTCTCGATGCACGCCAGCATGCGCTCGGTCATCGCGGCGCGGTCCAGCTGCATATAGGAATGGATGGAACACACCACCACTTCCAGTTGCGCCAGTATCTCTTCGGAATAGTCCAGTTGGCCGTCCTTCAGGATGTCCACTTCCGACCCCGCCAGCACCCGGATTCCCAAACCCTTGCCATTGACCGCGTGCAGCTTCTTGATGTGCGCTGCCATCCGCCTTTCATCCAGGCCGTTCGCGATCGTCACCGACTTCGAATGATCCGTGATCGCGATATATTTGTGTCCGAGTTCCCGCGCCGCTTCCGCCATCTCTTCGATCGAGTGCTTTCCGTCGCTGGCCGTGCTGTGCATCTGCAGGTCGCCTATGACATCCGCGCGTTCCAGCAGTTTGGGTAGCGTGTGCTGCTCCGCTGCCGCGATTTCTCCGGTGTTCTCGCGCAATTCCGGCGGGATGTAATCCAGTTTGAGCTTGCCGTAGATCTCTTCCTCGGTCCTTCCTGCCACCCGCCTTTCCGTCTTCAGCGTTGCCAGCGCATATTCGTTCAGCGTGTAGCCCATGTCGTTCGCCCGCCCACGTAGCGTCACGTTGTGTTCGCGGGATCCCGTAAAGTAGAGCAGCGCCGCGCCGAAACTTTCCTTCTCCAGCAGCCGCACATCCACCTGCAGTCCCTTGTCCAGCGTGAAACTTACCTTGTTTTCTCCGTGCGCCAGTACCTGGTCGATTCGCGGGTATTTCAGGATGTGTTCGGCAATCGCATCAATATGTTTTTGCGAGGTGTAACCGTCGGCCAACGTCAACAGCAGGTCCAGATCTCCCACCGTTTCCCGTCCCCGGCGCAGCGATCCCGCTGGCGTCACCGATGCGACCCCTTTCCCGAACTTCTGGATGTGCTCGACGATTTCTTCCGCGGCATGCTCCGCGGTGTCCAGCCGGAATCTTCCCGTCGACTTCTTGTGCGTTTGCACCGCCTTTAAAATATTCTGTTCGCTCTTCTCGCCGAATCCCGCCAAGTCGCGGAGTTTTCCCTCCAGCGCCAGCTTCTCCACATCCGCCACCGTCGCCGCCTGGAAGTTCGACCACAGGAACGCCACCTTTTTCGGCCCCAGCGACTGCAGATTCAATACCTCCAGCAGCGTTGCCGGAAACTTCTTCAGCAGCTTGCGCCGCAGCCCGTAATCTCCCGTGGCGATGATCTCCTGGATGTGCTCGGCCATCCGTTCCCCGATGCCCGGAAGCTCCTCCAGCTTGCCGGGCTCCTTGGCCATTTGCTCGATGGACTCATGCATGCCGGCGATGAGTTCCCCCGCCTTTTCGTAGCTGCGGTACCTTCCAATGATGGCGCCGTCGATTTGCAGCAGCTCCGCCGTTTCGCGAAGGATTCGGGCAATCGTTTTATTGTCCATTTCGGGATTATACGGCCACCCGCGCGTGGATTAAACTCGCCCGGACTCCTGCGCCCCGGGCCGGTCCCCGCCAAAAAGAAAAAGCCGGCAGGAGGACCATCCTGCCGGCCTGATAGGTTTGCTGCTAGCTAGCTGGCTTTCTGAACGTTGGCTGCCTGCGGCCCTTTCGGACCTTGGACGATCTCAAACTCGACCGAGTCACCCTCCTGTAAAGTTCGATAGCCTTCGCCGACGATCGCGGAGTAATGCACAAAAACATCCGGGCCGTCGTCGCGTCCGATAAAGCCGTAGCCTTTCGAGTTGTTGAACCACTTTATAGTTCCATGCACCGGCAGTTGCCCTCCCTACGCCAGAGACACCAAATGTAACCGACCCGAGCCGCAGGCCGACCAAGCCTGCAACCCAACCGAAGGATGTGATTTGAGCGGAGTCTAAACACAATAAAATCGCCAGTCAATAGCACAACCGCCGGCAGGCGCTTTGCGGCATATTGCTTATTGCAATAGAAAATCGATTTAGCTGCGTTTTTGCAACAATCCACCGGTCGCTCCGGTTTGTATCGTGTTTGTAAAATGGAACGGAAAGGCCCCGCCGGCTCAATGCGCTTCGTGTCGTAAGAACGCCACCGGCCGCATGATCTGGAACAGGTTGTTGCGCTCGTCCGTCCAGATTTTCATCCCGGCCCGTACCGGTATCGGCTCCATGAACACCGAACTGTCCAGGTCATCCAACAGGTGCCGGTTTCGGCTCACCACCACCCAGTCCGACGCGTCCACCAGCTTCCGGCGATTGTCTTCGTTGGAAATCCATCGTGCCGAATAGCCGGCGTCCGTGGCCAGCAGTTGCACCACCGGCGCCAACTCCAGATAGGTATTCGAAGTGTGCACCGCGATCGATCCATCCGGCTTCAAATGCCGCAGATATACCGCAAACGCCTCCCGGGTCAGCAGGTGCACCGGAATGGCATCTCCGGAAAAAGCATCCACCACGATTACGTCATATTCTTGGGGCGACTCCTTCTGCATGGAGAGGCGCGCGTCGCCCATGACCACTTCGATCTTCGCTTCACTATCCGCAAGATAGGTGAACGACGTCCTCGCAATCCGCGGCACCAGCGGATTGATCTCATAAAACCGGAAGGTATCTCCTGCTTCGCTATAAGCCGCCAGTGTTCCGGTACCCAGCCCAATGGCGCCAACGCGTCGCGGCCGGTCTTCGCAGCAGCGGTCCAATACCATTCCTACTCCCGAATTTCGCGCATAGTACGTCGTGGGATCCTCGCGCATCGGCTCGTTGTAATACTGGGCGCCGTGTTCGATCGTGCCGTGATACAGAGTGCGATACGGCTGCTTGAGCCAGTCCTTGTATTCCTTCACGCGCAGCGTTCCGTAGAAATTCCGCACCATCAGCGAAGTGTTCTTGCGATACAGGCTCGCATTGCGTGCCAGCACCACGATCATGGCGATGGCCACCGCGCCCCAGAACAGCCGCGTGAGTCTGCCTTGCCGCCACACCGCCGCCGCCGCAACCCCAGCCGTCAGCACCAGCGCCAGCGGAAACTCGTAAATGCCGGTGAAAATGTGGGGCGCCACCAGACCCACGAAGATGGCGCCCAACGCGCCGCCTAGCGCGATCATCAGGTAGAACGAGGTCAAGTTGCCCGCCGCGGGTTTGCGGCGCGCGAGCTCCCCATGGCAGAACCAGCAGCACAGGAATAGTCCCGCGCAGAACAACGGCACGCTCACCTGCAGGGATTCCGTAAATGACGGGTCATAAATCGCATATCCCAGGCTTCCGATGGCCACCGCCAGCAGCCGCGTCGCCAGCCATCGCCAATAGAAAATGCGCGGACCAAACACCAGGGTGAAGCTCAGCAGATACAGCGAAAGCGGAAGAACCCACAGCAGCGGAACCGGCGCGACATTTTCCAGCAGGTGATTGGTGATGGCCAGCAGCAGCATCGAACTGCACGCAGACAAGCTGATCCACAGCGCTTTTTCGCCGAGGGTCGTCTTCGTTGTTTCGCTCGCCGTTCTGTTTCCGCTGGCGAACTTCTCCGCACTTGCATTCCGCGTTTGCCACGCGCAAGCGCAACACAACACCACAAACAGCGCAAACAGCCCAGACCAGCCTTGCGCCTGCAGGCGCGACGTCGCGCGGGGTTCCACCGCAAACGGAAAACTCAGTAACGCCAGCAGGCTGGCCAGATTGGATAGTGCGAATAGCCAGTACGGCTGCTCCGCCGCCCGGCCACGCGCATACCAGCTCTGCACCAGGGGTCCGGTCGCGCTAAGCAGCACAAAAGGCAAGCCAATGGACGCCGTCAGCAGGCCAAGAATATTCCAGCCCGGATCGTTTCCCGGCGGCGTGTTCCACCGCGGCGCGATCGGAAGGAACAGCAAGCTGGAGAGCAGCAAGCCGATGTGCAGAAACGATTGCCGCGCCGCGCTCATTCGCTGGTTGAGAAAATGCGCGTAGCAATAACCGAGCAGCAGCGCGGACTGGAAAAATACCAGGCACGTGGCCCACACCGCCGCCGATCCCCCGAATCGCGGCAGAATCAGCTTGGCGAAAAGCGGCTCGACCAGAAATAAGAGGAAAGCGCCAAGAAAAATGGTGATGGCCGCAAGACTCGCCGGCAATACCTTTTCATAGCGCGATTCTTTCTCGCTCGCGGCCATGGATTCGCCGGCGCCAATCGACGACCCGCTGGCGGCCAGGGAAACGCCGGTCTCGGTGGAGTCCGGCTGCTTCGAACCGCTGGCGTCCTCGCCCGGCATTGAGCTCAGGCCAGGAACCGGAAATAATAAAGCAATCCGGCGATGGACTTGGCGTCGATCAGTTTGTTGCGGCGAATCATGCTTTCCAGTTCCTTGCGCGTGTACGCCCGCGTCTCGATGCGTTCGTCTTCCTCAGGTTCGGCCTCGCCGGCCGTCAATCCGGTGGCCAGCAACAGGTGCATGCGTTCTTCCAGGAATCCGGGAGTGGGAAAGACGCTCAGAAAAACACGCAGTTTTTTCGCGCGGTAGCCGGTCTCCTCGATCAACTCCCGGGCGGCTGCCTGGAGCGGATTTTCTCCCACATCGATGCGTCCGGCGACCAGTTCCCACAGGAATTGCCGTGCCGCGTAGCGGTACTGGCGGATCATCACGATGCGGCCATCCGGAAGCACCGGCAGCACCACCACCGAGCCGGGATGGGTAATCATGTCGCGAGTGGCGCGCACGCCGGTCGGCTCGATGATTTCGTCGCGGCGCACGCTGAAAACGCGGCCTTTGTACAGAAACTTGCTGCGAAGAGTCTTCGCTTTGCCGGACGCTGGCGATTTTTTGGGCATGGCTCGGTGATTTTCTCCGCGCCTATCTTATCAGGCACGCGTGAACCGGCAAGGCGCGGCCCCGACAAAAAGATGTTCGCAAGCCGCTTGTGCCGCTACAATTGCTTATTCCAAAGGAGAAAGCATCGCGGCCTGGTCCTGGCGGGAGATCGCCAGCGACGGCGCGGTTTGCGACTGCATGTCCATCAGCACGATCATTGTTGACGACGAGAAGCCGGCTCGCGAGGAGTTGGCGTTCCTGCTCAAAGGCTTCCCGGAAATCAATCTCATTGGCCAGGGCAAGAACGGCGTTGAAGCGGTGTCGCTGATCCGCGAGCATGCCCCCGACCTGGTTTTCCTGGATGTGCACATGCCCGGACTGGACGGCTTCGGCGTGTTGCGCAAGCTCGTGGAGCGCAAGGCGAAACTGCCGCACGTGGTTTTTGCCACCGCGTTCGATCAATACGCGGTGCAGGCTTTCGACGTCAGCGCGGTCGATTATGTGCTCAAGCCGTTCGACAAGGCGCGCATCGCCAAAGCCATTCAGCGAGCCCGCAAAATGATGGACACGCAGACCAGCGCCACGGAACGCCTCGAGCAGCTTGTACAGCAGCTCGAATCCAATAAACAGGGCGCGGCGCCCGCAAAGCTGCTGGTCCGCTCGCAACAACGGCTGCTGCTGGTCGCTTCGGAGGATCTGATTTTTGCCTCCATCGACGACGGTTTGATCAACGTGGTGGCGCGCGACGTGGAAGGTGAATCCAACTACCGCACGCTGGAGGAAATGCACGCGGCTCTCGACTCCGAGACGTTCTGGCGCCCGCACCGCTCCTATCTGGTCAACATTCACCACATCAAGGAAGTCGTGCCCTGGTTCAAATCCAGCTACATGCTGAAAATGAGCGACAAAAAACAGACCGAAATCCCCGTCAGCCGCGCGCAAACCAAGCGCCTCCGCGAGTTGTTCAAGCTGTAATGCCGTTTGGAAGGGCTTCCATCGCGTGTTAGCATCGCGTGTACCGAAAAAACGATGGATTTTTCGCTTAACGACCACCAAAAACTGATTCGCGATACCGTCCGCCGGTTCATGGAAAATGAGGCGCGGCCGGGAGTGCGGCAGCGCGACCGCGAAGGCCGCTTTGCGGCCGAGGAAATCCGCAAGCTCGCCGAGCTCGGTTGCTGCGGCATGCTCGTGCCGGAAGAGTGGGGCGGCCCCGGGCTCGATACGGTTTCCTATGTGCTGATGCTGGAAGAAGTGGCCCGCGTGGATGCGGCCATGGCGACTTCCCTGGGTGTGACCAACTCCGCCGTGCAGGTGCCACTGCTGGGTTTTGGCAGCGATGCGCAAAAAGAAAAATATCTGCGGCGGCTGGCGTCCGGCGAAATTCTCGGGTCGTTCTGCCTCACCGAACCGCAAGCAGGTTCCGACGCAGCCGGGATTCAGACCCGCGCGGTACGCGACGGTGCCGTATACCGGCTGAACGGAACCAAGACCTGGGTGTCCAATGGCGCGGTGGCCGGAGTTTTCCTTATTTTCGCCAAGACGGATGCGGCCGCCGGCGGCAAGGGCATTTCCGCATTCCTGGTCGAGCCGGGTTTCCGGGGATTTCGGGTTGGGCGGCACGAAGAAAAGATGGGGCAGCACAGCTCGCCGTCGGTGGAGATCATCCTGAACGACTGCGAAGTGCCGGCGGAGAACAGGCTGGGCGAAGAGGGGCAGGGACTGCGGATCGCGCTGAGCGCGCTGGATGGGGGAAGGATTGGGATAGCCGCGCAAGCGGTGGGACTGGCGCAGGGCGCGCTGGAGGAGTCGATCAAGTACGCCAAGCAGCGGCGCGCGTTCGGGAAGACCATCAGCGAGTTCCAGGCCATCCAGTGGATGATTGCGGACATGGAGACGGAGATCGAGGCGGCGCGCGGACTGGTGCTGCACGCGGCGTGGCTGAAGGACAGCGGCGGGCGCATGGGCTCGGCGGCATCCAAGGCCAAGCTGTATGCCAGCGAGATGGTCAATCGCGTGGTGGGCAAGGCGGTGCAGATTCACGGGAGCGTCGGGTATTCGCGGGAGACGGACGTAGAGCGGATGTATCGCGATGCGCGGGTGATTACGATTTACGAGGGGACCAGCGAAGTACAGCGAATGATTATCGCGCGGGAGTTGCTGGGAGAAGGAAAGAGCGCGGCGGCGGGGGATTAGTTCCAAAATGGGACGAGGGGACCCTACCCCCCAGGTTTTTCGCAAGTGCGGATTCTGCAGGACTTGAAGTCGTTTAGAGTCCGCACTTATGGATCTGTTGTGGATGCAGGACTTAGGGGGATGGGAGTAATAGGGCCGTCGAGCGGGGAAACTCGCTTGCACTGATAACCTAAGGGTATAGTACCACATCGAGTACGGAAAGTCAAGGGCAAAAGCAGGTTTGCGGGGCCAGCGGAAAATTGGGAGAAGCGGGTGACGACAGGATCCGAGGAGAAGAAGCAGGGGAGGGCCCGGCAGCGAGTGGTCAGCGGGATGCGGCCGACCGGGCGGCTGCACATTGGGCATTATTTTGGAGCGTTGGAGAACTGGGTCCGGCTGCAGAACGATCCCGAATACGACTGCTTCTACTTCATCGCGGATTGGCATGCGTTGACGAGCGACTACGCGGATACCTCGGGGGTGGCTCAGAACACGATTGAAATAGTGACGGATTATCTGGCGGCGGGATTGGATCCGGAGAAGTCGGTGATCTTCCAGCAGTCTTTGGTGCCAGAGCATGCGGAATTGCATCTGTTGTTGTCGATGGTGACGCCGCTGGGGTGGCTGGAGCGGGTGCCGACGTACAAAGAGCAGATCGAGAATGTGACCAGCAAGGACCTGCACACGTACGGATTTTTGGGTTATCCGTGTTTGCAGACGGCGGACATCGTGATTTACAGCGAGGAGGGAGTGCCGCTGTTCGTACCGGTGGGGGAAGATCAGGTTTCGCACGTGGAGTTGAGCCGGGAGATTGTGAGACGCTTTTCCGTATTTTACGGCCTTGACGTCGCTGCAGCTTTGTTTATTGATGAGAACGCCTCGCGCGAACCCGCGAAGTTGCTTGGGATACAGCCTTGGAACCGAAACGACCCAGATAGGTTCAGAGGAGAGATCAGGAAGGTCGCAGTCGAGGTTGGGATCGATAACCTGCACGCCAAATTGGGAGACTTAGCCCAGCACTTTCCCTACAATCCATCCCTCATTGAGCCACAGGTGATGTTGACGAAGACGCCGAGGGTGCCGGGGCTGGATGGGCGGAAGATGTCGAAGAGCTACGGGAACGCGATTACGCTGAGCGAAAGCGATGCGGATATTCGCGCGAAGACGAAGGTGATGGTGACGGACCCGGCGAGGAAGCGGCGGACCGATCCGGGAAATCCGGACGTGTGTCCGGTGTACGACTGGCATAAACTGTTCTCGCCGAAAGAGACATTGGAGTGGGCCGCACAGGGGTGCCGGACGGCGGGGATCGGGTGCATCGAGTGCAAGGCCAAGATGGCCGATCATTTGATTGCCTGGATCGCACCGATTCGCGAACGGCGTCTGAAGTACGAGAAGAATCCGGCGGGCGTTTTGGAAATCATTGACGAAGGTTCGAGAAGGGCGCAAGTGGAAGCGCAGAAGACCATGGGGCGAGTGCGGGAAGCGGTGTTCGGATGGGAGAAGAAGAGGTGCGAGGTAGCGGGCGGTCCGATCCGATAGGGTGAGATGGGCGCAGACGGAAGTCCGTGCCAATTGAGGGATACAAGTGGCGACGCCGTACAAGATTAATATTCCGATGTATGAGGGGCCGCTGGACCTGCTGCTTGATTTGATCAAGAAGCAGGAGATGAATATTCACGATATCCAGATTTCGAAGATCACCTCGCAATACCTGGAGTACCTGCACAAGCTGGAAGAGCTGAATGTGGATGTGTCGTCGGATTTCGTGTACATGGCGGCGACGCTGATTTACATCAAGTCCAAGATGCTGCTGCCGCCGGACCCGCTGGCATCGGAAGAAGAGCAGGGAGGAGACCCGCGAGCGGAACTGGTGCAACGGCTGGTGGAGCACGAAAAGTTCAAGAACGCCGCTCAATTGCTGTACCAGAAACAGCAGATCGAAGAGAACGTATGGTCCAAGCCGGACAAGTCGCTGTACAACGACGAAGGAACGGAAAGCGAACTGGTGGTTTCGCTGGTGGACCTGGTGAAAGTGTTCCAGCAAGTGCTGGAGCGGCGGCGGGAAGTATCGCGAATCGAACTGCAGCACGAACAGTTCACGGTGGCGCAGATGATGGCGCAGTTGCGGGCGCAAGTGCTGGCCAGCGCGGACAACACGGTAAGCCTAGTGCATTTTTTCGAGGCGTGCCCTTCGCGGCACGCGATGATCGTGGCGTTCCTGGCGGTGCTGGAGATGGTGAAACTGCAGGCGGTAGCGCTGGTGCAGGAAAAGGAGTTTGGCGATATTTTGGTGAAGAAGCACAAGGCGTTCGAAACGGTTTTCGACGAAAGCGGAGCGCTGCGGCAGGTGGACGAGGAGTACAAGTAGGACGATAGATCGAGTGTGGAGAAGGTTTGCCGGCAGGGGTTGCGAAGAATATGACCAACGAAGAGCGAAGAGCGGCACTGGAAGCGATTATCTACGCGGCGGACGAACCGGCGACGGTGGAGCAACTGGCTACGGCGCTGGGCGAAGAGAAGCCGGCGGTGCAGGCAGCGTTGGATGAACTGGTGGCATGCTACGCGGCGGAAGAGCGTGGAATCGAAGTACGCGCGGTGGCCGGAGGCTACAAGCTGTACACCAAGCCGCAGCATCATGACGTGGTGCGGCGTTTCATCAAGAGTTTGCGGCCGCCGTTGCGGCTGACCATGCCGGCGCTGGAAACACTGGCGGTGATTTCCTACAAGCAGCCGGTGACGGCTCCGGAGATCCAGGAGATTCGCGGCGTGAACACGTCGGGAGTGATCAAGACGCTGCTGGACAAGCGGCTGATTACCACGGCGGGCAGGAAAGAAGTGATCGGACGGCCGATTTTGTACCGGACGTCCAAGGAATTCCTGATGCGGTTCGGATTGAGCGACCTGGACGAGCTGCCGAGCTTGAAAGAGTTCGAAGCGCTGGCGCGCGAGGCGTTGGGAAGCGATGAAGGAGTGGCGGCGAGCGATGCCGGAGACGAAAGCGTACTGGATGCGCTGCCGCGGCGAGAAGGCGAAGCAGAGCCCGCGACGGACAGGAAGTCGTCCGAAGGCGGAGAGCAGGACGGCGCTTCGGGCGAGGCAGAGAATGTGGCGGAGCACAGCGAGAATCGAGGGGAGAACGCGCCGGCAGTCGAGCATGCGCAGAGCACCAGCGTGGAACACGGAGGAGTGATCTTCGAGATTGTGGACGACGAAGTCGCGGAGACGCCGCAGACGCACAAGACAGCGACGGCGGGCGAATAAGTCCAGCGCTGGACCCATCGAGAAAATCGCCGAATGGAACGGCGAAATCCAACCATGCAAGAACGACTGCAGAAAATAATCGCACGAGCGGGAATTGCGTCGCGGCGGCACGCGGAGCAGTTGATCCTGAGCGGACAAGTGCGGGTGAACGGCAAGGTCGTGACGGAGCTGGGGACGAAGGCGGACGCCAGCGCGGACCGGATCGAAGCCGCCGGACGAGTTGTGAAGGAGAACGAGCGGAAGATCTACCTAGCGCTGAACAAACCGCCGGAAATCGTGGCGGCCATGGCCGATCCGGAAGGGCGAAGAACACTGAAGAATTGTTTGCGAGGGTTTCCGGAGCGGGTCTACCCGGTGGGAAACCTGGAGTACGCGGCGGCCGGGTTGATTTTGCTGACCAATGACGGCGATCTGGCGGCGGAGCTGCTGAAACAGTGGGAGCACCTGGAGCAGATCTATCACATCAAGGTAAAGGGAATGCTGACGCTGGCGGACCTGGAGAAATTCGGAAAAGAGGCCGCGGTCAAGATGAAGACGCTGCGGCAGCCGACAGCGACACGCGGGCACTCGGCGAACTACTGGTATGAAGTAAAGATGCGCGACACGCGAAAAGAAGAGTTGCGACGGGTGTTGTACAAGGCATTGCACCCGATCGAGAAATGGATTCGCGTGGCGCTGGGACCGGTGTGGGTGGAAGGCATTCCGCGGGGGCGATACCGGATGCTGGCAGCGCCAGAGATTGAGGAACTGCGCAAGTCGGTGGCTCCGGTGAGGAAGAGCCAGAAGCCAGCACGGGCATCCTGAAGCCGGGGCGCGGAGAATGAGCTGGCATGGCGCTGGAACGGTTGCAGAAGATCATCGCGGCGGCGGGAGTGGCTTCGCGGCGGAAAGCGGAGGAGTTGATTGCCGCGGGGCGGGTGACCGTAAATGGCGCGGTGGTTACGGAACTGGGAACCAAGGCGGATAGCGAGTGCGACACGATCTGCCTGGATGGGAAGCCGTTAGCGCGACGCGAAGAACTCCTTTATTTCCTGCTGAACAAACCCAAAGGATATGTGACGACGGCGAGCGATCCGGAAGGGCGGCCCACGGTGCTGGACCTGATGCGCGAGGTGCGCGAAAGAGTGTACCCGGTGGGGCGGCTGGACTATGCGAGCGAGGGCCTGTTGCTGATGACCAATGATGGAGCACTGGCGCAGAAGCTGACGAAGGCGGGCTCGCATGTGGCAAAGACGTATTTGGTGAAGGTGAGCGGGAAGCCGGACGAGGGAGCGCTGGAGCGATTGCGCGTGGGGATTACGATCGAGCTGGAGGATGGGAGAAAAGTACGAACGTCGCCGGCAGAGATTCGATTGGCGGAGGACGGGGCGAATCCGTGGTATGAAGTGGTGCTGATCGAGGGGCGCAACCGGCAAATCAGACGAATGTTCGAACGCGTAGGATTTTTTGTGGAGAAGATCAAGCGAGTGAAGCTGGGACCGCTAACGCTGGACGTGGCGGCGGGCAAATATCGAGCGCTAACGCGCAGCGAAGTGGAGCAATTGAAGCGGCTGTGAGTGCAAGACTGGCTACTCGCGCGGCGAGACGAATTGCCGTGAGGCGTAGCGCCACGTAAACTAGAGTTGATGACACGCCCGATTGAAGAACTAATTCCCGCATATATTCGCGGCTTACCAATGTATGAGCCCGGCCGGCCCATCGAAGAGGTGGAGCGCGAGCTGAAGGTGCAGGCCATCAAGCTGGCGTCCAACGAGAACCCGCTGGGGCCGTCGCCGAAAGGCGTCGAAGCGGCGAAGAAGGCGCTGCCGGAGTCGCACCGGTATCCAGACGGCGGGACGCACATGCTGCGGGAAAAGCTGGCGGGGATGCACGGGATTGCGCCGGAGCAAATTCTGATTTCGCTGGGATCGAGCGAGATTATCGACCTGGCAGCGCGGATTACGTTGAGCGACGGATTGACGGGAGTGACCTCGGAAGGAAGCTACGCGCCATTTTCCGTGGCGATCCGCGCGAACCGCGGAAAACTGGTTCGAGTGGCGATGCGCGAGCATGCCTTCGACCTGCAAGCGATCGCCAAGGCGATCACGCCGGAAACGCGAATCGTGTACCTGGCCAATCCGAACAATCCGACGGGAACGGCGTTTGGGAAGGGCGAGTTCGAAGAGTTTGCCAGGGGCGTACCGGAGCATGTGCTGGTGGTGCTGGATGAAGCGTACGTGCACTACGCGGATCGCGCGGATATGCCGGACTCAGTGGGGATGTTCAAGGAGCGGGGGAATGTGCTGATCCTGCGAACGTTTTCCAAGGTGTACGGGCTGGCAGGATTGCGGATCGGGTACGGAATCGCGGAGGCGGGGCTGGTGGCGGCAATGAGCCGGCTGAAGACGCCCTTCAATACGTCCGGAGTGAGCCAGGCGGCAGCGTTGGCGGCATTGGATGATCGCGAGCACGTGAGGCGGTCGGTGAACAGCAATGGGGCGGAGCGGAAACGGTTGCTGGAAGGATTGGCAAAGCTGGGACTGCGGGCGGTGCCGAGTCACACCAATTTTGTCTTTGTGGAGATCGGGAGCGGGGCGGCGGGACTGGCGCAGGACTTGTTGCGCGAAGGGGTAATCGTGCGACCGCTGGCATGGATGGGATTCCCGAATGCGATTCGGGTCTCGGTGGGCACGGGAGCGGAGAACGAGCGCTTCCTGGCAACAATGGCGCGATTGCGGAGCGCAACGAAGAGCGCGAGGTAGCGAAGCAGTGAAAGTCCTGTTGCCAGATGGAGTGCGGCGGGAAGCGGACCCGATTCTGGAAATCCTGAAGAAGTACCGGACGATTGCGGTGGTCGGGCTGTCTTCGAATCCAATGCGGCCGAGCCATGAAGTGTGCAGCTACATGCAGCGGGTGGGGTACCGGATCGTTCCAGTAAATCCGAATGAGACGATGGTGCTGGGAGAAAAAAGTTACGCGCGGCTGGAGGATGTGGCGGACAAGATCGAGATCGTGGATATTTTCCGGCGAGCGGAGGAAGTGGCAGCAGCCGTGGAGGGCGCCGTTCGAATGGGCGCGAAGGTAGTGTGGATGCAACTGGGAATCAAGAACGAAGCGGCAGCGCGGCAGGCTGTGGCTGCCGGGCTCATGGTGGTGATGGACGCGTGCATCTTTGTGGAGCACAAGAAGCGGCGCGCGGAGTTAAGCAAGTAGTTTCCTCAAGCGTTACCTCCCGAACATTTCAGAAGCGCAAATTCAGAGTGGCAAGGGAAAGACGAGCAGGTTGCGCTTGCCTGGAGCAATGACGGCGAGGAACTTGCCGTCGGGAGAGATGGCGAAGTCGCGAAAGGTGAGGGCGTGAAGAATCGGGAGGGGAGTGGGCTGGATGACCGGCGGTGAGTCCGGACCGGAATGCGCTGCCAGTGGCGGGACCTCCAGCCAAACGAGGTCGCCGGATTTCCGCTCGGGAGCGCGCTTGAGGAGAATGCGGGATTCGTCGGGAGACCATTGGTAGGAGCCGTAGCCCACGCGAAGACGTGCGAAATGATCAGGCGCGGCGAGATCGCGAATTTCGAGGATTTCCTTGTCGAGAAAATAAGCGGCGCGTTTGCCGGTGGGAGAGAGGGAGAGACCACCCTGGTAGGAATCGAGGGTGGCGAGTTCGTGGTCGTCCTGGGCCAGGAGTTCGAGGCGTTGGAGACGCGGAGGGCCGGCCTGATTGCGATCTTGCTCGATGGCGATGGCGAAATTGGAATGAGCGAGAGGGACGGCGTCGAGAAACGTGCGGCCTTCAAAGACGTTGCCGGCGGGGCCACCGGTGATGCTTTTGTAGCGCATGGAGAAAAGAATCTTGGGCTTCACGACTTCGGTGAAGAAGACGATGGTGGCGTTGTCCAGGAGCCAGGTGGCATCGGAAGCGCCTTCCAGGACGTTGTCGTTGAGGCCGACGCGAATTTCCTTGCCGTTGTCTTCGAGGACGACGGTGGAGGTGGAGTCCTGGGGCTTGCCGGCGTCGTCGATGGAAGTGATGAAGAGTTCGGCGGTGATGAAGCGGGAGTTGGGGGACCAGCGAAAAGAATCGACGGTGTAGGACGAAGGAGTATTGCCGCGGATAAATTTTTCGCCCTGAAGAAGGCGGCGGCGCTTGCCACCGTTTTCCTGGAGCCAGATGTCGTCGCGCTCGAGGTCGTACTCCTTGGTGTGGAAGTGGCGGCGGATGGAAAAAACGATACGGCCGTCGGGAGCGAAGGCGAATGCGGAAATGTCTTCATCGATATTTTGCAGAGGCTTTTCAAGATCGACCTGCGGCGAAGCGTGGGGAGAGGAAGGGAAAGCGGAGAGGAAAAGCAAAAGGAGCGTTGAGGCAATGATTGGGGAGGCGAGTTGCGGGGGACGAAAGGTCATAGCTGCGGGTGGGGAGAGGAGTAGGGATGGCAGCAAGGATCGGAGGCGGGCTTGAACTCCATGAATTCGACGCGATTGCCGTCGGGATCGTAGATGTCGAAGGACCACTTGCCGTCGCGGCCGATTTCCGGCTGGTCGGTGGTGACAAGGCCGTTGGCACGAAGTTTAGCGGCGGCAGCTTTGATGTCGGTGACGCCGAGAGCGAAATGATTTTGCACACCGAGCTCCTGATGATCGGCGGAGGCGGGAATATTGAGCATGAATTCGACCCAATTGCTGCCGTCGGGGACCTGGATCTCGTACCAGTCGGTGTCGGCGTCCTTGAATCCGCCGTACCAGTAGAGGCGAAAGCCGAGGAGGCTGGAGTAGAAAGCGCGTTCGGTGTCGAGATCCTTGACGACCCAGCCGGCATGCAGGAGGCGGCGGCCGACCTGGCCGAGATGCTCGATTTCGGAGTCGGTGCCGGAAGATTCCACGAAGGCGATGCGGTTGTGCTCGGGATCTTCGAGATCGAAGGAACGCAAGCCATTGGGGAGACGGGAGATGGGGCCCGGGTAGAGGCCGTGGGCGGAAAGATAAGAGCGCATTTCGGGGAGATCGCTCACGGTGTAACCGACCTGGTCGAGGAATGAGCCGGAATCACGCGAGGCGGTTTGCGAAAGCTCTATGTACTGAAAGGGGTCGACGACGAAGCAGGTCTTCGTGGCGCCGCGGCAGCCGTCGGATCCGGATGCGAGTCCGAGGATTTTGGAGTAGAAGTCGCGCGATTTTTGCATGTCGACGGATTTGAAGCGCACGAAAGCGATGCCATAAATTTTGGGACGCTCGGGCTGGCTGAAGGTTGCACAGGCGAACCAGAGCAAGACAGTGGACAGGGCAAGCAGGATGCGCTTCATCTTGTTGGCCTATGAGTTTGGCATAACGGGGGTTTTTATTTTATGAAATTTCGGACGGAAGCGGGTATGTAGGGCGTTCCGAGGCCCGCTAATTTGGCGCAGGGTGGGGGCCGGTGAAGTCGCTGCAGCAGGGCTTTTCTGTTGGCCTGAACTCCATGAACTCGCTGCGGGTTTCGTCGGGGTCGTAGAGATTCAGTTGCCATTTACCGTCTCGGCCGATTTTGGGTTCCTCGGTAGGCTTCCAGCCGTTGGCGATGAGCTGCTTCTGGGTTTCGTGAATATCGTTTACGCCGAGAGCGATGTGATTCATAACGCCGAGCGTGTGCTTGCCAGCATTCGGGGAAATATTCAACATGTACTCGACCCATTCGGTGCCATCGGGAACCTGCATGGCAACCCAGTCGTCTTTGTCGTCTTTCATGCCGCCGTGCCAATAAGGACGAAAGGCGAGGACGTCTTTGTAGAAGTGGTCGGTGGCGGCGCGGTCTTCCACGACAAAGCCGGTGTGAATCATGTGCTCGCTGGTAACCGCGGCGCTGGAGACGGGGCCGGCCACGGACGGAACGGAGGCGAAGATCAATTGGTGGTGTTCCGGGTCGCTCATTTCGAAATATTTTTGTTTGGATGAGGAGGAGAGCTTACCTGGTTTGAGCCCTTGGGCGAGCAAGAAAAGCCGCAGGTCTTTTGGGCTGGCGGTTGAAAACGCGACGGCGTCCATGCTTGAGGAAGACACATTACCGGCTGCGATGACTTCCACACGCTGGGAAGGTCCAATGGAATAGCAGCGTGCCGCGGGAGTAAAGCAACCACTTTTGACGCGAGGCAGGCGAAGGATATCGCCATAGAAATTGTCGGACTTGTCCAGGTCAGTTGCTTTCAGACGAACGAACTGCAGTGCGGTTATCTTCGGACGCGAAGGCGGCGCGAAGGTAAGCAGCGGAAAACCGGCAAGCAAGAGAACAAACAGGACGAACGCACGTTTCATGGCGCCTCTCAGGAAGAAGATGTGGCCCGGGACTTGATCTTGCGAATTTCGTCGAGGCGCTGCCGGAGGCGCTGTTCGAAGCCCTGGTCCGTAGGGTGGTAATACGAGCGTCCAGCCAGGTTGTCGGGCAAGCAGGTCATGCCGGTGACCTTGTCCTCAGAATTGTGAGCATACTGGTAGCCCTTACCGCATCCAACATTTTTCATCAGACCAGTGACGGCATTGCGCAAGTGCAGGGGAACGGGATGGGCTTCCGTTTTGCGGACGTCTTCCAGCACTTCGCCATAGGCGGTGTAGAGCGCGTTCGATTTGGGAGCGAGGGAAAGATAGACGGCCGCCTGGGCTAATGCAAGATTGCCTTCGGGCGGACCGATAAAGTCAAAAGCTTCCTTGGCGGCGAGGGTTACGGCCAAGGCGCCGGGCTCCGCAAGGCCAATATCTTCGCTGGCCATGCGCACCATGCGGCGAGCGATATAGAGCGGATCTTCACCGGATTCGAGCATGCGCGCCAGCCAGTACAGCGCGGCGTCGGGGTCCGAATTGCGGACGGACTTGTGCAGCGCGGAGATAACGTTGAAGTGCTCTTCGCCGGCCTTATCGTAACGGAGGAGCTTACGCTGCAGGACGTCTTCGAGCAGCAGCGGAGTGATGGAGAGCACGCCGTTTGGGTCGCGGATGGCGCTACGGGCTGCGAGATCGAGCGTGTTGTAGGCGGTGCGCGCGTCGCCGTTAGCGTAGGAAGCGATGCGGAACAAAACGTCATCGCTGGCATCGATATTTTCGTTGCCAAGGCCGCGTTCCTTGTCGAGCAGCGCCCGGCGAAGGAGCTCGGCAATCAGCGGCGTGGGCAGGGCATCGAGGATGTAGACCTTGGTGCGAGAAAGCAGGGGTGAGATGACCTCGAAAGAGGGATTCTCGGTGGTGGCGCCGATGAAAGTGATGTGACCGGCCTCGACGTACGGCAGAAAGGCGTCCTGCTGGGCCTTGTTGAAGCGGTGCACTTCGTCTACAAACACGATAGTGCGGCGCCCGGTACGCGATTTGCGCTCGGAGTCGGCCATGACCTCCTTGATTTCCTTGATGCCGGCAAGAACGGCGCTGAACGGGATGTATTCCGAGCGGGTGAGGCGAGCGATAAGGCGAGCGAGAGTGGTCTTGCCGCAACCGGGAGGTCCCCAAAACAGCATGGAACTCAGGTCGTCATTTTCAATCTGGACGCGGAGAGGTTTGCCGGGGCCAAGGAGTTTTTCCTGGCCGATAAATTCGTCCAGAGTGCGAGGACGCATGCGCTCCGCCAACGGCTGGTGGGCGAGCGGAAGATCGGGCTCGTTGGGTTGCGGCAGCTTGGAAAACAGGCTCACGAGCGGGTTTCCCCGATGAGGATGGATTTGCGCTGACGAGCCGCTTCGTAAAAGAGAACCGCGGCAGCGGCAGCGGCATTGAGTGATTCGATGCCGCTGGCCATGGGGATGCGGATGCGGGCATCAGCGCTGCGCTCAACCTCTTCCGGAAGACCTGCGCCTTCGTTGCCGACGAGAAGCGCGACGGGCTGACACCAGTCGACCTCCCAGGGAGCGAGAATGGGCTGATCGCCATCGCGCGGTTCGTGGACGCTGGAGGCCAGGGTGCGAACGGAAGCGACGCGCAACTGTGCGAGAAGAATGGGCAAAGACATACCCGCGAGAACCGGAAGATGCAAGGCGGCGCCCGCCGAGGCGCGCAAAGCCTTGGGGGAAAACGGGCTGGCGGTACCGCTTTGACCGGACGGGGCAGTGACAGCGCCGGTGGCGCCGAAGGCCGAGGCGGTGCGCAGAATCGTGCCGACGTTGCCGGGATCCTGAACGCCGGCAAGGACAACCAGGAGCGGAGAGCAATCGCCGGGACGCAAGCGCAGCAAGTCTTCGAAGGATGCCGAGCGCGGACGAACGAGAGCGGCAACACCCTGGGGATGCTCGGTGTCGGCAAGGCCCTCGAACAGGCGGTCCGTGGTTCGCAGGACGGGGAAGGCCATTTCGGGACGGTCGATTAAGGGGGCGAGACGTTCGTGGTGACGCTGACCGGTTTCGCTGAAGAGCACGGCTTCCATCGGACAGCCGGAGCGAAGAGCTTCTTCGACCAGGCGCACGCCTTCGACGCCGACGGCGCCGGACTCCGTTGTCAAGCCGCCGCGCAGGGCGAGGCGAAATTCCTTGAGCCAGCGGTTATCGCGACTGTTGATCACGGAGCTGGTGCGAGTGGGGCGTCCACCAGCCTTGCCGGGCGTAGCCATGACAGGGAGCGTAGCAAACTTGGGCGGGAAACCGCCAATCCGGGAGGGTCGAGGCAGGGACGAGGCACTCCTCAGAGAGGGAAGGCGTACCGGGCGCTCCAAAACCAGCCGAAAGGGAAAACCTGAGAGGCCAGAAGAGCGGAGAAACGATTGCAAGTGATGGATTGCGCGTCTGTTCGAGGGTATGGTAGCGTCGGCGCCAGCCAAGGCAGGCGTGCGAAGCGCTTTCGGGGTGGTGAATGACTTCGCCAAAGGCAAAATCGTTGCCAGCAGAATTGTTGCGCATCAATGCTCAAGCACCAGAAACCGATGCGCTGCGCTATGCGGCTCATTTTCTAACCTCAGGCCGGGTAATCGGAATTCCCACGGACACGTTCTATGGTTTGGCGGCCGATCCTTTCAATTTAGCGGCAGTTGATGAAATTTATCGAGTAAAGGGGCGGCCGGAAACGCGGGCGCTGCCGATCCTGGTGAACTCACTGGACCAAGCGTTGATGCTGGTACGTGAACGGACCAAAGGGGGCGCCAACATGGAGCAGCCCCGGAAGAGATTTTTGCGGCTGGCGGAGGTATTGTGGCCGGGAGGCCTAACGCTGGTGATGGAAGCGTCGCACCGGGTGCCGCTCAAAGTGACGGCCAACACTGGAAAGGTGGCGCTGCGCTGGCCGAAGAGCGCGATCGTGGACCAGTTGATCGATGAGTTTGGCGGCCCGGTGACGGGAACCAGCGCGAATATCTCGGGATTTCCGGCTTGCGCGAATGCCGAGCAGCTCATGAAACAGCTGGGACAACGCCTGCCGCTGATCCTGGACGCGGGAGACACCGGCGCGGGGCTGCCGTCGACGATTGTCGGTTTGCAAGACGACCAATGGGAAATATTGCGCGAAGGGGCGATACCCGTGGCGGAGATTCTGCGCGCTCTGGATTAGCGGGAGCTTCCCCAGTTCGCCGTGGGGCCTAGTTCGCCGTGGGATGCAGAAGTGCGAGGAAGTCGTAATCGGCGGTGGGAGAGAGAAGCAGATCGCCGAGGGATTTGCGGTGCACGGAAACCACATCCGTGAACCATAGAGGCAAACAGGGTAAGTCCTCGGCCAGGATTTTTTGGACTTCGCTGCAAAGCAGCTTGCGTTTTTCCTGATCCATTTCCGTACGAATCTGATCGGTTAGCGCGTCGATGCGCGGGTTGCGGTAGTGTCCGCGATTCGCGCCGTCGGGAGGGAAACGCTTGGAGGAAAAAGCGAATTCAAAAAAGTCGGGGTCGTTGTTGGCGCCGACCCAGCGCAAGTAGGTGAGCTGGAAATTGCTCTTGGCAACATCGGCGAACAAGGTAGCGAGCTCGAGCGGGCGGATTTCCAGTTCGACGCCGATTTGCCGCCACTGATCCTGAAGGGCAGCGGCGATGAGCCGCGCCTGCTCTTCGGTGGAGGCTTTGAGAGTCAGATGAAGGCGGATGCCATTGGCGGCGCGGGGAAAGCCCGCGGAATCGAGCAGCGATTCGGCGCGGGCGTTGTCCGGCGGATACTGAGCGACGTGCGGCTCATAAGCCCAATGATTGGGAGCGATGGGGCCATTGGCGATGCGCGCCTCGCCATGCAGAAGATATTGGATGAGCTGTTCGCGACGCGTGGCGTAGAGCAGGGCTTGTCGCACCTGCCGATTGGCAAGCGCAGAGTCTTCGAAGTTGAAGGCGAGATAGGCGAAATTGGTGCCGGGGCGCTGCGTGACGGCAAGATCCGGCTGGCGCTGCAGGACGGGAATCATGTCCGGAGAAAGCGAACTCATCTCCAGATCGGCGGAACCCTTGCGGAGCTCAAGAGCGCGGACGATGGCGTCGGGCACGATGCGGAAACGGACCCTGGTGAGGAAGGGAGCGCCAAGGAAATAGTCGGGGTTGCGGTCGAGGATGACTTCGTCGTCCTGGGACTGGCTGACAAAACGAAATGGACCGGAGCCGACGGGGTGACGCGAGAATTCCGAAGAGGAGCCGGCGGGAACGATGCCGACCGCGGGGCGAATCAAACTGGTGGTGAAGGAGGCGTAGGGCTCCTTGAGATGAAAAATGAAGGTAGCGGCGTTGGGGGCTTCGGTCTGGGCGACCATGCGAAACCCGCCGCGCTTGGGAGAACGGTTGGCGGGATCGAGGATGTAGTCGAAGGTGGCTTTTACGTCGGCGGAGGTTAAGGGGCGGCCATCATGAAAGCGCACGCCCTGGCGAAGATGGAAGACGTAGGTGAGCGGGTCAGGAGTATTCCAGGATTCGGCGAGATCGCCCTGGAGCTGCATCTGCGCGTCGCGCACGAGGAGGCTACTGAAGATCATGCCGTCAATGCGCTGGGATTGCGCATCGGTGGCGAGACGCGGGTCGAGATTAGTGGGATTGGATTCGATGAGAAAAGTGAGAGAGGACGGATCGGGTTTGCCTGGAGAGCAGCCGAAAAGGAAGAAAGCGAAGAATGAAAGGAATACGGACGCGGCGACGGCGGGCGCGCGCCGATGGGCAGGGAATCGGTCAGCGCGGCGGGGCATATGAGATTTTGCCGAGGATGGCAGGGCGGTGTGCGCCGGTGGCGGAGGGGAGATTCGACGGGCGACGGTGAAAAGACTCGTAGGCCAGCAGAGCGAAGGCGAAAGCTTCCTTGGCTTCCACCGGAATGCCGAGGCGTGAAGACGGAATAATTTCGATGGCAGGGAGCGCGGCAGCAAGTTGGGCAAGGATCAACGGATTGCGGGAACCGCCGCCGGAGACAATGAGTTGATGAATTCTGGTGCGCGGAAGCACGAAGCGGTGCAATGCGTCGACGACAGAGAGTGCGGTGAAAATAGTGACAGCGCGAACGAGGTCCGCGGGCTTGGCTTTTTGGCGACGGCCCCGAGAGAGAAGCTTCTGAACATAGTTGCGGCCGTAATACTCGCGGCCGGTGCTTTTGGGCGGCGCGAGCTTCAGGTAAGGATCGCGAAGGAGTTGATCGAGAAGCGAAGGAAGGCTACGGCCAGTCAACGCCAGGCGAGCACCGCGATCGAAGGATAAGCGCCCGCGGGTGAAGTGCGTCATCAACGCATCGATGAGCATGTTGGCGGGGCCGGTGTCGAAGGCGAGGATGTGTTGAGGTTTGGCGTTAGCGGGCAGGACTGTGACGTTGGCGATGCCACCGAGGTTGAGCGAGACGCGGCCGAGTTTGGCATGCCGGTACAACAAGAAATCGGCATAAGGGACGAGCGGGGCGCCTTGGCCGCCGACGGCCATGTCCGCGGGGCGGAAATCGGCGACGGTGGTGATTCCGGTGCGGGCGGCGATGACGGAGGCTTCGCCAATTTGCAGGGTGGAGGCGGTGGCGCGGCCGAAGTAAGGCACCGGTTGGCCTTGATGAAAAATCGTCTGGCCATGACTGCCGATCAAAGCAACGCGCTTTGGAGAAATGCGGAAGCGCTTGCAAGCGATGAGCGCAGATTCGGCAAGGGTTTTGCCGAGTCGGAAGTTGAGCTGGCTCAAGTCGCCGGCGGAAATTGGCTGCTGTTCCGCTATGCGCAAGATTTCCTTTCTGAGGGGCGGAGGGAAATCGATGGATGTGTGGTTCAGCAATTTGGCGTTGAGATGCGGAGGTGCTCCGGAGATTTTTGCGAGGGCAATGTCGATGGCGTCGGCGGAAGTGCCGGACATCAGGCCGAGTACGAGCATGGAGCGGGATTCAGACATAGGACCGGCGAGAAACGGTGAACAAGCGCGAGGCGGTGGGAGTGCAGGCTGGGTCAGGAAGCCGCGAGATCATAGGAAAGACGATTTCACCACAGAGGACGGGCAGAACACAGAGAAGAAAGGGAAGAAGAGCGGAAAACGATAACGCGGTTGGGCTGTCAGGTGATGTGCTTCTTGAGTTCGGAAAGGAGGTTGAGGGCGTCGATGGGCTTCAGCTGGTCGAGATCGGCGTCGCGAAGTTTGTCGAGGACTTCGCGATCGAGCGGAGTGAAGAGGACGTGTTGCGCCGGGTGGCCGTTGGGGGAGTGCTCGGAGGCGCCGGGAGAAAGCTTTTCGCTCAACTGGTGCTCGCTTTGTTCGTGGCGCTGCAAGACTTCGCGAGCCCGCTCGATCACGCTGCGGGGAAGGCCGGCAAGACGGGCGACTTCGATGCCGTAGCTTTTGTTGGCGCTGCCGGGCTCGACGTGGCGGAGAAAAATGATTTCGCTGGGGGTTTCCTTCACGGATACATGAACGTTCTTGACGCCGGGGAGGAGATCGGCGAGCTCGGTGAGCTCGTGATAATGGGTGGCGAAAAGTGTGCGGGCGCGAGTGTGCTTCTGGAGATGTTCGACAACGGCCCAGGCGATGGAGAGGCCGTCGAAGGTGGCGGTGCCGCGACCGACCTCATCGAGGAGAACGAGACTGCTGGGAGTGGCGTGATTGAGGATGGCGGCGACCTCGCTCATTTCCACGAGGAACGTAGAACGGCCGCGAGCAAGATTGTCGCTGGCTCCGATGCGGGTAAAGATGCGGTCAATGATGGGAAGCAGGGCCTGCCGAGCGGGCACGAAAGAGCCAATCTGAGCCATCAGAGTGATCAAGGCGGCCTGGCGGAGATAGGTGGATTTACCGCCCATGTTCGGGCCGGTAATGAGCAGGATCTGCTGACGGCCAGGCTCGAAATACAGGTCATTGGGAATGAAGCGCTCGCCGCGCTGGCGTAACAGCTCTTCGATGACCGGATGGCGCCCACCGACGATCAGCAGCTCGCCGGTGGCATGAAACTCAGGACGTGAGTAACCGCGATCGGCGGCGAGTTTGGCGAGGCAGCAGAGGACGTCCAACTGCGCGACGGCTGCGGCGGTGCGGCGAAGGCGGGAGGCCTGCGCGGCTATGCCGGAGCGGATTTCCACGAAGAGTTGGCGCTCGATTTCCAGGATGCGCTCGTCGGCAGCCAGAATTTTGCGCTCGTATTCCTTGAGCTCAGTGGAAGTGAAGCGTTCGGCATTGACGAGGGTTTGCTTGCGCTCGTAGTCACTCGGAGCGAGGTGCAGATTCGGTTTGGAAATTTCGATGTAGTAGCCGAAGACCTGATTGAAACGGATTTTCAGGGAAGCAATGTTGGTGCGCTTGCGCTCCCGTTCCTCCATGGAAGCGATGATCTGCTTGCTGTGCTGGCTGAGGTTGCGGAGTTCGTCGAGCTCGAGGTGAAAGCCGGGACGAATCATGCCGGGGTCGGAGGCCAGGGCCGGCGGTTCGTCGGCGATGGAGCGCTCGAGACGTTCGCGGACGTCGGTGAGTTCGTCGATTTCGGTATTTAGGAGGCGAAGGAGGTCGCTGCCGCCGGAGGGCGGAGGCGTGAGGAAATTTTTGAGGACCGGGAGCTGCGCCAGAGATTTGCGAAGAGCGACGAGCTCGCGAGGGCTGGCGAGGCCCAGCGTGATGCGGCTGGTGATACGCTCGAGGTCGAGGATGCCGCGAAGCTCCTTGCGGATTTCGCCGCGAACGACGGTTTGTTGCACGAGATGAGTAACGGCGCCGAGGCGAGCCTCGATGGCATCGCGTTCGAGCAACGGGCGGAGAATCCAGGAGCGAAGCAAGCGCGCGCCCATGCCAGTAACGGTGGCGTCCAGAGCGGCGATGAGCGTGGCGGGGCCGGTGCGGCCGGCCTCTTCAGTGAAGATGGGATTCAATAGCTCGAGATTGCGGACGGAGACCGGATCAAGCACCAGGGTATCGTGCTGCTGGTAGAAGCGGACGCGGTCGAGGTGGCGCAGCGCTTCAGGGCCGGCGTCGGCCGGAGCGCCGTTGGAACGGTCGCCGCGGGCGGCATTTTCGCGAAGATAGTGGATGATCGCACCGGCCGCGCAAAGAGACTGCGGGTGATCGTCCAGGCCGAAGCCGGTGAGTTCCGCTACGCCGAACTGTTCACGCAGAATCCGGGCGCCGTAATCGGGGTGAAAGATCCAGTCTTCGATGCGCGTTTCGACTCCGCCGACGCCGTCGGGAAGAGAGTCCTTGGCAGTGTCGAAAAGCTGCTGGGGGCGAGGTAGCAAAGTTTCGCGAGGGCGGAGAAGCTGCAGTTCGTCGCGAAGCTCGTCCGTGGCACGCGCACCGACGAACTCGGTGGCCTGAAATTCGCCGGTGGACAAATCCACAAAAGCGAGACCTACCTTCGAAGAATGGGGATCCGTGGCGACCGCGGCCAGGAAATTGTTTTCGCGAGCATCGAGGAGGGTGCTGTCGGTGGCGGTGCCGGGGGTTATGACGCGAACCACTTCGCGGCGGACGATTTTCTTGCCGGGTCCGGGCTGTTCCATCTGGTCGCAGATGGCGATCTTGAAGCCGGCGCGAATGAGGCGGGTTACGTAGGCGTCCGCGGCGTGATACGGAACCCCGCACATCGGAATCGGCTGGCCCTTTTCGCGATTGCGGGAGGTCAAAGTGATCTGGAGTTCGCGGGAAGCGAGGATGGCGTCCTCGTAGAACAGTTCGTAGAAATCGCCAAGGCGAAACAGCAGCAACGCATGGGGGTACCGCGCCTTGATGGCCTGGTACTGCTGCATGAGCGGTGTGGAGGCTTCGATCATGAGAGGTCAGCCGCGGAGTGACGTGGGCTTGCCGTACGGAGTAAGGCCAGCATTTCGTTTCGGGCGGTCATGGAGCAATACCGAGCTGCGTGAGCAGAAAAGCATAGTCCAGCGCGATTTCGCGAAGGTAATCATAGCGCCCGGAAGCGCCACCGTGCCCCGCGCCCATATTGGTTTTCAGCATCAGCAAATTGGCGTCGGTCTTTAAGGTGCGCAGCTTGGCGACGTACTGGGCGGGCTCCCAATACATGACCTGGCTGTCGTTAAGCGAGGTTTTGACCAGCATGGCTGGGTAGGACTTGTGCTCGAGGTTGGTGTACGGGCAATAAGTTCGCATATAGAAATAGTCCTCGGCGATTTGCGGGTTGCCCCACTCCTCGTATTCGCCGACGGTCAGCGGCAAAGTAGCGTCGAGCATGGTATTCAGAACGTCGACAAAGGGCACGTGGCTGATAACCAGGCGGAAAAGATCCGGGCGCATGTTGGTGACCGCGCCCATCAACAAGCCGCCGGCGCTGCCGCCTTCGATAGCCAGACGATTGGGCGAAGTATAACTCCCGGCGACCAAATACTCCGCACACGAGATGAAATCGGTAAAGGTGGTTCGCTTCCGGTGGAGGCGAGCGGAATCGTGCCATGGTTTGCCGAGCTCACCACCACCGCGGACGTGCGCGATCGCGAAAATGACTCCCCGGTCGAGCAGGCTAAAACGATTCGAACGAAAACTGGCTGGAAGGGAGATGCCGTAGCTGCCATAACCGTATAACAGCAGCGGAGTGGACCTATCGAGTGGCGTATCGCGGCGGCGGACCAGCGAAATTGGGATGCGAACACCGTCGGAAGCGGTGGCGTGGAGGCGCTCGATGAGGTACTGCGAGGGGATCGTAACCGCCCAGAACGGGCTGTTGCTTCAAGAGGCGACGCTGGCGAGTGGTCAAGTCGTAGTCGAAAACGGATCGTGGTGTAACGAAGGATTCATACTCGAAGCGCAGGCTGTTGGCGGCGAACTCAGGGTTGGCACCCAAAGTGGCGTGATAGGCAGGCTCGGTGAATTCGATGCGATGAGACGCAGCCAGGGACGGACGCGAATCCGAAGCGAGCTCGGCTACCCGCAGATACGGCAGGCCACCCTCGCGTTCGAGAAAAACGAGATGAGAGGGAAAGGCGAGCACGGCTGACAGCATTACTTCGGGCCGGTTAGGTATGACTTTCTTCCCAGTTTATCCGTTCAGGATTTTGCGGCGTCGTTTGTACCAGCCGGAAGGTTCGACCGCCCGAATTGGTGCGGACGAAGAAGCTTCCGTCACTGGAAGCGGACGCCGGCCCGGGATGATGCTCGACGTAGTATTCGTGAGCGTCTTCTCGAGGCGCAATGAGCCGAAACGTTCCCTGGGGATCGCCGGCAGAAAGGAACAGGACTTCACTGGTGGTGTGGCTGGCGATGGTGAGCAGCAGAAATGTTCCGCTGCGAGTGCGCTCGATGTGGATGCGAAAGCGCTCGTCGTGCTCTTCATAGAGCAGAACATCGGGACCCGTAGCCTGTAGGGAGTGGCGATAGAGGCGATGGGGGCGCTTCGTCACCGGATCTTCGACGGTATAGAAAAGGGTGAGATCGTCAGCAGCCCAGGCGGCGCTGGTGACCCGCTCGAAGTGCTCCGGCAGAGTGGCCCCGCTGTGGAGATCCTTGATGTGCAAGGTATATTGGCGGAATCCGGTGAGGTCGAGCGAATAAGCCAGAAGCCGGTTATCGTCGCTTACCTCGAAGCAGTCGAGACCCAGGAACGAGTGACCCTGAGCCAGAGCATTGAGGTCGAGCAGGATCTCTTCGGCGGCATTTTCGGAATCGAGCTGACGGCAGTTCACCGGATATTGCTGGCCCTCGATAGTGCGGGTGAAATAGCGGTAGCCACGCAGGGCGTAAGGCACGGAGAGGTCGGTTTGCAGGATGCGGCCAAGCATTTCCTGGTACAGCTGGTCCTGAAGCTGGGCTGTGTCCCGCAAGACAGCGTCGGTGTACACGTTCTCCGCGGTGAGGTAGGCAAGCACCTCGGGATCCTGCTTCCTGCGAAGCCAGGCATAGTCATCAATGCGAAGGTCGCCGTACAGACGGAGGTCCTGAGGTTCGCGGCGGGCGAGCGGCGGCTCGGGGCCTGCCGAAGAGGGCGACGCTCCTGCTGGGGACGTATTTGCGGCGACGATGTCGGTTTCGCGGTTCATGATTTTTGGCGGTAGCGGCGGGGATATGGCAGCCGGCCGAAGCAAATCGATGCGTCCGCTATACTACAACGGAAGGCCGCAACGCGCGAAAGCCTGCGGACGAAAGCTATGGGGAACGAAACGGAAATCAAGCTGGGCGTAACGGATGCGGCGAAATTGCGTGTGTCGCTGGCCAGCATTCGGGTGCGTCCGGCACAACCAGGACGTCTGCGTGTCCACGAAATGAACGCGGTGTTCGATACTCCGGATGGAGCGCTGCGCCGTTCCGGGAAGTTGGTCCGAATCCGGGTGGAAACTCCCGTGGACAGCCGGGGCAGAAAGATCTCCAAGCTCCGACGGGTGCTGCTTACCTTCAAGGGGCCTGTCCCACCCAGCGGCAAGAAGGGCGCTATTCGCCGGCCGGCGCGCCACAAGGTGCGCCAGGAGATCGAACTGGAAGTCGCGAAAGCCGGTCCGCTGGCGAAGATATTCGAGGCGTTGGGAATGACAGCGCGCATTCGTTACGAAAAATATCGCGCGACTTACCACTTCCCGGCATCAGAAAGCTGGGCCAAGGGGTTACTCGTGGAAGTGGACGAGACGCCCATCGGCACCTTTGTGGAGTTGGAGGGCGGCGCGCGGGCGATTGATCGAGCGGCGAAGTTGCTGGGTTACGGCCACAAGGATTACATCCTGCAGAACTATCTGGTGCTGTACCGGGAGGAATGCCGCAAGCGGGGCCAGGAAATGGGCGATATGGTTTTTTCGGGTCGCTCGCCATCGCGTTCGGCAGTCCACGCGACTGTAAGTTCCAAGAAAACGATCAGAAAATCTCGCTAACGCCATTCTTTTCTTGACAATATTCCGCGCCGGGCTTATCAATTCACCCGTGGGTGCGGTCGATCCACGGGCTACGGAGTGAATTCTCTGCCGATGCGCGCTGCAAGCGAAATGGAACCTGGGCCTAGCGGTAGATCGTTGCGCCAGAGATTGTACGGGGCGCGACAGGACAGGCGGGGAGCGTTCCGGGCCGGCTAGCGGTAAGTCCATTTGCATGAGGCACTTGCCCGCGGCCACGGAATTATGGTCCGCGGGTTTTTTATTGTCTGAACGCCGGCTGGCTCCGGACGGCCGGGCGATCGGAATGAGGCGGTTATGCAACTGTATGCCACGGAATTGATGGGTGCGGAAACGTACGATGATCAAGGAAACTTTGTGGGGCGGGTGCGCGAGTTTTTCGTCGAGCCCGCCGACCAGCCGAACCGCGTCTCGAGGTTTCTGCTTACCCGCGGAAGATTTCAGCCGCTGTTGGCGCGTCACGATCAGGTCGCGTCCGTGGCGCCGGGCACTCTGCGCCTGAACTGCAGCGAGCGCGCCCTGCAGGAATACCGGCCGAACGAGGCCTGGCTGGCGGTGCGCAAGGATTTGCTGGATCAACAAATCATCGACATGAAGGGCCGCAAGGTCGTGCGGGTCAACGATGTGGATTTGACGGAACTGCGTACGAACGGAAACGTCGAACTTCGCCTTACCCAGGTGGATGTAGGCCTGCCGGGGGCGGTCCGTCGTTTATTGCAAGGCGTGGTTTCGCCGGCGATGATCCGCAAGCTGCAAGCGAAGTTGCCGCAGCGGGCGATTCGGTGGGAATTCGTGAATCTCGTCGAGCCAGACCCCTTGCGGCGGCTCAAACTGCGCATCACCCACGAGAAGCTGGAAGACATGCATCCTGCCGACCTGGCCGAGATCATGGAAGATCTTTCGGCCGCCGAGCGGCAGGGAATTATCGCGTCCCTGGACGAGGAAACCGCCGGGGCGGTGCTGGCCGAGCTGGACGAACGCCTGACCACGCAAATCGTCGAAAAGATGGATCCGGAAAAAGCCGCAGACATCCTGGAAGAAATGGCTCCGGACGCGGCCGCGCATTTGCTGGCGGACCTACCCAAGGAAACATCGGAAGAACTGCTGGATGAGATGCCCGGCCAGGAAGCGAAAGAGGTTCGCGAACTGCTGGCTTTCGACGAATCATCGGCAGGCGGAATGATGAATCCGGAATTCACGTTTGTGGGGGAGGCGTCCACGCGTGAAGAGGTATTGCAGTGGTTGAGGTCCCAGGACGCCAACCTCGACCAACTGGACACCATCGTACTGTTGGATTCGACGGCGATATTCAGCGGGACAGTTCCGGTCGCGCGCCTCTTGCTGGCAACACCGGACACGCGGATGTCGGAATTGAAGACCGAGCCGCTGTTGAGCACCCCCTCGGATACCGACGAAGCGGACGTTTTTGAGTTATTCGACAAATACAACCTGCGGACGCTCACGGTGATAGACCGGGATAACCATCCGATTGGCACGATAGCGGTGGACGACGTGGTTTCGCGGCTGGTGAGCAGGTAGCGCTACCGAGCGACATGAAAATGGACTGGGCGAACATTGCGGCGAGGGTCGAGGGTCTGAGGACTCGCGGCACCGATCTGCAGAAGCGCCTGCGCGGGTTGCGGCGGCGGCTGACGTTGCTGCTGGCGGTGGTGGGGCCGGGCTGTCATCACTTCCAACGTGGACAACGACGCGGGCGGGATTTCCGTATACACGCAGGCCGGAGCGCAGTACGGCTACGCGCTGCTATGGTCGCTGATTCCCATGACCATCGCGCTGTATGTCACCGAGGAAATGTGCGCGCGCATGGGGGTGGTTACCGGCAAGGGCCTGGCGGACTCTGATTCGCGAGGAATTCGGGTTCCGGGCGACGTTTTTCGTGATGGTCATGGGATTTTTCGTGGACCTGGCCAACGTGGTGGCGGAATTCGCCGGTGTGGCGGCGTCGATGCAAATCTTTGGGGTCAGCAAATATATCGCGGTGCCGATCGCTGCCGCCGTGGTGTGGATCCTGGTGCTTCGCGGCACGTATCGTCAGGTAGAGATCGTCTTTCTGGCGGCTCTGCGTCTTGTACCTGTCGTACGTTTTCTCGGCAATCTTCGCCAAGCCGGATTGGCTGGAAGCCGGCCGTAGCATCGTCATTCCCACGGTGCACTTCGATTCCTCCTACTTCGTGATGTTGACCGGCCTGATTGGCACCACCATCGCGCCTTGGCAGTTTTTCTATTTGCAGGCGGGCTTTGTGGAGAAGCGCGTCTCGACGCGGCAGTATCCGCAAGCACGGGCGGACGTACTACTCGGGTGCGTCACCTGCATGATGATCGTGTTCTTCATTATCGTGGGCACTGCCGCTACGCTGCATGCGTCGGGGCAGGTAGATATCTCCGATGCCGCGGAAGCGGCCAAGGCACTTGTCCCGCTTGCCGGAAAATGGGCCGGCACGCTTTTCGCGTTTGGCTTGCTGAACGCCTCGCTGTTCGCGGCGTCCATCTTGCCGCTGTCCACCGCCCATGTGATCTGCGAGGGGATGGGCTTTGAGGCGGGAATCGACCATAAGTTCAAGGAAGCGCCGATTTTCTATTGGCTCTACACCATCCTGATTGCCGTCGGCGCGGCCATCGTGCTTTTGCCCGGGGCGCCACTGTGGAAAATATTGATCTTCTCGCAGGTAGGCAACGGAATATGGCTGCCGGTGGTGGTCATTTTCATACTGCTGCTCGTGAACCGCAGGGAACTGATGGGCGAGCACGTCAATACGTTGACTTTCAACATCATCGCCTGGGTCACGGCCATTGCCATGATCGCGCTGACCCTGGTGCTGACCTATACCTCGATCTTTTCGAGCGCCGGGACGCCCGCGCCATAAGGTGTCTCCACGATGTCAAACAGGGCAATACGGTCTTGCCCGCTCCCGGAAGGCTATGTTAACTTTGCGGCGTAAAGGAGAAGTGTGGTCTCGCTGCTGATGAAATCTCACGCTACGTTGCAGGTTGCCGGTCCCTCCGGCCTAGGCTCGGTCACTTCCGAGGAAGCGGAACTGCTGGCGAAGCTCGACATGTCGCGTTTGCCGCGGCACGTGGCCATCATTATGGATGGCAACGGCCGATGGGCGCAGCGCAAGCACCTGCCGAGGATAGCGGGGCACCGGGTGGGGAGCCGCACGGCCCGTTCGGCGATCGAGACATGTGCCCGCATGAACCTGGAAGCACTTACGCTCTACGCCTTCTCCGTGGAGAATTGGCGGCGGCCCAAAGCGGAAACCGATTTCCTGATGGCGTTGCTCCGCGAATACCTACGGAAGGAAATGCCGCTGATCCAGCGAAATAACATCCGGATGCGATTCCTGGGCAGGTCGCTGGATCTGCCGCTCGGTGTACAGGAAGATATGCGCAAGGCCGTGGAAGAGACGTCGCGAAACACGGGAATGGTGTTGTGCCTGGCAATGAATTATGGAGGGCGCGCGGAAATCGTGGACGCGGCCAACGCCTTGCTGGCGGAACGCAGGGGTGTGGATGGGGGCGCGAGCATCACGGAAGAGGGACTAAGCCGGCACATGTACACGACCGGGCTGCCCGATCCGGACCTTTTGATTCGTACCAGCGGCGAGATGCGCATCAGCAATTTTCTGTTGTGGCAAATTGCCTATGCCGAAATTCTGGTTACGGAAACGCTGTGGCCGGATTTCAACCGGGCGCGCCTGCTGGAATCTTTTCTGGAATTTCAGAAGCGCGAACGGCGCTACGGCGGGCTCAGCGACGCCGGGTCGGGCTCGGTTCCCGCGCGAGCAGCCGGAAAGTAATTTGGCCTGCGAACCTACGAAGTGTTTTTTCCTGCCTTCCGCGTGATTTCTTTCCGACAATATGATGAGATGGGACGCTTGGATTTTCCGGAGATCTTCCCTTCATGACGTGGAAGCGCGTGGCTACGGCCGCGGTTCTGATTCCGTTTGTCGTTGCGCTGGTGCTGTTCGCCAGCACGGCGTGGGTAACCGTGGTGCTGGCGGGAGTTATGACGCTCGCGCTTTGGGAGTACTTCGCGCTGGGCGAAGCGATTGGACATCGCGCGTACCGGCTGTGGACCGTGGTCTGCGCCCTCGGTTTGCTATGGGTACAGTATCTGGCCGCCGACAACGGACCTATAATCTCCATCCCGTACGAGTTGGTGCTCTTTACCTTCATTCTGGGTGTTATTTTCCTGATTTGTGCCAGCCGGAGGCCTCTCGTGGAGGGTCTACCGTCGGCGGGAATCAGCTGTTCGGCCCTTCTGTTAGTGGCTTTCCCGTTGAGCTATGCGGTGCGCATTCAAGGGCAGGGCATCCTGGGGCCACGGGTGCTGCTGTTTACGCTGGCAATGATCTGGATGGGCGACACCACCGCGTATTTCGTCGGCCGCAGCATAGGCCGCCTGAAATTTGCGCCGCAGCTCAGTCCCAATAAGACCTGGGAAGGCGCGGCGGCGAGTTTGGCGGGTTCCTTGTTGCTGTCCCTGGCGTTCACGCGATGGATTCCGATCGGTACCGGGGTGCTGCTAGGCATGGCGGGGGTCGCGAACGTCGGCGGGCAGATCGGCGACCTGGTTGAATCCGCTTACAAGCGCAGCGCGGGGGTCAAGGATTCCGGGACGCTGCTACCCGGACACGGTGGCATTTTGGACCGGATTGACGCGTTAATATTGGCCATTCCGGTTGTTTGGTACTATTGGAGCTGGTTCCTCGCACTTCATAGACCTATCGTATAGCCGTACGCGCCGATTTTCGCCGTCATGGAAAACTGCAAGAACATTTCGATCCTGGGATCCACCGGGTCCATTGGCCGTCAATGTCTGGCGGTAGTGGACGCGCTACCCGGCAGGTTTCGCGTAGTGGCGTTGGCTGCGGGTGCGAACCTGGAACAATTGATCGGGCAGATTGAACGATATCAACCCGAAGTCGTGTCCGTGGGAGACGCTCAGAAGTGCGACGCCCTGGCGGAGATGTTGCGAGCGAAGGGAGTGTCGCCGCTGCCGGCCATTCTTCACGGGGCAGAAGGCATGCTGGCCGTCGGAACCCACGCAACGGCAGACATCGTAATTTCCGCGGCAGTCGGAGTTGTTGGGTTGCCGGCCACTTACGAAGCCATCAAGCTCGGCAAAGTCGTCGCGTTGTCCAATAAAGAGGTTCTGGTGGCAGCCGGCGAGTTGGTCATGGCGGCGGCCAGCCGGGCCGGCAAAGAACTGCTGCCGGTGGACAGCGAACACAATGCGGTGCATCAGTGCCTGCGGGGCGGCGAAAAGCGGGAAGTGCGGCGCCTGGTGTTGACCGCGTCAGGTGGACCGTTTCGCAAGACGCCGCTGGCCGCGTTGCGAAACGTCACCACCGAACAGGCGCTGGCGCACCCGAATTGGCGCATGGGCAACCGCATCACGATAGATTCGGCGACCATGATGAATAAGGGCTTCGAGGTGATCGAGGCACGCTGGCTGTTCGGTGTCCGTCCGGATCAGATTGATGTGGTCATTCACCCGCAGTCCACCATTCATTCGATGGTGGAGTTCGTAGATGGTTCTGTTTTGGCACAGCTTGGTCCAACAGACATGCGCATGCCCATCCAATATGCGTTAACCTATCCCGAGCGGGCCGCATCGAACCAAATAGCTCTGGACTGGTCAAAATTGCGCCGGCTGGATTTTGCGAAAGCTTCCACGCGGCGCTTTCCTTGTTTACGGCTGGCGAGAGAAGCGATGAAAAGGGGCGGCGCATTGCCGTGCGCGCTGAACGCCGCGGACGAAATCGCAGTGGCCGCTTTTCTGGAACACCGGCTGGCGTTTCTGGGAATTCCCGAGGTGATAGAACGCGTACTCGCAAGGACACCTCGCGTTAGTTTCGACAGCATGAGTGACGTGCTTACCGCAGATGCTGAGGCTCGTCGAATGGCCAAGGAAGAGGTTCAACGGCTTTCGGTGAGCGCAGCGGCTGCGTCTTGAGTTTGAGAGGAGAAGCGCAAGCGTATGGATTTACTGCTGGGCGTAACGCTCGTGCTGGGCGTCATGATTCTGGTGCACGAGTGGGGGCACTTCATTGCCGCCAGGATGTGCGGCGTGCGTGTCGACGTCTTCTCCATCGGCTTTGGGCCGAGATTGTTCGGCTGGAAGCGCGGCAGCACTGACTATCGGCTTAGCGCCATCCCTCTGGGCGGCTACGTCCGCATGGCCGGGCAGGATCCCTCGGAAATCGATTCCGCCGAGAAAGCCTCCGTTACGGGCGCGCCGGACGAACTGATGAGCAAGCCGCGCTGGCAGCGGGCCTTTATCGCCTTTGCCGGGCCCGCCGTAAACCTGGTTTTCCCAGTCATATTGCTGTTGTCCTATATCGTGGTGATCGGTGTTCCTTATCCCGCCTGGGAAGACAAGCCCGTGCAGGTCACCGCGCTGCCTTCGAAGTCCCCGGCGATTGCCGCGGGATTACAGCCCGGGGATCGCGTAGTGGCCATGAATGGCGAACCCACGCCCACCTGGGATCAGGCGGAAAAGGTGCTTTCCAAGGTGGAAGCGAATACCAAGCTCTCCCTTGAGGTCGACCGCGGCGGTACCCGCAGCACCATCGAAATTCCGGTGGCGCCAAAGGATCTCGAGCAGCTGGAGGGACTCATCGGGTTCGCTCCCAGAAAGCCGGTTCTCGACGACGTGGCGCTCGGTATGCCGGCGAAGCGCGCCGGACTTCAGGAAAACGACATCATTCGCTCCGTGGATGGACAGCCCATTGAATGGTGGGGACAGTTTACGGAACGAGTTCGCGGCTCCGGCGGCAAGTCGCTGGCCCTGGAGGTGGAGCGCAGGGGCCAGTTGACCCATCTGGTGGTGACTCCGCAGTCCACTCAGGGCGATCATGGCGAAACCATTTATCAGATCGGTGTGCTCGTCCGGGACCAGGCGGTATCCCGGCGCGTATCCTTCTTCGAAGGAGTGCGCTACGCCACCTCGCGCACCTACGAAACCATCGAGGAGACCCTCGGCGTCGTCGGCAAGCTTTTCAGCGGCCGCGTCTCCGTCAAGCAATTGCAGAGCGTGGTGGGCATTTCTCGCGCCGCGGGCCAAGCCGTCCATCGAGGGCCCCTGGCGGTGATTTCCCTGATGGTGCTGATAAGTGTCAACCTCGGGATTCTGAATCTTTTGCCCATCCCCATTTTGGACGGCGGCAACATCCTGCTGCTGGCCATTGAAGGCGGATTGCGGCGAGATCTCAGTTTGGCTTTCAAGGAGCGGTTCGTGCAGGTCGGACTGGTCTTCCTTTTAGTGCTGTTTGCCTACGTCATGTACAATGACGTAGTGCGATTGCTGCCGATACATTCTTAGGCCGCGCGCCGCTCCGGGAGCAAAGCATGTCCGCAGCGCCTCAACGCCGGGTTTCTACCGGCGAACGTCTCAATACCGCGCAAACCACGGGCAATCTTCAGCAGACGCTTGGCGAAAAAGGGCATTCGCCTGACTCGGCAGCGGCGTGTGATTCTGCAAGTGATGGATGACGCTGAGCAACACCTGGACGTGGACCAGATTCTCGAGCGTGCCCAGAAAATCGACGCCGGCGTGCACCTCGTTACCGTTTACCGCACTATCGACCTGCTCAAGAAACATGGCTTGATTGACGAGCTCGATTTGCTGCACCTGCGTGGCGATCGTCATTACTACGAAACGCATGGTCCCCGCGACCACATTCACGTCGCTTGCCTGCGCTGCGGCAAAGTCCGGGAGTTTGAGAGCCGCCTCTACGAGCAGTTGAAAGAGCAGATTGCCCGCGACTTCCACATGAAGGTCACCGTCTCTCGCACCGAAGTTGGCGGCTACTGCGCCGACTGCCTCAACAAATCCTCCTGAAAAGCGCGGGCTGTCAGCGAGGTCACGAAGGGTGGCGCGCCGAACGGAAGTGCCGTAAGCGCGCAAAGAAACGATTGGCCTTGGCGATATCCCGGGCGATCTGCCTGCGCAATTCTTCAGGTCCGCTGAATTTCTTCTCGTCCCTCAAACGCTTCCAGAACCGCACTTCGATGGCCTTCGCATTGACCTCGCCGGAATATCCCAACAAGTGCGTTTCCACGCTCACACTGGAACCTTCAAAAGTTGGCCGAACACCGATGTTCGTCACCGAACGCCGGCTCAGCGTTTCGCCCTCCAGCAGCGTCCGGGTCACGTACACTCCGCGTGCCGGCAGCAATTCCTGCTCGGGGGATAGATTCAGCGTCGGAAAAGTGAACTTGCGCCCGGTTCCGGTTCCGCTCACTACCGGACCGGTCAGCACGAACGGGCGTCCCAGCAGGCACGAAGCGTGGGTAACGTCGCCGACGGCAATTTCTCGGCGGATTACCGTGCTGGATACCACCTCGCCCTTGTACAAAACCGGCGGCACAATCGCGACCTCGAATCCGTGTCGCATGCCGAGCTCGCGTAACCTCTTTACGTCTCCCGCCTGGCGATGCCCGAAGCGAAAATCTTCTCCCACCAGCACGGCGCGCACTTGCAGCCCGCGCGCCAGCACTTCTTCCACGAAATCTTCCGGGGACTGCTGCGCCAGCTCCAGCGTGAAGGGCATCACAACCGCGGCCTCCAGGCCGGCAGCGCCGAACCACTCCATTCGCTGCGCGTTCGTGGACAGCCGGAGCGGCGCGGTTTCCGGACGCAGCACTTTGCGCGGCGGCGGATCGAACGTCAAAGCTGTCGCTACCGCACCGGTATCGACGGCCCGCCGCACCGTCGCCCGCAAAATTGCCTGATGGCCCAGGTGGATGCCGTCGAAGTTGCCGATCGCGAGCACGCTGCCTCGCCCGGATGCGCCAAAGTGATCCGCCCACGCTTGCGGACTGCAAAAAGCTCGCAGCGAACCGCTGCCCAGCTCTCCACTCCCGACACCGGGAAACCACTTGGCGCGCGGGTATTCCTCCACCGCTACGTCCAGCTCCAATCCGTCGTACGCCATTTGCACGTGCCCTGCGCCCAGCTTGCGCAACCGCTCATTAGTTTCCGAATGCGGCAGATCATGCGCGATGTGCGTGAACCAGGCACGTCGCGGCTTCAGCCGTTCGATCAGCGTCAACGCTTGCTGAACGGTCTGGTGCATCGGATGAGGCGCGTCGCGCAACGCATCCAGAAATAAATCATCCAGCCCTTCCAGCAGCCGCGCGGACGAATCCGGAAGCGTGCTGAAGTCCGTCAGGTACGCGCACCGCCCGAACCGGAACCCCAGCACTTCCAGGTCTCCGTGCAATACCGGCACGGGAACGAATGGCAGCCCCAGCACTTCGAATGGTCCGTTCACCACTCGCAGCTCGACGCTCGGAATCGTGCTCATCGTCGGCCGTTCGTCGAACACGTACGCGAACGCCCGGCGGATTATCTCGAACGTTTCCTCGTTGCCGTACACCGGCAATGCGGCGCGCTGCCGGATGTTGAATGGCCGGATGTCGTCAAAGCCCAGAATGTGGTCGGCATGGCCGTGCGTCAGCAGAATCGCATCCAAGCGGTCCAGCTTCACGCGCAGCGCCTGCTGGCGAAAATCCGGCGTGGTGTCGATTACCACGTTTTGGCCGTCTCGCGAGAGCAACAGGGAAGGCCGCAAGCGGTTATCTCGCGGGTCGGTCGAGGTACACACCCGGCAGTAGCATCCCAGCGATGGCACGCCCATCGAGGTGCCCGAACCCAACACGGTTACTTTGATCGGAGATCGAGACATGAAGAATGATCTGGGCCGGCACGCAACGCCATGACGAGGTCGGCGCCCCGCAATACCGTGAGCCTGGAGCCGAACTGCCGCGGCGCGCCGAACGTCTTACGGCCGCGTCTTGGCCTTGGCCTGCTTGTTCATCTGTGCGGACACGGCCTGACTGACTTCCAGATAGGTCATCTTGAGTTTCCCGAGAAGGTCCAGCAGCAGGCTGTCTTCTTCCGGCGCGAGATTTCCCTTGGTTTTTTCGTGCAGCACATCCAGCATGTCAATCAGCTCGCGTGCTGCGTCGGGATCGATAATGGGCTGGCCAGTCCGGGGGTCGGCATAGCCACCTAGGACCATCGCCGCGTTGCTTCCCAGCATGCGAACCAGATTCTCGAACGCGAGTGACGCTTTGGGCGCTTCCGCCGGTGGCGTAACACTGCCCGCATTTTCCTTGGGGACTGCGGGTTGCGTGGCGGCCTCGCGCTGCGCCTCCCGCTCCTCTTGCTCCACCACTTCCTGGCGCAGCTCGCCTTCCGCGGTAAACGGCCGGCGGTCAATTACTCGAAATGTGTCTTCCTGCTTCTGTTCTGGCAAGGTTGCATCCTCGATATTCTTTTCCTAGGAAGTTTATCATTGCCCCGTAACTTTGGGTAGCGATCCGCGGCGCACGCCCCGCTTGTCAAAGCACAGCCTCCACCGTAAAGTGAAACGCGCTTTCCGGCTCCAGGAAAGCGCGGAAGGATCATGGCCACGCGAAAAAAGAGGCGTAAGGCAACCGGCACGGCTGCACGCTCCCAGCGAAAAGGCGGGAAGCCGCGGCGTCTGCATGACGGCGAGTGGTTCGAAAGACTCGTAGCGCTGCAGCAGCGCTTGCGCGCCCCGAATGGTTGTCCGTGGGATCGGGAACAGACCCATGCCACGCTTCGCACCTACCTGATTGAAGAAGCCTACGAAGTTCTCGACGCGCTGGAAAACGGCGACGATGTCAAATTCGCAGACGAGTTGGGCGATCTTCTCTTGCAGATCGTCTTTCATTCCGAAATCGCCCGCGAACAGCGCCGCTTCACCGTCTCCGACGTCATTCGCTCCGTGCACGACAAGATGGTCCGCCGCCACCCTCACGTTTTCGGCGATACCCGCGCCCGCAACACCGCCGAAGTGCTCAAGAATTGGGACAAGATCAAGCAGGAAGAGCGCCGCCAATCGCTCCCATCCGGTGCTGCCTCGGGCGACGCTCCACCGGCCTCGCTGCTGGACGGCCTTCCTCGCGGCCTTCCCGCAACGCTCGAGGGCCTGCAACTCACCAGGAAAGCCGCGCGTGCCGGATTTGATTGGGAAGATTCCACTGGAGTTCTCGCCAAGATCCGCGAAGAATGCGCCGAAATCAGCGATGCGCTCGGTGCGGATGGAGGCTCCCGGAATGTGGAAGAAGAAATAGGCGATTTGCTCTTTGCCGCCGTGAACCTCGCGCGTTTTCTGAAAGTCGACCCCGAAATCGCCTTAAAGCATGCCAATACAAAATTCATTCGGCGATTCCGGCAGATGGAAAAACTTTCAGAGGATGGTGGCGCTCGCTTCGAAAACCTGACGCGGCCCGAAAAAGAACGCCTTTGGGAAACCGTAAAGCTCGCCGAACGCGCACGCGGCAAGCACAGCGCACGGGTTGGTTCATGAGCGATCCGATCGTCGTCCGGAAATGCGAATCCCTGCCGGAATTTCACGATTGCGTATCCTTACAGCGCGAGGTCTGGGGTGAGGCCGACCTGGAAATCGAGCCGGTGACGTCCTTCGTGGTCGCTTCCGAGGTCGGCGGTCAGGTCCTCGGCGCTTTCGATGGCCCGCGACTCGTCGGATACACGCTGGCGCTCGTCGGCTTCCGCGACTCGGTCGTGTTCCTGCACTCCCATCACACCGCCGTCCGCGAGAGCTATCGCAACCGCGGAGTGGGTCGCCAGTTGAAGCTGTTTCAGCGGGAGGAAGCTCTCAGCCGTGGAATTCGCCTGATTCAGTGGACCTTCGATCCCCTGGAAGTGCGCAACGCCCACTTCAATCTCAACCGGCTCGGAGCCATTTGCCGGAGGTACATCTCGAATCTCTATGGGGTCACGACCAGCCCGCTGCACCGCTCGCTGCCCACGGACCGGCTCGTGGCGGAATGGCGACTGGATTCACCACGCGTGGTCGCGGCAATCGGGGATATCGCGTTCAAGTCGCTTTCCGCCGCCGAAATCGTGGTGCCCGGACCGCCGCAAAGTTCGCAGCTGGGCCGCGAAAGCGACCTTTCGGTGCTTCAGGCGCGCCTCCGCGAGGAGTTTACGGCGCTCTTCGCTCGCGGGTATGCCGCTATCGGGTTCCGCACCGGCCCGCAGGAAAGCGCGTACTTGCTGGGCCCGTGGAGTGAGTTTTAGAAGAAAATCGTAGCAACGGCCGGTGGAATCTTCAGGAGAGATTTGTCCATGCGCATTCGAGAAGTCATCCTTCGCGAAGTTCCGATGAAGCTCGTCGCGCCCTTCGTGACCAGCATGGAACGTACCGAAGTTCGCCGCATCCTGCTGGTCGAAGTCAATCTCGATGGCGTCACCGGTTGGGGCGAATGCGTAGCCGGCGAAGCTCCGTACTACAGTCCGGAGACCGTGGAGACCGCTTGGCACGTGCTTCGCGATCATCTCTGGCCGCTGCTCAAGGACAAGGATTTTTCTGCCGCCGCCGATATCTGGGGCATGTTGGAACATGTGCGCGGACACAACATGGCCAAGGCCGGCCTGGAAGCTGCCGTTTGGGATGCGGATGCCCGTCGGCAAGGTGTGCCGCTTGCCAAACTGCTCGGCGGAACTCGCGAGGAAATTGCCAGCGGCGTCTCCATTGGGATCAAGGACTCTCCCGAGGAACTGGTGGCGGCGGTAAAAAAGGAATTGGCGGCCGGCTACCAGCGCATCAAGATCAAGATTAAACCTGGCAAAGATCTGGCCCAGGTGCAACGTCTGCGCCAGGATTTTCCGCGCATCAAGCTCATGGTGGACGCTAATTCGGCCTACCGGCTTGACGACTTGCCGCTTCTCAAGCAGCTCGATGGCTTCTATCTCATGATGATCGAACAGCCCTTGGGATGGGATGACTTGTACGGCCACATGCGATTGCAAAAGCAGCTGCAAACTCCCATTTGTCTCGACGAATGCATTCATTCCGAGGAGCACGCCGACGCCGCCATCGCACTCGGTGCCTGCAAAATCATCAACATCAAGCTCGGGCGTGTCGGCGGTTTCACCGTGGCTCGGCGTATCCATGATCTTTGCCAGGCCAATGCCATTCCCGTGTGGTGCGGCGGCATGCTGGAGTCCGGCATCGGACGCGCCCACAACATCGCGCTGTCCAGCCTGCCCAATTTCACGCTTCCCGGCGATGTCACCGCCAGCAGCCGTTACTGGCATGAGGACATTGTGGACCCGGAAATTACCGTGTCCTCGCAGGGCACCATTCGTGTTCCAACCACTCCCGGGATAGGCTTTGAGCCGCGAGTATCCCGCATCGAGGATTTGACCGTGCGCAAGGAACGGCTGGCCTGAGTCGTGCACATCGAAACTCCCGAAGGTCGCGCACCCAATCGCGCCCTGGTATTTTCCTCACTGTCGATCATCGTCGTGATCTGGGCGGTGAATTTCATCGTCGCCAAGATCGGCGTCCGTTACCTTCCGGCACTGACATTGGGTTCTCTCCGCGTGGTATTCGCGGGACTCACCATGCTGCCGGCCTATCTCCTCTTTTCGCGGCGGATTTCTTCCGAGCATCGCCCGCCTTTCCGGGGCTTTACCCTTGGCGATATCTGGACCTTCGCGTACCTCGGTTTTTTCGGCGTGGTGGTGAATCAGATGTGTTTTACCATCGGCCTTCGCTATACCTCCGTGAGCCATGCGGCCGTCATTGTGGGTTTGGGGCCCATCTATACCCTGATTCTGGCCATTGTTTTCCGCGTGGAACACGCCACCTGGCGCAAAGTTAGCGGCATGGCCATCGCTTTTGCGGGTGTCGCCGTTCTTGCTTCGGCCAGCGGCATCTCGGCTCATTCCGCTTCTCTCGCCGGCGATCTCATTACCATGACTGGCTCGCTCGGCTTTGCCACCTACGTCGTCCTGGGCAAGCGCGTGGCAGGGAAGTATGACGCGCTTACGATGACAGCCTTCAACCACTTCGCCGGCGCTATCCTGCTGATACCTCTCGCGCTGCGACAGGCCCATGAGTTGGCTTCGGCGGGAAGGTGGCGCCAGGTGCCGCTGCAGGGCTGGGCGGCTCTTCTTTATATGGCGGTGTTCAGTTCGGCCTTGGCCTACCTGTTATATTTTTGGCTGCTGCGATATCTCGAGGCCTCCCAACTGGCCGCTTTCATCTACCTGCTGCCGGTTCTTGCTATCGTTCTCGGCATCGCCTGGCTCGGAGAACGCGGCTCCTGGTTGGAATTGGCGGGCGCCGTGTTGGCGCTGGGCGGCGTCTATTGGGTGGAATCCGGGCGGGAAAGTTAGCGTCCGGTGAGCAGGCTGCGGTACCTTCAGCAAGGGGGTATTTTCCAGTGGCGAACATTCCCATGCGGCACGGGGGACCTGCGGCGCGCATCGCGGTCATTCCCGGAGACGGAATCGGCAAGGAAGTCACGCCGCAGTCGATAAGAGTCTTGCGAGCGGTGTGCTCCGCCGCGTCACGGCCGATCGAACTGGTCGAGTTCGATTGGGGTGCCGACAAGTTCCTCAAGGAGGGGGTGTCGTTGCCTCCCGGCGCCGTCGCCATGCTCCGGGACGACTTCGACGCTATCCTTTTTGGTGCTCTAGGCGATCCCCGCGTTCCCACCAACCAGCACGCCGCCGATATCCTTCTCGGATTGCGCTTCCAGCTCGATCTGTATGTGAACGCGCGTCCCGTGGAACTGCTGCACGATCGCCTCACCCCGCTTCGGGATCGCGGCCAGAAGGACATCCGCCTCATTGTTTTTCGCGAAAATACCGAAGGTCTGTACGTTGGAGTCGGAGGCTTCTTCAAGAAGGGCACCCCGGACGAAATTGCCGTCCAGGAAGACGTCAACTCCCGCAAGGGCGTCGAACGAATCATTCGCTATGCCTTCGACTTTGCGCGCCAGAACCGCCTTCGCCGCGTCTGCATGAGCGACAAGTCCAATGCCATGACCTTTGCGCATGATTTATGGCAACGGGTTTATAAGCAAGTCCGTCAAGAGTATGCCGACATCGAATCCCGCCATCTTTATATCGATACTTTGGCCATGGAATTGGTCCGCGATCCCGGCCAGTTCGACGTCATCGTCACCTGCAATCTTTTTGGCGACATTGTGAGCGACCTGGGAGCGCAGTTGGCGGGGGGCCTCGGCCTGGCTCCATCCGGAAACATTCACCCGGGTCAGACATCACTATTTGAACCGGTGCACGGCTCCGCTCCGAACATCGCCGGAAAGGGTATCGCCAACCCGCTGGGTTCCGTGCTGGCCACCGCCATGATGCTGGACTTCCTTGGTTGGCTCGAGCAAGGGGATCGTCTTCGGGATGCGGTCCGGGCGGCGCTTCTCAACAATTACTTGACATCCGATCTCGGCGGCAACAAGTCCACCCAGGACGTGGGAAGTTGGATGGCTGAATTTGTCTCGCGCTAGGTAGTTCTTAAAGCGTTACTTTAGCAGTAGCTTTCTCTTGCCGGTGCCCGCGTTGGTGGCCGCCCTTTCGCGGCACTCGTCACCAGCATCCCCAGCAGGAATCCGCCAACGTGCGCCCACCACGCGACTCCTCCCGAAGTCGTCGTATGCAACGAGCCCACCGCGGACAGGAATTGCAGGACGAACCATCCGCCCAGAATGAGCACCGCGGGAATCGGGATCAGGAACACCAAGACCAGCGTCAGAACCCGCGACTTGGGGTACAGCACCAGATATGCACCCATGACCGCGGAGATCGCGCCGCTTGCCCCTACTGCGGGAAGGTTGGAATGCAAGTTGAACAGACTGTGCAGTAGTCCGGACCCGATGCCACACATAAAGTAAAACACGAGGTACGGCAGATGCCCGAAGTAGTCTTCGACATTGTCCCCAAAGATCCAGAGAAAGAGCATGTTGCCCGCAATGTGTAGGAATCCGGAATGCAAGAACATGCTGGTCACCAGCGGCAAGAACGCCGCCTCGAAAGACATGTTTCCGGACAGCCACGCCGGGAATCTCGCCGGAATGGTGGCGTTGGCAAAGAAGAAGGCTTTGAACGCCGCCGGGCTCAGCGTGAACTGGTAAAAGAAAACCATCACGTTGATCAGGATCAGCCCAATGTTCACGAAGGGATAGCCTCGTCTTGGGTTCAAGTCTTTGAGTGGGATGAACATGCGCGATTGGAAGGGCAGGGTAACGGAATCCCGGGGATTTGAAAAGGCGTCTTGCGGGTCAGGGAGTGGGCAAGGAGCGTCCGATAATGAAGGGCCTGCCCGAAGCGCTGGTTAACAGAACCTGGTTCGGCTCTTTATAAGCCTTTTCGGGCCAAATTGTCGTATTTGCGGGCTGCACGCCGCCCGCGCTCAGGCGCTCCTTGGCAGAGTTGCCAAGGTACGGAAGGCCGGTTCTGGCGGAGCTGTTCATTCCGGCACGCCGTGACGCCGCGAGCATCGCGTTGTCGCCGCCGGCGATAGCGATTCATCCGTGGAAGCCACCGCTCGACTGGATGGTCCGTTCCTCGAAAATAATCCGTTTGTGCGCGGATGTTTTTGCCGGGAAACATTGCGTCGCATCCGCTCGTGTGATAATAAATCTTATTCTGCGTGCGCATGCGGATCGAACCGTTGTGAGTTAGCTCGTTCGACGCGGTCGGCGCGCCGACGACCAATGCCCGCCAGGGAAACGGAAGCCATCATTCTTAAGACATTTCCCCTCGGCGAGGCCGACCGGCTTGTTAGCTTTCTCGGCCGCTCTTCCGGGCGTGTTCGGGGCGTCGCCGCCGGGGCTCGCAGAATCAAGAACCGCTACGGTTCGACCCTCGAGGTTCTTTCGCACGTCCAGATCTGGTGGGTCGAAAAGGAAACGCGGGATCTTGTGCGCATCACCCAATGCGAGCTCCTGGAGTCGTTTCACACGGCGCAGAGTGACTATGCGTTGAGTACCGGCCTCGCCGTGGTCAGTGAAGTCTCGGAACTGGTGCTCCCGGAGCACGAAGTTACCGATGCCATGTTTCGGCTGATCCTGGCCACCGCGCGTGAAATTGAGTCTAGTGGCAGTTGGGAGCTGCCCCTGGCATATTTCGCCTTCTGGACGATTAAGCTGGGCGGCTGGCTGCCGCGTTTCGATCGCTGCGCCCAGTGTTCGCGGTCGTTGGGTGACAGGCGTGGATTCGCAGCTCCTTGGGAGGAAGGCATTTTTTGCGACAATTGCAATAAGCAGGGAATGAGGTGGCTGGACGCCCATACCCGGCTGTGGGGGGAGCAGCTCACCGGAACGAAGCTGAGCCAGTTGCAGCGTAGTCCGGCGGCTCTGCTCATAGCTAAACAACTACGTGAAATCTGTTTGGATTGGATTGAACACCATACCGAGCGCCGGTTGAATACCAGGCGCCTTCTGGAGACGGCTTGAAATCTAAAGTAAAACCTGATGTTCCCCAGGGCCTGAATTTTCAGGAACTGATCCTGAAGCTCTCTCATTTCTGGACTCGCCATGGTTGCGTCTTGCAGCAACCCTACGATATGGAAGTCGGCGCGGGCACCATGCATCCGGAAACCTTTCTGCGGGTCCTGGGGCCCGCTCCATACCGGGTTGCGTTCCCACAACCCAGTCGTCGGCCCGCCGACGGCCGCTATGGCGAAAATCCCAATCGCCTCTACAAGCACCTCCAGTTTCAAGTGGTCTTGAAGCCTTCTCCCGCGGACGTTCAGGACTTGTATCTCGCGAGCCTCGGTGCCATCGGCATCGACCTGAAAGCGCATGACATTCGCTTCGAGGAAGACAACTGGGAATCCCCCACGCTCGGTGCTTGGGGGATTGGCTGGCAGGTCCTGCTAGACGGCCTGGAAATCACCCAATTCACCTATTTCCAGCAAAGCGGCGGCATCGACCTCGATCCCATCTCGGTCGAATTGACCTACGGCCTGGAGAGGATCTGCGCGTTCTTGCAAGGGAAGGAAAGTGTGTACGACATTCGCTGGTCCAACGATAAATCGTACGGAGATGTCCGTCTGGCCGAGGAAAGACAATTCTCAAGTTATAGTTTCGATTTCAGCGATGCCGCAGCCATTCGACAGGACTTCGACTCGAGCGAGAAACAAGCTAAACAATTACTTGAGCATTATGCATCCACCAAACCCGTCGACAAGTTAAGGTATCCCCTCCTGGCTGCCTACGATCATTGTCTCCGCTGCTCCCATCTCTTCAACCTCCTCGACGCTCGCGGCGTTATCTCCACCACCGAGCGCGCCGCTCTCATGGCCCGGGTCCGATCCCTGGCTTGCCAAACCGCTGCCTCCTACCTGGACCAGATCGGCGGACCGGCCCAGCGTCGCGAGGTGCTCGCATGAGCCGACAGAGTCAAGCACCTAAAGTGATACATGAACAGCTGGCGAAATCGAAACGGGTAGACTTGCTTTTCGAGATCGGCTGCGAAGAAATACCAGCGGCGATGATTCCCAAGGCTCAAGACGAACTTAAAGTAAATATTGAGAAATTGTTGGCGACGGAAAACCTAACAGATGGCTTGATCGTCGAGACCTTCAGCACTCCTCGAAGGTTGACCGCCTGGATTCAAGGACTCCCTTTGAAGCAGGAGGACATCACCAGCGAAATTATTGGACCGCCCAATTCCGTGGCCTATGATGCCGCTGGCGATCCCACCCGGGCCGCAGTCAGCTTTGCCGAAAAGCAGGGCCTGCGCTTGGTCGACCTGTACACGGTAGCCACGCCTAAAGGGGAGTACGTCGCCGCCAGGCAGCTCAAGCGTGGTCGCACCGCGCAGCAGATTCTCTCCGACATCCTGCCGCGCGCCATACACGACCTCACCTGGGCGCGCACCATGACCTGGACCGGCCTCGACGGCGCGCGTTTCATCCGGCCCATCCGCTGGATTGTAGCCGTCCTGGATGGCAAGGTCCTGCCGCTGTCCTTCGCGGGCGTTGCAGCAGGCGATCAGACCCGCGGCCATCGCTTTCTCGGCTTGCCGGAGATTCGCGTGCGCTCCTTCGCCGACTACCGAAAGAAGCTCGCCACCAATGGCGTGCTCCTGGAACCCGCGGTTCGTCGCAACAAGATCGCCGAGGATCTGGCACTTCAGGCTAAAAAGAGCGGTCTCAAGGTCCATGCCGACGAATCGCTCCTGCAATTAGTGACCAACCTCAATGAATACCCCTCGGTTATCCAGGGAGCGTTCGATCCAGGCTTCTTGGCTCTTCCCGAGGAGATTCTCATCACCGTAATGCGCGGCCACCAAAAGTATTTCGCCCTGGAGAAGCGCGATAGGGAACTGGCCCCGGCTTTCCTGGCGGTAATTAACCTGCCCAAGGACCCCAAGGGACTCGTGCGTTCCGGCCACGAGCGCGTCCTGCGCGCCCGCTTCGCCGACGCCCAGTTTTTCTGGTCGGCCGACCAGAAATGTCGGCTCGCCGACCATCTCCCCAAGTTGGCGCGCATCACCTTCGAGTCCCGCCTCGGCAGCTACGCGGACAAGGTCGAGCGTATGCGTTCCATCGCTCGATGGCTCACCGAACAGTGGTTCAACCTCGGCTTGCTCCAGGCCCACGTCCCCGACGCCGACCGAGCCGCGGAACTTGCCAAGTGCGATCTCGCCACGGACATGGTTCGAGAATTCCCCGAGCTCCAGGGTATCGTGGGTGGTCTTTATGCTCGTGCGCAAGGCGAACCGGAAAATGTCGCGGACGCTATCTACGATCACTACCGCCCGGTAGGCATGGACGATCCGATCCCAAGAAATCTGATCGGCTGTGCCGTCGCCATTGCCGACAAACTCGATTCCATCACGGGTTGCTTCAGCGTCGGTGTCGTCCCTACAGGTTCAAGTGATACTTACGCTTTGCGCCGAGCCGCCCTGGGAATAGTTAAAATAATACTTGAGAAACAGGTGGCGCTCAGTTTGTCTTCCGCCATCACGGCCGCCGCTAAAGCTTTGGCTGCGCACGCTCCAAAAATCACGGTCTCGGCCGCTCACCAACACCAGGTCCTTGCTTTCCTGCACGACCGCGCCAAGTTCATCTTCCGGGAACAGGATGGCTTCGGATATGACGAAGTCAACGCAGTGTTTCGCGCCGGCGCCGATGACCTGGTCGATGCCAGGAAGCGCCTCGTTGCGCTACATGCCATCCGCAAGTCCAAGAACTTCGAGCCGTTAGCCGTGTCGTTCAAGCGCATTCGTAAGATTGTCGAGAAATCCAACACCAAGAGCGCTTCCGCCACGTCCGTTTCTCCTGAATTGTTCCAGGAAGATGCAGAAAGGGAACTGTACGCAGCCGGCCGCAAAGCGGCGGCGGCCGTCGCGCAGAACCGCCGCCAGGGTCAGTATCCGGAGGCACTTGAGTGCATTTCGAATCTGCGGCCAGCGGTGGATCGCTTCTTTGAGCAAGTGATGGTCATGGCGGAAGACGAAGCCGTGCGCAAGAATCGTCTGGCGCTGCTGGCGGAGTTGCTGCGGGACTTCACAACCGTCGCGGACTTCTCGGAGATCGGAGCGGAGGAGTCACGGTCATAGCTAATGTGATGGTTGAACTGCGTCGGCGTAACCAGACCGGCAGTTGGTCAGGCGCAGGTCGGCCAAAATTTACCGTCGACGCGCCGACATCTCAATCTCGGGTTTTTTCAATTGTTGTTTGCAACACAAAAACTGCATGCGAGGGATAACGTGACTAAATGGGTCTATTTTTTTGGAGCAGGGAAATCCGAAGGACACGGCGATTGGCGCGATCTACTAGGCGGTAAAGGTGCCGGCCTTGCCGAGATGACCAAAATCGGTCTTCCTGTTCCCGCAGGTTTCACTATTTCCACTGAAGCCTGCGATTATTTCTACAAGAACGGCAAAAAGTTCCCGTCGGAGCTCCGCAAACAGGTCACCGACAATGTCGCCAAGCTGGAGAAAGTCACCCGCAAGAAGCTCGGCGACCCGAAAAATCCTCTCCTGGTCAGCGTCCGTTCCGGCTCCGCGCGCTCCATGCCCGGCATGATGGAAACCATCCTTAACCTTGGCATGAACGATCGTTCGGTGCAGGGCCTCGCCGCCATGACCAGCAACGAGCGCTTCGCCTACGATGCTTATCGCCGCTTCGTTCAGATGTACTCCACCGTGGTCATGGGCTTGCCCAAGGAAGATCTGGAGCATCGCCTGCGCGGCATGAAGGAAAAGATCGGTGTGAAAGAAGACACCGCCGTTCCCGCCAACGGCTGGAAGGAACTTGTCGCCGAATACAAAGCGGATTTCCGCCAGAAAACCGGGTCGGATTTTCCCGACGATCCCATCGACCAGCTTTGGGGCGCCGTTAGCGCCGTCTTCGGTTCCTGGATGGCGGAAAAAGCCGTCACCTACCGCCGCGTCGAGAAAATTACCGGCCTTCTCGGCACTGCCGTCAACGTCATGCAGATGGTCTTCGGCAATACCGGCGACAATTCCGGCACCGGCGTCTGCTTCACTCGCGACCCGAGTTCCGGCGAGAAGATCTTCTATGGCGATTACCTCGCCAACGCCCAAGGTGAAGACGTGGTTGCCGGCATCCGCACGCCCATGCATTTGGTCGAGATGAAAAAGGTCATGCCTAAGGTTTATGGGCAGCTCGAGAAAGTTCGAGAAAAACTTGAGAAACACTATCACGACATGCAGGACATGGAGTTCACTGTCGAAGAAGGCATCCTTTATATGTTGCAGACGCGGACCGGCAAGCGCACTCCTTCGGCTGCTTTCCGCATCGCCATGGACATGGCCAACGAGAAGCTCATCACCCGGGAAGAAGCCGTCATGCGCATCAAGCCCGAGGACATTGAGCGCCTCTTCTATCCCGTCATCGACGCCAAGATGGATAAGAAGTCCCTGGAATCGCGGATCATCGGCACTGGGATCAACGCTGTGCCCGGTGCCGCCGTCGGAAAGGCCGTGTTTACCGCCCAGGATGCGGAAGAATGGGCGAAAAAAGGCGAAAGGGTTATTCTCGTTCGCCGCGAAACCAGTCCGGAGGATGTCGGTGGTATGGCCGTTGCCCAGGGCATTCTCACCGCAACCGGCGGAAAAACGAGCCATGCCGCGGTGGTCGCCCGCGGCTGGGGCAAATGCTGCATCGTCGGCGCGGAAAAAATCAGCATCGATCTGAAATCCAAATCCCTTACCGCTTCCGGCAAGACCATCAAGGAAGGGGACTGGCTCACGCTCGACGGCGGAGAAGGCATCGTCTATTCCGGCCAAATGGGCCTGGTCACTCCTTCACTTCCACCGTCCTACAACACCGTCATGAAATGGGCCGACGAACTTCGCCGCCTGCGGGTCCGCACCAACGCGGATACTCCTCAGGACGCGCGCAAGGCGCGTGAGTTTGGGGCCGAAGGCATCGGACTATGCCGAACGGAGCACATGTTCTTCACCGACTTCGAGCAGCCGGAGAAGGGCATTCAACGTCAACTTGCGATTCAGGAAATGATCCTGGCCGACACTCGGGAAGCCAGAGTTAAAGCATTGGATAAACTTCTCCCATTCCAGCGCCGCGACTTCATCGGGATCTTTAAGGCCATGGACGGCTTCCCGGTAACCATCCGTTTGATCGATCCGCCCCTTCATGAGTTCGTGCCTCACGAACGCGGCAAGCAGGAAGAGTTGGCCAAGACGCTGGGAATCTCTGTCGAGAGAATCGCAGCGCGGGTTCAACAATTACATGAATCCAATCCCATGCTCGGTCATCGCGGCTGCCGCCTCTGCATCACCTATCCGGAAATTCTTGAGATGCAGGTCCGCGCCATCATTGAAGCGGGCATTGAATGCAAGAAAGCCGGAGTTAAAGTTTTACCGGAGATCATGCATCCACTCGTCCTGGATAGAAAAGAGTTGAGCATCCTCGAACAAGCTACTCGCCGTGTTGCGGACGAGCTCATCAAAAAATCTGGAGTGAAGCTGGAATACCTCGTCGGCACCATGATCGAGCTCCCGCGAGCGGCGCTCCTGGCTAACGAGATTGCCGAGGTTGCCGAATTCTTTTCCTTCGGCACCAATGACCTCACCCAAACCACCATGGGTCTCTCCCGCGATGACGCCGGGCGATTCCTGCCGGACTATGTCGATGAAAAGCGTGCCGGCGTATTTGCCGCGGACCCATTTCAGTCACTCGATACCAACGGTGTCGGCTTATTGATGCGCTGGGGTATCGAACAAGGCCGCAAAACTCGCGCCAAGCTCAAGATCGGCATCTGCGGCGAGCACGGCGGAGATCTCGACAGCGTCAAGTTTTGCCACGCCGTCGGAATGGACTACGTCAGCGCATCTCCATTTCGTGTCCCGATCTCTCGGTTGGGCGCAGCCCAGGCCGTGGTCGAAGATAAGCGGCGCGGGAAGAAAGCCTCTAAATAGGCTTGAGGTTCTTCAACAAAAAGATGAATTGTCGGCGTGGCGACGTTATTGCCGCGCTGACTTTTTTCATCGCGGCATTTTCGTCGGCAAAACTTCGGCATTCACTCCGCGGCTTGATTGAGTGGCCCCGGACCCACCTACGTCGGCATTTTGAAAAAGAAGTACAGGCCCAGGAAGAAAAACACGATGTCCGGCGACCAACCCGCCAAAAGCGGCGGCAGTTGGCCGACGCCCCCCATCGCGGACAGTAACTCTGCTCCCAGCCAATATAAAATGCCGATGGCCACGCCCACTGCCACGCCTCCAACGGCTCCTCGCGTTCCCACCAGGAAGGCAAACGGAAACGCCAGCAACATGCTGACGGGTGCGATCAGCGGAAACGCCAGTTTGCGGTGCCACTGCACCGTCAGTGCGGATACATCAAATCCCGCCCGGTGCAGTCCGTCGATGTAGTGGCGCAACTCGCCCCAGTTCATTTGGAACGCTTGGCGCACCTCGCGATTGAAGTACGCCGGCGGTTCTGTTAGTTCAGGTAAATCTTTAACATTGAACTTTTCGTATCGGCTCACCGTTCCGTCGGAGAAGTCCCGGACCCACCCCGATTCCAGCACCCACAATTTCTGTGGCTCGGACCAGTAGGCTCTAGCCGCGAACACTCGCCGCTTCAAACGGAAGGTCGTGGGTTCGATTTCCAGTACGCTCAGCCCTCCAAACAGGTTCTGGGACGGGTCAAACAAGTCGTAATTGTAGATCTTCGCGTTCTCACCGAAGATCCACCGCTCCGGCTGCTTGTACGTTTGCGGCGGACGTCCCTTGATCTGGTTGCGCAACTCATCCTGGCGTTGGTTGGCATACGGTAAGTAGGTATCGTCCAGGAGAATCATCGTCGTCGCCAGCGCCATCCCCACTAACAGCAGCGGAAGGCCTAGGCGGTACAAGCTGATGCCGCTCGCCTTGCAGGCCACAATCTCATTGTTCTTGCTCATCACCCCGACGGTGACCAGCGTGGCCACCAGCGCACCCAGCGGTGCCAGCTGGTACAACAAGTAGGGCGTCAGGTACCGAAAGTAATCCATCACCACCAGAAACGGCACGCGGTGACGCGCTATGTCATCCAGCAACTCGAAAAACGTGAAGGCTTCAAAAAGGAAAATAAACGTTCCCATCAGCACCAGGAAATAAAAGAAAAAGCGCCGGAGCAAGTACAGATCCATCAGCCTGGGAAAACTGCTGGCGGGAATCTGTACGGAATCGCCAGCCTGCTGGATTCCGTTGCTGCCCCGGGCTGCTGCCGCCGCTGCGCGCGCTCGCGCCTTGCGTAACCGGAGCAGCCTCACCCAGGTCTTCCAGCGGTCGAAAGACGGCAGCCACTTGTTTTCTCCGCGGAATTGCTCCATGCGGGGAAGCAGCGCCAGTCCGCAAGCAAACAGCAAAATGTCCGCCATCCACAAGCCAAGCGCTGGCGGCAAATGACCCTCTCGCGCCATCCCTGCGCCGGTGATAAACAACAGGTAGTATCCCGCGATCAGCAGCACCGCAATCAGCGTTCCGGCGGCGCGGCCTCCGCGTCTCGGTTGTGCGCCTACTGGTACCGCAATCAGCGCGAATGCCAGGCACGCCACGGGAAAAGCGAATCGCCGGTGCAGTTCGGCTCGAGCCTCGCGCCAATTCGTGCCGTTGTCGTGCAATAGCTCGCTCAGCGATCGCTCTGCATTGCTGATCTGCCGCGCCGGTGCCGCGGTCAGCCCGGTCACTTCGATGGGCCAGTCGCTCTGTCCAAATCCGGTGACCGAGTACTTGTCGGCATCCTTGCGGTCGAATTCGTGCGTCGATCCGCCCTGGAGATGCAGCTCCAACTTGCCCAACTTGGGCTCCGCAATTACAATGGCGTGCTCCGCCAGGGTCACGCGCGAGCCGTTCTCTCCGCCGGCCTCCGCTAGAAATACGCCGTTCCACTTGGCGCCGCTGGCTGAAATATCGTTGATGTATAAGACTAATCGTGGAAACCGCTCGTCGAACACGCGCGGTTGCACCTGGAAATTCAGCTGGGATGTGAGCAGCTCGGCCTCTAAGCCTCGGAACGTCCGCAGCGCCATCGGGTTGAGCCACAGCGTCATCACCAGGCTGAGGAGGAAACCTGTGACTGCCAGTACACCGACCGGCAATAAAATCCGGCGACGGCTGATGCCCAGCGCCGTCAGGGCGATGATTTCACTGTCGGTCGACATGCGGCCAAGTCCCAGCAGAACGCCAATGAGGATCGCCATGGGAATGGTGAACGTGAACACGCCCGGAAATATGCAAAGGAATAGTTGAACTATTTGGCTGCCCGATCCCGTATGCCTCACGAACAACGACATCAGGCGAACCAGTTGGGGAACGAAAAACACGAACGTAAAAACGACGAGTCCAAGGAAGGCATGACGAAAAACTTCGCGGACGATATAGCGGTCCAGGATTCGCATGAGCAGAAAGCCGAGTGTAGCACGGCCTCGGCTCGTCAACCTTTGCGGGCCCGCAAATGAATCGCATCCACCTGGTTGTGCTTTGGCACATGCATCAACCCCACTATCGCGACCCGAGAAACGGCCGCTACGTGCTTCCCTGGACGCGTTTGCACGCCATCAAGGACTACTGGGGCATGGTTCAGGTGCTGCGGGATTCGCCGGACTTTCACGCCACCTTCAACGTCGTTCCCTCGCTGGGCATGCAGCTGGAGGAATACGCCAGCGGAAAGTTTGACGAACCGTGGTTCGCTCTGGCCGCCAAGCCTGTCGAGGACTTGATCGCCGAAGATCGCACGGAGATTCTTGCAAGAGCGTTTCAGCTCAACCACGAACGGTTGATGTCGCGCTGGCCGCGTTTCGTCGAGTTGTATGAGTGGTCCAAGCCGGCGGGCGGTGCGCAAGCTCGAGTGGCCTTTACGCCCCGCGATTGGCGCGACTTGCAGGTGCTCTCACAGTTGGCGTGGATGGACGAAATCTGGCTGGAAAAAGATCCTGTCGTCAGCCGTTTGGCCAGCAAGGGCAAGGACTACACCGAAAGCGACAAACTCGAGCTGCAAGCCAAGCAACTCGAACTTCTCGGCTTGGTCCTTCCGGCTTACCGCGAAGCTGCCGTTCGCGGGCAGATCGAAATCAGCACCACTCCTTTCTATCATCCGATTCTTCCGCTGGTCTGCGATTCCGATATTGCCAGGGCCGCGAATCCCGGAACGCCTCTCCCGCGTCGCGCCTTTAAACGCCCGGAAGACGCGCGCGAACAATTGCGCCGCGCCCGCGAATATCATGAGCGCGTGTTTGGCTCGAAACCCGCGGGTTTGTGGCCCTCGGAAGGCTCCGTTTCCGATCAAGCTCTTTCCCTCGCCATGCAGGAAGGTTTCCGCTGGTTTGGCACCGATGAAGGCGTGCTTGGCAGGACGCTCAACATCGGATTCTTCCGCGAATCCAACGGGCTTTCCGCGAATGCCGCCAGAATGTACCAGCCGTACCGCGTGGAAATCGCCGGCAATTCCATTACCGGGCTGTTCCGCGATCATCATCTATCGGACTTGATCGGTTTCGTTTACAGCCGCATGGATGCCAAAGCCGCTGTCGACGATCTTCATGGACGATTGCGTTTTATCGGCGAGAGCGTGCAGACCGAACAACCGCTCACGGTTTGTCTGTTCCTCGACGGCGAAAATGCCTGGGAATACTACCCGGGAAACGGCCGTGAATTCCTGGGTCAGTTTTACCGCCGTATTCAGGATGACCAGGACTTTCGCGCTCTTACCGCGAGCGAGGCCATCGCCGAAGCGAAATCCGTCCCTTCCATCGGCGGGATCTTTCCGGCTTCCTGGATCAATGCCAATTTCGACGTGTGGATCGGCAGCGGCGAAGATGTGACCGCGTGGGAGATGCTGTGGGACGCACGCGAAGAATACGAGCGGGGCGTGCAAGCGCATGCGAAGGGTCTGGCCAATGCGCCAGCCGAGACCGCATTGCAAGAGGCGCTGGAATCGTTGCTGGCCGCGGAAGGCAGCGATTGGTGCTGGTGGTTCGGGCCGGAACACAGCACCGCGAATGACGCGGAGTTCGACGCGCTCTATCGCAAGCACCTGACCGGTATATACCTTGCGCTGGGCAAAATTGCCCCTTCGGAATTGGCGAATCCCATCAAGCGCACTGTCGAACCCGCCTTGCAGATTGCGCCGACGGGATATCTGAAGACCACGGTGGACGGACGCGATACCTCGTACTTCGAGTGGCTGGGCGCGGGATTGTATTCTCCGGAGCGGCGCGGCGGCGCAATGCACGGCCGCGTTTTCTATTTGCGGGAATTGCGCTACGGATTCGAGGAAGATCGCTTCAGCGTGCGGATCGACCCATTCTTCGAGAGCCTGTCGGAAATGGACGATCCGGAATTCCGCATCACCATCGGCGGCGCGGAAGAGCTCGTTGTTGTGGTGGAATTGCAACGCGGGCAGTTGAAAGAGTACGCGGTGGAGAAACAAAATCTTTGCCTGTTGAATCCGAAGAGCATCGCCGACGTGGCTGTCGACCGCATCCTGGAGATTTCCGTGCACCGCGACCAAATAAAAATCAAAGGACAAAAATCGTTGCGGCTGGGCGTGGCGCTATGGCATGGCGGGCTTCCCGTCGACGTGCTTCCCGCGGAAGGCATGCTGGAAATTCCGTTGGGCGACGAGATGGCATCGTGGCCGATCGAAGACTAAGCTCACACGGATTTTCAAACACAACAATCATTTCGCTGGCATTCCGACGGATCGCGTGTTCAAAATAATTTCACGGCGAGTTCCTGCGGCCGGTAGCCGACGGGAATCATGGTGAGCAGGCTATCGCTGTCCGAGCGAACGCGAATCACGCTCAAGTCTCCGGAACCCTGATTTACGACCAGCAGCAAACTGGGATTTTCTCCGACGGCGGCGGCCTCCAGCCGCAGAGCGCCAGGAGAATCGCCGGCAGGAATCGGACGGCTCACGCGGCGATTAAACATGTCCACAGGAGTGACGCGGCCCGCTTCCGTATCGGTAACGAAGAGTTCATTGCCATCCGGAAACATGACCGCGTGCGTCGGCGTGGACCCCAGGACGACGTAATCGCCAACTTCAAAAGTCCAGGTATTGATGACCTGCAAACCGTGGGACTCCGGAGAGATGACGTAGAGTTCACCGCCATCGGGTTTGAGCAACATTTGGGACGGCTTGCCGGCAAGTTCGAGATTGGTCAGCAGCAACCCACGGCGAAGGTCGACTACAGAAACGCGAGCCTCGCTGCGGCTGAGCACAAACGCGACGGAACTATCCGGCAAGACGGCGATATCTTCCGGGTGCGCAACCACAGGCACGGAAACCCGAAGCAGCAAACTCGAAGCGTCGTGAATACCAAGCGAAGAATCGCGCGCATTCGCGACGAGAACGTTGTTGCCATCGGGGGTGACGCGGGCGAGTACGGGGCCGCGGCCGGTGGGGGAGCGAGCAACCACGGTACGCGTCACGCAATTTATGGAGATCAGGGAATCTTCGCCCGACGCGGTGATGTAGGCGCGATTGCCGCTGGGAGAAAAATCCAGGGCGTACGGCAGGGCACCGACGGGAATGCGTACAACCTGATTGGAGCGGGCTTCCAAGATCCAGGCGTAGCCGCCGAGCGAACTGACGCCCCAGATTTCCGGGCGGGAGGGATGCTCGCGCATGCCGGACAGGCCGGGACCGATGGAAATTCGGGCGGTGGTGCGCAGCTTCACCAGATCCACGACACTGACGCTGCCGTCGTCCGCGGTGACGTAAGCGTTCAGGCGAAGCCCGGGCCGGAGAAAGGAAGGGCGATGTTCGCCGGCGACGAGAACGATGGCGCTGAACAGCAGGGCGGCGGTAAGAAACAGGGCGCGCGGATTTTTGCGAAAGTGAATCATGTTGCGAGCGCGGTATGGTTAATTGACATGGCGGTGGAGAACGGCGGCGATTTGCCGGACCTCGTCGACAAGAGCGGCAAACTCTTCCGGGAGGAGCGACTGGACGCCGTCGGAAAGAGCGGTTTCCGGTGAATGATGAACTTCGACGAGCAGGCCATCGGCGCCAACGGCAACGCCGGCGCGAGAGAGCGGAAGGACCTTGTGACGTTTACCGGTGCCGTGCGAAGGATCAACGAGGATAGGGAGATGGCTGCGTTTTTTTACGGCGGGGACTACAGCCAGGTCTAAGGTATTTCTTGAAAAGTCCGAGAAGGTGCGGACGCCGCGCTCGCAGAGCATGACGTTGTAGTTTCCCTCGGACAAGACATATTCGGCGGCCATGAGAAATTCGTCGAGGGTGGCGGACATTCCGCGCTTGAGCAGGATGGGCTTTTTGGCGCGTCCGGCGCGCTTCAGCAGAGAGAAATTCTGCATGTTGCGAGCGCCGATCTGAATGACATCAGCGTATTCCTCGACGAGATCGAGGCTCTCATTGTCGATGGCCTCGGTGATGATACCGAAGCCGAACTGCTCACGGACCTTGGAGAGAATCTTGAGACCGGCTTCGCCGAGTCCCTGGAAGCTGTAAGGCGAGGTGCGGGGCTTGTAAGCACCACCGCGAAAGAGCTTTACGCCGGTGGTGGAAAGCAGGCGGGCAACGGTGAGGGCCTGTTCTTCGGTTTCCACGGCACACGGACCGGCGATGAGGGCAATTTTGTCCCCCCCGACGATGACGTCGCCAGAGGGAGTAGGAATGCGAAGAACGGTGTCTTCCTGTTTGGCGTCCCGGCTGACCAATTTGTAGGGTTTGCTGACGGGAATGCATTCGACGACGCCGGGCAGGGATTCGAGGACGCCCAAATCCACGGCGTTCTTGTTTCCGGTGATGCCGATAGCGGTGCGGATGGAGCCGGGAATGGGATGAGCTTTGAGGCCAAGGCTTTCAATGCGCCGGCAGACGGCGCGAACCTGCTCTTCGGTAGCGTGAGACTGCATGACTACAAGCATGGGAAATCTCTCTTAGCGGAGAGAGGCAGCGAGTGTACTGCAAGGGCAGTGGGCGAACAAACGCGGGGGGAGGCAGGTGGCGGGGTAACCAAGTAGGAACTCCACTGCCGGCGGTTTTCACAAGTGTTCATTCTAAAGACAGTTAAAAAGGCGTGTTTTGTTACGGTTACATAAGTGTTGATTGCAGAGGAGTTGGTAGCGCCTTCCCGACGAGTGAAAAGGCTCGCAGCGACCGGCAGTGTCACGGGAATGTGGGTCAGCCGGGAAAGATATTTGGCGTACACGTGGAAGAATATCATGAAGCGATGGGGTTCCGAAGCGTCTGGCAGCGAGCGGAAAGAATTGGGTGGTGAGATGGCAGAGGAGGAATTAAACGACGCAGGCGGAGGGCAGGACACAGGATTAGCGATGCAAGTACTTTGCTCTTTGGGATAGACTGCTGGCAATTGGGGCGTGCCTTGTGGGTGAGGACCATAGAGTCCACGCCATGGTTTGAATTTGGCGTCGCAGGTAATCCTTATTTCAACTCGGCTGACGTGAAGGCGGCGAGAGTTTCTTTCTCCGATGGGGGATGCAGGATGTTGTGGGCTGCAAAGTCTTCGGCCTGCGGGTAGGTAGTGCCGCGAACGAGGTCAGCGGCCCGAGCAAGATCGTAGGGAGTGTGCCGGAGCTGGACATCGGAATCGAGCAGCAGCCAATAAGCACCGGGTTCTGCGAAAGGCATGCCGACGCTGCCGGCGTTCACGACTCGAGTTGTGCCAACCACGCGGTCAAATTGCATGTGGGTATGGCCGCAGACGACCAGGGAGACGCCGAGTCCTTTGAAGATGGGTAAGAGGCGGTCCTCGGGTGTGAGGCGGGTGAATATTTCGGTGTCGTTGCGCGGCAGAAGAGGACAGCGCCGAGCCCGGGAATCTTCAGGTGACAAGTTGACGGCCAGCCTTCCAGCAGCCGCTGATGCTGGAAGTCGAGTTGTTGCGCAGTCCAGCGCACGGGCTCGCGCCACTGTTCGCTCGCGCTGCGGTACCAGGCGGTTTCCACGCCGGACATTTGCGCGAGGACTTCGCGGTCACCATTGCCGTGGATAAACTGCACGGGAATGTCCAGGCTGAGCAGAGATTGGAAAGTTTCCCGCGGGAGTGGGCCGGGAAAGACGTCGCCACCGACGACAACGCGGTCCACGTTGGCCTGACGGACGTGCTGGAGTACGGCTTCCAGCGCCGGAAGGTTGGAATGAATGTCGTAGAGGGCCGCTATGCGCATGACAGGGTTCCCCGCATAGGTCGATAGTGAAAAGCAGGCATCGAGAAGAATACTACGCCGGATTGCGGTGAATGATTGACAGCAGGTGATGTGGGCAATAAGCTCGGCGGGCTTTTGGGTGGAATGTAAGAGGAGAGGAAATGAAAAAGCGGGTGAGTGCAGTAGTGCCGGGGCCGGGAGTGGCGGGTGCGAGCGCGGTGATTGCCGCGGTGTTGTTTGCGGTGGCTTGTGGGAAGACGGGCGGCGGAGATACTGCCGATGCGGCGATGAACACGATCCGTCCAGAAGCGATACACGCCGAGATGGGATTTCTGGCGGACGATTTGCTAGAAGGGCGCGGGACAGGAACGCGAGGGCAGGAAATCGCAGCGAAGTACATGGCGGCGGAATTCGAACAGATCGGCCTGGAACCGGCGGGAGACAATGGAACCTATTTTCAGAGCGTGCCACTACGCTCCGGACGGCCGGATGAGAGCAAGAGCACGCTGACGTTCACGCGCGGAGGAAAGACCGAGAAGCTGGCGTACCGAAAGGATTTCATAACGTCCGCGGATATGGGCAGGGAGGAAACTTCGGTGGATGCGCCGGTGGTGTTTGTGGGCGATGGAGTGACCGCGCCGGAGCAGAACTACGACGACTACAAGGGTATCGACGCCAAGGGGAAGATCGTGGCGATGGCGTTTGAGGCGCCGCTGTTCGAATCTTCGGTGAAGGCGCACTATTCGTCGGCGGAGGTGAAGGAAGCGATTGCGGTGGCGCATGGAGCGGTGGGAATAATCATCATTTCCGATCCGATCCTGGAAGAGATCTATCCATACGCCAAACAGAGGCGGGACCTGCAGTTTCCGCAATTCCACTGGCTGGACAAGCAGGGGCGGCCGAACGATTACTTTCCGGAACTGAAGGGCGGGGCCATTCTGAGCATGGACGAGACGAAGAAGCTGTTTGAAGGCAGCGGGCACACCGCGGAAGAGGTGTTCGCGGACGTGAAGGCGGGGAAGCCCAAATCTTTTGCGCTGCCGATCACCGCGAAAATTCACAATGTGACCAAGCTGGAGGATGTACACAGCCCAAACGTGGTGGCGAAGCTGGCGGGAAGCGACGCGAGCTTGAAGAACGAGTACGTGGTGTTCAGCTCGCACTCGGACCACATCGGAGTGGGCGAACAGGTGCAGGGCGACAAGATTTATAACGGGGCGCTGGACAATGCGTCGGGATCGGCGCTGCTGGTGGAGATCGCGAGGGCGTTTGCGAAGATGAATCCGCGACCACGGCGATCGCTGCTGTTCGTGTCGGTGACGGGAGAAGAGGCAGGGCTGCTGGGTTCGGACTATTTCGCGCGATATCCGACGGTGGCGAAAGAGGCGATGGTGGCGGATGTGAACATGGACGAAGACCAGATGCTGTGGCCGCTGGAGGATATCATCGCATTCGGAGCCGAGCATTCGAGCCTGGAAGGCGTGGTGAAGAAGGCGGCGGAACGAATGCACCTGTCGGTGAGTCCGGACCCGATGCCGGAGGAAACGGTATTTATTCGCAGCGATCAGTATTCGTTCGTGAAGCAGGGGGTGCCGGCGGTATTTCCGGTACCGGGATTCAAGTCCAACGATCCGAAGATCGAGCCGATGGCGATTTTCAAGAAATGGGAGACGGAGAGATATCACGAGCCGGGCGACGACATGCAGCAGCCGGGACTACTGTTCGACGAAGCGGCGAAATACGGGCGATTCGTTTTTCTGGTCGGGGAATTGATCGCGGAGGATCCGCAGCGTCCAACGTGGAACAAAGGCGACTTCTTCGGAGATCGCTACGGGAAGAAGTCGAACTGAGCGACGTCCCGGGGATGCGATGCTGACGAGCGGGCTGAGGTGAAGGCGGGCGGCGGCTAAGCGAGCGGATGAAGCGATAATTTGGAGAAACGGGCGCGGTCGGCTAAAATCGTTGGATACCCCGTGCCAGCAATGGCGCGTCTAGCGCATGCCCGACGAACAGCCCACGATACAGACCCTATTCGACCCAGAAGACGAATATCGCCCCGAGCCTGAGCCAGAACCCGCACCGCCGGCGTGGCTGGACGGCAGCCTGCGCATTGGGATGCACACGTCCATTGCGGGAGGTTATTCGAACGCACTGGAATCGGCGCACAAGCTGGGATGCAATGCGCTGCAGATATTTTCGGCAAGTCCACGAATGTGGCCGTCAGGACCGGCGCGAATTGCCGAGGTGGACGCGAAGGCGTTCCGTGCGCGGCGGGAAGAACTGAAACTGGGGCCGCTGGTCATTCATGCCAACTACCTGATCAATCTGGCGGCGCCGCAGCCGATGCTGCGGACGAGATCGATTCAAGCGCTGCACGATGAACTGGTGCGGGGAATCGCGCTGGGCGCGGACTATGTGCTGGTGCACCCGGGAGCGGGCGGGGAAGTGACGCCGAGCCAGTCGGTGGGATTCGCGGTGGACTCGATCCGGCAGGCGGCGAAGCGGCTGGCGCCGACGGGAATGCGGATCTTGATCGAGAACACGGCGGGATCGGGGACGGCGCTGGGAGCGCGGATGGAAGAAGTGGCGGAAATTGTGCGGGCACTGGCGGGGCTAGGCGTGGGAGCGTGCCTGGATACGGCGCACCTGTTCGCGGCGGGATACGACATTCGAAGCGAAGGCGGACTGGAATCGACGATTGAGTTGATCGACCAAACCATCGGGCTGGAGCGGGTGGCGGTGATTCACGCGAACGATTCGAAGACACCGCTGGGAAGCAAAGTGGACCGGCACGAACATATCGGAGAAGGGAAGATCGGCGCGGAGGCGTTTGCGAGAATTCTGCGGCATCCGCGGCTTGGGGCAAGCGCGGCCGAAGGGTTGCCGGGGCGCGCGTTTATGGCGGAAACGCCGGTGGAAAATCCGGGAGACGACCGGAGGAACGTGGCAAAGCTGTGGGAACTGGCGGGGCTGAGCGACCGCGCGCCCGCAGCAGTGAAAGGGTATTCGATGTTGACGGCGGCTGCGAAGAAAAAGATGGCGAAGACGGTGGCGGCAGCGGAGAAGAGCAGAAAAGCGTTGGCGAAAAAGAGCAAGCAAAAGAAATAAAGGGGCGACGAGAAGTGGCGGAGTACAACCCACAAGCGATTGAAGAGAAGTGGCAGAAGCGCTGGGAACAGGAACGGGTGTTCGAATCCGAGGCCGATCCCGCGAGGCCGAAGTACTACGCGCTGGAAATGTTGCCGTACCCGTCGGGCACGCTGCACATGGGGCACATGAGGAACTACACCATCGGCGACGTGGTGGCGCGAATGAAGAGGTTACGCGGGTACAACGTGCTGCACCCGATGGGGTGGGACGCGTTCGGGCTGCCGGCGGAAAACGCGGCGATCCAGAACAACACGCATCCGAGGACGTGGACGAACAACAACATCGCCGAGTTCCAGAAAGTGCTGAAGCGATTCGGGTTCAGCTACGACTGGCGGCGGGAAATTTCGACATGCGAGCCAGAATATTACCGGTGGAACCAGTGGTTTTTCCTGCGAATGCTGGAGCGCGGGCTGGCGTACCGGAAAAAGAGCCGGGTGAACTGGTGCCCGAAATGCGCGACGGTGCTGGCGAACGAGCAGGTGGTCAATGGATTCTGCTGGCGGCACGAAGACACGCCGGTGGAGACGCGCGAAATCGAGCAGTGGTTTTTCAAGACGACGGCGTATGCGGAACAGTTGCTGGACGATTTGAAAGGGCTGGAGGGTGGGTGGCCGGAACGGGTCATCACCATGCAGCGGAACTGGATCGGGAAGTCGCAGGGCGCGCGGGTGAAGTTTGGCGTGGCGGATGTGGCTGGGGCAGAACCGATCGAGATTTTTACGACGAGGATGGACACCATCTATGGCGCGACGGTGGTCATCCTGGCGGCAGGGCACCCGCTGGCGAGGAGACTGCTGGAAGATTCGCCGGCGAGGGCGGAAGGCGAGGCCAAGCTGGCGCAGATGCGGCAGGCGTCGGTAAAGGCGGAGGAACTCGCGACGGCGGAGAAGGAAGGATTCTTCACCGGACGCTATGCGGTAAACCCGTTCAACGGGGAAAAGCTGCCGATCTGGGTAGCAAACTTCGTGCTGATGGAATATGGCACGGGCGCGATTATGGCGGTGCCAGCGCACGATCAGCGCGACTTCGAATTTTGCCGGAAGTACGGCCTGGCAGTGCGCGTGGTGATACAGGCCAACGAGGATGCGGAAACGGATGGCACGAAACTAGAGGTACCGTTCGAGGAGCATAGCGGAAAGCTGATTCAGTCCGGACCGTTTGATGGGCTGGCGCCCGACGATGCGAATGCAAAGATGACGCGGGCGGCGGAAGAGAAAGGGTTTGGGCGAGGCGAGACGATTTACCGGCTGAAGGATTGGGGAGTGTCGCGGCAGAGATATTGGGGAACGCCGATTCCGGTAGTGTATTGCGAAAAGGACGGAATGGTCGCGGTTCCGGACGCCGACCTGCCGGTGCTGCTGCCTCCGAATCCGAAGTTGACGGGAATGGGCGAATCGCCGCTGGCATCGACGCCGGAGTTTGTGAATACCACATGTCCGAAGTGCGGAGGCCGGGCGCGGCGGGAAACGGACACGATGGACACGTTCGTGGATTCGTCGTGGTATTTCTACCGGTATTGCGACCCGCACAACGATAAGGCGCCCTTTGATTCGAAACAGGTGGCGTACTGGTTTCCGATCGACCAGTACATCGGGGGAATCACGCACGCGATTCTGCACCTGCTGTACTCGAGATACTGGTGCAAAGTGATGCGCGATCTCGGTTTGGTGAACCACACCGAGCCCATCAGCCGACTGTTCACGCAGGGCATGGTGCTCAAAGGCGGGACGGCGATGTCCAAGTCCAAGGGGAACGTGGTGGGCGCGATCGACATGGCGGAGAAATATGGCGCGGACACAGGACGGCTGTATACGCTCTTTGCCGCGCCGCCCGAAAAGGACCTGGAGTGGAGCGAGAAGGACATCAAGGGCTGCGTACGGTTCCTGAACGAGGTGTTCCGGATAATCGATCGACACGCGGAGGCAGCGCGAAGCGCGCCCCGGACACGGATTGATGCGAGCACAGCAAGTCCCAAGGAGAAAGAGCTGCTGCGCACGGCGCACCAGACACTGCGGCGAGTAACGCAGGACTTTGATACGCGATGGCACTTTAACTCGGCGATTGCACTGCTGATGGAATTGGTGAATGAGCTACAGAGAAGCGAGCCGCTGGAGAAGACGGTGAGGCCGGAGGTCCGCCGGGAAGTGCTGGAGGTTCTAACGCTGATGCTGGCGCCGATGACGCCGCACCTGGCAGAAGAACTGTGGGAGATGTTGGGGCACTCGGATGGATTGTGGAGGGCGAGTTGGCCGGCGTTTGATGAAGCGCTAGCCAAGGACGAAGAGGTTGAGGTGGTGGTGCAGGTAAACGGGAAGGTCCGAGCGAGGATGAGAGTGGCAGCGGGCTTGGGCGAAGCGGCGCTAGTGCCGAGGGCGCTGGCCGAGCCGGCCGTGGCGCAACACATTAACGGGAAGCGGGTTGTGAAACAGATCGTGGTGCCGGACAAGCTGGTGAACCTGGTGGTGGCGTAAGGGAGCGCGGGAAATCGGCGGCAGAACCGGACCGGGGGAGACGGATGACAACGGGAGCACAAATGCAGGAAGAGCGTACAAGGCCGGAGTCGGAATTGGGCGGGGTAGTGGTACTGGACTTCGGCGGGCAGTATACGCAGCTGATCGCGCGGCGGATTCGCGAGCAGGAGGTGTTCTCCTCAGTGCTGCCGTGCCACGCGGCGATTGCGGAGATCCAGAAACTTGAGCCGGTAGGGATTATTCTGTCCGGAGGACCGAGTTCGGTGTACGACGCGGAAGCGCCGAAGTGCGATGCGCAGGTATTGGCGCTGGGGCTTCCCGTTTTGGGAATTTGCTATGGGATGCACTGGATCACACACACTCTGGGCGGGAAGGTGGAGCAAGCAGGCCGACGGGAGTATGGAAACGCGATATTGAACCTGGCAAGTGGGACGGCGGGATCGGAGCTGTTTGCGGGAGTACCGGATGCGCTGCGTATCTGGAACAGCCACGGGGACCATGTGGTGGTCCTCCCGGATGGATTTCATGCCACGGCCCATACCGAAAATGCGGTGGCTGCGACGGAAGACCCGAAGAGAAAGATCTATGCGGTGGAATTCCACCCGGAGGTGCGGCACACGGATCGCGGGACGGAAATACTGCGCAATTTCCTGTTTCGCCTGTGCGGGGCAAAGGCGAAGTGGAGCGGGGCGGCATTTATCGAGGAAACGACCGCGGCGGTCCGAAAAAGGGCGGGAAACAGCCGGGTAATCTGCGCGTTGAGCGGCGGCGTAGACTCCACGGTGGCCGCAGTACTGGTGCACCGGGCGATTGGTGAGCGGTTGACGAATATTTTCGTGAATACCGGGCTGTTGCGGAAGAACGAATTCGAAGATACGCTGGAGATGCTCCGGAACCGGCTGGGGTTGAACGTAGTGGGGGTAGACGCCTCGGAACGCTTCCTGAAGGCGCTGGCGGGGGTGACCGACCCGGAAGCGAAGCGGAAGATCATTGGAGCGGAGTTCATCGCGGTATTCGCGGACAAGGCCCAGGAGCTGCAAAAAGGCGAGGCGCACGGGGAGATCGGCTACCTGGTGCAGGGAACCTTGTATCCGGACGTGATCGAATCGGTGTCCACCAAGGGGCCGTCGGCGACGATCAAGAGTCACCACAATGTCGGGGGGCTGCCCAAGAACATGCCATTTTCATTGATTGAGCCGCTACGGGACCTGTTCAAGGACGAGGTGCGGCGAATTGGGAAGGACCTGGGGCTGCCCCAGGAGCTCCTTTTGAAACATCCGTTTCCGGGGCCAGGTTTAGCCGTACGGTTACTTGGAGAGATTACGGCTTCTCATCTAGTAACCCTCCGGGAAGCGGACGCGGTAGTGGTAGAGGAGATACGGCGGGCGGGATGGTACGACAAGGTTTGGCAGGCATTTGCGGTGCTGTTGCCGGTGCGGAGCGTGGGGGTGATGGGAGACGGCCGGACGTATGGGCTGACGGTGGCAGTGAGGGTAGTGGAGTCGGATGATGCCATGACTGCGGATTGGGTGAGGCTACCGGGGGAAGTACTGGAACGAATATCGACGAGGATCGTGAACGAGGTAACTGGAGTGACGCGGGTGGTGTATGACATAAGCTCAAAACCACCGAGCACGATCGAGTGGGAATGAGGGCTCGTTCCATTTTGGAACAGTGTAAGTGGCAACGTTATGAGGGACGAAGGGGAAATGAGGCGGGACGGACAGGTAAAGGAAAAGGCCGCGCAGGGCGGGTCTGGGCGGCCTCCAAAGGGCTGATTTCGGAACGCCGAGCGAAGCCAAAAAAACGGAACTACCGGTTGGCTACTTTCTGGGCCATGTACAGAATCAGCTTGCGATCTTCCTCGTCGGCCTTGCTCAACAAGCGGCGAAGCTTGTTAAGGAACCGCGCTTCTTTCCCGGAACTACCCCAGGCGATGTCGTCGGACGACTTGCGCTTGGGCAGATTGGGCAGTTGAGGCGGCTCTTCGCCATCGTAGAAGAGTTGATAGAGTGGGCATTCGAGAGCGCGCGCCAGCTTTTCCAGAGTTTCGATGGCCGGGACGGTGTGGCCATTTTCTACGCGGGAAATGTAGCAGCGAAGTAAGCCGGTACGCTTTTCGATATCACCCTGGGAGAGTTTCTTTTCTTCGCGGAGTGCGCGAAGACGGTCACCAATAATCATGCAGGTATTATTGCATGTAGGTAAGACCCTAGCAAGTATTAATTTGAAGGGGTTGCGAGTGAAACACCTGCTGCACTGGGGGAAAGCTACGCAACACAGGCGTAACCTGTAAGCCATGGCGCACGTCCCAAAAGCAGGGTCAAACGCGTTGCCGAGCACAGCCGAGGCCAGAGTCGCGGAGCCGAAAACCGAGGTACGGCTGGACGACCGGGAACTGGTGAGGCGGGCGCAGGCGGACGACGAGGAGGCCTTCGAGGAGTTGGTAAGGAGGCACCAGCAACGAGTCTTTGCGGTGGCCGGAGGAATCCTGCGGCGGCGAGAAGACGTGGAGGACATCGCTCAGCAGGTGTTCGTCAAGGCGTACTTCTCGTTGAAGAGGTTCGATCAGCGAGCGGCATTCAGCACCTGGCTCTACAAGATAACGGTGAACGAGTGCTGGGACTTGCTGCGAAAGCGGAAGGTACGACCACTGGTATATGAATCGGACCTAAGTGAGGAGCAGGCCCGGCAGTTTGGCGCGCCGGAGAAGGACGTTTCGCGGCAGCCGGACATCAGCGAACAGATCGAGGCCCGGCAGCGGGTGGAGAACCTGCTGAAGGGCCTAGATGAGCGAGACCGAACGATGCTGATATTGAAAGAGGTACAGGGATTTGCGGTGGAGGAAATCGCGGAAATCCTGGACTTGAACGCAAACACGGTGAAGGTAAGGCTATTCCGAGCGCGACGCCGCATCGTGAGCAGGGCAAGAAAGCGCGGGGAGAGCTGAAGGACGGTCCGCCGGAGGGCCGAAGGGAAGAAGCGGAAGGAGGAACGAATGAGCATGCTGAGTCAACGCGAGGCTTGTCGCCGATTTCGAGATGAACTCGAGGCGAACCTATATGCCGGAAACAGAGAAGAGAGTCCCGCGCATACGAGATCGTGCGGACAGTGCGCAGCAGCGTACTCGGAATGGTTGACGTCGAGAAAGTTGCTGAGCGGCCTGGCGACGGGCGACGTGAAGCCGCAGCCATGGTTTGCGAAGCGTGTTATGGTGGCGATTGCGGCGCAAGAAGCCGAGCTGCGAAGATCGTTCGATCCGTGGAGCATCGTGCCGCGGCTGGCGGCGCGATTCACGTGGGCCTCGGCAGTGGCGCTGCTGTTGGCGAGCACGTGGTTGTACACGCGTCCGCCGGCCAAGGTGGTGGCTACAGATATAACGGGCGAACCGGTGGCCGCACAGTCATCCAACCTGAGTGTGGATGACGTGTTGGCGAGCATGAGCGAGAGGTTGCAATGAAGGAATCCGCGGCGCGGCGCACTGCGGCGATCTGGGTCCTGCTGGTATTCGTGATCGGAACGGCGCTGGGAGCGGTGTTGGGTTATATGTGGGCGCGGCATTCGGTTTCTGCAAACGTGCAGATGACGGAACAGGAACGGCGGGCGCGAAGGCTGGAACAAATCACCAAGGAACTGCAACTGACGCCGGATCAACGGCAGCACCTGGAAGCGATTCTGACGCAGATTCATACGGAGTATAAAGGCATTCGGGAAACCAGCGAAGCGCAAATGGAGCAAGCCCGGCAGAAGGGGCGCAGTCAGATTCGAATGATCCTGACGCCGGAGCAGAAACCTAAATTCGAGGATTTTGCGCGGCGACTGGACGAAGAGCGGAAGCGTAACCTGGCGCTGAACGGCGGCCGGCCACCGCGGTAGGCGTCCGTGCCCGGCAAAAGATTCGTTGGGCGCGTGATTTCGTTTCGAGAACCACTGACAGACCTGTCCGTGGAAGCCGGTCCAAAAAAGTTGAAAGCTCAGGCGCGTTTGTGTTCGCCAGCGCGGAGTTTTTCCAGCAGGTGGTCGCAGGTGCGCATGGTAAAGGCGACGATCGGCATGGTGGTGGTTTTGTCCGTGCAGTAAGGAAAAATCCCGGCATCGCAGATGTAGAGGTTGGCGACATCGTGGGTCTGCGCCCACTTGTTGGTGACGGAAGTCTTTGGGTCGTTGCCGAAACGGCAGACGCCGGTTTCGTGAAGGCTAGTTCCGGGACGGTCTGGAACCGTGCCGGCGCCCCAAAGCTCGCCACCCGCCGCTTTGAAGAGATCGATCATGACCTGCTTGGAGTGTTCCCACATCAGGAGTTCGTTCTGGCCCCACTGGAAGTGAAAACGCAACTGCGGGATCCCGAAAATGTCATTCCTGTCGGGGTCGATGTCCACATAGTTGGTGGGGCTCGGCAAAGTCGGGGCCTGGATGTAGGAACCGACGGCGGCCGGATAGTAGCGCTTGATGTTGCGCTTGAACTCGGAGCCAAAGCCTTCGAGTTGGCGATAATGGGAAGGGAACTCGCCGCAACCGCCACCCATATAAACGGAATAACCGCGAATGAATTTCTCCTCGCGGGGATTCTTCAGGTTCTGCCAGCGCGGCAACCAGGAAACGGTGGAGTCGGCAATATTGTCGGGAGTAGGGGGCTGGCCGACGAGTTGCGGCAGGAATCCGTAGCCGGGCGCACCATAAAGGTGATCGCAGAGATTGCGACCGAGCTGCCCGCTAGAATTGCCGATGCCGGTGGGCCAATGCCGAGATTTCGAATTGAGCATGATGTGCGCGGTCTCGACGCAAGAGGCGGCTAAGACCACGACCTTGGCGTAGACCTCAATCTCCTTCTTGGAGACGCGGTCAACATAAGCGACGCCCTTTGCGGCGCCCGTTTCATCCACCAGAACGCCGCGGACCAGAGCATTGGTAAGCAAGGTAAGGCGCTTCGTGGCTTCGGCCTCGGGAATGGTGAACCAAGTGGGAGAAAAGAAAGCTCCGACATCACAGCCGCGCGTGCAATTGCCGCAGTAGTGGCAGGCGGGATGGCCGTTATGCGCGACAGTGAGCTGGGCGCAACGGTCGGGAAGATACGGAACGCCAATTGTTGCGGCCGCTTTCTGGAGTATGTAGTCAAAGCAACGAAACGGAAACGGGGGAAGGTAGTCGCCATCCGGATTGCTGGGGCGATTCTGAATGGTGCTGGCAACGCCCATGTAGCGTTCGGCCTTGGAAAACCAGGGAGACATCTCCGCGTAGTCGACGGGCCAGTTTTCTCCGACGCCGTCGAGTTCGGCGGCTTTGAAGTCGATATCGCCAAAGCGGGCGGATGAGCGACCCCAGAAATTGGCTTTGCCGCCGGTGGCTTTGCAGCGCTTCCAGTACCAGTCGCTTCCGGGAGCGATGGAATAAGTAATGTCATGCTCGAAGAGATCTCTGCCCTCGCTATATTCGGACTCTTCGACGGTGTAGTGCTCCTGATGAGGCTTGCCTTGCAGGGCGAGAGGATTTCCGAGGCCGCGGAACTTGAGGTCGTAGGGCTGGCGATGCAGCCGATAATCCTCGGCAGGATTGGTGCGCTGGCCGGAGTTGAGAGCGCAGACGTTGAGGCCGGCTTCGCACAAGAGTTTCATCGCCGTGGCGCCACCGGCGCCGGTGCCAACGACAATGACGTCGAACATGGTGGTGGTTGGGGGCAAGGAGGCTCCTAGGATGCGTTGCTCTTGGGACCAGCAGCGCCTGCGGGAGGCGGCAAATGGAGGTGCTCAGGATCGTCCAGGTGAGTGCAGCCGGGCATCTTTGACCAGACAGGGCGCAGGCCGGGATAGCCGAGGGCTTCCAAACCGATTTTGGAGGTGTAGTAGCCGACGACGGTATAGTCCCGGAGCATCCGGAAAAAATCGCGACCGACTTCGGTGGTAGGAGTGAATTTGGATTTGTAGGCAAGCTCTTCGAGCAGGGAGGTTTGCTGTGGCGGAGAGCAATCGAGAAAGTGTTTGGAAAACTCGGATTTGGCGCGGGCGTCGATCCAATCGAGACCAGAGAGGAACTGGAACTGGGCGTCCGTGCCCTGGACGATGGCGTCCTGGGTAGAACGAATATCGTAATGAGGAGTTACGGGAACACGGTTGGCGACCATAAAGTCGATGAATTCGGAGACGCCGGCGTCTTTGGCGCCGGGCGTTTCGTCGGCAGGAAGAATGATGTCGGTGAGGCGTTCGAGCAGGCGGTAGTGAGGGGCTTTAAAGAACAGCGGCTCGTAGGTTCCCGGCGAAGGATTCGCTGCCGATGGGGGAAAATGATCGGCGGCGCAAGCAAAACTCCATCGACGAAAACCAGGGAAGGCGGCAGCTACGGAAGCGATGCCAATGTAACGAAGAATTTCGCGGCGTTCGAGGCCCTGTCCAGCCATGAGAGGCACCCCTTGAGAAACGTGCCTCAGGCAAACGGGGCACGACAGATTCTAGATTTGCGGAGAATCGAGAGTCAACCGAAAGGTGGATCGTCTCGAGTGAAAAGGCAGGAAGGCCGGAGCGAGGCTTCAGGTCTTGACGATGAGTTTGCCGATGTTCCCACCGGTGAAGAGCAGATTGATGGTCTGAGGCACGTTTTCGAAGCCTTCGACGAGGGTCTCGCGGTCTTTGAGCTTGCCGAACATCTTCCACTTGCCGAGTTGGGTGGCGGCCTCGGTAAAGCGGGAAGCGTAGTCGATGATGATAAAGCCCTGAACACGAAGGCGTTTGACGAGAACCAGGGAGAAGCTGGCGAGCGCGGGATCCTCCCGGGTGTAGCCGGAGATAAGGCCGCAGAGGACGACGCGGCCGAAGTTGTTCATGCGGTTCAGGACGGCGTGCATGATCTCTCCGCCGACATTTTCGAAATTGATATCCACGCCGTTGGGCGTGGCGGCGACGAGCTGCTGCTTCCAATCGGGCGTTTTGTAGTCAATGGCCGCGTCAAAGCCCAATTCCGAAAGCCATCGGCATTTTTCCGGGCCGCCAGCAATTCCGACGACACGGCATCCGTGGATCTTACCGATTTGGCCGGCGACACTGCCAGTGGCACCCGCCGCGGCAGAGACCACGAGAGTTTCGCCTTTTTGCGGCTTGGCGATTTCGGTCATGCCGAAGTAGGCGGTCAAGCCGGTGATGCCGAGGGTGCCGAGAAATGTGGAGTCGGAAACAAAAGGTATGGAGGGGACTTTTTGAAAGGAAGCCTCGTCCGCGGAATTGATGACGACATAGTCCTGCAATCCGACCAAGCCGATAATCTTGTCGCCCTTTTTGTACCGTGGGTGACGGGACTCGACGATTTCCGCGAAACCAAAGCAGCGCATCACGTCGCCAAGCTTGACAGGAGGCATGTAAAGGGCCACGTCGGCCATCCACATGCGCATGGTGGGATCCATGGAGAGATAGCGGACGCGCGCGAGGGCCTGGCCGTCGCCGATTACGGGGACCGGGGACTCGACCAGCAATAAATCAGAAGGGGCGACGAGTCCTTTCGGGCGCGATTGCAGAAGGAACTGTCGATTCGTGCCGGGCATTCGAATCGCCGGTTAAAAGGGAATATCTTCGTCGGAAATTTCCGGACCGCCGGAATGCCCGCCGCCGAAATTGTCTTCCGCGGGGGCCGCGGGACTTTCGAAATCTTCGCCACCAGCACCGGAGCGCGCGCCAGCGCCAGCAGCAGCGCCCAGGGAGGCGCCATCGCCGCGACCCCCAAGCATGCGGAAATTACTGGCGACAATCTCGAAACTGGTGCGCTTTTGACCTTCCTTGTCCTGCCATTCACGGGACTGAATGCGGCCCTCGATGAAGATCAGCGAACCTTTTTTGAGGTACTGCTGAGCGATTTCAGCTAGCTTGCCCCACACAACGATCTGGTGCCACTCGGTGCGTTTCTGGCGCTCGCCGTTGCGGTCCTTGTAGGATTCGTCAGTAGCTACGGAAAAGTTAGCGACGGCCTGACCGCCACCGGTGTAGCGAGTTTCGGGATCGCGACCCAAGCGGCCGACGAGGATGACTTTGTTGACGGACATGACGATCTCCTGGCGGGAGTCAAGATAGCATGCCGAGAGGCCAGGGACCAAGACCGAGGGCGGGAGGTACCGAGGCAGCGAGAGGAGGACACACGGAGAGGCCTTTGGACCGACCTGCGAGGACGGCTGCGCGGAGATGTCCAGGTGACGCGAAAAGAAAAGGGGTGCTGGGGATCAATCAGTCGCCGGAAGCATTGGTGGCGACGCCGAGTTCCTTGAGCTTGGCCCGGGCGCGGCGTTCTTCTTCGGTGCCGGGGTAGCGCTTGACGACCTCGCGGAGCTCGCGCACGCCGCCGTTTTTCTGGCCGAGTTCAATGAGGGCCATCCCTTTCTTCAGGCGAGCCGGAGCGAGCTTGAAGCTCTTCGGATAGTTGGTCAGAACGCGGTCGTATTCGCCGACGGCTTGTTCGTAGTTGTGTTGGGAATAGGCGATCTCGCCCAGGTAGAACTGCGCGTTGGAAGCCAGGTCGGTGTCGCCGTAATACTTGAGATAGTCCTGAAATTCCGATCGGGCCAGGTCGTACTTGCCGCTGGTGATGTCGCGCAAACCGTTGGAATAAAGAGTATCGGCGGAAGGCGCGGGGCCTGACGGCGCTGCTGCCGCAGGAGAGGACGATGCCGGGATACCGGACGAAGGCGGAGGAAGCGCGGCGCTTCCGGCGGGTGCTCCAGCAGAGGGAGATCCACCGGCAACCTTGGCGTCGATGCTTTGCACGGCATTTTGCAGGTCGACGAGCTGTTGATTGAGCTTGCCCAGGCGCGACTTGATCTCCTCCAGGTTGTCCGAGAGGCCCTGGACCTGCGTGGACATGGTGTCCAGGCGAGCTCCGGAATTGGCTTGAACGTCCTGGACGGACTTCGACAAGGCGCTCATGGTGCCATTGAGCTTGTTGACGTTGTCGCCGGACTGTTCGATCAGCGTCTTCATAACCGTGTGGTCCTGGGTTGTCTGCGTGGAGAGGTCCTTCTGACCCTGCAGCAGTGCAGTGACGTCGCGCTGAAGCTCGATAATTTCGCGGGCGACGGCCTCGGCAGGCTTAGGACCGATGAGACTACCTGCAAAGGCGCCTGCCAGAACGGCCGCACTGCAAACGGCGATATTGCGGATACGCATGCAAATCCTCCTACAAAATGACCAAAATCCCAGAAAACGGAAACGGGGCCGGGAACCCAATTCCCTCGAAGCGCCTGCAAACGCTCCCTTTTACTGTAATCGCAGAAGCCGCGCGGGAGCAAGAACTTGCCCGCGCGGCGGACAGAGATTCGATGCGAGGTTGCGAGCGTCAGGCTGAGCCAAGTACTACTTCGAGCGTACAAAATGACCGCGGCGGTTCTGCTGATAACAGTCTTCTGTCGTCTGCATGCAGAAGGGCTTTTCCTTGCCGAAGCTGACGGTATTGAGCCGGTCGGCGGAAATCCCCATGGAGATCAAGTATTGCTTGACGGCGCTGGCGCGACGATCCCCAAGAGCGAGATTGTATTCCGTCGAGCCGCGCTCATCGCAGTGACCTTCAATGGTGACTTTCAACTGCGGATAGTTGCGCAGGAACTCGGCGGTCTTGCCAAGGGCCTCGCGAGCGTCCGGGCGAATGTCGGCTTTGTTGAAATCAAAAAAGGCGTCGCGAACTTCCTTCAAGAACAACTGGTCCAAAGTAAGCTCGGCGGCAGCACTGACGGGAGCGCCTGCGACGGTAACCCGAGCGGTGGCATTCGCCGATCCACCGGGGCCGCTGGCGGTAACGGTATAGGTGGTGGAATCCGCGGGAGTGACCTTGGTGGAGCCTTGCGCGGTCACGGTGCCAACGTCCGGAGAAATGGTGACAAGGGTGGCATCGGCGGAGGTCCAGTTCAATGTCGAGGAGCCGCCTTTTTCGATGGAAGTCGGGCTGGCGGTCAGCGACACACTGGGCTGGGCCGCAGCCGGTGGGGGCGCGGGTGCCGGGGGCGGAGTTGATGCCACGGGCTTTTTGTTGCATCCAACAGTAATAGCAGCGACGAGCGCTATGGACAGAGAAGCGCGAAACAGTTGTCGCGAAACCTCAGTCATTCGAATCCTCCTCAGAATTAAAATCCCCTAAGTCCCACACTGGCAAACATCCTAGCACTGCAAAGAGCGATTAGAAGTGCTCTCAAGCGCGGGAATGTTACACATAGAGCACAAAATTGGCCGCGCTGCATCCATCAACGAGTCGACCAATTGGGCGATTCGTTGTGTCCGGTAGTAGTGAGCTGATGGGCTTGCGAACCGTCGGCGAGCATAACCCAGATCTGGCGGGTGCCGCCGCGGGTGGATTCAAAGACGATGTGCCGGCCGTCCGGCGCCCAACTGGGGCGTTCATTACGCCCGGTGTCACGGGTAATTTCGGTGATTCTGCGGGAGGGGACATCCATGAGATAGATGTCGTAGTTGCCTTCGGGGCGGCGCCAACTGAAGGCCAGTAACTGGCCATTGGGATGCCAGGCGGGATCAATCAGATAGCCCTTGTCGGGGACGTCGAGCTCCGAGGCATTGGTGCCGTCGGCATTCATGATGTAGAGCTTGGGAATACCGCCGCGATCGCTGACGAACACGACGGTCTGGCCGGTCTTGGGATTCCAAGTGGGAGAAGTACTGGCGCCATTGGAGAAAGTAAGACGTTTGGGTTTTCCGCCATTTGCGTCGGTAACGAACAGTTCAGGGTTGCCGAGCATCGAAGAAGAAAAAATCAACTGCGAGCCGTCCGGTGACCATGCCGGGGAACTATTGGTGCCACGAAAACGGGGGAAAGTGACGGTCTTGCCAGCATCCACCGAATACATGCACAGCTGCGGGCTGACCACGCCGTTGGCGGGCTCGAAGCAGGTGAAGGCGATGCGCGTGGCATCCGGGGACCAGCGAGGGGTCAGCGAAATGGTGTGCAGGGAGGTCAGTTGGTGCTGATTGGCGCCGTCATAGTCCATCACCCAGACTTCCTTGGTGCCGGAGCGAGAACTGATGAAGGCGATTTGCGTGGAAGCGATACCCGGAAGGCCGCCAGACAGACGGCTGACGATTTCGTCGGCGAACTGGTGCGCGAATTTGCGGACTTGAGCGTCGGTGGGAGCGCCACGATAAACCTTGCCGATTACGGCCTGGGTGGAGGGGCTGTGGACATCGTAGAGCCAGGCTTCGATGGCGACCTCGGTTGCCGATTCACTGAGATTGCCGAAGGCCACGAGATTGGCATTGGCCGGAGCATCGGTCCAAACCTGATTCTGCAACTCGGCAGGAGTGCTAGGGACCTGCGTGGGATAGAAACTGGGACTGACCAGGTCGAGGATGCCACTGAATTGCAAGTCGTCGCGCACCACCTGGGTAAACATGGCGGAATGATTCTTGGTAGGATCCTGGCGCGCAGCGAAATCGGCAACCGCGACGCGCGGCTTTTCCTGGCCGAGGCCGGTGCCGGTGCGAACCCAGTCCTGCGCACGACCAGTGGCGGCACCAACGGCAAGGAGAAGGGCCGCCGCGAAAAACTTGATAACCATGCGAGTGGACTGCGATGTCACTGTGGCCTCCAGAAAATTTGATCTACGCGAGCTAGCGGTTGCGGGTGCATGTCAATTCTACCGGCTTCCCGGCGGAAGAAAGTCAAAAGTAACGCTTACATAGGAGCCGGAGTAATCGCTGGGAAGTGGGGGCATGGGATTCGAGTCGTAGAGCGCACGCAAGCCGGAGTTGTCGAACGAGGAGTTGCGGCTGCTCTCGCTGATGCGAATTTCCTTAACGGTGCCGTCCCGATAGATCGTGAAGGTAGCGACGGCATGGATGGTGCCGGAAGCGCGAGCGGAGGGATCAATGGTGGATTGCATCCAGTTCTGCGCGATTCTGCGGCGAATGGCTTCGACGTAAGCGGGATAGCGTCCAGCGAAATCGCCCCCGCCCTGGGTGGCGACGTTTACACCGGGGGAGGAAGCACCTTGTGCTTGGGAATATCCGCGAGGGATATCCGGCTGCCCGCCGTGCTGGTTGACGGCATTGTCGGGCGGAGGATTCTTGTTTTCGAAGACTTTGGACTTGTGCTCAATCTTTTTCGGAGGCTTTTCCTTCTCAAACTCCGGAATCTTCTTGACCTCTTTGGGAATCTCCGGGGGTTTGGGCTGCGGAACCTCTTTGTACAAGCTGTTGGTGGGATCGAAGGTCTTGCTGTCTTCGATCACCGGGGGTTTGGGCATGGGTATTCCGACGGCGCCAACCAGATTGACCTTGACGTCTCCCTCACCGGCGCCACCTTCGGCACTCCAGACATTACCGCGCCAATGAAAGATGGCGGATGCCACGATCAGGGCAACCAACAGCCCATGGAGCACGAAAGAATAGCCGATGAATTTCCCCAGACCGAAATCATCCGGATTGGCGGCGACGGTGGTCATGGTTCAGCGGGCGCGGGCCCGATCGGTGATGGGCTCGGTGACGATACTGATGTTGCTGATACCCGATTGGCGGAGGGTGTCGATGACCGAAGCGAAAATGCCAAAGGGTACGGTTTCGTCGCAACGCAGGAAAATAGCGTCGCCGGGCTTCTTGGTTTGCGCGTTCACTTTGGTGCCAAGGTCGTGGATGTTTACAGGAGTGTTGCCGATGTAGACGCGCTGGGTCTTGTCGATGGTGACCACCACGCGCTCTTCGGTGATTTCCTTCACGGCATGCGTTTTAGGAACGTCCACCTCAATGCCGGATTGCAGGATGGGAGCGGTGATCATGAAAATAATGAGCAGCACGAGAACAACGTCCACGAAAGGGACCATGTTGATCTCGGATAGGGAAGATTGCGTCGATCTGGTGAGTTGCGGCATATTTCCTGAGCGCGGACGCCAACGTGTCCGCGAACCTAGTTAAAAGCCTTTTCAATCTGGGCAGCCACTTCCAGGGAGAAGGTATCCAGGCGCTGCGCCAGGGTGCGAATACTGCCCAGAAACTGATTGTAAAAGATTACCGCCGGAATGGCAGCGAACAAACCCGCGGCGGTGGTTACCAAGGCCTCCGCGATGCCGGGGGCGACGGCACGCAGACTGGCGGATCCCGCACTGCCGAGGCCCGCAAAGGCGTCGATGATGCCCCAGACGGTGCCGAACAATCCGATAAAGGGAGAAACCGAGCCGGTGGTAGCGAGCCAGGACATACCCTTTTCCGCGCGACGCACTTCTTCGGCGGAGGCCAGTTGCATGCTGACGGTGACGGCTTGCAGGCTTTTCAGCTTCGGAGGGTGTGGATTGGACGGGCCATTGCCGACCTGGCTCTGCAATTCGCGATAACCGGCGGCGTACACGGAAGCGAAGGGGGAACCCGCAGAAGCGAGAGCCTGCGGATTGGCGACGCCGCGGGTAGCCCGGAAGATGCGAAGGAACTGGTCGCTTTGCCGAGAAATCCGGCTGAACAAGCCGAGTTTCTGAAGAATCATTGCCCAGGAAATTACGGAGAACAGAAGCAGCATGCCTAAAACAACGCGAGCGACGATGCCGGTCTGTTCGAGAATGCTGCCGAGGTCAATAAAGAAAATGAAGGTGAACAGATGAATGACGATTCCCTCGATTTGGCGAAATTTCCTACATCTTCAGAAACGTAGCACACGCCAGCGAACGGAAGCAACGAAACGTCGCGGAAATATGCAGCGTGTTCAATCAGGTACGGGGCCCGTTATTTCGCCGTTTTTCCGGAAGAACGAGACTCCGGGGGCACCGCGGCGAATGTGCTAGACTCGATTTGAAATGGCGCAAGCTTTTGACATTAGTTTGGACTCTCTGCAGGGGCGATTGGTTGCCGGCGGAGGGGCGGATGGGGAGCCGGGGCTGGCTCCAACTGCGACCTCCAGCGAAACTTTCTTTCTCGAAACCTTCGGCTGCCAGATGAACGACCACGATTCGGAAAAAGTGGCGGGCTTATTGGTGTCGCGTGGGTATCGCCAGGTGGACAAGCCGGAATCCGCGAAACTGATCCTGTACAACACCTGCAGCATTCGTGAAAAGGCCGCGCAGAAGGTTTATTCGCGGCTCGGGGAGTTCACCGGGGACGACGGAGGACGAATCGTCGGCGTGCTGGGATGCGTGGCGCAACAGGAAGGCGAGAAAATCTTCGACCGGTCGCCGTGGGTGCGGCTGGTGTGCGGGTCGGCCAGCTACCGTAAGTTGCCGGAACTACTGGCGCAACTGGAAGCGGGAGCGCCTCGGGTTACGGGCCTGGACAATGACACGGACGAAACTTTTGAAACAGAAGTGACGAGGCGCGATAACCCGTACCGGGCGTTCCTAACCATCATCGAGGGCTGTGACAAAGCGTGCTCCTACTGCGTGGTGCCGTATACGCGAGGACCAGAACGCAGCCGTGCCAGCGAAGCGGTGATGCGAGACATTCGTCAACTGGCCGAAGATGGGTACACTGAGATCCAACTGCTGGGGCAGACGGTAAATTCCTACCGGGACCCGTCCGGGAAGATGCGCTTCTCCGAACTCCTGCTGGCCGCGGCGGACGTAGCCGGAATACGGCGAGTGCGATACACGACTTCCCATCCACGTGATTTCACGCAAGACATCGTGGATGCCATGGAGGCCGAAGCGAAACTTTGCAACCACGTACATCTACCGGTGCAGTGCGGATCATCCAATATATTGAAGGCAATGCAGCGGACCTACAGCCGCCAAGAATACCTGGAGAGGATCGCGATGATCCGCGAAGCGCGGCGGCCGATCAGCATCACGACGGACATCATCGTGGGATTCCCTGGAGAAACGCAGGCAGATTTCGAGGAAACTCTGGGGCTGATGGAAGAGGTGCGCTACGACGGGCTGTTCGCGTTCAAGTACTCGCCGCGCCCGCACACCCCTTCGCTGGCGATGAAGGATGCCGTGCCCGAAGAAGAAAAAGGAAAGCGGCTGGCGGCGGTGCAGGAACTACAGCGAGCGATCGTGGCGGAGAAGAATGCGGGATTCCAGGGAGCCCAGTTCGAAGTGCTGGTGAGCAACAAATCACGGCGGGAGAAACAGTGGAGTGGACATACGTCGTGCAATCGAGTATTAAGTTTCCACTCGCGAGAGAACAATCTTCTGGGTACCTACGTGCAAGTGCGAGTGACCGATGCCGGTCCGGTGAGTCTGATCGGAGAACAAGTAAGCTAGTCCAGGGAGGCCTCGATGGAAGTAGAGATGAAGATCCGCGGCCTGATGATGGATCCTGTCACGAACATGCCTATCGTGGTGCTCAAGGACGCGCAGGGGCAGGCGATTCTGCCGATCTGGGTCGGTGTGTATGAGGCCAACGCCATTGCGCTGGAAATCGAGAAGGTGCAGACGCCCCGGCCAATGACCCATGACCTGCTGAAGAATGTGCTGCTGGGGCTGGAAGTGCATGTGCAAAAGGTCGTTGTGAATGAACTGAAGGACGATACGTTTTACGCCTTGATCTGGGTGGAACGCGACGGCCAGATGATGACCATCGATTCCCGGCCGAGCGATGCGCTGGCGCTGGCGTTGCGAGTGGACTGCCCGATTTTTGTGGAAGATCAGGTATTAAAGAATTCCAAGGTTTCCAGCGCGATTTCCGAGCGTACTACCAACGAGCAGTTGCGATCCTGGCTCGAAGGCCTGTCCGACGACGACCTGGGCCGCTATAAGATGTAGCACTGGCGTTCGCGCGTCCGACTGTTTCCTGTCCAACTGAGTAGTCGTTTGAGCACTCTACGGGTGCGTCCGGCACAGCCTTGCAGGCTTCACCTCTAAACTCGGAATCAATGCCTAGTGTGCCTCCTATGCCTACGGTCCTCGATACGGACGCTGTATCATCCCGTGTAGCGGGAGTGCCGGTCTTGCATGGCCGGGGAGATCGGCCTACGCGGGACCATTGGAGCTTGCGGGCGCCTTTTGGCATCACGATTTTCCTGAGTGCCTTCCTGCTGTTTCAAGCGCAACTCATTCTCGGCAAAGAAATCCTGCCGCTTTTCGGCGGCGCACCGGCGGTGTGGACGGCGTGCTTGCTGGTGTTTCAAATGCTTCTGCTGGCAGGTTATGCGTTCGCACATGCGTTGGCCTCAAGGCTTCGGGCCAGAAGCCAGGCGGGCTTGCAGTTGACGATCATGGGTTTGTCCGTGGCGCTGCTGGCAGTAATGGCGTCGCAATGGCCGACTCCGATCACGCCGGGGCCCGCATGGAACGGAAGCGGAGAATCTGATCCCACATGGGTCATCGTGAAGTTTCTCTTGGCGACGGTGGGATTGCCGTTTCTCCTGTTGTCGACGACGAGCCCATTGGGGCAACACTGGTTCCGTGGTGCAAATCCGGACAAGTCACCCTACCGGCTCTATGCGCTATCGAATGTAGGCTCGATGCTGGGGCTGCTCTCCTATCCGCTGGTAGTTGAGCCATTCTTGCGGCTCCGGGTGCAAGCGTGGGTATGGGTTGGGGGTTACATCGTTTATGTGGTCGCATTTGGAGTCTGCGCGGTCAGGGTGCGCTGGGCGGTGTCCCGAGCGCCGGCGGTTGAGAACTGCAATGCGGACATACAGCCGGCAGGTGCGAGCCCCGGCGCGGCACAAATGGCGTGGTGGATCGCGCTAGCGGGTTGCGCTTCGTTATTGTTGCTGGCGACCACCAATTTTTTGTGCCAGGAAGTGGCGGTGATCCCTTTCTTGTGGGTCTTGCCCCTATGTCTGTACTTGGCGTCCTTCATTTTGTGCTTTGAAAGCGAGCGATGGTACAGGCCGGCGGTGTTTCAGGTGATTTTTGCGATGGCAGCGGGTGCAGTGATTCTGGTTACGCTGCCAAACACGAACTATCCGTATTTTGTGCAACTCGCGGCGTGCCTGCTGTTGTTGTTTGCGGGCTGCATGGTCTGTCATGGAAGCGCGGCGCGGACAAGACCCCACCCCGCGCACTTGACGACGTTTTATTTGTGCATTTCGATCGGGGGCGCGCTGGGCGGCGTGTTCGTGAGCCTGGTGGCGCCGCGGGTGTTTGCAAGCTATTGGGAGTACCCGCTAGGCGTGCTGCTTTGCGCCGGGTTGATGCTTTCTTCCGCGATGAGAGATCCAACTTCGTGGTGGCATGAATCCAGACCGCTATCGGCCGCGGTGGTGCTGGGCTTGGCGGTGCTGCTAGCTCCGAGCATTGCGGCGCCGGTGTGGAGCGCTGCCGCGCATACGTCAATTTGGACACGGTTAGGCTTAGCGATCGCAGTGCCGGCCATTGTTTTCCTGAAGCCGCTGCGAGGATACCGTCGGGGAAAGGCGGCACGACCGGTTTGGCCGATGCGCGTGGCGGTACGCGTGTGCCTGGCACTGCTCACGGCTGGGTTGGCGATTCCACAGAAGGCGGAATTTTTTCACGTCATTGCGCGCGACCGGAACTTCTATGGAGTGCTGTCGGTGGTCGCGGGACAAGATGACAATTATCTTGCGCTACGTCATGGCAAGACCGTTCACGGATTTCAGTTTCAGGATGCGCCACGCCGCCATCTGGCGACCGGCTACTACGGGGAGAATAGCCCGCCCAACATCGTGATTCGGAACTGGGCGCAGCGTCCGATGAGAGTGGGCCTCGTCGGGATGGGGACGGGTACGTTGGCAGCTATTGGGCGAGCGGGAGATGTCTACCGCTTTTACGAAATCAATCCGGACGTGTATCGCTGGTCGAGCGGCGCTGAGCCTTACTTTACGTTTCTGAAGGACTCGGCGGCACGCACCGAAGTGGCTCTGGGAGATGCGCGAATCACTCTGGAAAGGGAAGCCAGCTCCGGCGAGCTTCAGAAGTTTGATGTGCTGGTGCTGGACGCATTCTCCAGCGATGCGATCCCGATGCATCTGTTGACGCGAGAAGCGTTCGCACTATACGAGCGGCACCTGCGTGGACCACAGTCGGTGATTGCGGTCCACATCAGTAACCGCATGCTGGATCTGAGTCCGGTATTGGCGGGCGTGGCCAAGGAATTCGGCCTGCACGGAAGCCGCGGAGTGACGTTGTCGCTGCAAAGCTACCTATGGACGTCGGACTGGGTGTTATTGTCCCGCGATGCCGCGGCACTGGATCTGCCGGAGCTCAAAGTATCGAGGATTCCATTCCCCGGTGAAGCGCCTCCGGTGTTATGGACTGACGATTACAGCAACCTGGTTCGACTGTTACGCTAGTTCGCAAAAGCGCGGCTTTGCAGATGCCGAACCATGCGTCGCCAGACGAAAAGCAACACAACGCCGATAAGAATCAGCGCGAGGCTCAGACCTATCCACAACCCTAAAGCACCCCATTGCAGGCGGAAACATAACCACGCGCCAAGCGGCAAGCCAATGACCCAGTAGGCGAGGAGATGGCACAGCATGGGTGTGCGAGTGTCTCCCGCGCCGCGAAGCGCTCCGGTAGCCACAGTTTGAATGCCATCGAAGAGTTGAAAGGCCGCGCCGGCGGCAAGTAACGCGGTGGTGCTATGTATGACGGCTTCATCCGGCGTGTAGACCCGCGCAATCCATCGGGGAAAAACGAGAAGACCGATGCTCGCGAGGGTCATGAATGAGGCACCGAGGAAGATCGCGGTCCCTCCGGCGTCGCCGGCAGCCTGTGGCTCTTTACGTCCAAGCGCTTGCCCCACGCGAACAGCCGCGGCGGAAGCGATCCCCAACGGCACCATGTAGGTCAACGCCACAGTGTTCAGGGCAATCTGGTGGCTGGCCAGGGGCACAGCACCCAGGCGAGCGATCAAGGCAGTGGCGGCGGCAAAGACGCCGCTTTCGAGAGTGAATTGCAGCGCAGCGGGAAGTCCGAGCGTGATCAAGCGCCGGATGCGAGAGAGATCGACATCTACCGGGGTCTTCAACAAATTGGTGCGATAACGATGGTCATACCACAACAGGTAGCCGACTAGAACCGCAGCCATGTAGGTTCGCGCGATGGCCGTGGACCAGCCCGACCCAACGGCACCCATGGCGGGCGCGCCGAGGTGACCGTAGATCAGAACCCAATTAAAGCCGGCGTTTACAAGGTTCGCGCTAATAAGTGCGAAGGCGACCGGCCGCACCATGTCCATAGCCTGCAGGCACCGCCGCAACGCGAAATACAGAAGCAGCGGCAGAAGACCGACCGTTAGCGCATTCGTGTACGGAATTGCCAGGGAAAGTACATCCTTATCGACTTGCATCGATCGCAAGAGACGAGGAAGGAGCAACACTGGAGCAGCCAGGAACGGCGTCAGTGCAATGCTCAGGTAGATGCTATTGATCAGCGAGCGATGGCAGTCTTCTCTTTGCCCGGCACCGAAGGCCTGTGCAACCAGGGTATCGAGTCCCAGCAGCAGGCCGCCGCCAAACAGGCCGAGCACAATGAAGATGTTCGAACCGAGGCTCACCGCGCCCATTGCCGCAGCGCTGTTCGGCAGATGGCCGACCATGATGGTGTCGACGATGGCCATGCTCATCCACCCAAGTTCGGCGAGTACGAGCGGCAGAGCCAGCCGGACGGTGGGGTAGAGTTCTGCGCGAAGAGTAGCGGTGCTAATCATGGGCGGCGCCAGTGTAAGCGGGGGCGGCAGGTAGTGCAAACCGCCGCGCTTTCGGCGCCAGGGAGTAACTTACCGGTTGCGGCGGGAAGGAAGTGCCATTGACCGGAGAGCAACGGGCCCGTAACCTGCGGATAGAACAAGCTTTCTGCCGGCTGGGTAACACCCTGTTTGGATATTCGAGGCAATCCTGATCGTTCGTTAGTACCCGTGGTAAGGAGACCGAATCGTGCCGATCGCGAAAGACGTCAGTTTCGAGCAGCGGATGAAGCACATTCGTGCAGGCTTGCGCCTCAATTCACGGGCTGCCGTGACGATCGAATGGACGGAGAAGGGGGAAACGCACCGGGCGGAAGGCTATACCGTCGACATCAGCCCGAAAGGATGTCTCGGTATTTTCCCGCAAGGCTTTGTTGTTGGGCAGAAACTGCGCCTGACCAACCAGATCAACCAGAAAGCGTGCGATTCCACGGTTGTCTGGCGAGGGCATGAAGGGCGAACGGGGTGGGAGCTGGGACTGGAGTTGCAGCATCAGGAAGAAGATTTCTGGGGTTTGGAGTTCTAAAAGGCGCGACCGGTAGGATGTGTCCGACCGGGGCTTTTCCACCGATCCTCTGTAAGCTTCACTTTTTCCTTGCTTTGGAAACCAATGCGAAAGTAGAGTGGGCCTAGCCCTAGGGGTTCTTTGTGGGAGGCACCCATATATAGCAACTCGTTTGCCGGGACGCGGCGAAACTATTCCGATCGCCCGAAGGGAGGCAGAAGCACATGACTGCCATCATCACGATCGCGAATCAGAAAGGCGGCGTCGGCAAAACCACGACGGCCATCAATTTGTCGGCCGGCCTCGCGAATCGTGGCAAGCGCACACTGCTTATCGATCTTGATCCTCAGGCCAACTCCACTATCGCTTTTTACGATTCCGGCGAAATTCCCGCTTCCATGTTCGACGTGTCGAATGAGAGCCGCACGCCGATGGCCTCAGTTGTAAAACCGACGAAGGATTCAATGCTCTTTCTGGGACCTGGGCGGCTGGCGCTGGCGAAGCTGAACAGGTACTTGCCGGACAGTTCGACGCTCCGTTCCGCCTGAAAGACGCGCTGGCACCGGTGCTGAAGGATTTTGACTATATCGTCCTAGATACGCCACCCTCGCTGGGAATCTTGACCGTAAATGCGCTGGTAGCGTCGACGCATCTGGTGGTTCCGATCCAAGCCGCATACTTCGCCATCGAAGGCACCGACGATTTGCTGGAAACGTATGAACGGATTCGTGCCAGACCGAACCCCGGTTTGAAGATGCTGGGTGTGGTGATCACCCTGTTCGACAAACGCACCAACATCGCGCGAGATACGCATGGTCAGATTCGAACGGTGTTCGGAGAAATGTTGTTCAAGACAAAAATCAGCAAGAACGTGCGCCTGGAGGAAAGTCCGGCGTACAAGGAAACAATTTTAACGTTCGCGCCGAAATCACCCGGTGCGCTGGAATACAAAAAGCTCGCTGGGGAGGTTATTCAACGTGTTGAAGAGGACCGGATTACCCGTCACGCTGAAGATGCGGCATGACGCGCACTATGTCGAGTCACTGACAAGCTACAGCGGAGCAGCCATCGGACGAATGATCCCGGTGGATCAGATCCGGCCCAACCCGGACCAGCCGCGCAAGTCCATCGGCGATCTGCGGGAGTTGACGGATTCCATACGTGAAAAAGGCGTGCTGGAACCCCTGCTGGTGCGTTTCGTTCCGCGTGAAGATTGCTACTACATCATCTCTGGTGAGCGGAGGTATCACGCCTCGCGAGCCGCCGGGCTGAACGAGGTTCCGTGCATCGAAAAGATGGCCGACGATGCGGAAACGCTGGAAATCGGGTTGATCGAAAATATCCAGCGCAAGGACCTGACACCGTTCGAAGAAGCGGATGGCCTGCACCGGCTGGCGACGCAATTCGAATACACCCACGAAGATGTGGCGCGGAAAATCGGGCGAGCGCGTTCCTCGGTTACGGAAACTCTCTCGCTCCGGAATATTCCCGAAGCGCTTCGCAAGCGATGCACAGAGCACGGCGTCAATTCAAAGTCGCTACTCCTGCAGATCGCCCGCCAGCCAACCGAGAAGAAAATGGTGGAGATGTTGCAGCGAATCCTGCAAGGCGGGTTGACCCGCGATGAAGCGCGCAAGGAACGGCGCGAGGAGCAGGCAGCTCCGCAGCGCCCCCAGCCCTTCATTTTTCAGTTCGAGCCCGACAGCGAAGCTTTTCGTTTCCGCATCCAGTTCAAGAAGAGCCATGTTTCGCGGGATGAACTGATCGATACCTTGCGCGGCATTCTGGCCCAGCTGGAAGGTTCGGAAGAGCTGCAAGCCAAGGCAGCGGATTCGACCGCCGCCTGATTCTTCGCAAATCAACCAATCGTTTAAGGGTACGCCAGGTTCGCGGCGCCGCCGGCGGTCTATGCGGGAATTCACTTCACGGCAAATGCACATCATCGAAAGGCTGCTGGAGGCCGGACTTCGGCCGATAGCCATTCCGCCTTACGAAAGCGCGCTATGCCTGCGGCGCGGGGAGTGTGCCGTCGTGCTTGCGCCCGTTCCGGAAGGGGGGCTGCGATTGTTGGCGCCTCCCAGCTATCTCCTGGAAGGCAATTTGAGCGTGCGCGTCAGGCGCGGAGCCGGCGACGCGTTTGTATGGAAGCAGAAGGAAGTCCCGGTAACCGCGGAACGCGCGGAGGAATTGAACAGGTTTCGCGCCGACGTGACCTCCATCCTGGAAGAGGCACCCCCGCAATAGGGCTCCGGCGGCGAATTTGCAATTCCGAGCGACTCCCGGCAAACTAAAAATCCGATGGAAAACTACGACGTGATTTGCCTGGGCGCTGGCCCTACAGGATTGGCATGCGCCATCGAGGCCCGAAGAGCGGGAATGCGGCCGCTGGTCATCGACAAAGGTAGCTTGTGCAATTCCATTTATCACTATCCCGTGAATATGGTGTTTTTCACGACGCCGGAACTTCTGGAAATCGGGGACTTGCCGCTAGTGTGCGCGGCCGAAAAACCGACGCGCGTGGAGGCGTTAAAGTATCCAGCGATCCCGCACAGGCATTGCACCAGCACGTAGGGGGCGACCTCGTGCCACGGCGTCGTTCCGCGAAGTGCAAAAACCATGGTGACCGCCGGATTGAAGTGCGCCCCGGAAATCGGTCCGAGGATCGTGATGATCACGATGAGAATCGCACCGGTCGGAATGGTGTTGCCAAGGAGCGCGATTGCCTGGTTGCCGCCCGCGAGACGCTCGGCCATGATTCCTGAACCCACCACGGTCGCGACCAAAATCGCAGTGCCTAGGCCTTCGGCACAAAGCCGCCGCGACAGTGGAGCAGGCGCTTCGGTCATGATGGTGTCGATACGGGATTGTCGTTCGATGCTTTTAACTTGCCGATCTCGTTGAGCTGCTTTTGCAACGTAAGAGCGCTCAATGAGCGCAGGGGCACAGGCAACGAGGACGTTGATGCGGGTCGTCAGCATGCGCAAAGCATCGGCAAACGCCAGCCGCTTCTCGACCTCGGTTCCCTCGACAGCAGCCGGGTCAGGAATTCCCCAGTGGGCGGTCATTGGTTGACCTGGCCAGATCGGGCGGGACTCTTTGGCTGCGTCATCACAGACGGTGAAAACAAAGTCGATCTTCGGAGCATCGGGCTTGGCAAACTCGGTCCAGCTCTTTCCGAGCGAAGGCCCGCGAGGTCAAAATTCAGCTTTCGCAATAAGTCGACCGCGTAGGGATGCACCTGCCCTTTCGGGTGACTGCCGGCCGAATAGCCACGAACATGTCCTTGGCCGGCCCGATTCGAAATCGCCTCGGCCATGATGGAGCGCGCCGAGTTGCCTGCACAGGAACAGGACGTTGATCGGTTTATGCTCAGCAGATGCATCCATTGGGGTCACCTCTTCCGTTTCTCGGCGGCGGACCGTGGCGCGCGACCACACTTGCTGCCCTGCTGTCCATTGAATTCGCAAAGCTCCGGGTGACCATTGCAGCAATCGGTGACGAGGAACGAGCATCAAGGCACGCATGCCGTCCACGTCGGCCCGATAAATAATCGAGCGACCGTCGCGTACACCGCGGACAAGTCCGGCGCGCGCCGGATCGGATGTGCGAGGACAGCGTATTGGCGGGGCAGCCGACCGCTTGCGCGATTGCCCCGGCCAGCAACCCCGCCGGCTCGCGCTGCATCAGCAGGCGAAAGATCGCAAGCCGGGTGGGTTGGCCCAAAGCGGCAAGCCCCGCCAGCGCGTGCGGCAGCGACATCGCTGTTCCCGGCACCGCCGCTTCGACATGACTGACAACCGCAAGTGCGCCTTTTGGCATACAGACGACCTCATCGGCTTCCCCAGGGTCCCCACTGGAATAAGCCCATAGTTCGAGTATACGATATTTCCAGAAAAGTGGAAGCATGACCTCCGAACGAATATGCACGTTCGTTAAGCCTGACCATGCTGAATGACACCAGCAGTTGGGCAAAGGAACTTAGCGCCTCTGCGGATGTTGACACGTTAGGTTTTGCGTCAGCCGGGGCCGCGCCGATGAAGCCCAAGATTTCACGTGTGAAGGGCCTCGTTCCCGATTACGCAATCATATGCGCCATCATTGCCATCGTGCTCAGCGTTGCCGTTCTGTTGGGGATTACGTATCGATACGCAACGCGATCGGAGCCGCGCGACGATCTTGCTGCGCGGATGAGTGCACCGAGCGGCCAAAAC
>CAWFXG010000005.1:0-46721 GCA_963819745.1 uncultured Acidobacteriota bacterium | reverse complement strand
GCACCGAAAGGCTGATCGCATACTTCGACGAAAAATCGATGGGCCGGATGATCCAGGAAGTTCCCGATATCGCCGGCCAGAGCACTCCCAGGTAGCGCGCGAAACCCACCGCTACGGCCGCGATTGTGCCGGTCTGGATTACCAGAAACAGCGTCCAGCCGTACAGGAATCCCCACAAAGGCGAATACGCCTCGCGCAAATAAATGTATTGGCCGCCTGCGCGCGGAAACAACGCCGCCAACTCGCCGAACGACAATGCCGCGGAGATCGTCAACAACCCCGTCAAGATCCATGTCAGCAGGAGACCGCCGGCGGATCCGGTCTGTCGCGCGATGTCCGCCGCCACGATGAAGATGCCCGACCCAATCATCGAGCCCGCCACGATCATCGTGCCGTCGAACAATCCGATCGCGCGGACAAATCCGGCATCCTGGGATGACGCTTCACGGGGAGTCGCTGTCGGGGAGTTCGCCATTCCAGTGGCCCTCAGGCCTTGCCAGGACGATGCTCATCGCCCAGCACGTCCAGGTATTGCCGGGCGCGCTGCGAGGCACTCGGCGCCCGCAAAATGTCGCTGATGACCGCTACGCTGTCCGCTCCGGCCTCGATCACCGAAGCAGCGCGGTCCAGCGTGATTCCCCCGATCGCCACTATGGGCTTGCTGGTCAGGGCGCGAGCCTGGCGTACCAGCTCTGGGCCGACCACCGGATCGGGATTCGCCTTGGAAGAAGTGCGAAAGACGGGCCCCACGGCAATATAGTCCGCCGAAGTCTCCGCCGCCGCTCGTAATTGTTTGAGATTGTGTGTGGAAACGCCAACCCATCGTTCTAAGCTGACCAGCGCCCGCGCCCCTTCCACTTCCAGGTCGTCTTGTCCCACGTGAACGCCCGTGGCTCCGGCAAGCCACGCCACGTCGGCCCGGTCGTTTACCAGCAATGCCGCGCCTGTGGGCTTCAGCACCGACACCAATTCGCGGGAAACCTCCAGCAACTTCCGCGAAGGAGCACTCTTGTCGCGGTACTGCATCAGCCGGACTCCGGCGTCGGCCAGTTCCAGAGCGCACTCTTGTAGGGGAGAATTCAGCAGGGCTGCGTCTAATATCACGTACAACCTGGGCAGAACAAGGCGAGGCCCGGCCACTTATTTGCCGTTCGTGCCCAACAGCCGCTCGATAAAGTGGGTATCGAAGTTTCCGGCTGCGAAATCCGCATCCGCCAGAATCTTGCGGTGCAGCGGAATCGACGTCTTCACGCCTTCGATCACGAACATTTCCAGCGCTCGCTTCATCCGGCTGATGGCCTCGCCGCGGTCGCGGCCTTTGACGATCAGCTTGGCGATCATCGAATCGTAGTACGGAGGAATCACCGCATCCGCGTAGGCCGCGGAGTCCACCCGCACCCCGGTTCCCCCCGGAGCCTGAAACGTGGAGATTCGTCCGGCCGAAGGCACGAAAGTTACCGGATCTTCCGCATTGATCCGGCACTCGATGGAGTGTCCGGAGAAATGCATTTCTCCCACCGCTTCTTCCAGTTTTTCTCCCGCGGCAATCCGGATTTGCGTCTTCACCAGGTCCACCCCGGTCACGAATTCGGTTACCGGGTGCTCTACCTGGATGCGTGTATTCATTTCGATGAAGTAGATCGATCCGTCTTCATCCATCAGGAACTCGACCGTGCCTGCGTTGGTATAGCCGATCTTTTCCAGCGCGCGAACCACTTTTCCGCCCAGCTCCTTGCGCCGTTTGGCGTCAATCACCGGGGATGGAGATTCCTCCACCAGCTTCTGGTGCCGCCGCTGGATGCTGCACTCGCGCTCCCCCAGGTGGATGACCTTGCCGTGATGATCGCCTAGTACCTGGAATTCGATGTGCCGCGGATGCTCCAGGAACTTTTCCGCGTAAACGTCGGGGGTGCCGAACGCGGTTTGTGCCTCGTTTCGCGCGGTCTGATAGGCCGGCAGCAATTCGTCTTCGTTGCGGACGATCCGCATGCCTCTTCCCCCGCCTCCCGCGGAGGCCTTCAATATCAACGGAAACCCGATTCGCGCCGCCTCTTTCGCCAGCTGCTCCTCGCCTTCCACGATGCCGTCGCTTCCCGGCACGGTGGCCAAACCCGCGGTTCGAATCTCCCGGCGCGCGCGATCCTTCTCGCCCATCATTTCGATCACTTCGGGTCTCGGGCCGATAAAAGTGATCTTCGAGGCTTCGCACACCCGGGCGAAATTGGCGTTTTCGGAAAGAAATCCATAGCCGGGATGAATCGCATCCACATTGGTTATTTCCGCGGCGCTGATCACTTGCGGAATATTCAGGTAACTCTCCGAGCTTCTCGGCGGGCCAATGCACACCGCCTCATCGGCGAACCGTACATGCAGCGAGTTGCGGTCCGCTTCGGAATAGACCGCCACCGTGGAAATGCCCAGTTCCTTGCAGGCGCAGATGACCCGCAGCGCGATCTCCCCGCGATTCGCAACTAGGATTTTATGGAACATGTCGAAGGCGGTGCTACTTTTTCCGGCTCGGCCGGATCCCAAACAGCGGTTGCCCGTACTCCACCGGCTGTCCGTTTTCCGCGAAGATTCGCAACACTTCCCCGCTGATGTCCGATTCGATTTCGTTCATCAACTTCATCGCTTCCACGATGCACAGCGTTTGCCCGGTTTCCACGTAACCGCCTATCTTCACGAAGCTTTCCGCTCCGGGGCTCGGCGCTCCATAAAAGGTTCCCACGATGGGTGACTTCACCAGGTGCAACTCGTCCGTGGCGCGGCTTTCCGGCATGGGCGCTGCGGGCATAGCTGCCGAACCGTGCGCGGGAGGCGCCGGGGTATGTCCGGGAACGATGATTTCCGGAACCCCCTGCGGCCGCGTCATCATCCCTACCGGCGCGTACGCTGTCGCCTTCCTCAGCCGTATTTTCAGATCGCCGTTGGAATATTCGAATTCCTCGAGGTTGTGCTCGCTCATGAAGCGCAGCAATTGCTCGATGTGCTCAATTTCGGAACTCGCGAAGGACGGACTGCCGGTCGGTTTCGAGGACGGTTTGCGTTTCATGCCTGTTCTAGATCTCGATAAGGTCCCGTGCAATACGGGTAAGTACTTCCCTTCCTTTTTCCAGCACTGCTACATCGTCTTCGATTCGTATACCGCCTACTCCCGGCACGTACACGCCGGGCTCTACGGTTACCACATTCCCCGGTTCCAACCGCTGTTCTTGCCCCTTCGCTATCCGTGGCTCTTCGTGTACCTGCAAACCCAGGCCGTGACCCGTGCTGTGCACGAAAAAGGATTCCAACTGATAGGATGTCAGCACTTGCCGGGCTGCCGCATCTACATCGCCGCAGCGGACTCCCGGATGAATCGCGTCAATTGCCGCCGACTGCGCTTCCTGCACCGCCCGGTACCACCTGCGGACCCGCGCAGAGGCGCGCCCCACCACCACGGTACGCGTGATGTCGCTGCAATAGTGCGCGAGTATAACACCCAGGTCCAACACGACCAACTCATTTTTCCTCAAGCGTTTGGACGTGGGACGCGCGTGTGGAAATGCCCCTCGGGGCCCGGAGGCCACGATAGTTTCAAAGGCCGGTCCCGACGCTCCGCCGCTGCGCATCAGGTATTCGATTTCCGCCGCCACTTCGCACTCCCGCACTCCCGGTTTCAGCATCCGGATCGCGCTCTCCGCCACTTCTCCCGCCAGGATGGCTGCCCGGCGCATCTGGGCCAGTTCTTCGGCTCCCTTGCGCCTCCGCAGCGGTTCCACGCAGTCTCCAGCCGGTGTCCAGCGGACCCGTGGGCCCGCGGACTTGCGCAGGTCCTGCAGTTGCGCCACGGTGATCCGGGATGCGTCAAAACCGCACGCCCCCCTGCCTGCCGCCTTCAGCAGCTCTCCAGCAGCCGCAAATAGCCCGGCGCGCTGGCCCACAATGCGGATCCCGGCGGTCTCTTCTTTGGCCTGAACCGTGAATCGTCCGTCCGTAATAAGCGCTGTCCCGCTCCGCGAAACGATCAGCGCCCCGGCTTCCCCCGTGAATCCCGTAAGGTAGTACCAGCTCGCCGCATCGGTAACCAACAGGTGGCGCAACCGTTTGGCAGCCAGCGCCGACCGCAGCGCGGCTCGTCTTCGCGAAAAAAGAGCGTTCCTGGTCATAAAATAAATCGAGGAGACCGCAGTCTCCTCGATTTCAACATGGATTGGAAGCTTCGTTTTACCGGCAGTTGCCCGGCGTCCGGAATCCCGGAAGCTTATCCGGGAATAATGCGCGGTGTCAGGAAGAACAGCAACTCCGACGACGTAACGGAAACGTTGGTGCGCTTGAACAGCCGCCCGATGATCGGCAAGCTGCCCACGATCGGCACCTCGGTCACGTTTACGTTCTGCTGGGAGATGATGATTCCGCCGACCACTACCGTGCCCCCGTCGGCTACCAGTACCTTGGTCTCTTCCGACTGTGTATCCAACGCCGGAATACCCGAAATTCGCGGAATACCTTGATCGATCTGCGTATTCTCCACCAGCACGTCCATGAACACCGTGCCTTCCGCCGTGATTTGCGGCGTTACTTCCAGCTTCAACACCGCGTCGATGTACTGCACCGATATGGTGTTGTTGATGGTCGTTTGGATGGGGATCTTGGTACCTTGTTTGATGGTCGCCTTTTCGTTGTTCTGCGTCACCACCCGCGGCTTTGACAGCAATTTGCCGACGCCCTTGGACTCCGCTGCGGTGATGAAGAAATCCACTGCGAAGTTCGGCGAGCGGTGCGAGAAACCGAAACCGCTGGTCGGTACCCCCGCGCCCAAAGCCGTGTTCAGCGGGATTCCCGTGGAGATTGCGTTACCCGTGGTCGTTCCGTTGGCGATTGTTACCGGTGAGGCCGGAATCCCTGCTCCGGTCGTGACACCGCTGCCTCCCACTGCTGGTGAGCCGGAAAACAACGAGCGTCCACTGGTCGTGCTGCCCGCGAATCCTAGTTCGGTTCCGATATCCTGCGCAAAAGACCGCGAAGCGGCCACTACCCGCGCCTCGATCTCCACCTGCTGTGACTTGCGATCCAGTTGCCGGATCAGGTTGTCGATCGTGGGGATCACTCCCGGGATATCCCGGATGATCAGTTGGTTCGAACGCGAGTCCGCCAGGATGTCGCCGCGTCCGGTCAGGAACTTTTTCAGCGTTCCGGTCAGCGCTTCGGCCTTCGAGTAGCTCAGTACTCGCGTGACCGTCACGGTCTCCTGTGCATCCGTCTGAGATTTACGCAAATCCTTCGCGGTATCTGCTTCGCGCTTGATGGTTTCCAGCGTCGCGATGCGCAGCACATTTCCGCGCAATTGCTTTTCCAGTCCGTTGTTCTGCAGCACGATGTCCAGCGCCTGGTCCCAGGGAACTTCGTCGAGGACGATGGTCAAATTGCCCTTGACCGAAGGATCCAGCACCACATTCAGTCCGCTGATTTCATGAATCAGCCGGAAGAAATCGCGCAAGTCCACGTCCTTCAGGTTCACGGAAATCGGTTCGCCGGTGTATTTGGCCGGTGCCGCCACGGGCGCGTCTTGCCCCGCAACCGTCGCTGCCGCATTGCCCGCCTGCTGCGTCGCGGCCTGCGCCGCCTGTTGCGCCGGGCTGTCTGGACGTGCCGGTTGGCTCGCCTCATTCAGCGCTGCGAAACCCGATGATTTTTGCGTCAGTTCGCTCGCCAGCGCGAATCGCGGTGCGGAAATCAATTCCAGCTTGGCGTGCTTCGCCGAGGCGCTCTTCAGTGTCCCGGGCAAATAGCGGAACTCCGGCCGCGTCTTTTGCGTGTCCGCGGACGTCAGCGTCGTTGCGCTTGCCGGGCTTTCCACCGGAGATTGCGGCTCCAGTTCGAAGGCCACGATCATTACCGGTCCCTCGTGCGAGATCTGGTACGGCGCTGCCGCCGTCAGATCCACCACCACGCGCGCCACGTCCGGGCGGAACTGCCCCACACGCACGCCGCGTACCGGTGCCGCAACGCCGGGAATGGCGTTCTGTTGCACCGCCACCCGTGCGCCGCTGAAGTCCAAAACCAGCCGGTCCGGATTCTGCATGCGCACCGCTCGCGCTTCCAGCCGCCCGACCCCTTCCACGCGCACGCTCGACCGCTGCGCCGCTTGCGTGATCGCCACGCTGGAGATGACCGAAGCCGTCGCGGTTGCGCCGGTAGGCTCCTGGGTCTGCGCCAGCAGCGGTGCCGTGTTCAGCGCCGCTGCCGCAAGTATCAGGCAGCCAATTTGAAAGGCCGGCCGGTTCGTCTTCATTGCTGTTCTCCTGCACTGGCGTAGATTCTCTTGTTTACTTGGCGTTCCACGGGCTTCCCGAACGCATCCTTGCCCAATTCGTGGAACGAAACTCCGTCCATGGCAATCTTCTCCACTCGTCCGTCGTAGAGCTGATCGCCTTCCCGCAAAAAGTAGGTTCGCGCCTGCGGATTCGACACCACTGCGATCATCCCGTTCGGCGCTCGCACGATGCCGTCCAACCGCAACGTGCTCACCTGCAATCCTGCTTTGCCCGGCGGAAGGTTCTTGGCCGCTGCTCCCGCTGCCTGCTGGCGGCTCACCAACGATTCAAACGGATCCCGCCGCGCCACTTTTCCTTCGCTCTCGGCGGTCACCGCTTCGGCGCCCTCCGGAGCCGGCTTGGCTTCCGCTTTCTTCGTTACCTTCTTGGCCGCTGGTTTCGCGGCGGTCTTCGCGGCACGCTGCCCGGCCTTGCCCTTGGCCGTCGGCGCGGGCTTTGTTCCCGTTCCGGCAGCGGGCGTAGCCTGTGCATGCAAGCTCGCTGCGCTTGCCGCTAGCATCATCCCGAGTACTAATGTGTTCACAGAACGCATAGTTCGCTCATTCCGTTCACGGTTTTCCAGCTGGCTTGGCCGGGCCCTTCGCAGCTCCCGTATCCGCCGGCTTGGTGAAGAACGTTGTTGCCGTAAACACGCCCGATACCGACGTGCCCGGCCGAATCTGATACTTGGAACCCTTGCTCCCCGCGGCGTCCTCGAAGTCCAGGTCCCCGACGTTGATGATTCGCGACAATCGGCTCAACCGCCCGAAAAAATCCAGAATGTTGAAGTACGGCCCGTCCGCCTGGATTTCAAACGGCATGTCGTAGTGATATTCCCGCGCCACGATGGGCTGTGCCGTCAGTCTTCGCAGTTGAATGTTCGAAGCCGACGCCGCTCCCTGCACCATGCGGATGAATTCGTCCGTTTCCTTTTCCTCCGGCACGATGGTCTTCAGCGTATCCAGTTGCTTCGATAGCGCATCCATCTGCGACTTCAATTCCCCGTAACGCTGCCGGTACACCTGCAATTGCGTAACTTCCTGGGTCAGTTGCGATCTCTGTCGTACCGCTTTGTCCACCTCGTCGCGCTCTTGCGCCACGGGTGAGACCGGCAGGTATACCCCCGCCACCACCAACACCACGGTGATGGCCAGGGCCAGCAGACCCTGCATGATCACCGACATATCGCGGAATGGATTGGCCATGGCGCTGTTCCTACCCTTTCTTCGCCGGTACCGGCGCCGGCGCTGGTTGTGCTGGCGTACTCGCCGGCTTGGCTTGTGTAGGATGCGCAGTGCTTGGAGCCGCTGCGGGAGGCGAAATTTCCGCCGTCAATTGAAAGGTATAGGTCTGTATCGAACTGTTCTTCTCGTCCTGCCTGGATTCCTTGATTTCCACCTTCTGGAAATAACCGGAGCGTTTCAAAGCCGTTATGAAGTTGGCGACCGAATTGATCGACGCCGACGCCCCTTCCAGCGCCAGGTTGTTCCCCTTACGCGCCATGGTGGTCAGCCACAAATTCTCTGTCCGCGAAACCGTTGCCGCGATCTCGTCCAGCAATTCCTGTCCGCCGGTGCGGTCCCGCTGCAGTTGCTCGATCGTTTGCACTCGCTGTTGCAGCACCGTTTTCTGCTTTTCGAACGCTTCGACCTGCATCTTCACCTGCTCCAGGTCCGCCTTTTGTGCCTGCAACTGTTTGATCCGGCTGTTTTCCGCGTTCAACTGGTTTTGCCACGAGTAGTACAGATACCCGAGGATCAGGAACCCGAACAGCAGTCCCACGCCAATGAACAGGATCGGCAGCCCGGCTCCCGGATCCACCTGCCTCCGGGTTGCCTTGGGACGGTTTTGTCCAAGAAGATTTATACGAATCATGGCTAGTCGAAGCTCCTCAGTGCCAGCCCCACAGCTATCGCCAGCCGCGGAGCCATGTCGCGAATCTGATCGTCACTGTGCCGGCCGGGATTCACCAGCACTCTTCGAAACGGGTTCAGTTCCTCGACCGGCATCGCAAACTCTTCCCGCAACAGGTCCACCAGTCCCGGGACCCTCGCGGTGCCGCCCGCCACTACGATTCTCTGAATGTTCTCCCCGCTCGCCGTGGCTCGGAAGAAATCGAACGTCTTCTGGATTTCCAGCGTCAGGATGTCCGAAACGCTTCGCAAAATCTGCTGTTTCTGATCATCGGTGACGCTCGGCAGCGTATCGCCCTTCTTCAGCCGCTCGGCATCGTCGAAACTCAGGTCCAGTTCTTTCTGCAGCGCGTCCGTAAACTGGTTCCCGCCCACGCTCACGTCGCGCGTAAACAGCGGTATGCCTCCGCGCACGATGTTGATGTTCATCACACTCGCGCCGATATTCAGCAGCGCCACCGTCTGTCCGGCATCCGGCTCGTAATTCACTTCAAAGCAGTTCTGCAGGCCGAACGCATCGATATCGACCACCATCGGCGTCTTGCCCGCCTGCGCCAGCACGTTGGTGTGGTTCAGAATCTTGTCCTTCTTTACCGCCACCAGCAGCACGTCCATCTGCGCATCCATGGACTCCAGCAGCTGGTAGCTCAGGTTCACGTCCGCGATGTCGAACGGGATATGCTGGCTGGCTTCCGACGGTATCCGGTCGTACAGCTCTTCTTCCGTCATCAACGGCAGCGGCACTCGCTTTACGATTACCGAGTGTCCCGACACCGACGTCGCCACGTTTTTCGTCTTGATCTTCTGTGCGTCGAAAATCTTGCTGATCGCGTTGGCCACCTGCGGCGCATCCATGATCGCGCCGTCCACCACCGTATCCTGCGCCAGTGGCTCCATGCCGAAGCTCACCAGCTCGTAGCCCGCTTTGGTGGACTTCAGCTCCACCGCTTTGATCGAGCTCGAGCCGATATCCAGTCCCACCAGTTGCTTGTTCTTCCCGCCCAGTAACCACATACTCGTGGCCTCTTTCCGTGTTTCTCGGCGCCGCTAACGGCGCCTCACGCTCGCCTGGCTCATCTTCCGTTCCATCCATCGGTCCAGGATGGTCTTACGCAGTTTCCACCGATTTCCGAGCTTGAACGCCGGAATCTCGCCCTCGGTGATGTAACGGTACAGGGTATCTGGAGATATACCCAGATACTGAGAGGCCTGCCGCACATTCATCACTTCTCTAGATTCAGTCACGAGGATCGCTACCCCGGGCTTGACCCGCCCATTCCACAAGCTGGTGCACCCCGTACACTCTCGGCATAAAGCGAGGTGCGCCCCGTGCAAGCGTTATCCCATCCCCTCGCGCGGAGGGTCAAGCGATTCTCTACCGCAGTTGTCCTAAGAATAGGGGTAGTTCCCGGCAGTTGCAGGTTATTTATGGTATGGCCCCATACATATGGGGTTTCAAGTCTATCAGTACCGCTATTAGTTGCACTTTTGCACTCTATTCGACCTGTTCCATGGGACGGTTATCTTTAGTGGTCACGCCCTCCGCGAAAGCCCCCTTAGGCTCCAGCGCCGAGAAATCCGATGCACCGTTCCATCGTCCCGGAATCCACTCCTCCGCTAACCGCGCGTTTCTGCAAGGCTAGGGGTGCTTCTCAAGCAAAATCACACATTCACCGGCAAGCCCACGCCATTCAAAGGCAATGCACACCGTCTTGTTCGGAAACTGTTCTCTGTAGCTGGGTTCCGCCTTGCGCGGTTCACTAACAGTATCGTCGACGAGAGGCGCTTTCTGTTTTACAATCTCCGCCGTCTTCTCATGGAGATGTGCCATGAAGATTGGGTTTTGCTTACCTAACATCGGGCCCATCGGCACGGCGGAAGCTGTCACAAGAGTCGCGCAACGCGCCGAGGCTCTCGGTTACAACAGCCTCTGGACGATCGAACGCCTGCTCTATCCACTAAAGCTTCAGACGCCCTATCCCGGTACGCCGGACGGACATCTGCCCGAAGTTTATAGGCACGTGCTCGATCCCCTCGATGCGCTCACTTACGCTGCCGCTCAGACGAAGAAAATTCGGCTCGGCACCAGCGTGCTCGACATGCCGTACCACAAGCCCGTGGTGCTGGCACGACGGTTGACCACCATCGATGTCCTCTCCAACGGCCGGCTGAACGTTGGCCTCGGCCTGGGCTGGAACAAGGACGAAATGGACGCGACCAATTCCGACATGACGAAGCGCGGCGCGATGGCCGACGAGTTTCTGCCGCTGCTCAAGGCCATCTGGACCACAAATCCTGTCGAGTTTCATGGAAAGTTTTTCAACGTCCCGCTGTCTTACATCGACCTGAAGCCCGTGCAGAAGCCGCATCCCCCAATTTATCTGGGAGCGTTCGTCCCCAAGGCGCTGAAGCGCCTCGCGACCCTGGCTGACGGGTGGAATCCGGTTTTCCTCCCAGTACCCGTCATGGCGGACATGTTTGCCAGCATCCGGCAAATGGCTAAAGAAGCCGGGCGCGATCCGTCCACCATCAAAATGGTCGTGCATGCGGGTTTGGATCTCAGAAACGAGCCGCTTGGCGACGACAGGGCCATCTTCTCCGGATCGCTCGAGCAGATCAGTGACGATGTAGCCGCCTGCGCCAGGATTGGAGCCGAGGAAGTTTTCTTTGATCCAGCCTTTGCGCCACGAGGGCAGTCGTTGGACTACTGGCTCTCGCTGTTGGAACAGCTGCTTGGAACGATGAAGGTCGCCTGAAACTGTGGTCCCAAGCGCTAGATGTCGCCCCAAGCCGTCACCTGGCGAGGAGTAATGCGCAACACCGGAGCATCGTCCGGGAGCATGTCCGGGCCATACTGCGGATACTTGGCTCTCAAAAGCTGAATAGCGCGTTTGCGTTCTACTGCGCTGGAAACCAGCTCTGCTTCTCCTCGCACAAGCACGTACCAGAGTCGCGCCCAATCCTCGTCATAATGATCTACGAGCAACGCCACTTGTGGCGTCTTTTCAATGTTCTTCAGCCGGGCCAGCCGATTCGGGGCAACTCGCTTCGGCTTGCGATCAATTGCGGAGTAGAAAACGGTCCCATTACAGGCAAAGCAGATAGGAATCATGTGCGGCCCCCGCTTGGCTTGCAAAGTGGCCAGCCGTGCGACCCGGGCCGTTTCCAGTTTTGCGCGAATTCCCTTAGAGATCAGCGGAGCTGTGTTGGTCATCGCACCGGGAAACCCAAGTCATTCTAGTCCGTTAGGGACGTCTAGTAGCAAGAGATCGGCCAGAATTGACCAGTCTGTGATTGCTCCTGCCGGATGATGAGCAAGACACCTGACCTCGTCCCGTACAAAGGCGTACACGGCCCTGTCGTCGTGGGGGCAGGATTACTCTTCCCGAAGGAGGCGGGCTGGGTGGACGTGGAGTGTGCGCTGGGCTAGGATCCACGTTTAGAGACGGAATACATCGCCATGCCGAAGACTCCGGTGACCGCAAGCAGCGCGGCGAACAGACCCATCACGCCGATTATGGCGGTGGCTACACGGGCGGGAAATTGAACGAATGCGAGCGCGTCGGTCCAGGTGTGAATCACAAATGGCAAGGACGGATCGATCTGCGCGAGAGTTTTGCGGAGCGCCGGCACGATGTCGGAGGGCGGTAGCTGCGAGCGGACTACGAGTGACGTGTCCGTGTCGGGATTCTGTTCGAGAGGGAAAAACATCGCGGCCCAAGGTGTTTCGGTGAGGGAGTCGTACTTTCCGTTCTCAACGACGCCCACAATCTCACAAGCCGTCTGTCCCATCAGGAAGGAGCGGCCGAGTGCGGATTCATTTCCGAACATGCCGTGTGCGAATGTCTGATTGACGATTGCGACGCGGGGCGCCTCGTCGTCATCGTGCCAGGTGAAGTCGCGGCCGGCGAGCAGTTGGGTGCCGGCAGCCGGGTTACCCGACACTTGGATTGCTTACTCCCTATAAATTCAATGTCTTCCACAGCCCGTTCACTCGCGCCTTCGTCGCCTCATCCATCAGGATCTCGTCCGGCCACGGCCGCGCAAATCCCTCCGCCGCCCACTTCCGCGTCGCATCCACTCCCATTTTCGATCCGTAGTCCTGCATCCGCGCGGCATGATCCAGTGTATCCACCGGTCCCAGCGAAAATTGCACATCGCGTTCCGGGTCCATCGCGCACAATGCCTTCCATACCACTTCCCGGTAGTTGTGCACGTCCACATCGTGATCCACCACCACAATTACCTTCGTGAACATTGCCTGCCCCAGCGACCAGATCGCGTTCATGATCTTCCGCGCATGTCCCGGATACGACTTCCGGATCGCTACGATCATCAAATTTTGAAAAATTCCCTCCGCCGGCATCGCCACGTCCACAATTTCCGGGTACTGCATCTTCATCACCGGCAGGAACACCCGCTCCACCGCATACCCCATGAAGTAATCTTCCTGCGGAGGTGGCCCTACCACCGTCGTCAGGTACATCGGATCCTTGCGGTGCGTCACGCACTCCACGTGAAATACCGGGTACTCCCCTTCCAGCGAATAAAATCCCGTGTGGTCCCCAAACGGCCCTTCCGTGCGCATCTCGTTCAAGCTCACATACCCTTCCAGCACGATCTCCGCATTTGCCGGAACTTCCAGGTCGTTCGTTTCGCAGCTCACCATTTCCACCGGTTCGCGCCGCAAAAATCCCGCGAACATCATTTCATCCAGGTCCGGCGGAATCGGCAGCATTCCCGCCAGCGCCGTAGCCGGATCGGCTCCGATTGCCACCGCCACCGGAATGCGCCCATCCGGATTCGTCTCCCGCGCCCTCCGGAAATGCTCCGCGCCGTGCTTCTGCGTTTGCCAGTGCATCCCCGTGGTCCGCTCGTCATAAACCTGCATGCGATACATCCCAACGTTCCGCTTCCCGGTCGCCGGGTTCCTCGTAAACACCAGCGGAAACGTAATGAATCGTCCGCCGTCCTGCGGCCACGTCTTCAAGATCGGAAAGTCGAATAAATTGACATCCGCGCCTTTGCGGATCACTTCCTTGCAATCCCCGCCCTTGACGCTCTTCGGGAAAAAGGAGCCGAGTTCCGCCAGCTTCGGCAGCATCTTGATCTTTTCGAATAGCCCCTGCGGCGATTCCATCGCCAGAAATCCGCGAATCCGCTCCGCAACCTCATCCAGCTTTTCCACCTCGAACGCCAGTTCCATTCGCCGCACGCTGCCGAATGTGTTCACCAGCACCGGAATTCGCGACCCCTTCGGTTTCTCGAACAACAGCGCCGGGCCGACGCTGTTCGCTTTGCGCCCCGCATCCCGCGCCACGCGCTGCACGATTTCGGAAATCTCCAGCACCGGATCGACATCCGCGCGCACCCGCTTCAACTCCCCCTCTTTCTCCAGCCGCTTCACAAACTCCCGCAAATCCCGATACGCCAAAAGAACCTCCCGAAATGTCACCCGCCCATAGCGAACGCTGAAGCCCCAAACTCTAGCACGGTCACCCCCCGCCGCGGACTGTTGCGGACTCTCGCACTCTGTAGTGGCCGGCCTTTAGGCCGGCATCCTCGCACCTTCGCTTCCTAACGTCACCGCCCCGCAAATTCCACACACCATTTTCTCCGCAACCCGGAACGTCGTATCCTGCTTCCGAGGCCCGACACCCCATGAACCGAAAATGGCTCGTTCTGCTCCTCAGCACCGGCTGCGCGCTAGCTGCCTTCGCTCAACCCCAGGTTCCCGCCCGCTGGTCCGAAAAAACCGCCCAGGATTGGTACGCCAAGCAACCCTTCCTCGCTGGTAGCAACTACATCCCTTCGGATGCCATCAACGAGCTCGAAATGTGGCAAGCCGACTCTTTCGATCCCGATCGCATCGATAAGGAACTCGGCTGGGCTCAGTCCATCGGCTTCAATACCATGCGCGTCTTTCTCCACGACCTCGTCTGGCAGCAGGATCCCGCCGGATTTAAGAAGCGCATCGACAAGTTCCTGGAAATCTCCGCCCGGCACCACATCAAGCCGCTCTTTGTTCTCTTCGATTCTTGCTGGGATCCTCATCCGAAACTCGGCAAGCAGCACGCTCCTACGCCCGGCGTCCACAATTCCGGCTGGGTACAAAGTCCGGGAGCGGAGGCGCTTGAGGATCCCGCGCAGTACCCTCGGCTGGAAGCGTACGTAAAGGGCGTCGTCGGCGCCTTCGCCAAAGATAACCGCATCCTCGGCTGGGACATTTGGAATGAACCGGACAACACCAATGGTGGCTCCTACACCGACCCGCCAAAGAAAGTCGAGTTTGTGACCCTTCTTCTACCGAAGGCTTTCGATTGGGCTCGTTCCGTTCATCCCATTCAGCCGCTTACCAGCGGCCTGTGGCAGGGCGAAGACTGGTCCAATTTCGCTAAGCTTTCCGCCGTAGCCAAGATCCAGCTCGAAAAATCCGACATCATCTCCTTCCACAGCTACGATCCCCCGCCCGAATTTGAACGCCGCATTCAATCCTTGCTCCCCTATCACCGCCCCATTATCTGCACCGAATACATGGCGCGCGGCAACGGCAGCACCTTCCAGGGCTCGCTTCCCGTGGCTCTCAAATATCATGTTGGCGCCATTAACTGGGGCCTCGTCGCGGGAAAGACTCAGACCTATCTTCCGTGGGATTCCTGGAAGCATCCCTACACCGACCGTGAGCCGTCCATCTGGTTCCATGAAGTCTTCCGCACCGACGGCCAGCCCTACAATAAGGAAGAAACCGACTACATCCGCTCCGTTCTTGTGACCAGGTAGCGTCGGGGCGCTCCAACTGCCCGCCGCAACTTAAATGCGGCACTCGGCCGCCAATCCAGGGTGATCCACCTTGTGCGACGCGGGATGATTGGCGACTGGTTGCGCGTGGCGATTGCGGTGGGATTCCTTTCATCAATTAAGGCCATTAGTATCCCGTTCCCGCGTAAGGTCGGCTGAGCGCACCCGTGATCCCGCACCTTACGCCCGCAACCCCGGACACCCGCCGCGGCACGAGCACTCTCCCAACTTCGCGTTCGAATAGTATATCTACAGATAGTAATTGACAAGTAACCATATTCCTGCTACCATTCCCTCGTATTGGCCAGCTTCGGTTCGTGGGCGGCACTTGGCTCGCAAGCTACCGGGAATCGCATAACTCCTTTGGAATCCGCACTTGCGTATCTGTAGCAATCCAAAGGCTTTTAAGCCCTTTATATTCCGCACTTGCGCGAAACCCGGGGGGGTCCCGTCTTCCTTGCTCTCCAAGCTCCCTCGGCCTATTCTAAAGGTCAGTGACTATGAATCGCGTCTATCTCGATCACAACGCCACTACCGCCGTCGACCCCGCCGTCCTCGACGCCATGCTTCCCTACTTTTCCGCCGATTACGGGAATGCCGCTTCCATTCACACGCCCGGCCAGAAAGCGCGCGCCGCCGTCGAGACTGCCCGCGAGCAAATCGCCAACCTCATCGGAGCGCGCCCCCAGGAAATCGTATTCACCAGCGGTGGCACCGAAGCGGACAACCATGCCATCTTCGGCATCGTACCGGCGCCATCCGCCTCCGGTGCCGCTCCTCACGTCATCACCACCTCGATCGAGCACGAAGCCGTGCTCAATTCCTGCCAGGCCCTCGAAAAGCGCGGCGTCCGCGTCACCTACTTGCCGGTCGACTCGGATGGCTTGATTAGTGTCAACCGCCTGCGCGACGAACTCCTGCGCAATCCGGAAACGATCCTGATCTCGGTCATGCACGCCAACAACGAGCTCGGCACCGTTCAGCCCCTGGACGAAATCGGCGGCCTCGCTGCCGAAGCCGACGTTTATTTCCACACCGACGGCGTGCAATCCGTTGGAAAAATTCCCATCGATGTGAGCGTCCTCGGCGTCGATCTCCTCGCGCTCTCCGGCCACAAGTTCTACGGCCCCAAAGGCGTGGGTGCGCTGTACATTCGCGGCGGTACTCGCGTCCGCCAGCTGCTCTTTGGCGGACATCACCAGCGCGGCTTCCGTCCGGGCACGGAAAACGTTCCGGCCATTGTCGGCTTGGGTGCCGCGGCGGCACTCGCCAAAAAATCTCTGGCGGAAGACACGCGCCGCATCGCCGCTCTCCGGGACACGCTGGAACGCGGACTCCTCGAGCGCGTTGCGGATGCCCACGTTAATGGCGCCGGGGCGCCGCGTACGCCAAACACCACCAACGTTACGTTTCCGGGGCTTGAGGGCGAAGCCCTGGTAATCGCGCTCGATCTGAAAGGTCTCGCGTGCTCCACCGGAGCGGCCTGCTCCTCCGGAGCCGTCGAACCTTCGCACGTTCTTACCGCCATCGGTTTATCCGCTGAGGACGCCCGCGCCAGTTTGCGTTTCAGCCTGGGGCGCCACACCACTTCGGCCGATGTTGATTTCGCTTTGCACGTCGTGCCTGCCGCAGTGGCGCAGCTCCGCGAGCTTTCTCCCAGCTATCGAAAGGTGGCTGAAGCCCGCTAGCGCTTGCGGTGCCCGCCGCACCTTGCTACCACCATGACCACGGCCGCAAAAATCGAAGGCCTGCCGGACATCACCGAGGTCACTCCGAATCTCGTTGCCGTAGCCATGTCCGGCGGCGTTGATTCGTCCACCGTTGCCGCGCTCTTGCAGGCGCAACAGCGGCCGCTGATCGGACTCACCATGCAGTTGTGGAACCAGCGCCGCCTGCCGGAACTCCAGGGAGACGGGCCCGCGCAGCATCGCTGCTGCTCTCTCGACGACGTCTACGATGCCAAGCGCGTAGCGCAACACCTGGACTTTCCCCACTACGTGGTCAATTTCGAGCAGCAGTTCGAGGAGCGTGTGGTGCGCCCGTTCGTGGATCAATACCTGTCCGGGCGAACGCCGATTGCCTGCACCAACTGCAACACCGACGTGAAATTCGAGCCGCTGCTGCGCATGGCCCGCCAGATCGGTGCGGAACGCCTGGCTACCGGCCACTACGCCCGGATCCGCAAAAACGCGGAAACCAATCGTTGGGAGCTGTGGCGCGCGCGCGACGCCAACAAGGATCAATCCTATTTCTTGTGGGGTCTGACGCAGGAACAGCTTGCCGGCGGCGAGTTTCCGCTCGGGGAGCTGACCAAGGAAGAAGTTCGCGCGGCGGCCCGAGATGCGAATTTACCCGTTGCGGACAAGCCGGAAAGCATGGAGCTGTGCTTCGTGCCCAATGGCAATTATGTGCAGTTCATCGAAGCCTATTCGCGGGAGCGCGGTTCGCCGCTGTCTGGCACCTCGGGTGAGATCGTCAACGAAGCAGGCGCGGTAATCGGCCGCCATAACGGCGTGCACGAATTTACCATCGGCCAGCGCAAGGGCCTGGGGTTCGCGGCCGGAAAGCCGATGTACGTGGTCGCGCTGGATCGCGAAAACAATCGCGTGGTTGTCGGCGATGACGAATCATTGCGAGCGTCCGTATGCGAAGTGGAAGGCATCAATTGGGTCGCGCTGGAAAATCCGCGTGAATCCTTCCCCGCAGCGGTAAAAATCCGCCACAAGCACATTCCCGCCAAAGCTACCGTCGAGCCTCTGAACTCGCATTGCGCCCGCGTTACATTCGAGGAACCCCAGCGCGCCATTACCTCCGGCCAGGGAGCAATTTTCTACGATGGCGATAGAGTGCTAGGCGGCGGCTGGCTCCGCTGAACGTAAAATAACGGAATGGGAAGTAACAAATGAGCGGGTACGGCTGAAGGTCAGATAAAAAGTTCTTCTTCGTGTTCCGGTTCTTCGCTGGTACGCGCGGAATTTCCGCCGCGGCCGCGGCGAGAACGCAGAAAATCGAGACCCACCTTGATTCCCGTGATCAGCGCCGAGGCCTTGTGCATCGGCTGCCATACGCTGCGGCGCAGTTGCGTACCCGCCTCTTCCACGGTTTCCAGCGCCCCGGTGAGGATGCGATCGGCGTGGTTGAGCTGCCCGCGCAGCCGGTCCGAAGCTTCCGTCAACACGCGGTCCATTTTCTGCGCCTGTCCTCGCGTCAGGTACACCACGTGGGCGGCATCCGCCACCATCTCCGATATTTTCGGCTGCGTATCATCCAGGAGGATTTGCGCGCGGGTGAGAATCGGACCCACGCGGCCCTGCAAATCGGTGGTGGCCTGCTCGATGCGCTGCATGGTGCGGCGAGACTGGAAAAACATGGCAGCCAGCAGAGTGGATTGAAACACCATGGCGATGGCGACGATCACGACGCAAACAACAACCCAAGTTTCCATGATCACCCCAAGGCGCCTTGCCGCAGCAGCGACAGCGCTCTCACATCCGCTTCGAAAAGAACTACGACTTCGACGACTCTCGCAAATACGCGTCGCGGCCGGCTTCCACCGCGGCGGTCAGCGAATCCTTCTTCCGGGCCGCAACATCCTTGCTGCGCTCGATCAGTTCGTCGGCGCGCTCGCGCAACTCACGAGCCTTGCGTTGCGCATAGTCCTTGCCTTCGTCGGCTCTCTTCGCCAGGTACTCGCGAGTGTCTTCGCCGGACTTCGGAGCGAACAGAACTCCGACAAGGGCGCCAATGCCCAACCCGACCAGAAAAAAACTGACTTTGGAACCAACATTGTCCGCCATGGGAGCCTCCAAGAAAAAACGTAGCACAGGCCCGGAAAGGGCGCAATACAAGCTAACCGGTATCTATCGGTTCGTGCGGTTATTCACTGAACCGTCGGAAACGGTTAAGAGAGTAGCGTTTGGGCCGCCAGAATTCGCGCCCAAGTGGGCCATGATCTTCTCGGCGCTGGCGCGCGGGATGACCCGGCTGACGCGGTCGACTCCGGCGCGCTGAACGTTGGCGACGCTGCCAAATTCGCGGAGCACTTTCTGGATGGTGCGGGGACCGACGCCGGGAATACCCGCCAGGAGGCTTTCGGTCTGGCGCTTGCCGCGGCGGAGGCGATGGAAAGTGACGGCAAAACGGTGGGTTTCATCGCGAACCTGCTGAATCAGGTGAAGGACGGGGGAATGGCGGTCGAGACGGCAGGGCTCGTCTTCCTGCCAATAGATGTAGAGGATTTCTTCCTTCTTGGCGATGCTGGCGAGGGGTTGATTGATGATCTGCAAAGATTCCAGGGCCTGCGCGGCGGCGTGGAGCTGGCCGATGCCGCCATCGATGAGGATGAGACTGGGCATGGGCTTTTTTTCTTCCTGCAGGCGGCGATAGCGGCGCGTAACCACTTCGCGCATGCTCGCGAAATCGTCGTTCTGGCCGGGATATTCCGAGAGGACGGGAGGTAAAGCCGAGGCTGGCTCGCGGTTGGAGCGCTCTTCGCCGCGAATGATGAACTTGCGATATTCGGATTTCTTCATGCGGCCGTCTTCCCATACGACCATGGAGGCGACCGTGTCGGTGCCCTGGAGGTGCGAGATGTCAAAGCTTTCGATACGGCGGGGAGGCTCGAGCAGATTGAGGGCATTCTGGACAGCTTCAGCGATGGCTTTGGAAGTGGGCTTCATGACCCGGAAGCGTTGATCGAAGGAATGCTTGGCGTTGTTTTCCACGAGATCGAGAAAAGCGCGCTTGCTGCCGCGCTGCGGAGTGAAGATTTCCACTTTGTGGCCGGCGCGCTCGGTGAGGGCTTCTTCCAGCAACTGGCGCTCTTCGAAGTCCACGGAAACGTGGATGGCCTTGGGCAGGTATTCCGCGTCGAGATAGAGCTGCTTCAAGAGCGAGGGAACAAATTCGTTGGAATCGAACTCCTCGAGATCTTCCCAGTAAAATTCGCGACGATCGACGACGCGGCCGCCGCGCAGGTGAAAAAGGTTGGCGGCGACCAGAGGCGCTTCCGCATAGTAGGCGAGCACGTCGGTATCGTCGCCTTGCGCGGCGGCGATGCGCTGACGCTCTTCGATATCTTCGAGAGTGCGAAGAAGATCGCGGTACGAGGCGGCCTGCTCGAAGAGTTCCTTTTCGGCGGAGCTCGCCATGCGCTGTTCGAGGCTCTTGATGAGATCGTGACGGCGTCCTTCGAGGAAGAGGCGGGCGTCGCGAGCGGCTTCGGCATACGCCTCATCGGTGGTCAAGCCGGCCACGCAGGGGCCGAGACAGCGCTTGATGTAGTACTGCAAGCAAGGGCGGGGATGATCGCGCGTGAGATCGACATTGCAGGACGGAACCAGAAAGCGCTTGTGAACGAAATGGAGGATGCGACGCGCGAGATTTCCGGGGAAATACGGCCCGAAATAGAGCGAGCCGTCTTTTTTGACCTTGCGGGTGAAATAGACGCGCGGATATTTTTCCGAAGCGGTGAACTTGATGTACGGATAGGTCTTATCGTCGCGGAGCAGAACATTGAACTTGGGAAGGTTTTGCTTGATGAGGTTGTTTTCCAGGGCGAGAGCTTCGCGCTCGTTGGCGAGGACGATGGTTTCCATGTCGGCGATTTCGCGGACGAGAGAGCCAGTTTTGGCGTCGATCCAGCGGGATTCGAGGAAGTAAGAACGCACCCGGCTGCGAAGGGAGCGCGCTTTGCCGACGTAGAGGACGGCGCCGGCAGCGTCTTTGAAGAGATAGACTCCGGGACTTTCCGGGAGGGTGGCGGCTTTTTCGCGGGGTTCCATGAGGCGGTACGCGGTTGCGGGCTACCACACCATGATACTCGAATCGGAGGCGATGACCGTGGCGGGGCTGAGCGGGCGGGGCCAGCCCCGCGGCTACAAGGCGGAAATGAGCGGCGACGGGCGGGAGCAAACTGGCTTAAGAGCATGTAGTATACTCCCCGCTCAATCAGGTTGAGACCCGTGCCAGCAGCACGCCCGCCTACGTATCGCTTCGGCAAATTCCAGGTTGATCCTCGCGAACACGAATTGCGCCGCGACGGGACGCGCATCAAGATTCAAGAGCAGTCATTTCTGGTGCTGGTGACACTACTGGAGCGTCCCGGCGAGCTGGTGACGCGCGAGGAACTGTGCAAAGCGATCTGGCCGGCCGATACCTTTGTGGATTTCGAAACGGGCTTGAACAAAGTGATCAAACGGCTGCGGGAGGCACTGGGAGACAACGCGGAAGCGCCGACCTACATCGAGACGGCGCCTAAGCTTGGCTACCGTTTCATCGCGCCGGTCGAGTGGTTGAACCGAGACCTCGAGGCAAAGAGGGGAAGGCCAAATTATTATGCGGCCGCGGTGCTGTGCGCCGTGGTGGCGGCGGTTGGCGGGCTGGCGTTCTGGAAGGCAGCCTTGCCGAGTTCGAGCGCGCCCCGAGTGCTGCGCTTCACAGCGTTGACGAACGATGGCCAAGTGAAGGAAGGACCGTTGGTCAGCGACGGTTCGCGAATCTATTTCAACGAGGTACTGCCGGGCCCGCGCGGTGTGATCGTGCAGGTGTCCGTCAAGGGGGGAGCAGTGACTCCGCTGGCGGTGCCGCTGAACCACCCGCATTTGATGGATATTTCGAAAGATGGAACGGAGATACTGGTTGCCGATAGCGCAGGCGAGGAACACTCCTCGCTGTGGCTACAGCCGCTGGCCGGAGGATCGCCGAGGCGTGTCGGCAATATATTCGCGGACGAAGCGCAGTTTGCTTCCGGGGGAAACATCATTTATAGCGTGGCAAACGAAGTTCACCTGACGAGTCGCGAGGGTTCCTCCAGCCGAAGACTGTTCTCGACGCAGGGATATCCTCATTCCTTTCGATTTGCGCCAGATGAAAAGACTTTTCGATTCAGCGTGGACGATGATCAGATCGACGTAACAAAAATCATGGAGGCAGCTTCGGACGGTTCGGGGCTGCACGAAATGTTTCCCGGCTCCAGCGGCAATTGGACCTCGGATGGAAAGTTTTTCAGTTTTGAGAGCTCGCAGGACGCCAGAAGCGATCTATGGGCGTTGCCCGAAGGCTCGCATTTTTTTGCGACCAGGCACGCACCGCGGCCACTTCGACTGACCGCGGGCCCGATGCACTTTCTGTTCCCGGTGTCCAGCAGGGACAGCAAACAAATCTTTGCCATTGGCAAAGACCCTCGCGCGGAAGTGATTCGCTATGACCGCAAAAGCGATGGATTTGTCCCCTACTTCTCGGGGATCTCCGCGGAAGGCCTGGCGTACTCGCGAGATGGAAAATGGGTCACCTACACTTCGTATCCAAGCGGCACGCTTTGGCGAAGCAGGCTGGACGGCAGTGAACGGTTGCAGCTTACGTTTGCGCCACTGCGTGCATTGTTGCCCCGATGGTCGCCGGATGGTAAGCGCATTGCGTTCAATGGTGCGCTGCCAGGACAGGTGTGGAACGTCTACGTGGTGTCGAGCGATGGAGGCACGCCAATGCAGGTGTCGGCGAGCGCCGAGGGCCAGACGGACGCGAGTTGGTCACCGGACGGAAACTCCCTGATGTATGGCGCAACCCTCCCTCCCGACGCAGCGGCAAATGCGGTGATCAGAAGTATCGACCTGCGAGCCGGGCGCATTACCAGCCTGCCCGGATCAAATGGCTTTTTTTCGCCACGCTGGTCCCCGGACGGGAAGCACATCGCGGCGTTAACACTCGTTCATCCCACGAAGCTGATGGTTTTTGACGTATCCAAACAGAAGTGGTCCGAAGTGTTTGTTTACGATTGCGGCTACCCGAATTGGTCCGTCGATGGGAGTGACATCTATGTTCTGACCTGGAAAAATCCCGCACAGTACATGGGAGAGCGGGTGGTCCGCATTCGCCTGAGCGATCGCAAGGCCGATTCCGTAGTCGATCTCGAGCACGTTGGCCGTCTGACCACCGGAACGATCACGGAGTGGTTTGGGCTTGCTCCCGATGACTCCCCACTTTTTGCCCGGGACATCAGCACCACAGAAATCTACGGGCTGGACATGGATTGGCCGTAGACCTGGCGAGCCCGGTGGAGGGTGGCGGCTTTTTTGCGGGGATCGATGAGGCGGTACGCGATTGCGGGGGGCACAGCGCGGGCAAAAGCGGGCGGGCAAGCCGCACCCTACAAGGGGCAGGGGCGTATCGGAATTGGGGCGAGATGGGCGGCTAGATGCCGGCGTACCAGGAGTAGCCGACTTCGGGAGCGGGCGAGCCGAGGCCCTTGCCGTAGTTCTTCATGGAGTCGGTAACGGTGATGTGGGTGACGTATTTGACGCTCTTGTAGCCGAGCTGGCGAGGGACGCGCATGCGGATCGGAGCGCCGTAACCAACGGGCAGTTCGTTGCCGTTCATGCCGTAAGCGAGCATGGTCTGGGGATGAAATGCTTCGGGAATGTCGATGCTGTCCCACCAGTCCGGATCCAGGGAAAAGTAGGCGACGTAGCGCGCTTTGGTGCTGACGCCGACCAAATTCAAAATGTGGGAAAGGCGAACGCCGGTCCATTGGGCGATAAAGGACCAGCCTTCCTCACACGCCTGATGGGTAATGTTGGTCTGGGATGGGAAGCGCTTCAGCTCGTCGAGAGAGAAGGACATGGGGCGGGCGACGAGACCATCGACAGAGAGGCGGTAATCCGCGAATTTTCCCGCGACCAAGCGATCAAAGGCTTCGTTTTGCGGGACGGTGCCGTTGACGGGAATGACTTTGGAAATTTCGCTGCGGTTGAATTCCCGCGCGAGCGAATGATGCGACATGAGGACGCGCTGGGCGGCATAGGTGAGCGTTTCTCCAACACCGAAAAGGCCGCGGTGATCGGGAGGGATAAGGCCATAGGCATCCGCGAGACGTGCAGCTACGGCAAGGCCGGAAACTCCCGCGGCGGCAACGACGCCGGCGGTGATGAGCTTTCGTCGAGAAAGAGGGGAACTCATAGAGGCTCCTTTCGAGGGGGAACACGGCCGGAAATCATGGAGCGCACGGTGGCCATGAAGCCGGCCAGGGAAATCATGACGATATGTGCTACGACAAAAAGAACCAGAGCACAAGTCGCGAAGAAGTGGATGGTACGGGCGGACTGCTGACCGCCAAAGGTGTTCACGAAAATGGGCATGACGGAAGAAACCGCCGGGGACATGGCAAGACCGGTGGCGATCATGAGCGGCAGCAGCAGGAAGATGACGCTGAGATAGGAGATGCGTTGGACAACGTTATAGGAGTAGGCCTCTTGGGGCGACGGGCGGCGGAAACGCAAGTGATTGACGAGGACACGCTTGAGGTTCGGCCAGGCGAAATCGGTTTTCGAGGGCACCAGATTCCCGCGGAAGTAGCGGGAAAGAAGGCCCGAGAGAACGTAGAAAAGACCGTTCAAAACGCAAACCCAAGCGGCCAGGAAATGGAGATATCTGCCCGGGCCGCGAATGGGGATTTTCAAGACAAACGGGAGCGGGAGATCGATGAGCGAAGGACCGCCCACGGCGCCGGTCTCGCCCCAGTAAAGGCGAGGATGAGCGAGGAGGATGGCGATGCCGCTGAGGAGCAAAGCGAGAAAGCTGATGGTGTTGATCCAGTGGGTGACGCGAACCACCAGCGAGTGCCGGGAGACTTCCCGGAGGTCGGAGGTGTTGGCTGCAATGCCAGGAAGGATTGCCGATTCGGCCATAAATAACTTGGGGCGAGCGTAGCACAGGAAACGGGGCAGGGACAATGAAATGGTCGTGTGAAGAGAGGGATGGCATGGCGGTGAAGCGGGCGGGGAAACCCCGCCCGGACATGCCGGAAATGGGAAGCGGGCCCAGATGGAAGGCCGTGCCCGTAAGATAGTTAGGCGGGAGGGTGGGGACCGGCGAGGAAGCCGCCGTCCAGGACCAGAGTTTGTCCGGTCATGAAGGAGGAGCGGGCTGAGGCCATCCAGAGAACGGCCTCGGCGATTTCCATGGGCTTACCGAAGCGGCCAAGAGCGTGTTGGCTGAGAACGAATTTGTTGACGACGGGATCGGCGAAGGCGCGATCGGCCATGGCGGTTTCGATGACCGCGGGACAAACGGCGTTCACGCGAATGCCGCTCTTGGCGTTTTCGAGCGCTGCGGCTTTGGTCAAGGCGATGACGCCGTGCTTGCTGGCGCAGTAGGTTGCCGCGCCGGCAGAACCCATAAGTCCCGCGACGGAAGACATGTTCACGATGGCGCCACCGCTTCCCTGCTTGAGCATCTGGCGGATCACGTATTTGAGGCAGAGCCAGGTGCCCTTGAGATTGATGTCGATGACACGGTCCCAATCCTCTTCGGTCTGATCGACGATGGGAGTCCAGTTGCCCTCGATGCCGGCGTTGTTGAAGGCGACGTCGATGCGGCCGAATTTCTGGAGGGTTTTGTCGATGAGGGCGCGGACATCGGCGTCGCGGGCGACGTCGGTCTTGACGAAAAGCGCTTCGCCGCCAGCAGCAAGAATGGCGTCCATCACTTCCCGGCCTTCGCTTTCACGGCGGCCAGCGAGAACTACTTTGGAACCGGATTGAGCAAACAGGAGGGCCGCGTCGCGGCCTATTCCGGAGGTGGCACCGGTAATGACACTTACTTTGCCGAGCAAATCCTTGGTCATGTTTTTATCCTTGGGGAGCTATGCGTACGAGCGCCAGCAATCCGAGAAGGAATAGTAAAGGAAAAGCGGAGAGGGCGCACGTTTTCGAGCGATAGCCGCGACGCGAAGGCGGCTGGCGCCGGCAGGAGATAGCGACTATATTCTGGCGGAGCGAGGGAAAATGAAGAAACGACTGGTGGCGGGAGCGATTGCGGCGGTGGCGCTGTTGTCGCGCGGCGCTTATGCGCAGCAGGCCGCCGATTGGATTCAAGCGAAGGACCTGCAAGCCGATGTTTATTTTTTGTCGGCCGGTGAAATGGCCGGACGGCTGACGGCCAGCAACGAGGCGCGCATCGCGGCAAATTATGGCGCAGCGGAGTTTCTGCGGCTGGGATTGAAACCGATGGGAGATCGGGGCACATACTTCCAGAATTACCAGTTGATCCGCAGCAAGCAAGACGACAGCGCGTTCGCGCTGAGCGCGCAGTTCACAGGAATCGAGAAAAGCTACCAGATTCACCACGACTTCGACCTTTACTGGACACAGGGGAGCAGCGCGGCAGTGGCGAGCGGAGCGGTGGTATTCCTGGGCTATGGCGTGGACGCGCCCGAATACGGCTACAACGATTTTGCGGGAATCGATGTGAAGGGAAAGATCGCGCTGATCCTGAGCCACGAGCCACAGGACTTCAACGCGCAGTCCAAGTTCAAAGGAAAATGGAACACCTTGAACGCCTATGCGGAATACAAGTTTGAGGCGCTGCGCAAGGCGGGAGCGACGGGAATATTGATCATTCGCGAAAAAGAGGCGCACCGACCTCCCGACAAGCCCAGCGGTCCACGGGACTGGGAGACGCCGGGACCGATTTACGCGCTGGCGGGAAAGTATTTTGATTTGCCGATGTTCGATGTGAGCGAGGAAGTGGCCAACGAGTGGCTGGCGGGGTCGGGGAAAACGGTGGCCGGTTTGCAGAAAGCGATTGACGAGAGTTTCCGGCCGCAATCGTTTGAGATTCCGGGGGTTCGCGTGACGATCCGGAACGAGCCGAAAGAGCGAGAGCTGCTGGCGTGCCGGAATGTAATCGGGATGCTGGAAGGAAGCGACGCGGCGCTGAAGGATGAGTTCGTGATCGTTTCCGCGCATTACGATCACGTGGGGGTGGTGCGCGGGCGGATCTACCACGGAGCGGACGATAACGCTTCGGGAGTGGCGGGAGTGCTGGAGATTGCGCGGGCTTATGCGCTGGGAAAAGTGCGGCCGAAGAGAAGCGTGCTGTTCCTGCTGCTGGACTCCGAGGAAGAAGGGCTGTTCGGGGGATTCTATTACGCGAGCAATCCGGTGGTGCCGTTGGCAAAAACAGCGGCGGTGCTGAACGCGGACATGATCGGGCGCGACGAGGACAGCCCGACGTGGCCGGGTATCACGGCGACGAGCCACAACAGCGTGAATATTGTGGGGACGCTGTACAACCCAGAACTGCGGCAGGCGATCGAGCGCAACAACAAGACGACGCAGCTTACGCTGGACTTCAAGACGGACAACAGCGACCCGGAACAGTGGTTCGCGAGAAGCGATCATTTTGCATTCGCGGCCAAGGGAGTGCCGATGGTGCTGTTCAATACCGGGGAGCATCCGGACTACCACACGGAGAATGACACGTGGGACCGAATGAATTATGGGAAGCTGGAGAAGATCGCGAGGCTGATGTTTTTGACGAGCGTGGAACTGGCGAATTCGAGCAGCCGGCCACATTTCGTGCCGTAGCGGAAAGATGGCCGCCCATGGGGAAGGCGGGCGGGAGTTGCGGAAGTGAATTGTGGAGGATTCGTTTCGGAGGCCAAGGTGAAAAAGAAAGCGAAAAGCGGAAGCGGCAAGGGAAAAGCGGGTAGCGGAACTACGGAAACGGTGGACGGGTACTTGCGCGCGACACCGGAACCCGCGAGGAGCACGCTGAAGAAAATCCGGGCGACGATTCGTTCGCTGGTACCCGCGGAGGCTACGGAAGCGATCGGCTACGGGATACCGATGTTTCGATACAAGGGCGGGCTGGTGGCGTATGCCGCTTTCGCCAAGCACTGCAGCTTTTTTCCGATGAGCATGGCGGTGATGAAAAAAGTGGAGAAAGAGCTGAAGGCTTACGACGTGTCCAAAGGCACGATTCGATTTCCGCTCAACAAACCGCTGGCGGCGATGTTGATCAAGAAATTGGTAAAAGCGCGGCTCGCGGAGAAAGAGCGCGGACGGAAAGGCTGAACGAACTCCACGCAGTATCGCGCATCGAACAAACCTCCCCGGTAATGGTTCAGGAGTGAGGCGGAAGGCTGGTGCGTAACGAGGCGAAGAGTTCGCTCTGCAGGCGGAGATGAGCCTCCAGGTCGGCTTTCAAAGGAGCGTGCTGCGCGCGATTCAGCCAAAAGGAATGGAGGACCGCATCGATGGCCGGCGTGCTGGTCGCGTGGCTATCGGTTGCGCGGCGGTAGTCCAGGTAGGCGACGATGGCCCGACATTCTTCGCGAGGGAAAACGGAAAGCCGGGAACGAGCGTGATCCTCGAAGGTCATGGCTCCATAGCGCAGAGGATTGAGCAAAGTCGTGCCGCCGGTGCGGATGGGAGAGCCGGGCGAGACAGTTACCGAAGTTACGTGAAACCCGCCGGTGAGATGGAAGAGCGGGTCGGCGGTGAGAAGTTCTTTTTTTACGTTGGCAACCAAGTAAGCGGGAAGAAAGAAGCGAAAGCCCCCTTCGGAGAAAAAGCTGAGCGCGGAGTAATGATGTCGAGCATCCGCGAGTCGAGAGCCTGCCAGTCGGTCCTACCCTTGAAGGGCGCAATTTCTTCAAAGGGCTCGCAACCTTCGAAACTGCCCTGCAGATGAGCGTCTCCGGGATAGGGAGTGTTGCGGAAGGCCGAGACAATTTGGGCCAGGACAGATTCCCGGTTGCTCATGGAACCAGTTATAACGCCTCAAAGTGAAAAATATCCACAACGATGTTGGTTCTGCGGTTCAGCAGGACGATGTGCCCTCCAACGAGTACGTGAGCACATTCCGGCGGGGGCGGAGGCAGGCGCCGCTCGAGACCCTCCGGGCAAGGTTGAAGCTTCTTCTGAAGACCCGGAGGCAGAGTGCCACGACGGACCAACTGCTTCTCCAAACCAGGGGGCAGACGATCGCGCTTGGCAAGACCAGGCGGAAGATGCTCGCGATTTTCGACGTAATACTCGTGGATGTTCTCGCGATCGTGTTCGCGATAGTACACGGGGCTGTCATCGTCGTCGCCATGCTTATTGTGACCCTTGCCATGGCCGTGTCCCTGGGCGAAGGCGACGCCAGCAAGACAGAAACTCGCGGCGATAGCCAAAGACAAAAGCTTAAAGGTTTTCATGTCGGCTCCTGGAAGAGTGGGCTGAGTTGAGATTAAACCGTGGAGACGGAAGCGGCGCATCGCGCAGAGAAGCCGGTGCCTAACCGGAACCTGTACTAACTGCCAGCGGCGAGGACGAGGCGGCGAAGGCCCTCGGTGAACATGGCGTGGTCGACGCCCATTCCGATGCGGAAATGGCCGGGCACACCGAAAAAATCGCCGGGAACGACGGAGGTCTCGAATTGTTCGAGGAGGCGGGAGAGAAAGTCCGGGAAAGCGCCGTTCTTCAGACGCAAAAAGGATGTGGTGCCATACGGAGTGGGAACGGCGGAAAAGAAGGGCGCGCCGTCCGAGGAGAGAAAATTGGTGAGAGCGGCGCGGTCGGATTCGACGATGAGGCGGGCGCGATCGCGGATTCTGTCGAGTTGCGGAAAGGCGAGGACGCTGAGGAGCTCGGCGGGATAGGCGGCGACGGCGCCAAAGAGATCGTTGAGGCGCCAGATGGAGCGGGCGAGGGTGGGTTCGGCGAGAATCCAGCCGCAGCGAAGGCCGCTGAGGCCGTAGACCTTGGTAAGGCTGGAGGTGACGATGAATTCGGGACCGAGATGCACGGCGGTGCGTGGAGCGTTTTCGTAAACAGCGTCGAGATAGACCTCGTCGACGAGGACGCGGGCGCCAATGCTGCGAGCGATGTCACCGATTTCGCGCAAGACAGGTTCCGGAGTGAGGACGCTGCTGGGATTGTGAAGATTGGTGAGGACGATCAGGCGGGTCTGGGGCGTGACGACGGAGCGGATGAGCCCGGGATCGAGCGCGTAATTTGCGGATTCGAGACGCGAGAAGCGATTGACGCCGGCACCGAGGTAAAGCGCGGCGGAAACCAGCAATTCGTAAGCGGGGTGCTCGATGAGGACCGCGTCGCCGGGTTTGAGGACGGCAGCCATGGCGAGGTGATTGGCCATGGAGGTACCGGCAGCGGTGACAACGGAATCGGGATCGACGGAGCAGCGAGCAGCAATGGCGGATAACAGCGGGGGGTAGCCGTAGGGAGAATCACCGTTGATCTCGAGGGCGTTGAAGTCGCAGTGGAGTTCGCGAAGGGGGAAAGCGGCGACGCCGCTGGTGGCGAGATTGTAGCGGGCCTTGCTGCGGGTCTTGGCCCAATGCATGTAATCGGATTGCAACTGCCTCATGACGGTGACGGGCGCTTTCGCCTGGCGCGGCTCCAATACAAATATACGGGAATTCCGGCGAACAAAATGATGAAGCCAAAGACGCTGTTCGTAGGATAGGCGTAGATGGTGCTACCGACGATCGCGGCACAGAAGACAACGAAGATGACGGTGGTATAGGGGTGACCCGGGGAGAGGTAGGAAACGGGTTCCTTTGAGCGGCGGCGGAAGACGAAAAGAGACGCGGCGGTGAGGCCAAAAGAGATGAAGTCGATGGAGACGACGTAATTCAGGATTTGATCGTAGCGGCCGGAGAGGGCGATCACGGTGGCAGCAAGCCCCTGAAGAATGATGGCGAGTACCGGGACGTGGGTGCGCGAGGAAAGCTTGCCGACACTCTGGAAGAAGAGGCCGTCGCGAGCCATGGCGTAGTAGACGCGAGGGGCGGTGAGGATGCCCTGGCTGAGGAAGCCGAGAGTCGAGACGGCGATGCCGATGGCAATCCAGAAGGCGCCGCGGTCGCCGAGAGCGGCGCGCATGACGGCGGAAGCAGGCACGAGGGTGGCGGCAAGACGCTCCGGGCCGAGGACGCGTACGCAAACGAAATTTACCGAGAGGTAGAGGACGACGACGCCGAGGACGCCGAGAATGAGGCCGCGGGCGAGGTCGCGACGCGGATCTCGCAGTTCGGCGGCTACGAAGCTGGAGGTTTGCCAGCCGCCATATGCAAAAGCGACGGGAATCATGGCGGCGCCAAGAGCATGGGCGAGATTCCAAGAGATGGGGCGGTCCAGAAGAGGCAGCGGGTGAAGCGATCCGCCTCCGAGGGCGAGGCCGAGGATGACCATGGCAGCGATAGCGGCGGCCTTGAGGAGCATGAGAAAGTCTTGCACGTTGCCGCCAGCACGAACGCCGAGGAGGTTGATGGCGGTAAGGCCGAGGAGGGCGGAGGCGGCGATGGCGCCGTCGCTCGCGGAGGTGCCGCTAATTTCGCGGAAATAGCGACCGAAGGTGACGGCAACCGCGGCCATACCGCCGGTTTGGGTGACGAGCAAGAGCACCCAACCATAAAGGAAAGCAACCGAGGGATGATAAGCCTCGCGAAGATAGAGATATTGACCGCCAGCGCCGGGAAGGCGAGCGGCGAGTTCGGCCCAAATGAAGGCGCCAAAGAGAGCAAGAATGCCGCCGAGTCCCCAGCAACCGAGAATGAGGAAAGGGGTGTGGACCTGGCGGGCGACGACGTAGGGATTGATGAAAATACCGGAGCCGACAATGCCGCCCATGACGATCATGGTGGCGTCAAAGAGGCCGAGACGCGGTGGAACGGGGTTCATTGGGGTAGCGTGAGATGCGCGGCGGAAGGTAGCAGAGAACGGAGCGTGGCGGCCAGTGCATATTGAGAGAGAAAACGCGAAGATTGCAAGGCAGGCGCGAGCGTGTTAGCGTCCGCGTTGAAGTGAAGGAGAATGGGCGATGAAATATGATCACAAGTTGAGCCATGGTGGCCATGGTCATTCGCATGGCAAGGCTGGAATGGCTACGCGGCGGGAGTTCCTTTCCGCGGTGACGACCGCGGCGATCGTCGCGCCATGGGCCTTAGGTCAGGAGCCGAGCCGGAGCGAGCTGGCGGAACGATTCCGGCAGATCTCGGAAGACTACGAAGCGAAGGGGCTGGCGGAAGCGTTCAAAGGCATCACCACAAATGGCCAGGTGTTGCCGGGGCTGTTTGAAATCAAGCCCAGTGGAGTCTCGACGGAGCCGATACGGAACGCGGCGGAGAGATTCATTACTTCCCTGACCAGCGTGCAGGCGGCGCGAACGCTATTCCCCGCGGATGACATCAAGTGGCGGAAATGGATGAACCAGCACTTTTACGTGCGGCAAGGAATCAGCTTCGCAGAAATGACGGAAACGCAGCGAGAGCTTGCGTTTGGCCTGATGAAAGTGTCGCTGAGCGCGCGAGGGTTCGAGTTGACGCGCAACGTGATGAGGTTGAATGAGACGCTGGCGGAGCTGAGCGGGGATCACGATTTCCTGGGAGAGTGGCTGTACTTTTTGACGATATTGGGGACACCATCCGCGACGGACCCGTGGGGATGGCAGCTGGACGGGCATCACGCGATCATCAACTATTTCGTGCTGGGAGACCAGGTGGTGATGACGCCGCACTTCTTCGGCTCAGAACCGGTGAAAGCGCCATCGGGAAAATACAAGGGAGTGACGATACTGCAAGAGGAGCAGAAAGACGGACTGGGGATGTTGCGGGCGCTTAACGAAGAGCAAAGGAAGCAGGCGGTGCTGAATTTCTCAAAGACAGGCAACAATAACCTGACCGAAGCCTTCCAAGACAACGTCGTGCTGGACTATGCGGGGCTGCAGGCGAGCCACCTGGACCAGCCGATGCGCGCCAAGCTGCGGGACCTGGTACATCTGTACGTCAGCAACATGAACGATGGGCACGCGAAAGTGAAGATGAACGAAGTGGACCGGCACCTGGACAATACCTGGTTCGCGTGGATCGGCGGAGGGGAGCCGGACAGTGTTTTCTATTACCGGGTGCAAAGTCCGGTGATTCTGATTGAATTCGATCACCAGCGGCCGGCGAATCTGCGAAAATTTTCCGCGAATCCGGACAAGCCCACGCAAGAACATGTGCATTGCGTGGTGCGAACGCCGAACGGAAACGACTACGGCAAGGATTTGCTGCGGCAACACTACCTGGCGCACCCGCACAAGACCGCGTGAGCGGGCAGGAAAGAGAAATGATTTTCGGCAAATCAAGAATCGGGCAGCGGCTGGTGTGGAATCTAGTCTTACTTGGCGGAATGGCGCTTGGGGGAGCGATCCGCACGAATGCTCAAGAACCGCCGCAAGAGCAACAACCGGACAAACCGGATGCACAGAAGCAGAAGCCGCCAGCAAAGACCAACAAGGATAACGCCACGCAATCGGCGCCGGACCAGCCCACCTGGGATCCACTGCGGGCAGAGAAAGACCTGGAGGTCGGGCAGTATTACCTGCACAAGGGAGATGTGGACGCGGCGATTGACCGGTTTCAAGACGCGACGACGGCGAAGCCTGGATATGCGATCCCGTTTCGATACCTGGGCGAGGCTCAGGAGAAAAAGGGATTGAAAAAGCAGGCGATCAAGTCCTACCAGCGTTACCTGGAGCTGTACCCGCACGCGGAGGATGGAGAGAAAATCAAGAAGAAGATCGAGAAGCTGTACAAGGAAACGGAGAAAGCGAAGTAAGAGAGCAAATCAGGACGTTTATGTTGCGCCAGTGAGATCGAAAGGCAGGCCGACGTAATTTTCGGCGAGGGTGGTCGATGCGGCGCGCGAGCCGGTGAGGTAGTCAAGCTCCGCAAGGTGCAGATGGTGGGCAAAGGCGTCGTCTCCAGGAAAGCGATGGAGCATGGAAGTCATCCAAGCGGAAAAGCGTTGGACTTTCCAGACGCGGCGGAGGCAAGTATCGGAATAACGCGCGAGTCCTTCGCGCTTCCCTTCCCTGTAGAAATCGAGTAAGGCGCGGGTAAAGACGCGGACGTCGGCGACGGCCAGGTTGAGGCCTTTGGCGCCGGTGGGCGGAACGATGTGAGCAGCATCCCCGAGAAGAAAGAGATTGCCGAACTGCATGGGCTCGGCGACGAATCCGCGCATGGGAGTAATTCCCTTTTGCAAAACCGGGCCGTCGGGAACGGCGAAACCGTCCGAGCCGAGCATGCGCGTGCGATATTCCGACCAAAAGCGGTCGTCGGACCAGGCGGCGAGATCGTCGGCAGCGTCACATTGCAGATAGAGTCGCGAAATGTGCGGAGAACGCATGCTGAGAAGTGCAAAACCGCGCTGGTGATACGCGTAGATGAGCTCGGGGGAGGCAGGCGGAACCTCGGCCAAGATACCGAGCCAAGAAAAGGGGTAGACCCGTTCGTGGACCTGAAGAATGCCGGGAGGAATGGCGGCACGAGAGATGCCGTGAAAACCGTCGCAACCGGCGACGAAGTCGCATTCGAGCTCGTGAGAACTGCCGTCGTGCTCGAAGCGGATACGGGGCTTTCCCTGTAGATCCTGGAGACTCAACGCTTCGGCTTCGAAAAGAATCTTGCCGGAGGCGGCGAGGCGCGCGGCGACAAGATCCTTAACAACTTCGTGCTGGGCGTAGATGGTGATGGACTTGCCGGCGGTGAGCGCGGCGAAGTCAATATGGTGGCTGGCACCATTGAAGCGAAGATAGACGCCATGGTGGACGAGGCCTTCGCGGTGCAAGCGCGAACCAACACCCGATTCCGTGAGCAACTCGACCGTGCCGTGCTCGAGAACGCCGGCGCGGACGCGCAATTCAATATAGGCGCGGCTGCGGGATTCGAGAATGACGGACTCGATTCCCTGTAGATGGAGGAGATGGGAAAGCGTGAGGCCCGCCGGACCCGCTCCGATGATTCCGACTTGAGTGCGCATCGCTGGTGATCAGGATTCAAACGGCCGGTTAAGAAGCAGGCTCGAACCGCACGCGAATCTTGAGAATGCTACTATACCGAATCGCATTGAATTGAAGGATGGCTCATGGAGACTGCGTACATTTGCGACGCCATTCGGACGCCGATCGGCAGATATGGCGGAACGCTGGCGACGGTCCGAACGGATGACCTGGCGGCGATACCGATTGCGGCGCTGATGAAGCGAAACGCGAAGGTGGACTGGGGTGCGGTGGACGACGTGATCTACGGATGCGCGAACCAGGCCGGAGAAGACAACCGCAACGTGGCACGAATGGCGCTACTACTGGCGGGTTTGCCGAAGGAGGTGCCGGGAGCGACAGTGAACCGGCTGTGCGGGTCGAGCCTGGATGCGGTGGCGACAGCGGCGAGAGCCATCAAGAGCGGCGAAGCGGAACTAGTGATCGCGGGGGGAGTGGAAAGCATGTCGCGGGCGCCCTTTGTCCTGGGTAAGGCCGATACGGCGTTTTCCCGGTCGGCAAAGCTGGAGGATACGACGATCGGGTGGCGATTCGTGAACCCGTTAATGAAGGAAAAGTATGGAACGGATTCCATGCCGGAGACGGGAGAGATCGTGGCGGAGGAATACCGGATCTCGCGCGAAGACCAGGACGAGTTTGCGTTACGGAGTCAGCAGCGAGCGGGCGTGGCGATGAAGAATGGGAAACTGGCTGAAGAGATTGTGGGCGTACGTGTCGCGCAGAAAAAGGGCGACGCGGTGATGGTTTTGGAGGATGAACATCCCAGACCAGAAACAACCCTAGTGGCACTAGCGAAGCTGAAGGGCATAGTGAAGGAAGGCGGAACGGTGACGGCGGGCAATGCTTCCGGGGTGAATGACGGGGCCTGCGCGATGATTCTGGCCACGGAAGCGGCCGCAAAAAGGCACGGATTGACACCAAGAGCGAGGGTCCTAGCGGCAGCGGCAGCAGGCGTGGCGCCGCGAACGATGGGCATGGGTCCGGCACCCGCCACGCGAAAAGTTCTGGCGAAGACGGGGTTGCGAATCGAGCAGATGGATGTGCTGGAATTGAACGAGGCTTTCGCTTCGCAGGCGCTGGCGGTGTTGCGGGAATTGGGAGTGAAGGATGATGCCGCGCACGTGAATCCGAACGGCGGAGCGATCGCGCTGGGGCACCCGTTAGGGGCAAGCGGAGCGCGGCTGGTAACCACGGCGAGCCATGAACTGGCGCGGACGAAAGGGCGGTATGCGCTGTGCACGATGTGCATCGGAGTGGGACAAGGGCTGGCGGTGGTGTTGGAGAGAGTCTAAGAAATGAAGTAACGAAGTAGCGAAGCAAAGAAGCAAGGAAGCAGGAAAGAAAAGAAGACAGCGGCGATGCGAATGTTGGATCAACTATTTCGGAGCGAGGAAGTGGATCGGGCATTTTCGGAGCAGGCGTGCTTGCAGGGGATGCTGCGTTTCGAGGCGGCGCTGGCGCGGAGTGAAGCGCGGGCGGGCGTAATTCCTTTGCCTGCCGCGGAGGCGATTGCGGCGAAGTGCAAGGCGGCATTGTTCGATATGGCGGAATTGAGCCACGGGGCCGCGTTGGCTGGCAATTTGGCAATCCCTCTGATCAAGGCGCTAACGACGATGGTAGAGGGCGAGAACAAGGAAGCGGCGCGTTATGTTCACTGGGGAGCGACAAGTCAGGACGCGATCGACACCGGATTGGTATTGCAACTGGGGATGGCACTGATAGTTGTTTCGTCGGACCTAGACAGGCTGGCAAAAGGATTGGCAGAACAGGCAGCAAAGCACCGATCCACGATCATGGTGGGGCGAACCTGGATGCAGCAGGCGTTGCCGACGACGTTCGGCGCGATCGTTGCGGGGTGGCTGGATGCGGTGCAGCGGCATCGCGAGCGCTTGCGTGAAACGCAGAGGCGGACGGCAGTATTGCAATTTGGCGGAGCCGTGGGAACGCTGGCAGCGTTGCACGAGCGAGGAACGGAGGTGGCGAAGAATCTGGCGGAGGAGCTGGAATTCATTTTGCCGGAGACTTCCTGGCACAGCCATCGAGACCGGTTCGGTGAGGTGGCCACGACGCTGGGTTTGTGCGTGGGAACGCTGGGAAAAGTGGCGAGAGATATCTCGCTTCTGGCACAGACCGAGATCGCGGAAGTGTTCGAACCGTCGAAACCCGGGCGGGGTGTGTCGTCAACGATGCCGCACAAGCGGAACCCGGTGGGCTCGGCGGTAGTACTGGCTGCGGCGATGCGCGTGCCTGGGCTGGTGAGCACCATGCTGACGACGATGGTGCAAGAGCAGGAACGTGGACTGGGAGGATGGCATGCGGAGTGGGAGACGCTGCCGCAAATCGTGCAACTCGTGGGAGGGGCGGCCCACGTGATGGCGGAAATTGTGCCAGGGTTGGAAGTGGATGCCGAACGCATGCGGAAAAACCTGGGAATCACGAACGGATTGATCTATGCCGAGGCGGTGACGATGGCGTTGGCGGAGGAGATCGGAAAGGCGGCAGCGCACGCAGTTGTGGAAGGGGCTTGCGCCAAGTCGCGGAAAGAGAAACGGCATTTGAGGGAGATTCTGATCGAGGACAAGGAAGTGAAGGCGCACCTGCCCAAGGCACGGATTGAGACGCTGTTTGATGCCGAGAAGTATCTGGGAATGGCACAGGAGATGGTGGATCGGGTGCTGGCGGGCAACCAGGCAAGTTCGCCACGCCGATAGCAGATCGCTGGAGAAACGAAGGGAAGCAATTCCTCGGGACTAAAACCGCGTTGAGGACACCGGGTCTATGGCGTTTGTTGAACTCGAAGGCACACGAATCCACTACGAGATGCAAGGGTCGGCGGACGCGCCAGTGCTGATATTTTCGAACTCGCTGGGAACGGACCTGGCGATGTGGACGCCGCAGATGGCGCACGCCACGAAACGATATCGCGTATTGCGGTACGACAAGCGGGGCCATGGAGAATCTTCGCGGCCGAAAGGACCTTACACCATCGAGCTGCTCGGAAAAGATGCGATCGGGTTGCTGGATGCATTGAAGATCGGGAGAGCGCACTTTTGCGGCATCTCGATCGGCGGGCAGACGGGACTGTGGCTGGGGATTCACGCGCCAGAACGATTGAAAAAGTTGGTGGTGAGCAACACGGGAGCGAAGATTGGGACGACGGCCGGATGGAACGCACGGATCGAGACGGTGCGCAAGGACGGGTTGAAAGCGGTGAGTTCAGCGGTGATCGAGCGATGGTTTACGGCAAAGTTTCGCGAGAAAGAACCGACAACGGTCGAAGAAATCCGGCAGATGCTGGAAGGTCAGGATGCCGAGGGGTATGCGGGCTGCTGCGCGGCGGTGCAGGATTTCGACGCGCGCGAACAAGTGAAGAGGGTGAAGGTGCCAACGCTGGTGATGGCGGGGACCCACGATACGTCGACGCCGCCGAGCGAGGGACGATTCATCGCCGGGGAAATTGCGGGCGCGAAGTACGTGGAGCTGGACGCGGCGCACTTGTCGAACATCGAGGCCAACGAAAAGTTCACGGATGAGTTGCTGCGCTTTGTTGCGGAGTGAGGAGAGGCGCGAATGGATGAGCGGAAGCGGTATGAATCGGGATTGAAGATACGGCGGGAAGTACTGGGCGACGAGCACGTGGAAAAGTCGCTGAAGAACCGCAACGAGTTCAATGAGGAGTTCCAGGAGCTGATCACCCGCTATGCATGGGGAGAAATCTGGTCGCGGCCGGGCCTGCCGAAAAAAACGAGAAGCATGTTGACGATGGCGATGATGGTGGCGCTGAACCGCGGCGAGGAATTCAAGATGCACGTGCGGGCGGCGCTGAACAACGGGGTTAAGCCGGAAGAGATCAAGGAAGTGCTGTTGCAATGCGCGATTTATTGCGGAGTGCCGGCGGCCAACAGCGCGTTTCACGCGGCGCAGGACGTTTTAGCGAAGGCAGAAAAGAAGTAAGCGCGCGACGGTGCGTGAAATCTCTACCTGCCGGAAGGCGAAGCTGGCGGGGCCGGGGGCGCCGGCTCCTTGATCAGAATCGGCCAGCGCGGGAACGCGAAGTTGCCGGCGACGTCGTCCACAACATTAACCTGACACGTGTAATAGCCGGGCTTGAGCGATTGAAGCGGCAGATCGATCTGAAAGATGACCGCTTTGCTATCCGGAGCAGTCATATCGTTGGCTACAATTTGCTTCGATTCGTAGATCTTGGCATTACCCTGCAAGAATTCGATGCTGGTCAGAACGCGGACAGGATTGCGCGCTTTGGGTGCGGGCGCCGGAGGCGCGGGGTTTGCGGCTGCCGAATTGGCTGATGGCGCGGCGGGTCCAGTGGCGGCAGGCCCGGCGGGGGCGTTCTTGCCTTTTGCGGCGTCGTAAATTTCATACTGCAAATAAAGGTGCTGATCCTGGGTGAAGACGTGGGTGACGCTAGGCACCAACTCGGTCTGGTCCTGAATGAGCGGACGGAGACCGCTGCCCTTCTTTCCGGTGGCCGGGACGCGCTGGCTGCCGAGAACAACGGAACTCATACGCAGCGGAGCCTTGCGCAGATCGGGTATCTGCACGTCGGTTTCGAACGTGCCCATGCGGCCTGACTGGTTTTCGCGCACTACAAATTTCAAGTGATAGCTGCCCGGAGCAAGAACGAAGCCGGTGTTGTACTGAACGTTTTTGCGGCGAACCTGCTGCGAACTATCAAGAGCGAGCTTGACGGTATCGCGAAGATTGCCGACAGGCACTTTACCGTCGGCGCGGACCTGGCCGACGATGTCGATAGTGGCGTTATCTTTGTCCCTGGCCTGCACAAAAGGAATTTGTGAGCCGGGGATGACCAGCGAGACCGCCAGGTAGTAGTGCGAATCGTCGTTGCGGAAATAAGAGGCGCCGGCATAGACAGCGACGTCGGTCTGGGGCAACTCGGCCTCCAGCTCGTCGGTCATCTGGGCTTCGCGGTCGGAGCGATTGAGATGCTGGAAATCGCGGCCGGCGTAATAACCGGAACGGTATTCGAGTTTCACGTCCTGGCGGTTGAGCTGAACCTTGAGATGGCGGAAGCGGCCGTCCTTGGCCGGGTTATTGCTTGTGAATCCAAGAACGTAGTACGCGGAGGTGTCCTTCTGGACTTGCGAAAAGACACCAGAAAAGTCGTTAGAGTCGAAGAAGGCCTTGCCACCAGTGTCCGAGGCTAGGGTGGAGAGAGTTTCCTGCGATGCGGCATTGCTGTTGAGATCGCCAAGGACGGCAGAACCGTTGTAAGCGGATTGCCCGTGAAGGCTGGCATTTTGCGCCTGACTGCCCGGGGGGAAAGCCTCCAGGCCGCGGACATCGAGAGGATAGATGGAGACGTTAGCTTTGACCGCGGAGGCGGTGGCGGCGCGAAGCGCGGACTGATTGTCGACGCCGGATTGGCTGATGCCATTGCTGAAGTAGATGATGGACTTCTTCTGATTGATCTTGCCAAGCGACTGCATGATGGCCTGAAGAGCGAGAAGTTTGCGGTCGGCGCTGAAGGTGTTGTAATCGGTATCGTCGGCGGTGAAGGCGCCAGCAGTTTCGGCGGCACCCTCGGACGAACCTTCTGAGCCGTTTTCGAAACCCTGACCCTGACTGGAAGTGTATGCGGAAAGCGAAGAGAGAACCTTGTTTTTGTCGGAAGTGAAGTCCAGATCCACGCGCATGTTGGTGGAGAGAGAAACGAGTGCGACCAGATCCGCGGGCTGCATTTTGGTGCTGACGAATTTTTTGGCGGAATCGACGCAGCGGTCGATCTGCTCGGGGTCCATGGCGGAAAAATCAAAGAAAAGGAGCATGAGGCGACGGTCGCGGAAATCGCGCGCGCTGCCCTGATCCGAAGGACGGAGCAGGGAGCCCGCGGCGTTGTCGGGCGAGGTCCCGGAGGTAAGGGTTTCGGCGTTGCCAGCGGTCTGCAAAGCATCAACGTTCTCAAAGTCGAAGGAAGAGATGTCCTGCTTCTTGTTGTCTTCGAGAACGGTGAAGTCTTCTTTTTTCAGGCCGCGGACAAGGTTGCCTTGCTTGTCTCGGACAACGACGTTGACGAGGACCAGTTCGGAAGTGATATGCATGCGGTACTGAGGCTGCTGCGGAGGCGGGCTTTGGTCCTGGGCAACGGTCAGAACACCGCTGGACAACAAAAGGACCGCGGCTGCCAGAGCGAATAATTTGCGTCGTAGGTGCATATTGTGTTCCAAACCCTAAAAGCGAAAACGGGCAATCATCGTGATGCGCCGGGTTGCCGCTGCCGAGGTGACTTCGCCGAACGTCAGCGAATTCACGGTGGTGTTGATGCCGGTGTACTGGATGTAATTAAAAACGTTGGCGGCCTGGATGCGTAGTTCCAAGGCGCGCGACTCCTTGATAGTGATGGTCTTGCTGAGAGACATATCCAGGCTGACCTGACCGGGACCGTGAATGGTGTTGCGCCCGGCATCGCCGAAGGAAGAGCCGGAGGGATTCACACAGGTAGCCGCGGAACCAGGTGTCGAGCCGAAGGTGGAGGTTGGAGAGCAGAAGGCCGCGATGTTGAACCACTCTGCGGCGGTGGGATTGGCGAGCGAGACGGGTTGGCCGGTGGCGTTGGCTCGAAGGGATCCGGTGACGCCGCGAGTGATGTCCAAGGAATTGCCCAGAACGCGAGGCGTGAAATACAAGCCACTGCCGATGGTGAAATTTCCGCTCCATTGCCAGTTATCGAGCACGTGAGACCAGGCGCCTTTCTGGAGAAAGCGATGGCTGTCCCCGAAAGGCAACTCATAAATCCAGTTACCAGTGAACTTGTGGCGCTGGTCGAAGTTCGAGAGACCGCGATCCGCAGCGATGTCGAAGGGGTCCTGGATCACGATGACCGAGCCGGTGCCGATGGAAGAAGCGTCATCGATGGACTTCGAATAGGTATAGCTGCCGCTAAAGCCGAGGCCGTGAGCCAAGCGTTTGCGAACGCGGACTGAGCCGGCGTGGAAAACGGAGTTTCCGGCAGAAGATTCGTAGATAAAAGGTTGCACGCCAGCGGAATCAATGGCGCGTTCGGTATCGAGGTGCGTTCCCTTGGAGCCGTTGTAGCCGACATTCAAGAGGAAGCCGGCGGGAAGCTGGCGCTGGATGTCGACGTTCCAGATCTGCACGTAGCCGAGGCAGTAGTGGGGATCGAGAGCAAAATTGTTGGTGACGAGGCCGGGAGCGACGGCAGGAAATCCGTTCTGTAGCGTGAGGGGATCCGTCAGCGTGCTGACGTTGGTAGAGGTAAGAGCAAAAGGCGGCTGGAAGGCAAAGTTTTGAATGATGGCACCGTACTGGGCAAGGTTGTAGTTGATGCCATAGCCCGCGCGGAAGACAGTGTTTTTCATCGGCTTCCAGGCGAGACCAAGACGCGGGGCGAAATTATTGCGGTCCGGTTGGACCAGAGAAGCCGGAAACGCGGAAGCCTGGCCGGGCAGAATGGGTGCAGCGCTGACGAAACCGGAACCTACATCGAGATTGGCGATGCGATTGTGAGCCTCAGTGTAAGGGCCGTTGTATTCATAGCGCATGCCGATATTAAGAGAAAAGTTCGCGCGCATACGCCAGTCATCCTGGGCGAAGAGGTCGAAGGAGTTGGCGCGGAATTCGTAGGAATCCGCGCCGGACTGCAAAGTGGTTTGCTGGGGCAAACCCAGAAGAAAATCCGCGAAATCGTAACCGGTGTCCGCGGCAGGTTGGGTGCTGCCGGGCAATGCCTCCGAAGTTGCGAAGCCGGTAAAGATAAAACTGCCCTCCGCGTTTTTTGCGGACCGGAAACTCTGCAGGATGCGGCGGTAGTCCGCGCCAAAGCGCATGTTGTGTTTGCCGCGGTACCAGGAGAGCGTGTCGGAAAAGGTGTAGGTCTGATCGAGTTCGCGGCGCGGCGTAGGGTCGGAGAGGCCTCCGAAGGTCGTAAAGCTGATGCCGGGAATACCAAAATCAAAGGGATCGTTGGAGACCCCTCCGATGCCGGCAAGTCCCGCGGCGTCAATAACGTTGGAATACAAATTGGTGGTGGCTACGTGATTGTGATTGTAGTTGACGCGGAACAGGTTGGTGCGGCGGCCATTCCCGTAGTTCCAGCCGGCGCTGGCGTTCAGCCCTTGCGTGCTGGTGCCGCCAGCCAGCGACGGAAACGGGTTGACGATGTTGGTGGAATTGCGGGTCCAGCCAAGGCCGAAATTAATGTTGTTCTGCGCGCGTCGCCCACCGCCACCGCGACCTCCCCCGCTTCCCGGTCCACCGCCCATGGGGCCGAACATGGGGCTGGAGCTTCCGAAATTATGGATGAGGCGAAGATTGACGGAGTCTGAATTGCTGTCATCCGAAGTCACGTAATGAAAGTTCTGCGTCGTGCTGTCGAGATTAGGGAGCGGGATGTATTGCAGCAACGCCTGGGACGCGGGGCTGATGCACGAAGCAGCGATCACGTTGGTGTTTCCGCCGGGCTGGCATACGGCGGGATTGACGCTCGCGCTGAGGTTCGGGACAAAAATCTGGACCGGCGCACCGTCCTTGTACGCGGCAGCGGAAAAATCTCCGGCGCGCTCGGCCGCGGTGGGAACCGTAGAATAGAAATCGTAGGGTGTGCTGCCCCGCGAACCGTTCCAGCCGGCGAAGAAGAACCATTTGTTGCCGCCGTTGAAGATTTTTGGAATGTTCAGTGGTCCGCCAAGGAACGCGCCAAATCGGGCGAAATTGTAGTCGGCCTTGGGCGTGTCGAGACCCTGAAGAGAATAGGGCTTGGCGTCCAGTGACGAATTGTCGTTCGAGTAGTACAGCGTGCCGTGCGGCTGGTTGATATTGAAGCCGCGCGGGAGCCGCATGATCATGGGGCCGCCACCCGGTCCGCCCGGGCCACCGGGACCGCCACCTGATCCTCCACCGCCCTGCAGAGTTCCTTCGCGTTGGGCGCGCTCGCGAAATTCCTGAATACGCTCCTGGATGTCATCCTCGCTGCCCGCACCAAAATCCTGACTGCGGCCTTGCGCTCCGCTGATGCTGACGGATTCCGTTGGGGCCTCCGCGCCGGCGCCATTGAGCGGCAACGCGGAGGCATCGGCAGAGCCGCCATTTTGCGCCCCACCAAAGCTAGCCCCTGCCAGCGCGGAAAGTGCGTTGTCCCCGGCAAGACTCTGGAAACCTCGGCCCGCGGTCAGAGCAGCGATGGCGGTGCCGGCATTCTGCTCCGGCTGGCGGGAAGCGAGGATTAATTCGGCATCGAATTTGCCAGTCGGCGTTTCCGGCTTCAGAACGATTTCTTGTGTTTGAGGGGCAAAGCCCATGAACTCGACGCGAACGACATAACGGCCGCGGGGAAGGCCGGTGAAGAAGTAGACGCCATTGGAGGCGGTAGCAACGAAAAATTTCTTGCCGGTGAGCGAGTTGGTGGCGGTGACGGTTACACCTGGAAGCGGAGTCTTGCCAGACTTTACGGTTCCGCTGATCTCGAAAGTGGATTGCGGCGCCGATTGCTCAACGCCTTGCGCCGGCTGAGGGGCTGCGGGTGGCGCTTGAGGGGGGGCGGGAGAGCCGGGCTCGGACGGAGGGGGCTCCTGAGCGCGGGCAGACGGAATCAACACTAGAAATGCAAACAGGGACAAGGCCGGAAGGCAAAATTTCAATTCGGGGACTCCGGGGGTTTCTGTTCTTGCGGGGCGGGAGTGCCTGCGGGCGGCGAAGATCGGCGACGCGGGGCGTCCCCTCCGGCGCCCGCTTCACGCCGAAACTCCTCCATTCGCTTCCACTGCTCCGGGCCGATAATGACTACGGTCTGAGGAACGAACGCGTCTTTCTGAGAAGTGCCGCGGGCAAAGACATGGTCGCCGGGCTGAATATCCGCCATGGTTATGGCGTCGCGGCCCTTCCGAAGGGATGTGTCTTCGGTGAGCTCGAAGGTCTGCGTGACATTATCCGAACGCAGGACCGAGAGCCGGGGGGCATCAATGAACTTTATTTCGCCCACGACGTAATCCTTTCCGAGGGTGCCCTGCGCGAAGCGGCCGCCCTGTTCGCCCTGATTCATGGAGCGGGCGCCAATGACTTCGGCGGTCCAGGAATGATCGGGATTCTCCTCGCCGCGAACGAGGATGAAATCTCCGACCTTGAAGTCCGTACGCTTGGCAGGATGGCGATCCTTGCGGAATTCGGTTTTGGAGGTCAGCTGGACGGTGACGGAGTTGCCTTCAGCGCTGTGAACCTGGAGCGAGCTCTCCTGAACTGAGGTGATCTTGCCAACCAAGGGCAGCGGACGGTTATCTCGATCGGAATCCTGTTGGCGAGAAGTGGCCACGGAGACCGGGGCGGGGTCCTGCGGGGGCGCAACCGGGAGGGATCTTGCAAGAAACAGTGTAATTGCCGGAACTATCATGACTTTAGCAGAGATCACAAAGAGTACCCGTTTAAACCGCCGCAGTAAGATGAATAATGGACGCGGTGCTGTGCAGCGGGGTTTCCCTGAATCTATTACGAATGAGCCCGTGGTGACCTATCAAGATGCCGCGCACCGTCGTCTGAGAAGTGAAAACAGGCGTTTTGACAAGGAGTTGGTTTGGCAATGTTCAGCGTCCAGAGTGAGGGCGTCCGGGGACATGCGCCCGAGGGCTCCCATGGTCGCACTGGTGATTCCGGGGAAGCCGAGACAGAGTTCCCCTGGGAAGGCGGGAAAAGCTGTTCGTCCGTGGGACAGGGATTCCCATTTCCGGGCAATTGCAGTAGTTTAGGTATGCCGAATTGCTTGTAACTCACTGAATCATAAAAATTTAGTTGGGCCACAGGTGGGCCAGTCGCGTGCGATTTTGGGAGTCATAGACTATGGACATACAACGACCATCCAACGCTCGAGCAAAAAAGATCAAGAGGATTATCTACGTCACAGTTGCGGTGCTAGCGATAGCAGGTGTGACGCTGGGACTGTCGCGGCTGCGGCCAGCGGCACCCTCGGTTGACCGGGGAACAGTATGGAGCGACACAGTCAAGCGGGGACCCATGCTGCGCGAAGTGCGCGGACTGGGAACTCTGGTACCGCTGGACATCCGGTGGATTCCGGCCCAGACCACGTCCCGAGTGGACAAGATCGTGGTTCGACCGGGACCCAAAATGCTGACACCGGATACGGTCATCCTGGAAATGAGCAATCCCGAAGTGCAGCGCGATTTGCTGGATGCGGAATACCAGCTCAAGGCCGCCGAAGCCGACCTGGCCAACCTGAGAGTGCAGGTAAACAGCGAGCTGATGAATCAGAAGGCAACGGAAGCGAGCGTCCGCAGCGACTATGAACAGACGAAGCTGCAACACGAAGTTGATTACAAGCTGCATCAAGAAGGGATCGGGGCGGACGTAACGGAAAAGCTTTCCAAGGTACGGGAAGAGCAGTTGAAGATACGCGTGGGCCTGGAGGAAGAACGGACGAGGATTTCCGTGGATTCCGGCAATGCGCGGATCCTTGCACAGCAATCGCACGTGGACCAGTACAAGGCAACTTACCAACTTCGAAAGAGCCAAGCCGAAGCGCTGCATGTGCGGGCAGGCATGAATGGCGTGCTTCAACTGCTACCCGTGGATGTGGGACAGAATGTGGCTATCGGAACGAATCTGGCGCGTGTAGCCGATCCGACGAAGCTGAAAGCGGACGGAGACGTCACCCCTGGGCAGCGTCTGCCGGGTCCCGCCCGAGCTCGTGGACGCGCCGCACGAGGAACAGCTCGACTACCGCGCCCGGCCAGGGGGTCCCGTCCCCATTCGTGGAGATCCGGGCCCGCGGCGACGACGGCGAGCTGGTGCCGTGGGACGACCAGGCCATGGGCGAGCTCGAGGTCCGCGGGCCCTGGGTGGCCCGCGCCTACCACCGTGGTCAGGGCGAGGAGAAGTTCACCGAGGACGGCTGGTTCGCCACCGGCGACGTCGTGACCATCAACGAGCACGGCTGCCTGCGCCTGACCGACCGCTCCAAGGATCTCGTCAAGTCAGGGGAGAGTGGATCTCCTCGGTCGATCTCGAGAACCGTCTGATGGCCCATGAGGCGGTGGCCGAGGCGGCGGTGATCGCCATCCCCGACGAGCGCTGGGGAGAGCGTCCACTGGCCGTGTTC
>CAWFXG010000004.1:0-167395 GCA_963819745.1 uncultured Acidobacteriota bacterium | reverse complement strand
TAGCCTTCGTTCATGCTGCTTGAGGAGGCTGCCGAACAGTATCCGGTAGTAATCCAGCTATTGCCCCAGCGGCGCGAACAGTCCGACATGTCTCGGCGGGATGATGGTGCCTCCTCCAAGCTCGGGCAAGTGCGCCTCGAAAATGTCGCGTCCATCGTTCGCGGTGCCGGCCCCGCCACTCTCTGGCGGTACAACCGCGAATTTCAGGTGAGCGTGTTCGCCAACGTTGCCCAGGGTTACGCGTTGGACGCCGGCGCCGCGCACGCCGTGCAAGCCGTTCAGGAAATCGGCTTGCCGCCCGGTACACGTATCGGTTCTCCGGCCAGGTAAAGGTGCTGGAGGAGCCACCTACAACCTGCTGCTGGCGATGCTTCTGGCTTCCATCTTTATGTACATGGTGCTGGCCGCCCAGTTCGAGAGCTCTTCCTACCCTTTCGTCGTCATGTCAACGCCTCCCGCTCAGCGTGCCTTTCGCGTTGTTTTTCTCTGGGATCACTGCGCCGACGCTGCAGCCTTTGGAGCGCGCTTGGCATGTTCTTGCTCCTCGGAATCGTCAAGAAGAACGGCATTTTGCAGGTGGACTCCGCCAATCGCTTGCGCGCCGGTAGCTCCGTATACGACGCAATCATGGAGGCGAATCACGTGCGCTTGCGCCCATCCTGATGACCACCCCTTTCCATCGTCGCCGGTCTGATTCCTGTCGCCGTCGGAATCGGCGCCGGCTCCGAGCAGCGTGCATCGATCGCCGTGACCATCATCGGCGGGCAAACCCTATGCTCTTATTGACGCTGCTGATCGTTCCGTCGCCTATTCCTACCTGGCGGAACTGGAAGCCGTGCCATGGAAAGATACGGCTGGACGTCTGTTCGACGCGCCGGGCTTCGGCGCGCGACGTACAGTCCACTCGTCCCATTGCGCTCAATTGGCCAGGCGAATTCTTCCGGGAAAAATCGCATTTCGCCTCCTCGGTATTCCTACGGCTTTCGTTATCATCAGATATGATAGCTCACATGCGAAGGAGTGCTTTTTGACCTGGACGGTGTGCTGGTGGTTCCACCTGCCGTCGCGAGAGTATCTGGACCAGTCGGGCGCTGAAGCGTCGGCTTCGTTCCCGACGATGTGGTGCGCCAGGCCCATGGGCGTCCCAGGCACCGCCACCATCCGTGAACTGCTGCCTCACGCCGACCACGCCGCGGAAAATGTTGAGATGGAGCACCAGGAAATCGAAGATATCGATGGTGTGGTTCCACTGCCGGAGCGCTGCAACTTCTGCGAGCTTTGCCTCTGGACCGCTGGACCATCGTCGCGTCGTGTACCCGGCCGCTCGCCGAGGTGCGCGGTCGCGCCGCGGGACTTCCGATGCCGAAACAATTGTCACTTCGACGACGTTTTGAAAGGCAAGCCCGATCCCGGCCCGTAGCGTTGAAAGGGCGCGGCGCGCCTAGGCTTCGCCGCGGCCAGGTGCGTGAGTTGTCGAGATACGCTGCGGGAATTCGCGCGGGAAAGCCGCGGGAACTCCGGTGCTCGCGCTGCGCACCACGGCGCCCGACCGGGACTGGCGCAGGCGGGCGCGAAATCGATCGTTACGATCTACGCTTCCGTACGTCTCCGACCCCGTCAGACAACGGCGAACTCCGCCTGGTGCTAGCGGACTAGACCCTGGCTACGTGTCTTGACTTGCCGCGGAAGGCGCGTATAGAATCGGGCTCCACAGAACCTTTGGCACTTCAGTCAGGAGAAAAACGATCGGCGAATCTGCTCCGGCCGGTATTGCTTGCGAGCGCGATGATAGTTGGATTGTCTTGCGGGAGTCTGCGGGCGCAAGAGAAGGAAAAGGAGACCAAAACGGTCGAAAAGGAGAAGCCGGCGGAACCCGCTCCGGCTCCCCCCAAGGAAGAATCTTCCGTTACCGATCACACCATCAAAATTGGCGCCCAAACGATTCCCTACAAGGCAACCATCGGATCTCTGTTGCTGAAAAACGAAAAGAAGAACCCATCGCCCTGCTCTTTTACGCCGCATACACGCGCAGCGATGTGAAGGACTTGAGCCTGAGGCCGCTTGCGTTTGTGTACAACGGCGGACCGGGAGCGGCCTCCATATGGCTGCACATGGGTGCTTTTGGGCCGCGGCGCGTGGCCACTGTAAATGCCGAACCTACACCGCCCGCGCCGTACAAGCTCACGGATAACGCCAACTCCTTGCTGGACAAAACCGATCTCGTTTTTCTCGATCCCGTCGGAACCGGTTTTAGTCACGCCGTTGGCAAGTCGCAGGACAAGGATTTCTGGGGAGTCGATTCCGACGTGAAGTCGCTGGCGCAAGCCATCACCACTTATGTTGGCCGCAATGACCGCTGGAACTCGCCGAAATTCCTGATCGGCGAAAGCTACGGCACCTTCCGCTCCGCGGCCCTTTCAAATTATCTGCAAAGCCACGATGGGATGGACTTTAACGGCATCGTCCTGATCTCTTCCGTGCTGGACCTCGGCACGTTGTCGTTCAATCCCGGCGAGGACATGACCTACGTTTTCTACTTGCCGAGTTATGCGGCCACCGCCTGGTACCACAAGATGCTTCCGCCACGCGACGAAAGCTTGCAGGTCTTCCTTCAGGAAGCGCGCCAGTTTGCGGTGACCGAATACGCCGGCGCCTTGATGAAGGGCAGCAAGCTAACTGCGTCGGAAAAGTCGGACATGGCCAAGAAGCTCTCCCGGTATACCGGGTTGAGCGAAGACTACCTGGTGAAAGCCGATTTGCGCGTCAATCTCCCTCAATTCATGAAGGAGCTTCAGCGCAGCCGTGGGTTGACTACCGGTAGGCTCGATGCGCGCTTTTCCGGATACAGTTACGACCTGCTCGGCGAGTATGCCCAAGAGGATCCGCAGTCCAATGCCATCACCGGCGCGTACACCGCGACGTTTAACACCTACCTGCGCGACGAGCTCAAATTCGGGCAAGACAAAAAGTACCGCACCGGTTCGGACGAGGCCGGCAACACCTGGGATTGGAAGCACCGCACCGGCGACAATTTCGGCTTCCCGGGCTCACCCAACGTGGAGGGCGATCTCATTCAGGCGTTGCTTTCGAATCCACACCTGCAGGTCGAAGTGGAAAACGGCCTCTACGACTTGGCTACTCCGTTTTTTGCTACGGAGTACACCATGGAGCACCTCGGCCTTCCCGAGAAGCTGCAAAAGAATATTCGCCTGCAATACTATGACGCGGGTCACATGATGTATCTGCGCGACGAGGACCTGACCAAGCTCAAAGCCAACGTCGCCGCTTTCCTGGACTCCGCCGCGAAACCGTGAGACCTCAGGCAGAGTGACCTCTGGTCTTTCGCCACCGTTCCTAGACGGCGCTAGCTTCCGCAATCACGTTAATACTGGCGCCATCGGAAATCATCGAGTTCAACTTATCCGCGTCAAGAGGCAAAGCTTTCCAAGTTGTGGCATCGCGGATCGCATATCCGGCCTCTCGCAGCAGATTCACTAGCTCTTTAAAACTGTGATTTTGCTCCTCATGTACGTACGGCGACATTTCCATCACCAGGGTGGGACGAAATCTTTTTAGGGTTTGGATGCCGCCTTGCAGCACGGGCAGTTCCTGTCCGTCGACATCGATCTTGATCAAATCCAACCGATCTATGCCGTGCGCGGCGACGAAAGCGTCGAGCGTGTCTATCCTGGAGTTACGCAACGTCACCAGCCGGCCGCGGTGTTTGGGATGCAGGTCATCCTGCGACCGCAGCGGCCAGCTGGCATAAATGCCGGGGAAATCCTGCGCTGAGCCGTCCGCCGTCAAGAGCGTCTGTAGCAAATGCGTGCGGCTTTCCAATTCGGGATTCAGGCCAAAGTTCCGTTTGAGCTTAGCAAAGGCGAAATCTGTCGGTTCAAACGCATATGTACGCCCACCAGACCCAACGCTGCGCGCCAAGCCGAGCGTATGCGCTCCGATGTTGGCTCCAATATCAAAAACCACATCACCCGGACGAACCAATCGGCGAAGAGTGTCGGCGGTCGAGCGTTCGAAGGCGCCTAACAAATAGATTGCGAAATCTATCCCTTCGCTCAAATCCAATGCCCACATCAATTTATTCCGGCGAGTAATTACAAAATCCCCTTTGCCTATCAAGGCACGTCCGCAGGCCACTCCTGTGTAAGCCAACGAGGCCAGGAAGATCTTTGTTTTGGTCTTTAACATTATTCTGTAGCCGGTTTATCGTGCTCAGGCAGTTTTCCGAGCGATTCGTCAGAGCTCGAGTGATCGCCCTTCCAGAAGGCGCACTCGACGCCTGCCCTACCGCTCCCGTTCACCCGTCCAATCTAAACCATGCATGCCAACAGATACGCAACATCCGCATGCCATTCGAAAATACCCTGGTCATCTTCGTCATCCCGTGAATACGTTCCTGATAGTGGACCGGGAGTTCGACTACTTCCAGGTGCAATCGACTCGATCCAAACAGCAGCTCGTAGTCTCCCCACAGGTCCTTGATACCCCAGCTGCCCAGGTTGGGTTCCATGCGCAACCAATCCTTCCGCCACAACACTTTCGTTCCGCACAGGGTGTCTTTGATGCGTTGATCGAGCAGATAAGAAAAGATCAGCCCGAAAACCTTGTTTCCGACCATGTTCGCTATTTTCATGGCGTCGTCTTGCATGGGATAAACCAGGCGGCTACCGTTTATGAATTCTCCCCGGCCGTTCACCAGCGCATGAAAGAATGATGGTAGCTCCTCCGGCATAACGGACAGGTCGGCATCCAAGATCATCAGCACGTCGCCGCGCGCGGCTCGGAACCCCGTCCATACATTTTCGGCTTTGCAGATTCCCGGACCATTGACCAGGCGTATATTTTTCTCCGGATAACGCTGCTGCATCTGGCTTACTACGTCCGGAGTGCCGTCCGTCGACTTATCGTCGCAGAAAATGATCTCGGTCTCCCTGCCCATGGCCGGTATTCGTTCGACCGCTGCCTGCACGTTGCCCGCTTCGTCGCGACATGGAATGATGACCGACACCGAAACATCCCTTGGATCTCTTGGCGTGGCGAACGGTTTCGCCACCATCACCTGCATCAGGCATAACCGCCGCAAGCCCGGAAGGCGCGCCACCACGTCGTTCATCAGGGCGGCTAGGACGGGAAACCATTTCGGAAACAATATCAGCCGGTGTTTGCGAACCGGCCGGAATCCGGCGAGCTTCAGAAACCCTCGAACATCGTTCTCGCTAACCCAGTTTGGTTCTACGAAACGCGAACGGAGTCGTAATTTCGTCGCCAATTCCAGAATCGGTTGCCATAAATGGTTGTAGTTGATCACGATGACTTGCGTGTCTTCGTGGCAGTGTTCCCGAATCCGCTCGAAGGCTCGTAGAATATCCACCGTGTCGAAGATGTGATCAAAGATTACGTAGTCGAACTTCTCTCCCAATTGCAGGTGCTCAGCCTCGGCTTTTACAAAATGCAAGCTCGGGTGCTCTTGTTGAGCGCATCGAACCATGGCGTCGCTGATCTCGACTCCTACCCCGCGTGTAGGCTGTACCGCCGACAGAAAGTGCCCCGTGCCGCAGCGAACCTGTAAGACTCGTTTATTGGGCTCCACGAGATAGGCCAGCAGCCGTGTCAGGCGATCATAGAAGTACCGGTTCGAACGAATCCACTCGTTGCGCCGTTCTGCGATTGTTTCCTGGTGCCGGCGCCGTGCTTCTCGAACCTGGTCGAGGGCCATCGGACCCCGATCGTTTTCAACCTCGACGGCGCGTTCTGTATCAATCACCGTCGCTCTCCCGCTGTGTTCCTCTCCCAAACCGTGATCTGCCACTCACGCACGTCGTTCGTTGCCGTCAAGGGGCCAACTTTCTGATAATTGGCTTTCAGATAGTCGCCGAGCCTCCGGTCAAAATCTCTTCCAAAAATAGGGACGCCATATTCCGGGAAGCTTCGATTGGACCACAGTAAATATCGCGGCGCCGCCATATCCAGCTCGCGAATTACGTCATCGGTCATTTTACCGGGAACCACGATGCCGGGCGTGAAAGCAAATACTCGAACCGGGCATTGCGTGCCCGAAAGAAAATATAGGCTGGTGTCTTCCGGAACGGAGAGAAAAGTCTCTCCCAACTTGCCTTTCTCTTTTATGAATTCGAGTGCCTTTTCGTATCGCTCCGCTTTCGATTTCAGAACCCGGATTGATCCTCGTTCCGTTTTAAGAGTCGCCAGATCGTCCGCCGGGGCTTCCCGTGCCAGCGCATGCATCGTCACCGCTGCCAGACACCCACCACACACCAGCCATTGGCACAATCGCCGACGGTCACTTTGCGCGACGAAATGGCGGATCCCCAGGATGACTAACGTGAGATAGGAAAGCACCGCCGGTCCGTCGTAGTAAATCGGGTACATCGATGGGAACGTCTTCAGCAAGATTCGGATCGCCACAAGGCTCGCAAAGGCAAAAAGTACCACCAACTTGGCTTCATTTCCTTCGCGCGACCCTCGAAAGTAATACCAGCACGCCACTCCCGCCGCGACCGCACTGTAGAGAACCATGTCACGCGGAACAAACAGCAGCAACAAGATCCCGTCCATCTTTTGGTCTGGCAATCTTCCAATCCAGGCTCCCAGCGTGACTAGTAGCAGAATGCGGTATAAGGACGCGCGGAGCGACCAGTCTCTCCAAGACAGCAATCGGTAAGCTGTGAGAATCCACAGACTGAAAAATACCGCACGGACAACCGCCGCCATCAGTGCCGAACCGGTCACTTCCAGGCCAGTATTCGCCAACCATGCCTTGCCGTACGTCCGCATGAAGTAAGAAGTGGGCCAAGTTTCCAGGTTTCCTTCGATGAGGAAATCCACTCCACGAATAGAAATCATCCACCAGACCACTCCAGCAACCATCAGCACGCCGGGTAATGCCGTAGCGAGGTCCTTGCCAAAATTCCCCCAGCTTCGATGCCTCCACGCGCGCAGGCCCATCGCAATTCCCAGGGCCACGTAGCACGCCGCGCCGAATTCCAGTTTCAACAGCAAGCCCACTGCGGCGGCACACGCTGCCGCAAACATCCAGGCTCTTCCGCTGGAGTTCACTGCTCGTAGAATCAGCCACAGGAACAAGCAGGACACCAGGCATCCATAAACCGACGCGAAACTGTACGGCAACGGAAAGCCAAACAAGCCCGGTTCAAACGCTTGCACAATCACCACCGCCGCAGCCGTCCAGCCCGCCAGCCAGGACGACAGCCTCAACCCACTCAAATACAGGAATATTGCCGAACCCAGGGCCGCCAGGGAGCCCGCGATGTACAACACCTCAAGGTGCACGCCAAAAATCCGGTAAAGCACACTGTTGAAATAGGGTGCGGCTGGTCCGTACAAGTACCACACGTCGCGATACAACATCTTGCCTTCCGACAGCATCCACGGCACGTACATCTCCCGCCCGCAGTCCACCGTCAAATCGCCCCAACTGGCCCAAGTGGTGGCCATCCGGAGTCCCCACAGCGCAACCAGCGCCGCCAATGCACACCAGGTTGTCCGGTTCCACGGATGGTCCGGGTCGCAGGAAAAAAAATCTCGATCCGCGACCGGAGCACCGCCAGCACCGGGCGGATTTACAGTGCGCATTTCGGGCTCTAGTAGCTGTGTAGACATGGGCGCTTACCTGAGGGTAGCAGGTGTTTCCGCAGCGTCCTCCGCAGCCTTCTCGGTTCGTGTCGAAGCGGGGAATAGCCGGCCGAAAGCATCTGTCCTCACCGCTAATAATCATCTCGCGGCAGACTATTGAGCCCCTCCGCCGGTCATCCCTCAACTAGCATAAACTTGCTTCGTAGGACAGGATTTCGGGTCCTCTTCCCCGGGCCATCCAGCCTGCTCTTTTGACCAAACGGAGCGTAAAGGAAACATGGGTACTCTTCCGCAGACTCCAGTGCAGCGCACTATCCATACTCCGCAGCTCATTACCGCCATGCTGAAGTCCAGCGCCAACGTGAGCGACCTCATCTTTTCGCCGGGTCGCGCGCCGCAAATCGAAGTCAGCGGGCAGCTCGTCGAAATGAAATTCAAGGGGCTGGAACGCCTTACTCCGGAAGATACCCGTCTGATTGCCTACGATCTCATGGGCAAGAACGAGAACCCGGTCCGCAAGTTGGAACAAGACGGGTCGGCCGACCTCTCCTACGGTCTGTCCGGCGTCGCCAGGTTTCGCGTCAATATCTTCCGCCAGCGCGGCAGCTTCGCCATCGTAATGCGCGTGATTCCCAACGATATTCCGAGTTTCGAGGACCTCAAGCTTCCTGCCGTGCTGCAGGATCTCGTCGAGCTCCGCAACGGCATCGTGCTGGTCACCGGGCCCACCGGTTCTGGTAAGTCCTCCACCCTCGCGGCGGTACTCGATAAAATGAACGCGGAGAAAGCCTTCCACATTCTCACCATCGAAGATCCCATCGAATTCCTCCACCGCCACAAGAAGGCCACCATCCATCAACGCGAGCTACATACCGATACGCCGACCTTCTCTCTCGCCCTTCGCGCAGCTATGCGTCAGGCTCCCAAGGTCATTCTCGTCGGCGAAATGCGCGATCGCGAGACCATCGAAATCGCTCTCGAAGCCGCCGAAACCGGTCACCTCGTCCTTTCCACTCTCCACACCATTGACGCTTCCAAAACCGTCGAGCGTATCGTCGGCGTCTTCCCGCTCAGCGACCAGCAAGCCATCCGCACCCGCCTCGGAAAAGCCTTTCGCTACATTATTTCCCAACGCCTGCTCCCCAAAAAGGATGGTATCGGCCGCATTGCCGCCGTCGAAGTCCTTAAATCCACCATGCGTACTCGCGAATATGTCGAAAAGGGCGAGAGCGAGGGCAAGTCTCTGCTGGACGCCATGCGCGACGGCGACAACGACGGCATGCAGCATTTCGACGGTGAAATCGAAAAGCTCATCCGCAATGGCGTCGTGGACTTCGAAACGGCGATGGGCTTCGCCAGCAACGCCGGTAACCTCCGCCTGGAGCTCGCCGACTATCTCGAGAACCCCCGCCATGCTCAGCCGAAAAAGACCGACAACCGCCCCACCGAAGTCGAAATCGAACGCTGACCGCGATTCTCCGTAGCTTGGCCGCTTCCAGCAGCGCAAAATCGTATATTCTGTGCCCGCCTGGTTCTTCAGCGGTGAGCTTTTTCGGAGCTCAATGACTGGACTCGATGATCCCGCCCTCGCGCGTCCTCTGCTTTTGTTCGCGATTTCCTACGCGCTTACCATCCTGCTCGGAGCTGTGGCCTTGGCCTTTCCGCGCCTGGCCGAGCGTCCGCTGCGCCAAGCCGAACTCCTGCTTTGTCGCCTCGCTGCTCAACACTGGCTGCCCTATCCCGTTCTGTTTTTATCCGTGATCGCGTTGCGGCTGTGCTTCCTCTTCCTGCTGCACCGACCCGTGCCTGGAATTCACGACGAATTCAGCTACCTGCTCATGGCCGACACTTTCGCGCACGGCCGGCTTGCTAATCCCACCCACCCCTTGTGGATCAGCTTTGAGACCTTTCACGTCAACTGGCTCCCAACCTATTCCTCCATGTATCCGCCCGCGCAAGGTTTCGCCATAGCCATCGGCCAGCTACTCGGCCACCCATGGATCGGCATCCTCTTGAGTTGCGCCGCCATGTGCGTGGCCATCCTATGGATGTTGCGCGCCTGGATACCCGCGCGCTGGGCGCTCCTCGGCTCCGTCCTGGTGGCTTTGAAATTCGGAATCGCCAGCTACTGGATCAACAGTTATTGGGGCGGAGCGGTTTGCGCAACAGGCGGTGCGCTAGTTCTGGGCGCGCTTCCTCGCATTGTGCGCAACGCGCGCATTCGCGACGCCCTCCTGCTCGGACTGGGTATCGCCATCCTGGCCAACAGTCGCCCCTACGAAGGTTTCCTCTTGTGTATTCCCGGCGCGATCTGGTTTTTGTGGTGGTTTGCGGGGCGCGGCACACCGCACCACGCGTTTCGCATCCGCCTGCGCGCGGCTTTGCCCTTCGCCGGTACCTTGCTTCTGACCACTTTCTTCATGGGCTATTACAACTGGCGGCTTACCGGCCATCCCCTGCTTTTCCCTCACGTCTTGAACACCGACACTTATCACACCGAACCTCTTTTTCTATGGGAGCGCGCCAAGCCCCCCTTGCACTATCGCAATGCTCAATTCGAAGAGTTCTACAACGATTGGCAACGTGACAACTACGAGCGCAGTTGGCATGGCGCGTTTCGCGTCACGCTTGAAAAAGCCATTCGCTGCGGCTTCACCTATCTCTGGGCCGGACTCGCATTGGTTCTTCCGGTTATTCCAACTTCTTTGCGCGACCCCCGGACGCGCTTCCTCTGGCTGACCTTGGCACTCGGTGCCGCAGGCGTTGGCATGGTGATATATTCCAACGCCCACTACGCCGCTCCATTGACGTGCGTGATCTATGCATTAATCGTGGACGCCCTTCGGCGCGTGCGCGCCCTTCCCTTCGCAGGACGCCCTGTCGGCCCAGCGCTGGCCCGCGTCATTGTCCTTCTGCTGGTCATCACCACCGGCCTCTATGCCGCTGCTGGCATTTGCGATCCCCTGCCCTGGACTTGCCAGGGAGACATTAGCCGCGTAACCATTGCCGAAAAACTGGCGCACACTTCCGGAAAGCATCTGATTGTGGTTCGTTATGAGCCCGATCACAACATTCACGACGAGTGGGTCTACAATGGCTCGGAAATCGATTCCGCAAAGGTCATCTGGGCGCGAGAGATGGACCCCACGCAAAACGCAAAGTTATTTGCTTATTTCCGGGACCGCCACATCTGGCTGGTCACACCGGACACCGACAACACCTATCTAGAACCGTACACCGCTCCCGGAAAACCGCTGCACGACGACGAGTAGCGCTTCTTCGTGCTTGGGTTCGATTGCACATCAGAATCCAGCGTAACTACCTCTTCGCCACCATTAGATTGTTCAGCGCAAACTCAAACCGCTGGTGCACAAATTCGCGAAAGCCAATCCGCCTCAGCATCTGCTCCAATTCCTTGCCAGGAATACGCTTCTGGTGAAACTCGCTCTCCATTTCATCGCTCACCATCCGCAATCCGTGCAGCACTTTCAGAATCGGATCCACCAGCGCCGAAGGCCATGTCAGAATCAGAGACCCTCCCGGCTCCAGCAAGCGGTATGCATCCCGCAGCACCGGCTCCGGTTCCGCCAGATGTTCCAACACCGCAAGCATGACCACGTGATCGAACCGCCCTGCTTCCAGCGGTACCGGTGACGCAAATTCCGAATGCACGCGCCGCCATCTCCCGCGCCGTTCCATCTTTCACTTGATGGTCGACGCCCACGCCCTCGGCGATGCGGTCCGCCGCAAAGTTCAGAAATCCCATCTCTACGCCGCATCCCAGATCGCATACCCGAGAACCTTCCCGAACATGCGGATACGCGGCTCGAAATCGCAAACGCGCGATGAAATGATCGATGGCGGTGTAGGGCATCTATTTCAAGTCGTAATCGCCAATGTAGGTGCCGCGACTGATTCCCAGCATGCTCAAAAAGAAGGAAGAGAAGATCACCTGCACTCCAACGCACAACCACATTGACCAGAAAAGCAGGATCCGTTCCTCATGCAGCTCCCCGAATCCCCCGTCTACCCATTTCCAAATGACGTAAACGCAACCCGCGCAACCCACGAGTAGCAACGTTCCGCCCAGCATTAACCCCGATTCCAGCGTCACGTGCGTCAGTGCGCGTTTCAGCGACACCGTTCCCCGGTCAAATCGTTCCGAATAGCTGAATACCTTTGCGAACGCTCCTATCGCAAGAATCTGCACTCCCAGCAATACGAACATCACCCCGAAGATCATCGTGTGAATGTCCAGCCCGACTTTCGGCGTGATCCATCGCGGTCCCGGTAACAGCCAAAACACCAGGAAGAGTCCCGCGCCCACCAGCGCTGCTCCGGGCAGCAAGAACAACCAGTTTGGCGCGTATAACAGCATGAAGCGCAGGTGCCGCCAGCCGTCGCGAAAACTCCGCAGGTGCGGCGGCCGTCCGCGTTTGTCCGGCCACAACGTAATGGGTATCTCGGTGATCTTCGCTTCCAGTTGCGCCGCCTTGATCACGAACTCGGACGCAAATTCCATCCCCGTCGATCGCAGATTCATGCGCTCGTAGATCGCCTTTGTGAATCCGCGCATGCCGCAATGGCTGTCTCCGATTCCCGCGTGAAACAACAGGTTCAGCAGCCTGGTTAAGGCCGGATTGCCGATGTACTTGTGATGCCATGGCATTGCTCCCGGCTTGATTTCGCCCAGAAAGCGATTGCCCATCACCACATCGAATCCCTGTTTCCATTTCTCGACGAATTTCGGCACCTCGCCGAAATCATAGCTGTCATCCGCGTCGCCCATCACGATGAATCCACCCCGTGCCGTTTGGATTCCCGCTTGCAACGCGTTCCCATAGCCCCGCTGCGTCGCGGCTACCACCCGCGCTCCCAGTTTTTCCGCAATTTCGATGGATCCGTCCGTCGACCCATTATCGCCCACCACGACTTCGCCGCGAATTCCCGACGCGCAAAACGCCTGCATCGCTTTTTCGATGCAAAAGCCGATCGACTTCGCTTCGTTCAGGCACGGAATCACCACCGACACTTCGATTTCATCCCGCGATTCCGGGTCCCTCTGGCCTGCTGGCGTCGCGTTCAATGTCACCGCCCCTCTCTTCGCGCACAAATCAACCTGCCGCTGGACTTCCGGCTTGCATTTTTCGTACCCACCATTATCATGGCGAAGCTTCGCAACTGTCTCCTGAGATTCTCATTGTCTATCACATCCAACACTGTCGCCGCCAAGCCGCGCGACCCTGGCCGCCTCTTGCAGGTGCTCGGCATGTGGTTTGGCATCGCCGCCGCCGTTGGCAACACCATCGCCGCCGGCATCGCCCGAACTCCCGGCGATATCGCCCGGTTTCTCCCCAATCCCTGGCTTTTTATCGGCGTCTGGATCCTCGGTGGCCTGTATGCGCTCGTAGGTGCCTCTTCCATGGCTGAACTCGGCGCGGCTATCCCTCGCAGTGGTGGCCAATATAATTTCTCTCGCCGCGCCATTGGCGACTACGCCGGCTTTATTGTCGGCTGGAGCGATTGGCTCTCCACCTGCGGCACCGCCGCTGCCGTCACCATTGTCATCGCCGAGTACACCACATTCCTCTTTCCGCCCATCGCCGGACACGTCAAGCTCATCGCCGTTTCCATCATCATCGGCTTTGGCGTTCTCCAGTGGAACGGCATTCAGTGGGGCAAGAGCACGCAGCTTTTTACCGCGGCCTTGAAAACCGGCGCCTTCCTCGTTCTCGTCATTGCCTGCTTCATCCTAGGCGGCCACGCTCGCGCCACCGCTCCGCCTTCGCTGGCGGCCATGCCCGCTATGCCTTCCGGCTGGCCTCTCGCTGTCGCCCTCATGCTCGGTTTGCAGGCCGTGATCTACACCATTGACGGTTGGGACGGCGTCGTCTACTTCGGCGAGGAAGTTCGCGATCCCGGTCGCGACATTCCGCGCGCCATTTTCGGCAGCGTCTTCTCCATCATGGGAATCTATCTGCTCCTCAACCTTGCCGTCCTCTATGTCCTCCCCATGAACGAAGTTGCCGGAAACAATTTCGCTCTCGGCGCGGTTGCCGCTCGCGTCTTCGGACCCTACGGCGACGCCATCATTCGCTCCATCATGATCGTTTCCATGCTCTCCTGCATCAATGCCAACCAGCTCTTTTGCTCCCGCACTCTCTATGCCATGAGCTGCGACGGCCTGTTTTTTCGTTCTGCCACCAAAGTCAACCGCGGCGGCACCCCCACGATTTCCCTTCTCCTCAGCACCATCGTCGGCGTTCTCTTCGTCCTGGGCTCTTTCGAGCGCGTTATCGCCATGCTCTCGTTTTTCTTCGTCGCCAACTACACTCTTTCCTACTCCTCGCTCTTCGTCCTTCGCCGCCGCGAACCCGATATGCCTCGCCCTTATCGCGCCTGGGGTTATCCTTGGTCTGGCGCCATCGCTCTCATCGCCTCCGTCTTCTTCCTCATCGGTTCCATCGTCGACCGACCGCGAAAACGCCCCGCTCGCTCTCGCCATGCTCGTCCTCAGCTATCCCGTCTTCCGCGCCATCAAGTGGGCTGCCCGAACTCCCGCCGTCCCATAAAGCACAAAGCCCCGCGCAAGGCGGGGCTCTCCGTACATTTCACAAATTCCGTTGCTTCTCTACTTCAAATCTTCTCCGCCACACTCTTCGCTTGCAGGAAGTGCAGCAAATAATCCTTCCCGCCTGTCTTCGAATCCGTGCCCGACATGTTGAATCCCCCGAACGGGTGCGCGCCCACCATTGCTCCCGTGCACTTCCGGTTCAGGTACAAATTGCCGACGTGAAACGCCTCTTGCGCCTTCTCCAGCTTGGCCGCATTTCGCGAATACACCGCTCCGGTCAACCCGAACTCCGTGTCATTCGCTATCTCCAGCGCATGATCGAAATCTCGCGCCTTGATCACCGCCAGCACCGGTCCGAAAATCTCTTCTTGCGCGATCCTCGCTTTGGGATCCACGTCCGCAATCACCGTCGGCTGCACGAAATAGCCGTCACCCGCCGCGCGGCCTCCGCCGGCCACCAGTTTGCCTTCTTTCTTCCCCACGTCGATGTAGCCCAGCACCGTTTTAAGCGCTGTCTCGCTCACCACCGGACCCATGTAATTCCGGGGATCTTCGCTCGGCCCCACCGAAATCTTTTTCGCGCGCTCCGTCAGCTTGGCCACGAACGTGTCATACACTTTTTCCGCCACGATGGCCCTCGAGCATGCCGAGCACTTCTGTCCTTGGTATCCAAACGCCGCTTGCGCCACTCCCTCCACCGCCGCGTCGATATCCGCTTCTTCGTCCACGATCGTCGCGTCTTTCCCGCCCATTTCCAGCACCGCGCGCTTGATCCACATTTGTCCCGGCACCTTCTTCGCCGCCGCCTCGCTGATCAGCAGTCCCACCTCCTTCGACCCCGTGAACGCGATGAACCGTGTCTTGGCATGCCGCACGATCGCATCGCCCACTGTTTCTCCCGGCCCGGTCACAAACTGCAGCGCCTCTTTCGGGATTCCCGCTTCATACAAAATGTCCACCATCCGCGCCGCCACAGTCGGCGACTCCTCCGACGGCTTCAGCACCACGGTATTCCCGGTCACCAGCGCCGCCGCGCTCATTCCTGTCGCGATGGCCGCGGGAAAATTCCACGGCGGAATTACCGCGCCGACTCCCAGTGGAATATACGTCAGATAGTTCTTCTCGCCTTTCATCGGCGACACTGCCTGCGGCCCCGCCAGACGCAGCATTTCCCGCCCGTAAAATTCCAGGAAATCAATGGTCTCCGCGGTGTCCGCGTCCGCTTCTATCCAGGACTTCCCTACCTCATAGCAAATCACCGCGGAAATCTCGTGTTTCCGCTGCCGGATCAACTCCGCGGCCCGGAACAGAATCTCCACGCGCCGTTCCGCTGGAACCTTCTTCCATGTTTCAAATGCCTTGTGCGCCGATTCTACAGCCTCCTTGGCCTGCTCCACGCTCGCCGACTGAAATGCCGCAATCACTTGCCCCGGGTGCGAGGGATTTGCCGACGTCATTTTCGCCGTCGTAAACACCTGCCGCCCCCCGATGTACATCGGGTATTCCTTGCCGAACTCTCCCGCCACCTTCTTCAACGCCGCTTCCATCGCCGCGCGGTTTTCCGGCTTGGCATAGTCCACGAACGGTTCGTTGGTGAACTCGCCCACGTGGATTTTCGCTTCCGCAGTCGCCATAGCGTCTCTCTCCATCACCACCCAAACGATTCATTCTACTTCGGCTCTCGTTCGAGCCACAAGACAACGCGCGACCCGCTAACGTGTCCCCTTGGCGAATTGCGGCGCCTCGATCGTTCCCGTCACTCGAAATGGAAACGACAGCAGGCCCTTCTTGACCTTGGCTCCCGCAAATCGCGCGAAGGTGTTCGTGAACAAGCCCTGTTTAGTGGTAATCGTCGCTTCGCCCTGGTATGCGATTTCGTCCGAGCCATCCACGTTTACGCTGCCCGCCGCATCTACGTCCACTCCGTAACCATCGATATCAACTAGCTTGCAGTTGATGCGCAGATTGGCCAGCTCCAGTTCCGTGGCGATCCTTCGAAACGACGCCGGGTTGTCTTTCGCCGGTCCCAGATTGTTGAAGCGCACCAGCCGCATCAAATCTTGGTTGAACGCGATACTTGGCACGCGCCCCTCGCGCACCGTCACCCGGCCGTGGCCGCGAATTCCCGCCAGCGGGCGATGCGTATGCTGAATCTCTCCCGCCAGGGTCAATTCCCCTTCCATCTTGCCGCTCATTTTTCCCCGCCCGTTCTCAAAGGGCTCCAGCACGTCCGCGATTCTAATTCCCTCGAATCGCGCCGTGGTCCGAAAAACCGGGCGCTTCTTGCTTAAATCGAAAAGCAGTGCGCCCTCCGCTCGGCCTCCGTCAATCTCCGCCTTCAGGTCTCCCAGAAAAATCTGCCGCGCCCATAATTGCAGCGAAAAACTCAGGTGATCCGCGTCTACCGCTCCGAAGCTCAGCCGGTCCGCGGTCATGCGTCCTTGCCCGCCCATCGACGTGGCCGCCGGATCGATCATCGCATCCACATTTACCTTGTCGAATTCTCCGGCAATGTCGTGCGCCTCGAAAAACACCGGACCCGGCGCGTTCGACGGTAACAGGTTCGACGCCACTAGTTGTGCGCGTTGGATTCGCAACTTCCCGATCTCGCCCAACGTGAGATGCCCGGTGCCGGCAGTTCCCTGCGGAGTCTCGAAGTTCCACGGGCCGTCCGGATCGGAGGTGGGATTCACCTCCAACCCCTCAATCACCATCTCTCGCACGACCACGTGCCGGCGCCACAACGCGTGCGCATCCAGTTGCGCGTCGATTCGCTGCGCTTTTACGATGTAGCCGGCGGGAAACGGCGGCGCGTTGCGCAGCCCAAAATTCTCAACGTGCAGCACCAGCGGAAAGAACGAGAGCCGCAGGTGGCCGATCTCCGCCGCCTTGCCGGTTTGCCGCTCCAACAACGCAATCGCCCGCTGCCGGTAGCGGTCCGCATCCAGCAGCACCAGACCTGTCACCGCCACCGCCGCCAGTACAATTGCTACCCACACTGCCGCCCGCAAGACCTTCCTGGGAGTTCGCGCCATGGCGACCCATTCTAGGGCCAATCGCGAACTCTGCAAGCGTCGCCGCATTAAAGCCGGATTTCGTGGTTCGAGAAGAAGTGAGAGAATCTAGCCTTCGGACTCGAATGATTGCTCAGGAGAGAAAAATGGCTGCTCAAACGCTGGACTCGGCTTTCCAACCATTCCTCGCTGGACGATACATTGCGACCCTGGGCACCTCCAATTCGGATGGGTCCATTCACCTGACCGCCGTTTGGTACCTCCTTGAGTCTGGCAATTTATTTGTCGCCACCTCTTCCAGAAGCCGGAAGGCTCGCAACATTTCTGCCCGGCCGCAAGCCTCCCTGATGGTGGATATCAGAAAACCGGGCGGCGAACGCGGTATCGCCATCACTGGAAAAGCCGATGTAATCTCAGGTCCGCAGGCCCAGGTAATTAACGGTCGCATTCACAGCCGCTACATGAGTGCGGCGGCCATCTCCGATCCCCACGTCGGCCCGGTATTCGCTTCTTTCGATGACGTTACTCTGCGCCTCGCGCCCAACTCATGGGCTTCGTGGAACATGGCCGAACTGGATTCCCAGGCCTTCGGCGGGCGCCTCGGCAAAACTCCCGGCTACCTCCTGCCCCTGGATTGAAAATCGACAACCTGATGTCTGCTCCCCCCAACCTCCCCTTGCCGCCGATACGCTCTACACTGGATAATCCCGCAACGCTCCGCGTGCAGAGGACCCAGACTCATGGCCATCACCTTCCGCTACGAATACGATATCTCCCGCACCATGGCCTTCGAGCGCGAATACCATCTCAATCTGCGCCTGCGTCTCGCCGACAAAGAGCACATCCTCAAACGTGCCATCGTCATCTGGATGCTCGAAGGCCGCACCCTCGTCGGGGAAACCTACGGCATCGCTCTCGACGGCACCGACGAGGTCCCGCCAGGCTGCCCAAGGGATCCTCGCTCCATCTACTGCTTCTCCAACACCATCCTTGGCCGCTACAAGGGCAAAGGCTATGGTTCCATCCTGAAAGCCGCCTTTATCGGCCGCGTATCCCGCGACTACGACCGCGTCTACGGGCATGCGCGTCCCGGTGCCAGCCAGGCTCTCAACCGCAAGTTCGGCGCGAAACTCTCCACTACGTACAAGGACTGGTATCGTACCGGCGAGGATTACCGGCTGTACGTTCTCAACCTGCGTTAGGGGCAGGTCAGCTCTAGGACCTGGCTACGGGCTAACTAAGTACTAGTAACCCGTCGGCGACAGGCACCCACGAACCCGAAACCCTTGCCTCGTTTCCGGGTTCATATTGGTAAGGCTGGAGGGCGGCTCACCCGGCACCCCCAGAAAGCACTGATTACAGGTACTTTCCCTGTTATCTCGGCCCAGTGGAACACGTTGGCGAAAGGATTCTGAGGGGAGGATCGCATGCGTAAATCACTCTGGTTTCGGATCTTAGGCTTCGCGCTTCTAGCGCTGGCCACCGCTGTCATCCCGGCAGCCTCGTACGGACAGGTCGCCATTGGTGTCTCGGTTCGCGTCGGCCCACCCGTTATTCCTGTCTACGAACAGCCGCCCTGCCCGGAGGAAGGCTATCTCTGGACGCCCGGCTATTGGGCCTACGGCGACGACGGCTACTATTGGGTGCCCGGTGTCTGGGTGCGCCCGCCACGCGTTGGCGTTCTTTGGACCCCCGGCTACTGGGGCTGGAATGAAGGCGTCTACCTCTGGCACGGCGGATACTGGGGACCTCACGTCGGCTTCTATGGCGGTGTCAACTATGGCTACGGATATGGTGGCGAAGGCTTTTATGGTGGCGAGTGGCGCGGTGGACGGTACGCTTACAACACCTCGGTGACCCGCGTGAACACCACCGTCATCCACAACACCTACATCAACAACACCTACGTGCGGAACACCAACGTGAACCGCGTCAGCTACAACGGTGGACCTGGCGGAATTTCACGGCGTGAAAATGAGCGCGAAGTGCGCTACGCCCATGAGTCTCACTATCAGCCCACCTCGCAGCAATTGCAGCATCAGACCTACGCGCGCTCCAATCGAGCCAATTTCGCTTCCGAAAACCATGGTCGTCCGGCAAATCCGGCCATCAGCCGCGTCGGCGCCCGCGAAGCCAACCAGCAAGGCCGCGTCGGGCAAGGCGTGCGCTCCGGCCAATTGACTCCCAACGAGACGCGCAGCATCGAGCGGCGTGAAGGCAACATCAATCGTGAAGTCCACAACGACCGTGCCGCCAACGGTGGCAAGCTGACTCCTCAGGAGCGTGCTCACGTGAACGAGCAACAGAACCGGACCAGCCGCCAGATCTACGACGACAAGCACAACGCGCGCACCGACCGTCCCGTGCAACAGCAACGCAGCGCCGAACGCCCGCAAGCGCGTCCGGAATCGCATGCCGCGCCGCACGCCGAACCGCATGCCGCGCCGCACGCCGAACCGCATGCCCAGCCGCATCCGGAATCGCACAAAGTCGAGCGTCCGCGCGAAGAACATCCGCACCGCTAAGGCTTCTGCCTGCCACGGTGTAACCAGACAAGAAGTGGAATGGAACCTGTAAGTTGAGAATTCACTGGAACCATCGGCTGCCGCATAAGGCGGCAAATATTTAGCGAGGGCCCGGCGAGCGCCGCACGGGCCTTTCGCTATCTCCGGTACGCTGTTCATCCTGCCGTTATATGGACTCGCTACCATTTCTCCCGCGCCCAAATACAGTGGCGGCTATGACCGCTGAAACACTCTTCTGGAGTAATATATAGGCATTACCCGGCAACTGGAATTGCCATGAAAACTCGAACTGAAAGACGCCGCGTCCCCCGCTTTCAATTCATCGCTCCGATCGAACTGGTGGAGGAGAAATCAGGCGCGAAATTCACGTCGTGGGTTAGCGACCTGGGTGTCGGCGGCTGCTCGCTGGGCATGGACCAGGGACCCAAGCTGGGCGCCGCCGTTCGCCTCAAAATCGGAAACAGTCCGCGCGAAATCTTCGAAGCTCGCGCGCAGATTGTGCATCGCAATCCGCATCGCGTCGGCGTTTCCTTTTACGAACTGAAACCCACCTCTTCGCTGGTGCTGCATAGGTGGTTGGGGTCGGCGAAGTTTCCGAAAATGCGCACCTGAGCGCGCGGTCGATCCGCCGACGGCCACGCCAAGAGCAAGAGCGTGGCTATGGCTCCGCTTGGGATCTCGCCCGACGGGACTAAACCACGAGTTCGTTAACGGCCTCCGCAAATATCCTGGTATGCAGATCGATGTCCGCCTCCGTCGTCGCCGGACACATCAGCGCCATGCTATGGAACGGGGTCAGCAGCACACCGCGATTCAGCGCATACAAATGCAGGAAGCGCTCCAGTTCAAAATCCGAAGCGGCGATGGATTCCGCACCGTTGCGCGGCGGGCGCGCGCAAAAGGTGTACTCGGCGCGGCATCCCAACCGAATCACGTTCCACGGCAATCCTGCTTCGCGAACGGCGCGGGCCACGCCATCAGCGAAACGCTGCGCCAGCGGCATCATTTTCTCGAACGCCGGCGACGTTAAAACATTTTCCAGCGTGGCGCGCATCGCCGCCAGTGACAAGGCATTTCCCGCCAGCGTTCCGCCGATTCCGCCGACGTCGCAATCCTCCAGGTGGATGCGCTCGGAAATTCGCCGCGCTACTTCCTCGGTACATCCGTAGGTAGCGCCGGGAATGCCGCTGCCGATCGGTTTCCCAAACACCACGAAGTCCGGATCGAGTTTCCACTCGCGCGTGCAACCGCCGGGTCCGGCGCAAATGGTGTGCGTTTCGTCCGCCAGCAGCAGCGTCCCGTAGCGCCGGGTGAGGTCGCGCGCGGCGCGCCAGTAGCCTGCCTCGGGAAGGATGATGCCAACATTAGTCATCGCGGGTTCCGCGAGCACGCACGCCACATCGTTGTGCCGGAGCGCGGCTTCCAAAGCGGCCAAGTCGTTGAACTCGATGACGCGCGTCGTTTCCGCGGGATTCACGGGAGCGCCGATGTTTCCGCGGCGCGGGCCCACATTTCCGTCCTTGTCGATGGCGGCGAAGGACTCGTCCACCGTCCCGTGATAGCAATAGTGAAAAACGAGAATTTTCGATCGCTGCGTGATTTCCCGCGCGATCCGAATCGCGAAGCGGTTGGCGTCCGTGGCCGTCAATGTGAATTGCCAGTAAGGCAATCCGAATCGCCGCTGCAGTTCCTCGCCGACCCACAGCGCATCTCGGGTGGGCAGCATAAAGGTGATGCCTTCGCGGATGCGCCGCGAAATAGTGTCGGCGACGGCGTCCGGAGAATGGCCGGTCATGGCTCCGGTATCGCCCAGGCAAAGATCGACGTAGTCGCGGCCATCCACATCGGTAAAATGCGCGCCTTTAGCCGACTCCACGAAAACGGGGAAAGGCCCGGCCCATTTTTTCATCCAGTTCATGGGCACGCCGCCCAGCAGCGAAGACTGCGCGCGCGCATACAACGCAGCGGATTGCGGATGTTCAGCGAGGAACCGGGAGGTTTCGCGCTCGTGGAGCTGCTTGAGTTTGCTTCGGTTGACGGTAGACATGGGTGAATTCGGCGACGCAAAGATAATCGCAACAGAAAAAATCGGCAAGCGCGACCCCGGGCCTTGCTTGGTCGCGCCGGGCGGACCAAACGTTAGCCTCAGGCGCGCTTCAGAGCTTCCAGTTCTTCCAGCGTGCGAGGCCAGTCGGATCCCAGCAGGCGCGACAGACCGCGGTCGGCCAGGACTTTTCCGCCGGTCTGGCAGCGCGCGCAGTAGTTGGTTTCGTTGTCGGCATAGCGGATGCGTTGCACCTTTTCTCCGCATCGCGGGCACGGTTTTCCGTAGAGGCCATGAACGGCCATGCCTTCGCGGAAGGCCGTGACTTTTTCGGGGAACCGCTGCTTGGCCTCGGCTTGAAATTTATCAACCCAGTGTCGAATGGTATCGAGGGTCGCGGCGTACAGCCTTTGCCACTCCTCCAACCGGAGCTTGCGCGTTTGCGCCAGCGGAGAAGCCCGCGCGGCATGCAGAATCTCGTCCGAGTACGCATTGCCAATGCCGCTAAGCACGCGCGGATCGGTCAGCGCGCGCTTCAACGTGCGATTTTCCGCGGTCATCGCCTCCTGAAATGACTCAAGAGTGCTGCCGAATATCTCGAGCCCTCCCGGATCGACGGAACGCAAGCCCTCCTCTCCGGCCAGAAGGTGCAACGAAGCCCGGTGTTTCGAGCCGGCCTCGGTCAGCACCAGCGAGCCGCGCGGAAAATCAAACGCGGCAAGATTTCCCCGGCTGGACACTTTTGCTCCGAGCGGCCGCCAGTGCAGCCTTCCTGCGATCATCAAGTGCAACACCAGCCAAAGGTCGCCTTCGACTCCTATAGCGATGCGCTTGCCGATCCGGCGCAACTCGCGCACGGCGCGTCCCTCGACGCTCGCCAGAGGCGGCAACGCCGTTCGCAGCAGGAACGGGCTTCCGAGACGCACCTTTTCGAGCGGCTGCCCCACGATGCGGGCGTCCAATGCAGTGAGATACGCTGCGATGTCCGGCAATTCCGGCATGTTGGCAGGAGTGCGCCCTATCTGGCCCTGGCGCCGGGAACCGGTGCGGCGGTGGCCTGTTTGCCTCCCAGAAAAGCCGCCAGCTCTTCGCGGAAAATCTTCCAGGCCGGTTCGTGCGCCAGCAGCACGTGATTGCCGCTCGGCAGCGGAACAAAGCGTGCCCCGGGAATCTCCGCGGCAAGTATGCGGCCTTCGTCCGGCGGAGCAATGCGATCGGAATCGCTGTGAAAGACCAGCACCGGCACGGCTAACGACGGCAGGATTGGCCGCACATTGATGTCATCACAAGCACGCATGGTTCGGACGAGATTGTCGGTCGAGATGGAAATCCGCTGGAGTTCCGTGAACCAGCACTGATCCTCGGGCTTGGCCGCTTGCGGGATGTGCAGATTGGTGACCACCTGGAAGAAAGACGGATTGGTCTTGCCCCAGTTTAACTGCACCAAGGTTTCCAGCGCTTGGCGCACCTTCACAATTTCCGGGCGCTCGCGGTGGAATGCTCCGCGCGCATACGCTCCGCACAAAACCAGATGACTGACGCGTTCCGGATGCCGCGCCGCGTAAGCAATGGCCACTGCTCCGCCCTGGGAGTGGCCCATCAGCGCAAACTTCTGCAAGCTCGCGGCGTCGACCACGGTTTCGAGATCGTGTATCCACGCCTCAAACGAAACGTCCTCGACATTCCATTCGGAAAGTCCGTTGCCGCGCCCATCGTAGCGGACCAGATTGAGATCGCTCGAAAGATCGCGTACCCAGTGCCGCCAGGTCGGACTTTCCCACTCGAAGTCTAGATGGTTAAAGCAGTCCGCGACGCGCACCAGCGGATAACCAGACCCCACCGTGGCGTAAGCCAACCGCACATTGTCGCGGCTCACGCAAAAGCGGATTTCCTGCCGCGGCCGCGACCCTGTCCCGGTGTCCTCACCAGAGGGAGCATCCGGCAGACTTGACGGCGAATCCAGCTTCGTGACCGTCGCCACAAAACGATACCCGGCTCTCGGAACGGTCTCAATGTAACGCCGCCCAGCGGGTTTTTCGCCCAGAGCCTTGCGCACCGCGGAGATGTTGCGGTCCAGGTTGTTTTCTTCCACCACGGTTTCCGGCCAGATGAGGTTCATCAAATCGCGTTTGGACACCAGGGCGCCGTGCCGCTCGACCAGCGCGCACAGTGTGTCGAAAGCCTTGCCCGTCAAAGAGATAGGCCGGCTCTGGCGCATCAGCCGGTGCTCTTTGGGCTCCAGCCGGAAGGGTCCAAATTCGTACGCCACGTCGTTGCGTTCGGAACTCACGTTTGTCAGAAAAACTTCAGATAAAAATCAGGCCAAGCAAAGGACCCGTACCCCCGGTTCAAGCGTTAATACCACTACCGGGTGGCATTCGGGTGCATCGAGATTGTAACCCACAGGCCGCCCACTGGAGGATACATGCTCGGCCGAATCACGGCGTTCCTTTATGGCGTCGTCAGTTATGTCCTGTTTCTCGGGACTTTTCTTTATGCCATCGGTTTCTTGGGAAATTTCGGCGTTCCAAAGTCCATCGACTCCGCGCCGGTTTCCCCTTTCTATCATGCGCTGGCCATTGACGCCGCGCTTCTCGGACTCTTCGCCCTGCAGCACAGCGTGATGGCGCGCCCGTGGTTCAAGGCGTTGTGGACCAGGATCGTTCCCACCTCCGTCGAACGCAGCACCTATGTGCTGCTCTCCAACGCCGCCATGGTGCTGCTGTTCTGGACGTGGGAGCCGATGGGCGGCGTGATCTGGAGCGTCGGAAGCGAAGGCGGCCGGCTGGCACTGGAGGCGCTTTTCGTGGTCGGAGTGCTGATCCTGCTGGCCAGCACCTTCCTGATCAACCATTTCGACTTGTTCGGACTGCGGCAGGTCTGGCTGCGGCTCCTGGATCGCCCGTACACACCGCTGGAGTTCCGCACGCCGGGACTTTATCGCATCGTCCGGCATCCCCTGTACGTCGGTTGGCTGCTGATGTTCTGGTCCGCGCCGGTGATGACCGCGACGCATCTGGTCTTTGCCCTGGCCACGACGGCGTACATCTTCATCGCCATCCAGTTCGAGGAGCGCGACCTGGTGCGCTTCCATAAGGAATACGCGGAGTATCGTAGCCGCGTGCCCATGATCCTGCCGCTCGGCGCCTCCAAGGCTTCCGGCACGGAGTCGGCAGGGCGCCGGGCCGTAAAACAGCCCAGCTGGCCGATCGTCTTTTAGGTCGCTGCCATACTCACTGTCGTCGCCATACAGCCTCCCGAGCTTTTCTTGGCTGGGAGCCGTATGGCGGCGACACTGGCCTTTCCGGTGGCATCTACCGGTCAACTTCCCTTCGCGTCCATTGCCCGGGTATCGGAATCTAACCGGCAGAGGAATTTCCCATGCGCGCCAGCTTGATCGGCTTACTTGCCCTGATTGCATTCTCCATGATCGGGTTCCCCGGCGGCGCTGCTCTAGCTCAAGAACCGCCGGCCGCTCCAAAATCCGCGGTTGCGCCTACCGGGCCAACCACCGGCGCGCTGGTCGACATCAACTCCGCCAATCTCGAGCAGCTCGGTGGGCTACCGGGCATCGACGACGCGTACGGCCAGAAAATCATCGACCGCCGCCCGTACCTGAAGAAATCGGATCTGTTGCGGAAGAAAGTCGTCCCCGCGGCCACTTATCGCATGATTGCGGACAAAATCATCGCCAAGCGCGCAACCAAAACCAAGCGGTCCGGCAATCCTGGCAATTAATTTCGGCTGCCCATTGCGGGCTCCTGCGAAGCGGCTCAGGCTTCGTTACGTGCCATCAGCTATTTAAGAACTCCGCCAGTTTTGGAATGACCTGCTTGGGCGCTTCTTCCATGAGCCAGTGCCCGGAATTCCGCACGACCACACCCTCGACGTTGCTGGCCACCAAACGGCCCTGCTGGATCAGGAATTCTCCGGAAGCTTTTTCGCCGGTGAGAACCAGCATCGGCATCGGCAATGGCGTTTTCGCCAATCTCTCGAAGTCCTTGGCATCCTGTTCAAACGCGCGAAAATACTCAAAACCTGAGCGCATCCCATTGGGCCGGGCATAAGCTTTCGCGTAAATGCGGCGATCCCGCTCCGGAATGGAATGTTTGGGATCCGCCGCGAAATCATTCCAGAAATGCTCGAAATAGATGCGTTCTCGCCCATACACCAGCGCCAGCGGCGTCTTGCCGTAAAAATGAAAATGCCACAGATCGCGCATCAGCCAGACGTCGCGCCAACTGCCTACCCCCGGGAGAAACGCGTCCAGCAAAGCGATGCGGTCGACTTCTTGCGGGTACTGAGCGGCGTACGCATAGGCCACCATCAATCCAATGTCGTGTCCCACGATGCTTGCGCGCGCAAAACCCAGTTTGCCAACCAGCGCATGAATGTCTCGCGCCATTTCCGCCTTGGTGTAACCCGAAGGTGGCGTGCCGGATTGGCCTGCGCCGCGCAAGTCGACCGCGATTACCGTATGCGCGCCGGATATCTCCGCGAACAAGGGAAGCCACATGTGGCTGGTTTGTGCGTAGCCATGTAGCAGAACGATCAGATCACCGCTGCCGGCAATTCGGTAGTGCAGTCGCACGCCGTTCACACTGGCGAATTGGGACTTGGGAATTTTCGTGGCGTTGCGAGAATTGGATTTCCTGGATTTGGCCATGCCGCATTTTATTCCGTAAAGACATTTTATTCCGTAAAGAATTGACCGCACAAGCGCCCGCCTTTTCCACCAGGCGTGCTTTTTATGCCGAGCATTCCGATCTGAAAGGGAACCACTCCACCGCATGTACTAGATCCGCTGTAGAACGCGTGCTGAGGTCCCATACCGGGTCATCCCGATATCTTTATGCCTTGCGAACGCCAACCCTGTTTACGTAGGCGGAGACGTGGCAAAACACATATTGATAGTCGAAGATCACGCGCTGGTCCGCAGAACGGTTTGTACCCTGTTCGAGCGCAAGGGTTTCGAGGTTAGCGGGGCAAACAATGGCGCCGAGGGGCTGGTGCGCGCGCAACAGGTACACCCGGACCTGATTGTTCTGGATCTAGCCATGCCGGTCATGAACGGTTTCGAGGCTGCCCGTGCTCTTAAGCGGTCGATGCCCAAGGTGCCGTTGCTGTTGTTCACCTACAGCGAGGGCAAGGTCCTGGAACAGGCTGCCAGAGATGCCGGCATCGCCGCCGTCGTATCCAAATCCGAATGCGTGGATGAATTGCTGGTGCAAGCGGACGCGCTTCTCGGCTGAGCTTTCCGTTAACCGCCCCGCTTGCACCGCACGGTTCGGGTTCTTACGCTTATGCGGTGCGCGATCCCGTGAAGAGATGCACCACAAAGGAAATCACCGCGAAGATCAACAGGACGTGAATCAGGAATCCGGCGGTGTGATACATGAAAAAACCGCCAGCCCACAAGATCAGCAGCAAAATCGCCAATATTAGGAAAGGTCCGAATCTCATCTAGTCCCTCCGCAGCTGGACGGGCGATGCGCATGTCTTGACCGCATCTCTCCGCTTATAGGAATGAAACCCAACTGTTTCCGGACTACATAACCATCCGCGACGCCGGCTCGCCAATACAAGAAAGCATGGAGAGAATCTTGTAACGCGGGGTATGTCCCGGCTACCCAAAGGCAGGCCAGTCAACGTTTCGCGCGTCGCGGTTCACGCCTAACGGAGTGTGTGGATGATTTCGCGGGCGGCGTTTGCTCCGCTCGCTCCTGTAAGTCCGTTCCCGGGATGCGTGCCGGACCCGCACAGGAACAATCCATTTATGGGCGTCTTGTAACGCGCCCAATCCAGCACCGGCCGCATGGTGAAAAGTTGATCCAGGGCCAGCTCTCCATGAAACGGGTGACCCCCAGTGAAACCGTAGGTGGACTCCAGATCGCGCGGCGTAATCACCTGGACGGATTCGGCCAGGCTCTCGACGTTCGGCGAATAGCTCGACAACGCCTTGAATACGGTCTGCGCCAGGTCGCGCCGGTGCTCGCTCCAATCTCCCGCTTTCAGCTCGTAGGGAGCGAACTGCACATACGCGGAAAGCACATGCTTGCCTTCCGGCGCCAAAGACGGATCGAGGAGCGTAGGTATGGTGACATCCAGATACGGCGCAGCGGAGAATTCGCCGTATTTCGAGGCGTCAAAAGCCTTTTCCAGGTAGTCGATTTCCGGGCCGATGTGGATTCGTCCCGACAACGCTTGCCGGAAGCCATCCGGTCCGACCACTCCGGCCAGCGCGGGAAACGACGGCAAGTCTCCGAGCGCGATATTCACCTTGGCCAATGTTCCCTTGGCGCGAATGTTGCGAATCCGCAGCGCGAACGTAGGATCCAACTGCGACGGATCGACCAACTGAAAGAAGGTGCGCTTGGGATCGACGCCGGATATCACCGCCTCCACCGCGATTTCCTCACCGTCGGCCAGCACCACACCGGTCACGGCGCCGTTCTTCACGCGCACGTGCTGAACTTCCGCTTGCGTGCGAATTTCCGCTCCAGCCTGTCGAGCCGCTTCGGCGAGCGCTCGCGTCAGCGAGCCGAGACCTCCGCGGGGGAACGCCGCTGGGCCCACGGGGTGCGCATCGGCGGCGGCCCGCAACAGCAGCACCGCGGTACTGCCCGCGGACCACGGGCCGAGCGCCGTGCCGAAAATTCCGCGCGCGGCGATCGTCGCGCGAATCAGCTCCGTCTCGAAGAATTCGGACACGAAATCGGCGACCGCCATCGGGCCCCAACGCAGCAAATTGAAAATGCCGTTCTTGCCCAGCCCGCGAACGCTGCGCCCGGTCTTGAACAAATTCCACAGATCTTCCGGCGATGGCGAATCGATCGCCGGCGGCGTGATCGAAGTCAGTTTCGAGAGTATCTCCGAGAGTCCTTCGAGCGCCTCGGCAAACTCCGTATACTTGGCGCCGTCTTTCGCGGAGAGCCGTGCGATGCCGCCGGCGGTCTTGCCGTGATCGTCGTAAAACAGCACCGCGCGGCCATCCGGCGCCGGTGAAAATACCCGTGGGTCCGGATGCAGAATGTGGCAATCGAATTTTTCGAGCTTGAGATCCCGCGCCACGTCCGCTCGCAGCGGCCCGATGGTATGTGCCAGTGTCGATGCCCGGAATCCCGGATGGAACTCCTCGGTCACCGCGCCGCCGCCAACCATTTCACGGCGCTCCAGAACAACCGGCTTGAATCCGCCTTTCGCCAGATAAAACGCGGTGATCAGCGCATTGTGGCCGCCGCCAATGAGCACTACCTTTTGTCCGATGGGCATCTTCAGTTTTTCTCGGCGGTTGGACTGGCGCTTGTGCCGCTACTTACGCTGGCTGTCGCGCCCGAGGAGTGGGAATTGCCCCGTGATTTCGCGGGGCCTTTCCATTCTTTCAAAATCACCTGGCTGGCAATGCGTCCCGGTGCGCCCATGATTCCGCCGCCGGGATGCGTCGCCGATCCGCACATATAGAGGTTGTCGATGGGCGTGCGATAGTACGCCCATCCAGGTACCGGCCGCAGGAAGAACAGCTGCTCCAGCGAAAGCTCGCCCTGGAAAATATTCCCTTGCGTCAGGCCGAATTCGCGCTCCAGGTCCAGCGGCGTCAACACTTGCCGCCCCACGATGATCTTCTTGATGTTCGGGATGTGCTCCGACAATGTGTTGATGACCGTATCGCCAAACGCTTCGCGCTGGTCATCCCACGTGCCTTCCGCCAGCTTGTACGGCGCGTATTGCACGAAGCACGAAACCACGTGCTTCCCCGGCGGCGCTACCGATGGATCCGTGAGGCTCGGTATGACCATATCGATGTACGGCCGTTTTGAGAAGTGTCCGTACTTCGCATCGTCATACGCGCGTTCCATGTACTCGATCCCCGGCGAAATGGAAATAGCTCCGCGCAGGTGCGCTCCCGGACCGGGCATGCACTTGAGATCGGGCAGGGCGTCCAGCGCCAAATTCACTTTTCCCGACGATCCGCGAAACTTGTAGCGCCGCACGCCTTCCAGGAAATCACCAGGCAGCTCGCTCGGTTGCAGAAATTTCTCGAATGTCAGATGCGGATCGACGCTCGAAGAGACCACGTTGGCGGAAATCTCCTCGCCGCTGGTCAGCGCGACACCTGCGGCCCGGCCATTCTTTACGATGATTTTTTCCACCCCCGCTTTCGTCCGGATTTCCACGCCCAGTTCCCGCGCCGACGCCGCGATCGCGTTGGAAATCGCCCCCGTTCCTCCGCGGCTGAATCCCCACGACCGGAACGCGCCGTCGATTTCGCCCATGTAATGATGCAACAGCACGTACGCCGTGCCCGGTGACCGAATCCCTAGAAACGTCCCGATGATTCCGGACGCCGACATGGTCGCCTTCAGCACGTCGGTCTCGAACCACTGGTCCAGAAAATCCGCCGCGCTCATCGTCATCAGTTGCACCAGCGTGTAGCGTTCATCCGACGAAAGCTCCCGGAAGCGATTGGCCAGGAAATACAGCTGGCTCAGGTCCTTCGGCCGCAGCGTGGTCGGATCCGGCGGAATCATCGAGAGCAGCGGCTTCACGAACCGGCACATCGGCGTCATCATCTTCGAAAATTCGTCGTACGCTTCCGCGTCCAGCCGCGAATGCCTGCGAATTTCCCGCTGCGTGCGCGCATGATCGTTCATCCGCCACAGGTAATCGCCGTTCAACATGGGGCTGAACGTGCCGTCCAGCGGCAGAATCTCCAGCCCGTGGCGCGGCAAGTCCAGCTCGCGGATGATTTCCGGCCGCAACAGCGAAACCACGTACGAGCATTCCGAAAATAGGAAACCTCGAATGATTTCCTCGGTTACCGCCGCGCCTCCCAAGACGTGCCGCCGCTCCAGCACCAGCGTCTTTTTCCCCGCTTTCGCGAGATACGCCGCGTTAACCAGGCCATTGTGCCCGCCGCCGATGATGATTGCGTCGTAATGCTGCGACATTCCCTGTTGCTCCGATGCAATTCCGCAAGGACTACTGAATGCGGGTAGAAGAGTCGGCATAGTTTACTGGGATGTGCCGGACCGGAGCAAGCGGCTCCGGACAGAGATCGCCTTAGGTAGCCACGCAACAACGGCGCACGAAAGCGCTTCCCCACCCTTCGCTTCCCTCCACTCGCGGCTTGCTGGTACCCACTCCAACCTCTATAATTTCGCTGCGATCCGCGACGGGAGCCCTGATGCCTGTAGGTACAGCATTTCATGAGCGTACTTTTGCCCTGTGCGAAAGCCTCAATTACCGCGAGTGGTCCGGCTACTACACCGTCGGCGTTTACGAAATGCACCACGAGCACGAGTACAACGCGGTTCGCAACTCCGCCGCCCTCTTCGACATTTCTCCGCTCTTCAAATATCGCGTCACCGGTCGCGACGCTACCAAGTTCGTCAATCGCGTCATCTCTCGCGACATCAACAAGGTCGCCGTCGATCAGGTCATTTACTGCTGCTGGTGCGATCCCGAAGGCCACGTCATCGACGACGGCACCATCACCCGCCTCGGCGAAAACGAATACCGCTGGACCGCCGCCGATCCCAGCCTGCGCTGGTTTCAGCAAAACGCGCTCGGCCTGGAAGTAAAGATCGAAGACATTTCCGAACAGGTTGCCGCCCTCGCCCTGCAAGGCCCGACTTCCGGAAAGCTGCTCCAGGCCGCCGCTGAAGCGGACCTGCGTAACTTGAAATATTTTCGCGTCACCCGCGGAAAAATCGCCGGCGTCAAAGTCGACATTTCTCGCACCGGCTACACTGGAGATCTTGGCTTCGAGATCTGGATGCCCTGGAAGGATGCCGTGCGTGTGTGGGACAAATTGATGAGCGAAGGCGAAGTCTTCGACATTCACCCCGCGGGAATGATCGCGCTGGACGTTGCGCGCATCGAAGCCGGGCTGATTCTCATCGAAGTCGATTACACTTCCAGCAAGAAAGCGCTGATTGACGAGCAACGATATTCGCCCGCGGAAATTGGCCTCGGCAAATTGGTCGATTTGAAGAAAGAGACCTTTGTCGGCCGCGACGCGCTGGCTGCCGAAGCGAAAAAAGGCGCCGAGCGCGCGCTCGTCGGTCTGGAAGTCGACTGGAATGAGGTCGAAGCTTTATTCGACAAGAAAGGTATGGCGCCCCAGGTACCCAGCATGGCCTCGCGCACGCCCGTTCCTGTTTATCGCGCGGGACGCGTCATCGGCAAAGCCACTTCCACCACCTGGTCGCCCACGCTCAAGAAAATGATCGCTCTCGCCTGCGTGCAGCGCCCGCACTCCGCTCTCGGCACCACGCTGAACATGGAAATGACCGTCGAAGCGGTTCGCCACACCGTCTCCGCAAAGGTTGTGGCCACGCCTTTTTTCAATCCCGCCAGAAAGACGGCCATACCCGTGACCGGCGAGTAGCACCGCCTTCTTCTCTCTCGCGATTTTCCTCAGTGACTCGCCGCGAACTGCTGCTCGCTCTCCAGCATTCCGTCCAGCGCTGCGCGATCCAGCAGCTTCCCGCGCAATATCACTGCCCAAATCTTTCTTATATTGCGAATATCGGCCAGCGGGTCGCCATCCAGCAGCAACAAGTCCGCAAATTTTCCCGGTTCGATGGTTCCCTGCGTTTTGGCTTTATCCAGGAATTCCGCCGGCCCCTTTGTCGCCGCCTGCAACGCCTCCATCGGACTCAGTCCCGCTTCCACCAGCAAAGCCAGCTCATCGTGCAACGCGAATCCCGGCACCAGCGAAGGCGCGCCCGTGTCGGTTCCCGCCAAAATCGAAACTCCGGAGGCATGCATGGCGCTCACAACTTCCTCGGATTTCTGCAGCATCGCCGCGTTCTCCGAGAAATCCTGGCTCGTCAGTTTCCGATCGCGCCACGCCTTTTGCCATTGCGCTTGAAGCTTTCGCGGCACGTACTCTTCATGCAATCCCGCCGCATCCGGCATCCGCGCCGGATAAGCCAGCGTCTTCAGCAGAATCAGCGTCGGAACCTGCCAGGTGTGATTCGCTACAAATTTCTGAAACAGCGCTGTCGCCGTCTCCACCGAATACGCCCGCAGAAGCTCGTTCTCCCAGGCCAGCTCGCGCTCGTGCGATTTCGCGGGTGATTCCCTGCGGTTACCATTCGCCATCTGCTCGCGCATCAGCTTTTTTTCGTCTTTCGCGCAGGCGCGCAACACGCCGGTCAGGTGTTCGATACTTTTCTGCCCGGCGTCGGAGGCTTCGGCGGCGGTCACGCGATCCGGCACATGGCCCACAAACGAAATGTGCTGCTGGCGGCACGCTTTGGCAATCCCGAAATAAGCGTCCCGGTCGAGAATGGATTGCACTTTAATGAAATCGACGCCGCGCTGCTCCAGCGTGCGTACATCCTCTTCTGCCTGGACCGCGTTGGTCACCACCAGTGAAGGTTGGAAGGATGGTGGGCTGCCGTCCAGGTAAGGTCCCGCGAAGAAAATCTGCGGACCCGTGCGCTTCCCATCGCGGATGTCCTGGCGCAACGGAATGAGCGATTCCAGATATCCGCCCATGTCGCGCACCGTGGTGATCCCGTTGGCCACCAGCAACGGCACAATATATTCGCGGCTTCCGCTGGGTTCGCCGGAACCCGTCAAATGCACGTGCGTGTCCACCAGCCCGGGAATCAGGAATTTTCCTCGCGCATCAAGGATTTGCGATCCGCGCGGGATTTCCGCCGATGCCGACGGGAAGATCCCGGCAATCTTGCGATCGGCAACCACCACCGTCATGTTCTCTTGGGATGCCGCGCCGGTGCCGTCAATCAGCGTAACGTGCGTGATGGCCAGCGTCCCGGGTGCGGGACGCGAGCACCCGCACACCATCATCAACGTCAGCGAAACAAATGCCCCAACACTCTTGGCTGCCAGCATGTGTCCAGTTAGATGCTCCCAAACCACCGCTGGACAGGAGCGCGCCAGCATTGTGGCACCCGCGTCCCCCTCCAGCCTGCTGGCCGCGACTATTTGTTGAGCCGGTTGTATTTCTTCAACACTTCGCGAAGCTCTTCATGCGGCAATGCGCGTACCCGATGGTTTTCGATCCCCGTCATGGTTTCCGCGGCGATCATTGCGTTGATAATGGCTTCCTCGGTCGCCTGCACGGTGGCCGCAAACACCGGCTCGATCTTTTCGTTTGGCAACATTTTCAGGTCCACCACCTTGTCCGGTCTTGCTGCTCCGGGGTTTGCCGTCGAAAAAGCGATAAAAATGTCTCCGGAACCGTTCCCGGAAATGCTGCCGTCCCTTCCTAATCCCAGGGATACACGCCGCGCGAGCCGTTTCAACTGCTGCCCGAGGACCGGCGCGTCCGTGGCCACCACCACGATGATCGAACCGTGGTCATCGTTCGCAAAACTCGTGCCTGCGTAAGGATCGTCGGCCGGAATTTCCCGGCCCACCGGGATGCCCGCCACTCGCAAATTGTTTTTCGTGCCGTAGTTGCACTGCACCAGGACCCCAACCGTATACCCGCCATCCTTCTCATCCAGCTTGCGGGATGACGTGCCAATCCCGCCCTTGAATCCGTTGCAAACCATTCCCGTTCCCCCGCCGACGCTGCCTTCTTCCACGCGGCCGGATTGCGCGGAATCGATGGCGTGAAACGCGTGCTCCGGTTTGACGTGAAAGCCGTTGACGTCGTTCAGCCAACCGTCCCATGTTTCCGCTACCACCGGCAGCGACCACCAATAGCCGTTCGGATCGGGTTGGCCGTGTTCCACGCGCCATTGGATCACCGCATCGCGCACCACGCCGACGCTGTGCGTGTTGGTGATCATCACTGGTCCGTCCAGAAATCCCGATTCTTCCACCCAGGTCGTACCGGTCATTTCGCCATTTCCATTCAGCGACCACCATCCCGCGAAGACCGGATCGGTCATGGAATTTTTTCCGCGCGGCAAAACGGCGGTCACACCCGTGCGCACCGGTCCTTTGCCCACCCGCAGCTTGCCTTCCCCGGAAATCAGCGTGGTGTGCCCCACGGTAACGCCGGCCACGTCGGTGATCGCGTTCAGCGTCCCGGGCGTGCCGTCAAAAGGCACGCCCAGATCGCGGGCGCGAACTTTTGGCCGTGTTTCTTGCGCGTGCAACGATGGAATCAGGCAGCAAAAACAACTGACCGCTAGGACACGCAGCAACATGGCTAGGCGCATTCGATTTCTCCTCAAGTAAGAACAATCTTTTGAAACGCAAGGATAGGTTAAGAACTCTTCGACCGCTCCGGACCGAACACTTTTACCAGAGCCGATGCAAGCGCTGTGCCGATTATCGCAGATTCTTCCGGTGTAAGCGGAAACGGTGGCGCCAACAACAAGTGATCGCCCTGCATCCCGTCCACGCATCCTTGTGTCGGGTACGTCAGCACGTTGTGCTCCAGCGCCTCCCGGCGCATGCGTTCGGCGATCTGATCGTCCCTGGGGAAGGGCTTACGGCTCGCCTTGTCTTGGACGAACTCGATGCCCAACAGCAAGCCCAGGCCGCGAATTTCGCCAATGTTCGGATGACTTTCCAGCGGGCGCAGCGCCGTGCGAAGTGCCTCGGAAGCCGGCGCCACGCGCTCGAACAATTTTCGCGATTCCAGATAGTCCAGCACCCGGTTTCCCGCGGCCGTCGCCACCGGATGCGCCTGGTAGGTAAATCCATGTTGGAAAATTCCCGAGCCGCGCTCCAGCGCCTCGCACACGCGCGCGGACACCAGCACCGCACCCAGCGGTGCGTAGCCGCTCGCAATTCCCTTCCCGGTCAGGATGATGTCCGGCTCCACTCCCCAATGCTGAATCGCGAAAGCTTTTCCCGTCCGGCCCATTCCGCTCATCACTTCGTCGGCGATCAGCAACAGTCCGCGGCTCCCGCAAATTTCCGCGATTCGCTTCGCATATCCTTCCGGGGGAACCGCCGCTCCCAGCGTCGCGCCGACTACCGGCTCGAAAAGGAATGCCGCCGCCGTGGCGTCGCGACCCTGATCGAGATGCGCGCTCAAATCTTCCGCGCATTCCAGCCCGCAAGAAGGAAATTCCTTGCCGAACGGGCAGTGATAACAGAAACACGGCGCGATGTGGCCCCACTCCGCGAGCACCGGCTGATATGGCGCGCGCCGGCGCCACGTTGCCGCTCACACTCATCGCTCCCAGCGTGCTGCCGTGATAGCTCTGCCGCCGGGAAATCACCCGGTATCGCCCTGGCTGCCCGATTTCCAGCTGATATTGCCGCGCCAACTTGATCGCCGTCTCCGTCGCCTCCGATCCGCCCGAAGTGAAATAGACGCGGCCGTCGCGAAAGTTTGCTGGAGCCAGTTCGAGCAGCCGCGCAGCCAGCTTTTCCGCCGGTTCGGAGTGGAACTGCGTGGTATGGGCGAACGCGATTTGCGAAGCCTGCTCGGCCATCGCTTGGCCGATTTCCCGCACTCCGTGCCCGATGCTGATGACCGCGGCTTGCCCGGATGCGTCCAGCAGGCGGCGTCCATCGGAGGTGTGAATCCAGCAGCCTTCGCCGCGTACGGCGATAGGAAACGATTTGCGGAAATTGCGCGGGAACAGAGCGTTTTGCTTGGTCATCCGTGGTCTCGCGCGATTGTATCAAACCCGCCCGTGCCTTCCGTCTCGCGGAAATCCCGCCGTTTCCCAGCCAGCCCGAAGGAAATTAGGTCGGCGGACCGGCGATTACGCGTGTACTATGCTTGCGCGATTTTCGAGGAGTACGAATGACAAGCAGCATGGGTATTTTAGCGGGATTTTTTCTGGCGGCTTCCGTTATTTCCGCAGGCGGCGCGGCGGCTCAGGGCAACGGCAAGGCCATTCACATCGCCGTGGACTTGCGCGAAGCTCCCAAACGAATTTTTCACTCCAACATGACTTTTCCGGTCAGCCCGGGGCCGTTGACCCTGGTTTATCCGAAATGGATCCCCGGAGAGCACGGACCCAATGGACCGGTCGTGGACGCTACCGGCCTGAGGTTTCACGCGGGCGGTAAGGAAATCGCCTGGCGCCGCGATGATGTGGACATGTTCGCGTTTCACTGCGACATTCCCGCGGGCGCGAACCAGCTCGAAGTCTCGCTCGATTTTCTTTCACCGGCGGAAGCCGGTGGATTTTCCACCAGTCCTACCGCCACCTCGCAATTGGCGGTGTTGAACTGGAATCTGGTGCTGCTCTACCCTTTGGGACCCAAGAGCGACGACATTACTTTTGTCGCCGGCCTGAAAATTCCTCAGGGCTGGAAATACGCGACCGCCCTCCCGGTTGCCCGCGAATCCGCGGACGGCATTGATTTTCAGCCCGCCTCGTTGACCACACTCGTGGACTCCACAGTTTTGACCGGCGCGCACCTGAAAACTTTCGATCTTTCCAACGGTCAGAAGCCGGAGCATCGCCTGAACGTCGCCGGCGACAGCGCCGCCTCGGTGGAGGCCAGCGAGGATCAGATTCGCCACGCTCGCCAGCTCGTCGCGGAAACCGGCGCGCTGTTTGGCGCCCGTCACTATCGCAAGTACGAATTTCTCCTGGCCTTGAGCGACCACCTCACCTCGTTCGGCGAAGAGCATCACGAATCCAGCGACAATCGCGGCGCGGAGCGCATGCTGCTGGACCCTGCGGAATTTGAGCGGAACACCGACTTGTTGCCTCACGAATTTTTCCACTCCTGGAATGGGAAGTACCGGAGACCCGCCGGTCTCGCCACGCCCGACTACCAGCAACCGATGAAAGGAGACCTGCTCTGGGTGTACGAGGGACTCACGCAATACTATGGAACGATTCTTTCCGCCCGCAGCGGTTTCTGGACTCCGGAGAAAATGCGGGAAGACCTGGCCACCGTGGCTGCCTATCTAGATCACTGGCCGGGACGCACCTGGCGCGATCTTGAGGACACCGCCATTTCCGCGCAAATCCTTTACGGTTCCCGGTCCGAAGGCGCTTCGTGGCGGCGCAGTGTCGATTACTACGATGAAAGCACGCTCATCTGGCTGGAAGCCGACACCATTATTCGCCGCGTCACGCAAGGCAAGTCGTCCCTGGATGATTTTTGCCGGAAATTTCACGGAGGCGAGAATACCGGCCCGAAAATTGTTCCGTACACCTTTGACGATATCGTTGCCGGCATGCAAAGCGTCGCCCCCTATGACTGGCGCGGATTCTTTACCCAGCGCCTGACCACCCATGGGCCCGGCGCCCCGCTCGGCGGTATCGAAAACAGCGGCTGGCGCGTGGTCTACAACGACACCATGAACGAACACCAGCGCGCCGAAGACGAAACCGGCCACCAGATCGATCTCTCCTTTTCGCTGGGTTTCATCGTGCACGATCCCGGATCGGACAACGGCGACGAAATCAAGGATGTCATCCCCGGGTCCCCGGCGGCGCAGGTGGGAATCGCCCCGGCGATGAAGCTGCTGGCGGTCAACGGGCGGCGGTGGACTCCAGACCTCTTGCGCGACGCGATTCGCCGCGCGAAGGACACCCGCGAGCCCATCGAGCTGTTGGTCGAGAACGAGGAATATTTTCGCACCTACAACGTGGACTATCACGGCGGCGAGCGCTACCCGCACCTCGAACGGCTGGAGGGCAAAGCCGACCTGCTGAGCGAGATCGCGAAAAGAAAAGCGCCGGAGGTCGGCGCCAAAGACTGAGGCGGGCGGGAGCGCGCGATTGGCGGAAAACGCTCGAGGGCTGGTGCGTGGAATCGGGCGATGGAGCCTGACCGCGCTGATGGTCAATTCGATCATCGGCAGCGGAATTTTCGGATTGCCGTCGGTGGTTTCCGCCCGGCTCGGGAGTCAGGCGCCGCTCGCTTACCTTGTATCGGCCGCCGGCATGATCATCATCGCCGGATGCCTGAGTGAAGTCGCTTCGCAATTCCGGGAAACGGGCGGACCGTATCTTTACGCCCGGCAAACACTCGGACCTTTCTGGGGACTGCAAATTGCCTGGATGACCTGGCTCTCGCGGATCGCTGCCGGTTCGGGAACCGCGAATCTGTTCACAACTTATCTGGGACAAATCTACCCGCAAGCCACGCAGCCGGTTTATCGCGCGGCGATCCTGACCGTGCTGATCGCCGTGCTTGCGGTGGTGAACGTGATCGGGGTCCGCAACGGCGCGCGTGTCAGTGATTTTCTGACCGGCACAAAAGTTTTGTCGCTGCTCGTTTTTATCGGAGCGGGCCTCGCCTGGATGTTTTCGCACGCAGCGGTGCAGCCCGTTCCGCTGGGGCACACCGCCGGCGCCATGGACTGGCTGGAAGCGACCCTGGTGCTGGTCTACGCTTTCGGCGGATTCGAGGCGGTGTTGTTGGCGACCGGAGAAATGCGCGATCCGCGGCGCGACGCACCCTTCGCCTTGCTGACGGCCATTGCCGTCGTGGCGGTAATCTATACGCTGGTGCAGGTGGTGGTCAGCGGAACGCTGGCCGATCCGGCGAATTCGCAACGCCCGCTGGCGGAATCCGTGGCGCGAATCTTCGGCTCGGGAGCCGCGTCGGTCCTTGCCGCTGCCGCTTTGGTCTCCATCTACGGCTACCTGAGCGCGAATATGTTGCACACCCCGCGATTAACATTCGCGCTTGCGGAGCGCAAGGAATTTCCGCCGGTTTTCGCGCGCATTCACGAACGGTTTCACACCCCTTACGTTTCCATTTTATTATACACCGCGCTGCTGTTGATTTTTACGCTGGCCGGAAGTTTTCGCTGGAATATCACGCTCTCAGCGATCGCGCGGCTGTTTACCTACAGCTCCATCGCGCTGGCGTTGCTGGTGCTGCGCGCCAGAGCGCCGCGAGCCGATGCTTTCCGGCTTCCCGCGGGAAAATTATTCGCGGGGATAGCCATCTTGTTCTGCGTGGTGTTGCTGGTGCGAGCGCCGGCGAGCAATTTGTGGGTGGTAGGGGTGACCGCGGCGATCGCCGCGCTGAATTGGGCGGCGGTGCGGGCTCGTGCCGCCGCATAGCTGCCAATTTGGAGGCCGGTTCCCACTGGAAAGAACGCTGGAGCGCCCTGCAAACTGGGCCGAACCAGTGCAGAGTGTATTGGCAGCGCGCACATTTTCGCGAATCGGCGGCGGAACAATAATTTTATGAGCATGAAACGAACGGGCGCGGCGTGGATTCCGGCGGACGAGTACGGCAGGTCGCTGCCGGCATTTTCCGTGAATCTGCTGGTACGCGACGTGGCTGCTTCGTTGGCGTTTTACACCGGCGTGCTCGGAGCGACGCTACTTTACGGAGACGATGATTTTGCCGCACTGAATCTTGCCGGCGCGGAGATCATGCTGCACGCCGATCACACCTATGACCAACACCCGTTGCGGGAGCGGCTGAAGCAGCCGGGGCTCCGGGGAACCGGGGCGGAGTTGCGAGTGCTGGGGGTCGATCCCGATGCAGTCGAAGCGCGCGCAAGCGCCGCGCAATCCAGGATTCTTCAACCCGCCGCGGATTTTCCGCATGGCTGGCGCGACGTGATGCTGGAAGATCCGGACGGCTACATCTGGGCTGTGGGCGTAAAGCTGCCGCGCAAAGAAGGCCAGTGAGCGCGGACCTTCCCTTGGCGCGGCGCATCGGCGCCGGACGAGTTCGGTGCAGCGCCAGCAGAATGCTTGGATTCGCGCCGGAATCGTGACAGTATTTCCTCCCGTAAAGATTACCGGCACTCCGATGAAAAAGAGGAAAACCCGATGAAGCGGACCATCTTGCGAAGCGGCCTGGCGGCCGTGCTGGCATTGCTGTGTACGCCGGCGTACCTGCTGGCGCAGCAGCCGGCGGGAAAGCATGGAATCGCGTTTGACGACCTGATTCGCCTGCATCGCGTTTCCGAGCCGAAGATATCGCCGGATGGGAAATGGGTGGCGTATACGCTGGCGACACCGGATATGGAAGCGAATCTCAACGCCAGCAACGTCTGGCTGGTGTCCACCAGCGAAGGCGCGCCGATTCAGTTGACCCGGAGCGGCAAGGATCATTCGGCGGTCTGGTCGCCTGACGGAAAGATGCTGGCGTTTGTTTCTTCGCGCGATGGCGAAGCGCAGGTGTACATGCTGGCGATGGATGGAGGAGAAGCACGGCCGTGGACGCACATTTCCACCGGCGTGGACATCGCGAAGTGGTCGCCTGACGGGAAGACCATCGCGTTTACGTCCGGCGTGTATCCGGATTGCAAGGATGACGCCTGCAATAAGGAGCGCAACGACGAACGCGAAAAAAACAAAGTGAAAGCGCACGTGGCGGAGCACTTATTGTACCGGCACTGGGATCACTGGACGGAAGACAAGCGCAGCCACTTGTTCGTGGTGGCGGCACCGAGCGGCCCGGCCGATACCCGAAGCGGCATGTCACCGAAAGATTTGACCGAAGGAGCGGATTACGACGTGCCGCCGGATGTGCGTGGAGAAGCGGAGGATATTTCATTTTCGCCGGACGGCGCGGAAATCTGCTTCACGGCGGTAACCGACAAAATGGAAGCGACGAGCACGAATGGCGACCTGTTCCTAGTGCCGACGGCAGGGGGAGCGGAGCCGAAGCGCATCACCACGCAGCCAGGATCCGACAGCGATCCGGCATATTCGCCGGACGGAAAGTACATTGCGTATCACGCCCAACTGACCGCGGGTTATGAAGCGGACCGGTGGCGAGTGATGCTGTACGACCGGAAGGCCGCGAAGAGCGAGGATATTTCGCAAACGTTTGACCGGAGCGCGGACCAGCTCTCATGGTCGGCGGACAGCAAGACAATTTACTTCGTAGCGGAAAACGAAACGTTGCAGCCGGTGTATGCGATGGAAGCCCGCGCCGGGGCGCAGCCGAAAGAGATTGTGAAAGGCTATCAGACCGGACTTTCCGTGAGCGGCGACGGAAAGACGCTGGCATTCGAGCGAACAAGCCTGACAATGCCGGCGGAGCTGTTTGTGTCGGCGAGCGATGGGTCGGGTGCGCGGCAACTGACCCATCACAACGACAGCATTCTGGCGAACGTGGAGATGGAGCCGACAGAGACATTCTGGTTCGAGAGCGGAGACGGCGCGCGGGTGCAAGCGATGCTGGTAAAGCCGCCGAATTTTGACGCGACGAAAAAATATCCGCTGCTAGTGCTGCTGCACGGCGGGCCGCAGACGATGTTTTCCAACGCATGGGGCTATCGGTGGAATCCCGAAGTATTTTCGGCGGCGGGATACGTGAGCCTGATGATCAACCGGCGTGGATCGACCGGATACGGGCAGAAGTTCACGGACGAGATAACCAATGACTGGGGCGGAAAAGCGTACGTGGATGTGATGAAGGGCATCGACGCGGCAATCGCGAAGTACAAGTTCATCGACGGGACGAAGATGGCGGCAGCCGGGGGTTCCTACGGCGGCTACCTTGCGGACTGGATCGCGACACACACCGGGCGGTTCAAAGCGATCATCAGCCACGCCGGGATTTACGACAAACCGGCGATGTATGCCACGGAAGAGCTGTGGTTTGAAGAGCACGATATGCAAGGCACGCCGTGGGCGAATCCGGAGAGCTACAAGAAATGGTCGCCTTCGACGTATGCCGCGGAACTGGGGAAATTCAAAACGCCAACGCTGCTGGTGGCCGGAGAGCGGGACTACCGGGTGCCGTACACGCAATCGGTGGAATTCTTCAGCGCGCTGCAAAGGCAAGGAGTGCCGTCGAAGCTGGTAATTTTCCCCGACGAGGGGCACTGGGTGCTGAAGCCGCAGAATGCGCGGTTCTGGTACGCGACGTTCCTGGATTGGCTGGCGAGGTACATGAAGTAGAGCGGGACGTCGCGATTCCCGAAAAGGAACCCAAGTGGTATTTGGGGGCAGATCCCCAGGGTTCGTGCAAGTGTTGATTCTAAAGATAGTTAAAAGGCTTTGTTTTGATAGACCTACGCAAATGTTGATTGTAGGCGGTTTAGCGCTGGCTGAGTAGTAACTAGCTGGTACTGGTCTGAAATGAAAAAGGCGGCTGAGATAGCCGCCTTACGCATGATTACCCGACCGTAATTATAGCAGTAATTATCTCCCTGTCAATAGACACGTCCGAGCGGAGGCCCGGATTGACTCACTACTGATCCGTGATTCTATTTGGGTCGATCAGACAGGGCCTCATTTCGGTACAGGGCGAACTCCCAGAATTTCGGGTGGTACATCCTGGCGAGACGGCCCCCGACCTCGTGGGCCAGGGAAACACCCACAAAGGTCCCTCATCGAGGAGTGGGGTTATACAACGGATGGCGAAGAATTGCGCGCCAGGGAAACTTGCCGATTTGAAACTTTACTTGCCGGCTCTGCTGTCGATTACAGGGAAGCACGTCATTTATCTATCTCGTACTCGAACCGGATTGAAGTTGGAGTGAGGCTACTTCCGGCTGCACAAACATGTCGAGTTGACTGCCGATGGCGGTCGGACTGTCTCCCGACAAGCGATTAAAATCGTGCACCATGTGCATCTGGTCGTGATATCCGAAAGAATGGGCGATGTCGGTCCACCGAGTTTCGGGCGACGCCGCCTTACTTCGGAGGGCTGATTCGAAACGGACGATCCGGGCGTAGAGTTTGGGCGGGATGCCGATCTCGTAGCGAAAGCGCCGCTCAAACTGGCGGATCCCCAACCCGGTCTGGTGAGCCAGACCGGACACTCGAATACATCCACTGGTCAAAAGTACTTCCGTTGCGGCGTCGGCAATGCCGCCGAGGGCATTGAACGCGGGACGCTTCGCGCATAAGTATTCGTTGGCAACCCGAACGCGTTCGGTAAACGAGGTGGCGTCACCCAAACGGCGCTCCAGTTCGCCGAGCCCCGGGCCGAGCGCTGCTTCACCGTCGAAGTCTTCATTGGTCAGCTTCTCCGCGGGCACGGAAAATAAACCAAACATGCCCCCCGGCTGAAAAACAATCGTGAATGCGTCTACTCTCCCGTGCATGATCAGGTCAACCCGCCGAAACGTCTGAGCGCCGATGAGAGCGATGGGGTGCGCGTTCTTTACGCTGCTCCGATCCAGCCGGTGGACCTCGTAAGGCGTACCGAAAGTGAACTCGATCGCCTGCGGGCTCCTGGCCGGGACGGGTTGCAACACAGCTCTACCGACCAGGTGCGTCTCGACTTGATAGTAGTACCGGATGAGGCGCCGGAGAGCAGGCACAGGACTAGAGCAGAGGATCACTTGGCACAGCTTACTGCAATCTCGAGGGTACGCGCGGGAATCGTTAATGTATGGCGGCGAAAAATATTGCATGGCGGTGTCGCATTCTTACTATTGCGACCACAGAGAGGCTGCTTAGGTTGGCCGGACCATGAAAAAAACAATCCTGCTTGTTGTCGTGACGCTCTTAGCGGTCATTTGCTACGCACAATCCCAGGGTGCCCAGAGCGTCGTGCTTGAAAAGAACGAAGGAGAAACACGAGTGCGGCGTCCGCTCGGGTCGTTTCCCACGCCTAGCGTGGAGTTCACGCTGAAAGTGACTCCCGAGAACAGCGGCTCGAAACACCTGGTGCTTGGCAGCGAAGACATTCCACCCGGAGGCGTGATTCCGAAACATAAGCATCTTGAGCAAGACGAAATCCTGCTGATCCAGAAGGGCACCGCGCACGTCACTTTGAATGACAAGGAATACGATGTGCATGCGGGAGGCACGGTTTTCTTTCCGGCGCAAACCTGGGTAGGACTGAAAAACATCGGAACCGACAACATCAGCCTGGTGTTTATCTTTTCCGCGCCGGGTTTCGAAAAGAACATGCGGTGCGGGTCCGTACTTGCGGGGCAGACTGCCCCACCCATCAATACCGAGGAACTCCAGGCCTGCGCTCATGAAGGTCACGTGGAATTTGAGGCGCTGGCACCGACACAGAAATAGCAGCGGGCGCTGAGGTGTGCAGGACAGGAAGTCTGGGCAGGCTGCGCGGCGGTTCGTTTTTTTGCGCCGGGGGAATTTTTGGTGGTAGGATGTTGGCGTGCGCTCAAAGGGCGCCAGCGGGTTCGCGCGAAGGGCCAAGCCCACCGTCATCGTTTTTGGATTGAAACGGCACAACACCGCCGTGCTGCCTGTTTGCGAACCACGGGCTAAAGCATGGAGGATGTATGATGCCACGTGAATTACCTGCCCGTCCGAATCTCGAACAACTGAAAAAGCAAGCAAAGTCTCTACTACATGCGGCGCAAGCCCGTGATAGAGAGGCGCTCGACCGCTTCGCCGCCTTGCCAGCGTTTTCCGGCAAATCCATGGACGAGATAGACGCAACCGACCTGGCGCTGCACGACGCGCAGTCGGTGATCGCTCGCGAGCATGGATTCCCTTCCTGGCCCGCGTTGCGCGAAGAAGTGGAGGCACGAACGCTGACGTTCGGGGAGGCTGTCGACGAATTCATCCGTTGCGCGACGGGTGACGCGTCGGGCCGTGCCGAACGGCTGCTGGCGCTGTTCCCGAACATCGCGTCGGCGAATTTGTTTGCGGCGCTGGTTCTGGGTGACGCGGCCCAGGTCGAAGCGCGGTTGCGCGAGACCCGCGCTAGCGAAAGAACCCGGAGGACCACAGAACTGGGAGCCGCTGCTGTACGTTTGCCATTCCTGCATGCATGCGAGCGTGCCATCGCGGGTCGACGGGTTCCTGGCCATCGCGCAGCGACTGTGCTCGATGGGGGCGAATCCGAACGCGGAATATCACTGGAACTGGCACCCGGAGTTGCCGAGGACGGCATTGTGGGGCTCGATCTGCGCGGTAAGACACCTGCCGCTTGCGGAAGTACTGCTCAAAGCCGGAGCGAATCCGACCGATGGCGTCTCGATGCACATCGCGGGCGGCGGAGGCAACATCGAAGCGCTGGAGCTACTGCGGCGCTACGATGTGAATGTAAACGGGATTCCAGGTGGCGTGCCGCCGCTGGTTTACATGATGTTGTGGGCCAACAACCCGGCGGGTCCCAACTGGCTGCTCGAACACGGAGCGGATGCGAACCTTGCGTGGGGCGAAGGCGGAGAAGCGCCGCTGCATGTCGCGGCGAGACGATGGGACTTAGCGATGGTCGAACGGCTGGTGCGGCACGGGGCCGAGGTGTCGCGCCGACGCGGCGATGGGGCCACAGCGCACACGCTGGCGGAACTCCACGGCAACACCGATATCGCCGCATGGCTGCTGGCTCATGGGGCAAAGGACGAACTGTCCGCGATCGACCGCTTTGCGGCGGCTTGCGCTCGCGGGGATCGCGCGACGGCGGAAACCATGCTGGCCGCGCAGCCCGGACTGCGAAAGGAGCTGCGGGCGGAACATCACCTGATGCTGCATAGGCCAGCGGAAAGCGGGAATGTGGCGGCGCTGGAGACGATGCTGGCGTGCGGATTTGATCCGAATATCGGGGACAAGGACCACGTGACGGCACTGCACCGCGCGGCGATGAGTGGATACCCCGACACGGTACGGGTGTTGCTGAAGTACGGCGCGAACGTCAACGCGGTGGATGGCATGTTCTCCGCGTCGCCACTGGTTTGGGCGGTCGAGGGGCGGCGAACCGCAAAGTATGCCGGAACGGATCATGTCGAAGTGGCGCGCTTGTTGATTGCCGCAGGCTGCCCGACGGGGTGGGCGGCTCCGGAAGGAGCGCCATCGGCGGAGGGAACATTGGAAGGGTTGGCGGCACTGCGCAGGGAGGCAGAACGGCCCAGGGAGTAGGCTCGTCGAAAGGATTGCCCAGGTTTCAAGACACGAGGCAGAAGTCCAGTTCTGGCGAGCGGCTTCCGTCCTGCGTTAGGATTGGTCCGCCTTGCGTTGTGGATAAGGGCGGGAGCGAGCATGGGAACGCTGATGCAAGACTTGCGCTTCGGCCTGCGCATGTTGCGTAAGTCTCCAGGCTTTACGGCTGTTGCGGTGCTGACGCTCGCGCTCGGCATCGGCGCGAACACCGCGATGTTCAGCGTAATGCAGGGAGTCGTGCTGGCGCCGCTGCCATACGGCAATCCGGATCGATTGGTGATGGTCTGGGAGAATAATCCACAGTTTGAGCGAACGTGGGTTTCGTATCCTAATTTTCAAGATTGGCAGCGCGGTGCGCGATCCTTCCAGCAAATGGCGGCGTACCGGGAGCGCGGCGTCGATTGCGCAGGTCCCGGCACACCTGAGCATCTTAATGGGAAGGAAATCTCCTCCGGGCTGTTCGGCACGCTGGGGACAAAGCTGCGTCTGGGGCGTGAATTCTCTCGCGAAGAGGACCGGCCCGGCGGGACGCCAGTAGTGATCATCAGTAATCGCTTGTGGAGAAATCGATTCGAGGGGAGTTCCGAGGGTCGGCAAGTCACTGACGCTGGAGGGAGTGGATTATACGATCCTCGGAGTGACGGCGCCGGGATTTCGGCTGCCAGACGATGCTGATGTTTACACGCCGCTGGGTCAGAGCGATCCGCTTATTCTCAATGATCGCGCGGCGCACACCGGAATCTACTCGTTAGCGCGCCTAGCACCTGGTGTGACGTTGGGGCAGGCGCAAGCGGAGATCAGCACGATACAGAATGGCCTGGATCATCTCTATCCCGATGCCAATCGAGATCTGGGAATTTACATCGAGCCGCTGAAGCAGTTTGTGGTAGGGGACGCCGGCAAGATGCTGCGGCTGTTGATGGGAGCCGTAGGGCTGGTGTTGCTGATTGCCTGCGCAAACGTCGCCAATTTACTTTTCGCGCGAGCGGCGGCGCGGGCACGGGAGTTTGCGGTGCGCGCGGCGCTTGGAGCGAATCGCAGGCGTCTGGTGCGGCACCTGCTGACGGAAAGCGTACTTCTTTCTTTGCTTGGCGCGGGTCTAGGACTGGCGTTTGCGACCGTGGGAGTGAAATCGGTGGCGGCGGCGGTGTCGGAAAACCTGCCGCGTAGCGAAAACATCGCTGTGAATGGTCCGGTCCTACTGCTGACGCTATGCGCGTCGATTGGTGCGGGGATTCTGTTTGGCCTTGCGCCTGCTGTGAAAAGTTGGAACAGCGACCCGCAAGGCTCGCTGAAGGAGGGAGGCCGCGGGTCCACAGTTGTGCATCATCGCACGCAAGACATTCTGGTGATCGTGCAAATGGCGTTGACCCTGGTGTTGCTGGTGGGGGCGGGCTTATTGTTTCGAACGATGCAGCGCTTATGGGATGTGAATCCGGGCTTCGACACGCAGCACGTCCTGACCTTTAAGGTGGGAGTTTCGCATTCGCTAACGAAGACGGCGGAGAGCACACGAACCGCCTACCAGCAGTTGATCGAGCGCATGCGTCAAATCCCTGGAGTGCAGACGGCGGATTTCACCAGCGGCGTTCCGCTGAACGGGGGCGGGACGATGCCTTTCTGGATTGGCGGGCAGAAACCGACTTCGCTTCAAGGCGCTCCACGGCTGGTGATGTACCTTACCGGTCCGGATTACCTGCAGGCGATGGGGATACCGCTGCTGCGGGGCCGATTTTTCAGCCGCGAGGATAACACCCACGCGCCATGCGTCATGGTCATCGACAGTGTTCTCGCCGAACGATATTTTCCAGACCGTGATCCGCTGGGACAGACGCTATCGGCAGGATTTTCGCCGGTGGGCCCGTGCCGGATTGTCGGCATGGTGGGCCATGTGAAACAGTGGGCGCTAAACGACTCCGGCGCGGATATTCAAAACGAAGCGTATTTTCCGCTCTACCAAGATCCGGACCAATGGGTGCCAGTCAACTATCCGGACATGACGATCGTCGTGCGCACACCGCTCGACGTTGCCACGGTCCTGCCGACAATAAAGAGCGCGGTCTACGGAACAGGAAGCGACCAGCCGATCTTCAAAGTCGAAACGATGCGGCAGATTGTTTCGGAATCGATGGCTTCGCAGCGATTTTCGATGGTTCTGCTCGGGGCGTTTGCGGCGCTGGCGTTGCTGTTGGCGTCGGTGGGAATCTACGGCGTGATTTCCTATTCGGTGGCACAACGAATTCATGAGATCGGGATACGCATGGCACTGGGCGCGCATCAGGGTGATGTTTTCCGGATGGTGGTGGGGCAAGGGGTTGCGATGGCTATGGCGGGACTGGCCATCGGGGTGGTCGCCGCGCTGATGCTCACCAGAGTGCTGTCGAGTTATTCGGTCCTGCTGTATGGAGTTGGCGCGAGCGATCCGGTAACGTTCATCAGCGTGTCCATGCTGTTGCTATTTGCGGCGGTCGGCGCGTGTACGGTCCCCACGAGGCGAGCGATGCGAGTCGATCCCATGGTGGCGTTGCGATACGAATAGTCGGCTTTCGAGCTTACGGTGCGGCTGGGGATTTTGGCGCGAGAGGCGGCGAGGTTGATGAAGTTGCCGGGGCGGGGCGAGGCTGCGGCGAGCGAGACGTGGTGATGACCAGGACGCTGACGAGGACGAAGGCGGTGCCGAGGATGGGGCGGAGGCCGAGCGGCTCGCCACCGAGAAAGTAGCCGACCAGGACGGCGACGACGGGATTGACGTAGGCATAGGTGCCGACCTTGGTGGGCGACTCATGGTGGATGAGCCACAAGTAGGCGGTGAAGCCGATGATGGAGCCGAAGACGATCAGGTAGAGAAGAGCAAACCAGACGCCGCGCGAAACGGCGGCGAAGTGGAAACCGCGAAATTCCCCGAAAAAGGCAGCGCCGAGAAACAAGAAAGTCCGCCGACGAGCATTTGCGCGCCGGAGCTGACGGATTTGGACTGTGGAAGGGGCAGGATGCGGGTCATCGCGGAAGCGAAAGACCAACTGACGGCGGCGACGAGGAGAGCGACGGCGCCGGCACGATCGATGGGAGCGCCGCCGAGCGCCAGGGAACGGCTCATGAGCACGGCGACGCCGCAAACACCAATGACAAGGGCGACAGCGAGACGGACGGTGAGGCGCTGCGTGCGAAGGAAAATGATTTCGGAAAGGGCCATGAACACGGGAATGGTGGCCAGGATGACGGCAGCGATGCCGGAGGGAACGCGCTGCTCGGCCCAGAAAAGCAGGCCGTAGTCGACGGCAAAGATCAGGAAGGCGAGAGCTGAGACGGAGAGCCACTGGCGGCCGCGAGGAGGAGATTCGCGGCGGGCAATGGACCAGGAGTAGAGAACGACGCCGGCAATGAAGAAACGCAAAGCGGCGAAGAGCAGCGGAGGAACTTCGCGGACGCCGATGCGAATGAAGAGAAACGTGGAACCCCAGACGAAATAAATGATGGCGAAGGCGAGAAGCGTCTTCCAGGCGGGGCGACGGGGATGAGTGGGTGTATCCATGAGGAGTGACAGAACACTTTACCAATTCCGTGGAGCGGCAGGTTGACAGGCAAGAAGAGAGCTGGACGGAGGTGAAGTCCAAAGTGGTCTGTCAGGCGGGGTAGTCGGGGTAGGTGGCTTTGGGAAATCGAAGATGAATGAGGAAAGCGGCGAGGAGCAGGAGAAGGAGGGCGACCAAGCTGCCTTCCGGTCCGGCGGAGCCGCCGGTGAGCCAGTCGGGGCCATGTGAGGAAGTATCGAGAAAGCGGCCTTGCGTGAGGAAACCGCTGTCTGGAACACCGTAGAAGAAACTTTCGGCCCAATCCCAGGCGGCGTGAAAGCCGAGAGCGAACCAGAGATTGCCGGTGCGACGGATGGAGAGACACAAAAACAAACCGACGGTGAAAACGTGGGCGATGCCGATGGCAGTTTCGCCTCGATTGGCGAAGTGGGCGCCGGCGAAGGCGAGCGAGAGGATGAGCGCGGCACGCCAGAAGCTCAAACGGCGCGCAACGGCGAAAAGCCAATAGCCACGGAAGCTGAGCTCTTCGCTAACGGAGACACCGAGAAAGACCACCGCCCAACCGAGCGCTAAGCGAACGGCGGAGGCACCGGTTAAAGCGAAGGAATCGAAGCGGAAGCAACCGAGGGCGCGCAAGACGAACAGGACGAGGGTAAGGAGCAAGAAGCCCCAGAGCGCGCCTTCCCAAAATCGCCTGCCGAATGACTGACCGGGCGGGATACCGAAGTCGTCGAGCGAATGCCTGGAGAGACGCGCGACCAACCAAGTGGCAAAAAGAGCGAAGAAGGCCATAACCATGCGGGTAGCCAATTCCGAGCCCAGAGTGAAAACGTTGCTTGCGCGACCCAAGACACGGCCGAGTGCGATGGAGATCAGCGAGGGGATAAGAATGCCGACGACGATGAAGATGATGAGGTGATTGCGGTCGGCGCGGGTCCAGGGCCGCGGCGCGGAGGGGGTAGAGGCGGGCGGTGGATGGACGGGGTCGGGAGTGTGAGGGGGGTCAGGAAGAGACTCGACGGGCACTGGGAGAGTTCCTCTGGAAAGGCGGAATTCTGACAGGCGAAGGTGGCACGCGCAAGGTGGCGAATGAATTTCAATGATCGAAATGAGGGATGGATGGAGGAGCGAACGAGAGGCGGGAATCAGGCGGCGAGGAGGCGGTGGAGAGCGCGACGGAGGAAACGGAAGAGGTGATAGAGAAGGAAGACGGCGAAAGCGAGAAGGAGAACAGCGACGACGATGGCGGCAACGGGATGCACGGTGGAGAGCCAAGTGAGCCAGACGGCGAGGACATCTTCACCGAAACTGAGAATCCAGTTGCTGAAGGGCTCGGGACTGGTGTTGACAGCGGCGCGGGTGCTGGCCTTGGTGCCGTGGGAAGTGAGCGCGACGCCGCCAGCAAGAAGGGCGGCACCCCAACGCCACTCCGGGGGAGCGGAGCCAGCCGCAGCGTAAGCAAGCAAAGCGGCGGCGGGAGGACGAATGAGGGTGTGTCCGGCATCCCAGATGGTGTCGAGGTAAGGAATCTTGTCGGCGAGGAATTCGACGAAATAAAGGGCGATGGCGAGGGCGAGAATCCAAGGATGGGAGAGGACTTCCAAAGACGCGGGAAGATGGATGACGCCGAAACGCTGGAGGAGGCCGAGAGTGGCGATGGTGGCGTAGAGATTCAGGCCGGAGGAAAATCCGGCGCCAAGAGCGAGGCCGAGGGTTTCGACCGGATTCATTATTCACATTGTAGCAAGGGCGGGTTTGTGGGTCACCAGTTCCACATGGTGCCGTCGAGCTTGCGATTGACGGGGAGATAGGCGCGCTCGTAGGGGAATTTGGCGGCGAGGGATTCATTGAAATCGACGCCGTGGCCGGGCTTGTCGCCGGGATGAAGATAGCCGTCTTTGTAGGAATAGGCGTGTGGGAAGACTTCGTCGGTTTGGGGCGTGTGGCGCATGTATTCCTGAATGCCAAAATTGCTGACGGAAATATCGAAATGCAAGGCGGCACCCAGGGTGACGGGAGAAAGATCTGTGGCACCGTGGCAGCCGGTCTGAACGTGATACAGGTCGGCGAAGGCAGCGATTTTTTTGAGCGGAGTGATACCGCCGCCGCGAACGACAGTCATGCGGAGGTAGTCGATGAGCTGCTCGGAAATGAGAGTTTTGGCGTCCCAGACGGAGTCGAAAATTTCGCCGACAGCGAGGGGAGTGGTGGTGTGCTGGCGAATGACGCGGAAACCTTCCTGCAATTCGGCGGTGACCGCGTCTTCCAGCCAAAAAAGATGGAAGGGTTCGAGCTCCTTGCCGAGGCGCGCGGCCTGGATGGGAGTGAGGCGGTGATGGGCGTCGTGAAGCAAATGGACGTCGTCGCCGAATTTGAGGCGCAGGGCTTCGAATAAACGGGGGACGTGGCGAAGATACTTTTCAGAGGACCAGAGATTTTCCGGGGGCAGACCTTTTTCAGCGGGCTCATAGAACATCTTGTCCGAGGAAACGCCGTAGGTGCTGGGGAGGCCGGGAACGCCGGATTGCGCGCGAACGGCGAGATATCCCTGAGAAAGATAGTGGGCAACCTGGTCGACGGTTTCCTCGATGTCGCGGCCGTTGGCGTGACCGTAGACCATGACGCCAGAGCGGCACTTGCCGCCGAGCAAATTGTAAAGGGGAGTGCTGAGAGATTTGGCCTTGAGATCCCAGAGGGCCATGTCCACGGCGGCGATGGCGGTCATGGTGACGGGACCTTTGCGCCAGTAAGCACCGCGATAAAAATATTGCCAGAGGTCTTCGGTCTGAGAGGGGTCGCGGCCGATGAGACACGGGAGAACGTGGTCGTTGAGATAACTAACGACAGCGAGCTCGCGGCCGTTGAGGGTGGCGTCGCCGAGGCCATAGACGCCCTGGTCGGTAGTGATTTTAAGAGTGACGAAATTGCGACCCGGTGAGCAGACGAAGACCTTAGCGTCGGTAATTTTCAAAGGCGTGACGTTCCTTTCCTTCGAAGGAATTTTAAGCCGCAGCAGGCGTTACAGCGCATCGACCTTTTGCAATTGTGCTTTCATGCCGGCCCAACTCTGGCGTGAAGATTCCTCCGGGGTGCCAGCGCCGTGCCAATGGGTTTCGAGACTGACGGCAAAGCGATAACCGTCGCGCTTGAGGGCGGCGAACTGGCCGGTCCAGTCCACGATGCCCTTCCCCATGGCGGCCCAGTCGTATCCCTCGCCGTCCGGCTTCTTGACCGCGTCCTTGCAATGGCAGTGACCGATGCGCGCTTTGGGCAACAGGGCGTAACCGTCGGGAAAAGGAGTTTCGCCGAGAGGGACGGCGTTGCCGGGATCCCAATTGAGCATGAGGTTGGGGGATGGGATGGCGGCGAGAACCTTGGCTGCTTCGGAGCCAGTGCCGGTATTGCAGGCCATTTCGTTTTCGAGGATGAGAATGATGCCGTGTTTGGCGAAGGTTTGCGCGGCGTCCGAGAGTTTCTGATTCATGCCGTCGCGGTACGGGGCGAGATCGTCGAGGCGCCAGAAGTCGAAGCAGCGGACACGGTCGGTACGGAAGGCCTTGGCGAGTTCGATGCTGCGTTCGAGGACTTCGGGCTGCTGTTCGAAAGTGAAATCGGCGTGGAACTGGTCATGCTTGGGGCTGAATTTCGATTGTGGGGCGCCGGGCCAGTCGACCTTGAAGAGCGGACTAGCGATGTCGGTGACGCGCAACTGATATTTTTCGAGGATGCGGCGAGCTTCGGCGATTTCCTTGGCATCGAGCTTGAGGATATTTTTGTTCCACATGCCGCGAAGCTCCATCCAAGACATGCCGAATTCGCGGGAAGCAACCTCGCAAGCGTGGCCGAAGTCCTGGCTGATTTCGTCGTTGATGACGGCGATGCGAAACGGAGAGCTCATAGGGACAACCCCAACTTTTCCAGGAGATATTTTTTGTTGGCGGCGGCGGATTGCAGTGGGGTGACCGATTTGTCGGCGACTTCGTCGAGCTCAACGACGGCCCAGCCGCGGAAATTTACCTTGTTGAGGGCAGCGAATACGCCGGGAATGTCCACACGGCCGCGGCCAAGCTCGACAAAGTAATACGGGTGACTGGAAGCGGCTTTGTCGGAGGCGGGACGAGAGACAACGTCCTTGATGTGCAGGAAAAGGAGGCGGTCGGAATATTTCTCGATGGCCTTGACGGGATCGCCGCCACCCTGGACATAGTGGGCGATGTCCAGCTCGAGCTTGACGTAACGGGGGTCTGCGGATTCCAGGATTTGATCGACTTCCTCGGGACGCTCACCGAGAGAACCCATGTGATTGTGATAACCGAGAGGAATGCCGATGTCCGCGGTGCGCTTGCCGAGTTCGGTGAGCAACTGGCCGAGGGATCGGTAGTCCTCGGCGGTAATGACGCGATTTTTAGGGCGGTCGTCGGTAACCTGGAGATAAAGGCCGCCGGCATCTCGAGTGAATTTGGCGTGGGACAGATGATTGTCCAATTCCGCGGACTGAAAGGCGGGATCAATGCGAATGCCACCACTGGAAAGAGCGACCATCTGGAGCTTGTGCTGCTGTAAGAGATCGCGGACGGCAGCGGCGGTGCCGAATTCCTCGATGCAGTTGGAGCGAAGCTGAATACCGGGGAAGCCCAGGCTGGAAATATCGTCGATGGCCTGGCGATCGTTGCCGCCCCAAGGAATGGCGGCGTAGCCGAGATGAATCTGCGAAGGAGCGGAAGAGATGGGGCTGTCGAAATAAGAGAGATCGATGGGCGGATAAAGGAGTTCGCGGGCGAGAAGATCGCGAGGGGAATAGCAGCCGGCGACGGCAGCGGCGCCAAGCGCGGCGAGAAAATGACGGCGGGGTACGGTGGGTTGCATCGCGAGTGCTCCTTGGTGAAAAAGACGGGCCGGGCGGGGGGTCACTGCTGGGAGTGGCCCTGCCCAGCGTGGCCCTAACCTCGACCAGCGTAACCCTGCGGGTGGGCTTTGCGCCACTCCCAGGCGCTGCGGACGATGTCTTCGAGATTGGGGAACTGGGGAGACCAGCGCAAATCCCTGCGGATTCTGGCAGAACTGGCGATGAGCACGGCGGGATCGCCGGCGCGACGATCGACTTCCTTGACCGGGATGGGATGACCGGTGACGCGACGAACGGTTTCGATGACTTCGCGAACGCTGAAGCCATGGCCGTTGCCGAGATTGTAGATGAGCTTGTCGTGGGTAGTGAGGGCCTCAAGGGCGAGAAGGTGGGCGGAGGCGAGGTCGGAGACGTGGATGTAGTCGCGAACACAGGTGCCGTCGGGAGTGGGGTAGTCGGTGCCGTAGATGGAGATGAATTCGCGCTTGCCGAGAGCGACTTGCAGGATCAAAGGAATCAGGTGGGATTCAGGGTGATGATCTTCGCCCTGGTCTCCGGCGGCACCGGCGGCGTTGAAGTAACGAAGGCTGGCGTAACGAAGGCCATGGATGCGGTTAAACCAGTCGAGCATGTGCTCGGCGAGAAGTTTGGATTCACCGTAGGCGTTGGTAGGGCGCAGGGGATCGGTTTCCTCGATGGGAGTGCGCTCCGGGGTGCCGTAGAGAGCGGCGGTGGAGGAAAAGACAAAGCGCTGGACCTTGTTGGCAAGGACGACTTCGAGCAGCGAGAGAGTGTTGGCGGTATTGTTGCGGAAATATTTTTCGGGGCGCAGCATGGATTCGCCGGCTTCGATGAAGGCAGCCATGTGAATGACGGCGTCAATGGAGTGGGCGCGGAAAAGATTGTCGAGAGTGGCGCTGTCCGCGATATCAGCGGCGAGAAGTTCGGCGCCGTGGGGAACGGCAGGCTTGGCGCCATTCGAAAGATTATCGAGGACGAAAACCTGACAGCCCTTCTTGAGGAGTTGAGCGGTGACGACGCTTCCAATGTAGCCAGCGCCGCCGGTGACGAGCACGCGATCCGCCATGTGGGTGTGAGTCTCCTTTGAGCGAAGCAAGAGCCGCCGAGAGATCTTCCGGCAATCACAGGCAGCGGCCTGGAGCCGATCATTTTAGTGCAAAACTGGCGCGGAAAAGCGAAACGTGGGGAAAAAAGAACGGCGGGGAAGAAAACTCCCCGCCGTTGCAGGATGGATCGGGAATCCGCGGGCTAAAAGATGACGCGGAAGCCGAATTCCAGGGAACGAGGGGCGCCGAGCGCAAAAACGCCGGAGCCGAGGCCGATGAGGTTGGTGCGGCCAGTGCACTTGGTGGTATCCGCAGGGCAACCGGCCTGATCGTGAGCGGTGGTGCCGTTGAGGAAGCCGGGAGTGCCGTTGAGAATTCCACTGAGGGGCAGGCTGGGAGAATCATAGTTTTGCCTGTTGAACAGATTGTAGATGTTGACCTGCGGGGAGAACTGCAGGCGCTCCCACTTTCGAATGGGATGAATGTTCCATCCAAGGCGAAGGTCAAAGGTAAAAAAGCTGTTGAGTCCAACTTCACCCGCGGGAGGAGTAGCGATGGGCTGGGGCGTTGCGCCAAGGGCGATCAACTGATCTTGCGTAAAAAGGCCGGCATCAACCAGAGCCTGGCCGGCCGGAGTGAGGGTTTTGCCGGCCACGTTGCTGTTGTAATTACTGATGAGGCTGGCGAGGCCGCTAACGCCGAAGTCTCGGCCGAAACCACCGGGCTTGGCGCCGGGGAGGAGATCGCCGTTGGCGCCGGTGGTGTTGCCGGCATAGGAGCCGTCGCCGGTAAGGTCGGAAGTAAAGATGGCGCCGACGGGAGAGGCGGGAGTAGGCAGCTTGATATCGGCCGGGAGAGCGCTGTTCCAGTGTGTGATGAAGCTCATCTCAGTGCCGTACTTGAGGCTGAAGGTAGCACCGGCGGAGAACTGGTGGGTGCGGTCAAGACCGTTGGGACCGGACAGGCCGGTGTTGCGAAAGTCGTAGGCATTGGCGATGAAATCGACGTCGCGAACAGCGGCGGTGGCGCGCGAATAGGCGTAGGAGACCTGGGCATTGATGGCGCGAACGCCCGGGAGGGGATTGGTCCACTGGCTGGTCAATTTGACCTGAAGAGCGTTGTAAAGGGAATGGCCAATGGGAAAGAGCATCTGGTTGGTACCGACATTCGGATTGACGCCAGCGAAAGCGGCGCCGGTGTCCGGCGTCAGGCCGAAAACGTACGCCGAGAAGCCGCCATTGAAGAAGGCGTTTCCAGAGTCGAGGCCATTGCCTGCGTAGTCGAAGATGCTGGTACCTTTGCCGATGGCGCAATTGATGGCGGCGGCGTTGGTGGCGGAGCCACAACCTTCGGCGGCGTTGGTGGCAGAGATGGCGTTCAAGGCGGCGGTGGAATTCAGGAACCGCGCATCGCCGACGTGGTTGGTGTCGACACCGATGAGGCCATGGAGTGCGACGTTGCGGAGATAGTCGACAGTAAGCACGGTGCCGGGACGGAGTTCATGAGAAACGCCGACATTGAACTCCATGGAATAGGGGGAGCGGTAATTGGGAGCGAGCAGGTTGGTGAGCGTGATGTTGAAAGAATCCGCGAGGAGATTGCCGATGAAGCCGCCGTTGGTCTGGGCTCCGGCTGCAATCGTAGCTTGCTGATAGACGCTCTCGATTTCCTGAGCATCGGCGACGACGTTGCCGATGGGTTGGCCGCAGACCTGAGTGGCGATGTCGTGTCCATCGCTGGGAACGGTGGTGAGAGTGCCGCCACCGGGCAAAGCTAATTGGCCTGCGGGGCAAATGTTCTGGAAAACGGTGAAGAGGCCCTTGGCGAGGCGGCCGGAGCGGTCGAAGAGCACGTTGTTGAAGAGGGCATTTTCGTAGGCGAGGCTAAAGCCGGCGCGCACGACGGTTTTGTGATCCTTACGGGGATCCCAGGCAATGCCGAACTGCGGAGCAAAGTTCTTGTTGGGTTGCTGAACACGCCCGCCCAGTCCGGGACCAAACTGATCGAGCAGATTGCCCGAGCAGGTAAACAGCGTCGTGGCGGAACACGGGATAGCGGGAAGATCGCTGTCGGTGCGGCCGGAATCGCGAACATAGCGGAGGCCGAGGGTCACGGAAAGATTGGACCTCAACTTCCAAACATCGCCGAAGTAGAACTGGATACGAGTATCGGATGAACCGCCACCCGGGAAACCGAAACCGGGGCGTTCGGTAAAAAAGCCCTGGCCGTTACCGACGGAAAGATTGGTGACGCGGTATTGAAGAGGATCAGCAGCGTTGCCGCCGCCAGGAAGATCGAAGTTGGAACCGACGATGGGAGCGGTGCCGATGAAGGCGGCAAAGACGCCGCCCTGAATGCGGTTCACGCCACCACCGAAGCGCAAAGTGTGACGGCCGATGGTGCGGGTGCCGTCGTATTTAGTTTGCTTGTTGCTTTGGAAGGTCTTTTGCGGGGCGAGGAAATTCGGACCGGAGCAAAACGGATCGACGCCGGCCGTCAAGCAAATGGGATCGCCGCCGATTTCGATGGCGATACCGGGCGCGGGGTCGACGATGTTGCTGCCGAGGACGGCGTCGTTGATGCCGTTGCGGAACTTGGTGTAACCAATGCGAAGGCTGTGAGCCCATGGGCCGTGAGAGTAGTCCACGCCGACGGCGTGTACCGGAGTGTTGTCAGCATTGGCAAAAGCCTGGAAGTTGTTGGGGATGACGCCTTTGACGGTGCGGTTCTGCTCGTAGGAGAAGCGGTAGAAAATTTGAAGGTTGGGGCGAGCCTGCCAGTCCACGCGGCCGATGTACATGGTGTCATGAAAGGGCGAATCGAAGGAGCCGCTGAGACCATTGAAGGGAGCTGGAATGACCTGGAGAGACTGCAAGCTTTGCTGGGCGCGCTCGAAGCCACCGAAGAAAAATAGCTTGTCTTTGAAGATGGGGCCGCCAAAGCGGGCGCCAAACTGGCGACGATCGAAGGGAGAGGGGAGCGAGCCGAGTTTGGCTGAAACGGCGTCGCCTCTCCAGTAGAAAAAGCCTTCCCCGTGAATATCGTTGGACCCTGTGCGGGTCACCACGTTGACGGTGCCGGTGGAAGTGAGCTCGGTGGAGAGATCGAGGCTGGACTGGCCGATCTGAAATTCGCTGATGGCAATCTGAGGAATGTTCTGAGTGGTAGTGCCGACGGTTTCATCGCTGATGTCCACGCCATCGACTTCGATACGAGTGGTGCGTCCGAAGTGACCGGCGAAAGAGATGGAGGAGAAGCCGTTCTTGGTGGGGTCGAAATTAGCGCCGTCCTGAATCTGGACGCCGGGCTCCAGCTGCGCAAGATCGAGAAAGTTGCGGCCGTTGAGAGGAAGAGTTTCGATTTGCTGGCTGGTGAGGACGCCTTGAACAGTGGCTTGCTCTTCGTTGACGGCGATCGCCGCGGCTTCCACAGAAACGATGGTTTTTTCAGAGCCGACGTCGAGAGTGACGTTGGCAGTGGAAACGACTCCCACGGCAACGCTAACGGCGACTTCCGAGGTCTTGAATCCAGCGGCTTCGATACGTACGAGGTAATTGCCAGGTTTGAGTGCGCCGGAAACGTAGGTGCCCGCTTCGGTGACGGCGGCGGAGAGGCTCTGGCCGGTCTCTCTGCTAACGATGGTGACCTTGGCGGAGGCAACAGAGCCACCCTTTTGATCTGCGATGGCACCCTGGACGCTGCCGGTAGAACTAGTGACCTGAGCACGTGAAGGTGTGACGTTGAGAAGCACGGATGCGAAAAAGATAAAGATAAGGACCTTGAAGCGCAAGAATAGGGCGGAAAAGGTTGGCGCCATGCGTTCCTCCAGTGGCCGCGTAAGCGGCAGATACGAAACTAACTTGCGAGCAACCAGGGGCGGCGTGTGCAGAGCGAAAAGCAAGGTCCAGTGGCAAGAACAATCTCTCGTGTCGCCGCGGCCCACCCCAAATTGGGACCTGTATAGTTCATTGGCCGATGGTTATGCAAAGAGATTTTTTCGATGCACGCTATTGGGGGAGGCACGATAAGTGAGGTGAAGGTAACTGTGGACGGCGTAAAGTCGAAATGGTTGAGTATATAAGGATAGGCGGTTTCGGGCCGGAAGACCGGCAAGTGCCTTATTCGGGACACCCGGACTTCACACTCGGGGACAGAAGTTTGATGCAGCGCTTCAGCCCCAACTATTGGAGGGCTACTCCCGAATGGGGTTCGAATTGGGAATCGTCCCGACCAAGCCGGGCGAGTTTGGGTGGGTTTCACGGTCCGGCCGTAGAAGTTACTCCAAGTGCTCCAAGACTTTCGGAAGAAGTGGAACTCGAATTGGCGTTGCAAGAGCAGTAGAATCAAATGAGTGGCCAAGGATGCGCCCGTAGCTCAGTTGGATAGAGCGTCTGCCTTCTAAGCAGAGGGTCGCCAGTTCGAGTCTGGCCGGGCGCGCCATCTTTTCAGTTACTTACGAAGGTTCCTGCGTTCATTCCTTGAGCCTGAGTGCCGAAGGCGGTCCATGTAGAAATCGCGCATGGGCGCGGCGTTTCATTCTGGCTCATCGCTGGTGTTGATCTTTCAAGTTGAACCATTGGCTCCTTTCTTTCTCTCTTCTCATCTCTTAAGTCTGTCAGCGTAAACGACTAAGGTCTCTCATCGTTGGTCCGTCACTTGCTGAGTGGTTCTCAGGCCAGAGTGTACCTGTGGGCCAATTTAACTGTTCTGCCGTCTGCTTGTGCGCAGGCAAGAGCAAGGACCGCATTTTGACGTTCGTTCAAAAGATTCGTGGGAGAAGAGAGATTCTCGCCTTCACGGCGATTTATATTCTATGCCTTCTTTCTGTAGGTATTGTCGGCGGCTACGCGATCTTCACGCAGAACAAAGCTACGGAAGCGGCCTTGGAGCTCTCCCAGGATCGCGCGGACGCGGCGACGAAAGCCCAGGTTGCCATTCTTCGCATGGGGAAACAATCGCAACTCATCGCAGCGGAGGATGCGGAAACCCGACATTCGGCCTCACTGCTAGCAATCCGTTCTCTCTCGGTATTGGACGAAAGCATTCAGAATCTTCAGCGCTCCTTGCCTGGGAGCCCAAGAGTTTCCGATCTGGTGAGACTGTTGAATCGGATCGGCCCGGAAAAAATGGATGTCATCCGGGCAGTTCGCGCCAACGATCTCGTCGCCGCACGGGCCATTGTTGCGCACATGGAAGCGCCAATGCAGGAAGTCGAGAGCATCTCGGAAAGGATCGCACTCGATGAGCAATTGGATCTCTCCTTGACGGTCGCCGATCAAAAGCAACGTGCGATCAGAACCATTCGCATTCTTGCGGCGGTGGTCGCGGGCGGCTTTATCGTCAGCCTCTTCGGCGGATGGTTCGTGGGCGGCCTGCAAACCGCAAAAGCAGGAGCGGAAGCCGCAAACAAGGCCAAGAGCGAATTCCTTGCCAACATGAGTCACGAAATTCGCACGCCCATGAACGGCATCATCGGCATGACGGACCTGGCGCTGGACACCCAACTCACGCGGGAGCAGCGCGAATACCTGGAGACCGTGAAGAGCTCCGCCGATTCCCTGCTGGTCTTGCTCAACGACATTCTCGATTTTTCAAAAATCGAAGCTGGAAAACTTGAGGTGGAAATCACGGGATTTTCTGTTCGCGACACACTCGAAGAGACTATCCGGGTTTTGGCTTTTCGCGCTCATGAAAAGCGCATTGAGCTGGCGTGCCACGTTCTTCCGGGCGTTCCCGACCTGTTGCAGGGCGATCCCACACGGCTGCGTCAGATCGTGATGAACCTGGCCGGCAACGCCATCAAGTTCACTTCCGCGGGTGAAGTAGTCGTCCGCGTGGAGACGGAAGGAGAGGATGAGGATAACGCCCTGCTGCACTTCGCGGTAAATGACACAGGCATCGGCATTCCCGCCGAGAAGTTGAAATCCATTTTTGAACCGTTCACCCAGGCTGACGGCTCCACGACTCGCAACTACGGCGGCACCGGGCTGGGCCTGACCATTACTTCACGGCTGGTCAGCCTTATGAACGGCCGCATTTGGGTGGAAAGCGAACCGGGCCGAGGAAGCACCTTTCATTTCGTCATGCGATTTGGCCTTCAACCGGCGAGAACAAAGACAGCCCCTGTGGATGTGGAGAAGCTCGCGGGGCTCTCCGTTCTGGTGGTGGACGACAACGCAACCAATCGCCGCTTGCTCGAAGATCTTCTTCCGGTGTGGGGCATGCTTCCCTGTTCGGTCGAAGGCGGCGCCGAAGCACTGGCGGCTATCGAAAAGGCGAAATCTTCCGGTAAACCATTTTCCATCGTCCTGCTCGACGCACAAATGCCCGGGATGGACGGTTTCACGGTTGCCAAGCAAATCCATCAGAACGAGAAAACATCAGGTCCTGCGCTGGTCATCCTGACGTCCGCAGGGCTTCGCGGCGATGCAGCGCGCTGCCGGGAAATAGGCATTCATGCGTATCTGCCGAAACCTGTGCGGAGGGCGGACCTGCTGGCGGCCATTCGCACGGTTCTTAGCCCTGGCGGGTGCGAAACTGCCGCGCTCGCCACGCAACACTCGCTACGTGAAGAACGCCGACGCCTGAATATTCTTGTGGCCGAAGATAATCTCGTGAACCAAAGGCTCGCGGTCCGTTTGCTCGAAAAACGCGGACATTCAGTTTCGATCGCCGATAACGGCAAACTTGCCCTGCAGAGTCTGGAAAAGGCCCCTTTCGATCTGGTGCTCATGGATGTGCAAATGCCGGAAATGGATGGGCTGGAAGCCACCACTTCCATTCGAAATCGCGAACGCACTACCGGAAAGCACATTCCCATCATCGCCATGACCGCCAATACCATGGTCGGGGACCGCGAACTTTGCTTGAACGCGGGAATGGACGGCTACATTTCCAAGCCTCTTCAATTGAAAGAGTTATTCGAGACCATCGAACACTTTTCCTCATGGGAGACGCCCGATGGGAGGGAAGCGGTGCAGGAGCGGTCATGATCCTGCGCCGAGTGGAAATTGCAGTAGTGTCGGCACTGCTGCTCGGTCTGGCGATTCTTGCCTACGGCGATGACGGTCGTACCTCTTTTCGGATTCCCGATGTCGTTCCCGCTTCCCCGGAGAATCAAATGAACACCGAACGGATTGAACTGGGCAAAATGCTTTTTTTCGACCCCAGACTTTCCGGCTCCGGCTCCGTCAGCTGCGCCACCTGCCATAATCCTGCGCTCGACTGGTCCGATGGTTTGCCGACGGCCATGGGTAGTTCCAAGACTTCTCTGTCCCGCCATACACCCACCATCGTTAACAGTGCCTTCAATGCTCTGCAGATGTGGGACGGCCGCTTCCGCAGCCTGGAAGAACAGAGCTGGGCCCCGCTGCTTTCTTCCGGCGAAATGAATACTTCCAGCGAAGAAGTGATCGCCCGTCTTCAGGCCATAGCCGGGTACCGTCAGGCATTCGATAAGGCCTATCCGCGAGAAGGCATCACAAAACTCACCTTTGGGAACGCCATCGCCAGTTTTGAGCGCTCGTTGATCTCCAGGGATTCCGCCTTTGACAAATGGCAGGCTGGCGATGAATCCGCCGTTTCCGATTCCGCCAAGCGAGGATTCGACCTTTTTCAGCGCAAGGCCAACTGCAGCGCTTGTCATCAGGGCCCGAATTTCACCGATCAGGGCTTCCACAACATCGGCATCGCGAATAATCGCGATGAAGGACGTTTTGCGATCGTTCCCATCAAAATTCTTCACGGGGCTTTCAAAACGCCATCGCTGCGGGACGTCGCCCTCACGGCGCCGTACATGCACAACGGCTCGTACCGCACTCTCGAGGAAGTGATCGATCACTATGACCGGGGCGGCGACGACAAGTCCAATCTGGATCCGAACATCAAACCGTTGAATCTCTCCGGACAGGAAAAGCAAGACCTCGTGGAGTTCATGAAATCTCTCACCGGAAAGCAGGAGCCGGTCACGGTGCCGGAATTGCCGAGATAGATGTGCTCACAATCAGGAGAAACCATTATGAAAACCCGATACACACTTCTTTCAGGACTCGTCGCGCTCTCGCTCACCGGCATTTCCATCGCCAGGGCTCAGCAAGAATTTATCGTAGACCAAAAAGGCAAAACGTTTCTTTACAAGGGCGAAAAGATTGAAACGCTGAAGATCAAAGTGGGCGACACGGTCCGCTTTCGCAACATGGACCCGTATTTCCACAACGTCTTTTCGCTCTCCGACGTTCAGATTTTTGATCTGGGTTCCTATCCGACAGGCCAGAGCAAAGCCGTGAAATTTGTGAAGCCAGGCAAAGTAGAGGTGGAGTGCGCCATCCATCCGCAGATGCGCATGGTCGTCGAGGTAAAGTGATGAAAGTATTCCAGCGGACAGGCTTTGTTCTTCCGCTACTGGGATTCGCGCTCATCCCGCTCGCAACATTCGCGCAGGACACCCAGGATGCCGTGAATCGTGAGATGGTCCGGCCTATGATTCTCGGCGGAATCGTCTACAAGGATCACTGCGTGGGATGCCACGGCCAGCGGGGTGACGGCGCTTCCAAGGCAGCTCCCTCGTTGTCTACAGCTTCAACCACAAGTTTGGCCATCAAACCTCGCTCCGCCGAGTATTACGACAAAATCGTGCGCAAAGGAGGAGCTGCGGTTGGCGGGTTAAAATCCATGCCGGCATGGCAGGACAAACTCTCGCAAGAGCAGATCACGGGAGTCATAGCGTTTCTCCGCGTGGTGTCTGTTCCGGCGCGCCGCGGTGAGGTAGTTTTCAAAACCAACTGCGTTCTGTGCCACGGAATTGCAGCCGATGGAAAAGGCCGGGCAGCGGCGTTGTACAATCCTCGACCCGCAGACCTTACGCGCAGCGAAGAATCCGACGAGTACAAAACGCATATCATCGGCTCAGGAGGCGAGGCTGTGGGCCGTTCCAAAGTAATGCCAGCCTGGGGCGACCGACTTTCGAAAGCCGAAACAGACGACGTCGTCAAATACCTCCGCACGGTTCTGGCCAGTTCGTCTTCCCACTGAATTTCTTTCGCAATTTGGAAAAACGGAACGAGTGGCTCGCGCCGAAATCTTACCAAGTCAAACGGTGTCACCATCCTAGCTGGTCCGATCCCTATCGCCCCTTTCTTGACAGTCCTCATGTTGCCACTATATTGTCGGCACTTCGCACTTCGTATGCCGATCGCTTTCCGCAGAATGGCGTAAAGGGTCAGTACCCGAGCAGTTGGGCTACCGGACAGATCCCGATGGGAGGCCATCCTTCGGTAGCGCGTGACTGAAAAGTTTCAAGCGACCTACTTAACGGTATCTTCGAGCGGGTGCATGGTTCCAGCGACCTGCTGACACACCGCGCCTTTCCCCTTAAACACGTTGAGCATCACCGCATCGAAGGTGTGGTGCTTGCCGTCGCTCTTGTCGTCATAGGAGACGTGCATGGTGCCGTGCTCATAGGCCATATCGCCCGAAGCGGAGGCCACGATGCGGTGATCAGCAGCCCATTCAAATTTCCGGTTTATGCGATCAGAGAAGCTTTTTTTGGCAGCTTCCTCGGTTGCGGCTGTGCCGGTCACGGCTTTGCCGTACGGCGGCATGAAGGAAAAGGCGTCGTCGGCGAAGGGTAAGTTGCCCTCTTTAACGGCGCGCTCGGTGCAAGGACCTGTTTGGGCCTGAGCAAACATGCAAAATGACAAACTAAAGAGAATCATTAGACTGAAGCGCATGGAATTGACCTCCTCCTATTCGCAGAGTGGGAACCAATCTTGTGAGACGAATTTTCCCTTGAAACACCCGTGACGGTCCGTAAGGCCCAATTCTGCCACGAAACCGCGGGCAACTGCCGGTAAGTCGCAGTAGCAGACCAGCGGTTTCCGAGGTTACCTGTTGACATGCCACAGGTCCTTCGCGCATACTCATGTGGTCATTCCACAGGAGGACGCGATGGGCGCCGAAAAATCGGAAATTCTTCAAGGCACACTGGACTTGATGGTCTTGAAGACCCTCGAGGCGATGGGGCCGCTGCACGGGTACGGAATCGCGCGGCGCATCGAACAAATCAGCGAAGAAGCCTTGCAGATCAATCAGGGCACGATTTATGCGTCGCTGGTTCGCCTGCTGCAGAAAGGCTGGATTTCGGGGGCCTGGGGAACGTCGGACAACAACCGGAGAGCAAAGTTCTATTCCATCACGAAAGCCGGACGTAAGCAGCTCACCGCGGAAACACGGAATTGGGAGCGCATTTCCGCGGTAATTGGCCGCGTGCTGCGCATCGCGGAGCGAGGATAAGCGCAATGTTTGCCTGGCGTCGAGAACGCTGTTTTTCCGAATTCGAGCGGGGCTTTCGGCCCGCAACGTCGATCAGGACTTCGAGCAGGAGCTCGAAGCCCATCTCGACATGCTGACGGAAGAAAATGTACGCCGGGGCATGTCGCCGGCAGAAGCGAAGCGGGCGCGCCGCGCGCATCCGGTTGGGCGGCCTGACGCAACTCAAGGAAACGAATCGCGAACTCCACGGTTTGCCGGTCACTCGAAACATTTCTGCAGGATACACGGTACGCGTTCCGCATGCTGCGCAAGAATCCCGGCTTCACCGCCGTCGCCGTACTCACCCTGGCTCTCGGCATCGGCGCCAACACGGCGATTTTCAGCGTCGTTTACGCAGTGCTCCTGAAGCCGCTGCCCTATGCGAATCCCGGAGCAACTCTTCAACGTGTTTCAGACGCAATCGCAAGCTGGACATCGCGGAGACAGGCTGGTCGTATCCGAACTTCGCAGGAATTGCGCGAGCAGAATCACGTTTTTAGCGAGATGGCGGGAGTCGAGCGGCACCAACTCACATCTGACCGGGCGCGGCGAGCCTTCGGTAGTGAACACATCGGTCGTAACCCCGGAGCTTTTTTCGCTCCTCGGCGTAAACGCCGCTGGCCGGACGCATCTTTTTTTCACGAAGACGGCAAACAAGGCGCCGCGCCAGTGGCCCTGCTGAGTGAAGAATTGTGGCGAGGCCGGTTCGGCGCAGAGCCCAAGATCATCGGGACCTCGATCAACCTAGATCAACGTTCGTTCACCGTGGTTGGAATCCTACCCGCTGCCTTTCGCTTTCCTTTCTTTAATACCAAGCAAGAAGTCTGGATTCCGCTCGTTCAGGACCCGCTATTCAGCGCTTTTATGCAACAGCGCGGATGCACATTTTCTACCAGCTATCGGGCGGCTGAAGGCGGGCGTTTCCGTGGCGCAAGCTCAAGCGGAAATGGACGCCATCAGCGGGAGGCTGGCTGGAGAGTTTCCGGCGGAGAACAAGGGCTGGGCCATCCGCCTTGTGCCGCTGCAGAAAGAGATCGTGGGAGACGTAAAGACCGCGCTGCTGGTGCTGCTGGGCGCGGTAGGCCTGGTGCTGCTGATCGCGTGCGCGAACATTGCCAACTTACTTCTGGCCCGCGCGACCTCGCGCACGAGGGAAATTGCGGTTCGAACGGCGCTGGGCGCCGGACGCACGCGAATCATCCGGCAGTTGCTGAGTGAAACCGCGGTGCTCGGACTGCTTGGCGGAGTCGCAGGAATCGCTCTGGCTTACTGGGGCGTTAAGGCCTTGAGTTGGCTCGTGCCGTCGAGTTTGCCGCAGTTGAATCCCATTCGCATTGACTATTTTGTCCTAGGCTTTGCGCTACTTCTTTCCGCCATCGCGGGCGTGGCGTTCGGATTGGTTCCCGCCATGTTCGCGGCCAATGCCGACATACAGAACACTCTTCGAGAAGGCGGCCGCACCGGCGAAAGCCGGAACCGCCGGCGCGCACGAAGTGTGCTGGCTGTTGCGGAAATCTCGCTCGCCATGGTGCTGTTGGTGACAGCAGGTTTGCTGCTGCGCAGCTTTGCCCGGCTTACCTCGGTGAGTCCTGGATTTGATTCCCGGCACATCGTAAAGGCGGATGTGTCGCTTCCCCAATTTCAGTACTCCACGCCGCAGCAATGGGCCACCTTCTCCGAGGAATTGCTGGCGCGAATTCAATCAAACGCCGGATTGCAGGATTCGGCGGTGGCCGTTCCCCGGCCGATCGTTGACGGCCAGGTGAATCTGCCGTTCGATATCGCCGGTAAGCCGCCTTTGTCTTCGGGCGAATCTAGAACCGCAGACTATGTCTCCATTAGTCCGGATTATTTTCGCGTCATGGGGATTCCGCTGCTGGCCGGACGATTCTTCAATGCGCACGACATTTCCTCCGCGCCACGCGTTTCCGTTATCAGCGAAGCGATGGCGCGGCTTTATTTCCCGGATCAAGATCCCCTCGGCAAGCAAATTAGCTTCGGGTTTCCTCCCGGGAGCAGTGGGGTCATGCGCGAAATCGTGGGAATCGCCGGCAATGTGCGCGACGTCAACTTAGGCCAGAATCCCGGCGCGATGATGTATGTGCCCTATGCCCAAAGTCCTTTTGGGGGCGCGAATCTGGTCGTGAAGAGCACCTTGAGCACCTCCAGCGTGGCAGCCGCGATTCGGCAGGAAGTACGGAGAATGGACAAGGATATCCCGGTGACCGATGTTGCCGAGATGCCGGAACTTATCGACGCTTCGGTCGCGCAGCCGAGATTTCGCACGTCCCTGCTGGGCCTGTTCGCGGCAATGGCTTTGGTACTGGCCGCCACGGGAATCTTTGGCGTGATTTCGTATTCGGTGTCGCGCCGGACCAACGAGATCGGCATCCGGGTGGCGCTGGGTGCGTCGCGCCACACGATACTGGGCATGATTTTGCGTGAAACTCTGGCGCTGACGTTCGCAGGCCTTGCCGTCGGACTCCCCTGCGCGCTGGCGGCGGCTCATCTCGTCGGCCACATGCTCTTCAACGTCTCGGCAAACGACCCGGCTACGCTCGCCACTGTGGCGTTTGCACTCGCCGCTGTGGCCGCGCTTGCCGGGTATATTCCGGCGCGCCGCGCAATGCGGGTTGATCCTATGGCCGCTCTACGCTACGAATAGGATCGTGCGTAGGCCAGCCTGCAGGCTTCCCTAACCAGAAGGTCGCCTGCGAACAACGCGGGTAACAAAGTACAGGAGAGAGATAAGCAACAGGAATGGCACGAAGGCAGGCACCGTATAGCGCAGGCCGTCGACAAAAAAAGTGGCGGCGGCGATGCCCAGTAACGCGGTGATACCAACCAACGGTGTCCACGGAGCGAACGGCAAACGCAAAGGCAGGGCGGCAATTCGCGACGAGCCGATGGCGCGGCGGAACGCGATGTGCGTAATCAGAATGACGATCCAGACGAAAAACATTCCGGCGACGGCCACGCCGTATAGCGTCAAGAAGGCCTTACCGGGCGCATAGATTGCCAGCAATATCGCGGCGATCATTCCACCAGTGGACGCACCCAAGGCGTGGCGAGGCACGCCTTGGGTGCTCAAGCGTCCGAGCCAAGCCGGCGCCTGACTACTGCGCGCGAGGGAAAATAGCATGCGGGTGGTGAGATAGAGGTTGGTGTTACAACTGGAGAGGGCGGCGGTTATGACCACCAGGTTCATGATTCCGGCCGCGTACGGAATACCGGCGGATGCGAAGGTCTGGACAAACGGGCTGGCGGTAAGGCCGGAGCCGATCTTGTCCCATGGAGTCATGGCGAGCATGACGGTCATGGCAAGCACGTAGAAAAGGATGAGACGAAGGACAATGGTGCGCATCGCTCGCGGAATGGTCTCCGCGGGACGTTGTGCTTCACCAGCCGTCACGGCGATGACTTCCACGCCCATATAGCTGGTGACCACCAGCGTCAGAGCCAGCCAGACGCCTGTGAAGCCGTGCGGAAAGAAGCCGCCGTGGGCGGTCAGATTGGACCACCCGAGACCCGCGCGCGAACCGAAACCAATAATGAGCGCGAAGCCCAAAGCAATGAAAAGAATGATGGCGACGACTTTGATGAGCGCGAACCAGTATTCGAATTCGCCGAAGCGGCCGACCTGAAGCATGTTCAACGCAACGAGACCCGCAGAGACAGCGACGACCCAGGCCCATTGCGGCACGCCCGGAAACCAGAATGCGAAGTAGATGGCCACGGCGGTGACTTCCGCGCCGATGGCGATGATTTGCACCAGTGCGTAGGTGGCGCGAACAGAGAAGCCGGCCCAGGGGTTGAGATAGGTCTGAGCATAAACGCCGAACGAACCCGCAACGGGATGAACCACGGCCATTTCCGCAAGCGCAAAGGCCACGATGGAAGCCACCACGGCACCGAGAATGTAGGAAACAATAACTGCGGGCCCGGCGAGGCGGATGGTCAGGCTGCTGCCAAGGAAAAGTCCTACGCCGATGGCACCGCCAATTGCCACCATGCTGAGCTGGCGTTGCGTCAGCCTGCGCTGCAGCTCGCGAGATTCGCCCGGAATTCCGGGAGGAGGCGAGGAGGCAGAAGTTGCCGCGGTAGGGGCCTCAGGCATGAGCGGCCAGATGTCGCAGGACCGTGGTGAATTCCCGGATTTCGTCGATGGTGTTGTAGTGCACCAAGGAAACACGGACCACACCGTGTTGCAGGTCGAGGCCCAAGCGTTTCATGAGGCGGGGAGTGTACATGTGGCCGTCGCGTATACCGATACCTGCAAGCGCCATTGTTTCGCTCACTTTCGCGGGTGATACGCCGGGCAGGGTAAAGCTGATCGTTGGAACCCGCTGCCGCAACCGCGCGCGATCGCGAACGCCGTAGGTTACGGCACCGCAAGCGGCGAGAACATCGAGCAGCTCCGCAGAAAGCGATTCCTCATACCCGCGAATGGCGTTCATGGCGGAAACCAGAGCGTTGCGCCGAGCTTCGGGAGAATCGACGGCTTGCTTTCCACCGAGAGACTCCAGATAGGAAATGGCCGCATCCATGCCGGCAACGTTTTCATAGATGAAGGTACCGGCTTCAATTTTTCCGGGCGGCTCGTCGGGGATGAAATCCTCGCGAAAGGTTGGGAGTGCCTGCAGCAGTTCGCGGCGCCCCCAGAGAAAGCCCATGTGGGGCGCAAAGATCTTGTAGCCGGAACAGACCAGGTAGTCGCAGCCGAGGGACTGAACGTCGAGCGGGCCATGAGGCGCGTAGTGCACGGCATCGAGGAAAAGCTCGGCACCCACAGCGTGAGTGAGTTCGGCGGCGGCGGCGGTGTTCACGATGGAACCGAGGGCGTTCGAAGCAGCGGCACAGGCCACGAGACGGGTGCGACGAGAAAGCAACGGCGCCAGGTCGTCGACGTGCAGGCTTCCGTCGTCGCGCATTTTCCACCAGACGAATTTCGCGCCGAAACGCTCGAGAGCCAACCAGGTGGCGATGTTCGCTTCATGGTCGATATCGGTGACGACGATTTCGTGGCGCTCCGTAAGAGTTTGCGCAACAGCGAGGCTGACGAGGCGGATGAAGGAGGTAGCGTTCATCCCGAAAGCCACTTCGCGCGAATCGAACGCATTGAGGAAGAGCGCTACGCTTTGGCGAGCGCGGGCGATGGTAGCATCCACTTCCTGGCTCTTAGCGTAACGCCCACCGCGCTGAACGTTGTGATCGAGAAGGTGGCGATGGACGGCATCGAAGGCGACCTGAGGGATTTGCGCGCCAGCAGCGTTGTCGAAAAAGATGAATCGTGGCGCGTGGCTCAAGGCGGGAAAAGAAGCACGCACCGCTTCAACGGGAAACGTGGAGCCACTGGATGCATGAAGGGAGTGATCGTGGATTTGTGTCATGTCCTTCTCAAGCGACCCGACGACCAAGGCAGGGCAAGCTATAACGCGGCACAGTTGGCGTCAAGGCATGCCGGCGCTCTGCTATACTCCCGCCGCTCGCAAACATAGAGGTATAAACCGGATGCGCGAATCCATGGTACAGGACGGTTCGGAATTTCCGAAGAAAGAGGAGGCCACGAGGGCGCTGGCGCGACGCTCGTTTGTCGCCTACTTTTCGGCCCTTGGGCTAGGATCCACACTTTTTCCGGGAGTGGTGTGGGCGCGGATGCAAGCACAGCAACAGCGCAAGGTGACGCGCGAAATGTTGCGCGACGCGGCGAACGTGGCAGGCCTCGATTTCTCCGATAAACAGCTGGACGCAATGCTGGAAGGGGTAAACAAGACCGCCATGGTGTCGCAGGCGCTGCGCAAGGAGCTCCTGGATAACAGCGTGGCGCCGCCACTCTACTTCAATCCGGTGCTTCCCGGGATGAGGATCGACCGGGCGAAGCGCGGATTTCGGCCGAGTGTGGGAGGCGCGGCGGCACGGCCGAAGAAGCTGGAGGACGTGGCGTTTTGGCCGGTCACACGGCTGGCGCCGCTTATTCGCAGCAAACAAGTAAAGTCCCTGGAACTTACCGAGATGTATCTGAGCCGGCTGAAAAAATACAACCCTGAACTGCTGTGCGCAGTGACGGTCACAGAAGAGCTGGCGATGCGCCTGGCGCACGCCGCCGACAAGGATATTGCCGGTGGGCATTACAGAGGGCCACTGCACGGAATTCCGTGGGGAGTGAAGGATATTCTTGCGGTGAAGGGATATCCCACAACGTGGGGCGCCGCTCCGTTCAAGAATCGCGTGATCGACCTTGACGCGACAGTGGTGGATCGACTTACGGCGGCGGGGGCGGTGCTGATTGCCAAGCTCGCTACGGGAGAATTGGCCTTGGATGACATCTGGTTCGCCGGGCAGACAAAAAATCCGTGGGACCTGGCGATGGGCTCGCAAGGGTCATCGGCGGGTCCGGGCTCGGCAACCGCGGCGGGATTGGTCGGATTTTCGGTGGGGACGGAAACGGGCGGCTCGATCCTTGCGCCATCCGCGATTTGCGGCGTCACCGGACTACGTCCCACGTTCGGGCGCGTCAGCCGGCGCGGCGCGATGACCCTCAGCTGGAGCCTAGATAAGATAGGACCGATGTGCCGCAGCGTGGAGGATTGCGCCGTGGTGCTGGCGGCCATGGAAGGGCCGGACGGTCACGATCTCACGGTGCAAGATGTTCCATTCAACTGGGACGCGGAGATGGACATTCGACGGCTGAAGATCGGCTACCTGAAGGCAGCGTTCTCCAACACAAAACAAACGCCGCAGGTGGATGCCAATGACGCGGCTGCGCTCAAGAAGATCCGGGGATTGGGGGTGCAGCTGGTTGAAGTGAAACTTCCGGCGCATGCCGATCTCGACCTCATGACCATCATGTGGGGAGAAGCCAACGCCGCGTTGCGCGATCCCATTGAGACCCGACCGGAGGGCTTGGTGCGGCAGGATCGCGTGGTCAGTCAGAATGCGGTGCGCTTATTCACGGCGGCTGACTACATCCAGGCCAATCGGCTTCGAACGCTATTGATGGAAGAAATGGGCAAGGTGATGGCCGAGGTAGACGTTTACGTGCTGCCGTTCGATTACGGCGACTACACGCCGAATCCGGTGGCATCCGCAAATACCTCGGTAACCAACTTGACTGGACATCCGATGGTTACCGTGCCGCATGGATTCGATGAAAAAGGCCACCCAACGAGCCTGACTTTCATAGGAAGATTGTTTGGAGAGGCAGATATGCTAGCGGTGGCGCGCGCGTACCAGAACGCGACGGACTGGCACCTCAAGCACCCCAATCTGCACTAGGACGGAAAAAGATGAGTCGCAACCGGGAAAGATTATTTCCAGTGAATCAGCGCGGCTCCGGTGGCGTCCAGATCCAGAAATAATTGCCTTTCCGGCTGACTGCAATCCAGCACGGTGTTGGCCTGATACAGATCCTGGGTGGGCATGCGATAAGGCGGATCCGCCACGCTGACTTGCAGGAAGACCGGACCGGACTTCTGGTTTTCCAGCGTGGTGACGCCATCCTTGGTGTAGAGGGACTGATTCAAGCCATTGACAATGATGTCGTAGGCGCGGGAGAAGGCTTTCTTCGCGGTGTAACCCACGCGAATGCTATACGTACACGTACCGCCCTTGACGGATAACGGCGACCCACCCTTGGGTCCTTGAGCCAAAACCTGGGCCTGAATGGCATCCGCAATTCCCATCGCGGCTTTACCCAGGGGCTGTTTGTAAAATGGGCGGCTGCCGTTGCTCATGGCCATCGCGGAATAAAGGTTGGAGCCTTGACGCATGGTGTTGTTCGTGGAGTTTCCGAAATCGACACCCTTTTTCGCGGCGTCCAGCAAAGCATCGTTGTGGCTGACCTTAGCGGTGTAGTTCGACGGCGTGCTTTCCTTCATGGTTTGGGCATCCACGAATTTGGCTTCCACGTGCAGAATGTAATCGCCCTTTTGAGGCTTGTCGGTTTGCTGGAGTGTGGTGACCAGCACGGTGTCGACGCCGATGGATTGCGCATAGTCCGGCAAGGAGTCCGGAATCAGAGGCGTATACAAACCCCCGGGATTCATCAGCACTACGCGAAAGGGAGCGTTCTCCAACCGCTCGTAGAGCATGGCGGTCAAGTTCTGCGCGAATTGCTGTCCAAAGGCATCACCAGAAATGTCGAATACGGGCATAATGCCGACGACTTTCCCGGCGGGGGCCTGGCCGCGCGCAGTGGAGACGCACGCCAACAACGAAAATGCGAGCAAGAAGCGGACAACTTTCATCGCCACCCTCCCTGAGAATTCCGAACAGCAGGAAAAAGAGAGGCGCGTGAACGGGTCGCGCGCCTCCCGGAAGTTAAGTCAGATCAATGAGGCGTAGCCGCGGGAGCCGCAGTGGAGGTCCTCTTGACGGGCGGCTTGGCCGGGGCCTTGGGCGTTTCGGTTGAGCCGACACCTCGGCTGCCACCTTCGGAACCAGCGCCAATGGCGCGGTTGACTACTTCAACGGCGCTGAGCGGCACGGAATTCGAAACGCTGGTGACGTTTAGCGACTCGACATTCTTGGTGCTGACCACGCCTACGGGCGGGGTGTACCAATTCTTGTCGCCGATGAGCAGGAAGTAGTCATAGATGATGTACATGTTCGAAGGCAGCGAACCGGCGTGCTGGCGCTGGTAGAGCGCGACATAGGTCTTGAGTTCCTTCTTGATCTGGTCCTGAAGGCTGGGATCATTTTGCGCAATCTGGAATAGGGCCTGTTCGAGGTGGGGCTCGGGATAGGCGCCCCGCTCATTGTCATACTGAATGGCCTGCAGGAATTCGCCCATGGCCTGCTGCTTGTCTTCCTGGGTGCGACCCGTGGCGACAATAACCTGGCCGAGGTAGTAGTGGGCACGAGGATCGTTGGAACGCAGCTTGACGGCATCTTCGAGATTGTCGCGAGCGGCGGCATACAGATCATAGTCGAGAGCGATAACGCCATTGTCGCGTTTGAGCGCGGACATGAGCAGTTGGAACTCGGGGCCAGAACTGGTGAGGCCCTTCTTCATTCTGGTATCGATATCGGCCTTGTAGCTGGTGGTAATCAGCTTGGTAATGGTGGCGGAGCGCTCGCGGGTGCGTTCCGGCTTGCCGATGAAACCGAGACCGACCCGGCTGTCGCGGCCAACGAGGTTGTCGAGGCGAGCGTACATGCGCGGAATTTCGCGGGCATCGTAGTTCTGATCGAGCATGTATTTCAGGCCGGCTTCATCCGCTTCGTCTTCATAAACGGTAGACCATTCGGTGGGCTGGAACCTGTTGCGGAACAGCAATCCCGCGGCAATGCCGCCCGCGGCACCGAGGCCGGCACCGATAATCGCCCCGGAATAGCCACCAATAGCGCCGCCTGCGGCAGCTCCACCGATAGCGGAAACAGCGCCGAGGATGGACCGTTTCTTGACGACTTCCTGGTCTTTCAGGCGGTCGTACTCTTCTTCCAAAATGGTGTTGCGAATATTGTTATAGGTGTGGCGGCGCTCGACATGGGCGATTTCATGGCCAAGCACGTAAGCGAGTTGCGCCTCACTGTCCAACATGGCCACCAGGCCCGTAGAAATGTATACGGTGCCGGTCGAGAGAGCTTCCGCTCGCGGAACGGGGTCCAGCAGGAGGCGGAAGGAATAGAGGTTAGGTGATCCTTGGGGCACGATTTTCTGGCCGAGGGAATTCACGTAACGCAACAAGATGGGGTTGTTGTACAACTCACCGAAGTTCTGGCGGAAAGTCGCCAGCTCGGTGAGGGAGAGTTCCCCGACCCGCGAGGACTGGTTCACATTAAATGCGAACTCCATGTCTGCGCGCCGACGCGTATCATAGGCGTCCTGGATTCTGTGAATGACTTCGGGGCGCTGAGCAATCTCCGCCATTTTCTTTTTGTCTTTATCGTTGAGCTCAGTGGCCGTCTGCGCAAGCAACGGCGAAACCAGGCCGAGCAGTGCGCACACCATTCCGACATACCGCAACAAGATTGAAGGCCGAATCATGGTCCCTCCTGTCCTCTACCGATGAACCGAAACAAAAGATTGAAGTGGAGCGTTTCCCGCGAAAACTGCTGACGGAAAACGCCGCAGCGAAAGCCTATCATGGTACTAATACCGCACCGCAAGATTGTCAACTCAGTTGCTAGTAATGCACAATGACGGTAACAATCGGCGATCGCAGTTTGCACTCAATGGTGATCTTCATGCGCCTTCGATTCTTTCTGGCCCTTGCGACACTGGGCGTCGCCCTTTTGCTACGCGCCACTGGCGCCGACAACAACGTGGAACCCATTCGCCTGGAAATTCCGCAGATGCAGCTTGAGATGGAACCTGACAGCGCATCGGAAATCGCTTCGCCGGAAGTGGGCGAGATTCTGATTCATCTGGCCAAGCGTCCCAGCCTAATCTCACCGGGCAGTATCTTCACCAAAGTCAACACCGATGCCGCGAACATCATCATGACCACTACGACGATGGCCGACGGAGTTCTTTGCAAACTCGACCTCGGCCATCGAGCAGGCTTTCAACTGCACAAGGGCCGCAATTCGGTGGAAGTGTCCTTTACCGACACGCAACAGCGCATTCACTACGCGTCCTTCCTGCTGCAAACCGCCACGGAAGGGGGCGCGCGCGGGACCACAACCAAGCGGGTTCCCATCCTTCCCGAACGTATTTCCGCGGACAAGTACGCGGTGGTGGTGGGGATCTCCCATTACTCGGATACGAGCGGCGGGCTTACCAATCTGCGTTTCGCCGACAAGGATGCGCGGGACTTCCGGGATTTCCTGTTTTCGCCGGATGGCGGTTCGTTCCCGAAAGACAACGTAAGACTCCTGCTCAACGAAGACGCCACCTCCCAGAATGTGCGTAGCGCGCTGTTCACATTTTTGACGAAAGCACAGTCGCAAGACGTGGTCGTCCTGTATATCGCGGGGCACGGCGCGGCTGATCCGAACGATCCGCGAAACCTTTATCTGCTCACGTACGACACGCGCCTGGACGATATGGGCGGAACGGCATTCCCGATGTGGCAACTCCAGGATGTCTTTACGCGCGTGCTGAAGGCCAAACGGGTGGTCACTTTTGCCGACACCTGCCATAGCTACGGCTTCAGCGGCGAGCGACGCGGAAAGAAGAGCAACAATCTCGTCAACCAATATCTCGCTCACGCCGCGAACGATGCCGACCGCGCGGTCATCACAGCCAGCGATATCAGCCAACTCTCCTATGAAGACGACAAGTGGGGTGGAGGACACGGCGTCTTTACGTACTTTTTGCTAAAAGGGCTGAAGGGTGAAGCCGACTTCAATAAAGATGGAACAGTAACGGCGGGGGAGCTGTTCGCGTATATTCACGACAACGTGGACAAAGCCACGGATGGCGGACAGAGTCCCATGGCGCTCCCCGGGCTAGCCGAACATCTGCCGCTTTCCGGAGTAGGGCTGCGCAAGTCCGCAAGTGCCAGCGTGAGAATTCCGCGAGAACTTTTCGACGGCTTTTCAGGTCCGAACCTTTAGCATGAAGGTTCGTAGCGAGCAGTTGAGCGATACACTCGCGCACTCTTTCTTGCAATGACGGAGAAATCGAAAACCCAGAAGCTGACGCCTCCACCCGAAGGGCAGGGCGAGCATGGACTACGCTATTGGGCGGTCATCATCTCGTTAGCGCTGGTGATTACTGGTGGAATCACGGCTCTGGAAAAATACAGCCTCCTGGAAGGTTTAAATTTGCAGGGGTATGACCTGCTTGTCTCGCTGCAAAATTCCGAGCCGCCGAGCAAACGCATCTTTAACATTGATTTCGACGAAGACTCCGTTCGCCGCTATAAGGCTTTTCCCATTCCGCGCCTGCTGCTCGCCGAAGTCATCAAGAAACTCGCTTCGGGAAATCCCGCCGTCATGGGCATTGACGTGATCCTCGACCAGCCCCGTGTGCCTGAGTCAGACGATGTTGCGCTCGCCAAGACCATCGACGACGCCGGCAACGTCATCCTGATCAGCGAATATGGATTCGGCGTTCATCCGAGGAACGAGCCACTCAAAATGTTTCAAGAGGCGGCCGCGGGTGTCGCGTTCGGCGATCTCCCGATGGACGAAGACAACGCCGTCCGCCGCATGTTCCTGCGTATCACCACGAATGAGTACAAGAGGCTCTCGCTCCCGATCGCCGTCGCCGATTACTTCTCCGACCAGCACCTCCGCCCCGGTGGTCCGGAATACCTGATGTTCGGTTCGACAAAAATTCCACTCGCGACCACCAAACCGGATACGGCTCTGATTCACTTCCATCCTTCGATTCCCACGACGGTGGTGCCAGTGCAAATGTTGCTCTCCGCGGATTTCGACACGTCGATCTTCAACAAAAAGATCGTCCTGGTCGGGCAATCCAGCGAAATGGGCAAGGATCTGTTCGCGAGCCCTGCAACCCGCGCGGGGGCCAACATCGCCGGCCGCGACTTGCTGTCCGGAACGGAGATTCATGGCGCCGCCATTGAATCTCTGCTGAGCGGCAATATCCTCCGCGTGATGCATTCCTTTCCCCGTATGCTGCTCGGCCTCGCGTTGGCCTTAATTGTCATCGTTTTCAGCTTCCGCACCCGCTGGTTCATCGCCATCAGCGTTTGCGGCGCTCTCGCCGCCGCAGCATTCCTCGCCGCGCTGATTCTCTTCTCGCGCTACCACGTCTGGATGCCGTTCGCTTCACTCGAGGGCTACCTCTAGCCGCACTGCCGGCTGGCTTGGGCTACCGATCTGTTCACGAGCGGCACCTGAAGCGCCGGATGGAAGCGGAGCGCCACCAATCGATGGGACTGTTCGAACGCTACGTGTCTGCCGACGTGGCCGCTGAAATCTGGAAGAATCGCGACTCGATCGTGCTTGCCGGAGAAGAGCGGGTGGCAACTATTTTGTTCTCTGATATCCGGAGTTTCACAGCGATGACCGCGGGTGTTCCGTCCCAACAAGTGCTGGCATGGCTCAACCGGTACCTGACCGCGATGGGCGAGGTCATCAAGGACAACCGCGGTTTCCTGAATAAATTCATCGGCGACGGCATCATGGTCGTTTTCGGGGCGCCGTTGAGCGAAGGCCCGCGCGGAGATGCTTGCCGGGCGGTGCGTTGCGCCGTGGAAATGCTCAAACGCCTGGACGACTGGAACGCTACCAAGCCCGCCGGCGAGTCTGCCATCAAGATCGGTATTGGCATCCACACGGGAATGGTCACCGCGGGCAACGTCGGATCGCCCGATAGGCTGGAATATTCGGTGATCGGAGATACGGTAAATCTCGCCTCCCGGCTCGAAGCGCTCACGAAGGAATTCAAAACGCCGATCGTAATCAGCCCGGCCACACACGAATACATCCGGGAAGCGTTTTCCACCGTATCACTAGGTGATGCCCAAGTTCGAGGATTCACGACGGCCATACCGCTTTATAGTGTGGAGTCGGCAAAACCGCCATTGAGGTGCATCCATGAAACGCGTGCTGTCACTTTGCTTGCTACTGTCCGCTGTCGCCTGGCCCAGTCTGGCGCAACAGGTACCGCCGAAGGATCAAGCCGCCACGAAACCCAAGAAGAAGCTGGATGCGGATCTTTCCGGCTTCGACGTGTCGGAAGACAAGTCCGGTAAGAAGGTGTCGACCATGCTGGGCGGCACGCGCTGCCGCGGCTGTTCCGTCGGCGACTTTTGCTACCGCGCACGTTGCGCCAAGTTCTATGGCGATTCCGCCGATTTCGCCTGGAGTTATGCCGGCCACAGTGACGGGTACGTTTTGATCGTGACCGATGAAGACGAAACGCAACTGTTGCGTCGGCGGGCGAGGATTCGCACCTGCGACCGACCAGCCTGGCGGCGAAGCTACAGCCCGGCGAAACGTATTACTGGCGCGTGCAGGTTTTGCCTAACACTTTGGCCAGCGAGCCTTCCCGAATTTGTCGCCGTCTCCGCCGACGAACGCAAAGCGAACGAGAAGGACCTGGCGGCGGTACCGCCGGTGATGCCTACCAGTCGGGCCTGGCCCGAGCTCATGTTTTTGTGAATCACCGTCTATGGTTTGACGCTCTGGGCGCTTACAACGACCTGATTGCCAAGAATCCGGCAAAGGCCGACTATCTAGAAGAGCGGGCTGCGATATACGCGCAAGTTGCGGCAACGAAGCCTCTCGCCCAAGCGGATCAGACCAAAGCCACACAATTGGGCAAATAATTTGCAGTTTGCAGCGTAACAGGACTGGAAGCCGCATTGGCTTCACCCTCGTATCGTCCGTTTCCGCGCTGGCGAAACAGACCGAGTACAATCTTTCCCTGAAGATCACCATCTGCTCTTGAGGAAAGATGACTGAAACAGAACTTGCTGGATACACTGGCTCTTCTGAGCCGTACGCCCACGGCCTTAAATGCCCTTCTCCACGATTTATCCGATACCTGGACGGTCCGTAATGAAGGCCACGACACCTGAGACCCTTCGAAATCGCTGGCCATCTGATTCACGGCGAGCTCACCGACTGGATGCCGCGCACACGGAGAATCCTGGAGTCCGGGCCGGCGTGCCTTCGAACCATTTAATAGCTTTGCACAGGCTCGAGGAAGCCAAGGCGAATCGATGGACCAACTGCTCAACGGTTCAATCTTAGGTCGCGCGCAACCTGAACGATTGAAAGCGCTAAACCTCCGGCCGGCTGATCTTCGCGCCGCGGCACGCACTCCGCTCTGGGGGTCGTAACTATCTCGCAATTGCTTGCCACTTGGACGGTGCATGACCTGACTCATGTGCACCAGATTCCCGCGTTATTACCTTTATCGATACCGGGAGGCGGTTGGTCCGTGGAAAGCATACTCGGGGTCTTGCACTGCGCAGGTCACTGCGCACCGTAGCGGTTGCAGCATAAAATTTGCAGGTAGCTCGAATGACCGGAGGATCTACTTTATGAATTCTCCGCTTTCAAGAATTCACCCCAGCAACATGTGGAAATGATGGAACGCCATCTCCCGCTTTACTGAATACCGGCCGCGATCGTACGTGGATGAGCGCAATCCCTTCTGCACGTTTTGGCACAAGCCGATGTTGCTTGTGAACCCTTCATCACTGAAAGCTACCGCCTTTTGGATGCGCTCCTGGGTCTCCTCGGAGGTGGTGTTGAAAGAACCGATTCGAAGACGGTCAGTGTCTTGTCGTGCGAGCGGAACGATCAGGTTCGTAGAAATATTGTCCGGATAGACATTGAGCATCAGGTTCGGGAAGATCCAGAAGTACAGCGCCTCTTGAAGCCCCGTGCCCGGAGGATAAAAACGCTCCCCTGCATCGCTTGGCTTCATCGCGCGTATAGGCGCGAACTGCTGCGAGTGGTAACGAAAAGTATCCGTGCGGTATCGCGCGTAATCGATTTCCCGCATCAAACCGGGATGGGCGATGGGGATGTGATAGCCCTCCAAGTAATTGTCGACATACACTTTCCAGTTGCAGTCGATTATGTAGTCGCGCCGCTCCACCATTTGCCAAGCCGTCAAACGGGAAGCCTCGTGCCTGGTCAGGGATGCCGCCCAAGTAATTCGAGAGTGATTCCGCGCCCTTATCGAAATTGATAAAAATAAACTGCTCCCAGGTATCCACGCGCAGCGGAACCATGCCCATCGTGCTGCGGTCGAAAAATTCCACCCCTTCGACGTCGGGAGTGCCAATGAGCCGCCCATCCAGGGTGTAGGTCCAACCGTGATATTGACATCGCAGAACATTCTTGCAGCCGCTGCCCAGAGCTATCGGGCCGGCGCGATGACGGCACACATTGCTGAACGCCCGAAGCACGCTATCTTTATCGCGAACGACGATCACCGGCTCGCCGTTGATTTCCACGGTGAAGTAGCTCTCGGGATCGGCGATGGTGCGCCTCGAGCCGTCAACCTCGCCACAGGATTGACTCGAACGTACCCGCAAGCTGCCAAGTACGCGCGAAAATGCGTTCGCGTTCCAGTTGCAGCACTGACGGATCGGTATAAAAGCGAGAGGCGAGGGTCTGCGCACACTCGATCTGCTCATGGACATCAATATTTAGAGGATCGCTCATGTGGGTATGCGTTTCGCGGCAGGGCTCCCGCCCGTCAATTTACCAACCGGCGCAATCAAAACTTGCGCGTTTCCTGACGGGACCAGCGCTCCACCACTACCTTGGATTCCGTGTAGAACTCGACGGCGTCCCTTCCCTGTCCGTGCAAGATTCCAAAGAAGCTTTCGCGCCAGCCGCTGAAAGGGAAATATGCCATCGGGGCGGCCACGCCGATATTGATGCCAATGTTTCCAGCGGGCGCTTCATAGCGGAATTTTCGCGCTGCGGACCCGCTGGTGGTGAAAAGAGAGGCCTGGTTGCCATACGGGCTGCGGTTGAGGAATTCCATCGCCTCGTCTATGGAATCGGCGTGCACCAGGCTCAGCACTGGCCCGAAGATCTCGGTATGCGCTAACTGGCTCGAGGAGGGGAGGCCGTCCAACACGGTAGGCTTGAGAAAATTTCCGGTCTCGTGACTGGGGACGATAGCGCCGCGTCCGTCGACAATGGGCCGGGCGCCCTCGTTGACGCCTTTTCCGATCAGCGCCTCAATACGGTGCATGCTCTCTTTCGTAATGACCGGTCCCATTTGCACACCGGCATCCAGACCATTGCCCACGCGAATCGCGGAGGCAGCGCCGGCGATGGCATCGCGAAACGTCTTTTGCGCGTTGCCAACCGTGACGGCCACGGAGACCGCCAGACAGCGCTGGCCTGCGCAACCAAAAGCGCTGTCGGAGATGATTTGGGTAGCCAAGTCCATATCCGCGTCGGGCAGGACGATGACGTGATTTTTGGCGCCGCCCTGGCACTGCATGCGCTTGCCGCTGGCCGCCGAGCGCGTGTAAACGTGCTTGGCAACAGGCGTCGAACCCACGAAACTGATTGCACGTACCTGCGGATGATCGCAAAGTGCATCGACTACTGCCCGCCCACCATTCACGAGGTTGACGACGCCCTTGGGCAGTCCAGTTTTTTCGATCAGTTCGACGGCGCGTCGCATAGTCAAGGGAACGCGCTCAGAGGGTTTCAACACAAGGGTGTTTCCGCAAGCAATCGCATATGGCAAGAACCAGAATGGAATCATTGCCGGAAAATTGAACGGAGTGATCGCGGCAACAACTCCCAACGGCTGGCGGATCAGAGTTTCGTCCACACCGGGTGTCACATCTTCCAGGTTGTAACCCTGCATCATCATGGGAATGCCACAAGCTACCTCAACATTCTCGATACCGCGACGCAACTCGGCCTTGGCTTCCGCAAATGTCTTTCCATTCTCGATGGTGGTGAGACGGGCGATTTCATCCAGGTGTTCTTCGAGCAGATTCTTAAGTTTGAAGAGATATTGAATGCGCTCGCCCGGCGGAGTCCTGCGCCAGGAAGGAAAAGCCAGCGCGGCAGCCTGGACGGCGGCGTTCACGTCCGCGTCAGTGGAGAGGGGCGTACGCACCAAAACTTCCATCGTGGCTGGATTGGCCACATCGAGATATTCGGTCGCGGTGGAGTTGCACCATGCTCCATCCACATAATTTTGCAGACTAGGCGGTTGCGCTATCGCGGGACTGCTCATGACTTGTTCCCCTGACTCGGCCCGAAAAGAACGATTATTGCCCAGCAGACGGGCCCAAATACTTGGACAAGAGCTTACCAGAAAAAAGTAGAGTTGGACTCGACGAGACAGCTACGGCGAAACTTGGTAGAGCGATTTAGGCCTCCCTGTTCGACGACACTGGGCGAAAGGTCCGCCATGCCAGCCAAGCCACGGTAGCCACCATGCCGACCCACCCGACAGCGCCAAAAAGGCCACCGATTCTGCGGTCCTGCTCCAGCAGGCCCCACTGGCCAAAAAGAATTCCCCAGTCATGCTCGCCGGAGCCGACAAGGGGAAGGGCCTGGTCGCGGGCATCTGCCATATACGTTCCGATGTACGGAAAATTCTCGAAGAACCAGAAGCAAGCAAATGCGAAGCCGGCGATTTCGCGATGCCAGAAGAAATAGGCGGCGCACAAAAGTGGGACGATGAGTTCGCCCAGGGTGCCACCCAGAATAGTAATGGTGTATCCGAACCAACTGAAGAAAAAGTGGCCGGCCTCATGAATCAGGAGGTTGACGTAGTCCAGAAAGAGGAATCCAGTCTTGTCAGCGGCGGCATAAAGAAGAAACAGCGCGTAAAGGCAGAGCCAGCCGATGCCGGCGGCTCGCGAAATGTTCTTCCATTCGCCGAAGTGTTCGGAAAGAAATGCCACTAAGACGAGAGTAGCAAGGGACGAAGGCTACTCCCAACGGAGTAGCTGACGGAGTTGCTGAAAGAGTTGTTACGGAAAGGCGGCGAGGTTAACGTCGCACTAATGCCAGCGCTTCATAGGCAGCGCCCAACAACGGAGCGCTTTCGTTCAAGATTACGGAGACCGGAATATTCGCCAATAAATTCTCAAATTTCCATTTGTCTTTAAAGCTGCGGATGAATGTCCCATCCTTGATCTTGTCGATGATCTTGACGGCGATCCCGCCGGCTACGTAAACACCGCCCAAAGCGAGAACTTTCAAGGCAAGGTTTCCGGCTTCGGCTCCATACACGGACGCCCACAGGTTTAGTGTCTCCACACATGCCGGACAGCTCTTGTCCAGCCCGAGCTTGGTGATTTCCGGTGCGGGATCGGAGTCCGGATCCTCGAAAGAAGCATGCTTAATTTCAGGAGCGAGGAATTCGTGGAGAGTGCGGAAGCCTCTGCCGGACAAGATCAGTTCAAAACTAACCTGCGGATAGCGGCGGCGCATGAACCTGAGCAACTCGATTTGCTGGTCGGTATGCGGTGCGAAATCGGAATGGCCGCCTTCGGATGGAACGATACGGTAGCGCGCGCCATCCCACACAAGAATCGACTGGCCAAGGCCGGTGCCAGCGGCAATCAAGGCGCGGGTACCCCCAGGCTCCGGCTTCCCCGGATTCAAAACACAAAATTCTTCTTTCGGCAAGTGTTCGATGCTATGGCCGGTAGCTCCGAGGTCGTTCATCAGCACGATCTTGTCGACTTCCAACTCTTGTTCGAGCGTACGCGCGTCTACTGTCCAAGGGAGGTTGGTGGCGCGCACGTGATTGTCGATGACCGGACCGGCAACACCGAAGCCGGCAGCGACCACGCGGTCAGAGGACAAGTGCGTAGCGGCCTGACGCGAGAATTCCTTCACGATGAGATCAAAGCTCGCGAAGCCTTTGCTGGCAAAGCGCTGCCGAAAAACAGCCGTAAGCTTCCCGTCCCTCTCGGAAAAAAGCGCAAGGTTGCACTTTGTTCCGCCCACATCACCGGCAAGAATCACCTTATCCCCCGTTCGAAATGGATTTGTGACTGCACTAAACGAGAGTTCCGCATCTGTGCGCGGTCACGTATTGCGCCACTGCCGACTCTCACGCTCCAATAACAAATCAGATTCTCGCGGTCCCCAGCTTCCGGAGGCGTACTGAGGAACATTGGCGGTCTTCGCGGCGCTCCAAACATCGAGAATAGGATCAACTAGCGCCCAGGCGGCTTCGACGCTATCTCCACGATCAAAGAGCGTGGCATCTCCACGAAGGCAATCGTTGAGTAGCGTGGCGTATGCGCTGCGTGCGCCGTCGCCGAACCCTTCACGATAGCTAAAATTCATGGTCACATTCCCGATATTCATTTCGGTGCCGGGACGTTTGGCGCCGAAAGACACGGAAATACCCTCGTCCGGCTGAATGTTCAGGACCAGAGTATTGGGCTCGACTTCGCGTTCGCGGAAAACGATATGTGGCGCGCGCTTAAATTGAATCACAATTTCCGTGGTGCGTTTGGCAAGACGCTTGCCCGTTCGCAAGTAAAAAGGAACGCCAGCCCACCGCCAATTGTCGATGAGCACTTGGGCGGCAACGAAAGTCTCCGTTCGAGAATGAGGATTGACGCCGTGTTCCTGGCGGTAGCCGGCCGCGTCCTTGCCGTCAACCTTGCCGGCGGAATACTGGCCGCGCACCACGGACTGCGCCACCATCCCGAGATCAAAGGGCCGGATGGATTGCAGGACCTTCAGCTTTTCGTTGCGGACGGCAGTGGCGTCGAAGGAGGCGGGGGGCTCGACAGCAACCAGGGAGGTCAGCTGCAGTACGTGGCTCTGAATCATGTCTCGCAGCGCGCCGGCAGTCTCATAGAATCCCCCGCGACGCTCGACACCCAGGGTTTCCGCGGCGGTAATCTGCACGTGGTCCACGTAGTTACGGTTCCATAGGGGCTCGAAGATCCCGTTACTAAAGCGCAAGACAAGAAGGTTTTGTACCGTGTCCTTCCCGAGATAATGGTCGATCCGATAGATCTGAGACTCCTGAAAGACACTTAGAACAATCTTGTTGAGTTCCTTGGCAGACGCCAGATCTCGCCCAAAGGGCTTCTCAATGATGATGCGCACCCATGCGTCGGGAGACTTGGGAGTGGCCAGGCCGGCTTTGCCCAGGTGTTCGACGATGCTGGGATATACCTCCGGAGGAGTAGAGAGATAGAAAAGCCGGTTACCGCCGCAGCCTTTGTGGCGCTCCAGGTCAGCGAGGCGCTCGGCGAGCTTGGCGTAATCTTCGAGATTGGCATAATCGCCCGCTTGATAAAAAAGGTTGGAAGAAAAGTCCTTCCATTGCCCAGGATCGATGGGGCCCACTTCGGAGATGCTCTTGGCGGCGTCGCCCAGCAGATTCCGGAAATCTTCATCACTCATGGCGGTTCGGGCGAAACCCACGATAGCGTAGGAACTGCCCAGAGAATTGTGGCTGGCCAGATCGAAAAAAGCGGGAATCACCTTGCGCTTGGAAAGATCACCGGAGGCCCCGAACAAAACGACGGTACAGGGTTGCACCGCGCTGCCGCCTGCGGAACGGTTATTGACCACGGCTATCCTTTCGTTGCGACTCGGTGGAACAAGCATTCCACGCGACTAAAGTCTCGCCCGTCACTATACCTCAACGCCCAATTTTTGGAGATCGGCGCGGAGTTGCGGCGCGTTTTGGTAATGGACGACGTTTATCTCCAGGCGGCGCGGACTTTCCAGGTTTAGGGCGCGGTCATCGATGAATACACACTCCTCCGGCGGACGCTGGGTGACCTCCAAAGCGATCCGGAAGATGTGCTCTTCCGGCTTTCGCGAGCGTACGTAGCAGGAACTGAAGAAAACCTGAAAGTCCTTTCGCAAATGGAACTTCGCGATGCGGTATTCATTCAATTCGAAGGGCTCGTTGTTGATGGAGCCGATAAAATACTTCCCGGAGTGCGCGGCGGCGGACAGCACGGCGCGGCTTTCTGGGTACTCGATCGATTGGGCACGCATGAATTGGACGAATTCCTCGCGGGTGAACGACCGGGGCCGGTAGAAAAGCGTTCGATTCAGATATTCGTCGATGGTGATCAACCCGGAATCAAAAGCGGGAAAGGACAAGTCGTGCCGGTCCTGAAATTCCTCCCAATCGAGATTAAAGGTACTAGCCGCCAGGCGGCGGGATTTGGAGTCCCAGCCGTTCGTCAGAATTACGCCGCCAATATCCCAGAACATCGTGGTGATTTTCGACAAGTTCAGATCCTCCGGCCATCCCTTTCGGAAAAATGGGCAACATGTCTTTACCTGGTGGCTACGCGAACATGGACCAGCGCTTTTCGTACTGCCTGTTCTAGAAGAGCCAGACCCTCTTCGACTCCCCGAGTCAGGTGTAAGAGGATAGCCGACCTTTGGCGGAGACTCAAAGACTCGAAATCGGCTTGTGCGAGCGCCTGTTGCAGTTCGCCGAATGAATACGGGGCGCCAGGAACGGCGATATCGTCCGCCGAGTCGGCGGTAAGAATCAAGTGCAGTCCTTTCGCCGGATCGCCATGAACGTGTCCGAAACCGCGAAGGGACCGGGCTCCGAATCTCAACAAAACGGGTATACCGAGGACAAAAGCCAATTGCTCCTGAAGGCGGACGCTCGTTTTCTTTACTTCCCCTATAGGAGACATAAAGATACTAAGCATCAAATATCCGTCCAGACTCCTGGAATCGAAAAAGGAACGGAGCGCTTCCACAAGGCCCAGGGTAGAAACGTTTTGGCGAGCGTCGCCCTCAGCATATAGATCAATAGCCTCGCTATGGACTCTAACCGTCCCACGATATTGGGCGCCGCCTACGCGGGAAAGAATCCGGGCCGCAAGATCGCGGGTTTGCTTGACACGGGAATTCTCGAAAGGATTCACGCCAAGAGTAGCGCTGGCCGTCACGCTAGCAATTTCCCATCGAAATAGCTCTGCTCCCATGTCCTCCGGGCCATTCAGCTCAACGCGGACGAAGGGGATGCCCATGGAAATAAATCGCGTTTCTACCTCGGTCACGCCATTATCTTCGTCACCCGCCAAGCGCACCACAACGGCGATACTCCCTGGCAAGTAGGTGGCCAGGGCTCGAGGCGACATTCTCCCCAAGGTCAGGAAGCGCTGATGCTTACCGGTGCTTGCTCCAACGAGCTGTCCTATTCGCTCGGCGAAAGCGGGCAGGCTCCGTGTACCCAACACCAGAAAGCGATGACGGCTTTCGGCGATACCAGCAATGAGAAAGGCAGCTAAATGAAGAGCCGGGTTTGTGGTCATTTGAGGCTGCTGACAGAGATCCCGCATGGCCAAGGCACGGGAAACGACTAATTGTGGGTCGAGCCTGCAGATGGCCGCAAGCACCAGGCCAAACTGGATCAATGACGAATACCTGCTGCTTAGTCCTGGAGAATCGAGGAAGACTCCGCGGAATCCGTAGGTCTTCGCCATCTTGTGCAAGTAGGAATTCTCCTCGGTCATGGCAACAAATTGGCGTCCCGCGTGCGGGATGTGGTGATGCTTGCACCGCTCCAGCCAATAGAGCAAGAGCGCGTGGCTCTCAATGTGCTTGCCGGATTTGCTGGCGAAGACAAACAATGTGTTGCGCAGAGATAGGGTGCCCTCTAGGTACCGCAAGGCTTGCGGGTCGGAATCGCTAAGGACGAAAAATCTGCGGTATCTTTTTTCTATAGCCAGCGTCGCAATGGTTTCGGCAGCCAGGCTGGAATAACCGGTGGCGACAAACACGACGTCTTCAAATCCATCCTGTTCGGCTTCAGCGGCAAATTGCGACACACGTGTCACGTATGGACCAATGTGCTCGGGCAGATCCAGCCAGTTCAGGTTCGAATTCAAAGCTTCCGATTGAGTCTTTTCCAGATGCCAGAGAGAAGTGTCGCGCTTCCAGATCCTGGGAAGGGTATCGCGGGAGACTAACGTCGCCAGTTCGCGACGGTGAGCGTCATCGAACGAAGCCGGGAACCACACCGATTGGCTTGACAGCGTCAACGAGCCCCCTCGGAAAAGCTTCGTTGTGCGGCCAGTCTACTCTCGGCAATCTCGTAACACCATGCCTAAGTAGCCGATTGACAAATAGACCTGCTTCGCCAAGCTGCGATCCGCGTCAACTAGGAATTTGGCATGGCTTGGAGTATCGTCGAAAATGAACCTATCAGGAGCTCGACATGGCAAATGATTCCTGCAGTCCTGCGCCTTCCGCACCGGAACCCATAAAGCCGGGAACGCGGATGGTGCATTGCGTCAAATTTGGAAAGGACATGCCTGGATTGGATCGCGTTCCCTGGAAGGGCGAGCTAGGCAAGCGCGTATACGAAAATGTGTCGAAGGACGCCTGGAAGCTCTGGATCGAGCATTCGAAAATGGTGATGAACGAATACCGCCTGAACCCGCTCGATCCGAATTCCCAGAAAATCATGGAAGAACAGATGGAACAGTTCTTTTTTGGCGAGGGATCGAAACTGCCAGAAGGCTACGTAGCTCCCAAGGCCAAGGGTTGATTGGATTTAGGAACCGCGGGGCATCCGGAGCGTTGCCGGATGCTGCACCGGGAGTCTCGGCGTAAGGCTGAACTTCAACCGGGAATGCGCTTCGCGCAATGCCTTCTCCGCGTCTTGTGGAGTTTCCGCCTTCGAAAATAAAAACCCGAGATAGCTCGATCCTTCCGGCCAGGCGACTATGTAGTCGTGCATCCGCGCACTGATCAGCAGTTCTGTTATTCCGGGGGTCTCTCGCGCCTCGCGTTCGCCCCCTATGCCACTGAGCACTCCACTCTGCGGGACCGGAATCATCATCACTCCGGACGCAGCAGTCTCCCTGCGGTACTCACCGCAACCCAGTTCCGCAGTGTGGCGAAGAAGAAGCTCTTCAAGCCCGATCGTCTCCTGAAGTTCGCTCCGCGAGAACCGAAGCCCGCGCGCACACAGTCCTCCAATCGGCCGAGGCGCCACTTCCAGCGGCCATACTCCCTCGTCGTTGATTCGAAATTCTGCGTGGACCGGTCCGTGGGACAAACCCAAGGCGCGTATCGCGGCGACCGCTGTCCGTTCCAATCGCTCCAGAGTAGCGCCGGATAGACGCGAAGGAGTTACGTAAATGCTCTCTTCGAAGTAGGGCCCCTCCAGCGGATCCGGTTTGTCGAAAATGGCGAGGATCCGGAGGTTACCGCGGTCGAGAAGCCCCTCCACAGCTACCTCGGTACCCGGAAGGTAGCCCTCGACCAAGGCCTGGTCCAGATTGGGCTCATTCAAAGCGCGAATCTCGGGCGCGCCGAGTATGCGTCGAATGTGTTCGATGGCCGTAACAAATTCCGACCGATTGTTCACGCGCATGACGCCCTGGCTGGCGGAGAGCGACAGTGGCTTGACGACGCAGGGATACGACAATCCTAGAAGCGCAGGCTCTGGAGTGGGTTGCAAAGAGATTCCACGGAACCACGGCACCGGGAGCCCGGCATCGCGAAAGACTTCGCGCATCCTAAGTTTGCTGCGACAAGCTTCGACACTGGCAGGATGGTGAAAATCGATTCCGAGGCGACGTGCTACGTAAGCCGCTGCAACGGTGGGACGGTCACCCAGCGCGATGATGCCGTCAGCACCGGCAGGAACGGAACGGAGGAACTGCATCACTTCGTAGGCGGCGGCTTCCGGCGATTCGAAATGAACGGGAATGGCACGGTCGCCCCACGGATCGTCAAGTTGATGGCAGCGGTCGGTGACAAAGGTGAGGTCGATCGCGAGTTTTTGAGCAGCATCATCAAAGCTTCGGGTCTGGTAACCGAGCTTGGCGGCGAAGATCAGAACGCGTTTGCGGTGCTGGTTCATCAAGAAACCGTTTGAGAAATTGCGCAGAATCCCCGCGTTAGACGAATCCCTCCGCCGAGAACGCAGCATCTTTTTGTTTCGGGGCGCAGCCGCCTATGGAAACAAGTTGGTCCGTGGTGGGCTCGGCGCAGCAATACCAAGGCTCGCTCAGGAACGGAACCGCTCGTATGTTACCGTGCGCAGACAACGCTGGAGCGGCGAGCCCTGCTTCCACATGGGCAGCGTGCCAGATGCGCGCAAACGCCCGTGAGCGCGGTTCCTTGCGTCCCTCGCTGTCCGAAGCAATGTCCTGCACGATCTGGCTGAGCGCATCCAGACGAGCATCGCGGTGCTTCCAGGGATATACCAATGACTGAGCATCAAATGTGGCAAGCTCGCGCCGAATTTCTTCTAGCTCCAAAAGCCTGGAGCCGCTTGGCACCAGCAAACGGATTCCAAGCTGGATGGGCGCGACGTTCTCCGTAAGGCTTTCCTCGCTTAGCACGCGGAGCAAATCCAAATAACCATCCATCGTGGTCCACGGCGTAAAGGGAACGAACGTGGGTTGCAGGGTCATTCCTAGCGACCGGAATTTTCGCGCGATATGCAGGAAATCTTTACGCGAATGCCCCTTATCCAGCTGCGCGAGGATGTGGTTATCCACCGACTCGACCGCACTCGTTACAAACAAGCAGCCGGTCTGGAGCAACCTGGGCAAGCGGTCTTCGTACTTGCAGAGATGCTCGATTTTAATGGTCACGTCGTAGGTCACATCCGGGAATTCGCGATGAAACGCCTCGATAATTTTCTCTGCATGACCTATGCCGTTGAAAAAATCGGGATCACCGAAGGAGATGTGCTGAGCGCCGGCAGTTATTTGCTGGCGGATATCCTGCATCACAACGTCATGATCGACGATACGAAACACGCCTTTATAGACCGGTACGATCGGACAGTGACGGCACAAATGCTTGCAGCCACGGCTAGCTTCGGTAGATCCGACAATACGATGGCCATCGCCGGGAATCACAAGATTCGCATATTTCTCAAGCGCGGGCAGGCCGGAACGGTCCGGCTGCCGAAACGCCAGTCGCTCCAAGGATGTAATCGGGCCGCGAGTCTGCACAGGGGTGGACTCTACCGCTCCACTTAGCGCATCGGCGAGGTCCGCTAGCTCTCTTTCAAACTCCCCGCCGATTATGGTGCCCACACCTAGTTGTTGGAGATATTCCGCGTTCATCGGAGCGTATAGGCCGTAGCAGCAAAGGTGCGCATCAGGGTTGCGAGCTCGCAGCGATGGTATTAACTGCGCAGCCAGGCGCGTGGCCGTGTGCATCGGGAGGTAAATGGCAATAAGGCTGGCACCGCCAACCGCCATCGCGTCGAGCGGTTGCCGCGCGAGATCATTGCAGATCACGTAATGGCCTCGGTCGCGAAGCCACGCGGCCGGAGAGACGAGACCGAAAGGCTGGCGGCCAAGCTCGTACGTGGAAATCAGGACTATCTGCATGATCTTTATCAGTATAGCCGCCCGCGCCGATTTCGTTTTCGGTTATCATAGAATCCGGTTGGTTCCGGAAAGGACCGCAGGATGCCCATCTCCGCAGGCAACTCTTTCAACACGAGGGACAAGCTGAGCGTTGGTGCTCAGGCGTTTGAAATTCATCGCCTGGAGGCGTTGGAAAAACAAAGCCTTGCCGACCTGGCCACTCTTCCCTTCTCGTTGCGGATCCTGCTGGAAAATCTGCTGCGTTGCGAAGATGGCCGGTTCGTCCACCCGGACGACATCCGGGCGCTGGCCGGGTGGACCCCAAGCTCACCGCAAAAAGAAATTGCGTTCATGCCGGCGCGCGTGTTGTTGCAAGATTTTACCGGCGTGCCGGCGGTAGTGGATTTCGCCACCATGCGCGAAGCCGTGAAGCGCATGGGCGGCAACCCCAAACGCATCAACCCCCTTTTTCCCGCGGAACTGGTCATCGATCATTCGGTACAGGTGGATGCTTTTGGCAGCGCGGCCGCTTTTGGGTTGAACGCTCAACTGGAGTTCCAGCGAAACGTCGAGCGATACGCGTTCCTTCGTTGGGGCCAGACGGCTTTCCAGAATTTCAAAGTTGTGCCGCCGGACACCGGCATCTGCCATCAAGTAAATCTCGAATATCTGGCACGCGTGGTGTGCGCGGTGCCTTCCGGGAACAAGCTCGAAGCGTATCCGGACTCCGTCGTCGGAACCGATTCCCATACCACGATGGTGAATGCGCTCGGCGTCTTTGGCTGGGGCGTCGGCGGAATTGAAGCAGAAGCGGCCATGCTTGGCCAACCTTCGTCAATGCTGGTACCGGAAGTCGTTGGTTTCCGGCTGCATGGCAAGCTGAGTGAAGGCACGACAGCCACCGATCTGGTGCTCACGGTTACGGAAATGTTGCGCAAGAGAGGTGTGGTCGGCAAATTCGTCGAGTTTTACGGCTCCGGACTTTCCAGCTTGAGTGTTCCGGATCGCGCCACGATCGCCAACATGGCTCCCGAGTACGGCGCGACCATGGGCTTCTTCCCGGTCGACGCCGAAACGCTCGCCTACCTTCGTTTCACGGCCCGCTCACAGGAACAATTGGCGCTCGTAGAAGCCTACTGTAAGGAACAATTTTTGTTCCGCACCGACGCAACGCCGGATCCGGCATTCAGTGACAAGCTGGAGCTAGACCTAAGCTCCGTAGAGCCGACCGTTGCCGGACCGAAGCGCCCGCAAGACCGCGTACCACTGCGGCAGGCGAAATCATCATTCACAAAAGTCGTGGAAGGAATGCCGCTGAAGTCGGTAGCGGTACGCAACAACGGCGATTCATTCGATCTGTCCAGCGGTGCGGTGGTGATTGCGGCGATCACCAGCTGTACCAATACATCGAATCCGTCCTTGATGCTCGGCGCGGGATTGCTGGCGAAAAAAGCGGTCGAGCGGGGTATGCACATCAAGCCGTGGGTGAAGACGAGCCTCGCTCCGGGCTCAAAGGTGGTCACGGACTATCTTGCCGCGTCCGGACTCGATCAGTATCTTGACAAACTCAAATTCAACCTTGTGGGTTACGGGTGCACGACGTGCATCGGCAACAGCGGGCCCTTATCGGACGCCATCGGAGCGGCAATCAAGGACAACAACCTTGTGGCTGTGGCGGTGCTCAGCGGTAATCGGAACTTCGAGGGCCGCATCCATCCCTTGGTGCGTGCGAACTACCTCGCGTCGCCTCCGCTCGTCGTCGCGTACGCACTTGCGGGTCGCATGGATCTTGACCTCACCACCGAGCCGTTAGGCACGGACCGGGAAGGCAAGCCGGTTTATCTTCGCGAGATTTGGCCGACGCCTCAAGAAATCGAAGATGCCGTGCGAGAGTCCGTGACTTCTCAGATGTACCGCAAGCAATACAGCTCGGTTTTTGAAGGCGATGCCCAGTGGAAGGGGATGAACGTTCCCGAAGGGGACCTCTACCAGTGGGACGCCAATTCCACCTACATCAAGCTGCCTCCGTACTTCGAGAACATGCCGAAGACCGCGCCTCCTTTGGTAGACATTCATGGTGCGCGCGTCTTGGCAGTATTGGGTGACAGCGTGACCACCGATCATATTTCGCCCGCTGGTTCGATTCCCGTTGATTCCCCGGCAGGGAAATACCTGGTGGCCCATAGCGTCAAGCCGCACGAATTTAACTCCTACGGCGCACGGCGTGGAAATCACGAAGTTATGGTGCGCGGTACCTTCGCGAACATCAGGCTGCGCAACCAGCTGGCCCCAGGCACGGAAGGCGGGTGGACACTGTATCAGCCGGGCGACGAAAAAATGTCTATCTACGATGCGGCTGTGAAATATCGTGAAGCCGGTGTACCCCTGCTGGTAATTGCCGGGAAAGAATACGGTTCCGGCTCTTCCCGTGACTGGGCGGCCAAAGGCACGCGGCTGCTGGGGGTTCGCGCGGTAATCGCAGAAAGCTACGAGCGCATACATCGTAGCAATTTGATCGGCATGGGCGTCTTGCCGCTGGAATTCAAACCTGAAGAAAGCCGCGAATCTCTGGGATTAGCCGGCAACGAGATCTTCGAAATAGAAGGCGTCGCCACCTTGACGCCTCGAAGGACGATCACCCTTCGTGCCAAGTCTCCAGACGGCAAGGAGAAGACGTTTGTGGCGATCGCCAGGATCGATACTCCGGAAGAAACGTCCTATTACCAGCACGGCGGCATCTTGCAATACGTTCTGCGTCAGATGCTCTGAGCGGTGTTCCGAGCCAAGCCTAACTCAATCATAGGCGCGGCCGCCTTCATTGCTCCCTTCGCCGAAACCGCGCTATCATCGGCGCGAAAATTGGTCGGAGAGACCTCCAAGGAAACCCTGTGAATACTCGAATTTGCCTGGGCATGGCTCTTATTGCATTTGGCTCGATTGCAACGCTCGGTCAGGATCAGCTTCAGACGTCCGTGGTCACTGTCGTCCGAGCGGGAAGAATGATCGACGTTGACGCGGGCCGAGTCGTCAGCAACCAGACCATTGTCATTCGAGACGGGAAGATCGAAGCGATCGGTGAACATCTCCCGTTGCCCTCCGGCGCGAATGTGATCGACCTTGCTAAAATGACAGTGCTTCCCGGCTTGATTGATTGCCACACCCATCTTGCAGACGGCTCCCAGGCAGCCAATGCCGATCCCATATACCAACTCAAACGTACTGCTGCGGACATTGCGTTGGAATCCGTGCCCAATGCGCGCGTATTTCTGGAATCAGGCTTTACCACTGTTCGCGACGTCGGAGTTTATCGCGCCCTCAACGACCGAGCATTGCGCGACGCCATTAACGCCGGATACGTGATTGGGCCGAGGATGTTCGTTGCCGGCGCTTACATCACCGTTAGCGGCGGGGCCGGAGCGATGACCGGAATGGCGCCGGATATACAGTTGCCGTGGGATCTGCGTTACGGCGAAGCCAATAGCCCCTGGGAGGTGCGCCAAAAAGTGCGGCAACTGGCGCACGAGGGCGTCGACCACATCAAGATATTGACCACTGGAGCGGTTCTGACGCACGGCAGCAATCCCAATTCCACGGAGTTCACACCCGAAGAGCTGGCCGCCGTGGTAGATGAAGCCAAGCATTTTGGCCTGCGCGTCGAAGCACACGCGCACAATGCCGAAGGAATCAAGAACGCCATACGCGCTGGGGTAGCTTCCGTCGAACACGCCACGCTGATTGACGATGAGGGCATCGCCCTGGCCAAACAGCACGGCACCTACCTGGACATGGATATTTACGACGAGGAATGCATTCAGGAAGACGGAAAGAAAGGCAAACGGCCCGCCGATTTTCTCGAACACGACCGCAATCTCGGCGAAGCACATCGCCATAACTTTACCAAGGCGCTGCATGCCGGAGTGAAACTGTCGTTCGGTACCGATGCGGGTGTTTGTCCGTACAGCGATAGCGTGAAGCAGTTCGCGTTCATGGTGAAATATGGAATGACGCCGATGCAGGCCATTCAGTCCGCTACCAGCAGCGCCGCTGACCTGCTCGGCAAGTCCGAGCTTTTGGGATCGCTTAAGCCCGGCAAGTATGCGGACTTGATCGCAGTCCCCAGCGACCCTCTGGAGGACATTCACGTACTCGAACACGTGACCTTCGTAATGAAAGAAGGGAAAATCTATAAGCAGTAAAAAACATGGATGGCGGAACGCAGCAACAACATAGCACCTAGGTGGCGCGGACTTCCGAACCTCGAAGCAAGTATGCCCACAGCGCTGCTCCGAGAACGATGGACACCACGCTGGCGGCCTGCGCATTGCTCATACCCAGAAACGATCGCGGGTTGATTCGAATAATTTCGATCAGAAACCTGGCCATGCCCGTCAATATCAGGTAGTAGCAGAAAATCTTGCCACCTCGGTGCGGAGTTCGCAGAGCACGCCCACCCAAATACCACAGCAGGCCGGCGATGCCTATCCAGATCACAAATTCGTAGAGCGGCGTAGGATGGACTCGATCCGTGGTCGGTACTACGCCGTTCGGGAAACTCATACCCCAGGGCAGACTGGTTGGCTTGCCATAGTCGCCGTCACCGGAAAGCAAGCAGCCGATTCGCCCGATGGCATATCCGACGCACGCGGCAGGCGAGCAGATATCGAGAAACTCCAGGAGCGGAATGCGAAAACGCCTCGCCAGGAAAATCAGCGCGACAAATCCACCTAGAAATCCTCCGAACCAGGCGAATCCGTAACGGCTAAAGAGCAAGGGCCACGGGTCCGCTAAGAACTCTGCCGGGCTTTCCAGCACGTGATAGAGCCTTGCGCCAATTAGTCCGGCGATACCTGCGATTCCGATCACCAGAAATCCCTCATCCTTTTCTGCGAGGTATCCTTTAATACACAACAGCGCGTCGCGGCGCCGGCTGAAATCGGCTTGCAGTACATACGCGGAGACCAGCAGCGCCGTAGCTACCATTAGTCCGAACGTGGGGATCGTCAACGGCCCGAGATGCAGGAATGGAATCATGCGTGTTCGCGGGAAAAAGTATACATGGCCGCAGCCGTGTCCCGCGAATCCCGATCTTCGGAACCTTCACGGACTCCTGCGGAAGAAGGGGGCGGCTCGTCTGTCGTCCTCAGGCGAGCTGCTATCGTTTTGCGGCAGAACGCGGTCACGCTGTACTAAACTTGCGAGATATGAAACATAGCAAGTTCTTGAAGGAAGCTTCCAGCCTCGCTGACCCCTTCTGTGTGAGCAAAGGCACCAAGTTTCGGCTGAAGGACTTCGACCCCAGCGAAACCCGCGGCGTCAAATCCAAGAAACGCGCTGAAAAGTTACTGGCATTGAGCAGCGAGTGCGCCAGCGAGATGCAGGAGATGCTCTACGCCCAGGATCGTTGGTCGCTGCTGTTGATTTTCCAGGGCATGGACGCGTCGGGAAAAGACGGTGCGATCAAGCACGTAATGTCCGGCGTCAATCCACAGGGTTGCGACGTGCACTCCTTTAAGACGCCCACCTACGAAGAGCTCGATCACGATTACCTGTGGCGTACGCACAAGGTAATGCCGGAACGCGGCAAAATTGGCGTCTTTAACCGTTCGTACTACGAGGACGTGCTGGTGGTCCGCGTGCACCCCGCCCTGTTGAACGTACAAAGGCTGCCGGATCGTCTGATAACCAAGCATCTCTGGGACGAACGCTACGAGGATATAAACGCCTTCGAACGCTACCTTACGCGCAATGGCGTGGTGATCCGCAAGTTCTTCCTGTACATCTCCAAGCAGGAGCAGGAAAAGCGTTTCCTCGAACGCCTCGATGATTCCAAGAAAAATTGGAAATTTTCGATCCACGACATCGAGGAACGCGGCTTCTGGAAAGACTACAAGGAAGCCTACGAGGAGATGATCCAGAAGACTGCCAGCAATCATGCGCCCTGGTACGTCATTCCCGCTGACAATAAGTGGTTCACGCGACTGGTCGTGGCTTCCGCCATCATCCAGGCACTCGGCGAACTCGAGCTATCTTTCCCGGACGTCGACGAGGCCAAGAAAAAAGAGCTCAAAACCTTCCGCGATTCCTTGCTCGCCGAAAAAGGCCGGTAACCACCGCGCCACTCAGTTCAGCGGTGAAAAGCGGTAGCGCAGGCTCGAAGGCAGTCGTTCGGATCGCGACCTCGTGTTGTACTCCAACTGGTATGGCAGGTGCTCAGCGTCGGTCGGGTAATCACTTCCGGGCGGATACGGATACGACAAATTCGAGTGATGGGGAAGAGGCTCGACCGTAAAGGCATGGGCCGCGTAAAAGTCCATGTCTTTTTCGAATCCGTCCGCGAAGAAAAAGTAATCTCGTGTCCAACCTGCCGGTACCGAAGGCAAGTTCGCTGGATCAAAATCCAGCTTCACGCCTTCGCCGGAGCTGAATACCACGAAACGATCGTCCGCCTTCCGCAGTAAATCGTGGACGTCTCCATAGCGTGTGTAATTTCCAGCCGCGCGCGCGTAGGGCCCGGTCACGCTACGGCTCGCATAGGAATACGTTGTATCACTCGCCGGTGTGAGGCGGGTCTCCTTCGGGAAGCCCAGGAATTCCAGCGCCGCCTTCGCCAGTGGAATTTCTGTGACGCGTGGCGCCTGCTCTTCCACCGTCTGGTCGATCTGGACCCTGTCCCAGTAAATCTTCAAATTATTGACGATGCGAATACGCCGCGTTCCAGCCGGCAATTTACCGGTCAGGTCCGCGACCATGGTCCGCTCCAGGCCTGCGGGAAAGCCCATGTCTTCCACCACGCGCACCCACTCGCCTTTTGCATTTTGTGCCTCGACGTACGGCGGAATCACCTTGATCCCCGCCTGGTCCGCCGCATACATCGAAGTCGCCGTGAAGTAATCCGTGTAGCCATCGACGATCAAGCGCAGTGGTTTCTTGGCATCCCACACACCCAGATCCAACTCCAGCCAGTGCAACTTCGCAAATCCCGCAAACCGCAATTCCTCAAAACTGGTCACATACTGACGGTCACGTTTAGCCACGGCCGGCAGCACGTCCCTTCCACGACCGTCCCACGCTCCCACCGGAGCTCGCGCATCCTTGCTCGCAATTACCCGGAACTCTGGAAAAGGGGGAGTGCTCGCAAAACGCTCGTTCGGGTACACCTCATATTCCGAAGGATGATCGATGGAAAGCAGCCGCACCTGGTCCAGATAAACGGTTTCCTCCATCGGCTCCATAAAGCGGAAGCTTAGTAGGCCATCCTTCTTCCGAACGCTTCGTGCACTAACCTTCAGATATTCATCCGGATCAGGGATGTTGCGTTCTCCGGGCGCAACCCAGTGCCCGACTACGCCCGGGCCGATCATGTCCGCGATAAATTCGTACTCGCGGCCGTTCCATGCAAATAGCACCGGGCAGGAACTGCCTCTCCGGTCCAATTCGCCGATGGGGTGATCTTTTCTTGCCATCAGGTTGATTTCGTCCTGGGGCACTCCGGTGGGCCACAGCAATCGCACGACTTCAGCATTGCGTTCCTCTCCGAGTCCCGCCAGGATTACCGGCGAATTTTGTCCCAGATATCCGGATGCGCCGGTTGCTTCCCATTTCTGGTACAAAGCTCCCGCATAGAGCTCGACCTTCGTTCCGATGCCGCTCTTGTTGTCGTTCAATGCTTTCAGATCAATGCGCATCCAGTTGTTCTTGTTGCCGCCTTCGTTCCGCAGCAAGATCGGCGGGCCGCCCAACTGCGTCACCAGCAGATCCGCGCTTCCTGTCGAGGCGACGTCCGCCACCGCGATCGCCCTCGGTTGCGCCAGTTTGACCGCATCCAGATGCACGTCCTTCGTTATATCCACCCATCCTTTGTTTCCCATATTGCGCAGGAGCCGCAACTCGCCGCTGCCGTTCGTTTCTCCCGCGGCAATCAGATCGAGCCATCCGTCGTTGTCGTAGTCCAGTGCCGCCAAACCCCAACCGCGCTGCCATCCGAGTTCCGGAAGTTTCACTCGTTCAAGGCTTTTTCCTCCAACGTTTCGCCACAAGCTGATCCCAGGCGCTCCCGCATGTGTAAATGCCAGATCCATCCAGCTATCCTTGTCGAAGTCGAAAGCAACCACGCCAACCGCCGGCGGCAACCCTTCTTTCCGGAAGTCGATGCCCTGCAGCGCCTCAAATTTTCCTTCGCGGGGATTCAAACGCACGGAGGCTCCGTCTTTTCCTCCCGCAAATACAAAATCGATCGCGCGATCGTTATTGAAGTCCGTCGTCACCACCCCCGCACCAGTCGCCTCGAAGTCCAGCGCGGTCTCTGCGGAAACATCGGTAAAAGTGCTGTTACCGTTGTTCCGCCAGAGAACGTTGCGCGTTTTTTCGGCGCCACCGGCGTCTTCCGCCGTGTTGGTAATGTACAAATCCAGGTCGCCGTCATGGTCGTAATCTACAAACGTAACGCCCACGCATCCCTTTTCGCGCCGGATTCCAACTGCCTGCGTCACATCCTCGAATCTTCCATCGCCCTTGTTTCGCAGCAATCGGACGCCATCGCTCAGGCACACCGCCAGATCGGTATGCCCGTCGTTGTCGAAATCTCCGGCCGCGCAACCCAGTCCCCTGCCCTTCAACTCGATTCCCGCGTTCTGCGTCACATCCTCAAAGCGGCCGTCACCCAGGTTCCGCAACAGGTGGCTCGCCCCTTCCATTTCTCCGCTCACCAGAAAAAGATCGGGTCGGCCATCGCCGTCGAAATCGAAAAAACACGCTCCGGTACTCGCGCCAACCTTCGCCGCTGTTGGAGATCCCATCACGAAATCGCCTTGTCGCGTGTACGTCACCGGAATGGCCGGAGGCGGAACAATTTCTTCGCCGCGTGCCAGCTCCGCCAGGGAATATCGCCCCTGATCTCCGTAGCCCGCTCCGAACGGCGCGCCCAGGTGTTCCGTCGTGATCTTTTGGAACCGCGCCAGATGTTCGCGTGCTGCGTCCGCATCGCCCTTCCTCTGGAACGCTCGTGCCAGCCCGAACTCCGCTGACGCGTGAAACGGATACGCGGCTAGCGCCTTTTGAAACGCCTCGATGGCTTCGCTGTACTTCTGTCGTTGCGATTGCAAATAGCCTACAAAATAGTAGCCGTCCGCTTCTGGCGTCAGCTCCGTGACGTGGCGGAACGCCGCCACTCCTTTGTCCAATTCGCTGATGTCCTTGTATACGAGTCCCAGGTTGTACCAGGCGTACGGATCTTTCGGCAGTTGTTGGGCAGCCTCTTCCAACGCCTTGCGCGCGCCCTCCAGCTTCTGCTGGCTGCGCAAGGCAATGCCCAGGTTCAGTCGCGCTACCGCAAGTCCAGGGTCCGTTGCCAGAGCTTTCTCGAAATATTGCTCCGCATCGGGGAACTTTTGCTGGTTCATATACGCCACGCCCAGAGTGTTCAACCGGATGGCAGCAGTGGTCTTGCTCTCCGCGCTAGGTTTGGCGGCAGGTTTGGCTGCGGCTTGGGCTTTCTCCTGTTCCCGCGCTCGCGACTTGACCACAATTACGCTCGCCAGACACAGCGGCACCACTCCAGCGATCAGCAACCAAATCTTCCGGCTACGCGCGCGTGTCATGAATTCTTGGTGTCTCCGACTCGGCTCGGCATCAGGCGTTCCGCGGGCCGTATGCAACGATTCTCCGGGCTGCATCGCAGACCGTCAATTGTTTTCCCGGTGCTCACATTGGCAAGGCTCCGCCTTGACCCCGTGTGGTGCTGCCGCGTACGCTCAAGCACTCGTATGGCCCTGCCTATCTATTCCACTATCGAAGAGCTGCGCGCCAGGATCAGGTCCAAGAAAATTTCTCCCGTGGAAGTGGTGGAGTCCCACCTGCGGCGCGCCGAGTCGCTCCAGCCTACCCTTCGCGCATTTGCCAACCTCGATGTGGAAGGCGCTCTCCAGCAGGCCCGCGATGCGGAGAACGCGGTACAGCGCGGTATTGCTCTAGGTCCGCTTCACGGCGTACCCATCACCATTAAATGTTCAATGGACCTTGCCGGTGTACCCTGCCCTGCGGGTTCTCTCCTGCGTCGCAAATTCGTTCCCCGGGAAGATGCCGCCTCGGTTGCCCGTCTGAAGAAAGCTGGCGCCATCATTCTCGGCAATACCAATACGCCCGAGTTTCTGATGGCCTATGAGTCCGACAACCTGCTCGCCGGAAGAACCGCCAACCCGTGGAATCTGGCCCACACCTCAGGCGGTTCCAGCGGCGGCGAATCTGCCGCAATTTCCTCCGGCTGTTCCGTCGCGGGGATAGGCTCGGACGGTGGCGGTTCGATCCGCGTGCCCGCTCACTTCACTGGTATTTGCGGGCTCAAGCCGACGCCCGGCCGCATCCCCAGTACCGGCCATTATCCTCCCGGTGCCGGAGCGCTCTCCTGGTTGGGTGTGGTTGGGCCTTTGGCGCGTACCGTTGCCGACCTTCGCGTCATGTTCGAAATTTTGGCCGGGCCTGGCCCCGATCCCGGTGACGCGTTATCGGCTCCTGTCCCGGTGCATCACGTTCACGACAAAGCACTGAAAAATCTTCGCGTCGGCATCCTGGAAAGCGACGCGCTCGGTAGTGCTACTCCCGAAACCGTGGACACCGTTAAACGAGGGGCAAAAATGTTGCAAGCCCTCGGGTTTGTCGTCGAACCCCACAGAGTCTCCGGCTTGGACCGCGCCCTCGATGTTTGGTGGTTTTTCTTCGGGCCCGTCGTCGCGCATCTCTTCGGCCCTACCATTGCCGGACAGGAGGATTCCCTCAGTCCGATCTTCCGCGAATACCTGGCCGCCGCGCGGCCCGAACAGCCGCTTGGTCTCGACGATTTCATCTCCGCATGCACTGATCGAGACCTTGTCCGCGCGCAGATTCTTCCCCAGCTTAGCGATGTCGACCTGCTCATCTCGCCGGTTTCTTCCGAGCCTGCTTTTCCCCACGGCGCCGGCAACTATCGCCTGGATGCAGCCCACTGCTACCGCAACACCATGCGTTTTTCGCAGTGGCCGAATCTCGTCGGATGCCCGGGGATTTCCTTGCCTCTCGGTTTGTCTTCGGAAGGATTGCCCATCGGGCTCCAGCTCATCGGCCGGCCCCACCAGGAAGAGCTCCTGCTGGCCGTCGCCGAACGCCTCGAGCACGCGCGCGGTCCCTGGCAACCACCCCCGATTTAGCGCGTCTTGCCGCCAACCAGGTTACGGAATTACCAAGATTCTGCTGCCAGGCTCTTCTCGCCGCTGCCACGCGGCCTCAATATCCGCGAGCGGTACGCGCACCGTCTCGATGCGGAGTTCACCGCTGGCTGCGCGATTCATCACCTGCTCCATCGCGTCGGCTAGTATTTCCGCCGACGGTATTCCTGCCGTCCCGCTGATCGTCAACGCGGTACTGCGCAGCACCGCCGCCGGCAAGGAAATGGTGGGCCCGGCGCTTTCACCTACCTGTACCAGGCGCATCGGCTTCGTCACCCTCGCAAACTCTGTCTTCGTAATCGATTTGAGCAGGGTCTCGGTTGGGTGTCCCCACAGGTAGTCGACGATCACATCAAAACCGGATACTTCCGCCTCGCGCGTGAAATCCCGCTGTAGGCTCTCCTCGGGTTGATTGAGCTGAATGGTTGCGTCCGCACCCTGTTCGCGGAGTCTGTTGAGTGCCTGCTCGTTGCGTCCCGCGCCGATCACCCGCTTTGCTCCGACCAATTTTGCGATCTGCGCGGCAATCTGTCCGGTAACGCCAGTGGCGCCCAGGATAAGCACTGTCTCGCCGGCTGCCAACTTGGCGCGCTCTGTCAGTGATAACCAGGCGGAGACACCTGGATTCGGCAGGGCGGCTGCCGTGTCATCCGTCACACCGGTCGGCACGCGGAAGCAAAACGCGCGAGGCGCCACGGTCCACTCAGCCATGGCTCCGTAAGGCTTCCTGGGTCCGCCGAAGAATACCCGGGTGCCGTCCTCAAGTTCTCCAACTCCATCGCTTCCACACACGGCCGGAAGTTCACGAGGACTGGCGTAGTGCGTACCGCCCGCAAGCTGGCGATCGACCGCTTTGAGCGCAGCCGCGCGTACGCGGACCAGGGCTTCGTTCTCGCCCGCCGTCGGCTCGGTGAATTCTTGGCACTTAGGAGCCTTCCCCAACTCGCACAGGACAGCTGCCTTCATGTCCCTCACCTCGTTTATTGCGGCGCCGCGCTCAATTCCGGGTTCCTTACCTTATCGTCGTTCATCGAAGCCGGTTCCCGCTCCTTGGCTGTCGACGTGTCCATCATCTGTTTCGCCGCCAGCAGTTCCTTCTGCCCTTCCTCGCGACGCCCCACCTTCATCAGGATCCGTCCGCGCATGAAACGCACATTGGAGGCCTCTGGCGCCAGCTTTTCCGCGGCGTCAATCTCCTGCAGAGCCTGGCGGTACTTCTCCTGCCGCAGGTGAATCTTCGCCAGCCCGAAAAGCGACGCGGGCATCTTGGGGTTCCTTCGCAAAGCTTCTCCAAGCCACTTCTCCGCTTCCGCGTCTCTTCCGCCCCGTAGATAGAATTCCCCGAGCTGTTCATAAATATCCGGGAGATCCGGTTCGATCTCTATTTCCCGGCGGAATTCCTGCTCGGCACGGTCATTCTGGTCGATTCGCATGTATGCCATTCCCAGGCCGAAATGCAGGAAAGGGAGCCCGGGATTCATTTTTTCTGCCTTCTGCATTTCTTCGATCGCCTTTTCCGGCTCCTCGCGGTTCAAGTACGCTTTCCCCAGGATCAGGTGGAATTCCGGAGTATCGCTCCCCACCGCCAGCAACTGCTCCAGCGCCTTTTCATCCAGATCTTTCCGGCCGGTCGAGTGCGCCGCTATTCCCAGTGCGTACAAATACATCAAGTCATTGGACGTCCGCGGCCATAGCGGTTCCAGCAAGCTCACCGCTTCGGCATATTTCTCCGTGAACAGCTCGCACAATCCCAGTAGGTAAGTGGCCTGCACGCTTTCCGGTAGTTCTCGCACAACAGACTCCAACGGAGGTATGGCGCCCGCATAGTCGCCCCGCCGGAATCGCGCCAGCCCCAGGTTCAACCGGATTCCCGTCATCCGCGGTTCCAGTTTCCCGGCCTTCACCAGGAGCCTTTCCGCCTCGCCCCAATTTTTCCGCCGCATGGCGATCACTCCGAGATTGGCGTATGCCCCGCCGGCTCGCGGATCCAATGTGAGCACTTTTCGGAAGGCAGACTCGGCATCCACCAGATTTCCACCTCGTAAAGCCGTCTCCCCTTGAAGAAAAATACTCGCGACGTCATTTTCGGTTGCGGCGGGTCGCGTTTCGGCCTGCTGGGCTGTCGCTGCGTCGGTCAAAGCAAGAAGGATCAAGGCGATAGCCGGGATGGTCGCTTTGCGTTTCATGCCTCGGCCACCATATTTCCAGAGTTCTGGTTTCGCTGCTTCACGATTCTCGAAACCTTCTCGCAATTTCTCTTGACACCGTACCCCCTTTGCAGTATTAACTCGATTTAATAGGGGCGTTGTACTGATTCTGTCGAGTGGTGGGGGCTTTGGGGCCGAGTGGCTTTCTCCTGCGGGGTGCCGAGACCGCAGCGACCACTTCGCCGCCCAGTTTGTACCTCACGGGTGCGCTTTTCAAGTTCCAAACTTTTGGAGGTACCATCGTGACTCATTTTGTTTCCTCGAGTCGTTCCCGATTCACCCGGTCTGCGTGGAACCGCTCTGCTGTTTGTTCGCTCGTCTGTCTGCTGGCATTGCTGGTGCTCCCGGTCATGAAAGCCCAAGATACGGGCTACATCTCCGGCACGGTCACCGATAAATCCGGCGCCGCTATCAGCGGCGCGGAAGTGGTCATCACCAACGTGAACGGCAGCTCCACTCGTACTACCACGACCAATGCGGACGGCGCTTATGTTATCGCCGGTCTGCCGGGCGCCATCTACGATATGTCCGTTACCGCCAAGGGCTTCCAGAAATATACCGCACAGAAGGTCGTCCTCGATGTCGCCCAGAAGTCCCGTATCGATGTGCAATTGACTGTCGGGGCCATGAGCGAAGAGATCGTTGTCACCGGCGACTCCGTAGCGCAGGTGGAAACGCAATCGTCGGAAATCAGCGACACCATTACCGGCAAGCAGATCAATCAGCTGGAGCTCAACGGCCGGAACTTCACTCAGCTCGTTAACCTTACACCCGGCGTCGTCAACCAGACTGGGCAGGACGAGGGGACCGTCGGCATTTACGGCAACGTCGCCTACAGCATGAACGGCGGCCGAACTGAGTACAACAACTGGGAGCTGGACGGCGGCGACAACATGGACAACGGCAGCAATGCCACCCTCAACGTCTATCCCAACCTCGAAGCTATCGCCGAATTCAAAGTGTTGACTTCAAACTATGGCGCGCAATACGGCCGCAACGGTTCTGGCACCGTGGAAGTCGAGACAAAATCCGGCGGCAGCTCTTTCCACGGCAGCGCGTTCGAATATCTCCGCAACGATATCTTCAATGCCCGCTCGTGGGATGAAGGTGCAGATCCCACCCAGCCCAAGGCCCCCTACAAGAAGCATGACTTCGGCTACACCGTCGGCGGCCCGGTATTCATTCCCAATCACTACAATGCCGACAAGAAGAAGACCTTCTTCTTTTTCTCCGAGGAATGGCGCCGTGAAAAGAATCCCTCGACCATTCTCCAGAACGTGCCGTCCGATGCCGAGCGCGCGGGAAACTTCACCGATCTTTGCCCGGGGGCCGATTGCCCCAATCAGAATGGAGTTAACCCCGCTGCCATTCCGGTCACGGCGGTGGGCAGCGCGTTGTTGAGCCTGATTCCAGCGGCCAACACCACGAACAACGGCTTTCCCGCCGTCCTGCAAACTGTTTCCTTGCCAACAACTTGGCGCGAAGAGCTGGTGCGCATCGACCACAACCTAACTAACAACTATCGCCTTACCTTCCGCTATATCCATGATTCCTGGCAGACCCAGGTGCCCAATCCGCTGTGGGGAAATGGCACGACCAGCTTCCAGGACATCAACACCAATTTCGTGGGTCCCGGCTCGAGTTTTGTGGCTCGCCTGACCGCCAACATCTCTCCCACGCTCTTGAACGAATTCGTGGCCAGCTACACCGGCGACCACATCTTCCTGACCGCCCTTAACAATCCGGCTCTGCCGGCCGGTCTGCCTCTGGGCGCGCTTTTTGCCAACGGTCTCGGTGGCATTCTTCCCGCCGTCGACATGAAAAATAACAACGCGTACGGGGGCGAATTCGGCCAGGATACCGGCTACTTCCCCTGGAATAACGCCAACCCGACCTACACCTATCGCGACAACGTGACCAAGATCATGGGTAATCACACCTTCCAGTTCGGCGCCTATTTTGCCGCCGCCCAGAAGAACGAGGACAATTCGCCGAACGTCCAAGGTATCCTTACATTCGATACTGCCTCGCCGATCAGTACCGGCAACGCGTTCGCCGACCTGCTTTCCGGCAGGGTTGCTCAATACAAGCAATGGAACGCCGAGGTGAAGTACTACAACCGCTACAAGATCTTTGAGCCCTACTTCCAGGACGACTGGCGTGTCTCCAAGAAGTTCACTCTTAACCTTGGCCTGCGTCTCAGCCTGTTCGGCACCTATCGCGAGCGCTATAAGAACGCTTTTAACTTTGAGCCTACCGCTTTCACCGCGGGCGCTTCGCCCACCATCGACAACGGAGGTGGCGTCACTGGTTCCGACGGCGCTTTTATCGGTGGCACCGGCAATCCCTTCAACGGCATCATTCAGTGCGGCGCCAAAGGCGGCACGTTTGCCGTACCTGGGTTCCCCAACGCAGCCGTCGGCTCCTCCTCCAGTGCCGGCTGCTTGAAGGGCCACCTCTTCAATCCTGCTCCGCGTATCGGCTTCGCCTGGGATCCCAAGGGCGACGGCAAGCTGGCCATTCGTGGCGGCTACGGCGTCTTCTTCGAGCACACCAACGGTAACGAGGGCAATACCGAATCCCTCGAAGGCTCGCCACCGGTCGTGCTCACTGCCTCCCAGTTCAACGTCACTGGTTACAACAACATCGGCGGCGGATTGCTCTTCCCGCTATCTGTGAACTCCGTGCCCAACAAGGCTATCTGGCCGTACGTGCAGCAATGGAACTTGAACGTCCAGAAAGAGCTGCCTGGCCGTATCGTCGCATCGGTTGCTTATGTCGGGAGCAAGGGCACGCACCTCACCCTGCTTTCGAACTCCAACCAGCTCGTGCCCTTGTCGAGCACTCCTTACACTGCTGGTGAACCCATCATCGTTCAGGATCCGGACAACCCTGCGGCTCCCTTCAACACGGTATGCCCCGATCCGTCGACTTTGATTGGTGGCGCACCCTCCGGCGGCTTTGTCAACGGCGTCCCGGTCACCGGACAAACCGCGATCAATCTCAACCTGGCTTGCGGCGGCAACCCGGATCCCTTCCGAACGGCGTTTCCGGGTTTCGGCAACATCAACAAACTGCAGAACCAGGCCAACTCCATTTACCATTCGCTGCAATTCTCCGCGCAGCGCACCGTCGGCGATCTGACCCTCAGCGCCGCGTACACCTACAGCCATTCCATTGACGATTCGTCCGATCGCTCGGATTCCGCCTTCGTCGACTCCTACAACTTCGCCGCCAACCGCGGACCCTCTACTTTTGACCTGCGGCATAATTTCTCCCTGAGCTATGTCTACGGCTTGCCGTTTTTCCGCGGCAGCGGTCTGACCCACTCAGTACTCGGCGGTTGGCAGGTCTCCGGCATCGTACTCGCGCAAACCGGCACGCCCGTCAGCATCAGCAACGGCACCACGTTCGGCGACAACGCCGGCGTCGGCAATGGCGTCGGCACCGGCTCGCGCCCCGACCTCGTCGGCAATCCCAACGCAAGCTTGTCACAGACCGAGTTTCCGGATACCCGGGGACCGTTGCTGTATAATCCCGCGGCGTTTGCCCTGCCAACCGGGTTAACTTTCGGCAACGTCGGCCGCAACACTATCTATCAGCCCGGCCGTGTCAATTTCGACTTCGGCACCTTCAAGCGCTTCCCCATCAAGGAAAGCATGGGTTTCGAATTCCGATGGGAAACCTTCAACCTCTTTAACCATACCCAGTACAACGGCCTGAACGCCGCGATGGACACCGGGGATCCCGGCGCCAATGCGGACAGCTCCGGCTTCCTGCATGCCAGCGGCGCTCATGCCCCTCGCCGCATGCAGTTCGGCTTGCGCTTCTACTTCTAACCCGCACCACCAGCAGGGCGGCGCCTCCTTCGGGACGCGCCGCCCTTTTTCTTTTTCCACGCCTCCGTTTGCGGTAGACTACGCCCCATGAACCGCCGAACCTTTATTGAAACCTCTGTCGCCGCTGCTGTCGTATCATCCCAACCCATGTGGGCCGCCGAAACCACTCACCGCATCAGTCGCATCGGCCTTCAGCTTTATACCGTGCGCGACATGATGAAAACCGATTTTGACGGCACCATCGCCAAAGTCGCCCAGATCGGCTTCAAGGAAGTCGAGTTCGCCGGCTATTTCGGCAAGCCCGCCAAAGAGGTTCGCGCCACGATCGACAAGAATGGCCTCACCTCGCCCTCCGGGCACACCGAATTCGAAGTGATCGAAAAGAGCTTGCCGGGAGTCATTGAGACCGCCCATACGCTTGGCCAGAAATACATCGTCTGTCCGTGGGTGAATGTCGAAAAGCGTGGAGAGCCGGGACTGTGGAAGAATCTTGCAGCCGCCTTCAATCACGCCGGCGCCGAATGCAAGAAAGCCGACATCGAGTTCGCTTATCACAATCACGCTTTCGAATTTGTGCCCAATGAAGACCTCGGCGGCAAGCTCCCTTACGACTTTCTCCTCGAAGAGACTGACCCCAAGCTCGTGAAAATGGAGATGGACCTCTGCTGGATCACCGTCGCTCAGAAAGATCCGCTGGCTTACTTCGACAAGTATCCCGGCCGCTTTCCGCTGGTCCATGTGAAGGACTGGGCCAAGGGCGCTCCCGGCAATTACGCCGACGCCGTCGGCCATCCGGTCACCGAAGGCCACATGACCAACGTTGGCAGCGGCACCATCGACTGGAAGCGCATTTTCGCCCAGTCCGACAAAGCTGGTATCAAGCACTATTTCGTCGAAAATGACGAAGCCAAGTCCTTCGACGATCCGCGCTCCAGCTACGAATATCTCGCCAAGCTGCGGTTCTGAGCCTAAGTGGCAGGCTAATCGCCGGGGAATGAGGCTCCCGGATTTCTGGTTGTCTTGAGGATTTCTTTCCCGCCGGCGTCCTACTCCACCGTCTTTTCCATGTGAATGACGGGTAGCGCTTCTCCATTTTCCAGCGCGATCGCGATCCGTCTCAGCGGCTTGTACCCCTTGGCCTGGAACAGTTTTACGCCCGTCAGCGTCGCACCCATTTCATAGCGCTTGAAACCTGCTTTTCGGGCGGCTGCTTCACACGTTTGCAAAATTGCGCTGCCCACACCCTTCCGCGCCCAAGCCGGATCGACAAAAAACGCCCGGATCTTCGCCGCATCCGTTGCCGGGTCCAGCAACGAATCCTCGCGCGCTGTCCAGGCGTCCCCTCCATACAGCGTTCGCCGTTTGCTCCATCCTCCGCATCCGGCAATGGCCGGCTTGCCGACTGCTGCCGCCGCTTGCGCGTCCGCTTCCGCCACCAGGTAGGTTCCGTCCGCGATCAGTTGGCTGTCCACCCCGAACACTGTCTGCAGCGCTCCCTCCATCTGTTCCGGCGTATAGTCTTCCTTCTGCAGCTCCCTGACGGACCGGTGGATGAGCTCCTGCAAAATAGGAACGTCGCTCGATTTCGCTTTGCGTATCCGGATCTTCATTGCTGCGAACAGTATAGGAAAGGACTAGGCGAGGGAAAAGGGTATGGCCTGGTAAGAATCGGTTTCCGTTATACTCCCGGCGGTAGCGGGCAGCCGGGAAATTCCTTCAGCGAAGTGTTCCCGATGTACTGTAAGTCCTCAATCCCGATCTTGCTGCTGTAAAATCCGTCGCAGGTCATCTCCCGCAAAAACGCGAAGAATGCCACTCCCTGGCTAAGCTCATGATTCTGTTTGGCGTTTTTCCGGTACGCGATTAGGTCCAGCGTCGCCTTCCTTGCGTCCGGCGTGCATCCCAAATACGTTGTGCCGTAATAATCCGCGCAGTAATTGTCCAGCCACATCAGCCCGCCGCCGAGCCGCTCCTTGTATTCGTCGTTCTCACTGGTCAACAGATCGATGAACTCCGGCGCTCCTGCTTCCACCGCCCCTCCGGAATGCTCGTCCTTCGGGATAATCGTGTCGCACAGAGAGGTCAGGGTTTCATACTGGTGTGCTGAAAAATATTTCGGTACATACTTTCCTGCGGCCGCGGCTTTTTCCCTGCGGACCGTCTGGTGCACAAACTCCGCGGCTTCCGCCGGAATTACCCGCAACACCGACCCGCCGACCGCACCCATGGCCAGCGTCTTCAAAATGTCCCGTCGCGTTATTCCGTGGGTCATTCCCGCTTCTCGCTTTCCAATCTCGAATTGAGGCAAAGCGCCTCGTTTTCTACGCACAACGCTCGCCCGAAGCACCGCGTTGTCGCAGCCCCTACTCTATCACGCTCCGCCTCCTCACTCTTCCCGCAACGCGACTATTGGATCCACTCGGGTCGCACGCAGCGCCGGCACGTAGCTGGCCAGGAATGCCACTGCCAGGAGCAGTGCCGACACGACACCCAGCGTGGCTACGTCGATCGAATTCACTCCATACAACATCGAGCGGAGCCCACGAAAGAGCAGCAGCGCCAGCGCAATGCCAACTGTTGTCCCGACCAGTGCCATGCCCATTCCCTGCTTCAGCACCATTCCCAGCACGTTTCCACTCTGTGCTCCGAGCGCCGTTCGGATGCCGATCTCCCTCGTCCGCTGGCTCACCGAATACGACACCACGCCGTAGACGCCCACGGAGGCCAGGATTAGCCCCAGCACTCCGAATGCTCCCACCACCATCGCTCCCAGTCGAGCCGGTAGCAGGGGCTTGCCGAATTCCACGTGGGCCTCCATCGTGGTGATGGAATACACCGGCAACCCGGCATCCATTTCATGGATCTGCTCGCGCAGCGCGCTCGTCAGCTTCTGTGGGTCTCCCTCAGTCCGGACCACCAGTGTTCCCGAAGCGTGATAACGCTGCGCCAGCGGAAAATAGACGAACGGCTGAGGCGGCTCGTACAAGAACAGATATTTTCCGGTCCTGGTCAACCCCACTACCTGGATCGGCGGACCATTCTTTTCGGTATGAAATGTCTTTCCCAAAGCGCTCTGGCCGGGCCAAACCTTCTTGGCGAACTCCTCGTTGATCACCGCCACCTTCGGCGATTGTGCCGTATCACCCTGGTTGAAGCCTCGCCCCCCAATGATTGCCACTCCTTGTGCCTCGAAATAACCCGATTGCACATCATCGGCAATGACCGTCTCCGCCGCCGATTTTTCGTCTGTGGCCAGCCCCTCCCCATAGACGTTCACGACGCTATTGTCATACCCCATGGGAATGTTGGCCGCTATCGCCGCTTCGCGCACACCCGGTACATTCCTCACTCTCTCCTGCAGCACCCGGAAAAATCGCTGGCCGCGCTCCTCGCTGTAGCTTTGCAGTCCCAGGTCCATGGACATCATCAAGGTGTGATCGATCCGGAATCCCATGTCCACATGCGCTGAGTTCTGGAAGCTGCGGATAAAGAAACCGGCACAGGCCAGCAGCAACAGCGAAACGGCCACCTGCGCTACCACCAGGGCGTTTCGGAATCGCTGATGTCCCGCGGAGGACCCGCCGGACCGGCCTCCGGCCTTCAAGACCTCCGCCAGATCCGTTCGAGACGCTTTCCAGGCCGGGAATATCCCCGCAATCACACCGGTCAGCGTCGCAATCACGAAGCTGTACGCAAATATCCTCCAATCTAACTGCAGATCAAACAGCCGCAGTGGGATATCCGTTGGAATGTGTATAGCCATCAGGGCAAGTGCCGCCCACCTTGCGAAGGCCAATCCGGCGAGACCTCCGCAGAACGCCAGTAATAAGCTTTCCGTCAGCATCTGGCGGATCATTCTCCACCGCGTGGCTCCCATCGCCGTACGCGTCGCCAGCTCCTTCCTACGCCCATTCGCCCGGGCCAAGATGAGATTCGCGACGTTGGCGCACGCAATCAGCAGCACCAGCCCGACCAACACCATGAATACCATCATGGCCACGGCCATGAAGCCGCCAATCTCCGGCTCCGGCCGAGCCTTCAGCTCGGGTATCGCTTCGATCGACACATCCCGGTGGCCTTCGGGAAATTCCTCGCTCAGCCGGCGCATCGTCGGTTCCATCGCCGCCGTCGCCTGCGCGGCTGTCACTCCCGGCTGCAACCTACCCAAGGTCCGCAGAAAGCCGGCATTGCGATCGGTCAGCGTGGTGGCGTTCGTGGGATCCAGCACTGCGATGGTGCTCAGCGGAAGGTAAAAGTCGGGCTCCAGAAAGTAATACGCTCCGTGGTACGCCTCGGGCGCCACTCCGATGATCGTGAAGGCGTGCTGGTTGACTTCCACCTTGCGCCCGATTACGCCGCGGTCGCCGGCGAAACGCCGCTGCCAGTACTTGTAGTCGAGGACGATGATGGTGTCTTTTCCTGGCACCCAGCCTTCGTCCTCCGCAAATAGCCGTCCTTCCGCTGCCCGCAAGCCCAGCACCGAAAAGTAGCTGCCCGACACCATTTCGGACCAGGCGCGTTCCGGTTTGCCGTCCACGGCAAAGCTCACCGGACTGGCCGTGTATCCCGCCAGGTCCGCGTATACCGCCTTCAGTTGCCGGAAATCCAGCAGATCCGGATAGGAAAGTGGGGGGCCGAACGCCGATCCTTTCGCTTTGGAGGCCAGCACCACCAATTGCTGCGGCTCTGGCGCCGCCAAGGGTCGCCATAGCATGCCGTTGAAAACGCTGAAGATCGCGGTATTCGCCCCAATGCCCAGTCCTAGCGCCAGCACCGCTACCAGCGTGAATCCTGGGTTCTTCAGCAGCATCCGCGCGGCATAGCGCAAGTCTTTCAGGATTTCATCCATGCGGTACACCTTCCCTTTTTGACTAGGCGTTCTCTAACTTAAAAGAACGAGCTAAGCCCTTGGAAAGTTTCCCATTCATGAAGGAAAATCGCCGCCTTTGCTCGCGCTTCCGGACCGGCAGGTTGTCCCGCTCCCTACAAGTTGCCTTTTTTCGCCTCGTCCAGCAGGTGCTCGGAGGCCCGCCAGGAAAGCGCCATGATCGTCAGTGTGGGGTTCTTGTCCGGGTTGGTAACCAACGGTGCTCCATCCACCACGAAGACATTGTTCGCGTCGTGCGCTTGGCAAAACGAATTCAGCACCGACGTTTTCGGGTCCGCTCCCATCCGCGCGGTGCCCACTTCGTGGATGATTTTCCCGCCTTCTTCAATTCCAAAGGCGTTAGGCCCGCTGATCGGCGTTTTGGTCATGTACTGGCCGCCGGCCGCTTCCACGATGGCCCGGAAGGTTTCCTGCATATCCTTGGCCTGGCGAATCTCGTAATCCGACCACTGGAAGTGAAAACGCAGCACGGGAATGCCCCAGCGGTCCACGCGTTCCGGATCGATCTCGCAATAGGTCTGCGGATTCGGGACCATTTCGCCCCGTCCGGAGAATCCAATGGTGGTTCCGTAGAATTTTCTCGCCTTCTGCTTCAGCCCCGCTCCGTATCCCTCTTCGTGGTGACACAGGAAGTTGAACATCCCCACGCCGGGCATGTCCCGTCCGCCGTAAACTTCAATGTGATATCCGCGCGGGAAATCGTTCTGCCGGTCGAACTTCCACCACGGAATGTACACGTGCATCCCGCCCGTTCCGTCGTGATTGTGCGGTGGAATCTGTTCCATCTGCGGGAATACACCCCATCCCGAACTTCCCACCGAATCGGTGAGAAATTTGCCCACGGTTCCTGAGGAATTTGCCAGCCCGTCCGGAAAGGTCGTGGACTTGGAATTCAGCAGCAGTCGCGCCGATTCGCATGCACTGGCGGCCAATACCACGGCGCGCGCGTTGATTCTCTGTTCCGTGCCGGTTGCCTTATCCACGTAGGACACGCCCTGCGCTTTGCCGTCTTTTCCGACGACGACTTCACGCGCCATCGCCCCGGTGATCAGCGTCAGCCTTCCCGTTTGCATCGCCGGAGGAATCAGCACCTGGCTGGAACTGAAATTCGATGCTGTGGTGCACCCGCGCCCGCATTGGCCACAGTAGTGGCACGCCGGGCGACCATTCAGCGGCTGAGTAAGAATCGCCAGGCGTGACGGTATGCAGATAATATTCAGTTTGTCGCACGCCTTTTTCACCATCAGTTCGTGACATCGAGGTTTTGGCGGAGGCAGAAACACCCCGTCGGGAGCGCTGGAAACGTTTTCCTTTGTTCCGAATACCCCGATGTAACCTTCCACTTTGTCGTAATACGGGGCCAAATCCTCGTACTTCATCGGCCAGTCCGCGCCGATCCCGTCCCGCGTGTACGACTGAAAATCCACCGGCGCGAACCGCAGCGCTATGCGTCCCCAGTGATTCGTCCGGCCGCCCACGATACGCGAGCGAAACCACCGAAAGTCCGACCCTGGTGCGGATACATATGGCTCGCCTTGAATGGACCACGAACCGTTTGGCGCAAGAAATTCGCCAAAATCCTCCGCCTGGTACCCGCCGACGCCCACGCCGCGATGCGGTAGATCGTACGGCCACATGAACATCTTGAAGTCTTTGGCCGGATTTACCGGAGGTCCCGCTTCGAGCAGCGCGACGCTGAGTCCGCCCTCGGTGAGAATCTTGGCAGCCATGCCGCCGCCCGCGCCGGACCCGACCACTACCACATCGTACGTCTTAGGTGTTCGCGCTACTTGAGCCATTCCATTGCTCCCCGCAATTTTCTTGATCTATTCGATCCACGCGCGCCGATCTCAAGCGCCAAGCAGTTCACCGCGCACATTTTTCAAAACATACACAGCGCGTTCCACACCCAGCGGGCCGGGCAGGATGGGATCTTCATTCTCAATACTTAGGATACCTTCGTATCCCACGTCCATGTAGGCCTGCAATACCGATTTCCACAGGCTCGCGCTGTGTCCGTATCCCACCGCGCGAAAAGTTGCCGACGCTTCGGGAAGATCCTTCACCTCGGAAGCGAAGTTGAGCACGCCATAGCGACTTACATTATCCGGAAACAGCACTGTGTCCTTCATATGCGCATGAAACAAAGCGTTTTGCTTGCCGAGGAAATGAATCACTTCGACCGGATCGCATCCTTGCCAGAAAAGATGGCTCAAATCGCAATTCGCTCCGATTTCCTCGCCGACTGCTTCCCGCAACTTCATCAAAGTCCTCGGGTTGTACACCACAAAATTAGGATGCATTTCGAACGCCAGCCGTTTGATTCCGTGTTCGCGCGCGAATTTCGCCGCTTCCTTCCAGTACGGAATCACTTTCTCCTTCCACTGCCAGTCCAGTGCCTGGCCATGATCCTCCGGCCACCGGTAGGTAATCCAATTAGGGACTTTGTCTGTCGGCGAACCGCCCGGGCAGCCGGCGAAGCCGACGATTACCTTGATATCCAGCATTTCCGCGAGCCGAACCGTCTTGCGGAACGTGTCATCGTCCTTTGCGGCGTGTTTCGGGTCTGGATGCACAGGGTTGCCGTGGCAACTCAGTGTGGCGATCCGAATACCGCGGTCGTCGAATCTTTTTTTCCAGGCTTTCGCCTTGCTCGGATCGGCGATCAGGTCGTCCAGGGCGCAATGGGGATTGTGCGGATATCCGGACGTCTGCATCTCGAGCGCTTCGATTCCCAACGCGGTGATGGTGTCCAGCATCTCGTCGATGGAGAGTTTCTCGTAAACGGGATTGAAGACGCCGATGGGAATCTTGCGCATCGCGCCTGTGCCCTGGGCATGCGCGCCGTCGCCGCCGGAGGACCTCGGCGAAAGCGCCGCCGATGCCGCCGCGGGAACGGCCGCCGCCAGCAAGCCGCTTCCGGTCGCGGCGAGGAATTTTCTCCGATCAAACGAAAGATTGTTTTCGCGGCGGGTCATCTACGCTCCTCAAGAGATCCGCGACGCGCAACGGCCGCGGAAGAGGCATTATAGTACGAGAAGCGCGACGAAAATGATGGAGAAGAACTAGGCGGTATTTTTCGGCTTAAGCAATTCGAGCGGAGGAATGGAGCTTGGCGCGGTGAGAATCCGCTCCGCCGGCCGTTTCCCTTTTTGCAGGGCGTCCACGAGCATCTCAACAGCCTTCCCGGCATTGGGAGGCGCAAACACGGTGGCGGCAAGCATGCCGCTGCGTACCCAGGACTGGCCGGTTTTCGGAAGGCCGTCGCAGCCGGTAAAAGGCAAGTTCAGCCATCGATCACGGTCGGCATCCTTGGAAATTTCTTGAAACGCTTTGCGCGCGCCCATGGCCATCGAATCATCCTGAGCAGCGATCAAATCCACGACCGCCTTTTGAGAAGTCGTCAGTTTGAGCCAGGAACGCACCGCGCGCAGCGAGCTTTCCTCCGTCCACTGCGCCTTCAGCACAACCACCTGAATATTGGCGGGTTTGGTCTCCTGCATCCCGAGAGTACGTTCCTTGGCCGCCGAATTTTCCGAAGGACCCTGTATGTACAGAATGGTGCCGCCCCGGGGCAACAGTTTGGCAAACTGCCGACCTTGGATACGGCCGATCTCGATGTGGTCGGAAGTAACGGTAAAAATGGGGGCGACGGATGTTTTGCGTAGGTCGTCGATGTAGGCGGCATCGCGATTGAGGACCACCCAGCCGAGATTCGCCTGGGCGGCAGCCCGAGCGACCTGTGGGAGCGCGGTAGCGCCCACCGGCTCGAAGACGATTCCATCGGGCCGGGATTCCGGCGGCGCTTGCACCGATTTGAGAATTTGCGTGCTTTGCGTGATGGCATCGTTACCGGCAAAGATGACTTGCGCGGAAATGCCCAACTTGGCCGCGGATTGCTCGGCGGATTGCGCCTGTTCCACCTGGTAGTCGTTGTCGTCCGTGGTCAAAGAGACGAGGATATTGATCTTTTTCGCCATGAATGCCCCTATCGCACGGGGAGTGCAGAAATAACGATACACCGTAGAGCGGGCCGCGTAGAGAAATCCTGCGGGAGGAGTGTGAGAGGGTCACTGGCTGGATTCTGAAGTTCACTATTTAGGGGCGTAAGGATGAACGGAGGGCGCCGAGGAACGCCTCGTGGCATGTTATAAAGACGGCAATTAGCGTCGTTAATACCGCGAGGACAACCCCGGGCTACCAAAGATGAAGGACTGTGTGGCCCAAGAAATAGGTAGCGCCGAAAAGACCAATCAACACAACTCCAGTCCAAAGGACGAGACCCACGGCAGCCCACGCAACTTCCTTGGAGTCGTCCGGGGAGGAGGAAACGGAAGGATCCGCGCTGGAGGAGACGGGCCGACGGGCAGAGACGGAGTTGGAGTCTAGGTCCATGAAGGGGTGTCAGCGGAAGAAGGATTCACTGGATGATCCTGTTTCCGCGCGTGAATGAGTTCCCAGGTGCGAAGCAACAAGTCTTCGAATTCCTGGTCGGAAAGAGTGCGATCGGAACTCTGAGTCTGACTAACACTAGCCATGGCGCCTCCAAGATAGCAAACTGCCCGAATTTGGTATCGACAGCCAGGGAGCCGAGGTGGGTAGGAGCACGTTGGTGTCCAGTATTAGGGGCATGAAGCGGGCTTGAGAAAGACAAGGCTGATGGCCCTAAATGATTGAAAAGACTAGGTTGCGACTCAGCAAGCGCGAAAGGTACGTCAGACTCAAGAGGGTAGGGCGTCTACGATCAGATACAGGGAAATCCGCCATTTGCGACTAAAAGGTCGCGACATTAACCATGCGATGACAGAAAGGCGCGGGCTCGCAATGCCCGATTAAGGCAAATTACGCGCGCCCCGCTAGAACGAGTAGCGGTATTCCAGACGAATGATGTGCTTGTACCACATCTCGTGGGTGAGCGCCTGGCCGTAGCCGAAATAAAACGAGTTATGGCGGCCAACAGTGGTTCGGGCACCAACCTTGAGGTTCACGATTTGGGTACCGTCGGAATTGACGATGGGAGTAACCGGCGCCCCGATGGCGATCTGGTGGGCGACAAGGGTGCCGTCGCTCTCCTTTCCGCTGAGGACGCTCCAGCCGACGAGTTCGACAACAGGAGCAAAGCGAACGGTTTCCCCGCGATACAGCTCATAGCTGGGGCCAAGTCCGTATTGAAATACGTTTCCGGTGAAACCCGGGGAATCCCCATCGAACCCGTGCCACACGCCAAGCTCGCCTTCGAAAGACAAGCGATCGGTAACTCGTTGCATATAAAGGACGCTGGTCTGCAGGCTGTAATGGTGGGTCCCGAGAGCTTCCCGCGAGGAGCCGGACGGGAAGAAACCCGTCAGCTGCAAGGTCAGATAGCGATGTGACGAGGCGATCGGAGCGAGCTTGATGCCCGCCTGGATGTCCGAAAGACCGCCTTTGTTGGTGAAGCCACCGTTGGGAATCGTCTGCGGGACGAATTGCTGTGGCTGAACCCAACGGAACGGCACCTCCGCAAAGAAAGAGAAGTGGCGGGAGGGAGCGAATTCTGAACGGAGGTAGAGTTGTTGGAAATTGATATGGGTCGCCAAACCGGGTTGGGGGCCCTGAGAGTCGCCGCCGTTGCAACCGCACTTGGCGTAAAAGAATTCGGCGCGGTCGGGGCGATTGTCGTCGAAGCCAGCGTCGAAGCGGATGCGGAACTGGTTTCCGATGACGGCGTTATCAATGTAACCGACCATGCTGCCTTCGATGGGCGGGCGTTCATCAGAACTGGGAGAAGGTTTAGTAGGTTTAGGCTTTTGAGCGGCACGCGATTGCTGGTTTTGGGTAGAAAGAGAAGTCGGGAGAGCAGTGTTCGCAGACGGAGCGGGCGTGGTGACGGGGGTCACAAGATCGTCTGGATTTGTGACGGCGGGCGTGGCCGAAGTGGGATCATCCGCGGCAGACTTGGGCTGCTGGGCAAATAGCAACGCGGGGCTAGACAGTACGAGGGCGAGGGCTACCAAGGATCGCTTCATTTTTCCTCCATCGGGAACCGCATTAATCTACTTATGTTGAGCCAACTTGTCATCTAACTCTTTTCTAAGCGAGGCGTATATACCAGAGATCTCAAGCTGCTCGGACTTGGAGAGCCTGGGAAGAAGACGATGCATGCTCTCGACGGCGGAGAGGGCGTCCGATAGGTTATCAACCCGCAGGGATTCGCGGGCGATCTGGGCAAAACTGCGTGCCAGGTTTGCATACATCACGTGAAATTCGGGGTGGGCTTGAGATTCGGCACCATCGGGAGTTTGGCGCCGAGCGATCCAGTCGTGCAAGGTATGGGCTCGGGCGCGTTGACCCTCCAGGGAGGCGCCAGGCTGAGCGAGCTGCTCGAATCGATCGAGAGCCTCGTGATTATTGCGCTCGGCAAGGTCGAAGCGCTTCTGGTCGGAGTAGGCCAACGCCAGATTATTGTAGAAATTAGCGACTTCCTGCTTGTATTCGCGATTCGCTGGATCCTGGGCGGTGAGAGGTTCATAGGCACCGATGGCGCGGACAAGGAGCTGGCCGGCTTGCTCAGGATCTTTCCGGTTCAGGAGAAGGATCCCAAGATTATTGTAGGTGCGTCCGAGATCCTGGGCAGCAGCGATGTTGTTCTTGTCCAGAACGAGCGGCTCGAGGAGCCTGACGGCGAGGCGGAAGTCGGCTTCGGATTTATCGAGGTCGCGATTGTAGAAGTAAAGAATGCCGCGATTGTTGTAGGTGCGGGCGAGTTCATCCTGGAAGGATGCATTGCCGGGATACTGCGAGGTGAGTGCCTGTTGCAGTGTAAGGGCCGCGTTGTACTCGTGCTCGGCATCGGCGCTGGTATACGCGGCGGGCTTCTGGGGACTCAAAAGCCAAGTGCGGAAGGTTTCCCCGAGGCCGTCGTAAGAGTAGGCCTGCATCTCGCGGTAAAGAGGCTTATCGGGATGGGATTGAGCGAGAGCGCCATAGTCGGAGATGGCGTCGCTATAGTCGCGCACGGCTTCCTCGTGAAGAGCGAGCTGACGATTGATATCGCCGAGTTTGGACCGTCCAAAAGCCTGCTCGCTTAAATATTCTTCCTTGCTGGCCCCTTGCTTGGCGAAATTGAGATAGAACTCCTTAGCCTTGTTCAGGATTTCCTTACGAATCTCCTCGGTCTCCGGTGTGTAGGCACCCTCGCCGGTTTCCCCCATGCGGCCCGCGCCGATGGTAGCGAGGCTTTCTTCGACGGCGCTGCGAGCCAGAACGAGATTCTGCTTGGCGCGGTTCCCTTCCCTGCGCACGAAGTAGGCTTCGCCCAGAACGATAATGCTGAAAGCGGCGAGCACATAGATAATGATGGTGCGATTGCGCTTGCGGCGGCGCTCCTTGTCGCGCCCGACCTGGCGAGCATGCTCGCTGTCGTCGAGAAACTTCATGGCGTCGACGAAATTGGAGTCGTACCGCTCGGCCCAGGCGGCGGTCGGGCTATTCTTGCGGCGCCACTGCAAACCGGTTTCGAGTTGTGGATCGGTCCACAAACCGCCGCTGCACTCGATGCACCAGGAAGCGGCCTGAGAAACGCGAATGTAGGTACGAGCGGACTCGCGCTCTTCCTCCGCCCAGCCGATCAAGCGGGTCCAGCAGCGCATCAGGCTTTCGTGAGAGATATCAATGATCGACCTCGGACCCAGGGACACCCCGGCGTGCGGGGTGAGGAATGACCGGCCGGAGCGACGAAAAACTTCGACGACCTCCAAGACCTCCGACTCAGGAGATTCACAGATGGCGGAAAGCTCGGCGACAGAGGTAGGACGCCGGATACCGCGAGGATCGGAGAATGTGTCGGTGAGAGCCTGGAACATTTTTTCTGCGATGCGATGGCCGCTTTCGAAGGAAGTGTCCTGGAACGCTTCCTCGGCATGCAGGGAAAGAGCATTCTGCAAGGTACCTACAGCCTCATAGTCGGCAATATCGATCGGTTGGCCGTCCTGGCGATGGGCTTCCCAGTGATCCCAAGTGCGCATGAGGGCATGCTGAAGGACGGGAAGCTGATCGTGGTCGTCGCCGAGATCGTTGAGCAGCCGGAGCACGAGGCGTTGGGCGATATCACCACCGCCGACGGCAACCGGGCCGGTGATGGCGGAACGTAGCTCATCACGAGTCATGCGCGGGACGAGGTACAGACCGGTGTTTACGGCTTCCGGAAGGCCCTGGAATTCCATGCAGTCGCCGATGAAGTCAGAGCGCATGGTGAGGACAACATAAATGGGCAACTGCTCCTGGGCGGCGGCTTCCAGAAGGAGCTTGAAGAAGGCCACCGATTCGTCGCGTGAATTTTCAGAATGAGTGCTGCGGCGAAAGCGGAACAACTCCTCGAATTGATCGACGACGACGAGAAGATTGTCATGGGAGGGAATGCGGGCCTGGCGGACGGCATCCACAAGGCCCAGAGTGCTTCGCCGAAGGGTGGCTTCGAGCAAAATCTTGTTGGTGCTGGCGAGCTCGCCCTCGGTGCCCAAGGCGTCCGGAGCATTGAGAGAAGCCGCGAGATTGCCGATGGGATCGTCACCGGGCCGGAAGATGAGGACGCGCCAACTGGAACCGGCCTTGGCCATGAAACCGCTGTAGAGAGCGGGAATCAGGCCAGAACGAACGAGGGACGACTTGCCGCTGCCAGAGCTGCCGATTACTTGGAGGAAACGAGTAGTGCGAAGGCGACGGAGGAGCTCGTCGATTTCGCGCTCGCGGCCGAAGAAAAGATGGTCTTCATCGGGCTCGAAAGGGCGGAGTCCGGGGAAAGGATTGAACAGCGCTCGCGACTGTATCAACGAGGGATTCCCTTCCTTCAGCCCTGGAGGCCAGCAATGAATGGCCGGAGTGGATCGGGGGAAAAACCGTCGAACTGGGGAATTACCATGCCTTCATGGGTACGAAAACGCTCTTTGTCCGGCGTTTTTGGAGAGACCAGGGAGATGCCGATGACTGGTGCAGGCTTGGTGCGGCCATAGCCGGGGCTTTTCTGAATTTCGCGGAGTTTGCGGCGGAGCCAGCACTCGTTGCCGGCGCCGTAGAAAATGAGGACACCGTCACAACTGCGGAGATTCTCCTCATGGTAGTCGCGTATTTCCGCTTCGTCGCCTTCAAAGACGGGGCGAATGACTTCGAAATTCTTCTCGAAGAGATAGTCGATCCAGGGTGAAGCAATGTCCATGTCGCGCCGGTCATAAATAAGGTAGATGCGGGCAACATCCTGGTGACTGGCGGCGGCCGGAAGTGTGACGACTAGCTCCGGCGGGGGTTCGGGAGCCTTCTTGAGCCGAGCGTGAATGACGGTTTTCAAGTCTTCGAGAAAAGTTTCCAGGAGATCGGCACCGGCGAGGAGCACGGGATCCATGCGCACACGTTCCACCACTTTGCGTTGGCGCTCGTCCTCGACCTGAAGGCCCTGCGGAATCCACAAAAGGCGAGCGAAATCGCCAGATCGACCTCTTTCAATGGCGAGAGAATTCTGGATTTCGAGCAAAGACTCCGTGCCGCCTTCGGGAACGAAACTGTAGTTTTTCCCGATCAAATGGATGGACATGGAGCAGCCCGCGAGGTCTTCGCGGACGAGAGCGCGGACGTCCGAATCGACGGAAGGTAAAGGACGAGCGGGAAGCACGATGTAGCCGTGTTGCTGGAGATCGCGGCGCACCGCTTCGCGCTGCTCCTTCAAGTCACTCGTAGTCTCCGCAAGGTAGACGGATTCGGTCGAAAACCCCGAGGAAGCAACGTTGTCCGGTAGTTCGAGCTTTTCGAGGAGCCGGCAAATGTCATGCGCCAGGTCATCGAGGCGAAGCCAGAAGTCGCGGGTGGCTTCGGGACCGAAGACGTCATCGAGTTCGCGGACGCGGCCGGTTTCCGCGTCAACCTTGAAGAATTCGTAGCCCAGGAGCGGTTGAAGCTCCGGAGGATGCTGCTCGATAGGGACGGGAGTCTTGAGGACTTTAAAGATGCGGACTTTGTCCTGAAAGCGGATGCCACCCTGCTCCTTGGCGGCGCGCCAGAACTCAGCAAGCTCCTTACGGGTCCATTCGGACTTGACATAGCGCGGAGAAATGACGGGCACGAGGGCCGCGACCTGACGAAGACGCCCCATAAGCGTCTCCGCAAAAAGATCATTGCCCTGCAACTTGGGGTCGCGCCAGATGTGCGGAGCCTTGCCAAGTAATTGACCCACACGGACTTCCAGAGCGCGATGCAGGTTGGAAACCCAACCGCGCTGTCCTTCAATGAGCTCGACATTGTCGAGGTGGGCATAACTGATGAAGGCGTCGCCTTCGAAGTTCATGGGTGGCCTACTGGCCCAGGGTGGAGATGGCGAGATTCGGGGAACGAGGGGCGGAAAGGAGACTCACCGCCAAAGGAGAGGGCCTGGAAAGCACTGGGCGTGTGGATCATTCCAGTTGTAAGCAAACGATTCCCGGAGACTTAGCTCAGAATTTATAGCCTATGGAAAAAGGAATGGCAAGGTTTTTCCCATGGGACGTCAGGTACTAGACGGAGTTGCTCGAGTTTTTGGTGGCGCGATGGACGACATAAGTCGGGAAAGTGCCATATTTCTTGGCCATGGGAGTCTGGCCGACGTAGTCGCAGCGGAAATCGGTGACACCTTCGGCGGCGGCCAACGCGGCAAAGTCTTGACTGGCATAAACCTGACCTGTGGGGGTAACGGGCTCGATGCGAGCAGCGCGGCTCACGTGCGCACCCATGTAGCTTATGCGCTGGGTGACCGGGTCGGTGCAGGAATAAACGGGACCTGCATGCAGGCCGATGCGCAGATTGAGCTTGGGCAGGCCGAGCTTGGGCCAATCGGTGTGCGTAACGCCATCGCGGAGATCAAGGGCAAAGTGGCCGGCGTCATGAACGCTGGAGAAGACAAAATACAGGCCATCCCCCCAGGTATTTTTCATCAGGGGTTTATAGGGAGAATCGGAAGACAGCTTTCCCGCGAGACCGAGGAAATGCTGGACGAAACGCGGCACTTCTTCGTCGGTCAGTTCACTGAAGCCGTGTGCGTCCGCAAAAAGGAGGGCGCGAATCTCGGAGGAAAATTCGGAATTGGCACTACCGCGGCGACGGGAGCTGCTGGTCACGGAAACACCACAAATGTTGGGAGGCAGGTTGGGACATTCGCGGGCGATGATCTCCCGGAGGTCGATGATTTCCGTCTGGAGGCCGAGGCGTTGCCAGCGGTCGATGGTGCCCGCGGTGCCATCCGGGCCATCGCCCGGGAGGCCGTCCCAGACCACCATGGGAATGAGCTTGGTTTCGAGATGGTGCGCTTGAACGCTGGCGAGTCCGTGGAGCATGAGGTTGGCGAAAACGTAGGAGACGCGACCGCAGATCTGGCTCCGCTTGGACGCCTCCTTAACCTCGACGGCAGCAGCGATTATGGCGTCACAGCGGCGGGACCAATTGCCTTCGGGAACAATGGCGACGCTGTCTTCCTTGAACGCTTCGACTTCGTACGGCAAAACGACGTGGCATTCGCCCTTGCGTTCGAGGATCGCTTCGTGGAAAAGGACGTCGGAACCACAGGCAGCGGAAGCGTAGCCGAAACCGGCGTTGCACTTGTCGAGGCGTGCGCGAATGGCTCTTTTCACGGCGGCTTCCAGCTGCTGGGGAAAGCGCGGAATCTGGCGATCCGGACGATCAATCATGTGTCCGGCGAACACCACGACACTCGGATATTGAAATACCCGCTCGATCAAGGCTTCGTCGCCGCGGAGATGACGAAGTAAGAGGCGCGCGTTGTGAAGAGTGGACTGCAGACTCCCCCAGTCGCCGCGACCCAGTTGAACCGCCTGGGTATACCAGTCTTCCGCCTCCGCCCAGTCACCGACGAGAAGCGCAGCTTCTCCCAGGGTGGAGAGAATCCAGTAACGATCGGCCGGATCGGAATCGCCGCGGGCAAGCTCGGCACGGCAACGGCCGGCGACCTGACGCGCGAGGGATACCGCTTGTTCGCGCTCGTGCAGAAGGAGAGCCATGGTGGCGGCGTTGACGCCGCTCCAATAGCCGCCGGTGCCGCGAAAAGCCTGACGGTAAATGTCGAAAGCTTGACGGAGATGAAACTCGGCTTGCTCCGCATGGGAAGCTTCGAAAGCGAGATTTTTTTGAGTGCGTGCGAGAAGGCCAAGAGTTTCTTCATCGCGATGGCCTTCTTCGTAAAGTCCGGATAAGACAGCATTGGCGGAGGCGGCCGCTCCGCTGCGCGCGAGAGCGAGCGAGAGAATCTGGCGGAGGACGACATCGTTTGGAAAATGCTTGATGCCCTCGGCGACAATGTCATAGGCGAACAGAGGTTCGCCAAGTTTTAGAACGCGCTTCGCCAGGACGCGATAGACCTCGGGATTCTGAGACCAGGCGGCTGGATCGTGAGCACGCCACAAAGATTGAAGGGCCGCGTGACCATTGTTGACGGCATCGCCCAGAAGGCGCGCGACTCCAAGACCCTCGCTGGCTCCAGCGGAATGGGACGTAACCGCAACGCCTGCCGGAGGCTGAATGGAATAGCCCAGGGCCAGAAGGGACTTGATGGTCTGATGGGCGATTTCATAATCGTACGCTCGCTCGGAATCGGAAAGCTCCTCGAAAGGGACGAGGCCGGGATGCTCCTTGCGAGTGTCGTTACGATTGGGACCGTAATGCCAGCCTTCGCCGATTCGAAGGCGCGCCCAGTTTTCGTGGACATTGCGGGCGAGCAATTCGCTCAGCTCGGAAATCTCGCGGCTGAGAGCGATGGCGGAGGAGTCCAGCGGTTTGGGATTGTAATCCAACGAACGTCCTCCGGGCAGATTCCGAGGTTGCCGCAAAACCGCAGACGGCAGGAAGTACGGCGAAAGTTTACTGGCCGGAAGCGATGGACGCAAACGCGAACAAGGGAATCGCGAGCCGATCAGCCGGAAGCCGCATTTTGTGAAGCGTTCTCTTTGAAGCGGCCCACGCGATAGGCGGGAAAGTCACCTTCATGCTTGGTGTGGATGGTCGCAGCTTCGGCTTCGACGATGCGCCAGACGCGCTCGTGCATCTCCGGACTAATCAATACTTCGCCGCCACCAGCGGCAGCGCAATAACGGGAAGCGCGGTTTACAGCATCGCCGATAACGGTGAACTCCATGCGCTCAGCGGTGCCGACGAAACCGTGGACGACTTCGCCGCAGTGGATACCTATGCCGAAATCGCGGCAAGGGACTCCGCGAAGCTTCCGTGCTTCGTTGAGCCGTGCTACAGCCGCTTGCATCTCCATGCCGGCGCGGACGGCGTTTTCATGCTGAGCTGGATCAGGCTCCGGGCTGCCGAAGACAGCAAGGATGGCGTCGCCCATGAATTTATCCACGGTGCCATTGTGCGCGAAGATCACCGGCACGCAGACGCCGAGATATTCATTCAGCATCTCGACGACTTCGTCCGGCTCCATCTCGTGCGCAAGCTGCGTAAAACCGCGAATGTCGGAATTGAGAACGGTGACCTCGCTGCGCTGACCGCCCAGCCGAACGCGACCGCGATGAGCGAGCATGCGGTCGGCTACCTTCGGTGAAAACTGACGCAAGAGATTGGCTTTTACGACCGATTCCTGACGCAGTTTTTCGCGAAGGTGGTAGGTGGAGACCGCCATGGCGGCGTAATGAGCGACCAGGACCAGCAAGCGAAGGTCGTCTTCGACGAAGTTTAACTTGGAGCTTCGGGCACCAGCGCAAAGGGCACCCAGCGCTTCTCCCTGCCAGATCAGCGGGGCATACATGCCAACTTCCATATCGCTTTGCGCAATGCTGCCACTCATGTCGGCTTCGGCGGTGCGCTTCCAGAGGAATGCTTTGCGATCCGCCATGGCGCGCCGCAGCAGAGTTTCGCTCAGGTACGTTTTCTGAACGAAATGATAAGCCTTCAGGAGCAGCGCTTCCGTGCCGGGCTCGCGGAGGACGAGAGCCCAGCTTTCCGCGGAGGGCATAACCGCGACGAGGTGATCGACAATGGCGGGTAAAAGAGATTCGAGAGAAGTCTTGGATGCAAATTGAAAAGGCAGATCGCACACCATCTTGAGCCTGCGGGCGCTTTCGGTGGTGTCATGGGGAATGGGAAGAGGATCGACGGAGGTGGCGTCGACGTCCTTGGCAATGGCAACGCCGGATTCGGCGTGACGTTTTTCCGGGAGGAGCACGGTGCCGTGCTCGAGGTAATTGGTCTTACTAAGTGCAGCAACGCCCTCCAGCAGGTCGAGACGCAAAGCGGTTTGGCCGACGGTGATGGAATCGTTGTGGCGAACCTGCTGCTTGCCACGGCCCTTGATTTCGACGCCGTTGAGCTGAGTGCCACGCGAACTGTTCAGGTCCTCGATCCAAAAGAGACCCTCTTCCTGCCAGATTCTGCCGTGGATGCGAGAAACACGCTGGTCCGGAGCGAGATCAAGAATGACGGAAGCATTGTCTTCGGCGCGGCCAAAAACGACTTCGGTCTCGGGAGTTTCCCAAACCCGTTCGGCGCCGTGATAGGAAGAAATGATGCGCATAGAAGCCGTTAAGTACCAGGGACCTCGGTTTCGTCGATGTCCGTGATGATCCAGTCGGCATCGACTTTATCCAACTGAAAAGTGATCGACCGCTTGGTGTTCTTTACCTCGGTTTGACCGGAGGCAGTATAGTCCTGCGAAAGCAGGGCTTGCACGACGGCGGTAGTGCCGTCCGAGCTGATGTCCACAGACTTGACGTTGAGCCGCATGCGAATGGAGCTGGCAGCCTCAAAGCTGGATTTGTATCCGGAATACTTGGAACCGATGGTGGGCCAAATTTTGGTCAGGGTATCCGCATCTCTTCGATCGAAAGCCTGAGCATAACGCTGGATGACGGCACGAACGGCAGAGTCCGATTTTGAAGCCACCGGCAATGGTTTGGCGGCGGGCACTGCAGCGGGTGCTTCGGCAGCCTTCCTCTGGATACGGGCTTGCACGTCGGCCAAGGCAGCTGCAACGGAATTCGCATCGCTTTGAGCTTTGGCGGATTGCGGACCGGCACTGGAAGAGAGGGACTGAAATTTGCCTTGGAGAACTTTGAGTTTCAGCAAAGCAGAATCGTCTTCCCGCTGCTTGAGCTGATTCAACTGGCTTTCAAGGCTAGCGAGCTGGGCGATTTCCGCTTGATCGATTTCGGCCAAGAGTTGAGTGGCATCGCTGCGATTCTGCTGCAGTTGGCCGGCGGCAAAGCGTGCGGACTGGAAATCGCCCTGACTCAAATCGAGATGCGCCTGGGCGAGCAGATCTTTCTCCAGTACCTGTTGAGGGAGAACGATATCGAGGTAGTGCCGGGCGTCGTCCCGGTGTACGCCACCGTGTGGTAGCGTAAGGATTTCATTGAGGCCGCGGCGAGCTTCTATATATTGGCCATCCGAAACACGCTTCAAAGATTGCTGCCAGAGATTTTCTTCGCGGCGGCGCAACTGGCGCAGCGCGGGATTCTTCAGCGACTCTTCGATGGCCGCAATTCTGCCTTGGATATCGGCGGTCAGAGGACCGTTCATGGCAGCCGCAGCCTGCAGTTGCTTGCGAGCGCCATCAAGATCGTTGGACGCGATGAGCTTTCCAGCGGCGTTGATGGCTTCCCGTTGGGGCCCCTCCAGCGGATTGGCCGCGGGTTTGAGGGGCTGAGAAACCAAAGTCGACGCAGGCTTGTCTGAAAAACTGCGTATGCCGAACCAGCCAACGGCAACAATTCCAAGCACGGCGAGCGCCAGAACAGCCGGTTTGCGCCATACAGGAGACTCCTGTGGCTTAGCAGACGGCGAAGCCAAAGAGCCGGAGAGGGCAGGCGCAGGAGTGGGCTCGGCCGCAGGGAGTGGAGCCGGAGAAGCAGCTTGCGTCGCAGGCAGTCCTACCGGGACGTTTGTGGGAGCGGGAACTTCCGTGGAAGGCATCGACTCGGCCTTGGTCACGAACGCCGGCTGCACCGCGGCACCTTGCGAGGTGGAAGCAAAGGCGGGGAGCACGGTCTCCGGGGGCGGAGCGATTGGAGTGGTGGAGCCGGCGGTAAATGCATATTCGCGGGACACAGCGGGAGCATCATCGGTAGGGGTGACATGGGTCTCACCCTCCAGCCGAGTTTTTGCTTCCTGGATGTCGGAGGCAAGTCGGTGAATTCGAGGATCGAACGGTTGCATGACGTTGGTCTTGAGGGCGTCTTCGATGGCCTTATTGGCAGCGTCGAGATTGCCGGATTCGATTAGGGTACGGATGGTCTCCAGCATCCGTGCCTGTTCTCTCTTCTTTTCCCGCGCCTCGAACTCCATTTCAGCGGAAGTCAGAAGCTGCGTAACATCGGTATCGGGGCCGAGGGTGACTAGCGTTTGTTGCGCAAGGTTGATGGCCTCGCTGAATTTCTCGCGATTGATTTTGACGCGAATTTCGCGGACGCGTTCCTCGATTTGCTGGCGCACTTCCAGCTTTTTTTGCTGGATTTCCGCCTGTTGGTACAGATAGAGCAGGTCGGGATGGGCGGGGAAGTTCTTCAGCCCAATCTGCACGATGCCGATCGCTTCCTTGAAACGATTCGAATTGAACAACGATTGAGCTTCGTCGAGGGTCTTACGGAGTAATTGTTCCTTCTCGAGCGCTTCCTGCTGGCTGACCGCAAATTCGGCCAGCCGCCGGAAGCTGGTATCAGCGGGAAATTCAGTAAGCAACTCCTTCGCGCGCGAAACGACTTCGGAATAGCGTTTCTCGGCCATCAGTTTTTTCAGGGCGTCGAGCTCGCGTTGGATGCGCTCGGAGCGCACGTGCTTGTCCTGCTCGCGAAGGACCAAGGCACGCAGCTTGGACACCGCGGAGTCCTTGGGAAAATCAATCGCCAGAGCATCAAGAATGGAGATGGCTTCGTCGAACGATTCGACGGCAAGAAGACCTTTGGCCTCGATGAGCTTTTGCTGTTTCAACTGCTCGGCCTGATCCCGCCGGGCGGAGTCAAGGACCTTCGGGATTTCCTTTTCGTTCGGAAAATCGGTTTGCAAGCTGGAAAGAAGGGCGACGCAATCCGCATAGCTACGCGCGAAAAGGAGCTCCCGGGCTTTGCCAATACCCTGCTGGCAGCGATGCTGTTCGCGCTTTTCCGTGGCGGTGCGGACCAGGTCGGAAATTTCGGTATCGCCGGGGAATTCCTCAAACAGGGTGGAAAGTCCGTCGATGGACTCCTGATACCGCCCGGCAGCGAGGGCATTCCTGGCTTCCGTCAAGCCCTGTAGGCGGCGCTGCTCGCGTTGATCGGTGCGAGTTTCCTGCTGCAGGCGCGGAATTTCTTCATCGCGCGGGAACTGGGCATGCAGACGGCTTAGTTGCGCCAGGCATTCTTCGTAACGGCGGGCATCGAGCAGAGTACGGCAATCGAGCAAGGCCAGCCGGCGTTGCTCGGCTTCATCCTCGCGAGCCGTCTCCAGGAACCTGGCAACCTCTTCATCGCCCGGATATTCCTGCTCGAGTTCCTCGAGGAGCTGAACGCATTCGGAATAGCTCTGGCGAGTCCACAGGCCTCGCGCATATTGCAGCCGCTCCAGGAGACGCAAGCGCTTCTGGCGCTCGCTCTTCTCTACGATGACCTGTTCGTGCAGCGCTTGCGCCTGCGCATGGCCGGGATCGAGTTCCAACACCCTTACCACGAAAGTCTCCGCGTCATCGGGGAGACCCTCGGCAAGGTGCTGCTTCGCTGACTTGATCCAACCGTTGATCAGGTCGGCACGCTCAAGTTCCTGGCGAACAATTTTCTGCAGGTCCTGGGCGGGCTCGAAGGTGGAGTCCAGCTGAAGCGCACTTTCCGCGGCGATCTTTGCGTCGGTAACTTTTCCCTCTTCGAGGAGAGCGCGACCCTTTTCCACAAATTCCTGAACTCTCGGCCGCACGAGAATGCGTTTGAGCTCGCTATTTACCTTTTCCAGCAAGGAGCGAACCGTGGGGTTGGTGGCTTCAACCTGGAGCGCCTGGCGCAAAAGCTCACGCGCCTCTGTGTATTGGCTCTGTTCGACAAATTTGCGGCTCTTATCCACCATGGCCGCAACGGATTCCGCCTGCAGCGTTTTGCAGATGGGCTCGAGATCGACGAGCATATCTTCCATCGTGGGGTAGCGATCCGTGGGCTTCTTTTGCAAGGAGCGGCCGACAATGGCCTGAAGATCGGCAGGAAAATCCGGCAAGACGTTCGTTAAGGGCTCCGGCTCCTGCTGGCAAATGCTGTGCATGAGGCTTGCGGGAGTTTCTCCCGTGAATGGCCGGCGGGAGGCCAGAAGCTCGTAGAGCAAGACACCGAATGACCAGATATCGGAACGCTCGTCGGCGTGTTCGCCGTGATACTGCTCCGGAGACATGTAGGCGAAAGTGCCGATCAACATGCCGGTTTGCGTCTTGGAAGCATCCAGGACGCGAGCAATGCCAAAGTCGACGACTTTGACGGTGCCCTCCTTGTTCACCATGATGTTGCCGGGTTTGATGTCCCGGTGGACAATGCCGCGTTTGTGGGCGTAGTCAAACGCGCGGCACGCTTGCATGGCGTAAACCAGCTTGAGGGAGACTGGCAGGTCCGAACGATGGGCAATGGTTTGTTCGAGGTTTTCGCCCTCGATCAACTCCATAGCTATATAAGGAGTGTCGCTTTCCGTGCCCATGTCGTAGATGGTTACGATATTGGGATGGTGTAGACCGCCCGCGGACTGGGCTTCTCGATAAAAGCGCTGGAGGAGCGCGGGATCGTTGGCGACCCCGGTGGTAATGGTCTTGAGAGCCACCAGGCGGTTGATAATCGGATCGCGAGCGCGATACACCACGCCCATGGCTCCATGGCCAAGTTCGGCGAGAACCTCATACTTGCCGAGCTTCTTCAAGCAGCGCTCCGGAGGAGGTACAGACCGAGAGGCGAAGGGCAGTTAATCATTTTTGAATCAACAGTTTCCGGGGAGTGCGCGAGACGCCTCCGGCAGACGGGCATCAACGCCGCTGCGGCCTGCCGCTGCGTTCGAAGCTCTAGGGACTTGGTCGAATCCGGTCTGGGGCGGTCGACGAACAAGCGACACCATTTAGAATTCTCGGGGGCTGGGAGGATATTCCCAGAACCGCGGTACGGTGTCAATTGGCGGATGTCAGGACAAGCCGAGGCTCTTGCCATTTGCTGGTCCCGGCGATACGAAGAACGTTTCCTCCGAGTACAGCGATGGGATCCCGAGGACCTGATTGGACACTCTCCCGCGGATAGAATCGGAAGTACCTGATGATCGCCACAACTCAGGACCGGTGCCCCGCAGCTAGAAAACACCCACGACACAATCCGTCGAATCCATTCGGGTATCTGTACGGTATGTGGATACCCGAATAAAGCAAAACTAAAACATAACGGATGCATTTAGCAGGCTAAACGATTTCAAAGACTTAGCTTCGCTTTCCAGCTGGCCCGACGATTGCATTCTTACGGCGCGAACGCATGTAGGGGTGGGGCTGCGGCCGGATAAAGCGACCACAGCGCACTGCTACATTTGGGGGCAAAACACCTGACACGGACAGCGGTAAGGGTGTGTCCAGTGAGTGCCCTGCAGACGGGGATTGTTCCTCAACGCACTGTTTGGATCACAGAATCGCACTTTGTTTGGAGGATGCATGAATCGTATTCGAATGATCAGGAGCCTGCTGTTGTGGCTAGCACTGGCTGCGGCATGCGGCGCCATATTGCCGCACGCGGCACACGCACAAGCAACAATCTCCACGGGTAATATCCAGGGAACGATCACGGATGCGAACGGCGGCGTAGTGGCATCCGCGAAAGTGACCATCACGAGCAAGGCGACGGGTGCAACGTTCACGGCGCCAGTTTCAAGCTCCGGTACTTATAACTCGGGATCGCTCGCGCCTGGAGAGTATGTCGTACGAGTGGAAGCCGCCGGGTTCAATACTGCCCAGTTGCCAATAACGGTGGAGGTAGGCACCTCCAGCTCGGGCTCGATCGCGTTGCAAGTGGGATCATCGGGCACAATTATTACCGTGGAAGCGTCCGCGGTGGCGGTAAACACCGAGCAGGCGACGATTCAAGGCGTTGTGACGCAACAGCAGATCGAAAATTTGCCGATCAATGGAAGGAACTTTCTGGACCTGGCGCAACTGGAGCCGGGAGTTCAGATTCAGGACGGCGGAAATTTCGATCCGACCAAGAAAGGCTATTCGTCAGTCTCCTTCGGCGGAGGTTACGGTCGTGCGGCGCGCATTGAAGTGGATGGCGTGGATATCAGCGACGAGAACGTCGGCACCACGACGCAGAACGTTCCCGTCAGCGCGATTCGGGAATTCCAGGTCAGCCAATCCAGCTTGGACATGGCGTCCGAGCTGAGCGGCTCTGGCACGATCAATATCGTGACTCAGTCCGGCACCAATCAGATTCATGGCGAGGGATTCTTCAACTGGCGAGGCGATCAAGTGTCGGCGCCCATTGGCACGCCGCCCGCGATTTTTGACCGCAAGCAGTACGGAGTGCGGCTCGGCGGACCAATCATCAAGAATAAGGTGTTCGCATTCGGATCGTGGGAGCGGACAAACCAGGCATTGCAGGCCAGCGTACCGCTGCCTGCGCCTTTCACCGCCTTGTCCAGCACCTACAATTCGCCGTTCAAAGACAACCAGTTCCTGGGACGCCTGGACTGGCAGATTTCACCGAACTACAAGCTGTTCTACCGGTTTTCTTTTGAGCAGAACCTGAACGTCGCTGCATTTGGCCAAAATACGTTTCAGGCATTCGGCAACGTAGATCATACCCCGGTGCACGCCGTCGGCCTGGACTTCGCGACCGGCTCGTTCACGCACAGCTTACGATACGGATACACCAAGTTCCGCAACCGCATTGCCGACGCGGCCAGTTCCGGTGGTATCCTCAATCCGGCACCCAACGCTACTCTGATTTTGTCCAACACCTTCAGCTTCTGCACCACCGGCGGCACTTCGTTCTGTTCCGGACCCAGCATTCTGGCGCCGCAAACGACTTATCAATCCAACAATCAGTTCAAGTACGACGGATCGAAGACGATACACTCGCACATTCTTCGCTACGGTGTGGGCGTGAACAGGATTTTGGGTTCCGCGTTCGCCGATTTCTTCGGCACCGCCCCGGTGCTGGAGGGTCAGGTGCTCCCTGGCAATCAAGCTGCCGCGGCAACCGGCCCTTTTGCCGGAGGCGCTGGCAATCCTCTCAACTACGCGCTCGGAACGATCATCCTGGGCAACGGCCAAGGCTGCTTCTCTGAGACGCCGGAATTCGGTCTGCCCTGCGGCGGTTTGCACGACACTCGCCTGCAGGCCTACCTGGGCGACTCCTGGAAGGTGCGGCCGAACTTCACACTCTCGTACGGCCTGCGCTACAACCGCGATACCGGCCGGGTCGACAGCGACCTACCGGGAATCGCTGCGCTGAACGAACTTCAACCAGGCCTGGGCAATCCCGTGCGGCAACCGAACACGAACTTCGGACCGAATGCGGGAATCGCCTGGGATCCCTGGAAAGATGGGAAGACCATCATCCGCGCCGGCGGCGGGATCTACTATGAAAACAACGTCTTCAACAACCTGCTGTTCGACCGTTCCATTCGCCTGCAGCAGGCCCAGTTCAATGGGGCGGGAATTCTTTGCCCTCCCAACGGACCTTCGGCCTTGACCCTCCCCGATGGAACCGCGGTCACCACGGTCAACGGGAAGAGCATTGCCACGCAAATTTGCGGTCAGCCCATCGGCTCCGTCGCGGATGACGTAGTGGCCTTGCAGCAGCAATTCCAAGCTGCCGTGGCTGCCGCCGGACCTCAGACAAACGCCAACTTCATCGGAACCAGCCGGTTCGAATCCCCCACTGTTTCCGGGACCGGGCCCTTGTTCGATCCGAAGTATCAAAGCCAGCGGGCTATCCAGATGAACATCGGCTTCCAGCGGCAGCTACGGCCGGGTACGGTGTTTTCCGCGGATTACCTGCGCAACATCGGCTTGCATATCCTTGAATGGATTGACGTAAACCATGACGGTGATGCCCGATTCCTGGATGCCGCAGGTGCCGCCGCGGCCATCAACGCTACGAATGCCGGCCTCGGGTGCCCAGCTGGGCCCGCGGGAATCGACTGCGCTATCGGCAAGGGCGCGACTATTCTGGACTATGCCAACAACGGCCTGACTTCCGGAACTTTGGGAGCGCCTGGTGGACACCCTGCGGGAGCAGGCACGGTCGCTTTCCCAGGGCTCAATCCGACGTTTGGGCAGGTTGCTGTGGCGCACACTGATGGCCGTTCCGTCTACAACGCCTTGCAGTTGACGTTGCGTTCGGAGCTTGGCAGTCCGATGCCGGGCGTGAAGCACTTTAACGCGCAAGTGTCTTATTCTTTGTCGCGATATACCGCACCCGTACTGGACACCAACTTCGGAGCAGCCGCTCCGGACTTCCGCAACCCGGCGCCGTTGGCGGGGCCTGGCGGTCTGGATCGCACCCACCAGCTTTCCGCCGGCGTGACCATGGACTTGCCTTTCGGCACCAAGGTCAATTTCATCACTCACTGGTACACTGCGTTGCCGCAGAACATCTTTTTTGCCACAGCGGGGCAATCCTCCGACCTATTCCAGTATGACTTCACCGGAGACGGCGTCACTCAACTGAAGCCGCTGCCCGGCACCCGTCTGGGTTCCTTCGGCAGGGATATCAAGGCCGACCAATTGAACGGCTTCCTACAGGCGTACAGCGAGAATGACGGCAACCAGATCACCCCGGCAGGTCAGGCGCTGGTGGATGCCGGACTATTCACCACCGCCCAGCTGCAATCGCTCTGCGCTGTTACTCCATCTTTGGCGCCCATCAACAATTGCGCCACTGCTTTCCCGGGGCTGCAGCTTGCCAAGGCTCCGGACGGCCAGGTGGGCAACGACGCGTTCTTTACCTTCGACTTGAGACTCGGATGGTCGATCCGTCCTGTTCGGCGCTGGGAACAACTTCGCGTCGAACCGCAAGTCGCCGCCTACAACCTCTTCAACCGTCAGAACTACAACGCAGCATTCAACTTGCTGCGGGCGACCTTGGACGGGGGGCCGGGAGCGATTAACGATACGACCCGGTTCAGCCGTTCCGCCAACCTCACGGGCCTGGGTTCCGGAATCTTTGCACTCGGAGCTCCCAGAGCGCTGGAGTTTGGGATCAAGGTCAGCTTCTAGCTCACAACCCAGATCAAACTGTGGTGGCGGGAGGCCAAAGCGGCTCCCGCCATTTTTTTTCTGGCAGAACCTGGAGTCGTTGAAAAAAGAAGGGTTGCGCGTTGCTAAATGCGATTCCAGGCGTTCCGCATAAGTTCGCGTTCCCGCCAGATGGCATAAACAGCCGGGTAAATAAGGAGCTCAAGAAGGAAGGACGTGAAGATCCCGCCGACCATCGGAGCCGCGATGCGCTTCATCACCGCCGAACCGGTGCCGATCGACCACAGAATAGGAATCAGGCCAATGCACATGGTGCTGAACGTCATGAACTTGGGGCGCAATCGCTTCGCGGCGCCTTCGACGACAGCCTCGTGCAGTTCCTCGAGGGTCAGGCGGTCCGTCTGTGCTTTGGCTTTCTCGTAAGCAAGATCCAGATAAAGCAACATGAACACGCCAGTTCCGGCGTCAATTCCCAAAAGCGCGATGATCCCTACCCAAACGGCGACGCTAAAGTTGTAACCCAACAGGTAGACGAGCCAAATCGCGCCAATGGCGGAAAAAGGAACGGCGAGAATGACGATCAGGGTCTTCACGGCGGACCTGGTATTGAGGTAGAGCAAGACTAGGATTAGCGCCAGAGTGAAAGGAACCACCCAGGAGAGCCTGCCGCGAACTCGCTGTGCTGCCTCGTATTGGCCACTCCAGAGCAGTGTGCAGCCCGCAGGAAGTGAGATACGTCGGCGCAACTCCGGATCTGCCAGCTCAATGTATTTGCTCGGCGCGGGGCCTGCCAGGTCGACGAATACGTAGCCGGTGAGCAAGCCGTCCTCGTCGCGAATCATGGCCGGACCCGTCTCCGTGCGGATGGCTGCGAGCCGCGACAGTGGTATCTGCCCGCCGGAACTGCTGGAAATCAGGATTTTCCCCAAAGCATCCACGTCCGAACGAAAGTCTCGTAGATACCGCACGTTCACGGGGTACCTGGCGCGACCCGAAATGGCAGTCGTTACGTTTTCGCCGCCCACAGCGGTTGCCAAAGCCTGCTGGGCGTCTTCTAGGGAGATACCGTAGCGAGCCAGCGCAGCTCGCTCCCATACGACATCAAGGAAAAAGCCCTCGCCGGTGCGCTCGGCAAAAACGCTTCGGGTGCCAGGAACCGTCCGGAGCACCTGCTCAACTTGCGCGCCCAACTGTTGAATCTGGTGTACGTCAGCGCCCTGGATCTTCAGACCAACGGGAGTACGGATGCCGGTGGTAAGCATCTCGATTCGACCACGCAGGGGCATGCTCCAGGAGTTGGAGAGGCCGGGAAATTTGAGGGCAGCGTCCATTTCGGAGACGAGCTCCTGCTCGGAAAGGCGGTCAGAGGCCGTCAGGCGGAGCAGAGGCTTGAGCCATTCGGGCGCCCAGGAGGAATACCAAGTATGGGAGGACCGCCATTCAGCGCGCGGTTTTAGGATAACCAGGGTCTCCAGCATGGACAGCGGGGCAGGATCGGTGGCGGTGTCCGCGCGGCCGGCTTTGCCGAGCACATGATCGACTTCCGGAAAGGAAGCTAGCACGCGGTCAGTGGACTGCAAGAGCTTCTGCGCCTCCGCTATCGATACCCCAGGGGAGGTCGTGGGCATGTACAGGAACGCGCCTTCCTGGAGAGGCGGCATGAATTCGGAGCCGATCTTGAAAAAGAGCGACAAGGAAATGGCTACCAGCGCGGCAGCGCCGGCAATGAGCGGCTTCCGCCAGCGCAAAGACCATCGGACTACCGGATCGTACCAGCGGATTAGCGGGCCCATTACCGGGTGATCTTCCTCCGGGCGGGCACGCGCGTTCAGCATCGCTTGAAGCCATGAGCGGGTTGCGCCGGGGCGAGCGCCGTCCGAGTTCGAACCGACCAGCAATAAACGCAGCGCGGGGTCCAGAGTAATGGCCAAGAGTGCGGCAACGACCATCGCGAAAGTCTTGCTGTAGGCAAGGGGGCGAAAGAGCTTCCCTTCCTGACCCTCCAAAGCCAGTACGGGCAGGAAAGCCACCGCGATGACCAGCAAAGCGAAGAAGGTTGGCCCTGCAACTTCCTTTACCGCGTGGAGTACCACAGCCTGGCGCGAGAAGGATTGGCCAGAACGCTCCTGTGCCTCGAGCTTCTTTTGGGTCTGCTCCACCACCACGATCGCGGCATCCACTAAGCCGCCACAGGCCAATGCGATGCCGGACAGGGACATGACGTCTATGCCGACGCCCGCATATCTCATTGGAACAAAAACAATAAGCACTACCACGGGAATCGTGATGACCGGAATGATGGCGCTTGGAAAATTCCAGAGGAAAAGAATAATCATCAGGACTACGGTGAGGATCACTTCGAACAGGGTGCGGCTTGTGCTGGAGATAGCACGGCGAATGAGCTCCGCGCGATCATAAACGGGCACGACTTTCACCCCGGCAGGCATGCCGGGTGCGATGGCCCTTAGGCGTGCCTTGACAGCGTCAATGACATCGAGCGCGTCGGAACCCTGGCGCATGATGACGATGCCGGAAACCGTCTCGCCGGTTCCGTCCAGATCGGCAAGCCCGCGGCGAAGGTCAGGGCCGAGAGTGACACTGCCGACGTCACGTACCCGAATGGGCGTTCCTTTGTTGGTGACGATGGCAATGTCAGCTAGATCGTCCGGGGATCGAGCATATCCGCGTCCGCGGATCATGTACTCCGCACCGCCTATTTCGAGCAGCCTGGCTCCCGTTTCGCTGTTGCCGCGGCGGACCGCATCGGCCACCTGGGTGGCGGAGATGCCGTAGGCACGTAAGCGGTTTGGATCGAGATTGACCTGGTACACGGGAGAAAACCCGCCGACTGTGGCAACTTCGGCGACACCCGGCACGGATTTCAGGTAATAGCGCAAATACCAGTCCTGATAGGAGCGCAACTCCGCCAGATCGTGTTTGTGCGAGTCGTCTTTAAGGACGTACTGAAAAACCCAGCCCAGTCCGGTGGCATCCGGTCCGATTTCCGTCTTTACGCCTTGCGGCAGGCGGGAAGTGACGCTGGAGAGATATTCGAGGGTTCGGGAGCGTGCCCAATAGATGTCCGTACCATCTTCAAAAACCACATACACATACGATGACCCGAAATCGGAGACGCCACGAACGGTTTTGACGCGCGGAGCACCGGTCATTGCCGAAATGATCGGATAGGTGACCTGATCTTCGATGATATCCGGGCTGCGATCCCATCGCGAAACGACGATTACCTGGGGCTCGTTGAGGTCCGGGAAAGCGTCCAGGGGCATATGCGTCATGGACCACGCGCCCCAGAGGCAAGCCGCCGCAACGAGTGAAAAAACCAGGAACCTGTCGCGGACGGACAGGTCGATGATGCGATTAATCATTTGGTTGGCTGAGCGGAGCCGGAGTTCACGTGTGAGGCTTCGGGCAGGCGCAACCTACTCTCGGAATCCAGCAGAAATGCTCCCGAGGCGGCCACCCGCTCGCCGACGGCAAGGCCGCGCTTTACGTTTACTTCCGACCCGCGGAATTCGCCCGTTTCGATCTGTCGGGGTTCGAAAACGCCCGGTTGTTTTTCGACATAAACAATCTTGCGCAAGCCGCTATCGAGCACCGCGTCCTTGGGAATGTAGACCCCTGGCAGTGGCTTGGCCTCGTATTCCACATCCACGTACATATCCGGACGAAGGACCTGGCCCGGGTTGTCCGCTTCCAGGCGTACTTTCCGGGTTCGCGAAACGGGATCAAAGGAGAGGCTATCCGAACTGACCACCGCGGAGAAAGTCCTGGAAACCTCGCTCGCGGTGACTTGGACGCTGGTGCCCCGCCGCAACGCCTGGGTGTCCCCGGCATAAGCATCAGCAAGAATCCACACCTTGGACAGGTCCGCGATGCGATATAGCTCCATGCCTTTGTCGAATCGCTGGTCGGGAGAAATGGATCGGGAAAGCAGCACGCCATCTACGGGACAAGTCACGTTGATCTCTTCATTGGTTTGCCGGGTTCGGGCGATTTCGTTGAGCTGAGGTTCGCCCATGCCCATAGCACGGAGGTAGCGCGCCGTGAATTGCATGGAACTCTCGTTGCCCAGCGCATTGATATAATTCTGTTCCGGGTACAAGAATCCCCCGGCATAAACAACAGCCAGAACCTCATCCTTCCGCACTACCTCTCCCTCGGGAATATTCTGGACGGAGCGCACCCAGCCTTCCGCGCCAAACGTGATTCGGTATACGCGTCCATCCTGCGGCTCGACTCGTCCGGAGGTGCGAACACGGCTCTCTTGTGACGAATCCCTGGCGGCCACCACGCGCACCCCGGTCATTTGCTGTACGTCGGAGCCACCAGGCAATGCGTTGCCGGGTGGGCGGTCATAGACCGGCTCGAGGGTCATACCACAGTCCGGGGCAATGCCGGGCTTGTCGGAGTGATAGGACGGGTGCATAGGGTCCACGTAATAAAGGATGTGGCGGGTGGAGGATTGCGGTTGCGGGGCGCTCGGATTTGTCAGGCGGCCAAGCAAAAAGGCGAGTGCGCCCACCATCAGGACAGCAATCAATGCGCCTTTTTTGCTCATGCGGGCACTACTCCCATGCGGCCGATCGTCCGCGGCTGGCGCCACAAAGACCTCCGAAGAGGTTACGTACCCATTCGGGCGTTCTCCTTAACGAGCCCTCGTACTTAGGCGGAGACTCTCGGAGACTTGGGGCACTCAATAGACTTTGGCTTGGCACTTAACGCTTGCCGAAGGCGCCTGCTTGGCCAAACCCAGGCGTGAATCGGGATCCTGAAATCATATATAGCACGGAGGAGCGGCCCGGAAATTTTGGGTTTGGAGCTGCGCCGCTTAATGGAAAATATGTTGCTTCTGGAAACAGGGGAGAAAATGACCCATTCGACGCCGCGTCCATATCTGTGCTGTTTTCATAGCGTCACAAGCCTTAGAATACCGGCGCCAGCAGGTAACGTTGGCTGCCTTGATCAGGATGGCGAATGACGAGAAGACTTCTTATTTTTCCAGCGCTATTTCTCTGTATCAGTCTATGTCCTTTGACTTTACCAAAGCTAAGCGCGAGTCCCCAGGAAGCGCCGCAAGACACAGCGGCTATTGAGCGCGGCCGAAAGCAATTTCAGCAGTCCTGCGGATTTTGCCATGGTGCGGACGCCACCGGAGCCCGCGGACCGGATCTAGTGAGGTCTCCCTTGGTAGCTCACGACGTAAAGGGCAATTTGATTGGCGAGGTGGTCCACCAAGGCCGGCCCGACAAAGGCATGCCGCCCATGACGCTGACGGACGCGCAAATCAGCGATGTTGTCGCTTTCCTGCATGAGCGCGGCGCCGATGCTCTGCGTTCCGCCGAAGTGCCCAAGGTATATCCCGTCGAGAAGTTGCTGACGGGAAACGCCGATGCGGGAAAGGCGTACTTTCAAGGTAAGGGAGGCTGTGCGAATTGCCATTCGGCGACGGGCGACCTTGCCGGTATTGCCCGCAAGTTTTCTCCCATCGAGCTGCAGGCACACATGCTTTATCCCGACGGCAAGAAAACCAGCGCAGTCGTGACGTTGCCGACCGGGGAGCAAGTAAAAGGTGTTGTCGTGCACGCCGACGAATTTCAGATTGGGTTGCGCGACTCTTCCGGCTGGTACCGATCGTTTCGACGCGAGCAGGTAAAAGTGGAGATCACAGACCCGCTGGCAGCCCATCGCGATCTGCTCGACAAGATTACACAGGCGGAGGTTCACGACCTGTTCGCGTACCTGCAAACCCTGAAGTGAAATCAGCCACTTATCGGATGAGAGGACCTGGAATGCCTGCGAACATCGGTGGAGGACTCAGAAGCATGGCCCGAGTTGGCTTTCTGTTACTTCTTCTTTCCGCAGTGGGTGGAGCCACAATCGCTCGCGCGCAGGGTCTGGACTCCGCGGCGCTGCTCAGACCCGCAACGGATACCTGGCCGACATACAACGGCGATTACTCGGGTGCGCGGTACAGTACCCTCGACCAGATTAATTCCAGCAACGTGAATTCGCTGGCGTTGGCGTGGATCTACCGCACAAAAGGGGCGACCATCAAGTCCACGCCGCTGGAAGTGAACAAAATTCTGTACTTCAGCGCGCCGGACAATGTCTGGGCTGTGGATGCCCGCTTCGGCCGCGAAATCTGGCACTACCAACGGACCTCGGAAGGCGATCACATCGGACATCGTGGCTTGGGGATGTACAAGAACTGGCTGTACTTCACCACGCCGGACGCTCACCTGGTCTGCCTGGACGCCAAGGACGGCACCATGCGGTGGATCGTTGAACTCGCGGATCCCAAGCTCGGATATTTCTCGACCATGGCTCCTTTGGTTGTCCGCGACCACGTGATCGTTGGCGTTTCGGGGGATGTCACGGATGTTCGCGGCTTTCTGGAGTCCATCGATCCGGAAACCGGAAAGATTCAGTGGCGCTGGTATACGGAACCCGATCCTGGCCAACCCGGTTCGGAAACTTGGCCGAAGGACGGAGATGCCTTGTTGCACGGGGGTGGCATGACCTGGATGACTGGAACGTACGATCCGGGGCTAAACCTGGTGTATTGGGGTACGGGCAACCCGAATCCGGTGCTGGCCGGCGAAGGACGGCCCGGGGACAACCTGTACACGTGCTCCATCGTGGCGTTAAATCCGGACGACGGAAGACTCGCCTGGTATTTTCAGCCGTCGCCTCACGACGTGCATGACTGGGATGCCGTGGAGACTCCGGTGTTGTTTGACGCGGATTTGCAAGGACAGAAGCGCAAGCTACTGGCGCAGGCAAGCCGCAACGGCTTCTTCTTTGTGCTGGATCGAACCAATGGCAAACACCTGGTGACTGCGCCGTTCATCGACCAGACCTGGGCTTCCGGGATCGACGCGAAGGGACGCCCGATCGCCAAACCAGACGCAACTCCTCGAGCGGACGGCACGCTCGTCGAGCCCAGTTCCGACGGATCCACCAATTGGATGGCACCCAGCTTTGACCCACAGACCGGGCTTTTCTACGTAAATGCTCGCAGGATATTCAGCGTGTACTACCACACCGCGGAGGGTAAGGCGGAGGGATGGGGAGGCCGCGATCAGTATCTGTGGGCCAATACTACTTTGCGCGCCCTCGATTATCGCACCGGCAAAGTTGCCTGGAATCACGAACTTGGGGAAGGAGAAACCATCTCCGGTATTTTGACCACGGCCGGCCATCTACTTTTCACGGCGGATAACGCCGGCAATTTGTTGGCGCTGGATCCGGCGACCGGCAAAACGCTATGGCACCTAAATGCCGGCGCACAAATGGCCGCGTCCCCGATGACCTATCAAATTGATGGCCGGCAGTACGTGATCCTCGCTGTACAGGACGCACTCTACGCCTTCGCATTGCCGGAAAAGGCGGAAGGCGATAACCGATGACGGTAGCAAGATCATGACGATCTGGACTCAGGCCGGTACGCGTACGCCCTTTCCCCCTAGCAGGTAGTAGTGAATGGCCGGCGTGAAAACCAGCGACAGCACCATCGAACTCAACAGGCCACCTATCACTGTGATGGCCAAGGGTTGCAGCATTTGAGAGCCGGCACCCACGGCGAATGCCAGCGGAAGCATCCCGGCGACGGTTGCCAGGGCCGTCATCGCAATGGGCCGCAGACGGCGGCGCCCAGCTTGAATCATGGCATCTTCCAGCGACGCACCCATCCCGCGAAAATGATGCTCGGCGTCCAGCAATAAAATGCCGTTCTTGGCCACGATTCCAATCACCATGATCATGCCCATGAAGGAGGCCACGTTAAAGCTTGTCCGCGTGATGACCAACGCCACGAAACCTCCGAACGTGGACAGCAACGCGGAAGCCAGGATGGCCGCCGGAGCGGAAAAAGTTCGGAATTCGAAAAGCAGAACGGCAAAGAGCAAGAGCAAGGCCAGCAAGAGCACCTTTAGAAGTTCCTGAAACGATCTTTGCTGTTCTTCATAGAGCCCGCCATACTCCACGCGGATCGATGCTGGAAGATGAAGATCGTTCACGGCTTTCTGAACCGCGGCAATGCCGGAACCGAGGTCAACGCCCTCGAGGCGCGCGGTCACCTGCACTAATCGCTGAAGATTTTCACGGTGAATCTCGGTCTCGCCGGGAGCAGTAGTGACGGAAGCCAACGATCCCAGAGTTGCCGTACGTCCGGACGCGCTGACGAGCAGAGTGTTGCTCATGCGATCGAGGGTGGCGCGATCTTCCGCGGGAAAACGTACTCTTATTGTGTAGGAGCGATCGTTGAGGATCACCTGGGTGGCCGCCGGTGCTCCACCCAGGATGGCGGCGGCATCGGTGGCAGCCTCTTCCGCGGTGAAGCCGGAACGGGCGGCCACGGCGGGGTTGATTTGAAACGTCACGGCAGGACCGCTGACTACGTCCTCCACGCCGTTCAGGATGTCGACGACACCATGAACCTTGCTGATGGCATTGGCTACGCGCGGCGCGGTTTCATTGAGCAACCTTCCATCGGGAGAGAACAACTTGATTACGACCGGTTGCGGCTGATCGGTCAGGTCGCCGATCATGTCTTGCAAAATTTGCACGAAATCAACCTTAGTCGCCGGCTCGCGCTGTTCGATTTGTGCGCGCAGACCCGAAATAATTTCGTCAATGCCGCGTTTGCGATCTTTCTTGAGCTTGACGGTGAAATCGCCACGATTGGCTTCCGTTACTGCGGCTAACCCAAGCTGTAAACCAGTGCGCCGCGACGTGGTCTCCACCTCCGGAGTGGCACGAAGCATCTGCTCAATGCGGAGCAAGATGCGGTTGGACTCTTCCAACGAACTGCCCGCCGGCGTGAAATAGTCGAGAATGAATCCCCCTTCGTCCATTTCCGGAAGCAGCTCACTTCCGAGGAACCGGTAACTGCCGTAGGACAACCCAACAATAATCAGGAAGCTTACGGCCAGGGCCCAAGGCCGCTGAAGGACGGCTTGCATCACTCGCTCATAAAAGGCAACTACCCTTCCCAGGGCACCCGTAAGGTGCGCCTCTTCCGCGGTGTGCAATGCGGCGACATCGGCTTCCTGGTCCGAAGCATTGCCTGACATCTCTGGCGGTTCGTCCGGCGGTTCCGGTGTGCCCTGCTCTCTCCTCACAAGGTATTGACTCAGGGTCGGTGTCCACGTGAGCGCCAACAGGAGCGACGTGAAAAGCGATACCGTCATGGTCACGGCGAGCGCTCGAAAGAAGCTGCCAGTCACACCGGTCATGGAAATCAGCGGGAGAAAAACCACAATGGGCGTGACCGTTGAACCGATCAAGGGAATGGTCAACTCCTTGAGAGCGCTTTGGATCGCCCGAAAGCGATTTTGCCCAGCGTCTCGGTGCAACACGATGTTTTCCAGGACCACGATGGCGTCATCGATCACCAAGCCAACGGCTGCCGCCAACCCCCCGAGAGTCATCAGGTTGAAGCTTTGTCCGGTCAACTTGAGCACGATGAAAGTGATCAGAAGTGTTACGGGAATGACCAGGCCGGCCACGAGAGAGGTTCCCCAATCGCGCAGGAAAAGGATCAGCACCATCGCGGAAAGCGCGATGCCGATCAGGACCGCATCGCGAACACTGGAAATAGAATCGCGCACGACCGTGGATTGGTCGTAAAACGGATCTAATCGCACGCCCGGCGGAAGGGTTTGGCGCAATTCCTGTACCAGGCCGTGAACCTCGTTGGCAACTTGCAATGTATTGCTGTCCGGTTGGCGGTTCACGTTGAGCAAGATGGCGGGTTGGCCGTTCGCGGTCACAATGGTGTAAACCGGCGCGACCGAAGGTCCCACGCTGGCGACGTCGACGATGCGAATCGGCACTCCGGCCGCCGATGTCTTCACCACAACTTGGCCGATTTGCCCTGCGCTGCGAACCTGGCCGCTGACCAAGCCGAGCACGAGGTGGTGGTCGCTCTCGATCAAGCCGGGAGAGTCGATGGTATTGGTGCGCCGGACGGCTTCAAGGATGTCCGTCACGGTGACGCCGGCGGTGAGCAATCGCGCGGGGTCTGGCGTGACCTGAAATTCCGGAACTCTGCCTCCTTGCACGATTACCGTGGCCACACCATCCAGGCGGTTTATGCGCGGCTTAATGTCATACGTGGCAATTTCCCAGAGCTTATCCGGTGGAATTCCGTCCGACGTCAGGCTATATCCGATGATAGGAAACGCCGCAAACGTAAGCCTGTGCGTCTCAACCTTGGCGGTAGGGGGCAACTCCGTTTGCAGACGCGCTACCACCGCATCCACTCGTTGCAGCGTCAGGACCATGTCCGATTTCCAGTCGAAGAACAGATCCACCTCGGCAGAGCCGCGACTGGTAATGGAACGAACATTCTGCAGTCCCGGGACGCTGTTGACCGCTTCCTCGATTGGCCGCGTAACCGTGACCAGCATCTGATCAATCGGCGCGACCCCGTTGTCTACTCCAATCACGATCCGCGGAAAGTCAGTGCTGGGAAATACTGAGACCGGAATCGTGAAGGCCAGGTAGGCGCCGACCAGCGTCAAACTAATGATCAGAAAGAGAGTTGGACGGGAAAATCGCTGAAACCACATTTCGCCAGTGGAGATTACAGAATGATCGCGGATAGGGCCACGCGGCGTGTCCATGCGCTCTACTCCTGGCCCTTTTCCGCCGAACCAGACTGGGCATCACCGGCGCTTTCGCCCCCGCCTTTTCCGGGGCTCTGCACTTTGATTTGTGTCTTGTCCGGCAACGCGTAGCCGCCCGAAGTGATCACCGGATCGCCTTCCTTCACGCCCTCGGCAATCTCCGCCATCTTCGAGTTGCGAATTCCTATATGAACTTTGGTGACTTTGGCGTGGTTGTCAGAGCCGGCAAGAACGACATAATCGTCGCCCTCGTCGTTCTTGAACAACGCCACGGCTGGAATGACCACCGCCGACTTGGAGGAGCGTCCAGTGACGGCGAGGTGAACGGTCATCCCAGGGCGCAGCGCCGAATTTTTCTTCTTAGCCTCGACCCATATTTCGACGGTCGTGCTGCCGGTATCTAACGCCGGGCTGACCAAGCTGACTCGGCCCTCGATAGGCTCATCCGCGCCTGGCAACCGTATCCGCGCATCGTTTCCAGGTTTCAGCTGAGCGGCCTCGGATTGCGCCACGTGCGCCTTGGCGATCAGGCGCGAGGTATCCATCACCGTCAGCAGTGGAAGGTTGGCACTGGCCAGTTCCCCGGCATACTGCGGACGGTCGGTCACGACGCCATCGATCGGGCTGCGAATCTCCGAGTAGCTCAGTTGCGCCGCTGCCCCCTGATACTTTCCCCGAGCCGACATCAACTGCCCGGAGGCGGACTTGAGCGCCTGTTTCTCCCCGAGTTGCTGCAAATCGGCGAGCTGCTTCCGCGCAACGTCGGACTGAGTCCGCGCCTGAGCCAACGCTACCTCCGCGGCGTCCAGATCGCGGCGCGGCAAAGCGCCCTGCTGAAACAGTTCTTTCCGGCTGTCGAGAATTTTTTGCTGGGCATCAAATGCGGTCTTTGCTGCAGTTGCGTCTAATTCTGCTTTCTGTATCTGCTGGGGCAGACTTGCGCCGGTTGTGGTCGTGTAGTTTGCCTCAGCTTGCTCGAAATCGCCTCTGCTCTGTTCCGCCGCCGCCGACAAGTCCGCGTTCTCCAACACGGCCAACACCTGACCTTTACGGACCTTGCTCCCTCGCTGAACCAGGAAGGTCTTGATGGTCGACGTTATTTTCGGCATGACCACGGCTTGTTGCACCGGGAACACCACGGCTTCCGCCGAAATCGTCTCTTCGATTGCCGCGCGTTTTGCCGGCGTCACTTCGACGATTACAACCGGCTCGCTCTCCTTGTCCGCGGAGCCGCAACCTCCTCCGGCAAGCAGTCCTGCGATACAGCAGGAAAGGAACAGGAAACCCGGCCAGCGCATCGACGCGGTATTTGCCATCCTTTTCATGGAGTCGTCAGCACTCCGGTAAGCGTCTGTAAATTGGCCAATGCCACGCGATATCGCACCGCGCCATCCTGGAATGCCGTATCGGCCAAAGTGGCGGTATTTTGCGCGTCCACGACTTCCAGAACGGTAGCTTCGCCATCCTTGTATCGCAGCGTGGTCAGGCGCAGGCTCTCTGCCGCTAGATCCGCGGACTTTCCGAGGCTGGCCAGCTCTTCCGATGCCGTCTGCGTTTCCGCGTAGAGCGATTGCAATTCGGCCAGCAATTTCCGTTGTGCCAGAGAAAGTTCCCGTTTGGCCTGATCCCTTCGCAACTCCGCCTGCTTTACGCGGCTTTGCGTCGCTCCCCAGTTCCAGAGAGGAATGCTCAATGTAGCCACTGCTGATGAACCCAGATTGGTGACACCATCTGTTCGGGTCGCAAAGTGCGCAGCGTCGATTCCGTAAAAATAGTCGAGGCTCAGGCTTGGCAGATAGGCTGCGCGCGCCGAGCTGACCGCATGGCCCGCTTCCTTGGCCGCCTCCAGCGCAGCCCGCACGTCGGGATTGTCTCGTGCCGCTTGCTGCTGAACCTCGGCAAAGTCCGGCAGGGCCGCGGGTGCGTGCAGATCATCGGCAATGACAAAATTGTCATTGAAGTCGCTAAAGATCAGGACGGCCAGGTCCAGACGCGCATTCAGGAACGCCAGCTTGGCTTCCTGCAATTGCCGCCTCCGGTCATTCACCTGGAGTTCGGCCTTAATGACATCGGAGTGCGCCACTTCGCCGCCATGCTCGAGATCCTGGGTCAGCTTCAGAAACTTCTCACCTTCGTCGGCGGCTCTCGTTGAGGCATCCAGTTTCTGTTGCGCAGCGGCTAACCCGTAGTAGTTCTGCACCACGGTAACTACCAGACCCCGCGCGGCAACTTCGCTACGCGCCCTTGCTGCTGCGGCAGCCGCGCCGATTCTACGAAGATCCGCAAATCCAGCCACATCCAGACTTTCATGGACGTTGCCTTGGCTGATGTATTCGTGCACTGCGTTGTTAGCGATGAATCGCACTGTGTTCCCAGGTCCGGAACCCTGCGTATAAATGGCGGAATTGTTATAGGCCGCGCTTGGAAGCAAAGCATCTCGGGCTTGCTTGCGATCTTCGCGCGCGAGTCCGGAGTCGGTCAACGCCGCCTGGTACGTAACGTTGTTACGTCTTGCATGCTCCAGCGCATCCTGAAGGGTGAGGCGCAAAGGTGCAGGCGGCGGCGTGGCATTCTGCTGTGCCAGAGCCGGGTGAACTATCGCGAAAGTGGCGACGGCCGCCATGACGCAGGAAGCCAGCTCAATCGGATATTTTTGGGCACGGCGCATGGGTCGGCTCCCGGTCGCGAGAAATGATTCGACCCGGGAAACCCAAATTAGCGATTAGCAGATAAATGCGGGATTAACGGCGAAACGGTCGTTGCCGGAAGGTGAATGGTGAATTCGCTGCCATCGCGAGTCGATCGGGTCAATTCGATTCGTCCTCCATGGGCTTCGACGATCCAGCGACTGATGGCGAGCCCTAGTCCTGCGCCTCCACCGTCACTCTCCGACCGCGATCTAGCCTGGTCCACCCGGAAAAATCTCTCGAATATCCGGGATTGCAACTCCGCAGGAATGCCTTCCCCGGTGTCACGGATGTTCACGCTATAGCCGGACTCGTTCGTGACGCAACTAACCGACACCGAGCCACCAGACCCGGTGTACTTGATTGCATTGTCGAGCAGATTCATAAGCATGCGTCGAAGTAAGCCTTCATCCGCGCGCACCAGCATGTCCTTCTGAGGGGTGCAGCTCAGTGTAATGTTTTTCGCGGAGGCCAAGGCTCTCATGTTGCGCACACAATCCGATACGAGTTCTTCCAGATAAAAGTCGGTAAGAGTCAGGGGATGCTGCCCGGCATCCGCTCGTGCCAGCGTGAACAGGTCCTCCACCACATGCTTAAGTCTTCGCGCTTCCGCTCGCAAAATGTTCAACGATTCGCGGTACTCCTCGGGAGCGCGCACGGGTTGCGAAAGCGCCACGTCCGCTTCACCACAAAGGATGGCGACCGGCGTACGCAACTCGTGAGAGGCGTCCGCCACGAAACGCCTTTGCTGCTCGAACGATCGGTCCAGGCGGTCCAGCAATTCGTTGAACGATGAAGCCAGGCGTCCGAGTTCGTCGGTGGGATTCTGAACCTTTAGCCGATCGTGAAGGTTTTCCGCCCCGATGCGCCCTGCTTGAGCGCTCATCGCTACCACCGGGGAAAGACTCCTTTTCGCCAGAAAATAGCCGCCGCCCGCCGCCAGAAACAAAGCCAACGGGATCACCAGCCCGAAGGTTCCAGCCGCACTTTCCAGAAATTCTTCCTGTCGATGGAGAGACTGCAAGACCACCAGAGTGCATTCTCGTCCTCGAACGGAGAAACGTCGCACGTAACTCCGGTTGGATCTTCCCGCCCAACGCACAGTTCGAAACGTGCTCTCACCTGGCGAAGCGCGTTGAACCGACTCGTGGATTATTTGCTCGGGAACGTTCGTGACTTTGCCCTCCTGCGGATTGTCCCAGGAAGATCCGACGATTTCATTATTCTGGTCGAGCACTATAAAGTGCGTTTCACGAAAGCGATGCTCGGAGATCGCCGCAGCCACGCTCTCCTTTAGCCCATTCCCCTCCGAGGCATCCGCCGCCTCCGCTTTGACCGTCAGAAGGAAGGATTCCGCCAGTTCCATCACACTGGCATCGGTGCGTCGAAAGGAATTTCCCCGAATGATCACATAGGTGGCGATCGCCAAAACCACCAGTACGACCGCCATGACCGCGGTGTACCACACCGTCAGGCGCACTCTTACGGAACTAAACATCGCTGCGATTCCGGGAATGCGAAGTTTTCCCATCGCTCGTATCGGTGCCCGCGGAAAGTACGTATCCAGAACCCCGGCGAGTGTGCAAGAGCGGGCGTGAAGAGTGGGAATCGATCTTGCGCCGTATGCGGTTGACGTAAACCTCAATCAGGTTGGAAAAGGGATCGAATTCCTCGTCCCATACGTGTTCCGCTATTTCCGCGCGGCCCACCACGCGTCCGGCATTGCGTGCCAGAAATTCCACCAGCGCGTATTCTTTTGAGGTCATTGGGATGGTGCGACCTCCGCGCTTTATATTTTGACCAACAGTGTCGACGACCAGATCGGCTACCTTGATCTCTGCGGGCTGCAATTCCCCCGTACGACGCAGCAAAGCCCGCAATCGAGCCAGCAATTCACGAAACTCGAACGGCTTGGTGAGGTAATCGTCGGCACCGTGATCCAAGCCGCTGATGCGGTCCTCCACTGCATCACGCGCCGTAAGCATCAGGATCGGCAGGCACTGGCCCGCCTTACGCAGCGCTTTGCATACCGCGAAGCCGTCCGGAGCAGGAATCATTACATCCAGAATGGCCAGGTCGTATGAGTTTATCGCTGCCAGGTACAATGCTTCTTCACCCGAACCAACCACGTCCACGGCATACGATTGCTCCCGCAATCCTTTGGCGACGAAACGCGCGATCCTTGTGTCGTCTTCCACCAATAGGAGTCGCATAGCAGCATCATAATGCACTTTCACGAACGCGAGTACGTGAGGGCTGCCCTGGTATCGCGATTCGCGGCTTGGCGAATTTATCTCCCGTTTATCCGGCACCACGTAAGTGTGGAGGGCCATACCGTCATCGGTTGAAGGAGCCCCACGATGCGTAACCGTTCCCGCGCGCTTTTCTTCGGACTAACAGTCGTCCTGTTTGCAGCAACTTTGCGCGTTCATTCTTATGTACCTGGTGGCGACCCGGGCGGATCCGGATATCACCTCGCCAAGACCATCCCCATAGCCGGCGATGAGGGCTGGGATTATGTTGCAGTGGACAGCAACGCTCGCCGGGTCTACGTTTCACACGGCAGTCATGTGGTGGTCCTGGACGCCGATTCTCAGCGCGTCGTTGGAGACATTCCCGAGACGCAAGGGGTGCATGGCATCGCGATTGCCAGCGATCTGGGCCGCGGATTCACCAGCAACGGTCGAGCAAACACCGTTACCATTTTCGACCTAAACACTTTGAAGACTCTGGGTAGCGTGAAGGCCGGAACCAATCCTGATGCCATTGTTTACGACGCCGGCACCAAGCGCGTGTTTACCATGAACGGCCGCAGCCAGGACACCACTGCGATCGACGCGGCGAGCGGTTCCGTGGCCAGCACTATCCCCCTTGGCGGCAAGCCGGAGTTTGCCGTATCCGACGGCCGTGGCAGCATTTTCGTGAACATAGAAGACAAGTCCGAGTTGGTGCAATTCGATCCCCAGAAGCTGACCGTGCTGCACCGCTGGCCCATGGCTCCTTGCGAGGAACCCTCCGGACTGGCCATGGACCTGAAGACCCGTCGACTTTTCGCAGGTTGCGGCAACAAGATGATGGCGGTGATTGACGCGGATACGGGAAAGGTCATTGGGACGCCCGCAATCGGCGAAGGAGTCGACGCGAATGCCTTCGACCCCGCCACCAACTTTGCCTTCGCTTCCAACGGAGAAGGAAGTCTCACGGTTGTTCACGAAGATTCACCTGACAAATTCTCCGTCGTTGAAAACGTCCTGACCAAGAAGACCGCCCGCACAATGGGTTTGGACCTCAAGACGCACACCATCTTCCTGCCGGCTGCGGATTTTGATCCTCCCGCTCCCGGTGAGCGTCGCGGAAAAATGAAGCTGGGCTCATTTGTACTACTGGTCGTCACATCAAACTAGACGGTTGCCGCTGTAGCCGCCGACTGGGAACGTGTAGCTGTGGGCTGGCGGAGGTACCACGCCTAGACTAGCTATTCGCGACGCGCACGTTCGATTCAACCTTGCCATCCTTTTCAACCGGTAGGCCGATTTCTTTTCGAATGCGACACAGTAGCCCGTCCGGATTTTCATATTTCGAAAATACGGCACAGACGCCGCATTGTCTGGCTGCCAGCTCCACTTCCCGGCTATAGTGCGCCGTCAACAGAATCAACGGCACGAGCGGGAGCATGTGATGGATAGCCGCGGCCGCTTCCAGGCCACCCATCTCAGGCATGGATAAGTCCAATACGATCAGGTCAGGCATAACCTGCGTTGCCTTGGTAATCGCTTCGACGCCATTTTCCGCTTCAAAAATCAGCAATTCGGAGAACGTTTCCAGCATGCGGCGCAATTCCCGCCGGATGGCTTCGTGATCATCGGCAATCAAGATCGACTTCAAAGTCGGCATGGGCATCCTGAGCCTCTCGTCGCTGTCATTTGGATGTCACAAAGCCTCAGAAAGGCTTCGCGTTCCGGAGCGTATCTCTGTCAACTCCTTGGCATTACCCGGATCCATGGCCCGGGAACCAAGGAATCGAAGCCCTCCGTCCAACCCAAAGTCTGGCTCTATTAGAGATGCTAAAGAACCGAAGCTGGGGAATACAAATTCCTAAGGGAAAAGAGGTATGGGCCCTTGTGATAGCGACAGCAACCGTTAAGCCGTGGCCGTGCGTCCGCGGAACTCTCCGGCAGATTCTTCCAGGAAGTCATCCATCGTGATCGGCGCCTGCCCTAACAATCCCTGCAGGACTCCGTCCACCGTGCCGCCCTGCCCACCCGTGTAATACGCTTGCAGGTCCAGCAAAGCGTTCGCCTGCCATTCCGGCATTCCTTGATCCACCATCGCTTTGCGCAGCGTGTCAACAGGAGTGTCCACGTAGCGCGCGGGAACCTTGGCGTGAAGTGAAATCTTGTCTGCGACTTCCGCGCAGGTCAATGCTTCCGGACCATTCAGTTCATAGGTCTTGCCGTCGTGACGCCCTTGCAGCGCCTGCGTTGCTACCGCCGCGATGTCCCGCACGTCCAGGTAGCTCGTCTTGGCGTTGCCCATAGCTGCGTAAAATACGCCTAAGGCTTTTATGCTCGGAGCGTAATAGGTCACCACATTCTGCACAAAGCTGTTCGGGCGAAGGATACAATAGCGCAGCTTGGTCGCCTTGAGTTTGTCTTCTACCTTGCGATGCCAGGCGGGAAAAGACTTCGGATAGTCCTCCGCGCCCAACGCGGAGTTCAGCACCATTCGCTGTACTCCAGCACTCTCGCTGGCCGCAATCGCATTCCCTTCGAGCTGCACCAGGTCCGGAACCGGCGAGCACACCAGATAAACGCCTTCGACTCCGCGAAGTGCCGCCGCCAAACTCGCCTGGTCGGCAAAATCGGCGATAACCGTTTCGGTTCCAGCCGGTGCTTTGGCCGCCTCTTCTCGCGAACGGTACATTGCGCGATGCTTTGCTCCGCTTCGCGCCACCTTGTCCAGCACGCTTTTGCCAACTGTTCCGCTGGCGCCGGTAACTAAAATCATCCCCGTCCTCCTGTCATGAGCCCTTCAGTGAAAATGGTATAACTGGGGGACGACGGTGGGAAGTACGCACCTTTTTGTAAGTCAGGAAGACCTATGAAGCATCACTATGGCTGCCCGGTACAAGGAACTATCAATACTGTGAGCGGCAAATGGAAGGTGCTGGCCATTTGGCATCTGGGCTTTAGCCCCAGACGTTTCGCGGAGCTTCGCAAACTGCTGCCTGGCATCAGCGAAAAAGTACTCACCGCACAACTGCGCCAGCTGGAGCGTCCGATCAACATCCTGTACCGCGAGCGCGAACTGGCCCATATTCTCACCGACGCTGAGCCCGCGGCCGTGGTCTCCGCAACCGAATTCGCCAGCCCCGCGCCCATCTGGAATCCGAAGGATCTCGGGCGCGAGGCCGCCGGGTTGCCGGACGAAAGACCGCACGTTTCGGTGGACGGCGACACCCCCGCGGGCATCATCTATACTTCCGGCACCACCGGCGTCTCCAAGGGCGCGATCCTCACGCACAACAACATCGCGGCGAACGCGCTGAATCTGCTGGCGTGCTGGCAAATCTCGGCGCCGATCGCTTTCTGCTCACCCTGCCGCTCTTCCATGTGCACGGCCTGGGCAACGGGCTGCATTGCTGGCTCATCAGCGGCTGCCGCATCCGTTTGCTCGAACGGTTCGAACATCAGAAAGCGGCCGGCGAGTTCCTCGATTTCCGGCCGACGTTGTTCTTCGGCGTGCCCGCGATGTACGTCCGGCTACTGGACCTGCCGGCCGAGCAGCCCGCGAAATCGGCGGCTTCGTGCGGCTGTTCGTTTCCGGCAGCGCGCCATTACCAGCGCAGATCTTTGAAGAGTTCCGCGAACGCTTCGGCCACGCAGTGCTCGAACGCTACGGCATGAGTGAAACGCTGATGAACATCACCAATCCATATGTGGGCGAGCGGCGCCCGGGCAGCGTCGGTCTTCCTCTGCCCGGCGTATCAGTTCGGCTGCTCGATCCGGAAGGTAGCCCCGTCGCACGGCGAAATCGGCGAAGTGCATCTGAAAGGTCCAAACATTTTCGCGGGCTATTGGCGCCGGGAAGAGGCCACGCGCGCGGCTTTCGTGGGCGATTACTTCCGCACGGGCGACCTGGCCACCCGCTCGCCCGATGGCTACTACACACTTCTGCCGGACGCAAGAGCGATCTCATCATCTCCGGCGGCTTCAATATCTATCCGCGCGAGATTGAGGAATTTCTCCAGGAGCAGGATGGCGTTGCGGAAGCCGCGGTGGCGGCCGCGCCCGATCGCGTGCGGGGTGAAGTTCCGGTGGCCTATGTGGTCACTACGCGCGCCATCGATGTGAGCGATCTGGAAGCGATCTGCCGCCAGAAGCTGGCGTCGTTCAAAGTCCCGCGCTCCTTCATCTTGGTGGACAAGCTGCCGCGCAACGCGCTCGGCAAAGTGCAAAAGCATCTTCTGCCGAAGGAAAACTTGTAAACTAAGCCCGATGTCCTGGCTCGGCGACATTCGCTTAAGTTTTCGGACTCTGGTAAAAAATCCCGGCTTCACCGCGGTAGCCGTCGCGATGCTCGCGCTCGGCATCGGCGTCAACGCCACGGTCTTCACGGTGGCCGACGCCGTACTCTTCAAGGGTTTCCCGATGGTGGCGCGCAACGATCGCCTGGTCTACATCAGCAACGGCGGTTGCTGCATCTCCTATCCCGATTTTGAAGACATTCGGGCGCAGGCGAAATCGTTTCAGGGAATGGGAGTCACGCACGGGATCGCGAGCGTGGTCAGCGATGGATCCGGATTTCCCGAAAGCATCGACGTCACCGAGGTCACCGCCGGCACCTTCCGCTGGTTGGCCAGAGGCCGCTCATGGGGCGGGATTTCCAGCCGTCCGATCAAGTGCCTGGCTCCGCTCGGGTCGCCATTCTGAGCTACGGCTTCTGGCAACGCCGCTACGGAGAGGATCCCGCCATCCTCGGAAAGGCGATCCGGATGAACGCCGCATCGGTCACCATCGTCGGCGTCATGCCCGAGGGCTTTTCCTTCCCGCAAAAGGTGGACATGTGGGTTCCGCTGGTCAAGACCGCAATCGTCATGAACCGGAACAACACCGACACCTGGTTTGCTTTTGGACGCCTGGCCGAGGGCGTCGACGTTCCAACGCGCCCGCGTGGAAGTGGACTCCATCATCCAGCGGCTGGAGACCGAATATCCGCTTACCGATTACCGCGCCCACCTGGTGGTACAGAATTTCGCCGAGTTCTTCCTGGGCGCCGACGCCTCGCATGATTTATGGATCGATGTGGGGCGCGGTTGGTTTCGTGCTGCTGATTGCCTGCGCCAATCTCGCGAATCTCATGCTTGCTCGCGCTACTGCCCGGTCCCGCGAGATTTCGGTACGGATCGCACTCGGCGCGGGGCGGTGGCGAATTATCCGGCAGCTCCTTATCGAGAGCGTAATGTTATCAGGCGCCGGCGGCTTGCTGGGCTGGTGGATCGCGAAATGGGGCGTGCGCGCCTATGCGCTCGCGATGGCGCAGAAATCCTCCTGGTTGATCATCGACTATTCGATGGACCAGCGCGTTCTGGGCTATCTGATGGCCATTTCGATCGGAACCGGATTGTTTTTTGGACTCGCGCCGGCGCTCCGGCTCTCCAAGCTCGACGTCAACGCTACGTTGAAGGACGGCGGACGCGGCGCGACGGGCGGTGGACGTGGCAAGCATCTGTCCGCGCTGCTGGTGACGGGAGAAATGGCGCTGGCCATCGTGCTGCTCGCGGGAGCCGGCGTAATGATCCGCAGTTTTCTGAAGATCCACAGTGCGAATGTGGGAATCAGTACAGCCAACCTCCTGGTAGGAACCGTATCGCTGCCGGCCGAACGGTATCCGGGGGTCGCGGAGCGGATTTCCTTCTTCGATCGTCTCCAAACACGCCTGGACGCGATCCCGGGCGTGGAGTCCGTTGCGATGGCCACGACGCTGCCCACCTGGCCCACGCCGCGCCTGGAGTACGAACTGCCCGGCGATCAACCCGCCGGGAAACGCGGGCGGCCAAAAATCCCCGTGATTACGGTAAACCCCGCGCTACTTCCGCACGCTGGGGGCGCAGGTGATCGCTGGCCGGGAATTCAACGATCATGACGTAGCTTCGGCGGTTCCGGTCGCAATCGTCAACCAGATCCTCGCGGACAAGTTCTGGCCGCGAGAAAACCCTCTCGGCAAACGTCTTCGTTTGTACGATGGAAACACTCCGCAAGCGTGGCTTACGGTGGTTGGCGTCGCTTCGAATATCATCCAGAACGACGAAACCAGGCAAAAGTTCGATTCCGTGCTTTACCTGCCCTACCGGCAAAGGGCGTCGCCGGCCGAATGGCTCATCGCGCGAACCAACGTTCCCCCCGGACAATCTCACGGTCGATTTCCGACGTACCGTCCAGGCGTTGGATTCAGATCTCCCCCTCTATGGACCTTTTGCTTTGGTGGACCGCCTGGAGGCGTTTTGGGATAGCCGATTCTACGGAATGCTCTTCCTGATTTTCGCCGCAATTGCGCTGCTGCTTGCTTCCATTGGCCTGTATGCGGTAGTGGCGCATTCGGTGAGCCAGCGCAGCCAGGAAATCGGAATTCGAATGGCCATCGGCGCCACCGCGCGGGATATTCTACGGCTCGTGTTCCTGCAAGGGATGCTCCCCTTGGCGATTGGTTTGGCCATCGGGCTGGCCGCGTCGTTGGCCGTCAACCGGCTCCTCGAATCGCAGCTCGTCCAGGTTTCGCCTGCCGACCCAATCACATTGGTCGTGGCATCGGCCACGTTGGTTTTGTCGGCGACGCTGGGGTGCCTGATTCCAGCTCGCCGCGCAATGCGGGTTGATCCGGTGGTCGCGCTACGCCACGAATAGCAGAAGCCGGCAGCTCTTAGAATAAAGGCTTGACCTCGGCCGAGCCCTCTCCGCGCAGCAGCACCTGGACTCCGCTGATCTACACCTGGTTCCGCTGGCTCTGGATCGCTGCGGTTGTGTCCACATCGGCACCTGGATGCAAAACGTCGGCGCGGCCTGGCTGATGACCGAACTCGCGCCCTCGGCGCTGCTGGTGGCGCTGGTGCAGACCGCCACTAATCTTCCGGTATTCCTCTTGGGAGTACCAGCCGGCGCAGCGGGCGATCTGTTTGACCGCCGCAAGCTGCTGCTGGTAACGCAAGGGTTGATGCTGGCCGCGGCAGCGGTGCTGGGTGCGATGACGCTCACCGGATCCACCGGGCCATGGACGCTGTTGGGGCTCACCTTCGCGCTGGGGCTGGGCGCCACCATGAATGGCCCTACGTGGCAGGCCATCATGCCTGATCTGGTTCCGGAGCCAGAGCTTCCAGCCGCCATCGCGCTGAATTCCGTCGGCTTCAATCTGGCGCGCGCGGTGGGACCGGCGCTGGGAGGGGCGGTGGTTGCGGCTATCGGCGCGGGAGCCGCATTCGTCTTGAACGCCCTTTCGTTTGTCGGCGTGATGATCGTGCTCTATCTGTGGCGTCGCGATCACGCCCAGCGCCCCAAGCCAATCTCCACCGAGCGCGTGGGCGCCGCCATGTGGGCCGGCATGCGCTACGTGCGATTTGCGCCGCCCATCCATTCGGTGCTGCTGCGGTCGGGCGGCTTCATCATTTCCGCCAGCGCTCTGTGGTCGCTGTTGCCGCTGGTGGCGAGAGGAAGAGCTGCATCGCGACAGCACCGGATATGGCGTACTGCTCGGCTGCCTGGGCGTGGGTTCCATCCTGGGCGCGCTGATGCTGCATCGCTTGCGCCAGATGTTTTCGCCGGACACCATGGTCACGGCCGCGGTTGCTCTGTTCGGCGCCACCAACGTCCTGATGGCGTACCTGAGCAGCTATGCGGCCGTGGCTCTCGCGCTCATTGTCACCGGCGTCGCTTGGATGACCGTGAATTCGACGCTCACCACGGTGACCCAAACATCCGTGCCCGGCCTGGGTCCGCGCACGCGCGCTGGCGGTTTATCTATTGGTCTTCCAGGGCGCAATGGCCGTGGGCAGCGTGATCTGGGGCGCGGTTGCAACCTGGATCGGGCTGCGCACCACACTCCTGTGCGCGGGCATCGCGCTGCTCATCGCCGCGGCCGCCTCCTTCCGGCTGCGCCTGGCCGGATTGCGGGAGCTAGACAATCGACCCTCGGGACATTGGCCGGAACCAATCATGGTGGTTGAGCGGCACGAGGAACACGGTCCCGTCCTGGTGACGGTGGAGACTCTATCGACCCAGCCAGCGCCGCCGAGTTCTCCCTCGCCATGCAACCGATGCGCAGGATTCGCCGACGCGATGGAGCCATCCGTTGGGGACTTTTTGAAGACGCGGCAACCCCCGGCCGATTCATCGAAACGTTTGTGGTGGAAAGCTGGGCCGAGCACCTGCGCCAGCATGAGCGCCGTGACCGTCTCCGATCGAGAAGCCGAAACGCGGGCCTTTGCCTTTCATCGCGGCGAAGGCCCGCCCAAAGTTACGCACTGGATCGCCAGCGCTTGAGTGATTACTCAAACTGCAAGGGAACCAGATTCTCGTTCTCGTTCAGCTTGCGCCACTCCTTGGCCGTGACGAAGCCGATCTTCTGGCGCTTGGAATCGGACTGCAGTACCCAAGCGATCTCTTTCATCGCCCACAGCGACGGCTGCGTGCGATCGATATAACGGTTGCATTCCGTCACGCGCATTGCGATGGGCTTTTCCATCAGCGAACAGTGCACGTGCTCTTCGCTCTCGGCCGGGCCGCGCATCACCACGCCGTTTGAGCAGGAATCGCACAGACGTGGCGCGTCGACGGATCGTGTGCCTTGAAAGACTTTGATCGTAGTCATAATTCCTCCTTCCGCACGGGATGTGCGGCGTTGCTACAGGGTTGTCGGATGCAGGAAGCTAGCGAACCGGGAAGGTCGAGAGGCAGCCCGCGGAGATGATGGATCGATCGTCAGATACCAATGGGGCGGCCTCCTTTTGAGAATTTGGGGGACTCGAACACAAGTACCACGCCGCGTGCACTCCGCCAAGGAACTTTTAATTAAATTTGCTTTACCACCCACCGAGGTGGCGGCGTCCGGATCATGCGCTGCTGGGGCATAAGCGGCACCTGTCACGCTAGGGGTGGATTTTGAGCGTAACGTTCGATTGCGCCCCGGCGCACTGCCTAGCGAGACGACGACCTTGATCTTCGGGCACCACCCCGGCGTACTTGACGGCGAGCAGAGGGGGACATTTGCGGAAGGGGCGACAGCTCGCTGGAATATAGCTGGTGTTCGTTAATCCCGGATGCGGAATGAGGTTGAGTCGCCCTGGCCGGTCAGATACCGTGTCACCATGTCGCCGATCTTGGCTGGATTGGTGGTGTTGTTCAATGTCACCAGCCCGGAGGTGGCGCCGGTGTCGATGGCCGTGGCTTCACCGACGCCCGACCCATCGGAGTGAAGATTCCGGGCGCGGCAGCCCCGACGGTTACCGCTGCGTTGGCAGGGAGGATTTGCGCCATTCGTCACCACCACAGCAATGCCCGCGCCGATGGACACTTCGTACGGAACCTGGGCAGTTACCTGATTGGAACTGAGGTAAAGCAGGAATGCGAAAACTATCTTGCCCACGCCCCGCTTATCGGCCTGGTAAGTCTGAGGGACGCGTGGGCACCACGATTTTGCGAATCATTGTTAGCACAATCTCTTCGCGCTGGTTTCTTCCGCGATGTTCCACCCGAACCACGCCTTGCCCATTCGAGGATTCGCTCTTCTCCAACACCGTTGATTCGGCATAGATGGTGTCCCCGTGGAAGACCGGCTCGAAATGCCGCACGTTGGAATATTCAATGGTCCGCACAGCCCGGCCGCCAATGTCCGCCTGGCTCATTCCGATCACCAGGCTGATCACCAGGGGCCCCTCCACCAGCCTTTGCCCATGCTGCGTGTTTCGGGAGTAGTGTTCATCAATGTGCAGAGGATGCTGGTTCATGCTCATCAAGCTGAACCAGGTATCGTCATACTCGGTGATGGTACGGCCCGGCCAGTGCTCAAAGGTCTGGCCCGGTTCTAAGTCTTCGAAATAGCGACCGTATTCAGAGACGGACAAGCCACGAAGATAGCACGCCCCAGCTTAGCGCCAGTGGCCTCGATGGTAGTGATAAGCGCCGCGGAATGGATGATAGTAAGGCTGAACCCAAATCCGGTGGCCGTGCGGCGGAAGCAGCCATCGTCCGTTTACCCAAACCCAGGTGCCCCCGTTCCAGTCCCAATAGCCGTTCGTCCAAACGTAACCTGGTCCAGGCGAGACTCCGATTGGGCTGACAACTCGCGGAGGTGGCGGTGGAACACCTACGCTGATACCGACGCCCACGCGAGCATACGCCGTCGACGTGATGAAGGAAGTTCCCAGCGCAAGAGCGGCGGTGGCAAGTATTCTTTTGATTTTTCATAAGCCGTCCTCGCCGGGCTGAACGGCACGCCCGTTTCCAAACGTTAAACGGCTAAAACAAAGGAGTATCGGGCCGCGCTCCGAGTGGGAAATTTTTCTTCGTACTAGGGATGTTCTCCCCGGCGCGGAGGCTCTTCCGCTTGAAGCTTCTTCCACTGCTCCAGCGTCAGGACTCCACGAAAAGCGAGCAGCATGCGGGCATTGGCCTTCTCCAGCTCGGCGCGGGCCTGCGCGATCCGATCGATTTGCCCCAGCACCTGCGCTTCGTCCGCCGGTCGGCCTCCAGCAGCGGCCTGCGCTTCGGGCGACCGGCCGCTGTCGGCGATCATATGGCCTGCCAGATCGATGGGTTGCGCCGTAAGGCTGGCGCGCCGCCAAAACTGAAAGCGCCGGTTGCGAATATGATCGCGAATGACATTCTTACGGCAATCTGCATCAGCCAGGTGTGCATGCTGCAGTCCTGCCGGAAGCGCTCGCGCGCTTGGTGGGCGCGCAGAAAAACAATCCTGTGTGATGGTCTCCGCGGCGTCCAGATCGCGCAACGAAGCCAGCGCGAAAGCGGAACACCTTCGGCCGGTATAACCGAACCAGCGCTTCGAAATCCCAAACGAGCGCGGCAACGTCCGGAGGGATGGCTCTCTCCATTTCGGACGTTGCCGACCGTTGCACAGGCGGTGTAGACGTGTAGCCTAGGCGGCGGGTTTACAATGCGTTCCTAATGGGATCCCCCTAAGCCGTGAGGCCCCGGTCCGCCGGGACCGCCAAATCCACCAGGACCACCCGGACCGCCAGGTCCACCGCCCAGCGGCCCGAGCGTGTCGTACTTGGATTGCTGATCGGCTGTCAGGATGGCATAGAACGCCGCGTCCGCTGTGGCTTGCGCCAGCGTCTGTTCGCCACTCAAGGTGCCAAGTTGCGTCGATTCGGTGCCAATAGTCGCCGTATCGCTGCTCTTGATGGCAGTTTGAAGCGCGCTATGCGCGGTCTGCATGCTCGTCCGCAACGTGGCTAGAGCGGTCTGCTCGGTAGTAAAGATGGTCGTCGCCGACGTTTGCTGGCTGGGGTTCAAGTCCAGCAGTTTGGTGAGCCGGGCCACGCGGTTGGTGACGATTTGCGCCGTGGTGGGCGGCGTGGAAGTACCCTGCGCGTGAACCAACAGCGATGTGAAGGCCGTTAATGAGGCGAGTGCAAGAATTCGTTTTTGCATGCGCGTGTTGACGAAGTTTCCTCTCACGGGGTTTACAGGCTCCTGATTGGATAGACTGTCGAAGTATGCCAAACGTGGAACTCTTTGAAGGTGACATCGCTCTCGTCAGCGGTGCGAACAAGGGAATCGGATATGAAATCGCGCGCGGGCTGGGCGCGAAGAAGATTAGAGTGCTGATCGGTGCGCGCGACGAGGCTCGTGGCCAAGCAGCCGCGGAAAAGCTAAAGGCGGAAGGCACGGACGCTCATTTCCGTGCAGCTGGACGTCAGCGATCAGGCCACCATTCAGCGCGCCGCCGAGCGGATCGCAAAGGAATTTGGCCGGTTGGACATCTTAGTCAACAACGCCGGCATAGGGGACATGGAATCCAAGCCCAGCACCGCCGATCTGGCGAAAGTTCGCGAGGTCTATGAGACCAACGTCTTTGGACCGATGGCGCTTACCCAGGCCATGCTGCCGCTGCTGCGCAAATCGAAACACGGGCGCATCGTAAACGTGTCCAGCAGCCTGGGTTCCATCACACTGATCAGCCAACCTAATTCGCCCATGGCGCAGTTCCAGGTACTGGGCTACAACACGTCGAAGTCGGCGTTGAACAGCCTGACGTGCAGTTCGCCAATGAATTGAGGAACACGCCGATCAAGATCAACGCCATCTGCCCAGGCTATTGCGCGACGGACCTGAACGGCAACAGTGGGCCTCGCACCGCGGCGCAGGGAGCGGTGGCGGCTATCCAGTACGCCACCATCGGCGACGATGGGCCGAGCGGCGGCTACTTCAACGAGGACGGGCCAGTTCCGTGGTAGCCAGCGATTCCGCAGCCGGCCCGAACGCTTCATCGTAGGGAAAATCGCAGCCCAGGCGCTTCAGTTCCGTGCGGCAATCATCGTCGATCCTTTGTTGTTGCGCGGGGCTGAGCAATTCGCCGGACGCCTTGTGCTGCCCGCGCCGTATCATGGCGCCGTGCGGCTTGGCCCAGGGAACCATCATGCCGGTCTCGAACTTGTGTTCGATCTCCTTCATGTGTTCAAAAGATGACCGCCGGACTACCGCGTCCACTTCGTCCTCGGTGAGCGCGACGTTCAAGAAGGCAGCAATCCTGCGCACCGTTCCTCGCAAGTCCTTCTTCATCTCCTCGTACGTCAAGAAAAGCACGTTCTCGCGATTGCGCACCTGCCAATATTCGTTGAGGAATTCGGGCCAGGGGTGGAACGGAAAATTCGGCGAGAGGAAGAATTCAACGAAGTTTGCCACCGACGGCGTCATGGGCCCCATGCCTTCCGCGCGCAAAAAATGATAACCGGATACGCATGTGTCCTTGGGATCGCGAACTACGCAGATGTAACGCCCTTCCGCAGAAAACGGAACTTGGGCGAGATCCAGATGCGTCTTGATCACGCGTAAACCCGACGGCGAGTTCTTCCACGCGGTCTCGTCAGAAACAGCAACGGCGTAGCGAGGGTCCGGCGAGTCGGGCCAGGGACCATATCGTGCACATGTTCGAACTCCGCCGCGCCATGGTGGATGATTTGCACCAGGATCTGCATCAGCCAGTTGGTGCCGCTCTTGAAGTAGACGCAGGCGAAGACATCGTGCGCCGTGCCCTGGTAATCGCCGAACTTGCCCTGGAACCTCCGCCCGCGACGCCGGCGGTTCGCCAGACGAAGCCAGAGCCCGGTTTTTTCCATCACCTTGGCTAGGGGCACCAGCAGCCCATAAAGCAAAACCAGCGTGGATAGCGCACCCAAGGCGAGAAGGATTTCCTACGCAGCCCCGAGGCGTTGCCAGTGGCCATGTTCTATTGCCCCCAGAGCTGTTTACTAGCCAGCGCCGCGCCTTCCGACAGCGCCTTCAACTGCGCCCATGCGATCTGCGGGTGAACGCGCAAGCCCAACCCGCAATCGGTTCCGGCGATCACGTTTTCCTTGCCAACCAGACCCGCGTACAGCGCGATGCGATCGGCCACCAGCTCGGGATGCTCCACTACATTGCTGGCGTGGCTCACCACGCCCGGGATCAGGATCTTTCCGTCGGGCAACTTCACATCCTTCCAAACCTTCCATTCGTGCTCGTGACGCGGGTTGGCTGCTTCCACCGAGTAAGCGCCCGCCTTCACTTTCAACATGATGTCCACCAGATGTTTAAACGGCAGATCGTGCGTGTGCGGCCCGTGCCAGCTTCCCCAACAGATGTGATAACGCACGCGATCTTCAGGCAACCCCTGC
>CAWFXG010000003.1:0-18562 GCA_963819745.1 uncultured Acidobacteriota bacterium | reverse complement strand
ACATGACAAAGGGGTGTTTCAGAAGGATCACGGGAGTGCGTGTCCCGGCCTGGTAAGCGTAGATTTCTACGGTGATCACAAACCCACTCTGGCCTTGGTCTTGATTCCCGGGACGGGGCAAAGGGAAAGGCAGAGCTTGTTGTGGCCCACCGTGTGGGAAACAGTTGGAGCACTACTCTGTTGGATACGGCGAAGGATTCAGTGCCCGTGGTCTGGAGGCAAGACCCCGGTGAGTATCGAGACGTTTATGGCACCAAGCGCCTACGAGCGACCAATCCCGTCATTGTCTTGTGCGGGTACGATGCATGGGCAGTCCTCTACGCTTGGACCAACCACCGCGTGGCCAAAGTCTGGCTTTCGGATTAGTCGCCTGGCTCCGTCCTTCGCGAAGCAAAGCGCGGGAACGATGCTCCCTGCAACGCAAGGGTCGGAAAGAAAAATAGGGCCAGCCGAAGCCAGCCCCCAAGTGCAACCCCGGGCCCCGTGCACCCAGGCGGTCTACAGTGGCGTTTATTAGAATGCTGTCAACTTGCCAAACAGACCGTGAGATTCGCCCTGAATTCCGGCGGTGAAAAACAACTCCGTCGTCCTTCCGGCGCTATGTCCATTGCCGAACGCAAGACCCCACAGGCCGTCGATCGCAATAGGCGCCCGGTGGGAATCCTCCAGGAAGCCAAGCGCGGCGCCGGTTGCCGGATCGAACGCGTTGATCCACCCGTTGCCGAAGTTGCCAATTAACAGAGCGTTGCTGGAGAAGGTCCCGAAGTTCGCCGGAGCCAGGGCAATACCCCACGGCGAATTCAAGGGTCCTTGCGTCACTAGCCGCTGTAAGAGCGCGCCGTGTGGTCCGAAGACGTCCACGAAACCGTGGCCGGGACCGGGGACGTCGTCGTGCTTCTGGTCGTCCTGTTCCGCGTAGGTCACGTAAATCTTCTGTCCAATCGCCTGGATTCCGAACGGAGCATAATCTTTGGGAACGTTCGGGTCTCGAAACGACTTTAGGTAAGTGAAATTCGAATCGTAAACCTCAACCTTGCGGTCACGGAAATTCGTGGCGTAGATGAACGACCCCGTCGGGGTCGTGACGATGGCTAGCCCCTTGTAAACCGCTCCGAATTCCGAGTGATCCACACCGCCGGGTTTGGAGTTATCCACAACCGGAATCGCGTTGTGCAGGTCAACACCAGGGTTCCAGCCTGCGAGGGTGCCGTCTTCCGTGGCAAAGATAAAGAAGGCGGAACCGGAAATGCCATTTTCGCTAACGGAAAATCCGCCAGCGCCGTTGAACACGATTCCCGTCGGTGTTCCGCCGGTGTTGCCCGGCGCAGGAGGCACCGTCACTACCAATCCTTGTTGCGTTACCGGTGTTTGCCCGGCATAGATAGTCGAGAGGCCAGAGCCATTGTCGGAAAGCCAAAACGGTCCCGTGGAGCTGAACGCGATTCCCCACGGATTGACCAGTTGCCCCGCCGTATCCGTGGTTTTTGCCACCCCGGGCACGTCGGAAATGATGTTGAATTGATGGTAGCGTTGCGCACTGGCAAACCCGCTCAAGACTGGGAGCAGACCGGCCAACAGGACCGCGCCGAAAATGCGCGGACGTATCCTCGAGCATCCATGTACTGCCATGGGAGAGCCTTCCTGGAGAGAGAGATAGAATCACTCCTAGGCTGCGTCTCGCGTCACGCGGGGCGCCTCGCCGAAAGGCACCGCGATGAGGAGGGCAGCCTAGGAATGAAACGATTCTGCTCCTCGCCCGCACGCGAGTTGTCATCGAAGTGTCGCAGTTTTGCAAAATTTTTGACGCAGAAATATCTCGGCGCTGTTCGCCCGGATGTCCCGTCGCCAAAGGGATTCCAAGCAAACGTCGTGTTCCGAGCTATTCGTAGCGGAGAGGCATTCTGTTAAACGGGCAGAACCCGTTCGCGGTCGCAGTTATCGAACTGGCGACGCGCTATGCTTCTCTCCCAGCGCTCGCCGTTACTTTCCTTTTCGCTTTGATTGGGTATGGGCTTCGCGGTGTAACGCGATCAGGCGCGGTGGCCGGATTTGCCCTGGCCTTCGCACCGTATTTCTGCGCGGGCCCGAGGGCTTTCCTCACCCTCGTCGCTCTGTTTCTTGTTACCTTACTCGCCACGCGGCTGGGACGGCAGCGCAAACTCGAGCTGGGAACGGCGGAGCGGCCCAGCGGCCGCAGCGCCTCCCAAGTTCTGGCCAATGTCGGAACCGCCTCTTTGTTTGCAATCAGTTACGGGCACTTTTGCAACCCTTCCCTGCTGGTGGCCTGCGCAGCCGCGTTGGCCGAGGCGGCCGCAGACACCGTCTCCAGCGAGTGTGGACAGGCATTCGGTTCCCCCGCCAGACTATTTTCGACCGGCGCACCCGTCGCTCCGGGCACCAATGGAGGTATTTCCTGGGCCGGGAGCGCCTGCGGAACGCTGGCGGCCGTCGCAATGAGCCTGGTAGCGGTCTGGGCGGGTTTGGTGGCACCCCCACTGGCTTGGATTGTCGCTCTGGCCGCGCTTTGCGGCACGTTCTTCGATAGCCTCCTAGGTGCCGTGCTGGAGCACCCTGGCGGCCTTAACAACGACGATGTAAACCTCCTCGGGACGTTGTTTGCAGCCGTTTTGGCGTTGAGTCTGGCGGGGCAGCTCAAATGAACGCGATACCCATGATATCTAAGACCTTGTTGGGAACCTGGGCCCGACGGTCGGAGTCTATCTCGCTTAGGGGGGTCCTGGGGTCATGGCCAGTTGGCCCTTGAAGACTTGGGTCCAAAGGCAGAGAATAGGGATGTAATCAGGATTTCGAGCATCCAACTATCGGTAGATAGAGCAGGTTTTCTACTCCATGCGATTTCGGACTTTTGTGATCGGGTACTCGGTGGCGCTAGCGCTTTTCGTATTGGCGCAGCGCGAGCCGATTTCCGTTCGCCATGAAGGGTTCCGACGCTTGGTGGATCTGACCCGGGCCGTCGACATCTCGCTGGATTCCGCAACCTATGCCAGATGGGGCCAGGCAAAGCGTGATCAGGTGGCGAGCACTCGTATCGAGTCTCCAGCTAAGCTGGTTCCTGGTCTTTGGACGGTCACGCAGATTCCGGAAGCCCGTCTTCGCGCTCCGCTGGTGGTAATGAACGTAGAGCGCAGCGTTGCCGCCAACCCGAACTATCAGATTGGCGTCGAAGACATCGCCAGCTGGGAGCAGAACCACGGACCAATTCCGCTAGGCGCGGTGGTCGTGGCCCGCACCGGGTGGCAGCCTCGTAAGGATTTACGAATTAACGCTCGGCCGAGTTTCTCAGAGGATGCGACCCATTTTCTGGTCGAAGGCCGAGTTGTTCTCGGTCTCGGTTCCGATCAGCCCGAACAAATCGTTCCCCTGGTGGCTCACGATTACACCTCGCGCCATAGTGTCTATCAGCTCACCAACATCGCCAATCTCAATTCCGTCCCAGAATCCGGCAGCCTGCTAGTTATCTCTCCGCAGCTCGTCCCTGGCAGTGTGGAAAACACCGCCCGTCTCACTGCTCTGACTCAGTAAGCCAGCCTGCCGGGAACGACGTCTTAAGATAAAATCCTTCATCTTCGCGCACCCGCGCGCATCCATAAGGCAGTTCTAAAATCTCCATGAGGAGTTCCCCGTGACCACTGCCACAGACCCCCGCTACCCCGTCGGTAAATTCTCTCCTCCCCAAGGCCCTGTTCCCGCTGAAGAGCGCGCTCAACTTCTCAATCAAGTGGCCGAGGCGCCGGCTAAACTTCGCGCCGCCATCAAGGGCTTGAACGAAACCCAGCTCGACACCCCTTACCGTGACGGCGGCTGGTCGTCGCGCCAAGTTGTCCACCACGTCGCCGACAGCCACATGAATGCTTTCATTCGCTTCAAACTAGGCATCACGGAAGACAATCCGACAATCAAGCCCTATCCCGAACACCTGTGGGCCGACCTTGCCGACCAGAAACTGCCCATCGATGTGTCCCTGCCCATCGTGGACAACGTCCACCAGCGCTGGGTCACCGTGCTGCGTTCTATGAAAGAAACAGATTGGGCACGGACGTTCCAGCATCCCGAACTGGGCGTACAGCGCTTAGACCGCTCCCTGGCTCTTTACGCATGGCACGGACGCCACCACGTGGCCCACATCACTTCACTGAGGGAACAAAAGGGCTGGTAGAGCATCCACCTTCAGTTGGGGCGAGGCGGGCAGGCGAGGGCGCCTGCCCCCACGTAAGTGGCTACGGGGCGGGCAGTGTGTAAGAAAAGTCGTAGGAGTGCTTTCCTTCGACGATGTGAATGTCCATCGTCCCGGCTAACCCGGCTAATTCTCCCGTTCCAGAATCCGGCACAACCGAAATCGTCAGCGACGGAACCCCGCGCGTCATCGTCCCAGTATGCTGCAACGCAAAGGTCCCCTTTCGACCATGGAGCGTTCCGCTGACGCGCTCCATGGCCACATACCCCGCCGAGCCCTTCACATCTCCCATGGTAGACAACATCTGACCCTTGCTCGTCGCCTCCAGGTCTCCGTGAAACTGTTTGTCGAGAGCCATGCGCCCGATGCTGGGATCGCCGACCTTCTCCTCCGCTGCCTGCGGAGTCAACTTCACGTCAAACGGCCCAGCGGCATGACCCGGCATCGATTTCCCCTTCTGAACTGGATTCGGAACGGAAGAACTTGGCGCGGAAGACTGCGCGTGCACAGGGCAAAGCCCGAGGGCCAGACCGAATAGAGTTAGCCCGGCCCTCGAAAACAATCGCGCCCGCATTGCTTTAGAAGCGAACCTTCAGAATCGTCCCATTCACGCCCACCAGCCATCCAGCCTTCGGACTGGCAAACGCCACCGCCCAGTAGCCCGTAACTCCCGGCAGAGCAAACCAGGTCTTGCCTTCATCCGGAGTCCATGCCGCCCCACCCGAGTTGGCGGTGACCACGACCGCTCTTCCGCCATCCTCATCTTCCCCTTCGCCGTGCCGCACATAGCTCAATCCAAAGATCGCTCCGGTAACCGGAGCAGGATTGGTCAGCGTCCAAGTCTGACCACCGTCGTCCGACGTCGCCGTTCCCGCCATATTCGGATCCGTCGGATCCAAATCCCCGCCGCCCACGATCCCGTGCCATCCATCGCGGAAATCCACCGTAAACGCCCCGGCACTCGGTGAGCTCACAATCGGCGTGTCATACGCGTTCCAGGTATTGCCCCCATCCCGGGTCGCCAGAATACGAGCAGAGGTCGAGCCACCGGTGGCAATCCAGGCATTCCGCTCGCCTTCGGTCGCAACGCACGTCCCGCTGGACGAGAACGACGCCTCGCCCGCCAGCGCCGGCGGCATGTTGGCGCTGATGTCGTGCCAGACTTTCCCGTTCGTAATCCGCAGATCCGGAAACACACCATTGACCGAGTCGCTGTGCGCAATGCCGCGCGACGGTGTCCAGAAGGCCATGCAATCGTAGAACGCACCAACGAGTTGGTTCTCGAACTGCAAAGTCCAATTCGCGCCGCCGTCGTGGGTTTTGTAAATCCGAAAATCCATCGGATTGTCGCCGATCGACATCAGGTAGGCGACCTTGTCGCTCACGCCCTGCACATCGCGAAACTGCAACGCCTCCGCGCCCGGCACCACGCCCGCAGTCCAGGTTTTGCCGCCGTCCGTCGTTTTGGTAAACGTCCCGCCCCGCCCCGATGCCCAAACCACGCGCTCGTTGACCGGGCTCACGGCAATCAGCCCCTGCGTGGTCCCGCTATTCTGCGGAGTCAATTTCGGTTGATGAATTTTGTCGGCAAAACCAAGGGAAGTAGCGGCAACAACAGACAGTACACACAGCGCGCGTTTCGGCGTAGCAAAGCTAAGCATGGCCCAGTCTCCAGGTGAGGATTCCTTACACGAGGCCGAAGTATAGGGCTGCCGTCAAAAGCCTGTCAAACCGCAATACCCCGGAACAGGCCTGTTGACGCCACGTTCACGACCAGAGTGAGCGGGGAGAATAACGACGCTACGTTATATGCATCTGCCACAAGAAGTAACTCCCGGCCTCGCGCAACACCGCCTCCGTGCGCTGCACCCGAGTGTGCGGCAGAGAATTGGGCCGGGGAGCAGTGTAGACGGTAATCCCGTCCGTCTCGAGCATGCGCTTAATGCGGAAGACGTGGTAAGCATCACTGACCGCGATGCAATCTTTCAACCCGCTGGTATGCAGAATTCGCGCCACGCGCTTCGCGGATTCGGCAGTGTCCGTGCCCTGGGTTTCCGGAATCAGGCTGGCTTCGGGAATTCCGCGATGAGCCAGATATTGTGCACCGACGCCACCTTCGCTGAAACTGGGATCCCCGCCGGAGCCTCCAGTGGTAATGACCCACGGCGCGAGATGCTGGGTGTAGAGATCGAAGGCGTGATCGAGACGAGCCTTGTAAACCGGAGAAGGCCGGCCCGAATACTCGGCAGCCCCAAAGACAACGATCGCCGACGCCGGCCGCAATTCCTCAACAGTTGACTGGTGAACAATGCGCCAGCAAGTCCAGCCCGCTTCGCCCACCGCAAGCACAACCAGCCCGGCAACCAGCCGCAACCAAAATCGCCGCGTCATTTAGCTATTCAGTACTTGCCTTATTTCTTCGGAAGGGATGGCGCCTTCGCGCATGATTCTCCATCCGTCCGTACCACTCAAATCGACGATGGTCGACGCGATATCGCGCGGCGAGGGGCCGCCGTCCACGATAATGCCGATGCGCCCATCGAGCTGCAAACGAACCTGATCGGCTGTCGTACACTCCGACGCCCCGCTCAGGTTCGCCGAGGTCGCCGTAATCGGAATCCCAGCCGCTTTAATAATCGCGAGAGGAATCTTCGCGGAGGGAACGCGCAGCGCTACGTTTCCCGTATTCGCCGTAACTTTCAGCGGCAAACGCGAAGCCGCCCGCACAATCATCGTCAATGGCCCCGGCCAGAATTTCTTGGCCAACTCGTAGAAAAACTCCGGCAGAAAGGCCATCTCTTCCGCCTGATCGACGCTCTCAATCAACAAAGACAGCGGCTTATGGCGAAAACGCGACTTAATCTCATACACGCGCTCAACCGCCCGCAAATTCAACGGGTCCGCGGCCAAACCATAAAACGTGTCGGTGGGCATGCCCAACACTTCGCCCGAGCGAATCTGGTCGGCGGCGTATTTCACCAATTGATCCTCGGGAGTCTCGCAGTTGATTTTTACAATTTCGGCGCGCACCTAAAGCCTCGTGGGAAAAGTCGGATGCAACCCGGAGTTTGATGAAACCCCGAAGCCTGATGAAACTAAGACACTTACGATATCACGGCCCGGGCGCTTCGCAGCAGTACGAAAGCTCAATCTGGGCGTATCATCCTTGGACACCCTTGCTTGGGCGCCCTACCTATGCCATCCCCCAGCCTCCGCGACCGGCTCCGCCCCATCACCGGCCGCCACAACCCGCTCCTCAAGGACCTACGAGCCGTTTACGCCCACGGCAATCTTACTGATGACGGCTGCTTCGCCGTCGAAGGTGTGCGCTCACTTGAGGAAGCCATCCGGAGCGGCGTCCGCTTTCGCGCTGTGTTTTTCAGCGACGCCGACGATGCTGCCACGCAACGCCTCAAGCAGCGCCTCCTCGAGCAAATCGGCCACAAAGTCGAAACCTACCTCGTACCCGCCAAGCTCTTCCATGAAGCCGTCACCACCGACTCCCCGCAAGGCGTTGCCGCTCTCGTGCATCGGAAAGAACACATACTCGAGGATGCGCTACGCGCCCAGCCCGCTCTTTTGGTCGTCGCCGCCGGCCTGCAAGACCCCGGCAATCTCGGCACCATCCTCCGCTCGGCCGAGGCATTCGGGGCGGGTGGGGTAGTCCTCACCGAAGGCACCGTCAGCGTCTACAACCCGAAAACCGTCCGCGCCACCGCCGGATCGATCTTCCGCCTGCCGGTAGTAACCGCGAAAATCGCCGATCTGATTCCAGGGCTTCGCGAAAAACAGATCAAGCTCTTCGCCACGTCCTCACACAAAGGCACGCCACTCCCCCAAGCCCCGCTACGCGAGCCTTGCGCGCTTTTTATCGGCAATGAAGGCGCTGGGCTCCCCCGCGACGTCATCGCCAAAATGGACGCCACGCTCGCCATTCCCCAGGCCCGCCCCGTCGAGTCCCTCAACGCCGGAGTCGCCGCCAGCATTATCCTGTACGAAGCCGCGCGACAAAGAAGCTCTTAGACTCGATATCGTGAGGATGCCATGCTTGTATCTGTGTTTGTTGGGATGAGTGTTGATGGGTTCATAGCACGTAAGAACGGTACATTCGATTTTTTGGACGCGGGAGGCACCGAGCCGCACGGCTACGACGAATTTATTAAGACCATCGACGCGCACGTCATCGGACGGAACACCTACGAGGTCGTGCTCGGATTTGGCGAGTGGGCGTACGGCAACAAGCGGGTGGTCGTGTTAAGCAGCAAGCCGCTCGATTTTTCCGCCGTTAAGGGCGGCAACGTGGAGCAGATGTCGGGCGAGCCTCGCGACATCCTTGCGCGAATGGCGGCGACGGGAGCGAAGCACCTTTATGTGGACGGCGGCATAACGGTCCAGCGCTTTTTGCGGGCCGGCCTCGTCGATAAACTGACCGTGACGCGGGTACCAATCTTGATTGGCGAAGGGATTCCACTTTTTGGCTCGCTCCCTGCCGACATTCTCCTGACCCACATCGCCACGACGACCTATAAGGGCGGACTGGTGAAATCGGAATACTCCATCAAAGCCGACGCCGAAAAGTCATGAACCTCTTTCACCCCACTCCCGACGCGCAAGTCACGCAAAGCCCGCTCGCGGACCGCATGCGTCCGCGCACGCTCGACGAGTTCGTCGGCCAGGAGCATCTCGTCGGCCCCGGCAAGCCGCTGCGCCTGCAAATGGAACGCGACGATGCCGGCTCCATGCTCTTCTGGGGGCCGCCCGGCACCGGCAAAACCACGCTAGCCAAAATCATCGCCGCCATGTCCCGCGCCGAATTCATCGAGTTCTCCGCCGTCCTCTCCGGCATCAAGGAAATCAAGCAGGTGATGTCAGAGGCCGAACGCGCTCGCCAATACGGCACGCGCACCATTCTCTTCATCGATGAAATCCACCGCTTCAATCGGGCGCAGCAGGATGCTTTTTTGCCGCACGTGGAGAAGGGCAACATCCGGCTGATTGGCGCGACCACGGAGAATCCGTCGTTCGAGATCAACTCCGCGCTGCTCTCCCGCTGCCGCGTTTATGTTCTAAAAGCGCTCACGCCAGAAGAAGTAGCCCAACTCCTGCACCGCGCCCTTACCGACAAAAAACGCGGCCTCGGCAACCTGAACGTGACTTCGACAGACGATGTCCTCCGCCTCATCGCCGTCTACACCAACGGCGATGCCCGCGCCGCCTGCAACGTCCTCGAAGTCTCGGCTGCTTTGGCCCGCGACTCGGGCGGCGTGATCAGCGAAGACATTGCCAAGGCCGCACTGCAAAAGCGCACTCTCATCTACGACAAGTCCGGTGAAGAGCACTACAACCTCATCTCCGCCCTGCACAAATCCGTCCGCAACTCCGACCCCGACGCCGCCCTCTACTGGCTCGGCCGCATGTTAGAAGCCGGGGAAGATCCGCTCTACGTAGCCCGCCGCGTCGTCCGCATGGCCGTCGAAGACATCGGCCTGGCCGACCCGCAAGCCCTCGCCCTGTGCATGGCCGCCCGCGACGCCGTCGACTTCATCGGCCTGCCCGAAGGCAACCTCGCCCTCGCTCAGGCGGTCGTTTATCTCTCCGTCGCTCCCAAATCCAACGCCCTTTACACGGCGTACGGCAGCGTGACTGCGGACGTGGAAAATACTGCCGCCGATCCGGTGCCGCTGCATTTGAGGAACGCGCCTACGGGATTGATGAAGGGGTTAGGGTACGGCAAAGGATATCAATACGCACACGATGTCGAGGGGAAGGTGGCGAATATGGAATGCTTGCCAGACAGCTTGCGCGGGAAGACCTACTATCAGCCTACGAACGAAGGGATTGAAAAGCGGATTCGGGATCGGCTGGAGGAAATCAAGAAACGACGGGGATCCAGTGCGGTCTAAACCTTGGCGAGGTACGCCTGGGTATGTGGCGAAGTCGCGGTCGCCGTAATTATTGGTGGGGCCGTTTGACAGCGTACTGTCGCCACCAAATACAAGAAATTGCTCCGCGGTTCCGTCCAAATAGATCTGTTTCAGTCTCGTACTCAAAGGGTTCGTCACACCGGTATGCTGTCGTCACTTCGAATATAGCCACCACGTCCTTGGGCCTCGTGGATGAGTAGTGTTGATAAACATGATTATCTGACGCACCGATTAGACTCCACGAGGAAACGGACTCAAACCCAGGCTCATCATATCGAGCCCGAAAGGACCGGCGTTCGCGGACTGCTGACAGGAGGCAACTGGTAACTTGTCGGCCATCGCGATCTTGAACGTGGACTCGCCCGCAATTCGTTGCGCCCAGGGGCGCTAGCCACCAAGTCACCCAATCCAGCCTGTCACCTGTCGCCCCGGATAAGACAAGAACCACCAACGGGAAAACCGCCCAAGCGCAAAGCTTGTATCTCTTTCGCATTTAAGGGTCCTCGCGGTCGATGGAAGGCAAATCCACCGAAATCAAGACTTTTTTTATGCTTTGGGGCTGCCGCGGTCAATTGCACGTTCGCGCTATGCCACAAAATGCTAGGAGCCTTCTCAATCCCGAAGCCTACAGACGTGAGGGCCCGGCGTAATTTTCCTTCTTGTGTTTAAACTGTTCGGCGAACGCTCGGTACTGCTCTTCGGAAAGATGGTAGCGGAACAGATTCTTACACCCTTCGAACGTCTCGACCGACAGCCATCTGTACAAATCCTCTGAAACGCGCTGGTCGAGCGGCAGGTCTTCTACAAAACCGACAGCCGTGGCGCTGGACAAATCGACGGATGGGTCATTCGTTTGCGGATGGTTGAAGCACCAATTCGCGTAGTCGTAAATCCGTCCAATGAGTTCGTCGTTGACCGGAGACGCGTCGTAGGCCCGAAGAAGCTGCAAATAGAGGTCGGACCATAACCCATGAATTCCACCATCAAGATGCATTTTGTCCGCGATCTCTGGGAAGAACTGTTGCGCAACTTTCTGCCATTCATCCACAAAGTGTCTCCGACAATCTTCTACCCTATCCCCCGCCCCCGCTCGGATTCGTCTTCTGCTTGAACGCCCGCAGCGCCATCTTCCGAATCGTCTCCGACACGTCCTTATTCCCCGAAAGATTCTTCAAATCCTGCACCATCAGATTCTTCACCAATCCCATGGACACATCCGTCGGAACCCGCGGATTGAAACACAGGTTCCGCATAATCACGTAATTCTTCATGAAGCGCCGGTGCATGGTAATCCCGCGCAGCAGCGCCTCCAGCACGTTCTTCTGTGCCGCAAACTTCTCCACTTCGCCATCGGAAATCTTCGGCGATTGCAACACCGCCAGCGCGACCAGCTTGGTGCCGTCGCGCACCAGAATCGCGCGTTCCTCTTTCGAGCCGCGCACTGCCAGTTGCACACGCCCCTTCACATCCAACTTTGCGATCTTTTGAAGCACGCTAATGCGCTCGATCTCGGGAGACTTCGGCTTGGGCTTGATTCTTGCCGGAGCAGCCGCCGCAGCCGCCCCACCACCTGCCGCTGGCGCGCTTACCGGATGGGCTGCCGGCTCAGGCGCAGGGGTCGCTTCGGCCTCAGCCTCCTGTACAAGTTCCAGCCCATAGGTCCCACCAATCGGCTGAAACGGCTTCCTTGCCTCCGCCGCCAATTCCGCTGCATGATCCCGCTCGAAGGCTGTCAGTGCCGCCATCGCTTCTTCGGATTCGTCTAAACCTTCGTCGATACCCTCACCGCTATCCGTGATGCCCGACTCCGTCCCGCCCACAACCCGCAGTTCCGTCCCGTTCAGCCACGCGCGCACTTGTTCCGTTTCCTCAACCGCCAGGTGTGGATTCTTAGCAAGCGGCTCCAGAATCCTATGCGACGCCCGCGCCCGCGCACTCCCCAGCAAAGCCCGCACCGCATCCCGCGACCCTTCCGCCGCCAACTTCACCAGCGCATCCTCACCCACCGAGGGATTCTCAATCAACCCCGGCAGCAGCTTCGGACGCAGATTTTCCGGAGAAATAAAGTAATTCAGAATAGAGAGAGGAAGATTCGGATCCGTCACCGCCGCCTGCGTAGCTTCCAGATCCCATGCGGCCAGCGTCAACTTCGCCTGCTTACCAAACACCTTATTCTGGGTCAGATACACCAGAACTTCGAGCGTCTCCACCGCCGGCATCGACAGCGACCCATGCGCAGCCGCGTTCATCAGGTTGGCCGGCACCGCGGAAGCCTTGATCATCTCCAACATCGTCGGCATAAATCCGAATCCCCGGGCCCGAGGCCTCAGGGCCAACGGGCTGTCTTGCTTTAGCTTCTGCCACTCACCAGGCGTTCCAATTCCACCACGTTCCGTTCCAGCTCATCCAGCCAGAGGCTGCCCGGGCCTTTGCGATAGATATTCAAAAGCGCCCGGTAATACCAGAGCGTGCCTTCGCGCCCACCCGTAAAACGTTCCCAAACCTTGTCGCCGAGAGCCCGGTAATCCAGAACGATGGAGCGGACGTTGTGCAATTTATCCGCCAATGACACTAGACGAACATCTTCCCCGCCCTGCTGCAAGTGCCGTAGGTAACGCTCTTTGCGCTCACGCCACGGCGGCTTCGGCTCCTCGTCCGTATCCGTGCACCCATCCACGATGCGCGCCACACGCTCGCCAAACTCGTGACGGATCTCCTCTAAAACCGGGGCTCCACCGCAGTCCTCGACAACATCATGTAACAGCGCCGCAATCGCCTGATCCTCGTCGCCCCCAGCCTCGAGCACCAAGGCCGCAACGCTCAGCACATGCGCCACGTAAGGCACATCGCTGCTCTTCCGCGTCTGCCCGTTGTGCTTCTGAGTGGCATAGACCAGAGCATCTTCAAAGCGGGGACCCAGCTTCGACGCAGAACGCACGAGTTTGGCTGATTCGCTCACAAGTCCACTACCCTCTCTCCCCCCGCCGCGCCAGCAAATACCCGCGAATGAACGGCGTCAAATCGCCGTCCATCACCCGATCGACATCCCCAACTTCCACCTTCGTCCGATGATCCTTCACCATCCGGTAAGGCTGCAAAACATACGACCGAATCTGCGATCCAAAATCGCTATCCAGCTTCGAGTCTTCCTGCTTCTTCGAAATCTCTTTTTTCTTCTCCAGTTCCAACTCATACAGCTTCGACCGCAACATGCTCATCGCGCGATCTTTATTCTTGTGCTGCGAACGTTCATTCTGGCACGCCGCCACCAACCCCGTAGCAAGATGCGTAATCCGCACCGCCGAGTCCGTGGTATTCACATGCTGCCCACCCTTGCCGCTGGAACGGTAGGTATCAATCCGCAAATCTTCGGGCTTGATGATGATCTCGATGCTGTCATCAATCTCCGGAGAGACAAAAACGCTGGCAAACGAAGTATGCCGCCGCTTAGCTTGATCGAAAGGAGAAATGCGGACGAGCCGGTGCACGCCAATCTCGCCGGCGAGCAACCCGTACGCGTAATCGCCAGTAACGCTGAACGTAGCGGACTTAATTCCAGCTTCTTCCCCCGGCAGGTAATCGTTGATCTCCGTGCGGAACCCCTGCCGCTCTGCCCAGCGCAAATACATGCGCAACAGCATCTCAGCCCAGTCCTGCGATTCCGTTCCACCCGCGCCAGGATGAATGGTGACGATGGCATTGCGTGCATCGTTCTCGCCGGACAGGAGCGTCTTGGTCTCAACCTGCTCTACATACTGCCGCAAGGAATCTAGCTCGCGGCGCAGATCGGCGGTCACGTCTTCACCCTCGCGGCCCAGTTCGAAGTATGCCTTTACGTCTTCGGAACGCCGAGCCAATTCCTGATCGGTCGCAAGTATCCCTTCGAGCCTTTTTCGCTCGCGCATCACCTGCTGGGATTTGCCTGGGTTCGACCACAGATTCGGGTCGGCAGCTTCTTTTTCGATTTCCGCTAGGAGTTCGCGCGTCCGTGCCGGGTCAAAGATACTCCCGCAGATCGCGAACTTTGTCTTTCAGGGGGGTGTATTCCCGGTCCAGTTCTTCAATCATCGTGTTTGCAGTCATTAAGTTTTCGCAGCGCGCGTAAATGCCGTATCGGCCAGCGCGACTAAAGAAATTATCGCACACAGATACGCGAACCACCCTCCGTGCCGCGTGTAGAAAGTGGTTTCCTGCACCAGCGCGTACGGAGCTTCCAGCCGCGCCCGCTCCTTCCGCGGAATCGACGCCACCACCCTCCCCAGCGGATCAATCGCCGCCGTTTTTCCCGTGTTCGTATCGCGCAGGAACCAGCGATTGTTTTCCACCGCCCGCATTCGAGCCTGCTGCAAATGTTGCGCCCAAGCCCCGCTGTCTCCATACCAGCCATCATTAGAGATGTTGACCAGCACCTGCGCGCCGTTGTTGGCAAACTGACGGACTTCGTCGGGGAACACGGCCTCGTAGCAGATTAATACCCCCAGCCGCTCATCCCCTGCCCGCAAAAGCTGCCGCGAAGTTCCCGGCTCAAACGTTCCGACTTCTTTCGTCAGCGCCTCGGCGAAAGAGAAAAGTTGCCGAAATGGAACATACTCCCCAAATGGCACCAGATGGATCTTGTCGTACCGTCCCACCACTTCTCCATTCGGATCCACCAGCAAGGCGGAATTATGCACTTCATCGCGCTTCGGTCCCGCAGACATGGGATCTTCGACGCCGACGCTTCCTACGACCATCCAAGCCTGCGCCCGCTGGGCAATCTCGCTCAACGAATGCGTCAGCATCGGATCCCGCGACACAAACGGCGCTGGAGACTCAGGCCAAACTACCAACCCCGCCGGCCGTCCCGAAGCCGTCGGCGTCGAACTCAGGTCGCCGAATTCCCGCAAATTCCTTGCATAGTCGTCCACTGTCCACGGCGCCCCGTCCGCCGGAAGATTTTCTTGTACCAGAACAGCCACTCGATCAGCCGGAGACGCCGCCTGCGGTAGCCACCGTCCCGCCTGTAGCAGTCCCGCTATCCCCAGCGTCACTGCCAGCATGCGCATCCGCCGCCCCCGCGGCAGAAGCACCGCCGTCGCCAGAGCCGCGTTCACCAGCACTATCTCAAACGACAGCCCATAGACCCCGGTCACGGTCGCGATCCGCGCCAGCGGAATGTTGTCCACCTGCACTGTGCCCAACAAATCCCAAGGCAGCGCCAGCAGATGGGTCCGAGCCAACTCTACAAATACCCAGAAGACTGGCGCCAACATCAGCGCCCATCGTTCTCCCGTATCCTTCGAATTCACCACCTTCGCAAAGCATGCCCCGAACAACCCGTGCCCCAGTCCAGCCGTCATGCCAAACAGCAGCAGCAAAAACGCCGACAGGGCCACATTCACCCCACCATATCGCCGCATGGTGTCGTAAATCCAATAGCAAGTCACGCAGTACCAGATGATTCCGCAGACATAGCCCAACAGAAACCCCTGCCAGGTCCGAGCCGGCAACAGCCGCGTGCCCTCAATATCAAGTTGCAGGGATTCCGAAGGCCGCGCCCGCAGCAACGCCACCAACAGCGGCACCAGCGCCAGCCAACAGAGAAAAGAAAGCCCGGGCAGCGGAAAAATCAGTATCTGCAATATGGCAGACAGCAGACACAGCAACCAGGCTCGGGGATGAATTCCACGCACGCGCCCAGCATACCAGACCCGAAACGAGGTCCCATGATTGTGTAGTCGCGGGCGCCCCCGCCCGCGTGGTCTTGCTTTGCTCCTGCTCGTGCTTTTTCCAACTTCACCAACCCTAAGACCTCGCGGGCGGGGCGCGCGCGCCACACAGTCCGCTAGAATCTGTAACATGTGCGGACGCTACCGGCTCTCAAGACCGAAATATCTCGTCGAATACTTTGACACCGAGCCGCCAGAAGAAGACTTCCGCGCCAGCTACAACATCGCCCCCACCCAGTCCGTAGCCGCCATCCGCCCCGGCACAAACAAGCGCATACTCTCCAACATGCGCTGGGGCCTGATTCCTTCGTGGGCCAACGACATTGCCATCGGCAGCCGCATGATCAACGCCCGTGGCGAATCCGTCCTCGAAAAGGCCGCCTTTCGCGACTCCTTTCGCCAACGCCGCTGCCTCATCCCCGCCGATGGATTCTACGAATGGAAACGCTCCGGCAAAACCAAACGCCCTTTTAACTTCAGCATGAAAGACGATTCCCTCTTCGCCTTCGCCGGAATCTGGGACTGCTGGAAGTCACCCGAGGGCAAGCTACTGGAATCCTGTTCGATCCTGACTACCACACCGAATGACTTAGTCAAAGACATCCACGATCGCATGCCCGTGATTCTGCCGCGGAAAGAGTATGAGCCGTGGTTAACCGTCCCGGCCGCGCAGGCCGACGAACTCATCGAGATGCTCGCACCCTTTGACGCCGACCTCATGCGGAAGTACGAAGTGGGCCCGCTGGTCAACAGCCCGGGAAACGACTCGCCGGACTGCGCAGTCGAATCAACCGGCGTCGGAACCAACTTGGAGTTGTGGGGATAAGAAAACTTTGGCTGCCCCCAGGGATTCGAACCCCGATACTCTGCTCCAGGCTTGTGGTCAACTTACCGGCATCGGGAACTCCACCCCACGCCCGCTCCTGACAAGTCTGCAGCGGACCGTTAAACTTCCCCCATGGCGAAGAAGAACTGGAAAACCAAGCTAATCCATTCCGACGCAAAAGTCCCCGAAGGTTTTCGTGCGCTCTCCGCTCCAGTAACCCGCGCATCCACCGTCCTATTCCCCAACGCCGCCGCCTCCAGCAGCGGCTGGGATCCTTATGCCGACGGCTACACCTACGGAACCCACGGGACCCCGACTACCGTCGAACTCGCAGCCCGAGTATGTGAACTAGAGGACGGAACGCGGACAGTGCTAGCGCCGAGCGGCTTGGCTGCGATCGCACTGGTCAACTTCGCGCTGCTCAAAAGCGGCGACCACGTCCTCGTGCCCATTAGCGTCTACGGACCCAACCGAAAGTTTGCCGCGGTAATGCTGCGCCGCTTCGGCGTAGAAACCACGTTCTACAAGCCGGGCACCGGCTCAGGGATTGCCTCGCTCATCCGGGAAACGACGCGCTTGGTATGGTGCGAAAGCCCCGGCTCGGTCACCATGGAAGTGGAAGACGTACCGGCGATCGTCGCCGCCGTCCACAACGCCGGAGCGCTCGTTGCACTCGACAATACCTGGGCCGCCGGAGTCTACTTCGACGCCTTCGCCCACGGCATCGACGTCACCATGCAGGCGCTGACCAAATATGTAGCCGGCCACAGCGACGTGCTGCTCGGCTCGGTTACAGTTCGCGATGAGAATCTGCACAAGCGCCTCGGAGAAACCCACAACCTCCTGGGATATTCGGTTTCTGCCGACGAATGTAGCCTGGCTCTGCGGGGCATGAAAACTCTGGCAATCCGGCTTCAGGCGATTGAGAAAACTACCCTGTCCCTGGCGAACTGGCTCGCCGCCAGGCCGGAGGTGGAACTGGTGTTGCATCCGGCGTTGCCGTCGTGCCCTGGGCACGAGTACTGGAAGCGCGATTTTACCGGCTCGGCCGGAGTATTTTCAGTCGTAATGCGACCCAATTACACCAAAGAGCAGGTCCTGCATTTCGTCGACTCCCTCGAACTGTTCAAGATCGGCTACAGCTGGGGCGGGGTTACCAGCCTGGCGGTGGCCTACGACCTGCGCGGCAACCCCGATCGGCCAGCCTATGGGCACCGCATCGTTCGCTTTAATATCGGTCTCGAAGACGAGCAGGACTTGCAGGCAGATTTAGCCAACGCACTTGGGCGGTTGGCCTAGGCTAAAAGCCTTACAGCAGCGGACCTCGAGGAATTGGAACCTGGATCAAATAACATTGAGCAGGTCGCGCGGAAGGTGTAGAATTCGGGGCACTTAGCTGGCGTCTTGAGGCCCCCCACGTGGAATTCTTCGATGATTTTGACGACAACTACCTGGAGCGGCTCCGTGCGGATGACTACCGGACGCAACAGCATTTTGTCGCCTATTTCAGCGAACTCCTGCAGCTAAAGTTGAAGTCTCGCCTTCGTTCCCGCCAGGATATTGAAGATGTGCAACAGGTTACCTTCGCGCGCTTCTTTCAGAACCTACGCAAGGAAAATGGAATTCGCGATGCCAAATGCCTGGGATCGTATGTAAATTCCATTTGCAAGAACGTGTTGCTCGAACATTACCGGCGGCGTGTTCCAGAACAGATCGACGATCCGATTGCGAACTCCATTCCGGATCCTAGCCGGAACGCGTTGGATATTGTCGTAGACGAAGAAACCAAACGTATCGTACGGGAAATTCTGGAGTCCCTGCCGGAACGTGACCGGCGTATCCTGCGCGAAGTCTATCTGGAGGAGCGGGATAAGGATGAGGTTTGCCGGGATTACGAGGTGAGCCGAGG
>CAWFXG010000002.1:0-30215 GCA_963819745.1 uncultured Acidobacteriota bacterium | reverse complement strand
GACGAGCAAAAAGAAATGATTACCTCGATGGGGCAAATGCTGGGAGAAGAAGTTCTGCGGGTGGCGCGGGAGACGAAACGTTCTCATGCGGACGGCGGCATTCTCGGCGAGCAGCAGACCATCACCTGTCCCGGACGTGAGCGCACCAACGAAGGCCGCGGCGGATTTGCCGGAATATATAAGGATGGGCCGGATGTCCACATCATGCTCGGCCTGCTGATGATTGACGACATCGCGATTGGAGCTGTAAACGGCGAAGTCTATAACAAGATCGCTCAGCGATTGAAAAAGGAATCGCCCTACGCGAAGACCATGATGGCCACGCTGACCAACGGCTTCGCCAACTCCGGGTACATTCCCGACGACGCGTCGTTCGGGCACAACACATTCGAGGTCTTATCGTCGCGCCTTCAGCCCGGCTGCGCCGAAGCTGGAATCGTTGACGGAATCATCGCGTTGATGCCAAGGATTGCATATAAATAAGTTGCTCGCTCGACCGGTCGGCATTTTTTGTAACCGTACCACGGCACTAGTGACGCACTCATGAATGCTCGCATCTTTTTTTGGTCGTTGACGGCGGCGCTGGCGGGATTTCTCTTTGGCTTCGACACAGTGGTGATTTCCGGCGCGGAAAAAACCATTCAATCGCTTTGGGGCTTGAGCCCGGGAGTGCACGGCATCGCCATGGCGTCGGCTTTGTATGGCACCGTCGTCGGCTCCGTGGTGGGTGCCTGGCCCGCCGACCGCTTCGGACGGAGGGCGACTTTGTTGTGGATCGGCGTGCTCTACCTTGTTGGTGCGATCGGATCGGGCCTCGCGACCCAGGTTGGCATGTTTATCGCCGCCCGTTTCGTGGGTGGGCTGGGCATCGGAATTTCCACCGTCGTGGCGCCGATGTATATCGCCGAGATCGCGCCTCCCCAGGTCCGGGGCCGGCTTGCGGGAATGTTTCAGTTCAACATCGTCTTCGGCATCCTGATTGCGTTCGTCTCGAATGCATTGCTTGCCGGCGTGGGCGAAAATGCATGGCGCTGGATGCTGGGCGTGGCGGCGTTCCCATCGCTGCTCTACTCGTTGTTTTGCTTTGCGCTGCCCGAGAGTCCGCGCTGGCTGCTGAGCAGAAAGAGGGACCGCGACGCAGCCATGCGCGTCCTGCAACGGATTCAACCTCGCGCATCCCAATCCGTGATCGCCGCCGAGGCCGACGAGATCGCTGCCGCTTCGACCGAAACCAGTTCCTCGCGGACATTTCTGGAGCCACCAACTCCGCAGGCCCATTCTGCTGGCGATTCTGATTGCATTCTTCAACCAGTTGTCGGGCATTAACGCAGTGTTGTACTTCGCTCCACGAATCTTTGAGCTTACCGGACTCGGAGCCAAAGCCGCGCTGCTGCAATCGGTGGGAATTGGGGTAACCAATCTGGTGTTCACCTTCGTCGGACTCTGGCTGATTGACCGCCTGGGACGGCGGACGCTTCTGTATATAGGTTCGTTTGGCTACATTGTGTCCCTTGGCCTGGTCGCATGGGCATTTTTCACGGAGCACTACGCCATCGTTCCCGCCTGCATTTTCGCGTTCATTGCGGCACATGCCATTGGCCAGGGCGCGGTCATCTGGGTTTTCATTTCGGAAATATTTCCCAACCGTCATCGCGCTGAAGGCCAGGCGCTTGGCAGTTTCACGCACTGGATCTTTGCCGCTCTGCTTACGACATTCTTCCCCAAAATGGTTTCAACGGTTGCTCCGGGATATGTGTTCGCTTTCTTTGCCGGAATGATGTGCCTCCAGCTTCTGTGGGTCAAGACGATGGTCCCGGAGACCAAGGGAGTTCCGCTGGAGCAGATTCAGCAAAGGTTGGGCGTTGATCTGGCGTGACGTGAGTGTAGGGATAGGGCGATTTCGTGGAGATGGAACTGTAGTGATCTGCTGTGACGAAAGATGACCGACATTTCAGCAGTCGAACGAGGAAAACATGAACAAAATCAGAGTATGTGTGGTGATTCTCGTCGTCTTTGTCTTTGCGGGTAGCTTCGGCCTGAAAGCCAGCGCCGAGGCTTCCTCAGCCGGTTGGCATTGGGTGAGCGCCTGGAGCGCCGCCGAGCATACGCCACTACCGTTTCCGGGGCTTCCGCCGGCGCCGGTGTTCGAGAATCAGACGATTCGCATGGTAGTGCGTCCGACGATAGGCGGTGAGCGGATTCGCATTCGCCTGTCCAACGCTTTTGGAACGACAGCTCTCTCGATCGGCTCCGCTCATATCGCGATCACAAAAGATAAGTCCGGCATCGTGCCGGACTCCGACCGCGCCCTCACCTTTGGGGGAAGACCTTCTGTCAGCATTCCGCCCGGCGCTCCGGTCTTGAGTGATCCGATTGATCTGAAGGTTGCCGCGTTTACAGAGATCTCGGTAAGCCTCTACTTGCCAGACAAGACCCAATCCTCGACCTACCACTTCTGGGGACAGCACGAAACTTATGTTTCCGAGACTGGCGACTTCACCGCAAAGGACATCCCGAGCCCAACCACCAAGTCCTCCTGGTACTGGCTCGCGGATGTTGAGGTCTGGGAGCCCGACCAAGCCGGCGCGACGGTAGCGTTCGGCGATTCCATCACGGACGGAGTTGGAGCGAAGCAGGGCGACTACACCGACTGGCCGGACATGCTGGCCACGCGCCTCGCGGACGAAAAGGGCGCGCAGCCGTTAGCGGTGGTGAACGAAGGCATCGGTGGGAATCGCATTCTGTTTGACGGTGCCGGTGTGAGCGCGCTGGCCCGTTTCGATCGCGACGTCCTGGCGCAACCCGGGGTCAAGAACCTGATCATCCTGGAGGCCATCAACGACATCGGCTGGCCGCACATGAAGCCGCGACCTTCAGCCAACGGCGATGCGCCACGGGAAATGCCGTTCGTCCATCAAATGGTGACGGCGCAGGACCTGATCATGGGCATGCAGCAACTGATTGACCGGGCGCACCAGCACGGAATCATGGTGTTCGGCGCGACTCTGACTCCGTATGAGGGCGCCGACTACTACACCGACGATGGCGAAGCCACCCGGCAGGAGGTCAATCGCTGGATCCGGACAGGCGGCAAGTTCGACGGGTTCTTCGATTTCGATGCCGCGGTGCGCGATCCAGACCATCCCGGAAAGTTTCTTGCTGCGAATGATTCCGGCGACCACCTTCATCCCAGCGCGGCCGGTTTCAAAGCCATGGCGGCAGCTGTGGATCTGGATCGCGCTGAGGGGAAAGAAAGGCGCGCACTCGAAGAAGTAATCCTCGGTGACGACCTGAGCGCAACCTTCCGCCTAAAGGAAACGCATGGCTAAACCGGCGGTGATGATCGGCTTGGGTGAAGTCTTGTGGGATATTCTGCCGTCGGGAAGAGTACTGGGCGGCGCGCCCGGCAATTTCGCGTACATGACCAGCGTCCTGGGAGACGAGGGCATCGTAGCCAGCCGCGTGGGCAACGATGACCTCGGACGGGAAGCTTGCGGGGTCATGCGAAAGCTTGGCCTGAGTACGGCGTACCTTCAGCACGACGATCGGCATGAGACTGGCACAGCCGCGGTGCGCATTGACAACAGTGGCCAGCCGACATTCACCATCAAAGCAACCGGTCTCGTGGGATTTCCTGCAATGGACGGCCGAGTGGGAAGAACTGGCGAAGCGTGCCGACGCCATTTGTTTCGGCTCGCTGGCGCAACGTTCTGCCGTTTCCGCCGCTACCATCGAACAGTTCCTGCAAAGCGCACCCGAGAACACCCTCCGTATCTGTGACGTGAACCTGCGCCAGTTCTTTTACAGTCAGGACGTGCTGAGGAAGTCCTTTCGGCATGCGCACATTGCCAAGTTGAATGAACCGGAATTGGTTCAGCTGGCGAAGTTGCTCAACCTGGGTGCCGGGAGCGACGAGGCGCTCGCCAAACGCCTGTTGGATGAGTGTGGCTTGCGGCTGGTGTGCGTGACCCGCGGAGACCGCGGCAGCCTCCTGGTATCGCAGACTGAAACCGTTGAGCATCGCGGCTTCCACGTCGAGGTGGCGGATGCGATCGGCGCCGGGGATGCCTTTACGGCCTGTCTGGCCCACTATTATTTGCGCGGACAATCACTGGAGAACGTGAGCGAGTTTGCCAATCGCGTCGCGTCCTGGGTGGCGACGCAACGAGGCGCGACGCCCCCGGTCAGCGCCCGCCAGCTGCAAGAGCATCCTGAATGGTGTGGCCGTTCCATAAGGCCGCCAACTACGAGCTTCCGTACGAGAAACCGGCTTGGGCGGAAGATCCTACGAAGGAGTGTGAGATGAACAGGTTGAAGATTGCCATTGGACTAGTGATTTTCACCGTCTTTGCCACCCGTGCCGCTTCCCCGGCAAACAATCCCCCCGCCGGTCATTGGGTGAGCGCATGGACAACATCGGTCCACGTTCCCCTTCATTTTCCCGGAATGCCCGGTGAACCTCCCTTGGGGGATAAAACCCTTCGTATGGTGGTGCGGCCAACCATCGGTGGGTCGAAAATGCGCATACGATTTTCAAATGAATTCGGTACGTCCGCCCTCTCCATCGGCGCTGCCCACATCGCGCTGACTGACGAAGGCGCAAACATCCAACCGAAGACGGACCAGGTTTTGACCTTTGGCGGAAAACCGTCCGTCAGCATTCCGGCGGGCGCTCCCATAATGAGCGACCCCATCGAACTTTCCGTGAAGGCATTTTCGGAGATTTCGATCAGCATCTACCTACCCGCGGACCCACCCGTGTTGACGTGGCATTCGCCTGGGCAGCGGGAATCCTATCTTGCCGGCCCGGGCGATCTCACGGCGAAACCCGAGTTGCCGGGCGCGGAGCGCAAGAGCGCGTGGTACTTCCTGTCGAGCGTGGAAGTCTGGGCGCCTGCGTCGACGACCGCCATCCTGGCGCTGGGAGACTCGATTACGCAGGGCACCAGCACGAAGCCCAACGAGCTTTATACCGACTGGCCCGACCAGTTGGCGCGGCGTCTCGCTGGCCAAGGAGGTCCGGCAATCGCGGTGGTCAATGAGGGAATCGGCGGCAACCGCGTCCTGCACGACGCTGCGGGCGCGAGCGCGCTGGCCCGTTTCGATCGTGACGTTCTCGGCCAGCCTGGCGTGACCACGCTGATCCTGATGGAAGGAATCAACGACATCGGATTCCCGCGCATCCGTTTTGCGGAGTTTAAGAACCTCCCGGCCCCACGAGAAAACCCGTTCGCGTCGCAAAAAGTATCCGCGGAAGAGATCGTCGACGGTCTTAAGCAAATCATCGAGCGCGCCCGTGCCCACGGCATGCGGGTCTTTGGAGCCACGCTGACGCCATTTGAAGGTACCAACTCCTACGATGCGGAGGGAGAAGTCATTCGCCTAGAAGTGAATAAATGGATCCGCGCCACTGATGCTTACGACGGCATCTTCGACTTCGACGAACTCTTGCGCGATCCGGCACACCCGTCAAAGTTGCAGGAAGTTTATGACTCCGGGGACCACATTCACCCCAGCCCCGTCGGATATAAAGCAATGGCAGATTCCATTCCCCTGTCACGATTGCGTGGGCGACATGAGTGATTCGTCCGATCAGGCGGGCTACGCCGTTCGGAATGCCTTGACCCTCAACCGAATGGTTCGCCGACGACTGTCCCCGCATGAACAGTCGCATTTCTGGGTAAAATCCCAAGTGAAGGTTCGGTGTTCTTGCCAGGTTCCATTTGAAAAGAAGCGAAGTACCGCAGGTCAGGCTCCCAAAGCGGCCATATTCGTCTGGCAGTGTTGAACCACGCACGGAGTAGATCAATCCAAGCCTCAGGCAGCCAAATGCAAGAGAGAAAACGCGACCTGGTTTTTCTTTTCGACGTGGACAACACCCTGCTGGACAATGATCGTCTGGAAAAGGATCTTTTCCGTCATCTCAGCCGCAGCTATGGATCGCGGGCCCGCGAGCGCTACATCGCGATCATTGAAGAGTTGCGCCGTGAACTCGGCTACGCCGATTACTTGGGAGCGCTGGAGCGCTATCGTCTGGAAGACCTGCACGACCCGCGCCTGTTACGAGCTTCCAACTGGCTGGTGGACTATCCTTTTGCCGCTAGAGTGTACCCGGGTGTTTTCGAGGTCATCCAAAAACTGAAACGCTGGGGACAAGTCGTCATCCTGTCCGACGGAGACGCGGTCTTCCAGCCCCGCAAGATCTGCCGGTCCGGACTGTGGCAGGCCTTCGGGGGCCGGGTGCTGATCTTCATCCACAAAGAGAAGATGCTGGCCGACGTAGAGCGCATGTATCCCGCGCAACATTATGTAATGGTCGATGACAAGCTGCGCATTCTGCAAGCCATGAAGAAAGTGTGGAAAAACCGCGTGACCACGGTTTTTCCCAAACAAGGGCACTACGCGCATGACCCGAAAATTCTGAGTTCTTATTCCCCAGCCGACATCAAAATGGATTGTATTGCCGATTTGCTCGATTGCCAGCGCTCCGCTTTCGCCAGCACCCATAACTGAGAAACCTGCCGTGAAACTGACACATCCATATTCGACGCGCCGATCCAGAAGTTCATCAAGACTTTGACATCAACTCAAGCCGCCGGACGGGAGAATCATGAAAGTAAGTCCCTTCGCAGGAAAGCCCGCTCAGGAATCGATGCTGGTAAACGTCCCCAGGCTCATCACGGCCTACTACACGGATCGGCCTGACCCCGCAGTGCCGGCGCAGAGGGTCGCGTTCGGCACTTCCGGGCATCGCGGTTCGTCGTTCAAGACGGCTTTCAACGAATGGCACATTCTCGCGATCAGCCAAGCCATCTGCCTGTATCGCCAGCAGAATAAGATCGATGGCCCGTTGTTTATGGGTATGGACACGCATGCCCTCTCGGTGCCGGCGCTGGCCACCGCACTGGAAGTGCTGGCCGCCAATGGAGTCGAGGTCATGCTGTCGAAAGGCGACGAGTTCACTCCGACGCCTGTCATTTCCCACGCGATTCTCACCTACAACCGCGGGCGCACGACGGGGCTTGCCGACGGCATCGTCATCACGCCGTCGCACAATCCGCCGCAAGACGGGGGGTTCAAATACAATCCGCCGAACGGCGGACCCGCGGACACGACCGTCACCGGTTGGATCGAAGCTAAGGCGAACGAATTCCTCGAAAACGGCCTTTCGGGTGTGAAAAGAATTCCTTTCGAGAAAGCGCTTCGCGCCTCTACGACGCACCGGCACAACTATCTCAACGCTTACATTCCCGATCTCGCCAATGTGATCGACATGGAAGCCATCCGCGGCGCAAAAATCAGCCTCGGAGTGGATCCACTCGGCGGCGCCGGAGTTCACTACTGGGCGCCGATTGCCGAGCGCTACGGGCTAAACCTCGCGGTGATAAGCGAAACCGTCGACCCAACTTTCCGGTTTATGAGCGTCGACTGGGACGGCCAGATCCGCATGGACCCTTCCTCGCCCTATGCTATGCAAAGGCTGATTGGTTTGAAGGATCGCTTCGACGTCGCCTTCGCTTGCGATACCGATCACGACCGGCACGGTATCGTCACCCGGAGCACCGGTCTGCTGCCTCCTAACCATTATCTTTCCGTCGCCATCTTCTATCTCTTCCAACACCGACCAAAATGGCAGGCGACGGCGGCGGTCGGCAAAACGCTGGTGAGCAGCCAGATGATCGACCGCGTCGCAGCTAAGATTGGCCGGAAGCTTTACGAGGTGCCGGTCGGCTTCAAATGGTTCGTGGATGGCTTGCTCGATGGCTCGCTTGGTTTTGGCGGAGAAGAGAGCGCAGGTGCGTCTTTCTTACGCATGGATGGCAGCGCATGGACGACCGATAAAGACGGAATCGTACCGGCCCTGCTGGCGGCGGAAATCACCGCGAAGATGCAGCGCGATCCCGGCGAGATTTACCGCGAACTCACACGCGAATTCGGCGAACCAGTTTACGACCGCGTAGAAGCGCCCGCCACGCCGCAACAGAAATCGGTTCTGGGAAAACTTTCGCCGCAGCAGGTCCAGTCGACAGAGCTAGCGGGAGAAAAAATTCAGGCCACCCTCACCCGCGCGCCCGGCAACGGCGCTGCCATCGGCGGTTTGAAGGTAGTGGCGAAGAGCGGATGGTTCGCGGCGCGTCCGTCAGGCACCGAGGACATCTACAAAATCTACGGAGAAAGCTTCCTTGGCGCGGATCATCTGCGTCGGATTCTGGAAGAAGCGCAGACCATCGTCAGCGCTGCCCTGACCTCCGATCCGAAATCCGATTCGAAGGAGAAATCATGAGCGGTGGAATTCGCGTGAGCCATCCCATCTACAGCCTTCTACCCACGGAAATCGAAGGATTCGATTCACTGGCGGAACTAGCGCTGGATATGCATTGGTCGTGGAACCATGACACCGACGAAGTCTGGAGGCGGCTGGATCCGAAGCTCTGGGAGATCACCGACAATCCATGGGTCGTTCTGCAGACCGCCTCGCGCGACAAAATTGAAAGTGTGCTGGCCGATGTTGCTTTTCGCAAGAGCATTGAGGATCTGTTGCGTGCCAAACGCGAGGCGGCGGAAAAGCCCGCATGGTTTCAACGAAATCATCCGCAATCTCCGTTGAAGTGCATCGCCTACTTCAGCATGGAGTTCATGTTGAGCGAAGCGCTTCCCATCTATTCGGGAGGGCTCGGCAACGTGGCCGGCGATCAACTCAAAGCGGCCAGCGATCTCGGCGTTCCAGTTGTGGGTGTGGGACTGCTCTACCAGCAAGGCTACTTTCGCCAGGTAATCGACAAGAACGGGTCGCAGCAGGCGCTGTACCCATACAACGATCCCGGACAATTGCCGGTCACTCCCCTGCGCCAGTCGAACGGAGAGTGGTTGCGATTGGAAATTGCACTGCCTGGCTATTCAGTGTGGCTTCGCGCCTGGCAAGTGAAGGTCGGCCGCGTGAAGCTTTACCTTCTCGATAGCAATGACGCCGCCAACCATCCTGCGCATCGAGGAATCACCAGCGAACTCTATGGAGGCGGGCCCGAACTGCGCCTCAAGCAGGAGTTGCTGCTTGGGATCGGGGGATGGCGACTGCTTCGCGCGCTGGGGTTGCAGCCGGAAGTTTGTCACCTGAATGAGGGGCACGCGGCATTTGCCGTGCTGGAACGCGCATTCAACTTCATGGAAGAAACAGGCCAGTCCTTCGAAGTTGCGCTGGCCGTCACCCGGGCTGGGAATCTGTTCACGACGCACACCGCAGTGGCTGCCGGGTTTGATCGTTTTGATCCCGTCCTCATCCAGCAATATCTCGGTGGTTACGCGGAAAGGAAACTCGGCATCAGGCTTTACGACCTGCTCGCCCTCGGCCGCCAGAATGCAGACGACCCGTCGGAGAATTTCAACATGGCCTATCTGGCCATCCGCGGCAGCGGCGCGGTCAATGGCGTAAGCCGTTTGCACGGCGAAGTCAGCCGCCGCCTTTTCCAGCCTTTGTTTCCGCGCTGGCCGGAGAATGAGGTCCCCATCGGATACGTCACCAATGGAGTCCACATGCCCACCTGGGACTCGCCCGAGTCCGACGCTCTTTGGACGGAACGATGCGGGAAAGATCGCTGGCTGGGAACGACGGAAGCCATGGAACAACAAATCCGCCAGGTCTCCGATGCAAGGCTCTGGCAATTTCGTACAGCTTCCCGCAAATCGCTCGTTGAATACGCTCGCACCCGACTGTCTCTCGACCTGACCGCCTCAGGTGCGTCCCCCCAGGCTGTCGACGAAGCCAGGCATCTTTTTGATCCGAACACTCTGACGCTGGGCTTTGCGCGCCGCTTCGCCACTTATAAACGGCCAAACCTTCTGCTGCACGACCCGCAGCGTCTGCTTCGCATCCTCAGCAATGTGAGCCGTCCCGTGCAACTCATCATCGCGGGCAAAGCGCATCCGGCTGACCAATGGGGGCAGGATCTGATTCGGGAGTGGGTGCAATTCATCCGCCGGCCAGAGAATCGCTTCCACGCAATCTTTCTCAGCGATTACGACATGCTCCTGACCGAGCGTCTGGTGCAGGGCGTGGATGTCTGGATCAACACTCCACGGCGGCCATGGGAGGCATGCGGCACCAGCGGCATGAAGGTGCTGGTCAACGGCGGCATCAATCTATCCGAACTGGACGGCTGGTGGGCGGAAGCCTACACGCCGGAAGTGGGATGGGCCCTGGGGGACGGCCGCGAGCACGGCGACGATCCCGCCTGGGACGCAGCCGAAGCCAACACACTCTACGACCTGCTCGAGCACGAAGTGATCCCTCAGTTCTACAACCGGGACCAGAACGGCATTCCCACCGCATGGGTCCAACGGATGCGGGAAAGCATGGCCCGGCTGACCCCGCAGTTTTCCGCCGGCCGCGCCGTGCGCGAATACAGCGAACAACATTACCTTTCCGCCGCAACCGCTTACGCGGAACGCGCAATGAACAAGGGTTCCGCAGGAAAGCAAATGATCGATTGGAAGCACGCGGTGGAGGGGGAGTGGGGCTCGTTGCGCTTCGGCGCATTGAAGGTCGAAACCAACGCAGGCAACCACGTGTTTGAAGTCGAAGTCTTCCTGAACGATCTCGATCCGAACGCGGCGCGCGTTGAGCTTTATGCGAATGGAGTCAACGGCAACGAGCCTACACGGGTTGAGATGAAGTGCGCGCGGACAATTCCCGGCACGCGCGGTTGCGTCTATCAGGCGATTGTGCCCGCGATGCGTCCGACGAAGGACTACACGGCCCGCGTGACGCCTCAGCGTTCGGGAGTAGGGATTCCACTGGAATCCTCGCGAATCCTATGGCAGCGTTGACGACCTCCGATCACTCGGCGTTCTTTTCCGTCGATTCACGTTTCAGCCCAAGTTTCCAGGCGATTTGCCGCACCATCCCGAGCCAGACCTCGGCGTCGTGGGCTTCCAGGTCGAGACGGCGGACCAGGCGACGCACCTTTTCTTCCACGAATGCCGGCGGACGCGAGTGCATATAGCCGCTGGTGTGCAAGGTTTGCAGCAGAATCTCGGTCAGCATTTCAACATCGCCCAGGGCTGCGGCCTTCCGCTTTTCAGGCTGCACTCGTTTTGCTTCACGCACCAGCTCATACAGGCAAACCGCAACCGCCTGCCCCAGATTCATGGAGATATTCTGTTCGACCGTCGGAATCCGCATCAGCCAGTGGCAATGGCTCAGGTCGTAATTGGAGAGGCCAAATTTCTCCGAACCGAACAAAATCGCGACTGGGCTGGAGGCGAGACGCTTGCGAACCAGGCGGGCGCCTTGTTCCAGCCGCCTCAGAGGATGCTTCACTTCGCGATGACGCACTGCTGTGGTCCCTATCACGAGCGTACAATCGGCGATGGCTTCGGCGATCGTCTTATATTCCTGCGCGCGCGAAAGCAGTTCCGTCGCGCCCACAGCCGATTGCGCCCCTGCGAACGCCGCTTCGTAAGGCTTCACGAGTCGCAAGTGCGAAACCCCGAAGTTGCTCATGGCGCGGGCGACCGCACCGATGTTAAGAGGGTTGCGCGTTCTAACCAGCACCACGCGCAGACGATCAAGATCGGAAGAGACGGGCAAGAGGCACTATTCTATCGCAGAATATCTGGCCGCAGCGGCTTCGTCGCTGATCGGCAGTTTGATGACCGATTGGAAATTGTTGCCCACGGATTCCGAATGCTTCGATAGACTTGAGCCGAGTACCCTCATGAATAGATCGCGCGCAATTTGGTTTTGCCTGATTCTGTGTCTCACACTCGGGCCGCTGCAACGGTTCGCCGCCGCTCAGGCTCAAACATCCGCAATCACCATCGACGCTGCCGCGCCGGGGCATCCCTTCCCGCATTTCTGGGAGCATATATTTGGCTCCGGGCGCGCGAACCTCTCCCTGCGGGAGAGCTATCGCGACGATTTGCGCAGCGTGAAGCGAATTACGGATTTTGGCTATGTCCGCTTTCATGGAATCCTCATGGATGAAAACGGCGTCTACAGCGAAGATGCGCAGGGACGGCCGGTCTACGACTTTTCGTACGTCGACCAGATTTACGATGGGCTTTTGCAGAATGGCGTGCGCCCTTTTGTCGAGTTGAGTTTCATGCCCAAAGCAACTCGCGGCGCGGGAGGCGCTGCACGCTTTTTGGTACAAGCCAGAACGTGTCGCCTCCGAAAGATTGGGCCAAATGGGATGACCTTATTTATCAGCTCACCCGGCACCTGGTGGATCGGTATGGAGTGGACGAAGTCGCACAGTGGTATTTCGAAGTTTGGAACGAGCCCAATATCGATTTTTGGGTCGGCGACCCCAAGCAGGCCAAGTATTTCGAGCTGTACGATCACACCGCGCGGGCCGTCAAGCGAGTGAGCGATCGGTTACGGGTGGGTGGTCCGGCGACCGCGCAGGCGGCTTGGGCAGACGCTTTCATTCAGCATGCCGTCGGACAACCAGGTTCCTGTCGATTTCGTTTCCACTCACGTTTATGGGAACGACACCGCCAAAGACGTATTCGGCACCGACGAAAACATTCCCCGCGATCAAATGGTCTGCCGCGCGGTGAAGAAGGTTCACGATCAGATTAAGGCTTCGCCCTTGCCCAACCTTCCGCTGATCTGGAGCGAGTTCAACGCCAGCTACAAAGCCGAACCGGACGTTACCGACACTCTCTACATGGGACCGTGGCTCGCCGACACCATCGCGCAATGTGACGGCCTCGTCAACGAGATGTCGTACTGGACCTTCTCCGATGTGTTCGAGGAGCAGGGCGTGGTGAAGACAGCCTTTTTACGGCGGCTTCGGCCTGCTGGCGGTGGGAGGAATCCCCAAGCCTTCGTACAACGTTTTCAAGATACTGCATCTGCTCGGGGATGAGCGGATCGCACTGGACTCCGACTCTGCTTTGCTAACGCGCCGCAAAGATGGAACGCTGGTGCTGGCCTTGTGGAACTTGTTTCCGCCCGGCGAATCGGGCCCGGATAAGACTTTCAACGATCCGATTCAAGAACGTGAAAGCGCGTCGAGCCGCTGTTGAGCGCGTGGACGAAGATCACGGTGACGTTCTTCCGGCCTACACAAAAATGGGATCGCCCACTTATCCAACTGCGGTGCAGCTGCAGTCGCTCCGGAAGTCGGCTGAACTTCCCGCCGCAGAAAAACTGGACGTGAAGAATGGGCTGCTGACTATGACCGTTCCGGCCGAAGGGCTCGCGGTTATCGAGATCAAGTAAACTGCAACCTCACTTCGAGCCTTGCTCTAAGATCGCAACCTGCGACCTCAAGCGGAAGGGTCCTACCTCGGTGTCGGCCGCTGCAAGGGTGTTCCCGCCACCCTTGGTATCCATTTCCACACCATCTAGCCAGTTCGCAGAACCCGCGATTATAGTTGGACGGGCAAAAATCGACCCTCGGAGTCCTCCCATGAACCGCTTCGCAAAGCTGAACCAGCAATACATCGCCGGAGTATGGCGCGATGGCTCTAGCCGGAAGACGCTCGTCGATAAGAATCCTTACAACGGGGAAACGATCGCCGAGTTCAAGCTGGCAAGCCTTGCGGATTTAGATCAGGCGTATCGTTCGGCAGCCGCGGCGCAGAAAGTCTGGGCAGAGGTAAATCCTTTCGAGAAGCGGACCATTCTCGAAAAGGCCATCACGTGGATCGAACAGAATGAGGCCGACATCACCGACCTCATCATCGACGAACTGGGCGGCACAAGGCTGAAGGCTTTCATCGAGATCATGCTGACGAAGACCTTCATCAAGGAGGCCTCAACCTACCCGCTGCGGATGACTGGCGAAATTCTGCCGTCGATGATTGACGGCAAAGAGAATCGGCTGTATCGGGTGCCCGCCGGCGTGGTGGGCGTGATCAGCCCATTCAATTTCCCGTTCAATCTCAGCATGCGATCGGTGGCGCCAGCGCTGGGTGCGGGAAACGGCGTGGTGCTAAAGCCTCACGATGACACGCCCATCATGGGCGGAACGCTGATTGCCAAAATATTTGAAGAGGCAGGAATTCCGAAGGGTTTGCTGAACGTTGCGGTGGCGGATATCGAAGAGATTGGAGACGGGTTTGTCGAGCACCCGATTCCACGCATCATTTCTTTTACCGGATCGGAGACTGTAGGCCGGCACATCGGCGGGGTTGCCGGCAAAGCCCTAAAGAAAGCGATCCTTGAACTTGGCGGCAACAGCGCGATGATCGTGCTAGAGGACGCTGATCTCCAGACCGCCATCAATGCTGCGGTCTTCAGCCGCTTCGCTCATCAAGGGCAGGTCTGCATGTGCAGCAATCGGATTCTGGTGCAGCGAACCGTGTACGGCAAATTCCTCGACGGGTTTGTTGCCCAGGTTTCTAAACTTACTTCCGGAGATCCGCGGGACCCAGAAACCGATCTCGGACCCCTGATTAATCAGCGGCAGGCGCAAAGCTATGCGAGGCAGGTCCAGAAAGGGATCGACGAAGGCGCGCACGCGATATTGCGAGGAACGATGGAGGGCAACGTAGCCACGCCGACCATCTTCGCCGATGTAAAGCCTGACATGTGGATCGCGCAAAACGAAATGTTCGGGCCGGCGGTATGCGTGATGCCCTTTGATACGCCCAGAGATGCGGTGCGCATCGCCAATGACAGCCCTTATGGGTTGAGTGGATCCATTATGACCGCGGACGCGGAGTACGGCGCGGAACTGGCCAAGCAGATCGAATCTGGCATGGTCCATGTCAATGACGGCACCATCAACGACGATCCTCTAATTGCCTTCGGCGGAGAAAAGGCCTCCGGCATTGGACGGCTCAATGGAAAATGGGCGCTTGGGGAATTCACCAGCATGAAGTGGGTGTCTGTACAGCACAAGCCGCGGCACTATCCGTTTGCCCCAGCGGGTTCTTGAGCGAATATTTCCCTGCTTGCCTTTTCTTTGGGAATCTTTGATGGTAAGTTCCAGCCAGGCCTCGATTCCCGCTTCCATGGCTGAACGATTCGTCTTCTCCGACTTGCGCGACTTGTTTGCGAAAGCCAACGAGGAGAAGTCTGGCGACCAATTGGCAGGCCTGGCGGCGCGCTCGGAGCAGGAGCGCGTGGCCGCGAAACGCCAACTTGCAGACTTGACTCTCGACGCAATCGTTCGCCGGCCTTTGATCGACCCAGCAACCGACGACGTCAGCCGGTTGCTCCTGGACACCTTTGACGACGCCTCCTTCCAATCCATCCGCAGCCTGACCGTCGGCGAATTCCGCGAGCATATTTTGGATGACGCCACCGGCGGCGCCGAACTGGAGCAGCTGCAATGGGCGATCGTTCCTGAAGTTGCAGCGGCCGTGGCAAAGATTATGAGTAACAAAGATCTGGTAATGGCCGCGTCTAAGATTCGCAATATCACTCGTTGCCGCAACACGCTGGGCGAGCGCGGAGTGTTGGGAATTCGGGTGCAACCCAATCATCCGCGCGACGATGTAGGAGGAATTCTACTTGCGGCTTTCGAAGGGCTCCTCTACGGATGCGGCGATGCCGTGCTGGGAGTGAATCCGGCGACAGATTCGGTCGAGACCGTCGGCTCGATACTTCGCGCATTGGATCGTTTGATCGAGGCGTATGAAATTCCCACGCAGAGTTGCTGCCTGGCGCACATCTCCACCCAACTGGCGGCGCTGCAGCAGGGTGCGCCGGTGGACCTCCTCTTCCAGTCGATTGCAGGAACGGAAGCAGCCAACCGCAGCTTTGGCATTACTCTGGCGATGTTGCGCGAAGGGCGGGAGCAAGTGCTCGAACACCATGGCAAACGCGATGTTCCATGGAAGGGGAACAACGTAATGTACTTTGAAACCGGCCAGGGGAGCGCGCTTTCAGCCGAGGCGCATCATGGAGTCGACCAATTAACCCTGGAGGCGAGAGCTTACGGAGTGGCGCGAGTGTTCGATCCTTTCCTCGTGAACAGCGTCGTCGGATTCATCGGGCCGGAATATTTGTATGACGAACGGCAGATCATTCGCGCTGGATTGGAAGATCACTTCATGGGCAAGTTGCTGGGGCTGCCGATGGGTTGCGATGTTTGTTACACGAATCACGCGGCGGCAGATCAGAACTCGGCTGACAACCTTTTAATTCTATTGGCGGCTGCCGGATGCAACTACTTTATGGGCGTGCCTTGCTCGGATGATGTGATGCTCAACTACCAGTCCACCAGTTATCACGATGCGCTCGCCATGCGGCGGCTTTTCCAATTGCAGCCGGCACCGGAGTTCCTTAAGTGGCTGCACGACAGAGGAATCTATCGGGAGAACGAACCTGCGCTGCTCGACCCCAGTGCGCGGCAGCGGTTGCTGCGGGAACTGGAATCGTCGCTCGAGGAGACAGCCTGAGTGACGGAGCACCCCAATCTACCGAAAGTAAAGAAATCGACGGACGACGTGTGGCCGGAAATCGTGCAAAAGATCCGAACGAGAACACCGGCGCGCCTTTTAGCCGGCCGTGCCGGGAGCAGTTATCGCACCGACACGCAACTGGAATTGCGCGCGGCCCACGCTGCCGCCCGGGACGCAGTGCGCGCGGAACTGGATTTATCGCGGGATTTCGACGCAAGCTTCGTCGAGCGCTGGCGGCTGTTTGAAGTCTGCACGCAGGCAGCGAACAAGAACGAATACCTGATGCGCCCTGATCTTGGTCGAAGCTTCGGCGGCGACGCGCGTACAGCGATCGACCGGCTATGCACTCGCGGCAATGACTTGCAGATCGTGATTGGAGACGGGCTTTCGGTAACCGCGGTTCGAACTCAGGCGGGGCCGTTGCTGGAACTTTTGTGCGAGGGGGCGCAGACTCGGGGATGGAGCGTGGGACAACCATTTGTGATCCGTTTCTGCCGGGTAGGGATTCTCAATCAGATTGGAGAGTTACTGGCACCGCGCGTGGTAATTCTGCTGATCGGTGAACGCCCGGGACTGGCCACGGCGGAGAGCCTTTCCGCTTATATGGCTTATCGTCCGGTAAAGGAACACAGCGATGCGGATCGCAATTTAGTTTCGAACATTCATGCTCGGGGAGTGTGTACGGCAGAAGCAGCCGAGCGTATCTTGAACTTAGCGGCGCACATAATGGCGGCGGGCGCGAGCGGTTGCGGGCTTCGGGAAGAATTACCTGTGCAAACAGATGGCCGCCTCAATCGATAAAGCCGGGCGTTCTCGATTCGTCCTCAATGGACGCCGCGATTGACGTGCTCCCAGTAAGGCCTTCGCAGTTCTTTACGGTCGATCTTTCCCGCCGGAGTCTTGGGGATTTCGTCGCGGAATTCTACCGACTTCGGGGATTTGACTCCCCCGACCTTGACCTTGCAGTGGGCAATGATCGCTTCCTCGTGAAGCGAATCGCCGCTCCGCAAAACCACCATGGCTTTGACCGCCTCACCCCATTTGTCGTCAGGAATACCGATCACCGCGCACTCGTGCACCTGGGGGAGCGCCATAATGGCAGTCTCCACCTCGGTGCAATAAACGTTGAAACCGCCGGTAATGATCATGTCTTTCTTGCGGTCGACGATATAGACGTAGCCATCGTCATCCATGTAGCCAACGTCTCCGGTGTGATGCCAGCCGAAGCCGCGAATCTCCTGGGTCGCAGCCGGCAGGTTGTAATAGCCGGGTGCGACCAGCGAACCGCGCACTACAATTTCGCCCATCTGATTCGCAGAAAGAATTTCGCCTTCCTCATTCATGATTCCAAGTCGTACGGCGGATGTGGGACGCCCGCAGCTGCCCATGCGCTCGGGATGAATGCCTGCGGCGGCGGCGACGATCGTCTTCTGGTCCAGCCAGGTCATCAGCATAGGCGCTTCGGTTTGTCCGTAGCTTTGGCAAATGCATGGGCCGAAGATTTCCACTCCCTTCTTCAGCTTGTCAGGCGAGACCGGTGAGCCCGCCAGAAGAAACACACGCAGACTCGAATAGTCGAAGTCGCGGACTTGGGGATGCGCCAGCAGATTGTAGAAGGCCGTAGGCGGCAGGAAGAGATGGGTCACGCGGTAGCGCTCAATGTTGCGCAGCACCTCCAGTGCATCAAACTTCGCCATAATGACGTTGGTGGCACCGATCGTGAGCATGGTGAATGCCACTACGCCGGCCGCGTGGGAAAGCGGGGCGACATTGAGGCAAACCTCGTTCACTTCGCCGGAGCGCCAGTAATGTGACGCCATCTCGGCCATGGTTCCCCACGAAAGACTGGTTACCCGTACGCCTTTGGCAGGGCCGGTTGTGCCTCCAGTGGGAACTATGCCGACCAAGCGATCCAGGTTGCCATAGGCATCAGCCCAATCGAAATCATCGCCGTCGGCCTGCTGCTCCATGAATCGTTCCAGGGAGGGATTGCTGTTTTCTTCACGATCCGTGCAAATCAGATGGCGCAAGGATGGCACACGAGCCTGCAGGTCGTGAGCACCTTCTCGAAAGTCGCTGTGATAAAAAAGCCATGATGTCGCTACATAGTTCATGTAGGCGACTGTGTCGTCCGCGGAATTTCTGTAGTTGACGGGAACCCATACCGCGCCGGCGCGCATGATGCCCAGCATGCAGAAAAGCACCTGAGCATTGTTATGCGAGTAGATCGCTGCGCGCTGTTCGCCCCGCAGACCCCGGCCCCACATGGCACGCGCGATGCGCTGTGTGATCGTCCTTGTCTGTTCGAAGGAGTAGCGGGCGTCGCCGTCTACGATGGCGATTCCCTTGGGGTTCGCATCGGCGCCTTTATCGAAATAATCAATGGCTCGCATAACGGCGTTCCGCGGCCCAGCCTCATCCGGGCAGTCGCACTCGAGAGCTATGAGGAAATCTTCGCCTTGGCCAATCCGTGGCTTTCGACCGTCTTCAGCAACTCGCGATGACCGAAAGCTTCAGCTGCCGAGGCAAATCCAACTTTGCGCGGCGCGGAATGGATCAGGTTATGCGCCGACCATGCCTGGATGAGCCCGGTCTGCTTGTAGCAGCACGTCCCGAAAATAACGCATTGAACGAAATCGGTGGTGCCGCGCCCGGTCACGACATCGATTGTGCGCTGCTCGCGGGTATTTTCCCGCGGCGGAGTACCTCCCTGCACCGAATTGGCCATTTCCGCGAGTTTGCGCTCCTGCTCTTCTTTTGGCAGCGGACGGATTTGCTCCTCGAAGATCTTTTCGGTCGCGGCGACGCCTTCCATGATCTGGCGGTCCAACAATCCGCCGATGGATTTCATGTTCGCAACCTGCGGATGGTCCTTGAACCACACCGGATGCGGGAAGCCGCCCCAGGCCAGCGCCAACTGCGTTTGAATGGAGCCAGGCACGACCACGTCATAACGCGTGGCGCGGGGCCACTGTTTGTACTGATTTTGCTCCAGGTAGTAGCCGTCGGTTTGAATGACCGCAAAGATGGTCTGCGTCGAGCCAAATGTGGGGATCCCCTTGAACATGGTCAGAGTTTCAATGCTATCGACGGCAGCGGATTCCAAACACAGGCGGACGGCGGCGTCACTCATCGAGGACATGAACGCCGTGCCAGGCGCGGCTAGAAGCCCTTTGGCGGCAAATTTCGCACCCCAATTTTCCGATACTTCGCGGGCCCATTTTTGCTCTCCGCCTATGTCGAGGTAGTGGCACCCTGCTTTTAGCGCCGCTTCAATGACCCGTGGACCGTTGTAGATGAAGGGACCCACCGTGTTGCAAACCACTTTCGCGCCGCTAAATAACTTTGTCAGTTCTTCGACCGAGCCTCCGGTCTCCACAACTTCGTAGTTCGCCGTTTCGATCCCCGGAACGAGGCTCATGACCTCCCGGATCTTGGAGCCGCTGCGGCCGGCGGCCGTGAACGGCACGTTGTACTCGCGCAGGAATTCCGCCACCAGTCGCCCGGAAAATCCGTTGGCTCCATACAGCACAACCGGCCGTTTATTTTCCATCGCTCTTCCTCGGCATGTGGGATTTTGCTGCGAACACTATAGACCTCTCCCACAAACCGTTCACGCACAATTGGAGCGGCGTCAACGACAAAGAGCACAAAATGAGCGCTGCCAGACGCCACCTCTAAAGGGTCACGGATATCTCGACCCGGCAGCTTTTGGAAAAGCCGGCCGGGGGTTGAACCCTTTGGGGGAGGTCCTGCCCGTCAAAGCCGGCTATTCCAGAGGGCGATTTTAGGCTAAAGTATCTTTATTGCTAGTAGGCACCTTTCGGTAACCTAGTGTCGAGGAGAGCCCTGGATGGATGACAGCAATTGCCCGGTGAAATTGACAGCAGATATTATTGGCGGCAAGTGGAAACCCTCGATCCTGTTTTTTCTCGAAGGCAGGACCTGCCGCTTCGGCGAGCTGCAAAAACTGATTCCTGGGATGACCAAGAAGATGCTGACCCAGCATCTTCGAGACCTGGAGCGTCACGAGATTATTCGGCGCAAAGTCTTTGCCGAAGTTCCTCCCAAGGTGGAATACTCCCTGACCAAGCACGGCGAAAGTCTAAAGCCCATCCTCAAGTTAATGTCGGCGTGGGGAACCAAACACCGTGCCCGGTACGGAAACGTGATCACCGATGCAAGGGGATACAAGGCCGCCTCGTCTCACGGAAGGGCTTCGACCAACGGAGGAACCCCGGCGAGCGCTTGAACCATACCCGCCGCGCGTATCAAGTCGCATTGAGGAGGAACCATGACCGCTCGCCCCAAGGGCTTGCTCTCGCAGTATGACGACATCTGGCTCGTCGACGGTGCGCGCACCCCGTTCGCCGATTACAACACCGTGCTTGGCCTGGTGTCGCCCACCGACCTTGGAATCAAAGTCGCCCGTGAGGTATTTCGGCGTTCCGGGGTTTCGCCCGCCGATGTCGATGCGGTGGTCGCCGGCAACGTTGCGCAATCTTCGTTTGATGCCTATTTGTTGCCGCGTCATATCGGAATCTACTCCGGTGTGCCGGTCGATGTGCCGGCGCTCCTGGTGCAGCGGGTATGCGGCACTGGCGTCGAAGCAATTCTGCAGGCCGCGGACTTGATTAAGTTGGGCAAAGCGGACCTGGTGCTGGGAGTCGGCGCCGAATCCATGTCGCGCAACCCGATTGCGGCCTATACGCATCGTGGCGGCTTCCGGATGGGCCACGTGGAGTTCAAAGATTTCTTGTGGGAGGCGCTCTTCGACCCCAGCGTGGGCCTGACCATGGGCGGAACCGCGGAGGCACTCGCGAAGCAGTACAGCATTTCGCGGCAGGACGTCGACTGCCTGGCGGCGCACAGTTTCGCGCGCGCGGTGGAAGCGCAGAAAAATGGCTTTCTGGCTGGCGAGACGGTCGCTCTGGTAACTGAGACTTTCGAGCGCGCCGGGTACGCGGCGCGCGGCATCCGGTTGCCTCGCAGCGTGGAATCGTTCAGCCAGGATAGCCACATTCGACCATCGCCAATCGAGGTTCTGGCAAAAATTCGGCCGGCCTTTGGTGGTGTGCAGACTGGCGGCAACAGTTCGGCGGTCGTGGACGGCGCCGCGGCCTCCCTTATAGCCTCGGGCGATTTCGTCCGCTCACGTGGCAAGACTCCGCTGGCCAAAATCGTCGCCGGAGCGACCATTGGCGTGCCTCCGGAAATTATGGGGATTGGCCCAGTCGCCGCGATCCGTGCAATTACCGCTGCAAATGGATTGACGACGGACGATATCGACCGCTTCGAGATTAACGAGGCCTTCGGCGCACAAATCCTCGCCTGCGAACGGGAGCTTGGCCTGGATCACACCCGCATCAACGTCAACGGGGGCGCGATCGCCATCGGGCATCCGCTCGGCGCGACCGGCGTGCGATTGGCGGTTACTCTCTCACGCGAATTGAAGAAGTCGGGTGGTCGGTACGGGATTGCGTCCGCGTGCATCGGCGGCGGCCAGGGCATCGCCCTCCTAGTCGAAAATGCCAACATGTGACGGATGACCTTTACACCCGCATCCGCAAGAGATGAGATAGTCCGATGCGACGTCATCGAGACTTTGGCTTTCGGCGCATCGTCATCATCCTTGCGCTGATCGCCTGCTGCGCCGCGCAATCGCTCCGTCAACAAGCCGATCGGCTGGGCGTCCAAGTCGGGGCCGCGGTAAACGTCGCTTACCTCTCAGAACCGGCGTACACCTCCACGCTTTCCCGCGAATTCAACATGCTGGAACCCGAGGACGCGATGAAATGGGCGGTGCTGCGTCCGGAAGAAAAAACATTTGATTTTCGAGATGGGGATCGGTTGGTCGCATTTGCCAAGGCGCATAACATGCGGGTTCGCGGCGGCATTCTGGTTTGGGGAAGACACAATCCTACATGGTTGGAAAATGGAAACTCCACCGAAAAACAGCTCCACGAAATGATGCACGACCACATTCGGCGCGTGGTCGAACACTATCGCGGCAGGGTATTTGCGTGGGACGTTGTGAATGAAGCCCTCGATGAAAACGGCGAACTACGCGATTCCATCTGGTATAACCGGCCCGGCATTGGGCTGGCGAAGAGACGCTACGCGTACATCGAGCAAGCATTTCGCTGGGCGCACTCCGCGGATCCCAGGGCTTTGCTCTTCTATAACGAGGCTGAGGCCGAGTTCATGGGCAAGAAGTCCGACGCCGTCTACGCCATGGTTCGCGATTTCAAGAAACGCGGTGTCCCCATCGACGGTGTCGGTCTGCAGTTGCACATCCTTGACGTCAATGTAGATGAAACGGCTCTGGCCGCAAACATCGCACGGCTCGTCCGACTCGGAGTGCAGGTCCACATCACCGAACTTGATGTCGCGCTTCCGGTCGACGCTAATGGGAACCGGTTGCGAGATAGCGATTTGCAACGGCAGGCAGAAATCTATCGGCAGGTGGCGATAGTCTGTTTGGCAAACGCCGGCTGTACAGGTTTCCAGACCTGGGGCTTCACCGACAAGTACTCCTGGATTGGCTGGTACACCCACAAGACCAAAGGTGACGCTCTTCTGTTCGACGAGCAGTACAAGCCAAAACCTGCCTACGACGCGCTACACCAAGTCTTTGCCTCGCGACCGGCTCATTGATCCACCTGTGTGGCGAGGCTGCGCGAAAGCCCGGCTTTTTCTTGCCGCGTTCCGTGGTTCGAAGGCCATTTCTCCAAGCTGTGGGACATTACTTGGCATTCCCACAGCTAGGAACGGCAACAGCCCACGGAGCGAGCATATAATGAGCCGATTGATGCCCACCCCGCGGCCAAGTCGCGCTTCCGAAGAACCCTCCCGGCGCAAGCGCGTTATCTACATTACTGGCGCGGCGGTGGTTTTGCTGCTCGCGATAATTGTTTCCCAGGTTTCTTTCGATCTCAATTTTCTTCGGCCGGACAGCAATCAGCAGATCGTCGTCTTCGCCTCGCTGTCGCTGCTGATCTTCCTCCTGTTCGTTCTGCTGACGTTCGTACTGGCGCGCAACCTGCTCAAGCTTTTCGCGGAACGCCGACTGGGCGTGCTGGGCTCAAAATTCCGTACCCGCCTGGTAGTCGTGAGTTTGCTGCTCTCCTTCCTTCCCGTGATCGTGATGTTCTGCTTTGCTTACGGGCTCATGAATCATTCTCTGGATAAATGGTTCTCCAGCCCAGTCGAGGAAGTGCGGCGCGACACCGCCGCAATGGCCTCTTTGCTCTCTGAGTACGCGTCTCAAAACGCGCATGCCGAGGCAATCTCGCTCGCGGCAACGCCGGAAGCACAATATGCATTTTCTGGCCACAGCTTTTCGTCCGTAGTGAACGCGTTTCGGCGCCATGAACCTACGCTGCAGGGCGGTTTTGCCGTGGCCATCCGCGACGGCGACGCCGAGGCCAGCTTCGGCGCGCCGGCGGCATGGCCGTTGCTGAAGAATTCGCTACCGCCGCCGCCGGTCTCGGACGACACTCCCGTCCGATTCACCTGGGAACCCACCCAGACTGAATACATTCTCGGCAGCGCTCCGGTAGGTGAACACGGATCGATTCTGGTTGGAATGCCGCTTCCCAAGCAGTTCTCCGAGACCCAAAGACAGATCGAGGCCAGTCAGAAGCAATATTTCGAATTGGCCGCGCAGCGGAAATTGGTACGCCGCACGTACATGGGCCTGTTGCTCTTGCTAACCGTGCTGGTGTTGTTCGCAACCACCTGGCTGGCGCTGTTTCTTTCGAAACTTGTCACTCGTCCGGTGGCGGCGCTCGCCGAGGCGACCCAGGAAATCTCACGCGGACGGCTCGACTATCGCGTGGAGGTGTCCGCGGCCGATGAAATTGGGGACCTGGTTCGGTCTTTCAATCGCATGGCGGAAGAACTGGAATCCAGTCGGCGCCAGATTGAAGCGTCGAGCCGCGAACTGGGCGCCGCCAACATCACCCTAGAGCAGCGGCGCAGACATATCGAAACCATCCTGGAAAGTATTCCAACCGGAGTGCTCTCGCTGGACGCCGACCGGCACATCACTCACGTCAACCACGCGCTGTTTCGATTGTTCCGCCCCAAAGGCGGAGAATCCGGACCACCCGGCGCATTGGTAGGCGCAGCCTTGGGAGAAATTTTCCCCGAAGAAGTGCTCGAGGATCTTGAACCGTTGCTGCGGCGCGCCGACCGCATGGGCACGACGACCACGCAGATGGAAGTCGATATGCCGGGTAACAACCTGAACGTCGCGGTCACCGTCGCCCGGCTACAGCATCAGCATCATCGGCTGGGCTATGTGCTGGTCTTCGAGGATTTGTCGGACTTGCTCAAGGCGCAGAAGCAGGCGGCGTGGCGAGAAGTTGCCCAGCGAGTGGCGCACGAGATCAAGAATCCGCTGACCCCCATTGCCTTATCTGCCGAGCGCATCCGTCGCCACCTGGACCGCGGCACGCCCGATGCAGCCTCGCAGGAAGTTCTGGAAAGCTGCTCGGAAACGATCGCCGGCGCAGTCGAGACGCTAAGGCGCCTGGTGGACGAATTCTCCACCCTGGCGCGCTTTCCCAGTGCCCAGCCTCGTCCCGCGGACATCAACTCGATCGTCGAAGCGACGCTGGCAATGTTCAATGGCCGTCTCGACGACATTCGCGTGCGGACTTCGCTGGCGTCTGATCTCCCGCCTGTGCTGGCCGATCCGGAGGCCATTAAGCGGGCGCTCGCTAATCTTGTCGATAACGCCGCCGAGGCCATGCAGGATTCGTTGCTGCGGGAAGTCGAGATCACCACGGCTCTGGTTACCAGCCGCGACGCGGTTGAACTGAGCGTCGCCGATAGCGGCCACGGGGTTACGCAGGAATTGAAGGAAAGACTCTTCCTGCCGTATTTCTCCACCAAGAAAAGAGGAACCGGCCTCGGATTGGCCATCGTGAGCCGCATCGTCGAAGACCATCACGGCTCCATCCGTGTCGAGGAGAACAAGCCGGTGGGGACGCGCTTTGTGGTTGAATTGCCGCTCGCCACGGAAACTGTAAGCGCGTCTCCCGTCAAACAGCATGCATAACATTCTCATCGTGGATGATCAGTCCAACATCCGCCAATCGCTCAAGGGCGTACTCGAAGACGAGGGTTACAAAACCGTCGCTGCCGACAGCGGCGAGGCTTGCCTGGAGACCTTGCGCAAGCGACCCGTCGACGTGGTGCTGCTGGACGTATGGCTCCCGGGAATGGATGGCCTGGAAACTCTGCAGAGGATTCGCGAGCTTGAGGCCGCGCCGGAGGTCATCATGATTTCCGGTCACGGAACCATTGAAACCGCCGTGCGAGCGACCAAACTCGGGGCTTACGACTTTTTGGAGAAGCCGCTTTCGATCGACAAGACCCTGATCCTCATTAAGCACGCCATCGACGCCAAGCGCTTACGCGACGAGAATCGCGATCTCAAGAAGCAGTTGGTCCCCAGGAGCGTGATTGAGGGCGAGAGCGTTCCCATGAAGGCGCTCCGCCAGCAGATTCAGGTCATGGCGCCGACCAACGGCCGGGTGCTGATCTACGGCGAGTCCGGCACCGGCAAGGAACTGGTGGCGCGCGCAATTCATGGACAGAGCCTGCGCAAAGATGAGATGTTCGTCGACTTGAACTGTGCGGCGATTCCGGAAGATCTCATCGAGAGCGAACTGTTCGGGCATCGCAAAGGTTCGTTCCCCGCGGCGACCAACGACAAAGAAGGAAAATTCCAGAAGGCTCACGGGGGCACTCTGTTTCTCGATGAAGTGGGTGACATGAGCCTCAAGACTCAGGCCAAGGTCTTGCGCACGCTCGACGAACAGCGATTTGCCCCGGTGGGAAGCGACGAACTCACCACCGTCGATGCCCGGGTCATCGCTTCGACGAACAAAGACCTGGAAGAGGAAATCTCGCGCGGGAATTTTCGCGAGGATCTGTTTTATCGCCTGAACGTTATTCCCTTTTTTGTGCCGCCATTGCGCGAGCGCAAGGAGGATATTCCACTTCTGGCGCGCCATTTTCTCAAGGAGTTCTCCGCGGCCTACGGCCGCCGTCCTCGGGAACTCACAGATGAGGCTTTGGACACGCTCATGCGCTACTCCTGGCCGGGAAATGTACGCGAATTGCGCAACGTTATTGAGCGGATTGTCATCATGAATCCTTCGACCAGCCGATTCGAGCGCAAGCATTTACCTGCGCTGGTCCATCGCGACGGCGGCAGGCGGGCGGCGGCCGGCGCGGAGTTCTCCACATTGCATGACGCGCGCGACGCCTATGAACGCGACTACATTCTAAAGAAGCTCGACGAAAATCACGGTAACGTCAGCCGGGCCGCGGAGGTCCTGGGCCTGGAGCGCAGCCACCTTTATCGAAAGATGAAGACGCTTGGGATCGCTACCAAGGAATAGAAGGTTTCAGTAGCCTTTTTGCTTGTCGATGACCGACAACAACGGCTCGTGAGCGAGATAGCGGCGCAGATTCTCCGCAACCAGCGCATATTGCCGCTCCCATTGCTTATCGGTCAATCCGGCGATGTGCGGCGTAATCAGCAAATTCTCCAGATCCCAGAGCGGGGAACTCGCAGGCAACGGCTCTTCCACAAAAACGTCCAGCGCAGCGCCGCCGATTTTCCAGGATCGCAGCGCTTCCACCAGCGCCGATTCATCGACCAGTTGGCCACGGCCCACGTTGATAAGGCAGCCGTCGGGCTTCATCCTGGCCAGCCGTGCCGCGTTCATCAAGCCGTTCGTCTGCGCCGTGAGCGGCACAGCTAGTGCGACGTAGTCGGATTGAGCAAGCAGCGCGTCAAGCTGTGAAACCGGAAATACCTGCTCGACGCCCTCGGGATTTCCCTTCTCCGGGCGCTCGCGCACCGCAATCACTCGCATACCGAGAGCGGAAGCATGGCGTGCCGCCGCCCGCCCAATGCTGCCCAGTCCCACAAGGCCGAGGGTTGCGCCCGAGACTTCGCGTGGACGCGGCTCCGTGTTCCACATCCCCTGTTGGCCCCATTCCCGCTTTTGCTGAAAGCGCGCCGCCTGGGGCAACTTCTTGGCCAAAGCAAAGATCATGGCGATGATGTGCTCGCCCACGACCGGCCCATGGATCGCGCTGCCATTCGTGATGACGATGTCGCGATTCACCAGCTCTGGGAACAGTAACTGATGCACCGCAGCAGAGGGAGAGTGCAGCCAGCGCAGCTTTTCGGCAGCCTTCGCCTGTTCGGGACGCAATGACCAGGTAATGACAATTTCAGCGTCGCGTATTTCCTGGTCCGCGTGATCGTAGTTGGAGAGCCGAACTACTTCGAGTTGCGGAAATTCGGCCTGCAGCCGATCCACAAACCAAAGCGGCACATCCCAGAAGTCGAAAGTGTGGTGAAAAACAATTAATAACTTCATGCACCCGATTAACCGATATTCTTCGCTCGCAGATCGTGTCCGGTCATCTCTTTTGGTTCATCGAGGCCAAGCATGCCGAGAACCGTGGGCGAGATATCGCGCAAAGATCCGCCCGGCGACAAGGTAAACTGTTTGCTGTCGGCGGAGATCACGATAAATGGAACGGGATTGGTGGTGTGCGCCGTGTGCGGACCACCCGTGACCGGGTCGATCATCATTTCTGCGTTGCCATGATCGGCCGTGATCAGCATGGCTCCGCCCTTGGCCCGCACCGCCAGTTCGAGTCGCCCAAGGCAAGCATCGACAGTCTCTACCGCCTTTATCGTGGGCTCGATTTTTCCGGAGTGGCCGACCATGTCGGCGTTGGCGAAATTTACGATGATCACGTCGAAGGTGCCGTCTTCGATCGCTTTGACGACGCCGTCGGCGATGCCCGCGGCGCTCATCTCCGGTTTCAGATCGTAGGTGGCGACCTTCTGGGAGGGCACCAGCAGGCGATCTTCGCCGGGAAACGGCTGCTCCACGCCGCCGTTGAAAAAATAAGTGACGTGGGCATACTTCTCGGTTTCCGCCACACGCAGGTTTCGCAGATTCATTTGCCCCATCACGTTCGCCAGAATGTTGTTCATCGACTCCGGCGGGATGACGACCGGCAGAGTAAATCTCTTGTCGTACTGCGTCATGCAGACGTAGCGCAGGTTATTGGGAACCCGGTCGCGCGGAATGGTGGCGTCGAGTTCTTCGGATCCCTGAAGGTCGCGACCACCCTGCTGGTTCAGGCCGCTGTTGCGGGCGAGCGCGCGCGTGACCTGACGCACGCGATCGGCGCGGAAGTTGAAGCAGATGCAGGAATCCTCGTCGCGAATGGTGGTGAGCGCCTTATTGTCTTTGTCCGTGCAAACAAACGGCACGATGAATTCGTCAGTAACGCCCTTGTTGTAAGACTCCTTCACGCCCTTCACCGGGTCGGTGTACCTGCCGCCCTCGCCCTCGCCGTTCACCATGGCGTTGTAGGCTTTCGCCATACGCTCCCAACGGCGGTCGCGGTCCATCGCATAGTAGCGCCCGTTCACGCTGGCGATGGTGCCGCAACTGTAGTCGCGCATTTTTTGCTGGAGTTGTTCCAGGTAGCCGGCGCCGTTGGTGGGAAGGGTGTCGCGGCCGTCCATGAATGCGTGCACGAAGACGCGATCCAGGTTATTCTGCTTGGCCATTTTCAGCAGCGCGTACAAATGAGTCTGGTAAGAATGCACGCCGCCGTCCGAGCACAGGCCGAACAGATGCAATCGTCGTCCGGCGGTCTGTGCATTCTTCATCGCAGCCATCAGAACGGGATGAGAGAAGAACTCGCCATTCTGAATCATCAACTCGATGCGGGTGCTGTCCATGTGGACGATGCGGCCGGCGCCGATATTCAGATGACCGACTTCGCTATTGCCCATCTGTCCGTCGGGTAATCCAACAAACTTGCCGCTGGTCTGAATGAGCGTGTTGGGATACTCACGCAACAGACGGTCGTAGGTGGGCTTGTGGGCAAGAGCGATGGCGTTGGCCTTGGTCTCGGCGCGATATCCCCAGCCATCGAGGATGACGAGGACGAGTGGTTTTGGTCGGGTCATGCTACTCCTGGCATTCGAATCTCAACGTATGTTCGTTCCAAGAATTTATCACGCCGAGACGCATGGCGGACGAGGCGGAGCGACCGAAGACACGCAACTCGCTGCATCCAGCCCAGAACCGTTCCCGACAGGACACCGCGAACCTGAGATTCCACGATATTCTGCCAATCGCATTTTGGCTTATACTGTCCACCGGAGATCATGCTTATGGCTATCAAGGATCTGCTTCTGATCGAGTTCGACGAAGAAATCAAGAAAACCCGTACGACCTTGGAGCGCGTTCCCGCGGACAAGAAGGATTTCGCGCCCCACGCGAGGTCCATGCCGCTCGGCCGACTCGCCCCGCACGTCGCGCAATTGGCGGGCTTTGGTCTGACCGTCCTGACTACGCCGGAACTTGATTTTGCGAAGGGCAGTTACAAGCCTCTTCCCTTCGAATCCCCGGCGCAACTGGTCAGCGCGTTAGACGAAGGCGCCGCCAAGGTGCGCGTAGCGCTGCAAAACATGCCGGACGAGGCATGGACGCAGAACTGGAAGCTGAGCGCAGGTGGCAAACCGATCTTTGAGGGCTCGCGATTTCTAGCTTACCGTCAGATGTTTATGAATCACCTGGTGCATCATCGCGCGCAGTTGGGAGTTTATTTGCGGTTGAACGAAAAGCCGGTACCTTCGACCTACGGGCCCTCGGCCGACGATACCATGGGTTTTTGATTCCCGAGGCTGAACCTCGCGTCGATAAGATTTGTCGAATGAGTGAATGCTCCGCCCGGCGGCGTCCCATTCACTCCTATCAGAACGACATCTCAGAATTTACCGGAGACCC
>CAWFXG010000001.1:0-119212 GCA_963819745.1 uncultured Acidobacteriota bacterium | reverse complement strand
GACGTTCGTCCGGTCCGAGATCGGCTCCGCCCCGCTCGACGCCCGGCCGGACGTCGTGCTCGCCCTGCATGCCTGTGACACCGCCACCGATGACGCGCTCGCGCGGGCTGTGACGTGGGAGGCTCCCGTCGTGCTCGCCGCCCCCTGCTGCCACCACGACATCGCGGCGCAGCTGAAGCGCGCGGACACGCCCGCGCCGTACGCACTCCTGACGCGGAGCGGCATCCTGCGCGAGCGGTTCCGCAGACACCCTCACAGATGCGATGCGGTCGGCCGTGCTGCGGATGCTGGGCTACCGCGTCGACGTGATCGACTTCGTGGACAGCAGCACACGCCGCGCAACACCCTGCTCCGCGCGGTGCGGACCGGCGGCAACCGCCCGGAGCTTCGCAGCGAGTTCGACGACCTGACTCACACCTGGGGCGTCCGCCCAAGCTCGCGAAGCTGCTCAGTGACCGGTTGCCGAGCTAGCGCACGGCTGGCCGCTCTCGCGGCCCTCGTGCTGCTGGGCGCGACCGCGTCCCCGGCGTTGGCCGACGACCGACCGGTCCCCAGCCGGGTGCTCTTCGCGTTCCAGGGCGACGACGTCTTCGAGTCGAGCGGACTGGTCGACCGTGGTCACATCGTCTACACGAACAACGACTCGGGCGACGCCGCCGTGGTCTACGGCGTCGACCCGCGCACCGGTCGCACGGTCACCCGGACGACGTACGCCGACCAGGTCACCGACGTCGAGGCGATCGCGCCCGGGAGCAACGGCTCCCTGTGGGCGGGCGACACCGGCGACAACCGTGCCAACCGCGACAGCGTCGACGTCTACCACCTCGACACCCTGGCGGACGGGGACCACCCGGCCACCCGCTACCCGCTGACCTACCCGGACGGGTCCCACGACGCGGAGACGCTCCTCGTGGAGCCGCACACGCAGCGGGTCTACGTCGTGTCGAAGGCGGTGTTCGGTGGCACGGTGTACGCCGCGCCGCGTGACCTCCAGCCGGGCAGGCAGAACAGGCTCCGGGCCTTCGCGCGGGTGCCGGGCCTCGTCACCACGGCACGTTCTTCCCCGACGGGCGTCACGTCCTGCTGCGCACCTACGGCACCGCCTCGGTCTACACGTTCCCTGACTTCGCGCTCGTGGGGACGGTGACGCTGCCGTCGCAGCCGCAGGGCGAGGGCATCTCGGTCTCGTCCACGGGGCGGGTGCTGGTCAGCTTCCGAGGGTGTCCACGCCGACGTCCTGCGGGTCCACCTGCCGGCGCGGCTGACGTCGCCCCGGGCACCGGCGACCGGCTCCGGGCCGAAGCCGTCGACGAAGGGCCCACCGCGAAGCACGGCGACCGGTCACGCCCCCCGAGACGCCAAGGACTGGGCCGGCATCGGGCTCGTCGTGGCGGCGATCGCCGGGCTGGTGGTCGTGGTCGTCAGATCCGCTGGCCACCACGTAGTCGATGCAGCCGGTCAGCGCCTCGACGTCGGACGGGTCGACGGCCGGGAACATCGCGACCCGCAGCTGGTTGCGGCCGAGCTTGCGGTAGGGCTCGGTGTCGACGATGCCGTTGGCCGCGCAGCACCTTGGCCACGGCGAGGGCGTCGATGCTCTCGTCGAAGTCGATCGTGCCGACGACGGCGCTGCGCAGCGACGGGTCGGTGACGAACGGCGTGGTGTACGCGGTCTTCTCGGCCCAGTTGTAGAGCCGGCTGCGAGGAGTCGGCGGAGCGGCCGGAGGACCGGACCGAGGCCACCGTTGCTCGTTGAACCACTCGACCTGCTCGGCCATCATCAGCAGCGTCGCGAGGGCGGGCGTGTTGTAGGTCTGCTCGAGCCGCGAGTTGTCGATCGCGATCTGCAGGTCGAGGAAGCCGGGCACCCAGCGGCCGGACGCCTTGATCGCGGCGACCCGCTCGATCGCGGCGGGCGACATGATCGCGATCCAGAGGCCGCCGTCGCTGGCGAAGCACTTCTGCGGCGCGAAGTAGTAGGCGTCGGTCTGGCTGATGTCGACCGGCAGGCCGCCGGCGCCGCTGGTGGCGTCGACGAGCACGAGCGCGCCGTCGTCGGCACCCGCGACCCGGCGTGACCGGCACCATGACGCCGGTCGAGGTCTCGTTGTGCGCCCAGGCGTAGGCGTCGATGCCGGCCTCGGCGACGCCGTCGGGGCCGTACCGGCGTCGGACTTGATGATCGTCGGGTCGCCGAGGAACGGGCGCCTCCTTGGCGGCCGAGCCGAACTTGGCCGAGAACTCGCCGAAGGACAGGTGCTGGGAGCGCTCGTTGATCAGGCCGAAGGTCGCGATGTCCCAGAACGCGGTCGAGCCGCCGTTGCCGAGCACGACCTCGTAGCCCTCGGGCAGCGTCGAACAGGTCGGCCAGACCCGAGCGCACCCGGCCGACGACCTTGCGTACGGTCGCCTGGCGGTGCGAGGTGCCGAGGTAGCTGGTGCCGGTCGCGACGAGCGCGTCGACCTGGACCCGACCTTGGACGGACCCGAGCCGAAGCGGCCGTCCGCCGGCTTGAGGTCGTCAGGAATCGTGATGGGTGCGGTCACGGGTGGCTTCCTCGAGAGAGTGCGCGGACTGGGTGACCTGACCTCGTTGTCAGACTGCGGTCCTAGTGTTTCACCCGCGCTACGGGAAGGGAGGGAGGACCCACGGTGAGCAGCCGCCCGCTCCGCGTCGTCCCGGTCTCCTTCAGGGACCCGGACGTGCAGGCGATGGTCGCTCAGGTGCAGGCGGAGTACACGCTGCTCTACGGCGGCCCCGACGACTCCCTCGTCGACGACGGACTCCTCGATCCTCCCCATGGCGCGTTCTTCGTCGGCTACGCCGACGGGGTCCCGTCGCGATGGGCGGCTGGCGCCGCCGCTCCGACGTACGGGCCCTCGGGCGGCGCGACTCGGCCGAGATCAAGCGGATGTACGTCGCAGCGAGCGCACGCCGGCGGGGCCACGCCCGAAGGGTGCTCGCGCACCTGGAGGCGGCTGCCCGCGAGGCCGGGGCCGAGCTGATGGTGCTCGAGACCGGCACCATGCAGCCCGAGGCGATCGCGATGTACGAAGCCGCCGGCTACGAGCGCATCGGGGACTTCGGCTACTACTCGTGGTCACCGCTCTCGCGGTGCTACGGCAAGCGGCTCGGAGCCCAGACGTCCGTCTCGGGGGCCGGCCGCCCGCCGTCGGCCGTCAGCGGCTTGGCCGTCGCGTCGTCGATCGAGTCGTGGATCTCGAAGACCTTGTCGAGGCCGGTCACCCGGAACACCTTGGCACCGGCGTCTCCGCGCACACCAGGGTGAGCGAGCCGTTGAGCGCCCGTGCCCGTCGACGGCCGCCGATGAGCGCACCGAGCCCGGTGGACTCGACGAAGTCGACGGCTTGCAGGTCGACGACCAGGTTGACCTTGCCGGCGACCAGGGCGTCCGTGATGGCCTCCTTGAGCTGTGGCCCGGTGGCGTAGTCGATCTCACCCTGGGGGCTGAGCACGGTGTAGCCGTCACGTTCGGTGACGTCGACTGCAGGTGCATGTGGAGTCCTCGTCAGTGGGTGCGCCTCAGCCTCGCACAACGGCTCAGCCCCAGGAGTCGTCCCAGCCGTCGACGTCCTGGGCCTTGCGCGGGTCCGAGTCCGACATAGATCGCGGACGGCCGGATCAGCCGCCCGGTGCGCTTCTGCTCGAGAATGTGGGCCGACCAGCCTCCGGTGCGGGCACAGGTGAACATCGAGGTGAACATCGGCGGCGGCACCTCCGCGAAGTCGAGCACGATCGCCGCCCAGAACTCCACGTTGGTCTCCAGCACCCGGTCAGGACGGCGCTCCTTGAGCTCCTCCACCGCGGCCTTCTCCAGGGCCTCCGCCACCTCGTAGCGGGGAGCGGACAGCTCCTTCGCCGTGCGTCGCAGCACCCGCGCCCGTGGGTCCTCGGCGCGGTAGACGCGGTGGCCGAAGCCCATCAGTCGCTCGCCGTTGTCGAGCAGGCCCTTGACGTAGCCCTCGGCATCGCCGCTCTTCTCGACCTCGTCGATCATGCCGAGCACCCGCGACGGGGCGCCACCGTGCAGGGGCCCGCTCATGGCGCCGATGGCGCCGGAGAACGCAGCGGCGACGTCGGCGCCGGTCGAGGTGATGACGCGAGCGGTGAACGTCGAGGCGTTCATGCCGTGCTCGGCGGCGGAGCTCCAGTAGGCGTCGATCGCCTTGACGTGCGTCGGGTCGGCCTCGCCCTTCCAGCGGATCATGAACCGCTCTGCGAGCGTGCTGCCGTTGTCGACCTCGCTCTTGGGGTACGACGGAGCTGGTGGAGGCCGCGCGCGGCCTGAGCGGCGTACGACAGCACCATCACCGCGACCCGGGCAGGTCCTCGCGGGCCTGGTCGTCGGTGATGTCGTAGGCCTGCCGGAAGCCGAACGCGGGGCCAGCATGGCGATCGCGGCCTGGACGTCGACGCGGATGTCGCCGGTGTGGACCGGGATGTTGTAGGCCTGGGCCGGCGGCAGGCCCGGGTCCCAATGGCCGTCGAGGAGCAGGCTCCAGACGTCTCGAACGGCACCTTGCCGACGATCTCCTCGATGTCCACGCCGCGGTAGCGCAGCGAGGACCCTTCCTTGTCCGGCTCGGCGATCTCGGTCTCGAAGGCGACGACGCCCTCCAGTCCGTGCTGGACCTCGCTCATGTCGTCTCCTTGACGTCTCGCGTGCGCCCGGGGTCTGAGGGCGTGCTCATCATGCCCACTCGTTACCGGCGCGTCACCTGGCGGTCCACGCTGGAGTGGTGTGGGTAGCGTCTCGACCATGACCTCCGACCCCGCTGCCCCTGGACCGCTGGGGCCTCGAACCCGACGACCTGGCCCGGCTCCGGCGTGAGTACGGCGACCAGGGGCTGGACCTGCCGGACCTCGAGCCCGACCCGGTCTCGATGTTCCGCCGATGGCTCGCCGACACGATGGCGGCCGGGCTCCACGAGCCAGACGCGATGGTGGTGGCCACGGTGGCCGCCGACGGTCGGCCGTCGACGCAGGTGCTGCTCAAGGGCCTCGACGACCGGGGTTTCGTGTTCTGCACCAACCTCGGCTCACGCAAGGTGCAGGAGATCGACGCCAACCCGTCGGTCTCGCTGCTGTTCCCCTGGCACGACCTGCAGCGTGAGGTGCGCGTGGAGGGGAAGGCATCGCGCGTCTCGGCGGAGGAGAACGAGGCCTACTTCGCCGGCCGCCCCCGTGAGTCGCAGCTCCGGGCCTGGGCGTCGCCGCAGTCGCGGGTGGTGGCCTCCCGCTCGGCCCTCGACGAGCGCTACGGCGGGGTGCTCGCGCAGTTCGCCGACCCTCGACGTCGTACCCCTCCCGCCGTTCCGGGGCGGCCTCCTGGTCGCCCCGGACTCGGTCGAGTTCTGGCAGGGCCGCAAGGGCCGGCTGCACGACCGACTCCGCTACCGGCGCACCCACGACGACCCGACCGCGCCCTGGATGGTGGAGCGGCTCGCGCCCTGAGCCACACGGTGATTGAGGTGCGAGCGGAGCGAGCCTCGAAATCACTGGACGTCGGCACTGGTCTCTGCCAACCTCACCGCGGTCTCCGAGACGCGTCCGCTCGCCGGCTCACGGGCCGCTCCTCGACCTCCTGCGGGTCTCGCGGTGAGCCGCTCGCTTCGCTCACGGCCGCACCGCGAGCCTCCTCCGGACTTGTGAGTGAGCGCTCACTCACTTACACTCGTGCGCATGTCATCTGTAGGCACCAAGCGAAGCGGTCGAGCGGCCCCGATGGCGCCCGACGAGCGTCGTCGCGCGATCGTGGACGTCGTGGTGCCGCTGCTGCTCCAGCACGGCAGCGAGGTGACCACCCGCCAGATCGCCGAGGCCGCATCGCCGAGGGCACGATCTTCCGGGTCTTCCCGGACAAGGCCGCCCTGCTGATGGCCGCCGCCGAGGAGACGATGAACCCCGTCCACGGCCGGGCCGAGCTCGACGAGGCCCTCGCCGGTGCGACCGACCTGCGGGAGCGGGTGGTGATCACCGCCCGGAGGCTGAACGACCGCTCCGAGAAGGTCGTCGCGGTCATGATGGCGCTGCGCGGGGTCTGGCTCGCGCAGGCCGCGGACAAGGCTGCCGGTGTGACGAAGAAGGACCACCAGCACGGCCCGCCGGCGTTCCTCATCGACTCGCACCGCGCCCTGCTCGACCGGCTCACCGAGGTGTTCGAGCCGCACCGTGACGAGCTGCGCATCGAGCCTCGTCAGGCCGCCCTGCTGCTGCGCACGCTCGTGCTGGGCGTCCGGCACCCCGGCTCCCCGGTCGAGGAGATCCTCACCCCCGACGAGATCGCCGACGCGCTGCTCCTCGGGATCCGCGCCCCGGAAGGAGATCGCTGATGCTGCTGCGCATCCTCCGCACGCACCTGCGGGTCTACCGCCCGCAGCTCGGGCTCGTCCTGCTGCTGCAGTTCGTCGGCACGATGGCCGCTCTACCTGCCGAGCCTCAACGCCGACATCATCGACAACGGCGTGGCACGCGGCGACACCGGCTACATCACCCGCACCGGTGCGGTCATGCTCGGCGTCTCGTTCGTGCAGATCCTGTGCAGCTCGGCCGCGGTGTACGTCGGAGCGCGCACCGCCATGGCCTTCGGGCGTGACGTGCGCGCGGCCCTCTTCCACCGGGTGGGCACGTTCTCGAGCCGCGAGCTCTACGACATCGGTGCGCCCTCGCTGATCACCCGCAACACCAACGACGTGCAGCAGGTGCAGATGCTCGTGCTGATGAGCTGCACGATGATGGCGGCCGCGCCGATCATGATGGTCGGCGGCGTGCTGATGGCCATGCGGGAGAACCTCGGGCTGTCCTGGCTGCTCGCCATCTGCGTGCCTCTGCTGTTCGCCACCGTCGCCTTCATCATCTCCCGCATGGTCCCCGGGTTCCGGCTCATGCAGGAGCGCATCGACGGCGTGAACCGGATCCTGCGCGAGCAGATCACGGGCATCCGAGTGGTGCGGGCGTTCGTCCGCGAGCCGGTCGAGACCCGTCGCTTCGCGACGGCCAACGACGACCTGACCGCCGTCGCGGTGAACACCGGCCGCTGGCTGGCGACGATGTTCCCGAGCGTCATGCTGATCCTCAACGTCAGCAGCGTCGCGGTGCTGTGGTTCGGCGGCCACCGCGTCGACGACGGCACGATGCAGATCGGCGCACTCGACGGCGTTCCTGTCCTACCTCGTGCAGATCCTGATGTCGGTGATGATGGCCACCTTCATGCTGATGATGGTGCCGCGCGCCGCCGTCTGTGCAGACCGCATCGCCGAGGTGTACGACACCGAGAGCTCCGTCGTACCGGCCACCGAGCCCGTCACCTCCCTCGACGGCCCAGGTCTGCTCGAGATGCGCGGAGTGGAGTTCAGCTATCCGGGAGCCGACACACCGGTGCTCCGCGACCTGTCGTTGACGGCGCGGCCCGGAGAGACGACGGCCATCATCGGCTCCACCGGTGCCGGCAAGACGACCCTGGTCAACCTGGTGCCGCGGCTGTTCGACGTCACTGCCGGCGAGGTGCTCGTCGACGGTGTCGACGTGCGCCAGCTCGAGCCGGAGGTGCTCTGGAGCCGTCTCGGTCTCGTCCCGCAGAAGGCGTACCTGTTCTCGGGCACCGTCCGCAGCAACCTGCCGCACGGCAAGCCGGACGCGACCGAGGACGAGCTGTGGCGGGCCCTCGAATCGCGCAGGGCAGGGACTTCGTCGAGGCCATGCCCGAAGGGCTCGACGCACCGATCACGCAAGGCGGCACGAACGTGTCCGGTGGACAGCGGCAACGACTGGCGATCGCGCGAGCCGTGGTGCGCCGGCCGAGCATCTACTTGTTCGACGACTCGTTCTCCGCGCTCGACCTGACCACCGACGCGCGGCTGCGAGCCGCACTCGCTCCCGTGACCACGGACGCGACCGTGGTGATCGTCGCCCAGCGGGTGTCCACGATCAGGCGCGCCGACCAGATCCTGGTGCTCGAGGACGGTGTCGTCGTCGGCCGCGGCCGCCACGAGGAGCTGCTCGAGACCTGCGAGACCTATCAGCAGATCGTGCAGTCGCAGCTGACCGAGGAGGAGGAGGCGGCATGAGCGACCGCGACGCCCCGAGCCAGCCGCCCGAGAACGGTGGCGGCACGAGCGGTGCCACGCCCGAACCGGGGCGGATGAAGGAGACCGAGCGGGTCGTGGCCGGTCCCGGTCCGGGACGTGGGCCGTTCGGCGGCGGCATGGTCGGCCAGAAGTCGCAGACGTTCCTGCCGTCGGCCAAGCGGCTCGCAGCCCGGCTGGCACCCGAGCGCGGCAAGGCCCTCACCGTGGTGATGCTCGGCGTGCTCAGCGTCTCCCTCAGCGTGGTCGGCCCGAGGATCCTCGGTCACGCCACGGACCTGATCTTCTCCGGCCTCTTCGGTCGCCAGCTCCCGGCGGGCAGCACCAAGGCCGAGGCGATCGCGGCCCTGCACGCCCGCGGCCAGGACCGCGTCGCCGACATGCTCGCGCACATGAACGTCGTGCCCGGACGCGGTGTCGACTTCACCGCCGTCGGCAACGTCCTGCTGCTCGTGCTCACGGTGTACGTCGCCTCTTCGGTGTTCTCCTGGCTGCAGGGCTTCATCCTCAACGACGTCGTGCAGAACACCGTCCGGCGGATGCGCTCCGACGTCGAGACGAAGATCAACCGGCTGCCGTTGAGCTACTTCGACACCCAGCCCCGAGGCGAGCTCCTGTCGCGCGTCACCAACGACATCGACAACGTGAGCCAGACGCTGCAGCAGACGATGAGCCAGCTGATGGTCTCGCTGCTCACCGTCGTCGGCGTGCTGTCGATGATGCTGCTGATCTCACCGACCCTCGCGCTGGTGGCGCTGGTCACCGTCCCCGTCTCGATGATCCTGACGAGCCAGATCATGAAGCGCTCCCGGGGCTGTTCATCGCAGCAGTGGCGCCGTACCGGTCGGCTCAACGCGCACGTCGAGGAGACGTTCACCGGTCACGCCCTGGTCAAGGTGTTCGGTCGGCAGCGCGAGGTCGAGGAGACCTTCGCCGAGGAGAACGAGGAGCTGTTCAAGGCCAGCTCGGGGCGCAGTTCGTCTCCGGGCTGATCATGCCGGTGATGATGTTCATCGGGAACCTCAACTACGTCGTGATCGCGGTGCTCGGTGGTCTGCGCGTCGCGAGCGGGACCATCTCGAGCCTCGGCGACGTCCAGGCCTTCCTCCAGTACTCCCGGCCTTCACCCAGCCGCTGACCCAGATCGGCTCGATGCTGAACATCTTGCAGTCCGGGGTGGCCTCGCTGAACGGGTCTTCGAGCTGCTCGACGCCGCGGAGGAGCCGGTGCCGAGCAAGCGCCCGTCGAGCCGCCAGCGGCGGCGCGGCGAGGTGGTCTTCGAGTCGGTTCGTTCCGCTACAAGCCCGATGAGCCGCTGATCGACACCTCTCGACCTCCTCGCCGAGCCGGGTAGACGGTCGCCATCGTCGGGCCGACGGGTGCCGGCAAGACCACGCTGGTCAACCTGCTCATGCGGTTCTACGACGTCGACGGCGGTCGCATCCTCGTCGACGGCGTCGACACCGCGGACATGCGCCGCTCCGCAGCTGCGGGCCGGATCGGCATGGTGCTTCAGGACACCTGGCTATTCGGCGGCACCATCCGCGACAACATCCGCTACGGGCGTCCCGGACGCCACGACGACGAGATGCTGGCGCGGCCCAGGCCACCTACGTCGACCGCTTCGTGCACTCGCTGCCGGACGGCTACGACACCGTCATCAACCAGGAGGCGCGACAACGTCAGCTCGGGCCAGAATCAGCTCATCACCATCGCGCGGGCCTTCCTGGCGGACCCGCCGATCCTGATCCTCGACGAGGCGACCAGCTCGGTCGACACCCGCACCGAGGTGCTGATGCAGGAGGCGATGGCGGCGCTGCGCACCGACCGGACGTCGTTCGTGATCGCGCACCGGCTGTCCACGATCCGTGACGCCGACCTGATCCTGGTGATGGAGGACGGCGCGATCGTCGAGCAGGGCACGCACGAGGAGCTGCTCGCCGCCGACGGGGCGTACGCCGGGCTGTTCCGCTCGCAGTTCTCGCAGGCGCTCGTCTGACGCAGGCCCCGCCCTGACCGCCCAGACATGAAACGGCCCGTGGGCGTTGCGGTGCGAGACCGCTCTCCGGTCGGATGATGTCCGGAGCGCCCACGGGCCGGGTGACTGCTATGGATTACCAGCGCGCACTTGCCTGAAGAGGCTCAGACAGCGTGGCTGGCCGGTGCGCTGCTAGCGAGCAGCCACCTAGCGAATCCGATAAGAATGCACTGTCGGACCACCTCCTCTCTCGTGTGCGACAACCGTACGTCCGGCCCAGGCCGACAAGGCAATTGCCGGTGCGAAGGTTGCCGGGTGCAACCAGAGCCGGCGGTCGAGCGGAGACGCTCCGGGTGGCGCACCGTGCTCACCGACGTCCGGCCGCTGCAGGTGTCCCTGCCGTACCGCCGGCTCTTCTTCGGCAACACCGTCGCCCAGCTCGGCCAGCAGATGACCAATGTCGCGGTCGCCATCCAGGTCTACGACCTGACGCACTCCTCCTTCTACGTCGGGCTCGTCGGGGTCTTCGCACTGGTGCCACTCATCGCGCTGGGGCTCTACGGCGGCGCGATCGCCGACGCCGTCGACCGCCGGACGCTCGCTCTGGTCGCGAGCGCGGGACTGTGGCTGGTCTCGATGGCGCTGGCGGCGCAGGCCTTCGCAGGCAACGCCTCGGTGTGGCCGCTCTACGCGTGCATCGCGGTGCAGTCCGGCTTCTACGCGGTGAACAACCCGGCGCGCAGTGCGATGGTGCCGAGGCTCCTCGACAAGGAGCTGCTGCCGGCAGCCGCAGCGCTGAACATGGCGTCGTTCAACCTGGGCTTCACGTTGGCCCGGTCATCGGAGCGCTCGCCATCAGCTGGCAGGGCTTCGGCGCGGCGTACACCATCGACATCGTCACATTCTTTCGGCCGCCTACTACGCGCTGATCAGGCTGCCGCGCATGCCACCGATGGCAGGCAGCCCGCGCGCCGGGTTCCGCTCGGTCGTCGACGGCCTGCGGTTCCTCCGTCGCTCACCGAACCTGCGGATGACGTTCATCCTCGACCTCTGCGCGATGGTGCTCGCGCAGCCCCGCGCACTGTTTCCCGGCGCTCGCCTTCAAGGTGTACGGCGGCGGGGCCGGCGTGGTCGGGATCCTGCAGGCATCGCCCGCCGCCGGGGCGGTGGTCGCGTTCCTGCTGTCTGGGTGGGTCAGCAAGGTCCGCCTGCAGGGGATGGCGATCGTGGTCGCGGTCATCGTCTACGGCGCTGCCGTCGGCGGGGTCGGGCTGACCGACGTCCTCTGGATCGGGGTCGCGTTCCTGGCGCTGTCGGGCATGGCGGACATGGTGAGCGCGGCGTACCGCTCGACGATCCTCCAGGTCGCGGCACCCGACCACCTGCGTGGCCGCTTGCAGGGCGTGTTCATCGTCGTCGTCGCCGGAGGTCCCCGGGCGGGTGACTTCCTCGCGGGGTCGGTCGCGAGCAGCGTGGGGGAGCGGCTCGCGCTCGTGCTGGGCGGCCTCGCGTGCATCGTCGGCGTGCTCACCGCGACCGCGCTGTCGCGTCAGTTCCTCGCCTACGACGCCCGGCACCCGACGCCCTGACGGGTTCAGACGTGTCGAGCAGCCGGCTGGCCGACCGGCCTGCGCTGCTCCGGGATGCGCTGCTCCGGGATGCGCTGCTCCGGGATGCGCTGCTCCGGAATGGCCGGCGCCGGTGCGTGACGCCTGCTGCCCTTCACGAGCAACGCCCCGGCCAGCGACACCACTGCCAGCAGGCCCACCAGCTGCCTTGGACCGAGCACCGTCGCCAGCCACGGCGTGACCAGGGAGCTGACCAGCGCGGCTCCCACCATGACGCTGTCGGTCAGGCCCAGCACTCCCGCCCTCGCTGCGTCGGGTACGGCGTCCTGGATCGTCTCGGTCAACGCGCCCTCGACGTGCACCGTTGCAGCGCCCGCCACCGCCAGCAGCGCAGCCTCCGCTGGCGGACCCAAGCCTGGTGGAGCAGTTCGGGAAGCACCACTACCGAGTGACGGAGTTCACGAACGTGATGGCGTTGCCGTTGAACAACAGCGTGGATCGCGAATTGCCAAAAAGTGTAGCGGTGGAGCGGGTCTTGCCGGAAAACCTCGATTTGTGGACGCTGACGGTATCGCAAGGCTTCTCCGGGAATATTCCGGTGACGCAGGAAATCCTGGGGGTGATGAGACCGTTCGCGGGCGGATCCGGGGCGGAGTGCTACCTGGCGCGTGTGGATGGAGCGGTGGCCGGAGGCGGGACGCTGGCGGTGCGGGACGGGTTGGCGGGATTGTTCGGTGCGAGCACACTTCCCGCGTATCGCAATCGAGGCGTGCAGACGGCGCTGCTGCTAGCGCGACTGGCGCGGGGCCTGGATGCGGGTTGCGATCTGGCGGTGTGCCTGGCGCAGCCGGGAAGCTCTTCGGAGCGCAACGTGGTGCGATTGGGATTTTCGGTGCTGTACACACGCGTGAAATTCGAGCGGGCGTGGGGCAGTTAGCGGTTAAGGCGTTTGTGGATGAACTCGACGATATCCTGGGTGGATGTACCTGGGAGGAAAATTTCTGAGATTCCAGCCTGCTTAAGGCCTTCGATATCGGCGCCCGGAATGATGCCGCCGAGCAAGACGATCACATCGGTCATGCCTTTTTCCCGGAGCAAGTGCATGAGTTGCGGGCATAAAGTGTTGTGCGCGCCGGAAAGAATGGAGAGTCCGATGACGTCCACGTCCTCCTGAATAGCGGCGGAGGCGATCATTTCCGGCGTCTGGCGCAAACCGGTGTAGATGACTTCCATGCCGGCATCGCGCAGCGCGCGGGCGATCACTTTTGCGCCGCGGTCATGGCCGTCCAGACCTGGCTTGGCAATCAACACCCTGATTTTCTTTTCCGGCATGCGTCCTGGTGACCCCTCGGGAGAGGCAACTAAGTGATGGCGATTTCCTCGTAGGTGCCAAAAACTTCGCGCATGGCGTCGCAGATTTCTCCGAGAGTGGCGTAAGCCTTTACGGCATCGAAGAGGAACGGCATGAGATTGTCCGAGCCCTGGCTGGCCTTGCGCAACGCGGCCAAACGGCGGGCCACTTCCTCATTGGAGCGTTCGGCGCGCAACTTGTTCAGGCGTTCGGCCTGGCGATGGGCAACGGTTTCGTCGATTTGCAGGATATCGAGAGGCTTTTCTTCGGCGACATAATCGTTGACGCCGACCATGATTTTTTCTTTCTTGTCCAAGGCGACCTGATAGCGGTAGGAAGCTTCGGCGATTTCGCGCTGCGGATAGCCGCGCTCGACGGCGGCGACCATTCCACCCATGGCGTCGATACGTTCGATGTATTCCCAGGCGGCATGCTCGGCTTCGTTGGTGAGGGCCTCGACAAAATAAGAGCCGCCGAGAGGATCGACGGTGTTGGTGACGCCAGTTTCGTGGGCGATGATTTGCTGCGTGCGCAAGGCCAGGGTGGCGGCAAATTCGGTCGGAAGGGCCCAGGCTTCGTCCAGCGAATTGGTGTGCAAGGACTGAGTGCCACCCAGGACGGCGGCAAGCGCCTGCAACGCGGTGCGCACCACGTTGTTGTAGGGTTGCTGCGCGGTGAGGGAGCATCCGGCGGTCTGGGTGTGGAAACGCAACGCCCAGGAACGGGGATTCTTGGACTTGTAGCGCTCGACCATGGCCTTGTGCCAGATACGGCGGGCGGCGCGATACTTGGCGATTTCCTCAAAGAAGTCGCTATGGGCATTGAAGAAAAAAGAAAGCTGGGGAACGAATTCATCGATGTCCAGGCCGCGTCGGAGGCCCCATTCGACGTATTCCAGGCCGTCGCGCAAAGTGAAGGCAAGTTCCTGCACGGCGGTGGATCCGGCTTCGCGAATGTGATAGCCGCTGATGGAGATGGTATTGAATTTGGGAGTGTTCTTGACGCCGAACTCGAAAGTGTCGATGACCAGGCGCATGGAAGGTTCGGGAGGGTAGATGTATTCCTTCTGGGCGATGTATTCCTTGAGGATGTCGTTCTGCAGAGTGCCGGAAATTTTCTTCCAGTCGGCGCCCTGTTTTTCCGCGACGGCCAGGTACATGGCCCAGATGATGGCGGCGGGGGAGTTGATGGTCATGGAAGTGGTGACGTTGGCGAGCGGGATCTTGTCGAAGAGGACTTCCATGTCCGCCAAAGAACTGATGGCCACGCCGCACTTGCCGACTTCGCCTTCGGATAGAGGATGATCGGAGTCGTAGCCCATCAGTGTGGGTAGATCGAATGCGGTGGAGAGGCCGGTCTGGCCTTGCGCGAGGAGGTAACGGAAGCGCTGATTGGTGTCCTCGGCGGTGCCGAAGCCGGCGAACTGACGCATGGTCCACATGCGGCCGCGATGCATGGTGGAGTGGATGCCACGAGTGTAGGGTGGCTCGCCGGGGTAGCCCAAGTCGCGCTCGGGATCCCAGCCCTCGAGGTCCGCGGGAGTGTACAAGCGGCGGATCGGGTAGCCGGAGATGGTGGTGAATTCGGAGAGGCGTTCCGGGCTCTTGGCGAGAGTGGGAGCAAGGGTATTGTCTTCCCAGGATTTTTCTTTGGCGGAAGGCTTGCGGGCGGAGGCGCCACCTTCGTTCGGAAGCAGTGTGCCGCTGGTACCCTTTGACGGTTCGCTCATTTTTCGGCGGTCCCTCCGGGGACGCTGCCGCTAAATCAGGCTCAATTTGCTAACAGTTTATGCTATGCGAAAGCGGGGAAGCGGGCAAGCGGCGAGGCAAGGCGGTGCGTCGAGAAGGGGAATCCGCGATCAGCAGCTGGCAAGCGGATTGGGTTCGGGTGGGAAAGGCGATTCGCCGCGCAAAACTTTGTTCATGGCCTCGGCAATCGTGTCCCGGGCGGCTTTACCGGTGGCCTCGCCGATGGCGCGATAGTTCTCGAACAGCGGCTCATCGAAAAACTGGTTGGCGGTGGAGTCGTGCGGGAAGTTTTTGTTGGTGGCCGAGTAGCCGAGGACGTCGGCGGGATCACCGGGCAAGAGTGACGGCTTGAGGTAGATCATCAGCCCGTCGTGGTTCGGGGAACCGGGGCGGTAGTGAATTCGGCCTAAAGCGTAGTGGGCGGTGCCACGACGCGGGCTGCCGGTCGGAAGCAGGCCGGATACATCGACCGTTATTTCCACGCCAAAATCGGTGCGGCAACGCTCCATGGCATTGTGCAAGTCTCCGCAAGCATATTCGGAGTCGCACGAGCCGTCGCCGACGATGATCAGCTTGCAACGGCGGCGCACCAGTTCGTAGACACCGAGGTTTTCAAAGTGGCCGCCATCGGAGAGATAGACATACTTGCTTTCATCGGTGGTCGAACCCACGAGCTCGTTGAGCAGCCATTGAAATCCGACTTGCGGGCTCCCTTTCTCCCACTCATCGCGGCAAGGGTTCCCCATCCACCATCCGAGGCGAACGTCAAAAACGGTCATCAGAAAGGCGAGCGGGGCGGAAGAGTAGAAGCCCATGTTGGGGCTGGCCGCTGCGCCGGATATGGCCATGGCCGTACCGATGGTAAGGCCTTGGTGATAGGAGGGCGATTCCAGCCGCGAGGTACCCAGACGGCTGGTGTCGGCGTAGGCGGCCTCTAGGTGGCGGCCTCCGATCTGCTGGCGGGTGAAGCCGCAATAGGAGGGCGTGCAGGCGAACGCCCGCGCCTTACGGGTTTGCATGGCCAGTTCCTGGCCGTGAACGACGTTGAGGCTGGTATTGAATATGGGATAAGGGCGGCCATTCTCGGGACGGGTAGAGCCAGGAGGAATTGCCAGCGCGGCGAGCGGAAAATCATCTTCACTGGAGAAGCCGGTGAAGGGCTGCGCGTCGCGCTGACGGACACTGGCTCCCAGATAACAGCGCACCAGGCGGTTGCGGTACAGCTTATGCGCGGAAAACTGGTTGATGTCCACGCGCCAGGAAAGCACGACCGCCCCCAGCAACAGGGCGGCGCACACCGCGGGAATCCAGAACGTGAAGTGCCAATCGCTGGGCGCAGCAAAGATGGAATCCGGAACGGTGTTTCCGGCACCTTCCGAATTGGCCGCCCAAGCGGCGAGAGACACAGAGATCCGTGCCGCCAACAGCGAGAGCGCCGAAAGCAAACCGAGAATAAAGACATATGGCGTGACTCTGGCGGCATAGTGCGGAAGCTTTTTCCGCAACGGCGCGTCCGGCGACAGCACTCCCGAGCCCGTGGAACCGCTCTTGGCAAAAAAGACTCCGTATGCGGTGGAAAGGATCCAGGCTCCGGCTCCAGCGTAGGTGGTCTTTTGGCCCCAGCCCCAGAGCAGGTGCAGCCAGTACGGCATGTACAAGGCGATGCAAAAAAGCGCGAGCCACACGAAAGAGTAGATCACCAACCAACCGCCGATCCGCGCAAACCATTCGCGGTACCCGTCGCTCAGTCCCCGGCCCATCAACCCGATATGCAGGACGCCGGCTGCGAGCATCACTCCGACCAAGGCCGGCGTGCCGAAGGTCAACGATTGCCACGAAGAGAAGGTCCGGGATCCGCTGACTCCTCCGGCGATCAAGACATGCGCGTACGGCAGGAAGAGATAACCAGCGAACATTCCCGCAAGCGCAGCAGTGAGGGCGATCAACCAGATGGGCGGCCCGCCCTGGCAACTCACTCGTTCGGTAATTCCGTGGTCCGAACCGCGGAAGACCAACGCGAGGCCCCAGAGTCCGCCATACAGAAGCATTCCGAGCGAGGCCGCGGCCTTCCCTGGGTGGTCCGCAAAGGAAGGCAACATCAGCAGGTGCGACAAGCTGTAGGTCAGCAACGCGGAGGAGAGGAAAAGTGGCGCGACGATGTACAGGTGAACGGCGCCCGGTTCGGAATACTTCCTGCTGGCTTCTTCTTTTCCAGGTTCGAGGGTTATCAGGTTCTTGCCAATCCGGAATATGGCGACAAAGCCGAGGAGCAATCCCAAAACCAAAGAGAACTCCTCGGCTTGCATCCATTGCTGCCACCAGCGCGAGCGGATCCATTCTTCCAGGCTCTCCAGCGCATGGAAGAAATAGCCGATGGACCTTGGAACCAGCAGCAGCGAGAGCAGACCCAGGACCAGAATGGTCTGGTTCAACAACATATTCCGGATATAGCTCGCCAGGAAGGCCCACAAGTCCGCCCCGAGCAGGCCTTTTCGAGGGGTCAAATAATTGCTGTAATTGCGAAGGAAATGGAGTTCGGGCCGATCCGCGGCTTCCTCCGGAGGATCCGGGGGGCTGGCCAGACGGCGTTCCAGTTCGCCAATGCCGATTTGCTGGTGATGCATCCAGCCCATCAGCCAAGAGCCGATATAGCCGCCACCAGAGACGGTCGAAATGTAGTCGAGGTTCCGCAGCAGGCGCCGCTGGGCCAGCGCTTGCAAGATTCCAAGATTGAAGGTGGCACTGCGAATTCCGCCGCCGGAAAACGCCAAGCCGATCAGGCTTTCGCGGGGAGCGGTGTTCGGTGCTTCGGGACCAAGGCGCAAGAGCCGAGAGTCTTCAATTTGCTGAAGCTCGTTGTTCAGGATTTCGCTGGAGGACGGACATTTCCGGGCAAATTGTGCCCCAGTTCCCCTGGAACGCTCGGTACTGGAAGTGTTCGCCATGGTGCCGGATGCCGCCGAAGGGGCGGATATATCAAAGCGGACTTATCTTTGGAGGCAATCCTAGCACAGGAAATGGGCGAAGGCGCCAGTACGGGTGTCGCGGCGCGCGGGAACAAAGAAAAAGGCCGGAACGCGAAAGCGCGCTCCGGCCTTACGGAAAGCAGAATCAGCGCTGGCCAGAACTGAAGATCTTGTCTGTCCCCACAACCTTGCCGTTGAGGGTCCCTGGAATAAGGGTGTCGTGCTCGACCTGGCCGTGCTGGGCATCGGCAAGGGTCACGCGATTTACTTCCAGGGTTCGGCCGACGGCGCGCTCGTAGTTGGCCTTGGCTTCCACCAGGTCCGCCAGTGCGCGCAACTCGGCACCTTGTGCGCTGATCAAGTCGCGTTGCGTCAAGATGACGTTGTACACGGTAGAGGCGCCGAGTTGGTATTTCTTCTGTTCGGCGTCAAACGTCTGCTGCTGCAATTCGCGCGCCTTGCTGGCCGCTTGCACTCGTGCGCGATCCTGCTGGAGCGCGATGTAGGTGTTGCGGACGTCCAGTAGCGCGGCATTCTTCATCTGTTGCAGTTGCGCTTCGATCTGCCGTTGCTGGAGCATCGAGCGCTGGTTGGTGGCTTGCGCCGCGCGATTCCGCAAGGGCAGCTGCAAGTTCAAGCCGAAGACGTAGTCCGGAAACTGGTTATGAAAAATCTGGCTTTGCGCCGTTCCGAAGCCTGCGTTCGTCGTGCCTGTCGTGGCGCTGGTGGATACCGGCTCAAAAACTTCCACCGGCGTCCCGGTGGCGTCCAGGACGGTGATGGGTTCTCCGTTGGCACCCACCAATGCCGACCCGGCAATAGTCGAACCCGGTCCCAAAATTGGTGAATTGCCGGCGAGGCCCTGACTGGTGTATTGGCCGGAGAGCGTGAGGACCGGGCGCAGGGCGATGGCTGTAGCGCGAGCATCCACCTCCGCGTTGGTGACGTTGATCTGTTGCTCCTGGAGATCCGGCCGCTTGGCGAAGGCTTCCTTGACGGCATCCTCAAAGGTGGCGGCTTCCACTGCTTCCGGCGGATTCGGCTTGTCCAGCGGGATGATTTCGACGTTCACCAAATTCGCCGCGAGGGGATCTTTGCTGATGGCGTTCTTCAACGCCTGTTCATCCTGCAATTTGACGGTTTGCGAGACGATCAGATTCTGGCGGTCCGTGGCTAACTGCGCTTCGGCTCGGGTAACATCCAAAGGCGCAAGAGTGCCGATTTCCAGTTGCTTGCGGTTGTCGCCGTAGAGTTTCTCCGAAACGGTTACGGCTTGTTCTTCCACGCGCACGTTTTCGCGTGCGTAAACCAGTTCCCAATAGGAGGTAACAGCATTGGTTACGGTGGTGATGGCCTGTTGTGCGACGGTCAGATCCGCGAGTTTCTTGTTGTTCTTGGCAATGATGATATTTCGCCGGTTCGCAAATCTTCCAAAACCGTTCAACAATTGCTGTTGAAATCCGATCACCAGGGTCGATTGCACGGTGGGGTTGAAGAAGTTGGCGGACGAAGTTGAAGACGACCGGGTATTGTTCCATTGGGCGGTAATGGTTGTACCGGTGGAGAAGCCCTGCTGGTACTGGTTGTTGTACTGGGCGGCATGCGACTTCAGGGCGGTTACCGTTGCTCCCAGGCCGACACCGGAGATGAAGGGGTTATTTACCGGAGTAGCGCGGTCGTCGAAAAAGACGGAAGAGGTAATCAGCGGATCGTAAATGAGAGAGGGAATGTTGGCGTTGGAGAAACGGACTTCAGCGCCGTTTACTCCCTGAGGAAACGCTCCGGACTCCGCCGCAAGGATATCGGTATCGCCAAACCAGGAGTTGTAGCGCTGCACGGCGATGTCCATGCTGTTCTCAAGCGCGAGTTCTACCGTGTCCTGCAGCGTTAATTCCAATTTTCCATCGTGTATCAGCTGATCGATTCTTGGGGAGTTCCGCAGCGATACCGCGGGAATTTCCGTCTGCAGATAAGGCGCAAGGAGGTTCGGGAACGGCTTTGGAGCGTGCCGGTAGTTGTATTTGGACAGTCCCAGAGCAACCGGTATCGGCGGGTTCGCCGGACCGGGCCCATACGCCGGCGTCGGTGGCTGTTGCGCGGCGTTCGGATCTTGCGCGGGCCGGTCTTGCTCCGGCGATTGTGGCGTCGGCAGCGGTGGACGCTCCTGTTGTTGGGAAGGCGGTGGATTTTGACCAGGATCCTGCGCGAATGCAGGAGCTGCCGACCCTCCCGCGAGGCTTCCGGCGAGTAGCGCGGCTAGCAATGCACGCGCGGCCTTCCTTCCAGGGCGCTCCATCCTCCCTGCGATCCGTTTGGTGGTTACATCCGCCGATGACCGCTTAGCGGTCGGCCGGAACAAGTTCATAGCCTTTGCACTCCTTGAGAGTTATCCACGCACAACATGAGTCCGTCTTCCTCAACCTGTACAACGTTGATGGAAGGCTGTTTGTTTCACTGAATCGCCAAATGCGGAGGCGGCTTTCAGGCGAGACCTCTGCGGATCCAGCGAGCCTGCCAGTTTAACAGGCACTGCTTTTCTTGACAACGAGAGTGCCCGCCGCTAGGCTGCTGACGGATAGACGTTTAGGTGGGCTTTGCAGTTAGCCGCGGGACCCTTGCGGACCGGCCTGCATCCTGGGAGAAACCGTGCAACGCGAAGAGCTGCTTCGTATGCTGCAGAGCGTGGGCGCTGTCCGGCATGGCCACTTTGAGCTGTCCAGCGGGCGCCACAGCGATACGTATGTGCAGTGCGCCCTGGTCCTCCAATATCCCCGTTTTGCCGAAAAGTTGGGTAAGGCCCTGGCAGCATTATTTTCAGACGCCACGATTGAAGTGGTCGTGTCACCCGCGATGGGCGGGGTCATCATCGGGCAGGAAGTCGCGAGGGCTTTGCCTGAGCCAAAAGGCGGCATTGGTGGAGGAGTTCCTGCGATCTTTGTGGAGCGCGACTCCAGCGGCATTTTGACGCTACGCCGGGGCTTTTCGCTTCGGCCGGATCAACACGTGCTGGTGATTGAGGATGTCTGGACCACCGGCGGCTCAACGCTCGAAACAATCCAGGTAGTCGAGGAGGCAGGTGGTCGCGTGGTTGCCACCGGCGCGCTGATCGACCGCAGCGGCGGCTCGGTCGAGTTCCCCGTCGAGTCGCAGGCTTTGCTCGGGCTGCCGATTTCCAGTTACGAACCGGAGGATTGCCCGCTATGCCGCGAAGGAAGCAGCGCGGTGAAGCCCGGGAGCCGCTTCGCGCGTACCGCGTAGCTCCACCGTTCCCGCGCGTCCCCTTTTCCACGCATGCGCTATTTCAAGCTAACCATCGCGTACGACGGCACTGATTTTCACGGCTGGCAGATGCAAACGGGCAAGCCGACGATTCAAGGTGAAATCGTCGACGTTTTGAGAAGGCTCACGCAGGACCAGGGCGTAGTTGTGCACGCCGCCGGGCGCACAGACGCAGGCGTCCACGCTTTGGGACAAGTAGCTAGTTTCCGCACGCAGTGCCGGTTGGCTGCCGCCGAATTCCAGCGCGCGTTGAACGCGCTTTTGCCTCCGGCGATCCGTATCGTCGGAACCGAGGAAGTCGGACCGGACTTCAACGCGCGCTGGTCTGCGCGAGGAAAGTTATATCGCTATCGTTTGTATCGCGGGCCGGTAGTTCCGCCGGCGCTATGGCGTTATGTCTTGCACTATCCATTTCCGCTCGATGAGGAAGCGATGCGCACTGCGGCTGCGCGCTTTGTCGGGATGCACGATTTTGCATCGTGGGCGGCGTCCACGGGATCCGAGGACGATGACAAGGAGCGTTCCACGGAGCGCGAAATTTACGCGACCTCGCTCGAACGTTCGACGGATGGGCAAGAGTTGGTGTTTGAAGTAGATGGCCGGTCGTTCCTGCGCTACATGGTCCGCAAGATGGTGGGAACGTTGCTGGAAGTGGGGCGCGGCCGCCTGTCCGCGGACGACATCGAGCGCCTTTATGCGGAGCCTGACCGTTCGAAGTCGGGACCCACGGCAGCACCGCAAGGCCTGTGCATGGTTCACGTGCATCACGAGGAATCCTACCGATTGAAGTAGGGGCATTCAATACCGGGCATTCGAGGGCATTTGGCGGCGATGGAAACAGCGCTCGCGGAACAATTGATCGCACCGGCGTGAGCGCTCTAAACTAGACAGGTCGAATTCAAGCCGGATGTGTTTTCCTGCCCTCAATCTCTTCCGGCTTGCACAATTTGGCCTGGGCGGCGCGAGCGTCCTCCAAGGCATCCAACTGCAGATCGCCCCGGTTGCCCGCTGGGGCTAATGCGAATCCGCGTGTTCACCTGCAGGTGGCGTATCTGATCCGGCGCAGTGCCGGCTAAACCAAAAAGGGGAGTGACTGAAGCAATGGCCGGCACTAACGCCAGGGGTTTCATTGTTGGGGGATTCTTCTGTAGCGTCGCCTTGACGCTGGCGATGCTATTCGCACCGGTTTCGGCGGTTGCCGACAGCAACGCGTTCGATCTCCTGGGACCTCGCGTGGAAATGAAAGTAACGCGCAACGGCAAGCCCTTGCCCATTTCCGATGTCGCCAATCTTCAGCCCGGGGACCGATTGTGGATTCATCCCGATTTTCCCGCGGACCAATCGGCGCGCTATCTGCTGATTGTTGTTTTTCTGCGCGGATCAACCAATCCTCCGCCGGAAAGCTGGTTCACTCGCGCGGAAACCTGGAGCCGGCAGATGCGCGAGGAGGGCATGGTCATTACCGTGCCGGAGGGCGCCCAGCAGGCGCTCATGTTTCTGGCGCCTGAAACCGGCGGCGATTTCGCGACGCTGCGCTCCACCGTTCGCGGCAAGCCCGGCGTGTTTGTTCGCGCGTCACAGGACTTGAATCAAGCCAGCCTGGACCGCACGCGCCTGGAACGCTATTTGGCAGACGTGAAGTCCATCTCCGACGCGGACCCTAAGGCGCTGCATGAACATTCCGTGCTTCTGGCGCGGACACTGGGAATTCGTCTGGAGCAGCAATGCTTTGACCGGCCCGTCGAGGAGCAGGCTTCGTGCCTCACGCAACATACCGACAGCCTGGTTCTGGACGATGGGCACAGCCAATCGGTGGTCACCGCGCTCACCTCCGGTCCCAATTCCGACCTGGTCGGTGCGGTCAGCGCCACGTCGCTGGCCGGCGGCGGCCTGTACAGCGCTTATGTTGGAGCCGCCGTCGATCTGGCGCGAGTTCTTGGCAACATCCACAACGCTTCCTACGTGTACATCCCGGCTTTGGTGCTTCCGCGGAAAGAGCAGATGAACTTGAAGCTGAACAATCCTCCTTCTTTCCGCAAGCCGATGTCGGTGATCGTTGTAGGATTGCCCGCGGTTGAAGCGCCGCAACTTCCCCCCTTGCGCCCGGTGGACCCCGAACAGGTGTTCTGTTTGCAAAAATCTTCGCTGGTGCTGCCCGTGGAAGGCGCGCCGCTGGTGTTCTCCGCCGACATCGCGCACGATTTCGTGTTGCGCGTGCAAGACAGGAAGGGAACGATCGTGGATCTGCCGGCTCGGGCGGATGCTGCCAGCGGGGGGTTTCTCATCGACACGCATACCGCGTCTGCCGCGCACCTTGATTTCGAAGTCAAGGGTACCTTGCGCGGGTACTGGGGATTTGATGCGTTCGAAGGGCCGAATTTTCGTTTGCGCAACTCGGAGCCCGCGCACTGGACAGTCCCGCCCGCCGAGCAAACCGCGCTGGTAGTCGGACGCGAGGACACGCTGCATCTGCAATCGCAATCCGCGGTGTGCGTCGACGGGCTGAGCATTCAGGACGAGGGTGGCCGCGCCATCAAGACCGCATGGAAGATATCCAAGCCGGATGAACTGGAATTGAAAGTGGGCTTGAAGGATCAGCCCGCCGGGCCGATGCAACTGAAAGTGAAACAGTTCGGCATGGCAACAACCCGAGGAATTGCCGTTGCGTGCCTACACGGAAGCGGCGCGGCTGGATGCTTTTTCCATAAACGCCGGCGATCAACAAGGAGTGCTCAAGGGCACCAGGCTCGATGAAGTGGACCGCTTCGAGCTTGCCGGAGTGCGGTTTACTCCAGCGAAGCTGACGCGCGCCAACGAAAAGGACGAGCTGCATCTCGCCGCTACGGAGAGCGCTTCCGATGCGTTGCGGCCTGAGCAGCGACTCGTCGCGCGGGTAGCGCTTAAGGATGGGCGAGTGCTGGAACTTCCCACGACCGTGGAAAAGGCGCGACCGAAAGTGACGTTGGTCTCCAAGAGCATTCAGGTTTCGTCGGCACAGACCTCGATCACTCTCGGCAGCCCGGACGAACTTCCGATGGACGGGCAGATATCGTTCCTCCTGAAGACGGAAATGCCCAGCCGTTTCCCACGCGAGGAAAAAATCGAGGTGGCCACTGCCGACGAAGTCTTCAGCGCGTTCTTGAGCGTGTCCGACGGCTCGCTGGTCCTTCGCGACGCAGAGAGCGTTTTTGCGACCTTCCACCCGCTGAAAGCGTTCGGCCAATCGGCTTTTGGGGCGTTGCGCTTCCGGCCCGTGCAGGAAGATGGAACAAAAGGGGACTGGCAACCGCTGGCCACGCTGGTTCGCATTCCGGCACTATCAGAATTGCGTTGCCCGGAAGCCGTCGACAAGCAGTGCCGGCTCTCCGGCTCGAATCTGTTTCTGATTGATTCCATCGCATCGGACGATCAATTCGCGCACAATGCTCCGGTTCCCGCGGGCTTTATCGAGAGCACGTTGAGCGTTCCGCATCCGTCCGGCGACTCTCTGTATATCAAGCTGCGCGACGATCCCGGCACGATTAACGTCGCGCGGATACCGGTCACGCCCCTCGATGAATGAATTCAGGTAGAATCCGGGCATGGCCGCCACAGCCATCCCCATCGATTCTTTGGCCTCGCTCGACCCTGCGACCGGCGAAATCATCTGCTATTTCCCGAAGACGCCGGTGTCCCATCTTCCGCAAATCCTGGAACGCGCGAGGGCTGCGCAGCGATTGTGGGCGAGCACGACCAGCCGGGAACGGTGCCGGCTCCTGAAGGCTCTGCGTGACAGGATTCTCTCTACCCGCGATGTTCTTGCTGAGGCGGTGGTCCGCGAATCCGGAAAGCCTCGCGTGGAGGCATTATTCGCGGACATTTTCGTAACCCTGGACACCGCGACCTACTTTTCCGACAACCTGGCGCGCTTCCTGCTTCCGGAATCGATCCCGCATCACAGCACTGCGGCAAAAGCCAAGTCAGGGCGGCTGTACTACGAACCGGTTGGCGTAATCGGCATCGTAAGTTCCTGGAACTATCCGCTGGCCATTCCCATGGGCCAAATTATTCCAGCGGTATCTGCGGGCAACGCGGTCATCTGCAAGACCAGCGACTTCACGCCGCAATGCGGCGAGCTGATCGGAAAGCTTTTTGCGGACGCGGGCTTTCCCGCGGACCTTGTCTCGATCGTTCAAGGAGGGGCGGAAGCCGGGCAGGCGTTGATCGAAGCCCACCCGGACAAACTCATTTTCACCGGAAGCGTTCCTACCGGGCGCAAGATCGCGGAAGGCTGTGCGCAGCGCTTGATTCCGTCTGTACTGGAACTCGGCGGAAAAGATGCCATGCTCGTTCTGTCCGACGCCGACCTCGAGACCGCGGCCGCCGCAGCACTGTGGGGCAGCTTCACGAACTGTGGGCAGGTTTGTCTGTCGGTTGAGCGTCTTTTTGTAGAAGATTCCGTCAGCGACCGCTTCGTAGCGCTTTGCGTCGAAAAAACCAAAAAGCTTCGCGTGGGTCCCGGCAACGATCCTTCCACGGATGTCGGGCCGCTCATCCGCGCGCAGCACGTTCAGCGGATGTCGGATCTGCTTCAGGACGCGGTTTCCCGCGGAGCTCGAGTTCTTTGCGGCGGACGCCCACGCCCGGATCTGGGGCCTCACTTTTTTGAGCCTACGGTGATCACCGGGGTAGATTCCTCCATGAAGCTCTTCCAGGACGAAACCTTCGGTCCCATCCTTGCCATCCAGACGGTCGGTGATCCTGAAGAGGCTGTCGCCCGCGCCAATGAATCTGCATTTGCGCTTTCCGCCAGCGTCTGGACTCGCGACGCGGTCCGTGGCGAAGCGATCGCCCGCCGCCTCCGGGCCGGTGCGGTCATGATCAACGATGCCCTCAGCTATTTCGCGATCGCCGAAGCTCCTCATGGCGGCTGCGGCGCGAGCGGTTGGGGACGAAGCCATGGCAGGGCCGGCTGGCTGGAAATGGTACAGACCAAGTACATCGACATAGACCGCCTTCCGCGATGGGAAAAGCCCTGGTGGTATCGTTACGGAGGAGATCTGGGACGTGCCGCGGATGCGTTTTTGCAATTTGAGTACGGCGGTTTTCGGGGCCGCATCCGCAACGCGGGCGGAGCCCTGAAAACCATGTTCCGGGATCACCGCCTATGATGGGACTTCTGTGCACGTGATGGTTGGAGCGGGAAGGGAATTGGCCTGTCGCGAAGCTTAGGTCATGAACAGCGAATACATCTACGACTGGAATTCCGCGTCACCGCCGCCTATCGCCCCGGGCACACGCATTCTGTTGAACGACGAAACCCTGCGAGATGGCCTGCAAAACCCCTCCGTTCACGATCCTTCCCTCGAGGAAAAAATCGAGCTTCTGCACCTGATGGAGGCTCTCGGCATCGATTCCCTGAATATTGGCCTGCCCGGCGCCGGTGCGCGCGCGGTGGAACACACCGAAGCGCTCGCACGTGAAATCGCCTCCAATCGCATGAAGATTCGTCCGAACTGCGCGGCGCGCACGGTCGAAGCGGACATTCGTCCGATCATCGAGATTTCGCAGCGCGCCGGTATTGCGATCGAAGCCGCCACCTTTCTGGGTTCCAGCCCGATTCGCCGTCTGGTCGAGGATTGGACCGTCGACCACCTGGAACGCACCACCGAAAAAGCCGTCAAATTCGCGGTGGAGAACGGTCTTCCGGTCATGTATGTCACCGAGGACACCATCCGCACCGATCCGTCCACCGTCAAGCGGTTGTACTCCACCGCCATTCGGACCGGCGCCCGAGCCATCGTGCTGTGTGACACCGTAGGCCACGCGACTCCGCAAGGGGCCTTCAACCTCATCCGCTTCGCCATCGACGAAGTGGTCCGGCCGTGTGGTCACCGGCGCGACGAAATTCGCGTGGACTGGCACGGCCACTGCGACCGCGGCCTCGCGGTAGCCAATTCGCTCGCGGCCGTTGCCGCCGGAGCGGATTGCGTCCACGCAGCCGCGAATTCCCTGGGCGAGCGCGTGGGCAATACGCCCATGGAATTAATGTTGGTCAATCTCCGATTGATGGGCTTGATAGATCGCGACTTGTCCCGCCTCAAGGAATATTGCGAGAAGGTCGCCAAGGCTACGCACACCACGATTCCGCCCAACTATCCGGTGATCGGGCGCGATGCTTTCCGCACCGCTACCGGAGTTCACGCCGCCGCGATCATCAAGGCCTTTCACAGCAAGGATCCCGGCCTTGCGGACGTGGTGTACAGCGGTGTGCCGTCACATCTTTTTGGCCTGGAGCAACTCATCGAAATCGGTCCCATGAGCGGCAAGTCCAACGTCTTGTACTGGCTCGAACGCCGGGGCCTTCCTGCCGACGAAGCGGTGGTCGCCCGCATCTTTGACGCTGCCAAGAAATCTTCGCGCGTGCTCACCGAAAGTGAATTGCAGGCGCTCTCCGCTGGAGCTCCGCAGCACTGATGCGGACGCCTCGGCACGTTAGCGTGAGACGCGGCTTCGTTTGCTTTATCGTTTGGGTTATCCTCTCGTCCATGCCCGTTCGCTCCGGCGCCGCTCCGCACGCCAGCCGTCCCAGGTTGGCTGCGCAAATCGCTTCCAACGCCGAAGTGAAGAGCGCTCTCGGCTGGTTTTCCCGTAATTTTGCGTGGATTAATGACCAGCAAGTGCGCCTGACGGAAATACCCGCCCCGCCGTTTCAGGAATCGCAGCGTGCCGCCGCCGTGAAGTCCCTGCTGTCCTCGTTCGGGATCGCCGTGCAAATCGACAAGACCGGTAACGTGATCGGCGAGCTTCGCGGTGCGAACGAAAAAGAGATCGTGGTCCTCTCCGCTCATCTGGACACCGTCTTCCCGGCAGGCACGGATGTTAACGTGCGGCGCGATTCCGGCCGGTTCAGCGCTCCCGGAATCTCCGACAACGGTACTGGCCTGGCGGCGCTGGTTTCCATGGCTCGCGTCATGCAAGAAACCCATATCGCCCCGCAGCGGACAATTCTTTTCGTGGCCGACGTTGGGGAAGAGGGCGAGGGCAATCTGCGCGGCATGCGCGCTCTTGTTGAAGCCTACCGGGCTCGCTTGAAAGCCGTTATTGTCCTGGACGGTTCCGGCACGGATCACGTCACCACCAAGGCCCTGGCTTCCCGTCGCCTGGAAGTTTCCATCACCGGCCCGGGTGGACACAGCTGGTCGGATTTCGGCATGCCCAATCCTATTAATGCTCTCGTGCGCGGCTCCATTCGTTTTCTCAATACGCGCGTCCCCACGACTCCCCGCACTACCTTTAACCTCGGCCAAATCGAGGGCGGCACTTCCGTCAATTCGATTCCTTACGATGCCAAGCTTAAGGTGGATATTCGCTCCGAGAGCGAAGAGGAATTGGCCAAGCTCGAATCGGCTCTTCGCGAATCCATGACGGCGGGAGTGCGCGATGAGATGGAATCCTCCCGGGACCGCTCCAAAGGAAAGCTGGACTGCAAGGTCGAACTACTTGGCAGCCGGCCGGGCGGCGAACTATCCACGGATTCCCCGCTGCTCGCCGCGCTTCGCTCCGCGGACGATTACATTGGCAATCAATCTCGTGTTGAGCGTTCTTCCACCGATGCCAATATTCCGCTGGCCGCCGGGATCGATGCCATCTCTATCGGAGCTGGGGGGAACGGCGGCGGTGCGCACTCATTGCAGGAATGGTATGAGCCGGCTGGCCGTGAAATGGGCCTTAAGCGCGTGCTTTTGACCCTCTTGGGTATTGCCGGTCTTGCGGAGGAGAAAATAAAATGATCGTCCAGCCGGTCTGTCGTTGCGATAACCATTCGGATCGCTCCAGAAAGCGGGCGGCGAGGTCCTCGTGCATTGATCGTTTCTTTCGGCTGGTCTTTACCGTTTTGTCAGCCGTTTGTTTTCTTTCGTTGGGCCTTCCCGCAGCTTCGGCGCAATCGCCCACCACCTACTATCTCCACGGTCACATCTACACCAATGATCCCCAGCATCCCTGGGCTTCTGCCATGGCTGTCCGCGACGGCAAGATTTTCTGCATCGGCGGCATCGACCACATCATGCTCGATTGCGGCGGCGGCTCCGAAAGCGCCGAGAAAATCCACCTGAACAACCATTTCGTAATGCCCGGCTTCAACGATGCCCATGTTCATCTCGGCGCTGCCGGCGCGGACATGCTCTCGATCCGCCTCAACGGATCGGCCTCCGTCGAGGAGCTGCAGAAACGCGTGGCCGCGGCCGTCGCCCAGCACAAGGAGGGCGAATGGATTACCGGCGCCGGTTGGGACCATACGCTATGGCCGGAAAAGAAATTCCCGACTCGCCAGCAGCTTGATGCCGTTGCTCCGAAGAATCCAGTCATCCTCACGCATGTATCCGGCCACGTCGCTATCGCCAACTCCCTGGCCTTGCAAATCGCCGGCATCAGCAAGGACACACCGAACCCCAAAGGCGGGGAGTTCGAGCACGGTGAAGACGGAGAGCTCACCGGGATGCTGGAAGAAGATTCCGCGATGACCCTGGTCGCGCGCAATGTTCCCGACCCATCACCCGAGGAACGTCGCCATGGCATCGAGCTTGTTCTGGCAGACGTGGCCACTAATGGAGTCACTTCGGTCCAGGATAATTCCGACTGGGATGATTTCCTGGTCTATCACGACCTCAAGGATGAGGGAAAGCTCACCGTACGCATTACCGAGTGGCTGCACTTCACCGATCCCCTGAACGAGCTGCAAACCAAACGGAGCGAAGGCGGCACCACCGATCCCATGCTCAAGACCGGCGCCCTGAAGTTCGTGGCCGACGGCGCCCTCGGTTCGCGCACCGCAGCCATGCTGGCTCCGTATTCCGATGACCCCTCCACAAGCGGCATCCTCACCATGGACCCCGACAAGCTTCGCCAGATGGCCATCGAACGTGACAAGGTGCGATTTCAGCTCAATTTTCATGCCATTGGCGACCGGGCCAACCGAATTGCCCTGGACGTCTTCGAGGGCGTGGCCAAAGCAAATGGCCCGCGCGATCGCCGCGATCGCATCGAACACGCGCAGATAGTATCCCTCGAGGACTTGCCTCGTTTTGCAAAATTAAACGTTATCGCCTCGATGCAGCCTTCCCATCAATCCACCGACATGCGTTGGGCTGAACAGCGCGTGGGCCCTGATCGCATCAAGGGCGCCTACGCCTGGGCTTCGTTGGAAAAGAGCGGCGCCCGCTTGGCTTTCGGCACTGACTATCCCGTCGAGCCGATCAGTCCCTTTCGGGGCCTGTATGCCTGCGTCACTCGTGAATTGCCGGACGGTGGCCCGCCAGGCGGCTGGCAGCCGCAAGAGAAGATTTCCCTGGACGATTGCATCCGCGGGTACACCATCGGCTCCGCCTACGCGCAGTTTGAGGAAGGGAAGAAGGGCGAACTGAAAGTGGGGGAGTACGCTGATTTCATCGTCCTTTCCGGTGACCTGACCACCATGAAGCCATCCGAATACGTTAAGACACGCGTCCTGCGTACCGTCGTGGGCGGCCGCACCGTGTTCTCGGGTCCGGCCACGCCGTAAGTTTGAGCCTGGGCGGGCTTAGAGGCATTCATCCGCCGCGGACAGTACCCGGCGAAAAGATTCCGCTTCTACACGACACTTTTCGGTTCAACTTAGTAAAAATATATTTTCAGCACTTCGCCTAAATATTCTTCCCCTTGCACGAAATGAAATCGGATTTTCATCTTTCGCCCCGGCCAAGACTTGCAGCTCTCCACATCCGGCGTGGTTTCCGGACTGACGCCGCTCACCCCGATCTTCTCGAAGTCGCGAATGTGTAAGGTCAGCGGGCCCTTTTCCAAGGCCATGGTCAGCATGATCTCCGGGCTTCGCGAGCAATCTACCGCGCTGATCACTCCGTCCGCCGCCATCCACTCCGGCGGGCCCAGTCTTCGCCGCTCCACAGCCGGAAATTCCGGCCTGGTTGCACGAAGAGGGTTCGCCCCCGGAGCCAGTCCCTCTTCGTGGGGGTGCTGCGCGTCGAACTTCTCGGCTTCCGCACTTTCCTTCTGCCACTCTTCTTCTTCGCTGATCCGTTCGATCAGGCCGCGTGCCATGCGCGTTTCGTCTTCCGATCCCGCCGTCCGCAGCAGCTTTTCGGCGATTCCCCGCGCCTCCGCGGGCCGCCCGTTGTTCAGCAATGCGTAGCTGAGCGAGATTTGATAGGTTCGCGCTCCCGGGTCCAGGCTAGCGGCCTTCTGCGCCGCCTCCAGCGCTTTCCCCTGCGTTTCCGCCGACCGCGAGTACGCCAACGTCAGCGCATCAAAGGTCGGCGCGAATCGCGGGTTCATCCGCGCCGCCTCCTCCAGAAACTTCACTGCCTGTTCCGTCTTCTCCGGTGTGGCATTTACGTCGTGTGCCAGCAAAAGTCCCCGGCAGTACCACGCCAGAAAATTGCGCGAGCTCAATTCAATAGCTCGCTTCATTTCCGCATCCGCGGCGATGAAGTCTCTTTGCCGGAAGCGGTAAAAGCCCATCGCCTCGTGCGGAGCCGTCGCGCCCGGCTCCAGTTGCAAGGCCTCTTCCAGCAGCGGGGTTGCCCGTTCCAGCATGTTGCGGTGAACAAACAAGTCTCCGCGCAGCGCCAGCACCTCTGCCGCGCTTAGCGACCTTGTCGTATAGCTTTCCGCAGGCACCTGAGGCGCGGGCAGCACCGTGCCAACTTGGAAAGTCCTTTGCCGGACGTATTTTTCGATTGTGGCGCCAAGCGCTTTCTCATCGCCAAATGCCAGCCGCGCGGCTTCCACTGGTTGGCCCGATTTTTGCCACTCCTCCAGAAACCTGTTCAGCAACCTCTTCTCCCGCGCGTCCGGATCGAGCAGTAGGTAATGCATCACCGCCCAGGACTGCGCATAGAAAATCGACGCGTGAGTGGCCTCGTTGTAGTACGGCGAGTCGTTGTCCACAGTAAAGAGCGTCCCCATCGGCAACGCCTGATTGTGAGTCAGCACGTATAGGTGGCCGCGGTCCAGTGTTCCCGTTTGCGAGCTCTTGTCTCCCAGGGTCGAGTTCCCCAGGAATTCCGCCAAGCCTTCTTCCAGCCATAGCGGCGCTTGCTCAAAATTCAGGTGCAATAGCGCGTGGGTATATTCGTGATAAACGGTGTGAAGCGCGCTGGTCCCCTGCGCATCCAGCCGCATGACCACGTAGTCCCGGTCTTCGCCCGACTGGTACAGCCCCGCTGGATGCACATGTCCCGGCGTCTCCCATTGGTCGGGCAGAAGCATCCGCATGGTCGCTTCGTCGCGCGCTACGACGATGTTGACGGGCTGCGCGGTGTCCACCCGCAGCGTAGTAAAGGTCTGGCGAAACAGTTCGCGAATTTGTTCGAACTGTTTCGCCACGCTACGCGCGGCGGCCTCTCCCGCGTCGCTGGTTACCACAAAGTGCCCGGAGCGCACCTCCACCCATTTGGCAGCCCCGTCAGGCGCCGCTTGCACAGAAAGTAGCGCGAGTAAGCACCAGGGCAGGCAAGCTACGACGCTCGGCAGTACGGTGCGGGCGGCTCGGCAGGGGACTCGGAGCGGCATGGTTTGAGCATGAAGCGCGGTCAACCGCGCTGTCAACAAAAGCAAAGGGGGCCGGACTGGCCCCCTTTACCTGTACGAATTGTAACTGCTGGGTCCTCGTCCGGATCCTAGAATCGGAAGCGAATCGCCAGTTGCATGATGCGCGAAGTGACGTCGCCGGACGGATTGCCAAGGCCACCGAACCTCGGTGTTCCATTGAAGTCCTTATCCACGCGGCCGCTGCGGAAGTCGCTCACATTCAAAGCGGATCCGTCATTGCCCAGGTACAGGTGCGTGTAAGGATTGATGCAATTCGCCGTGCAGTCGAACCCTGCGCCAATGGTTCCCGGCAAGGTGATCACTCCTGCCAGCGCGTCGTTTCCGTTGTTCAGGATGAACAGCGGATGGTTGAACACGTTAAACACGTCCAGTTTGAGTTCCAGGCTGCTGGATTCCCACTTCGGAATTTTGAACGCCTTGGTCAGCGAGATGTCAAACCGGTACAGCGGTAACGTCTGCCCCGCGTTTCGCACCAGATTGCCGTTGACAAACTTGAAGTCCACGGGCTGTCCGGTGTAGGAATCGCGTGGTCCGCTGCCGCTGGCTCCTGCCGGGGCCAGCCAGGTCGTCTGGATCTGCGAGCAATTCGGCAGTGCCGCGGTGTTGCAAGCTGCGACGTCCGCCTCGCTTATGTTGTCGTTCCCTTGTCCGAATGACCCAATTCCCGCCGTTGTCAGGGTGCCGTCCGGATTCACATTGGGCCGCTGGTTAGTTTCGTTTCCGAGGGCCGGGAATTGTGAGCCGGAGAACAGGCCATCACCCGTGGATACGGGGTAAGGGCGACCGGATTGCAAAGTCCCGATCATCCCGAACGTCCAGTTGTTCAGAATCTGGTTCACGATCGGTGTGTGGAACAGGCTCTTGGTGTCCGCCACAAAGCTGAAATTCCCCAGGTGGCGAATATCCTGCTGCGCCAGAGCTCGATCCAGACTCAACGAGGCCAGCGGGTTTCCCGGCTCCGATAGCCCGAAGAAATCCTCGCCCGTAGCCATGGTCTTGGACCAGGTGTAACTGCCCTGGAATTGGAAGTGATGCGACAAGCGCTTCTGCGCGGTCAGCACCAGGGAGTTATAGCCGGAGGTCCGGTTGCTGAAGTTTGTGCGGATGGCCGTGAATGCTGGATTCGGTCTGGCCCCTACGTAGAAAAAGCCGGGGTGGGCAGGATCCTCAATCGGTGTCGGGAAGTTGGTGTCCGTTTCGCCGAACAGGCCGAATCCATACACGCCCTGGAATCCCGCGCTCACCACGAACGACGGTCCCAGTTGCCGCTGTATCGAGAACGACGCCATGCGGATCTCCGGGTTCTTGATCGTCGGCGAAATCGGCCGCACACGTCCAAACGCCGTTTTTACGCCCTGAGTAAAGGGCGCGAGGCTGGCGTTGCTTGGATTGTTGGGAAATGAGGTCAGGACCGCGCACGCCTGGCCATCGGTCGGTGACGCCAGTTCGACCGGGTCCGGGCTGCCATTGGCAAGGAAGCAGCTATTGCCGCTAGGCGTGTTGACCGATGTGGTGAACAGGTTGGTGCCGTCGAAGTTCAGCGAGTCCAGCACCACGTTCAGATACGCCATCTGGGTGACTTCTGCTCCTGCCATGCGCACTACGGATTTGCCGGGATCGCCGAACAGGAAGTGCAGGGGCCCATGCTCGAAATTGGGGCTCCAGGCGATTCCCAGGCGTGGTTGCCAGTTGTTCTTGTCCGAGCTGCACGCCGGAACCAAGCCGTTGCCCTGCAAGCAACCTCCGGGAACGTTGGCGTCCTTAATCGAGCCGCCCTTAAATGCGCCGTCTTCGATGTCGTAGCGCAACCCGTAGTTCACCGTTACGTTGCGCCGAATTTGCCAGGTGTCTTGTATGTAGGCGCCATAAATGTTGTCGGAAGCGTGTACGAATCCCGGCCCTGCACCGATCGTGAACTGGCCCGGGCAATTGCCGTTGCCTAGCGGGAACGGCGTATCCACGCAGCCCCCCGGAGCAAACGATTCGTAGCGTCCGTAATGGAATTGCTGGAAGATCGAATCGTACGGGAAATGGCTGATGCTCATACCCACCTTGATCGTGTGGGATCCGCGGGAATAAGACACGTTGTCGATATATTGGAAGCGGTGCTGCAGTGCTCCCTGCGGGCAGCAGAAATCCGCGCCCACATACGCATTGGCCAGCGCCTGGCCGGGCAGCGTGCTCTTGGTCGGTGTCAGGGACAGGAAGCGGTGCCAGTAGAATCGCGCCTCGTTAACCGTATGCGGCGTGGGCGTCGAAACCAGGCCAATATTCAGCCCGTTATCGTGCACCACCGAGGACACCAACCCGCTCGGATCGGTATTCGGCCCGGTCTGCACCAGCAGGTTGTCCGACAGGTCGCGCTGCAGGTTGTAGCGCACCGTCAGCGTATGCTTGTCCGTCAGTTTGGCGTCAATCTTCGCCGAGCCCAGAATTTCGTTGGTCGGCTGGTTGAACGTCGTGGACGTGTTAAACGGACGGGTGGTCGCAGGTGCTCCCTGGTCTACTTTTTCGTAACTGCCGAAGAAGAACACGCGGTCCTTGATCAGCGGCCCTCCCACCGTAAACCCGTATTCATGCTTGTGGAAGGGCGCTCGGCCGCAACCCTTTACCGACGTGAGTGTCCCTCCGGTTATATTCTCTGGTGGGCACAATGCCGGATCAATTCCCAGGTTATAGAAGAAATCCGACGCTCCCAGGTTTCTCCCGCGGAAATACGCGTGCACATCGCCATGGAGGCTGTTGGTGCCGGACTTGGTCACGACGTTCAGAATTACGTTCCCGGCTTGCCCGTATTCCGCATTGTAATTATTGGTCAATACCTGGAATTCCTTGACCTCTTCTACCGACGCTCCCAGGGCGTCGCGCGCGGATACCAACTGGTCGGAAATGTTGCCGCCGTCCACGTTGACCATGACTCCGCGGTCGCTAACTGCTCCGGGCCCAACGATGTCTGCGGAATCTCCCGAATAGTCAAACTTCACGCCCGGGGCCGATGCTGCCAGTCCCTGATAGTCGTTGGCTACTCCACCGATGTTCGCGAAGGAAGTGGTCGTGGGCAGGTCCGCAACCGACTTGTCATCGATGACCGTCGATACGTCCGTCTTGGTTGTCTCGACCAGCGGCAGTTCCGAGGTTACTATCACGGACTGCTTCTGGCCGGCCAGTTCCAGGTTGAAATTTACGTCCCGCTGTTCGCCGATCTGCAACTTCACGTTTTTGGCTTCCGCCTTCGTGAAGGAACCCGTCTCGATCGCCACATCGTAGCGACCTGGCACCAGGTTATCAAACCGGAACAGGCCATCTGACGTTGTCTTCGTTGTGCGGACGATGCCCGTTTCGACGTTGGTCGCCGTTACGGTCGCATCTGGCACCGAAGCGCCTTTCGGATCTAGTGCTCGGCCCGTGATCGTCGCGAACGCCGCGCTCTGACCATAGGCACTGCTACCGAGTAACAGCACGGCAAGCAGCAACACCACAACGCTTAAAGCCCAATTGCGAAAAGCAAGACTCAATTTCATCTAGTTCTCCTCCAAGAATCTAACTTTGTGATCGACCGAGTTCGGATGAGATTAAGTACTGGAACCAATGCCCAACCGCATTGGTGGCAAGTGCTTGCTTAGATGGGTGCAATATTACTGCCATGTTTAGATTTCATGGCTCTGGTGCTCTAACACTCTGATTTATATATCCTTACGGTTAATCGACGGGGGCCTGAGACGGGAGCGTGCCGCGTGGAATATGAAGATATGAATTGTATATATGGCTTTCGATAATACCCCGCAGCCTTCCGTCGCTTTATCCTTGCCTTCCATGTTCACATTCACCAGACTTTTCGCGCCTTCTAGGATCAAATTTTCATGCATGCGCCACCCCGCACACGCCTTCGCGCCGATCTCACCCTGGCCTTTTGCACGCTGCTCTGGGGTGCCACATTCGTTGTGGTCAAGAATGCCCTGGATCACGCCTCCGTTTTCCTGTTCCTGGCCGCGCGATTTTCCCTGGCCGCCGCACTCATGGCTGCTGTCCGTCCTCGGGCCGTGCTGCACTGGACCAGGCAGGAGCTGGTTGCTGGTCTTGCCCTCGGGCTAGTCATGTTTGGTGGGTATGGCTTTCAGACCGCTGGTCTGCAATACACCACTGCGGCAAAGTCCGGCTTCGTTACCGGTTCCAGCGTAGTCTTGGTGCCGCTTCTTTCGGCGGTCTTCTGGCGCAAGCCGCTGCCCAGATGGGCCTTTCTTGGCGCCGCCGCCGCCGTGGTCGGTCTTTACTTTCTCACGGTACCGGCCGAAGGCCTGACGAAGCTCAACCGCGGCGACCTCCTCACTTTCGGCGCTGCCGCTCTTTACGCCCTGCACATAATTTTGGTTGGGGAATACACCCGCCGGCATTCCGTCTCCGCCCTAAGCGTCCTCCAGGTCTCCGCCTGCGCCGTGTTGGCTTGGCTGACCGCAGGGTCGGCCGCTGCACTAGGCTGGCAGGCACCGCGCTTCGCTTGGCGTTGGGAACTTCTTGCGGGAATTGCGGTTTGCGCCGTGCTGGCCACGGCTTTAGCTTTCTCTCTCCAGCTCTGGGCCCAGCAGTACACCACCTCGGGTCACGCAGCCATCCTTTTTACACTGGAGCCGGTTTTCGCGGTAATTACGTCGTACCTCGTGCTTGGAGAGCGCCTCGGTTTGCGTTCCATGGTTGGAGCTGCGTTCGTTCTCGGCGGCATACTGCTGGCGGAACTGCTCGGTCCTCCGGTAGCCCCGGAATCCCCGGAACCCGTCTTCGAAGGCCGCATCTATTTCGCGCCGTGGTGGCGGCTCTGACTCGCGACTCAGCTCGTGGCCAGCTTGGTAGGAACGGCCTATCTCCCGTTGGAGTAATTCTTGATATCCACGGGCGCGTACATCGTTGCCGTTGCCGCGTGCGCCTTTTCGTAAGCGTCGATCTTGTCCACAAATTGCAGCGATGTGCCGATATCGTCCAGCCCCTTTATCAGCACTTCCTTGCGCGATGGCGCGATCTCAAATTTGTATTTCAGTCCGTGGCTGTCGCTCACCGTCTGATTCTGCAAATTCACCGTCAGCGAGTAGCCCTCTTCTCTCTCCGTCCGCTGAAATAACTCTTCGATTTGCTCTTCGCTTAACGTAGCGGGCAGGATCCCGTTCTTGAAGCAGTTGTTATAGAAAATATCCGCATAGCTTGGCGACAGGATTACGCGAAACCCGTAATCCTTCACACCCCAGGGCGCGTGTTCCCGGCTCGACCCGCATCCAAAATTCGCACGCGTTAATAGCACGCTGGCGCCTTCGTACCTCGGGAAGTTCAGCACAAACTCCGGATTCGGCTTCTCTCCGGCCAGATACCGCCAGTCATAAAACAAAATCCGCCCGAATCCCTCGCGCGTCAGCGCCTTCAAAAACTGTTTCGGCACCATCTGGTCCGTGTCCACGTTCACCCGGTCCAGCGGTATCACCTTGCCCGTATGTGTCGAAAATGGCTGCATTATTCTTCCCCTTGCAGGTGGCGGCCTTCGGCTCGCCGTCTTGAAGCGTATCTGCCTATTTCAAACGCCTATTCCACCGCCGGTACGTCCAGCGACCGCACATCCACGAAATGCCCCGCGATTGCCGCCGCGGCCGCCATCAGCGGGCTCACCAGGTGCGTCCGTGAATCCCGACCTTGCCGCCCTTCAAAATTCCGGTTCGAGGTGCTCGCGCTGCGCTCGTGTGGCGGCAATACATCGTCATTCATCCCAATGCACATACTGCAACCCGCATCGCGCCACTCGAAGCCCGCCGCCGTAAAGATCTTGTCCAGCCCTTCCTCTTCGGCCTGCGCTTTGATGCCCCGCGACCCGGGCACAATCAGCGCCTGTTTCACGCTGCGCGCCACGTGTTTGCCCGCCACCATATACGCCGCCGCTCGCAGGTCGTCGATTCGCGAATTCGTGCACGACCCGATAAACACGCGGTCAATCGGAATATCCACGATCGGTGTTCCCGCTTTCAATCCCATGTACACCAGCGCTCGCTCCGTGGCCTTTTGATCGTTCAGATCCGCAAACGACCCCGGGTCCGGCACCTTCGCCGTCACCCCCGTCACCATTCCCGGATTCGTCCCCCACGTCACTTGCGGCGCGATTTCCTGCACATCGAGGGTCACCGTGAGGTCGAACTTCGCCCCCTCGTCGGTCTTCAACGACTTCCAGTGCTCCACCGCCGCTTGAAAATCTTTTCCGCGCGGCACAAACGGCCGTCCTTCCAGATACGCGAACGTCGTATCGTCCGGCGCAACCATGCCCGCGCGCGCTCCGCCTTCGATCGTCATGTTGCACACGGTCATCCGACCATCCATCGACAGGCTGCGAATCGCCTCGCCGCCATACTCCGCCACGTGGCCGGTGCCCCCGCTGATCCCGATCTTCCCGATGATCGCCAGAATAATATCTTTCGCCGTTACGCCCTTCGGCCGCTTTCCATTGACCACGATGTGCAACGTTTTTGAGCGTGATTGTGCCAGGCACTGCGTCGCCAGCACGTGCTCCACTTCGCTCGTGCCGATTCCGAACGCCAGCGTTCCGAACGCTCCGTGCGTCGACGTGTGACTGTCCCCGCACACAATCGTTTGCCCCGGCTGGGTAATACCCAGCTCCGGCCCGATGATGTGCACGATCCCCTGGTTCTGGCTGTGCATGTCGAACAGCCGCACCCCGCTCTCCCGGCAATTCTTCTCCAGCGCCTCGAATTGCAGCCGTGCATCGGTATCTACGATGGGGAGTAGCCGGTCTTTGCTGACCGTGGGAACGGAATGGTCCATCACCGCGAAGGTCAAATCCGGCCGGCGTACCTGGCGTCCTTCCGCCTTCAGTCCCGCGAACGCCTGCGGCGAAGTCCCCTCATGGATCAGGTGCCGATCAATATAAATGAGCGCCGGCTTGCCCGGCTCCTCATGCACAACGTGGTTGTCCCAGATTTTTTCGTAGAGCGTTCTAGGCGACATGGCCGGTCCTCGTCACGAGTTTAGCACCGCCGTAACATTTCCGGCCACCTCCCGCGCTGCTACTTGACCAATTCCGGCTCCTCGCCGTGGGCCCACGGATCGTAGGTCAGCGCGAATTGCACCCGGTCCCGGATCGCGGGGTGCGAATAAAACATGAACACATCCACGGGACTCGGGTCCGGATCGTCCAGACCGACTTCTCCCAGAATTTGAAACGCTTGCGCGGCGACCTGTCCCGAATCCGGCGTCAGTCCGTGCGTTACCTCCAGCCCATACTGATCCGCCTGGTGCTCTTGCTGCCGGGTGAAGGCGCTGACGATCGGAGTCTCCAGGAAAAAGAACACGCTGAGCAGCAGCAACAGCGCCGGCAGCGACGCGAAATCGTCGATCCCGCGAATTTCCCATTGCTGTCCCCATCGCCTCAACACCCATCCGATGCACAGGAAGCCCAGATAAAACGACACAAACAGAACGCCCGCGCCAAACATCAGCAGCTTCGGAATGTGTCCCAGGACGTAGTGGCCCATCTCGTGGCCCGTCACGTACACGATCTGCGGCGTATTCATCTTCGCGATGGTCGTGTCCCACACCACGATCCGCTTCGACGCGCCGAATCCTGCCACGTACGCGTTCAGCGAAGTGGTCTTCTCTCCCGCGCCCATCCAGAACATGCGCTCCGGCGGAATATCCTGCCCGGCCTTTTTCACCAGCTTTTGCAGCGCCGCCGTCAGCCCCGGGTCTTTCGTCGCCAGCGGCTCGAACTTATGAAACAGCGGATCGATAATCACCGGCTGCACGAACAGCAGCAGCAACCCGATCGGCATGGAGACCAGCCAGAAATACAGCCACCAGCGTCGCGGCGCCTTGCGAATCACGGCGTATAAAATCCAGATCAGCAGCGTCGAAATAATCACCGAGATAATTTCGCCCTTGGTCCAGTCCCACACCCACGATGGCCATCCTTGCACCGAAATCCCGTAACTCTTCAACAGCCAGTGCTGGTAGATTCCTGTCGGCAGCTCCAGCACGTCGATGGTCAGGATCAGCAGCGGCGAGAAAATCAGGGCTTGCACGAACCGTTTCCCCGACGCGCTCTCCGCCAGCGTCCGATATTTCGGCGCCAGCTTCCAGCGCAGCACCAGCCACAGGGCCACCAGCCCGTAAAAGAAACTCACAAACGTAAACTTGAAATAGATGCGCCCCAGGTCGTGCGCCTTCTTGTATTGCTCCGGCGGCAGCGTGTATGCCGTGACGTGTCTCTCCGTCGTCGCAGCGCCCGTTGTTTCCGGCGTTTTCGCCGGCGTGGATTCCGCCGGCTTCGCTTGCGGCTCCGGCGTCGCCACCTGCGTTACCGCCGGCAGGGAAGTGGCCGCACGCGCAATTCGGCCTACGCCGAGCGCCGCCAGCATACCCATCGCCACTACCGCGCTAACTCGCGCCGTCTTGTTCATATACCATCCTGTTTTTGCTTTTTTTGTCCCGCGGCCGCAATCTCCGCCCTGCTCATCGCTCATCGCCGCGGAGTATCTCCCGTTACCCGCATTCCCGCAAGCCTTTGCCGCGCCCTTCGCCTTCCTTGACTCCGCCGCGACGTCCGCACTATAGTCCCGCAGATTCGCGTCTCGTGCGGGTGGGGGCCTGGCGGGGCCTACCCTGTTGTTCGGTATCTTGATTTTCGCTGTTTTCGGTACGTGTGTTCCCACTCAATCGAAAAAAGGAGAAGTTTCGTTATGCTCAAAAGAATATTTCTCGCGTTTGCAGCTCTTGTCGTGACCCTGACGCTGTCCTCATCCGCTTTCGCGCAAAAAACCACCGTCATCCGCGTCGTTCAAGTCAAAACTGACGACCCCGCCGCCTATGCTCGTGCCCTCGAACAGGGCCAGGAAGTCATGAAGAAAGTCCTGGGCACCGCGCCCACCGTCCACGTCTACCGCGCCAGCTTCGCCGGCCCCAATGCCGGCTCCGTTGCGGCCGTCATTGAGTACCCCAACCTGGTCGCCATGGCGGAAGCCGATGCCAAGCTCCGCGCCGACAAGGACTACCAGGCTTGGATCAAGTCCCTCGACAAGATTCGCACCATCGTGTCCGACAGCATCTACAACGAACTCTAGTCACCCGCGCACCAAAACAAATGTGGCGCAGCCGTCATCGACGGTCTGCGCCACCTTCGCGCCTCTCGCTTGCCTTTGTAGCGGCGAGTTCAGCTCGCCATCCTGCTTTTCTTCCTTACGGCGTGGTCGTCGGCGCATCCACCTGCGCCTTCCAGCTCCCGTCGCCCTGCTTCGTCCAGATCACCACGTACTTCGCCTTGATCGTCTGTGGCTTGCCCTTGGGGTCCGTCACCGTCAGCTCATATTCTCCCAGGTCGTACGCCAGGTCGCCGGACTTCGCCACTTCGATCTTCGTCGGGGCGAACTTCAGGGCAAAATACTTGCTGGCCATCATTCCCGTAAAGGCCTTCAGGATTTCCGCCTTGCCGTTCACCGCCGGAGATCCCGGAGCCATCAGTGTCCCGTTATCCGCATAAAAGGAACTCGTCTTCTCCGCGTCTTTTTCTCCGGCTGCCTTCGACCACGCCTCATCCGCCGCACGGATGGCCGCTTCGTCCGTCGCCCGCGTATCCGGCAGCGCCGACACCGGCGGCTGTGGTGGGGCCGTTCCGCATCCCGCCAACCCCGTCAACCCCGTTCCCACCATCATCGCCATGCATAAAGCCATCGCCACAAACGCACCCACCAGATTCCGCCTCATCCCCGCCTCCTCACACCGATTTCACCGCCAACGCCGCGACGATAGCCGCCGCCTCCCCGGGTGTCAAGGCCATCCGACGCGGCTTCTGCCTTGCGCCTCGCTGTGCCTGGTAGCGGCGAGTTCATCTCGCCATCCGCTCCCTTATCGCACCACCGCGATCGACGCGGGCCAGACGCTCGACGCCATCTTCCGCCGCAAGCCTATAGCCCCTCCTAGTCCGCCCACCCTGCCCGTCCCCCCAAATAACACGTGACGCCCTCCCACTCCCCCGCATCCAAGCCCAAATCCGCCCCGGTCGGCGGATCCAACATCACAACGAGGTGACTGATGATTCCTTACGGCGGAAAAGAGCTCGCGGCGTCGTTTCGTACCGTGCGAAAGAACACCATTCAGGTAGCCGAAGACCTTCCCGAGGACAAGTACGACTATTCCCCTGCAGCGGACTGTCGCACCGTGGGCCGCATGTTGACCCACGTGGCCATCACTCCTCGCGTCTGGCTGGATTTGTTCGGTAAGCGCCGAGTCACCACCATGGTCGGCTTTAACTTTCTGGAAATGATGGACGAATTTCACCGCGAAGAAGCCAAGCCACGCACCAAGGCCCAGGTCCTGGATCTCCTCCGCGCCGAGGGCGAGACCTACGCGGCCTGGCTGGACACCCTCACCCCGGAATTTCTGTCGGAAATGGTCACTATGGGCGACGGCACGCAACAATCCCGCTTCGAGCGCCTGCTCGGCACCAAAGAGCACGAAATGCATCATCGCGCCCAGTTGATGCTCATCGAGCGCCAGTTGGGCATCGTCCCGCACATTACCCGCCAATTCAGTGAGCGCATCGCGCAAATGCGTGCCGCGCAAGCCTCCGCTGGTGGCCAAGCCGCATCCGCCTAGTCGTCGTTAGCCGCCTCCGCTAAAGCCGGAGGACTAATAACGCATTCGACAGCACACGCTGGGGTTCTTCTTGGGCTGGCTGCCGCACTCGCTATGATGCTATCCACGAGCGCGGCAGCTTACCCCAGAGGGCTGCAGCCGCGGTTGCCACCCGGAACGATTGCGGAGGCATGCCGAAGATGAAAACCCAGACGTATGCAGTGAAGCGCGCCGAAGACCGCATCGACATGAAGGTCACCGCGGTGCTGGTCAGCAAGGGCGACCGCATGGGCGTCGAAACCGGGCTCACCTCCGATGTCAGCTCCCGCGGAGCCCGCATCATCTCCCGCAGCGAATGGCCGCTCGGCGAAACCATTCTCGTCGCCATCCCCGGATTTCACTTTACCGCCGCGGCCCGCGTCGCCTACTGCGATCCGCTCAGCGATGGCAAATTCGGCGTCGGCCTGGAATTTGTTGTCGCCAGCGAGCCTCTTGAAATGACCGTGCTCGCCACCGCACTCGAATTCGCGCAGTCCGCCCGCCTCGCCTCCTGACCGGCACGCGCGCGCACTTCTACCGCGCAGGCTTGCCCTTCGCGGAATCACTCACCACAAAAATTCCGCTTACACTCCCCATTTCTTGTCGCTGAATCTACAGCAACGCGCTGGCGCGCGGCTGCCAACTCTTCTTCTTTTCCTTCGCCGTTCCCGTCACGTCCTTCATGTACGCGCCCGCTTGCGTCAGCACGTGATGCAGGTCATTGCCCAGGCTGATGAACGTGAATCCCTTGTCCAGGAACTCACCCACACGCGCGGTCCCGAACAGGAATAGCCCCAGGATCACGTTGTTCTTCCGCGCTTCCGCCACCAGCTTGTCCGTCGCCGCGCCCAGCTCCGGCGAAGTGTACATGTCCGGAAACTTGTACTTCTCGTAGAGCCCCATGGACATGCACAGGTCGTTCTGCCCTAGAAATAAGATATCCACGCCGGTAACCGCGGCGATCTCCGCCATGTTCTTGATGCAGTCCGCCGTCTCCACCTGCAGTGCCACCATCAGGTCCTTGTTGGCGTTGCCCGCATAGCCGAGCAGCCCCGCCTTGTTCATGCTGCGCTGCGGAAAATACACCGAGCGCGTTCCCGCTGTCGGATACTTCGTGCAGCTTATTGCTTGCCGCGCTTCTTCCGCCGTATTGATGTACGGAATCAGCACGCCGTCTGCGCCAAGGTCCAGCGCCTGCTGGATGCCCGGCCGGTCGCTGTAGCCGCCCACGCGCACCATGGACTTCGCGCCGCCGTGCGCAATCGACGTCAGCATCGCCGACAGCCGCTCGTAACCCATCGGCCCGTGCTGCGTATCCACCAGCAGCCAGTCGTATCCGGAGTGCGCCAACTGCTCGGCGACAGTGGGGCTGTGAGAGTTGAGGAACAGGCCAATCTTGGGATAGCCTGCTCGCATCTGCTGCTTGAAGTCGGCGCCGGTCACGGCGGAGTCGGACATGGAAAGTCTCCTGGAATAAAGTAGAGTGCGGCAAGGAGTGTACCCGAAACGAGCGAGCCAGCCAAAGCACGCTAACCCGAGCCACGACAGGTAAATCCCGCGAGCCGTTCGCTCAGCTTGATGACTTGCGCAGTTGTCCCACTCGGATTTGGCCGCCGAGCCATGCGGTCGGAAGCGCGGTAACCACCAGCGCCAGCGAATACCAGTGCGGACCGAGCGGCGGCTCATGATTCCAGGTAGCCACCGCCCCCAGCGTGCCCAGAATCATCCCCAATACTCCGCCAATCAGGGCGTGCTGCATCGGCTTATACGGCGCCAGCCGCGCAGTCAGGTAACTGCCGAACACACTGATGACCAGGCGGTACGCGGTCGCGAGACCAAACAGCGGATCGGACATGATCTGCCCCCACGGCGGATACACATGCACCAGGTGCAGCACTTCGTCGATGCCGAGCGAGAGCACCACCACCGCTACAAAACCCACCAGCAATGCGCCTATGCTTCGCCCGAGCTGGCGTGTGCCAGGAACGTCGGAACGCGAACTAACCGTTGCGGACTCCTTCATCGTAGCCCCCAGGTGTCAGGAGATCGGCTCAAGGATCGCGCTCTGCGGCGGCAAATCCTCGGGCGGGTCGGATGCGCCCGGGAAGATCGCCGCGAGCTGCTCGCGACGATAGTTGAAGATGCGGCGCACGTCGCGGGCGACGAACAGCCGATTCACCAGCGAGCCTCCCCACACCGAGTACAGCACGTGATCCGCGACCAGCGTGCCGTTGCCGCGCTCGCAGAAGCGGTGTTCGTGATGCCATAACCGGTACGGGCCGCGTCGCTGCTCGTCCACGAACCGGTTCGGCGGCTCCCACCGGGTGACCTCGCTCTCCCACGAAACCGGAATGCCGTGCACCCGCAGGCGGTAGGCGATGCGCTGGCCGAGTCCCAGCACAATAGGATCGGGCGTCACCACCCGGAACTTCAGAAACGGTGGGGTCAATCGCTCCAGATTGTGCGCATCAGCAAAAAACGGAAAGACCTTATCCAGTGAGTAGGGAAGCCAAAGCCACGCGTCATGAGAGAAGAGCTTCATCTTGGCGCCAACATGCTAGCACGGCGCAGGAGTCGGCAGGTCACTTAGGGAATAGAGACGGGTTGGGCGGTGTAGTAGCCCTGCCGGGTGGCCACCGTGACCGCCGGGCGGTTCACGCGGACTTCGATCTTGTGATAGGGCGCGGCCGATACGTTGCGAGGAACATAGGCAAGGGTGTACTCGTGGCGCGCTTGTTCGGTGATCCGCGAATACAGGTGCTCCATGGAAGAGGTCGTAGAGGCGTAGTAGATGTCGCCACCGGTATCAGTGGAATAGTGCAGAAGGCGAGCGAAACGCTTCTGGAACAGACCGGCGCTTCCAACCGCAAGGCTATACACCGAGACGTTGTCGCGAAGCAGCGCCTCAACCGTGTCCGAGTAGTTGTAGCGATTAAACTGGGCGCCATTGATGCCGTCGGTGACCAGCAGAATCGCTTTCCGACGGCTGGCGCCGCGATCGTGCAAAAGGTCCGCGGCGGCGTGCAGCGCGTCATCCAGGGCTTTCGTCGGTCGGCTCCCCATGTGGATGGGCCCGGCAGGACCTTTGGGCTCGCCGACGCCCGCTGGATGCGCGGACGGGCTGATCACCCAGGGGGTTGGCGGAGCCTCGGAAGGCTTGGTGCGCTCTTGAGCGTTTTTCAGGTCGGACCAGAGCTTGTCCAGGTCGGAAGTGAAAGCCTCCCCGGGGTAGAAATCCAGATCGAACCGGCAGACGATAGCTTCGTCGCTGGCGCTGATGCCACCGGTGATCGCTCGCAGGCTGGGGGTGACTGCGGCTGCATCCTTGGATTTGAGATCGTCGTCGAGGAGAATGACCAGTGACAGTGGGAACGCTTCCGCCGTAAACACGTCGATGGATTGCTCGGCACCGTTGTCGAAGATCCGGAAGTCGTCCTGCTGAAGATCGGCGGCCAGTTCGCCGAAGCGGTCTTTCACGGTGACCGGAAGGACCACCAGCTCGGAGTTGACGCGGATTTTCGTCTGCGCTTCGGAACTCTGCGGCGCCAGAGGTGTTGGCGGAGGAGTTTGCGGATTTTGCGGGCCGAGATCGATCATCCAGAGTACTGAAGTCAGAAGCAGAACGAACGAGGCGGCCGACATGGTTACCTGAGCACACTCCGTGCGAAGGATAGCGGTAGTGAGACGCAAAAGGGAGCCAAAGAGTGGCCTGCGCGAATTTTTACTGCAATATGAACGCGATCACCGGACAAGAGCGGCGCCGCTATGACCTGCTGCGGCAGAAACTGATGGCGGCCGTACAAGAGCAGCAGGAAACCGGGACCGGATATGTGTTCCGGCTGGCGGAAGAGGCCATCTCCGCGATGGACGTGATGGAATGGGTTTCGTTCGAACGGAAATGCTGCCCATTTTTCGATTTTGAGCTGGTGCTGGAGCGCGGTGGCGGCCCGATGTGGCTCAGGATTACCGGCGCGGAGGGAGCAAAAGAGTTCATGCGGGCGGAGTTTGGACTTTCCGGCGAGCAGCGCCCCACGCGGTGATTCTTCCGATGCCACTCGCAAGGCAGTCCATCACGTATCCGACCAATGCACTTCCTGAAGCCGCCGCTGCAGAAAGCGCCGTTCGGAGTCGTTGCGGACCAGGGCGAGCGCCCGATGGTACGAATCCGCAGCCTCGGCCGGCTTTCCCAGCCGGCGCAGCAGGTCGGCGCGAGCGGCATCTAGCAGGTGGTAGTTCGCCAGCTCGCCGTCGTCAGCCAGCCGCTCAATGAGCGTGAGCGCGGCTTCCGGCCCGTCAACCATGGCGACGGCGACGGCGCGGTTGAGCGAAACCACCGGCGACGCCTGAAGCCTCTGCAGCACGTCATATAGCCGCACGATTTGAGGCCAGTCGGTCTGCTCAGGACTCGGCGCTTCGCAATGAACCGCCGCAATGGCAGCTTCAATCGCGTAAGAGCCAGGTTGCGTCCGCAAGGCGCGTTCGACCAGGGGAAGAGCTTCGTTGATTTGCGAGCGATTCCACCTGCCGCGATCTTGCTCTTCCAGAACGACGAGATTGCCCTCATGGTCGGACCGGGCATCGCGACGCGAGTCATGCAGCAGCATGAGAGCCAGCAAGCCCAAGACTTCCGAAGGCGGCCGCGGTTCGAGCATGCTCTGCAGCAAACGCCCGAGGCGGATCGCTTCAGCGCACAGATCGGCACGCACCAGCGGCTGCCCGCGAGTTGACGCGTATCCTTCGTTGAATGCCAGGTAGATTACATTCAAGACTGCGTCAAGGCGGGCCGGCAGCTCGGCGGCTTCCGGAATCACATAGGGAATTCCCGCATCGCGGATCTTATGCTTGGCGCGGACCAGGCGCTGCGCCATGGTGGGAACCGGCACAAGAAAAGCGCGTGCAATTTCCTCGGTGTCCAGTCCGCAAAGGGTTCGCAGGGTCAGCGCAATCTGGGCATCCGGGGCCAGCGCCGGGTGGCAACAGGTGAACATCAGCCGAAGCCGTTCGTCCGGGAACTCCTCGGTGGCATAAACCAATTCGTCGGAAATGGCCGGCGGCGCGGAAGCCGCATAAGACACCAGCTTTTCCTGGTAGCGGCCCTGCCGGCGCAAGCGGTCGATATGCTTGTGCCGGGCGGTCTGGATGATCCACGCGCGCGGAAATTCCGGCAGGCCAGAAGCGGCCCACTGGTGCACGGCGGCGGTAAAGGCTTCCTGCGCAGCGTCTTCCGCGGCATCGAAGTCGCCGAACAGGCGGATTAGCGCCGCGACGATGCGGCCCCAGTCCGAACGGTAGAGGGCATCCAGCGAGGCGGAGACGTCGGGGGCCATTCCCGATGATAAATTTTTTCCAGGCGGCTGTCGATTGCCGGCAATCCCGTTCGATTCACTTACGGAGGGTCACATGAAATACATGCTGCTGATTTACGACAACGAAAAGGCTTGGGCCGCGTTCAGCCCCACCGAGCAACAGAAGTACATGGGCGAATACCAGCAATTTACCCAGGACCTCAAGACCGGCGGCCAATACGTAAGCGGTTCGCAGTTGCACCCGACGTCCGCGGCCACCTGCGTGCGCCTGCGCGAAGGGAAGCGTGTGGTTTCGGACGGTCCGTACGTCGAGACGCGTGAGCAGTTGGGCGGCTACTACCTGATTGACGCCAAGGACCTGGATGACGCGCTGGCCATTGCGGCGCGCATTCCGTCCGCGCGGACCGGGGCCATCGAGGTACGCCCACTGGTCGAGCACGCAGCGCAAGCCACCGCGTAAGACTGCCTGCAAATACAACCGCCGCCCTTCCCAGCAAAGCGTGTTGGGCGGCGGAGCCATTTGGAAGAGACCCAGGCACCGATTCCGAGGAATGAGCGGCGCTGGATTCTCCAGAGTTTCCGTGAGATGGTTTGCCGGGAACGAGGGGGAAGCGATGGCGAATCGAAAGGTGAAGTGGGGCGTGCTGGGAGCGGCTAGCATCGCGGTGCGCAAGGTGATTCCCGGGATGCAACTGGGAGCGTGGAGCGAGGTGGCTGCCATCGCGTCGCGCGAGCGCAACAAAGCGGAGGAAGCTGCCGCGAAGCTGGGAATACCGAAGGCCTACGGTTCGTACGAGGACTTGTTGGCCGATCCCGACATCGAGGCTATATACAACCCGCTGCCCAATCACCTCCACGTCCCGTGGTCGATCAAAGCCGCGCAAGCGGGAAAACACGTGCTCTGCGAGAAGCCCATCGGCCTGAACGCTGCCGAAGCAAGACTGCTGCTGGAGGCACGGGATCGCTGCAAAGTAAAAATCGGCGAAGCCTTCATGGTCAAGACCCATCCCCAGTGGCTGCGCACGCGCGAGCTCGTGCAATCCGGCGCGATCGGCGAGATGCGCGCCATCCAGGGCGAGTTCAGCTATTTCAACTGCGATGCCGCCAACGTGAGGAACGTCGAGGAATGGGGCGGTGGCGGCTTGCTCGATGTCGGCTGCTATCCGATTACCACCTCGCGATTTGTGCTTGGGCGCGAGCCCTCGCGAGTGGCGGCATTAATCGAGCGCGATCCCGATTGGAAGGTCGACCGCCTGACCTCCGCGCTGCTGGATTTCGGCCCCGTGCACGCCATGTTCACTTGCAGCACGCAAATGGTGCCGTACCAACGCATGCATTTTTTCGGAACGAAGGGTCGCATCGAAGTGGAGATTCCGTTCAACGCGCCGCCCGACCGCCCCACTCGGATCTTCGTGGATACCGGCAAGGATCTATTTGGCGGCGGCATGATCACCGAAACGTTCCCGACCTGCGATCAATACACCTTGCAAGGCGACGCGTTTTCGCGCGCCATCCGAGGCGAAGGAGAAGTCCCGGTCCCGCTCGAAGACGCCCTCGGAAATATGCAGGTGATGGAAGCGGTCTTTCGCGCCGCGAAAGGTGGGCAATGGGAGTCCGTGAAGTAGGGGAAGAAGCTAGCGCGCGGAATCGGAAGACCACGCAACCGGCGTGACCTGGCCGACCAGAAACGTGTAAGAGGCCGCCCCCAGCAACGTAATTGCCGACGTCAGCACGAACGTCCACAGGAATTGCCCGGTGCGCTGCAAAATGATTCCCGCCAGGATCGGCGCGATGATCCCGGCGAGATTCCCGCAGAAATTTTCAAGGCCCGCCCACCGTCCGGCGGTTTGTGGCCCGGCAAGAATTTGCGTCATGGTCCATAGGTTGGGCGAACACATGCCCAATGCCATGCAGGAAAAAATCAGGATGGCCATCGCTACCGTGTGGTCCGCGACCAGGTACACGGAAACAAAACTGACCGATGCCAGCGCCAGCCCTCCGCCACAAAACGTTTTGAGCACGCGCGTGGGATTCCCGCCGGAAGCCATCCAGCGATCCGCCGCCCAGCCGGACAGGATTACGGAAACCGCCAGCGCCAGAAAAGCCGAGCCACCCACAAACGACATCGTTTGCAGCGAAAAATTGCGCTGGTGCACCAGGTAGAACGGCAGCCAGGTAATCAGGAAATACCATAAATAGTTGAAGCAAAACAGTCCGGCGAAGGTGCCCCAAGCCGAGCGCCGGCCAAGGATCTCCATGATTGCCACCGGCGTTGCCGACGTTTCCGCCAGCAGTCCCGGTCCGCGCGGCCTCCACTTGATCCAGGCCGGAAGCCACAGAAGACTGGCGGCTCCCAATACGATAAAAAAACTTCGCCAGCCATAGTGCGCCACCACCAATCCCCCAACGAAAGTGCCCAGCGCGGGCCCTCCGGCCCACCCCGCGGAGATCATGCTGTTGGCCCGGCCTCGGTGGGTCGCATGAAAATGTTTGGCGATGATTTTGTTGTACGAAGGGTAGGCCACGGATTCGCCGATGCCCAGCAGTAGCCGGGCGGCCAGCAGCAGCGCGAATCCGTGCACCAGCCCGGTTCCCAGCGTTGCGACAGACCACACCAGAAAGCCACAGGCCAGCAGCCAGTTCACGTCGAACCGGTCCACCAGCCAGCCGGAAACGATCTGGAATCCGGCATACGTCCAGAAAAACGATGACAGCAGAACGCCGAGCTGCGACGCGGACAATCCAAGGTCCTCTTTCAGGACCGGTGCGGCGATGGAGAGCGTTCCGCGATCCACGTAGTTGATCAATACCGAGATGCCTAGCAGAACGCCGACGCGCGCGAGATCGAAGGGCAGCCCAGGGTTGTGCCCCAGCGCGGGCGGCGCCGCTCGATCGCTCATGCGCTCGCGGCTTTCCGTTGCTGGAAGTCCAGCACCACCAGGGTGATGTCGTCTTCCTGCCGGCGGCCCAAGGAATGTCCGGCCCAGTGCGAAATTTCGTCCAGGCAGGCGGCTGCCAGAGTGTTGGCAGGCGAGTTGCGTTGCGTTTCCAGCAATTTCGTAAGACGCACCTTGCCGTATTCCTCTTGGGCAAGATTCATGGCTTCGAGAATGCCGTCCGTGTAGAGGAAGCAACGGTCACCGGCGGTGAAGGGAATCTCGATGGAAGAGTATTCGGCTTCGGGGAACAGGCCGAGCATGACGCCGTTTTGCTCAATTTGTCGAATTTCCGGGGACTCTCTGGGCGATAGAAACAGGGGAGGATGCCCCGCTCCAGCGTAACGCAGGAAATTTTGTGCGGGATTCAGAAAAACATAAGCAGCGGTTACGAAGTGCGATTCGAATTTGCCGCACAGCGCGCGATTGAGTCCCGTCAGAACCCGCGCAGGGTCGTCCGCGTGCGGCGACTGGGCGGCGAAAGCAACTTTGAGCATGGAGGCAATCAGTGCGGCGGGCACGCCGTGGCCGGTGACGTCGGCGACCAGCACCCCGAGCTGATCGCCGTTATGCGGAAGGAAATCGTAGAAATCGCCTGCAACAGCGGCCATCGGAACGTAGCGCGCGGCGATGTCGAGTCCCGGTATGACCGGAACCGACTGCGGAAGCGTAGACGATTGGATCTGGCGGGCGATCTCGAGCTCCTTGTTGATGGCCAGCAGGCGCTCTTCGGTCGCCAGCGAACGCCGCACGACAATGTAACCGAGGCACGCCACGAAGAAGAGGAACCCGAGGAACTCCGTGTTCTCTCCTCTCAGTCGGCGCAGTCCGGCAAGGTTGGCCCGCACCACAAACAGCATCCACACAAAAAAACCGAGCGCGAAAGTGCGAATTTCCGGACGGACGGAGGAGCCGGGACGCAACAACATGACCACCGCGATAGCGATGGCGATGGCGAAGGTCGCAAGGACCAGGACGTTGTTGGCGTCTTGCAGCCGGGCCAGCGAAATACCGGCGCGGACCGCGAGGATGCCGAAAATCGCAAACAGCGCCTGCGCGGTGAGCATCCAGCGGAAGATTCTGCGTACCCCGGAGTGGCTCACGAGCAGGTACAGGAAAGCGCCAAAGGGAAGGACGATGGTGCAGGTGATCAGCCAGTTGAGAAGTCCCCAGAAGTCGGGCGACACATGGAACAGGGCGCGAACGACGCGTAATTCGCCTAACAGTCGCACCGCGTAAAGCGAGCAGAACGTCCCGAAGCAGATGAGCGTGAGGTCGCGCGACTTCCTGCGGGCCAGGTAAAACGCGAAGGAAGCAAAGGCCACCAGCAGAAGAATGACGGCGGCGGAGAAGCGAGCGAGCTCCCAACCCAGTGCGGTAGCGGAGGCCGACGACAGAGATTGAAGAAGAACGAGGGCCACCGAGGGCATAGAAAGGGTTATACGTGGTGGGAAGCAATGAAGTAAAGGCGGAACGAAGCCGTAGAGGGCAGGACTTCCGGCGCGCTGAGTCGACAAAAGCTTGTGCTTTCGAGGCCGCGTGTTAGCTCGGAAAGGAAAGCGTCAGGATTCGTAGGACCAGCGGCCACCGAGCAAGGTGCGCTCAATGGGAATGGTGATGAGTGACGAAAGCGGCTCGCGGAAAGGGTCGCGGCCGAGGACCACCAGGTCGGCGACCTTTCCAGGAGTGATCGAGCCCTTGATTTTCTCTTCGTACGAAGCGTAGGCACCGTTGAGTGTCCCCACGCGGATGGCTTCTTCGACCGTAATGCGCTGGTTGGCGCCCCACACGTTTCCCTTGATGTCCGTGCGCGTGGTCTCCGATTGCAGCGCCATCATGGGCTCATAGGGGCTGGCGGTGTAATCGGAAGCTTGTGTGGGCCGCAGGCCGGCGTCGAGAAAGCTGCGCATCGCAAACATATTTTTCAGCCGCTCGGCGCCATAAAAATGCATTTTCTCCCCGTGATAATAGACGTAACTGGAGAACGGCGTGGGAATGACCGCGAGCGCCTTCATCCGGGCGATCAGCTCCGCATTGACCATGGTGCAATGCTCGATGCGGAACCGGGGATCGCGGCGCGGAGATTCGCGCTGGAGCCGCTCGTAGATGCGCAGCGTGCGGTCAATGGTGACGTCGCCGTTGGCGTGCGTGCCGATTTGCCATCCGGCCAGATGCGCTTTGCGCGAGCGCTCGTACTGCTCGTCCTCGGTCATGGTGAACAGGCCGAAATAATCCGGCATGCCATCGTAGGGTTTGGAAAGCCGCGCGGTGCGCTCGGAGATGGAACCATCCGCCCAAAGTTTGCAGGCGCCCACTCGGACAAATTCGTCGCCGAGGCCGGTGCGCAGGCCCGCGGCAATCATTTTCTCGAGCTGCGGATGGATAATCAGGCAGTAGACGCGGAAAGAGAGATGGCCGGCTTCGCGAGCGTCCTGATAGGCAAGCAGGTCTTCGGGAGCACCGCCCGCATCGTCGACGGAGGTTATGCCGGACTTGGCCATGGCTTGCGAAATGAGCTTGATGCCTTCCGCGCGATTTTCTCGGGTGGTGGGGGCCGGCGCATCCTTCTCCACGAGGATGCGCGCTTCATCGGCGACCCGCCCGGTAAGCTTTCCCGAGGCTGGATCGCGATCGAACTTGCCTCCGGGGGGATCGGCAATCTTTTCGTCGATTCCGGCAAAAGCGAAAGCCGCGGAGTTGTAGAAGGTCGTGTGACCTCCGCGATGCATCACCGCGACGGGAATATCCGGGACGGCCGCGTCGAGATCAGCGCGCGTAATCATGCGGCCCTCGGCGCCTTTGGTGTCGTCGTACTTGGAGCCGAGCACCCACTGTCCCTTGGGAGTTTTCGCGGCGCGTTCGCGCATCGCGGCCTGGATCGCCGCGATGGAAGGCAGATCGCAGTTTACCGCGACGACCATATCCACGCCGGCAGAAGATGGATGGCAGTGAGCGTCAATGAAGCCGGGAAGGACGGTTTTGCCGCCGAGGTCGATTTTGCGGACGCCCGGAGAAGCGAGATTGAGTATTTCCGAATTGGAGCCGACAGCGGAAAAGCGGCCATTGGCGATGGAGACCGCTTGTGCGTGAGGCTGCGCGTCATCCACGGTGAAGAAGTTGCCGTTGTGGAGGATCAGCTCGGGTTTTTCCGATTCGAGCGGCGGGAAAATCGCAGCGGCGGCGAGAGTGCCGAGAAATTCGCGACGCGTCGGAACAAAGAATTTGGGCATGCGGCCTCGTCGTGGAGAATGGCGTGGCGGGATGTTAGAGGCGGCAGGCGGGAGAGTCAACAGAAAGAAGACTGCCGGCGATGATGCCACGCGGAAGAGCGCGGGAAATCAGGGCAACAACCGCCCGGTGTTGTTCTTGGATAACGCCACGTAAGCAAATTGCGGCGGCGCGAGCTAATGCAAGGTGAGGTCGCCGGCGCCGACGTGGGCGTGCAGTGTGAATTTTCCAGGACCGGACTTTTCAAACGAGCGGAACAGGCCGCCGCGACTCTGGCCGAACGGGGAGGCGTCGATGTCACCGGCGCTCACGGAAGTATCGACGCGAGAGTAGTCGTCCGCGTTACCGACACCAATCGTCAAGTCGCCGGCATGCAACTCGACGTCCTTGTCACCGGCTATTCCTTCCAGCGTCAAGTCACCGAAGGGCATGCGCACAAAGAGGTGCGAGGATTTGGGAATTTCGATGATGACGGAAATGTCGTTACGCGGGCCGTCGAAAACGCGCAGCTCGCTTTCCGTGTCGAAACGCTTGAAGCGAACGGTGAGGTCCTGAACGTGGTCGGCGTTTTTGCCGTCCAGGCGGACAGCAATCTTGTTGTCGTCCCGCCCAACGATGCGGATATCTCCGGAACGAAGCTGCATGCGGAGACGATTACCGGAAGGGAAATCCACCGAGAACGGGTGATTGCGGAGATCTTTGACTTCCACCTTGGAGACATCGGATACCGCCGCCACGGCGAGCAAGGTCAGGGCTGCGAGGAGCGAAAACAGAGAGCGCATGGACACACCTCTTGTGCTGCTGGAAGTAACGCAAAACCGGGCCGAAATGTTTCCGGTATATTGAAGAAATCCGAGCCTAAGGAGCTGACAAGTCGGCGCTATCGGCGTGCATGACCTCGAAATGGCGGACACGCCGGTCGTACTCCAGCAGGAGGGCGGTGGCACCTGGGGCGACGACTGCCGCTTCGCGGTCGGGTCCGGCGAAGGCGTCAATGGACTCCAGGGAGCGCCATACGGTAAGCACGGTGATTTCGACCGCGTCCGGGGTTTCGCGCTTGAGGAGATTGGAGAAAACGTAGCCTGGGACCCAGCGCAGTTCGGGGACGACATTCTCCGTGAAGTGCAGTTCGTAAGCAGGCCAGTTCGCGGCGGAGGCGCGCGCGGACCAGAGACGAGCGATCACTGCGAAGACTCCACAGCGGCGCGCGCCGGCAAATTGCCTACGACGACGGACCACGGACGGACGCGCCAGCGGGTCACCAGGCCGCTGGTGACGTACGGGTCGCGACGCGCGAAATCCTCCGCAGTGGCGGCGGAATCGGAGTTGAAAATGATGAGAGCGCCGTCGGCCGGGTCGGCCAGGGCGCCGGCGAGGACGATTTCTCCGCGAGCGTGCGCCGCGCCCGCCAGACCCAGATGCTCGTCGCGAAACTGGGCGCGACGCGCGACGAATTCCGGGACAACGTCATAGAAAAGAGCGAAATAGGGCATCGAACCCTCCCAAACAGGAGGGTAGCACACCGACCAGAATCAATCCTGGCGGAGCGCCGCCATGGGATCGACTCGCGTGGCGCGAGCGGCCGGGACGTAACAGGCCACGATGGCCGAGAGGAAGAGCAGGGCGGCGACCGCGGCCACGGAAAGCGGATCGATGGCGTCGATGCCAAACCACATACCCTTCATCAAGCGACCGGCGGCGTAAGCGCCGAGCAGGCCGACCAGCAGGCCGATGCCGCCTAAGGTCATGCCCTGCTTCAGAATGAGAGCGAGGACCTGGCTAGGAGCGGCGCCGAGCGCCATGCGCAAGCCGATTTCGTGGGTGCGCTGAGCAACGGAAAAGGCCATCACGCCATAGATGCCCATGGTGGCAAGAACCAGCGCAACGCCGGCGAACGTTCCGAACAGGACCATGCCGAAGCGGTCGCCACCCATGGAATCATCCAGAATCTGGTCCATGGTCTTGACGTCGGCCATCGGCAAGTCGGGATCAGCGGATTGAACGACGGCAGCGATGGATTTGGCCATGCTCTCGGGTGGAGAGGTGGTGCGCACGGCCATCAGGGCTGCGGGCCAAGGGCTTTGCGAGAAGGGGACATCGATTTCCGGGAAGCCACCTTCTTTCGGACCGCCATTTCGGACGTCGTGATACACCCCCACGATCTGCCAGGTGATGGAAGGGCCGAGCTTGGCCATGCCGGGAATGAGCTGATCCACCTGGATGCGCTGCGTGAGCGGATCAACATTTGGGAAATAGCGTTTGACGAGAGTATCGCTGACGACGGCCACGGGCACGGAACCGGCGACGTCCGCTTCCGTGAAGAAGCGGCCCCGCTGCAGAGGAATGCCAAAGGTCCGGTAGTAGCCCGGCGAGACCATGTTGAAGCCCGCCCCGGGTCCGTGCTCTCCGGCTGGCACGGGCTGGCCCACGATAGTGAAGGGCATGCCCTCGGAAGTTCCGTACACCGGCATACCCGTAGAAGCCGAAGCCGAGACAACTCCCGGGAGTGCTTGAACCCGTTCGGCAAGCTGACGATAAAACGCGGTCATCTGTTCGGGAGAGCCAAAGCGCTCGACAGGTCTAGGCAGATTGAAGGTAAGGATGTGGTCGGTGCGGAAGCCCATGTTCACGTGGGTGAGCTTCCAAAAACTGTGGATAGCGATGCCCGCGGCGGAGAGCAGGGTCAAGGCCAAAGCAAATTCGATCAATACGAGAGCGTGGCGCAGGGTGTTGCGGCCGGAACTCATGCCCGTTCGGCCACCTTCCTTGAGGGTGTCGTTGAGATTCAGGCGCGCCGCCTGAAGGGCGGGAGCGCAGCCAAAGAGAACTCCAGTAAGGGTCGTAGCGGTGAGGCTGAATAGCAGTACCGGCAAATTCAGGCGGACATCCGCCTCAGAAGGAAGGGTGAACGGAGGCATAAGCGCAAGGATCATACGCAGGAAGGCCCATGCCAATCCCACGCCCAGAATGCCACCGATGCCGGCAAGGGTGAGGCTTTCCGTCAGAAATTGGCTGAAGAGTTGACCGCGCGTAGCGCCCAGGGCGGACCGGACCGCGACTTCTTTCTGACGCACGGTGCCTCGGGCGAGAAGAAGGTTGGCGACGTTCGCACAGGCGATGAGGAGGACGAAGGCGACGGCGCCGAGAAGAATCCAGAGAGCGCGGATGGTGTCGCGGTCGAGGAAGTCGTTCTGGAGGGGTTCGACGTTGGCGGACCACCCGTGGTTTGATTTCGGATAGGCCTGAGCGATGTGGCTGGTGACGGACTGCATGTCGGAATTGGCTTGTTCGATGCTCACGCCGGGCTTGAGGCGAGCCATAACGAGAAGCCAGTGAAAGTCGTGATTGAGGTGCTCTGGTTTAAAGGCGAGCGGGACGTAGAGTTCGTTCTGGACGCGGTCGGTGGCACCGGGAGCGAGGACGCCGACTACGGTGTAAGGGAGGCCGTCGAGGCGGGCTTGCTGACCGACGATGTTCTTATCTGCGCCGAAGCGATTCTTCCAGAAGCGGTAGGTGAGCACGACCTCATGGTGATTACCGATGACACCTTCTTCGGGGAGGAAGTCGCGGCCATATAGAAAAGGCTGGCCCAGGATTCCGAGGAAACCTGGGGTGATCACGGAGGCCCGGACCTGCTCGGGTTGACCGGAAGTGGACAGGCTCATGCCGCCGCCAGTCCATGCGCCAACGGATTCAAAAGAAGAGCTTTGCTGCTTCCAGTCCAGGAAGTCCCCGGCAGAACTGACATTGTGGTGACCCCCGACCGTGGACCAGATCATGACGATGCGATCGGGTTGACGATAGGGGAGGGGAGCGAGAAGGGTAGCGTAGACGACGCTGAAGATGGCGGCGTTGGCACCGATGCCGAGAGCGAGAGCGAGTACGGCGATGGCGGTGAAGACGGGATTCTTCCAGAGGAGGCGCATGCCGAACTGGAGGTCCCGCAGACGATTTCTCATGTAGCTCTCCTCGGCGCCCGAAGGGCGCGGTCTATGGTTGAGATAGACGACGCAGTGAGCTGGCGGTTTGTTCCCTGAGCCGGAATTGAGCTCCTGTCTGCAGTTTAGGTAGCGGGCGAGCTAAGCCACCCCCTCCCCCCTCTATTGCGTAAGTGCGGATTCTAGAAGGGTTGAAGTGACTTGTTTTCCGACAGTTGGGCAAGTGCGGATTTTAAGGGGTTTAGGAGAGCGAGCGGATAAGCGCCGGAGAGGCAGGCGCAGTTATCAACGAGGATGCTATATCGCAAAAGCTTCAAGGCAGCAGGGTGAAGTTGACCACAATGGTGGTGTCGACTTCGATGGGTTGGCCGTTCGACAGTGTGGTGGAATAGCGCCAGCGGCTTACTGCTTCGACGCCCGCGCCCCCTTCGTCGCAGTGGGAGCGCGGCAAGTATGGAAACCGACCATAGCAGGTGGCGCGATCCGGCGGAAGAACGCCGCATACACGCGACAACCAGGGTCGCCACAACGAAGACGATCGTGGCTTTGCTCACGCAGGCGAGAAAGATCGCTCTACAAGGTCTTGAGGAAAGCGATAAGAGCCTGGCGATCTTTAGCGGACAGGTTCAATCCGAAAGGATGCCCCTTAACGGCATACGTCTTCCTACCATAGGGTTTGAATCCGGTCGGCACATAGTCGTCTCGCAGACGTCGTTGATCAAACCAGTCCTCCAGCGTCGCACACCAGCCGCTATGGCCAAACATCCCCCGATACCAAACACCGCGCAGCGAAGGGATCTTGTAGTAGCCGGTCCCGCGCCTGGTCTTCAACGCGAGGTTAGGGTCAGTGCCAACGGAGAGCGGCAGAATGTCGTACTTCTTGTCAGCGTCAGCAGGGGGAGTGAATCCCGGCGCAATTGTCAGTTTGTTGTTGGTATACACCGGCGGAGTGTGGCACATGATACAGTTTTCACTCTTAAAGAGCTGCTGCCCACGTTCGGCCAATGCGTCAAACTTGTTGGGATTCGGAGGAGGCTTCAGCGAGTAGACATACAAGGCCAAGGCATAGAGTTGGTCGTCGCTGTAACGGTCCCTGTCGAGATTCTCAATCTTTGGCAATTCCTTGAAATCGGGGAAGTCGACCGGCACGAAGCCATTGAAGTTGGCAAGATCATCGCCGCCCTGATTGAGGGCCGCGTACCGCATCAAATCCACGAGAGAGTGCTGCTGCTGAAGACCGGTGCGATCCAGATATTTGCGATCTTTGACTCCAATTAAATCCGGTACCTGTGCTGGAGCAAAGGGACTCGTTCTATTGCGCGCAACGACTCCCGGCGGAATCGTCCGGTGAACTTCGGCGATCTGTTCAAGGGGCATGCTGCTCGTCGATGGAAGAGGATCAGAAGTGATCCACGGTGTTGCGTACAGGCTTCGTTCCAGCAATCCGGCCACTTTCGCGCCAGAACGGAGATAGTCGAACGCAAAATAACGATCAAATGGGAAATTGCCCTGCGCTCCCTTCAAAATAGTTCCGTCCGGCATAACCCGCGTGTGGCACATCCCACAGGCCAGGACTCCAATCTCGACGTCGCCCTTCTTCTTCACCACGTAACGGAAATATGGCAGCGTGCCATCTCGGGCGACCAGAGCGCCAGTCATCTCCAGAAACTTTGGATCACGAACGTATAGGTCGGTTGATTGCGATCCTCCAATTCCTCCATCGCCTATCGGTTCGTCAAAGACCTGTTCACCGGCACTTATCCAGTCGGCGTCTGTTTCGAGCGGAGGTGCATGACCCTGATCATCCCAATAGATAGCCGGGTCTTTTTGTTTGAGCGATTCCAGATAGCCAGTTGGTTCGTGACCCGCGGCATATACGGGATAGTTCTTATAGATGGGCCGGACCGGTACCCGGTAGTAGTAGGCAGCGGCGACCTGTTTCGGCGAGCCCACGGGGTTGGCCAAAGGGACTTCGAGGGCAGCCATCTCTGCATCATCCCAAGTCTTGAGATGCCCACGTTTGGCGTTGCCTCTTGGCTCCTGAGGCTGGACGACGGCCACCCAGATTTCCGGAAGGAGAAAAACGAAAACAAACAGACAAGCTAGTCTCTTCAATTTAGGCCTCTTGCGGTTTTGATCCAGAATGACCTGGTCGCCCAAGCATTCGTGACTCTGCCGCTCAATCTAATTCAGGTCGAATTGGTATGTCGACGAAAAAGAACGGGCGTCCTAAGTCTTGAGTAGTCGTCTTACCGGACATGTGGTTTTGGCCAAAAGTCCACATGTCCGGTTAGCGCGTTAATCAGGTACATCAAACGCACCACTTGGGCGCGACTGGACGCTTGCAGGGAACGTTTCCTCGGCGTATAGGTTAGTTCAGGAGCCAACTCCTATGAGCATCCATCACGGTAGCTTTCAAGAGAGTTCGCACGACCTGCCTAACCCGACGAAAGTCGTTCCATTCGGCTACTATGGGGGAGGACTTTTAACCGGCCACCCGATTGGCTTGGTCATTGTCATAGGGCTGCTTGTAATGGGCTTCGTAGGATTGCCCGAGGCCAGGTGGTTTTTTGCGCTCGCCGTTCCTACCGGAGCCGTTTGCGGATTCTTCATGTGGCTGTACCATCGAAATGGGCTGGCAAGCCACTAAGCCACTGCCCCTCCGGTAAAGTCGGCTCGCAGAACAGTTGCCCATATCCCACAATCCACTTGTCCGGTTACCGCTGTCGGTTCAAACGGTCGATGCAACACCATCTGATCGGTTGATCGGACAACACTTTCCCTGGGCAGCCGATCCGTTTGCCTGTACTCGGTCAAAACCTAGCCAGGGTGGCGTTCCGACTGGTCTAACCCTAAAGAGCGATTTTAGCTTTTGCTTTCAATGCAAGGTGGGTTCGAGCTGGGTGTTGCGTCGACCCATTGAAACCACCGCGTTTATCGGGACCTAGCGCAACTTCTGCAATAACTTCCGGGTCGTCGACCGACCGCCCGGAATCAGCGTGAGACTGCAGATCGAAAACAAATACTTCATTGGAAATGGGCACCTCATCGGCTCATCGCTTAGGTGAACCGCATACTTCTTTGCCTGGATATGCAATCGGATGGGTCACAGCATTTTCTAAGAGTGTCACAGGAAAGACCGATGTATCATTCAACATCTAGCCCGCTTACCATACGTTTACCGTGCGAGGAATTATTGGGATCGAGGAGCGAGCCTTCCAAGGTTGGGTCACCCCAAGTACACGAAATCCCATGACAGATTGGCAAAGGCGAGAAAAGCGGCCGCTCCGAGGACCGGTGCGCGAGGAAGCGGGCCCGGCACTCAAAAACTACATCACGCCCGCCGGGTTGCAGCGACTGAAAGACGAGCAATTGTTCCTACTGAGTCGCGAGCGGCCCGCGGTGGTGGAGGTCGTAGCGTGGGCTGCTAGTAACGGGGACCGCAGTGAAAACGCCGACTACCTCTACGGCAAACGACGGTTAGGCCAGATCGATTCGCGGATTCGCTTTCTCACGAAACGCATTGACGCGGCGGTGGTCGTCGATCCGGCCGCTCGGCGGCCAGCGTCAGTCGCTAGCGCGCGTCTTCTTCGGCGCAACCGTGACCTACAAGGACGCCTCCGGCCTCGAACACGTCGTCTCGATCGTAGGCATCGACGAAGTGGACCTCGACCGCGGCTACATCAGTTGGCGCTCGCCTCTGGGCAATGCGCTGATGAAGGCGAGCCCCGGCGACCGGGTGGACCTGCGCGCGCCGGCGAAGACGGAGCAAATCGAGGTCATCGAGGTCGAGTACTCGCCGATTCCGATGGATCCTTTCCGCGAACCGCTAGGAGCTCAGTCGAAGATGTCCGGCTCGCAGGTTTAGGCACCAAAAAAATCTTCACCCGTGTCGATTCGACACCTTCTCGTTCGACGTATGGGTAGAGCGGCAATTAAGCGCGGAACTTGAACTTCGGTCCAAGTCAAACCCGAAAGGATAGACACAATGCGATTCATGGTCATCGTCAAAGCCTCGAAAGACTCCGACAAAGAAGGCGCACTCCCTGATCCCAAGGGCATAGCCGACATGAACAAATTCAACGACGAGCTCTTGGAAGCCGGAGTCTTGATAGGCTACGACGGTCTTCACCCCTCGTCCAAAGGTGCCCGCGTCCACTTTTCCGGCAAGAGCCGCCCCACCGTGGTTGATGGACCCTTCGCCGAAAGCAAGGAATTGATCGCCGGCTTCTGGTTCTGGCAGGTCAAGTCTCTCGAAGAGGCGATCGAGTGGGTCAAGCGCTGCCCCGTGTTCTACGAAGGCGAGGCCGACATAGAGATCCGCCAGGTCTTCGAGCCCGAAGACTTCGCATCTGCCTTCAACGACGAAGAAATTCAGAAGGAAAAACAGTTCCGCGCTCGAATGGCAGCGAACGCAGCCAGGAAATAGTCCCAATTGCACTGACGTATCCAAACTGGTGCGATCGGTAGCATTCTGAATGTCCGAAAAATGCAGGTTCGCACAATTGGTCGTAACGGAGGATCAGATGCGGAAGATCAATATCGGGATCGCCGCTTTAGCATTGATTGTTCTGGTCTTTTTATCCTGTCCGATCTGTTTACGAGCACAGGTGGAAAAGGCGGCTCCCTATCCGGCAATGGCGCCTCTCGATCAGTATTTGATTCCGGACGAGAATGCCGAGATCGCGCTGGCTCGCAGTGCTGCTCCAGCATCGATTTCGGATGCAGCTGAAGTGATGGTGCTGCGGCGCGATGGCTATGCGACCGCGGTGAAAGGCGCGAATGGTTTTCTCTGCATTGTCGAGCGATCATGGGCGAACCCGAGCGATGCGTCGGACTTCTGGAATCCCAAAATGCGCGCCCCCACTTGCTACAATCGCGGCAGCCGCAAGCACTTTTCTGCCTATCTTTCTTATGAAGACCAGGCTGGCACTCGCAGGAAAATCGAAAGCGGAGATCGGCGCGGCAACCGTGTCGGCACTCGAGAAGAAAGAACTGCCCCCGCTTGCGCCTGGAGCGATGTGCTACATGATGTCGAAGCAACAGTATCTGAACGACGGCGCCAAGAGTTGGCATCCACACGTGATGTTTCTTGTTGCAGGTGATGCCGAGAAAAGCTGGGGAGCCAATCTGCCTGGCTCGCCGATTATAGCGGCCAATAACCCTGAACAACGTGTGACCATTTTCATGGTTTTGGCCAATGAATGGTCCGATGGGACACCGGGGCCGTCGACGGCGCACTGACCGCAACTCGACTCGGGTTGCTCATGCAGGTCGGGTAGCGACCGGGGAGTCGGCCTGTCGGCATTAACAAGTTGCCTGAATTGCGATCGCTTCCGGATAACGAGCTACCCGGAAGGAATCTGTTCGCGAGCTGCTTCAAGTCCTGATCGTCGGGAAAGCGGACAAGTCCGGTACCAGGACGTCAAGCTTCCGGTAACCGCTTGGAGCGGGATGCCTATCGGCCCACGTTTTCCAACACCCAGATGCTGCCGGAGCGATCTTCCAAGCTCAACACCAAGTGATCTTGACTAAGGGAAAACTCAGCCTTCTCGATCTGATCGGGAAGCATCAAGGCAGGATTTTCAAATGCGGTCACGCGGAATGGTTCTCCAACAGGCTTTGCTTTAGTTGCATCGAAGTGGATTCCCCAAACATTGTAGAAACCGCCGCGGTCCGAAACGAAATAAATCGTGTGTCCATCGGGAGACCAGCGAGGCTTGTCGTCCCAATGCTCGCCTTCCAAGAGGGGAGTCCACGGTCCGCCAGCGGCGGGCACCACGTAAAGGGCGGATACTACGTTGGGCTTGGCAGATAGCTTTACGGCTGCAAAGGCAATCCATCGTCCGTCGGGAGAGAAGTGACCTTGAAAGAGATTGTAGGCCGAGCTGAAAGCAATTCGTCGAGACTTGGTTTCGGCTTCCGGACCAGCTGTTAGAGGTAACAACCAGATTTCTGCTGCGGTGTCTTTGTTCGCTTGTGATATCAGAATCCACTTACCATCGGGAGACCAATCCCACACCCCCCTGTAGGTGCGACTTAAAGTCGTAAGTGGCTCTTCGTTTCGGCTCTGGCTGGACCACAGCATAACCTGGCTACCGCCTGTCTTTTCGAGGGAGTACGCCAGGCGGGTTCCATCGGGGGACCATGTGGGTCCGACGCGACTGTAAACATCAGCCACGATTGGGGCCTCGCGACTGTCCACGAGAGATTTCTCCCAGAGGTCCAATTTACCTGCCCGGTTACCGGAAAACGCCAGTTTCTTGCCGTCCCGCGTCAAGCTTTGTCCTCCCGCGTTTTCTATTCCGGGCGAGGTGATCGCCTTTCCAGCTCCCGTCAACCGTCCACCGGTGGCGTCGAACGGGAAGAGCCAAGCACGGATATGCTGGGTTTCGACGGTAAAAGCTATCCTTCCGTCCGTGGAAACGGCAGGGTCCGTGTCTAGGCCGCCGGTCGTCAGCCGCTCGATCGCGGTGGCCTGCAGCGTTTCCGGATCGATCGTCATTTTCCAGATGTTTCGAGCACCGCGAAATGTTCGCTCAAAATAAATCGCTCTTCCCGACTGCGACCAGGAAAACTTGGAATCCGTCCGAAATTCTTCTTGCCCACTGCCTACGGCGACGTCGCCGAACTGTTTTGCAATATCCGGAGGGATTGCCGACTTGACAGCAGTACCTCCAGCAATTGGAAGTGTCCAAAAGCTAGGACTTGGCCCATCTCCTCCTGTCCAGATAGAAGCTCTCTTGCCGTCAGGATGCCATGCGACAGAGAAGGCGCGGTGCCAACGCACGACCCCGTTCTGCGATAAAAATCCCGTGGCGACCTCTCGGGGTGCACTTCCGTCAAGATCCGCAACATAAATTGTATTCAGACCGTAAATTTGTGTTGTCTGAAAGAGGATTTGCGAGGCGTTGGGCGACCAGCGAGGGTAATATCCGAAAGCCGCGATTCTCTTTTCCTGTCCTGCACCGCCAAGAGCGGGCACGACATATAGACCACCTTCACCGCCTTCAGAACGATAGGCAATGTATTTCCCATCGGGCGACCAATCTGGCTGCCAATTGTGACCCCGGCCGTTGGTTATCCGCACCGGATCGCCGCCGCTGACCTGCTGCACCCAGATGTCGAACGTGCCTCCACGGTTGGAACTGTAAGCGATGAAACGGCCGTCCGGTGACCAAGTAGCGCCGATTTGCAGACCGTCATCGAAGGTGAGGCGGGTTAGCGACCGCTGCTTGTGCGACACGTTAACGTGTGTCCGCTTATAAAGAAACAAGCCTGCAGCTGCCATCAATACACATGCCACACCTGCCCCGACCAGCACGAAGGGGCGCAAAGCCCAGCGGTGCGTATTGCTCGACACCTCTGTGGGTATCGCGGCAACACCGCTGCCTTCGACCCGAGCAACGAAGCGGTACCCAAGTCGAGGCATCGTTTCGACGAAGCGCGGGTTGTCCGCATGATCTCCGAGGGCTTCGCGCAATTTGTTGATGGAAGCATTGAGCCCATTATCGAAGTCCACGAAGGTATCGGAAGTCCAGAGCTGAGAGCGCAGTTGCTCGCGAGTGACAACCTCTCCGGCATGCTCCAAGAGTGTGGCTAAGACGCGAAAGGGCTGTTCCTGAAGCTTGATGCGGCGACCCTGCCTGCGCAGTTCACCTGCCCCGAGATCTACCTCGAAAGTCGCGAAGCGAATGACCCGGCCGTTTTGGACAGCTTTTTCCAAGTGCCCAGACCTTAATTGGGGCAAGTCTAGCACTGAATCTGGAATGTGGCGGTTGCACTTGGCGCGACGGGCCAACTCCTGATGAGTCGGGAACCGGACAAGTGGAAGCCGTAGCCAATCGCAAGGCACCTTATCCAGCCAGGTGGACCGTAAGGTGTGGTCCGTCTAATTGAAAAGGTTGCCGTTCAATTGTCCAAGATCTGCTGTATCCAACGTGACTGGCAACGGTGGACGACAGCGCTCATGGTCGGCGATCCTTTAGTGTCGATCATCGTGCTTATCGGCATCATCCCCGTGCAGAAAGCGCACGACGCCGTGGATGGGTTGCGTGCCGAAGTGTCCGGTTGCCGGTCCGATGAGCTCCATTGTCATATTCGAGTACGTAACGTCTGACCCTCCGGTGATGCAGACATGCACCATTGTCGGACCCTTCATCTCAAAAGGCCCCGGCTTGCCATTGCCGGTGATGAACGTCGCTGGGCCGCTGATCATGAACCGCGCCGTGGTGGTAGGGTTATCCGCAGGACAACCACTCGGTTGGTAGGTGACGTCAGCGTCGGTCATAGTGATGTGGTGCGTGTGGGCACCCCGAATGGCGGGATCGCTGGGGTCTGAATTCGAGAACCAAAGCCAGTAATCGGACAGTTCCATGGTCATGAATGCTGAAAAATCAGCCTTGGCGTCTCGCTTCAGGTCCAGCGACCAATGGCCGCGCATCTCATACGGGCCAGTTGGGTTCGCGGTGGAATTCAGCGGCGTGAAGTCGCTGAGGGTGCCCCTAAAGTGCTCAGGCGTTGGAGCCCAAGCCAGCGTACCGCTACCTACCACAAGGGTTAGAGCCGCGAAAATCCCCACAATCGACCACAAAGGTTTGCCGTTCATGAAACACCTCCAGATTTAAGATCCCTGCCTAGGTCGCCGAAAGCTCCCTGGGAGGCATGGGCATTAGGACCTGGCGAGGGATTCACGAAGGGACAAACGAGTTCCGCAGATTCCATCCCGCTGACCCTGCGGATACCATTAGACATCTGGAGAGATGTCGTCAAACGGCAAGGTGCGGTAGAGTCCATTTGCAGTCAAATGCGGTCTTTTAACGTGCCAAAAGGCGGAGATACAATAGGGTTACTAGCCTCCCGGGCATGTGGATAGGTTCGGAGAAGACGATGGATGAACCAATCCCAAACAGCCCACGTTTTGAAACACCTGTCGATGACCGCCTGAATTCCTGGAAGGAAATAGCGGCATACCTCAAACGCGATGTGACGACGGTGCAGCGGTGGGAAAAGCGGGAGGGGATGCCCGTTCACCGACACCTGCATGACAAGATGGGCTCGGTCTACGCTTTTCGAGCGGAACTCGACGAATGGTCACGTAGCCGGAATCTTCGAGCAGCGCTGGATATAGGGAACGACACCCCTTCGCCCCATCCGGATGGCGCGCTGCCGCACTCGGCTATAGCGGCTTCTCCAAATCAATTCAAGTTCGTTTTGCCGCTAATAGCGGTGGGAGCGGCGCTGGCAATTGGAGCAAGCCTGTGGTTGCAGAAAACGGAGTATTTTTGGAAAAACCCTATTGCTGGAGCGCAACTTCAGACGGTCAGCGAATTCGAGGGAGGGGGACTGTCCGCTGCGGTATCACACGACGGTCATTTCGTGGCGTTTTTGTCAGACCGGGATGGACAGACGGACGTCTGGGTTACGCAGGTCGGTTCGGGGGAATTTCACAATTTGACGCGCGCAGGCGTTCCGGAACTTCTCAATCCATCGATCCGGACGCTCGGTTTCTCGCACGACGACTCTCTCGTGACGTTTTGGGTTCGCAAGCACGATAGCTCCAGCAGCAGCGATATCAACATCTGGGCCGTGCCAGTGTTGGGGGGACAGCCCAAGCCATACCTTGAGGGTGTGGCGGAGTTCGACTGGTCTCACGATGGCTCGCGACTCGCGTATCACACGCCCGGCCCTGGAGATCCGTTGTTCGTCTCGGACGGCAGCCGGCGATCGGAGGGTGCGCCGATCTTCACTGCTCCTGCCGGCCTGCACTCCCACTTTCCACTTTGGGCCCCCGACTCGGCCTTTATCTACTTCGTCGAGGGTGCCCTGCCGGACAAATTGGACATCTGGCGCATCAAGCCAACCGGGGGCACCGCGGAACGCATCACCTCGCACAATGGGCAAGTGACTTATCCGGTTTTCCTGGATCGGCGGACGTTGCTTTACCTCGCGAAGGATTCCGATGGTGCGGGACCTTGGCTTTATGGCATGGATATCGAGCGGCGCGTTCCACACCGGCTGGGCTCAGGCCTTGACCGGTACACTTCCCTGGCGGCCAGCGCTGACGGTCGCCGTCTACTGTATACGATTGCGAGCCCGAAGAGATCACTATGGCGCTTGCGGATAGCGGATCCACCCACCCAGGTGTCGGCTCCGGTTCGAGTGCCACTGACGACCAGCAGTGGATTTTCCCGCGACTTGGTCCCGCCTATCTTCTGTATGTTTCTGCGAGCGGTTCGAGCGAGAGTGTCTGGAAATTCGCAAACGGAACTGGAACAGAGTTGTGGAGCGCTCAGGGAGCGCGAGTATTTGGTGGCCCGGCAATCTCCCCAGATGGACGAGATATAGCTTTCTCAGTGCGACAACACGGGCAGACACTCCTGTATGTGATGCGGTCCGATGGCACGAACACACGGATTGTGGCCGATTCGCTCAACTTGCAGGGTGCTCCTGCGTGGGAGCCTGACGGCAAATCGATTACCTCGGCGGCGGACGTTCAAGGCGTCCCTCGCCTTTTCCGTGTGCCCGTCGATGGTCGCCCGCCCGTTCCTTTTGTCCGGGAGTACTCGGTCGATCCCGCCTGGGCTCCGAATGGCCAGTTCGCTGTCTATTCGGGACCCGACATCGGCACCATGTTTACGGTAAAAGCGGTGACGGTCGAGGCCGCGACGTATCCCATGCCGGCGTTGACGCTGACTCGTGGAGCTCGACACCTGGGCTTCCTTCCTGGTGGACGAACACTCGTACTCTTGCGGGGAGACATTCAACATAAGAACCTCTGGCTCTTCAACCTGGAGACGGGCGCCGAGCGGCAGCTAACCAATCTCCCTGCCGACTTCGACGTTCATGACTTCGACATCTCATCCGACGGCGGTGAAGTGGTGTTCGAACGAGTGCAGGAGCGTTCGGATGTGGTACTGATGGATCTCCCCCGACAATGATCCGGCTCCAACCTACTACCGACCTGAGTTGAGGTAGCCACCGGGCAATCTGACTCCAATATGGGCACCTTGGGGGCACCGTTTAATTCAATGATTGAGGGAGGAAGCCGGGCCCTTCACCGATTGCTTCTAATTGTTTGGGGCGTTTCGGTGAAGGGCATCTGGCAGTTCGCTTGATGCAAATCAATATTCCACTGTGGAAGTCCGTCGCTGAAGTGGGGAGCGGTTTTATGACGCAACCGCGGTCCAGGTCCTGGTCCGGTTGGACGTTTGTCGAGATTTAGCCGAGGGTCTCGGAAATATTTCCGATTGAGAAAGTTCGTTTGCCGCTGAAGCGACGGTGTGTCTCGAAGTTGAGTTGAGGGGGGGCGTTCCGCACGCGATCTGGATGCCTGGGTTAGCCGACACCGGAGGGGGTTGCCGTACGTCGAAATAATTGAGCAGTGAATAGGGCACGGGCAGTTGGACACAAGGAGGAACCATGTTCCGTCGAAACAGCCAGGGAGTTTTGCGAGCGACGCTTGGGGTGGCACTGGTGGTGATGTGTGGAATGGCTGTGAATGTGGGGGCGCAGGATGCGGGCAAAGGCGCAGTGGCAACAGTACCGACCCCGACGGCGATACAAACGGCGAAAAAGGTTTTCCTTGGAAATGCTGGTGTCGACGGCATATCGCTTTCTGCGTTTCGCAGGTTTGGCGACATGAATCAGCCGTACAACTGGTTCTACACGGCAATGAAAAACTGGGGGCGCTACGAGCTGGTGGGAAGTCCGGCCGATGCGGACCTGGTTTTTGAAATCAGTTTTGCGGCGCCGCTGGCAGGAACGGAAAAACTCTTGATGGCTGCGCCCCATCTGCGGCTGGAGATTTGGGATGCCAAGACGCACTTCCTGCTGTGGACGATCGTTGAACCTGTGGACGGAGCCTATCGAAGGGCAACCTGGGAGAGCAATTTCAATGCGGGTGTGAGCAATCTTGTGAGCGATTTGAAGGGCGTAGCAGGGGAAACCCATATTGCCAGCAAGTAGGCAGGGGTTCGCAGTGGAAGATGTTGCGCCATACAGCCGCGTGAGAATGTGGCTGTCTGATTGGTCTGGCCGGATCACAGGGATGGTCGACGCGGCTGCCCGGAGGTGAAAAAATCCCTGTCCACGTGGTCAAAATTGACCAGACACTGGCCAACCACAGGTTTAAGCTGCAGCGTTCAACGCCCCGTCACGGATAGAAAGAACGCAAGGCATGCGCAGCCGTCGAGCTTATAGTTGGCGTGCGGCCTATGTAGCCGCTGTTTGGGAGGTAGACCCCTCCAAGGCATTCGGTCGAATTGTGGACGCGCTGGTAGCGATTGAGGCGCGCGTCACAGAGGATGCGGGCAGCATGGACGTTCCCGAGCGACTGGCAATTGAGTCCGCACGACATCAACTTTGGATGATGGAAGCCCAACGATTGACAGACCGATTACAAGAATCGGCGCGAGCTTCGTCCGGCCGTCAATCACAGCTAATCAATTGAATGGCGTGCGGCAATTGCCAAAAAGCGGGTATTGGAGATCTGGACCGGTGCGAGGGGCACTCGTGCGGTTTGCGCGTTAAGCAGGAGGGAACCGCCGGAATTTCGCGAAAGCACTCCTATCGAGAGATGTTTGGGAATACAATCAAGACATTCCTCGTTCTAAAAGGAAGGGCGCCATGAAGATTGCACTTGGCATTTGTATTCTTGCGGCGATCGGCGGGGTTGCGGGTGCGGCCGGCACCAAGCCCGACTTCAGCGGGACCTGGCAATTGGATCCTCTTTTGAGCCGGTTCAGCAAGGATTTCCCCGCGCCGAAGAGCCGGACCATGACCATCCAGCAGCACGACCCCAAACTCCATATCGAGATCAAGACGGAGAAAAGCGGAGGCAACCGGGACCAGGTGTTCGATCTGACCATCGATGGCGGGGAAGCGAAGTCCTCCGGTTCCGGAGACGATTCCACCGCCAGCGTTACCTGGGGCGACATCGACGGCACGCGGCTGGTGTTGACGATCAAGGAGCAGTCTTCAGGCAGTCCCGTGGTAATCACGCGGGTGATGAAACGTGGCTCCAAGGGGAAAATCCTCACCACGGTATTGGACGTGGAGACTCCAACGGGCAAGCAAGAGGCAAACGAGTTCTACAACCTACACTAAACGCCGAGTGTACTCCCATTGGCAACCAAGTCCCGACAGGCCGGGTGGTTGGACAAGTGCCCCGCGCCTGCCTTTCCAGGAACCCGATCTGCGATAGCTTCTTAGGTTCGTCGTGACGAACGAGATGCCGGGGGTGTGCCGTGGGGCAATCCACATAACGAGAGTACTGCTGAGCTCATCGTATTCATCGTATGTCGTATTTGGATAGGCGTAGAAGGTTTAAGTCATGGTTTCGGACCGGAGAATACGATGGGGATGACGGCAGAAAAGGAAGTCGCGGGACATTACGGGCAGGGAGGATTGGAGGGGAGAATCCTGGGAGCACTGACCAGGGCCGGGCTGAATCTGGAAAGCCTGACACCCGAACAGACCGGGCCCATCGATGAATTTCACGTAGGCGGGTTGGAGGCGACCAAGGAACTGGCGACGCAGATGGAGTTGCGGCCGGGAATGCGGCTGCTGGATGTGGGAAGCGGAATCGGCGGACCGGCTCGATATTTTGCGTCGCAGGGGTGCCAGGTCCAAGGCATCGATTTGACGAAAGAATTCGTGGAAGTGGCGAAAACGCTTACGAAGATGATGAAGCTGGACAGTCTGGCGACGTTCCAGCAGGCGAGCGCGCTGGAGCTGCCGTTCGCGGACGAAAGTTTGGACGGCGCTTATCTGATTCACGTGGGAATGAACCTTGCGGACAAGGCCGGCGTGTTCCGGGAAGTGCGGCGCGTGGTGGCCAAGGGAGGGCTGTTCACAATTTTCGACTTCGTGAAGAGCGGCGACGGTGCATTTTCGTTCCCCGTGCCATGGGCAAGAGGCGCAGAGGCGAGTTTTGTGGGTTCGAAAGGTGAGTATCGGAACGGTTTGCGGGATGCTGGGTTTCAACTGGAGAAGGAACGGAGCCGAGCGGAATTTTCGATTGAGTTCACGAAACGGGCAATGGCACGGATGGCGGAAGCCGCAGGAGCAGGGGCGCCTCCACTGGGACTACACCTGTTAATGGGAGAGAAAACTCCGGAGATGCTAAAAAACATAATGAGGGCCATGCAGGAAGGAGTCCTGGAACCGGTGGAGCAGATCGCGCGCGCTGTGTGAGCCTCAGAAGAGGGCGCAGTGGTTACAGCCGCCGGCGATGGAGGGGACGAGCAGGACGCGGTCGCCGTCTTTGAGGGCGCAGGATTCGCCGCCCAGGAAGCGGATGTCTTCCTCGTTGAGATAGACATTGAGGAATTGGCGAATCTGGCCGGAGTCGTCGCGGACATGGCGGGAGAGATTGGGGAAGCGGGTGGTGAGGGTGTTCAGGGCGTCGGCGACGGTGGCGGCAGTACAGTCGACTTTAGGGGCACCGTCGGTGAAGCGACGGAAAGCGGTGGGGATTTCAATGGTTATCGGCATTGGTTAGGCTCCTTCGGAGAGTTGACAGTCGATAGTTGACAGTTGAAAGTGGACGGGACGAGATCGTCGGATGGCACAGAAAGATCGGGGAGGGATTCCTCCTCGCTGCGGTCGGAATGAAGACATAACCAGGGTAGAGAGTTCGACTGTCGTCATGGTTTGCCTGCGGTGGCTGGGGCGGCGAGCTGGTTGTCGAGATAGGCTTCGAAGGCGTCGAGGCGCGGGGCGATGGCTTCGGGTAGGGGAAAGTCGGCGACGATGGCGTCGGTGGTCTTGAGACCATTGCCGGTGATGGAGACGACGGTAAGCTCGTCCGGCCGAATGCGACCTTGCTGGATGAGTTTCTGGGCGACGCCGGCGGTGACGCCTCCGGCGGTTTCGGTGAAGATGCCTTCGGTTTTGGCGACCAGCTTGATGGCTTCGACGATTTCGGGGTCAGAGATGTCTTCGGACCAGCCGCCGGAATCGCGCATGAGCTTGGCGGCGTAGTTGCCATCGGCGGGATTGCCGATGGCGAGGGAGCGGGCGATAGTAGCGGGCCTTTGCGGCTGGAAACGCGCGAGGCCTTGCTTGACGGCGGCAGCAATGGGGGAACAGCCGGTGGCCTGAGCGCCAAAGAATTTGACGGGCCTGGCTTCGACCCAGCCGAGAGTGACGAGTTCCTGGAACGCTTTAGCGATCTTGCCGATGAGCGAGCCGCCGGCCATGGGGACGACAACGTTGTCCGGGAGACGCCAGCCTAACTGCTCGGCGATTTCAAACCCGTGGGTCTTCGAGCCTTCTGAATAGTAGGGACGGAGGTTGACATTGACGAGACCCCACTGAAAACGATCGGCGATCTGGGCACAGAGACGGTTGACATGATCGTAGTTGCCGTCGATGCGGACGATGCGGGCGCCGTAGACGGCGGTGTTGAGAACTTTGACGGGTTCCAGATCGGCGGGAATAAAGACGCAGGCATCGAAGCCCTGCTGCGCCGATTGAGCAGCGACGGCATTGGCGAGGTTGCCGGTGGAGGAGCAACCGACAGTCTGGAATCCGAAGCGGCGGGCGGCCGCGAGAGCGGTGGCAACGACGCGGTCCTTGAAGGAGAGGGAGGGAAAACACACGGCGTCGTTCTTGAGGTAGAGGTGGCGGAGGCCCCAACGCGAGGCGAGTTTAGGTGCGGCGACAAGCGGAGTGCCGCCGACGGAGCTGGAAGGGCGGAATCCCTCCGGGAGAGGGAGGAACTCGGAGTAGCGCCACATGTTGAAGTCGCGAGAAGCGAGGGCATCGCGGCGGACGATCTTCTTGAGGGAGTCGTAGTCGAAGGACACTTCCAGCGGAGAAAAGCAGTCCTCGCAGTAGGAGCGAGGAGCGTTGCCCCACGTCTTGCCACATTCCTTACAACGAAGCTCATAGCGGTCCAACATCGCATCCCCTTTGGCGGCAGGATCGGAACTCGACCGGTGAGCTGCCAAGAAATCACCGGGTATCGAAAGAGGCTAGTTAGGGCAGCAAGGAGGGGAAACAAAAAGCCCTCCGTGCCAAAGATGCTCGGAGGGTCTCAGAAAAGCTCTGGGAAACTCGAAAAGCTCTTTAGCAGTTTTTTACGTGGAGCAAGTTGCCCTAAATCGCCACGTTTAACGCGATCGCTAAACGATCGACTCGCCGCAGTCAGCGGCTAATACTTTTATGCTAGAGACGAGAGGAGAAGTCAAGCGCAAAGAGCAGGCGCGGGAACTTGTAGCGCGAGGAACGGGAAGGAGTTAGTGCAGGAATGATCTTAACGGGTATGCAAAAGTAAATTTTATAACAACAAATAGCCGAGTATGCGCGTCCAATAGAGGGTGACAAAGAAAGGTTCTCCAGCAGGAGGCCGCCGCTTTTAGCCTTCCCTGAACCCCCGGCCTTCCGTACAGTATGTAATTTGGCGCATGCGGATTAGTGCGCAACTGGCCGGGAAACCCGGTGTTATACTTTCCGGGCGGACAGGGACTCCTCCGAGAGACAACAGGAGCAAGAAAAACCATGGGTCAGCAGGTAAAAGACTTGTTCGATTGGGCGCGCCAGCGAAAGGTGCTGGCGTCGCTGTTCGTGGCCACTACGCTGGTGGTCGGAATTTTGATCGGCTCGGTCGTGTCAGGCCGGGTGTCGGCGATGAAATCGCTGACGTTCGCAGGAACCAACGCGAAGCCGTTGGTGGTGCCGGAGCCAGTGCCAGCATCAGCATCGTTTTCGGGAATTGTGGGCAAGGTAGAGCCGGCGGTGGTGAACATAGCGACCACCCAGGTGCTGGAGCGGAGACCGCGGTCCAAGGGGCGCACACAGCGGCCAGACCAGGGCGATCAGAACGATCCCATGCAGGATTTTTTCGACCGGTTTTTCGACGGGCGACAAGATAACGCGCCGCCACAGGCGGAGCGGAGTTTGGGTTCTGGCGTAATCGTGGACAAGCGCGGGTACATCCTGACCAACAATCACGTGGTGGAACAGGCCACGAAGATTCAGGTCCAGTTGGATGGGGACCCGAGCAAGTACACCGCGAAGGTGGTTGGAGTAGATGAGGATACGGATCTGGCGGTGGTCAAGATCGAAGTCAACAAGGAGTTGCCGGTAGCCAAGCTGGGGAATTCCGACGGCGTGAATGTGGGCGACTGGGTGTTGGCAATCGGCAGCCCGTTCGGCCTGCAAGCCACAGTGACGGCGGGAATCATCAGCGCGAAGGATCGCGGAGGAATCGGCGGAGCGGGACACCAGTTCCAGAGATTCCTGCAGACCGATGCGGCGATTAACCCGGGAAATTCGGGTGGACCGCTGGTGGACCTGGCCGGAGAAGTGATCGGCATCAATACGGCGATCATCACCGGAAGCAGAGGATATGAAGGCGTAGGGTTCGCCTTGCCGTCCTCCACGGCGATTAACGTTTACAACCAGATTATTTCGCAGGGGCGGGTAACGCGCGGGTCGATCGGGGTGAGCTTCCAGGAAGATTTGGGAACGAATGCAATCACGCTGAAAGAATTGGGCGCGCCTTATGGCGTGGTGATCATGGGCGTTGAACCTGGAAGTCCGGCGGAGAAGGCCGGGCTGAAGGGCGGCGACGTAATTACCTCCGTGAACGGGAAACCGGTGAAGAGCGGCAACGACCTGGTGAACCCCATCGCGCAGGCGCCGATCGGCAGCAAGGTCAAGCTGGACTATGTGCGAGACCGAGCGCAGAAGGAAACCAGCGCGGTGGTGGAAGACCGGACACGGGTATTCCCGACCCAAGCCGGACGGATGGGCGATTCGCAAGGAGAAGGAGCGCCGGCGGAATTCGGGCTGCGGGTGGAGAGCTTGACACCGGAACGGGCTTCGCGCGTCGGAATGGATGGGCAGCGCGGAGTGCTGGTGACGGACGTCGATCCAGCCAGCTTCGCGGATGACCTGGGCTTCGGGCGAGGAGACGTGATCGCGGAAATCAACCACGAACCGGTAGGTACGCTGGATGATTACAAGCGCACGATCGCAAAACTCAAACCGGGGCAAAACGTAGTGTTCAAGGTGCTGCGCCACGGCGACAACGACAAAACGTTTACAGTGTTTTTGCCGGGAGTGGTTCCGGCGGACGAAACCAAGAAGTAGTAATTTCAACATCGCAAGTGGCTGGCACTTGCGAATGTGATCGAGGCGAATTGGTGAAGCGAACCATACTGCCGGGCCTGGCGCTGCTTGCAGCGACCGGGCTCGGTGTGTGTGGCCTTGCCGAAGCCGCGCAGACCAGCAGCGCGGGGAAGCCCAAGAGCGCTTCCGCGGCGAAGACCAGCCAAAGCTCCTCGAAGTCCGGAAGCAGCAAGGGCAAGCGCTCGTCCAAGAAAGCAAGCTCGAGATCAAGGCGAGACAAAGGGCAAAAAGCGCCTACGCCCGATCGAATATCAGAGATACAGCAGGCCCTTGCGAAAGATGGATCCTTTTCCGGAACTCCCAACGGGAAATGGGATGATTCGACCGTCGACGCGATGAAGAAATTCCAGGCCGGGCACGGGCTGAACCCATCAGGACGGCTGGATGCACCCACACTACAAAAGTTGGGGCTTGGCTCGCAGACCGCGGGCGTGGCGCCGCCGGTAACGACGGCCAATTCCTCGGCACGAGTACCACCCCGATCAATGGGCGGCGCGAACGCATTGACGCAGACCGTGGAGCGGCGATAGTTTCGGCAGAGTCGCAGATTGTTTCCTGATTGCAATCGAGCAACAACTGAATTAGATAGTCATGCGTCTTGTTATTGTGCGGACGAGCCGGGAGAGGTGTGTCGATGGGACGAGAGTTTAAGTTTGCAGCGACGGCGGCGTCATTACTGTGGGTAGCGGGATTGTTTGCAACGGCGTTGGGGGCACAGTCGGGTGGGTCGTCGTCCGTAGAGGGGCCAGCAAAGGGGCCGGTAAAGGCGATTCGTTTCGGCAAGCTGTGGGACGCTAAGGGAAAAGTGTGGAATGGCGCGGTAGTGGTGGTGCAGGGCAGCAAGATAACGGCGGTCGTGGATGGCTCGAAGATACCGGCCGGGGCCGAGGTGATTGACTTGACGCGCTACACGGGTATGCCGGGGCTGATCGACGTGCACACGCACATGACCATGTATACGGACGAGACGCCGGGGGTGCCGATGCTGAAGCAGATGCAGAACCCGATACCGGCCGTGGAGGTTTTTCTGGCGCGAAAAGGCGCCATGCGCACCTTGGAGGCGGGAGTGACCACGGTGCGGGACCTGGGTGCGGACCAATACATGGACATCGCCATGCGGGACCTAATCAATCGGGGCGAGATGATCGGGCCGCGCATGTTCGTGTGCGGGTATGGGCTGTACATCACGGCGACACCGTTCAAGAAAGAAGGAACGCCACCGGTGGGCGGGATGGCGGATGGCGTGCCGGAAGTGCTGAAGGCGGTGCGGCAGCAGGTGGCGGCGGGGGCCGACGTGATCAAGATGTATGCGTCTACCGGAACGGATGACGATGTGACCGGTTTCGAAACATTCACGTACGAGGAAATCAAAGCCGCGGTGGACATGGCGCACCAGTTCGGAAAGAAGATAGCGATTCACTCTTACGGACCGGATGGAGCGCGGGATGCGGTACGCGCCGGAACGGATTCATTGGAACATGCTACGGATATGGACGATGGGACGATCAGAGAAATGGCCAAGCGCGGGACGTTTTACGTTCCAACGATCGACCACAATCGCTATTACATCGACAACGGAGACAAGATCGGGTACGCACCGGGCTACAAGGAACGGCTGGAAGCGTTTATTCCACGAAATCTGGCGACGGCGAGAAAAGCATTTCAGGCCGGCGTGAAGTTCGCGATGGGATCGGATGCGATTTACACAATGTTCGGAGAGAACACGCGGGAACTGGGCTGGTTTGTGAAAGCGGGAATGACCCCGGAGGAAGCGTTGCGAACGGCGACGACAAACGCGGCGGCGCTGCTCGGGAAAGAGAACGAGTTGGGCGCTGCAGCTCCGGGATATTTCGCGGACTTGGTGGCAGTGGAGGGGGACCCGCTGGCGAACATTGACGTTACGCTGAATCACGTGAAGTGGGTTATGAAAAGCGGCACGGTGGTGGTGGACAAGACGGGCGCGGCAGCACATTGAGGAGTGGGGAAGAGTACAAGGGATGGGACGGTAGCGCGGGATAGGCGGAAGTCTTTATTTCAGCGGCATGCGTTGCGAAGGCGAGGCTTAGCTGTTTGAGCAGGGTTTCCCTGGCGCGAGAATAACCGCGCTGCAGGCACATTTGACCGCTACCGCCAGCAACGGTAGAATTTTAGTTCCACGGATAGTGTTCCGCGATTTCATCCGCACCAGGACCGCAACACCAGGTACGCCGGTCAGGAGGAAGTATGGCTACAGCAGCTGCGCCGCGAGTTTACAGGAATTTCATCAATGGCGAGTGGGTGGAACCCCGAGGAGGAGCGGCCTACGAGAACCGTAACCCGGCAAATGCGGACGAGCTGGTGGGCATGTTCGTGTCGTCGACCTCCGAGGACGTGGACGCGGCGGTGGATGCAGCCAAGGCGGCGTACCGAAAGTGGCGGCTGATGCCGGCGCCTAAACGAGCGGAGATTCTGTACCGGGCGGCGGAGATTTTACTGCAGCGAAAAGAAGAATTGTCGAAGGATATGACGCGGGAAATGGGCAAGGTGCTGGCAGAGACGCGCGGCGATGTGCAGGAAGCCATCGACATGACGTATTACATGGCGGGCGAGGGGCGGCGATTATTCGGGCAGACAACGCCTTCAGAACTGCCAAGCAAATTCGCGATGAGCGTGCGGCAATCGATCGGAGTCTGCGGGCTGATCACGCCGTGGAACTTTCCGATGGCGATTCCGTCGTGGAAGATGATGCCGGCGCTGGTAAGCGGAAATACGGTGGTGCTGAAGCCGGCGGAAGACACCCCGCTGTCTGCGTATCACCTGGTGCAAGTGCTAACGGAAGCGGGCTTACCGCCGGGCGTGGTGAACATCGTGAGCGGCGATGGGCCCGAACGCCGGAGGGCCGCTGGCAAAGCACAAGGATGTGCCGGTGGTGAGCTTTACGGGCTCCACCGCAGTGGGCCGATTGATCGCGCAGGATTGCGCGCCGGATTTCAAGCATTGCAGCCTGGAAATGGGCGGGAAGAACATCATCCTGGTCATGGACGACGCGAACCTGGACCTGGCGGTGGACGGAGCGGTGTGGGGCGGATTCGGAACAACCGGGCAACGCTGCACGGCGGCCAGCCGGGTGGCAGTGCACAAATCGGTGTACAACGAATTCGTGAGCAGATTCGTGGAGCGCGCGAAAAAGTTGCGCGTGGGAGACGGACTGGATTCGTCCACGGACATGGGCCCGTGCATTAACGAGCCGCAGTTAGAGACGGTGATGAGCTACGTGGAGATCGGCAAGAACGAGGGAGCCAAGCTGCTCACTGGCGGGACGCGGTTGGAGAACGGAGCCTACGCGAAAGGCTGGTTCCACACGCCGACGGTATTCGGGGATTGCAGCCCGAAAATGCGCATCGCGCAGGAAGAGATCTTTGGGCCGGTGGTGTCGGTGATTCCGGTCAGTGATCTGGACGAGGCGATCGAGGTGGCAAACGGCGTGCCGTACGGACTATCGGCTTCGATCTACACTAGGAACGTGAACCGGGCGTTCCAAGCGACACAGGATTTATACACAGGCATTGTGTATGTGAACGCGCCGACGATTGGCGCCGAGACGCACCTGCCGTTTGGGGGCACCAAGCAGACCGGCAACGGACACCGGGAGGCGGCGATCGCGGCGATCGATTTCTACACGGAATGGAAAACGGTGTATATCGACTATTCCGACAAACTACAGCGGGCGCAGATCGACAACAATTAGCGACAGGATGGCGCGGTTGAGTTAGGCACGGCGTGCGCAGGCCTGCATTGACGGGCCTAAAACGCGTTCCTACAATGTCTGTTAACATGGGGGATAGTACCTAATCCATGAGAACTCAGGCATTGCAGGAGCGCCGCAATCGCCAGATTTTGGCGGATCTGGTGCGCATGTACATCGAGACAGGCGAGCCGGTATCTTCTCGCGCGATCTCCAAGCGATTCGAAGAGACGCTGAGCACGGCGACCATCCGGAACATCATGGCGGACCTGGAGGATGGCGGTTACCTGTACCAGCCGCATACGTCCGCCGGACGAGTGCCCACAGCGGCGGCTTACCGGTTTTTCGCGCAAGAGATTGCGTCCCAGGCAACGTTGAGCTCGGTGGACAAAGAGTGGATTCGACGGGAGATCGGCACAGGAACAAACGCGACTGAAATCACGGAACGCACCGGCCATGTGCTGGCCGAGGTGTCCAACGCGTTGGGGATCATCGTATCCCCACCCATGGGTAAGACGGTGATCGAGCACGCGCGAATGTGGCTGCTGCCCGACGGGCGCGTGGTGGTGGTATTGATTTCCCCGGGTGGGAACACGCGCGACAAAATTCTGCGTCCGGCGCGACCCTTTTCGCAGGGGGAGCTGGACGCGACAGCGGACTTCCTGAACCGGCACTATTCCGGCTGGACGCTGGAAGCCATTCGAGCGGACCTGCTGCAAAAGCTGGCCAACGAGCGGGAGCGGTACGATGTCTTCGCACGAAATGCGCTGGTATTGTGCGACCCGGCCATACTCGGAACAGAAACGGGACACGAGGTACACATCGAGGGTACAGCGCAGATGGTTGGAGCGCTGGATTTTGCGGATCAAAACCAGTTGCGCGACCTGCTGGCGGCGATCGAGGAAAAACACCGTTTGGTGATGGTGCTGAACGCCTGCATCGAAACCCCGGAACCGGTACACGTCCAAATCGGCCTGAAAGGAATCTCAGATACAGGAGAAAACCTGGCACTTATCAGCGCCCCGTATATGAGGAACGATCAGGTGCAAGGATCGCTGGGGGTGCTGGGGCCCACGCGGATGCATTATGAGCGAGCGATTACCGCGGTAGCTTACGTGGCACAAATTTTCAGCGAAGCGCTGAGCAAGATTTGAAAGACTTTTTCCAGAGGAGACGCGGGAAAGTGGCGGATAATGATAGCAACGTGAGTGGAGGACAGGACCCGATGCTCGAGCCCGAACAAGCGGAGGACTCGAGGGGCGCGGGGGACGGAGCCGGCGCGGACGCTGTAGTGGCGAAGCTGGCGGCGGATCTGGACGATTTGCGGCAGACGCTGCTGCGGCGGCAAGCGGACTTCGATAATTACCGGAAGCGCGTGGAGAAAGAACGCGGCGATGACTCCAAGCGTGCGACAGGTCGAGTGATCGAAGGCATGATCCCGGTGGTGGACGGTTTTGAGAACGCGCTGGCAGTACACCGCGAGCCAGGTTATGAGAATTACCGCAAAGGTTTCGAGTTGATCTACAAGCAGATGCTGGAGAATTTGGGGAAGCTAGGAGCGGAGCGGGTTGATCCGGTGGGTCAGCCTTTCGATCCTCATCTGCACCAGGCGGTAGACCGGACGGAAACGCAAGAACATCCGGACGGAACGATCCTGCAAGTGTTTCAACCGGGATATACCTTCCACGGACGCGTGTTACGCCCGGCGATGGTGCGTGTAGCGGTTCACGCGGGTCCGGCATCGAAAAGAGGCACAAACTAAACTGGGAGTAGGGCATTCGCATGGCGAAAGGGAATCAGCGCGACTATTACGAAATACTCGGGGTTACGCGCACTGCCTCGTTCGAAGAAATCAAGGGCGCCTACCGGAAGGCGGCGCTGAAATGGCATCCGGACCGCAATCCGGAGAACAAGGCGGAGGCCGAGGTCAGATTCCGGGAGAGCACGGAAGCATATAGCGTACTGAGCGACACGCAGAAACGCGGCGTCTACGATACTTACGGACACGCGGGTCTTTCCGGGGCGGGAGCCGGACCGGACTTCAGCGGAACGATCTTCCAGGACTTCCACGATATCTTCGGCGATTTCTTCGGCTTCGAGGACATGATGGGCGGCGGGCGCCGCGGCGGCCGGGGACGCACCCAGCGCGGATCGGACTTGCGGTACGACATGACCTTGGCGTTCGAAGAAGCGTCCGCGGGCGTGACGACCAAAGTAAAACTGCCGCGCCAGGAATATTGCGCTTCGTGCAACGGCACAGGGGCGAAGGCCGGAACCGGAGTGGCAGCTTGCCAGAAGCTGCGGTGGACGCGGGCAGTTGGCCTACCAGCAGGGCTTCTTCACGATTACGCGGACGTGCCCGGCGTGCCAGGGAGCAGGACAGATCATCCGGGAGAAGTGCCCGGACTGCCGCGGACAAGGACGCGTAGAGCGGGAGAAGACAATTGAGCTGAGGATTCCCCCGGGAGTCGACACGGGAACGCGGTTGCGCGTGGCCGGTGAGGGCGAACCGGGACCGAATGGTGGACCAGCGGGAGACCTGTACGTTGTGCTCGAGGTTAAGGAGCACCTATTCTTTGAACGCCGCGGAGCGGATTTGTACTGCACGATTCCGGTGAGCATTGCGCAGGCGGCAATTGGCACGGAGCTGCAGGTGCCGGGATTGAACGGCGACGAACGGCTCAAAGTGCCGGAAGGAACGCAGAGCGGCGCGGTATTTCGTCTTAAAGGCAAAGGGCTGGCGGACCCGCGAGGCGGCGGTAAGGGCGACCTGTACTACCACGTGCGGGTGGTGACGCCGACGAAGCTCACGCGAGAACAGCGGGCCTTGATGCAGCAGCTCGGCGAAACATTGAAGGTAGAGAACAAGCCGGCGGAACGAAACTCGTCAATCTTCGACAAGGTCAAGGATATATTCGGCTAGCGCATCGGCGTGCCCGGATTGTGGCCGCGAAGTGATATAGAATCCGACCCGTGCGACGCCGCTTCTTTGTGGGGAAATTCGACTCGGATCGCGCGGTGCTGGAGGGCGATGCCGCGCATCATCTGGGCCGAGTGCTGCGGGCACAACCGGGACAGTTATACGAGCTGAGCGACGGGGAGCGAGCCAGGCTCGCAAGAATCGAAGCGGTCCAGCGAGACCGCGTCGAGTTTGTGCTTCTGGAAGAAGTCCCCGCTTACCACCCGCCCGTCGACGTGACTCTATTGCTGGCAATCGTGAAATTTGAGGCGTTTGAGTGGGCCCTGGAAAAGGCGACGGAGCTCGGGGTGTCCACGATCGTTCCGTTATCGGCCGAGCGCAGCGAAAAGGGCCTGGTGGCAGCCGCGGCGAAGCGGGCCGAACGCTGGCAGAAGATCGTGCTGGAAGCTTCGCAACAATCGCGGCGAGTCAAAGTGCCCGAGTTGCGTCAAACGACACGACCGGAAGCGGCATTTCGGCAACCGTGGCAGGGAATGAAACTGCTGCTTTCGGAGAGAGGTGCGCCACCGCTGCGAGAGCGTCTGGCCGAGGCTGGCCGGATATCGCAAGCGGTTTTAGCTGTCGGACCGGAGGGCGGCTGGACCGATGCTGAATTTCAGGCCGCACAGGCAGGGAAGCTTTTTGAAGTTTCCATGGGCGGACTGATTTTGCGCGCCGAAACGGCGGTATTGGCGGCACTGGCAGCGCTGAACTACGCCTGCGGATGAGGATTGGGTTGTCGTGTATCGTGGAAGGAGAGAGGCAACGAGGCGGCTGACGGATGCGTCCAAGGTCGCAGCGCTGTTTATTATTTGCCGTGGGTGAACACGCCATCTAGCGCGGCATGTGACGCCCATGTTATAAATAGAAGGCAGCTGAAAAATGCAAAGCGCGGACGAGCGAAACTCTCCCCCTATCCCCGTACCGGAAGGCAGTGCTCCGGCCGCTTCCGCCATTTCCGAGTTTGCCTCGGTAAGCCATTCCCTACGAAATGAAGTGCGCATCTGGACGCGGGATCTGCTTATCGCCATCGGCCTCGCGCTGGTAATTATTGTATTTCTGTACCAGCCTGTGAAGGTAGAAGGCACCAGCATGGCGCCGCTGCTTTCCGATCAAGAGCGGATTTTTATCAACAAATTCGTGTACCGGTTCGAACCGATCGAGCGCGGCGATGTAGTCGTGTTTTGGTATCCCCTGGACCGGTCGAAGTCCTTCATCAAGCGAGTGGTGGGATTGCCGGGCGAAACGGTGGAGATCCGGCAGGGCATGGTGTATGTGAACGGAACAGCGCTTCCCGAGCCGTATGTGCCGCCGCAATATGAAGATTTGAGCGACTTTGGGCCGATGCGAGTGCCGCGAGAGGCGTATTTTGTAATGGGCGACCATCGCATCAGCTCGAACGATTCGCGAGTATTTGGTCCGGTGGCGAGCCACTACATTTATGGTCGCGCCGTGTTTGCGTACTGGCCCGTCGATCATTTCGGCTCACTGTCGATCACCTCGACCACGGAAGCAAAAACCAAATGACTTGCGACGGAGGGTCCACTGACCGAAGTTCACCACCGATCTGCCTTACTCGCGCTGGAAGACGGGCGAGTATTTAACGGTCGCGCAGCCGGCGCGGTCACGCGCCGAGGCGGCGAAGTCGTTTTCAACACCAGCCTCACCGGATACCAGGAAGTTTTCACCGACCCGAGCTATTCCGGGCAAATCGTGTGCCTGACCTACCCGCACATAGGAAACGTGGGAGCTAATCTGGATGATGAAGAATCGCCAAGGCCCTATATCGAGGCGCTGATCGTCCGGGAATTCTCGCAAGTGACCTCCAATTGGCGTTCGGCAGAGACGGCGCAGCTTTACCTGAACCGGCACAAGATTCCGGTGATCTGGGATATCGATACGCGAGCCCTGGTGCGGCACCTGAGAAAGCACGGCGCGCTGCGCGGGATCGTGGCCACCGACGGAACTCCGGCGGAACAGGCAATATTTGAAGCCAAGAAGCTGCCATCGATGGCAGGGCAGGAACTGGCGAGCCGAGTTTCCTGCGAGAAACTTTACAAGTGGGAATCGGGGTCCATCGATTTGGCTACGTCGCCATGGTCTGAACAGATGGGGGAATCCGGGGCAAGCTCGGACGCGAGAAAATTCCGAGTGGTGGCATACGATTACGGCATCAAGCAGAATATCCTGCGCCTGCTGGTGGACCACCAATGCGAGGTGGCGGTGGTTCCGGCGCAAATGCCGGCGGACGAAGTGCTGGCGCAAAGACCGGACGGTGTTTTCCTGTCGAACGGGCCCGGAGATCCAGAGCCGGCGACGTACGCGATTGAGAATATTCGCAAACTGCTGGGGCGAGTGCCGGTGTTCGGAATTTGCCTCGGACACCAGTTATGTGGGCTGGCGCTGGGCGGCAAAACTTTCAAATTGAAGTTCGGGCATCACGGGTCGAATCATCCGGTGAAGAATCTGCTCACCGAGCAGGTGGAGATTACCGCGCAGAACCACGGCTTTTGCGTCGATCCGGATTCACTCCCGGCAAGCGACGTGGAGATGACGCACTTGAACCTGAATGATCACACCAACGAAGGGTTGCGGCACAAGTCATTGCCGCTGTTCAGCGTGCAGTACCACCCGGAAGCTTCGCCTGGACCGCACGATTCCCACTACCTGTTTTCGCAGTTCACGGATTTGATGAAGGAATTCGCGCAGCCGGGAAGTTCCCGGCGATAGCTTGCTGCGGGAAGCTTTGATGAGGAAAAATCAGGCGGATGCCTAAACGCAAAGACATCAAGAAGATTCTGATTATCGGGTCGGGGCCGATCGTTATCGGTCAGGCTTGTGAATTCGACTATTCCGGAGCGCAAGCGTGCAAGGCGCTACGCAGCGAAGGATACGAAGTCGTCCTGGTGAATTCGAATCCGGCGACGATCATGACCGATCCGGAACTGGCGCACCGCACGTATATTGAGCCGCTCACGAAGGAATATCTGGAAGAAATTCTGATCCGAGAGAAGCCCGACGCGCTGCTTCCGACGGTGGGTGGACAAACGGCACTCAACCTGGCCGTGGAACTGGCCGAGGGCGGCATTCTCGAAAAGCACAAAGTCGAAATGATTGGAGCGTCGCTGCGCGCGATCAAGGTGGCGGAAGACCGGTTGTGGTTCAAGGACGCGTGCCGGAAGATTGGACTGGAAGTGCCCGCATCCGCTTTGGTGAACAATGCGCAAGATGCACTGCGGCTGTGCGATCAACTGGGCTTTCCACTGGTAATTCGGCCTTCGTTTACGCTCGGCGGCACCGGCGGCTCGGTGGCTTACAACCGCGAGGAGTTTGGGGAAGCCATTTCGCACGCGCTGGATATGAGCCCGGTGCACGAGGCGCTGGTGGAAGAGTCGGTGTTAGGGTGGAAGGAATACGAACTGGAAGTCATGCGCGATTACCGCGACAACTTCGTAGTGATCTGCACGATTGAAAATTTCGACCCCATGGGCGTTCACACCGGGGATTCCATTACGGTGGCGCCGGCGCAGACGCTGACCGACAAGGAATACCAGCGGATGCGCGATGCGGCCGCCGCGATTATCCGCGAAGTGGGCGTCGAGACCGGCGGATCGAACGTACAGTTCGCGATCAATCCGGAAAATGGCCGGATGACAGTAATTGAAATGAATCCGCGGGTGTCGCGAAGCTCGGCGCTGGCGAGCAAGGCCACCGGATTTCCGATTGCCAAGATCGCGGCGCGGTTGGCCGTGGGCATGTCCCTGGATGAAATACCAAACGACATCACGAAAAAGACGCCAGCGTGCTTCGAACCTTCCATCGACTATGTGGTGGTAAAGATCCCCAAGTGGCAGTTCGAGAAGTTTCCCGGAGCCGATACCACGTTGGGCACGCAAATGAAGTCGGTGGGCGAAGTCATGGCCATAGGGCGGACTTTCAAGGAAGCCCTGCAAAAGGGTATCCGTTCGCTGGAGCCGAGCACGCCCTGGAGAGCTCCGACGGAGACTCCCGAATCACTGCTGCGAGAAAAGCTGGCGACACCGCGTCCGGACCGGATTCACTGGCTGCTCACCGCTGTAGAACGCGGGTTACCAAGTAGCGAAATCGTGGAGCTCACGAAGATTGATCCCTGGTTCATCGGCCAATTGGAGGAGATCCATGCGGCGAACCGGCGCGCAGCGAGTGTCACGGTGGAAACGGCGTCGCGCGACCTGCTGCGCGAAGTGAAACGCCACGGAACAAGCGACGAGCAACTGGCGCGGATCTGGAAGACAACCGCCGCCGCGGTGCGGCTGCAACGGGCGCGCTATGGCGTGGCGCCGGTATTCAAGCGAGTGGATACATGCGCCGCGGAATTTGAATCCTTTACGCCGTACATGTACTCCACGTATGAGGATGAAGACGAGGCGGAGGTCACTACCCGGGCGAAGATCATGATTCTGGGCAGCGGTCCGAACCGAATTGCTCAGGGCATCGAGTTCGATTATTGCTGTGTACACGCCTCGTTTGCGCTGCGGGAAGATGGTTTCGAAACGATCATGGTGAATTGCAATCCGGAGACGGTGTCGACGGACTACGACACATCCGACCGATTGTACTTTGAGCCGCTAACTCTGGAAGACGTTTTGGCCATCGTGGAAAAGGAGAAGCCGCAAGGAGTGATCGTACAATTCGGCGGACAGACACCGTTGAACCTGGCACTCGAATTGAAGCGTAATGGCGTGCCGATTATCGGAACGACGCCGGAATCGATCGATTTGGCCGAAGATCGCCGGCGGTTTGGCAGGCTTCTGGAAGAACTGAAGATCCCTCAGCCGCGAAACGCGACAGCCTTGGTGCCGGAAGAGGCAGCGCGAGTGGCCGGCGAAATTGGACTGCCGGTGCTGGTTCGTCCGAGCTACGTCCTTGGCGGGCGCGCGATGGTGATCGCATACGACGTCAATACCGTGCAGGAATATGTAGCCCAAGCGGCATTGATGGGGCCGGCGCGGCCGGTACTGATCGACCAGTTCCTGGAAGAGGCTACGGAGGTGGACGTGGATGCGCTGGCCGACGGGACCGATGTGGTGATCGGCGGGATCATGGAGCATATCGAAGAAGCCGGAGTGCATTCCGGTGACTCTTCTTGCGTGCTTCCGCCAGTCAGTTTGTCCGCCGGGCACCTGGAGAAGATTCGTGACTACACCAAGAGGCTGGCGCTGGCTCTGAAGGTGGTCGGGTTAATGAACGTGCAGTACGCGATTCAGCGGGATACGGTGTACGTGCTCGAGGTCAATCCGCGGGCGTCCCGGACGGTGCCGTACGTAAGTAAAGCGACGGGAGTCCCGTTGGCAAAGGTCGCCGCGCGATTGATGGTGGGCCGGCGATTGTCGGAAATGAAGTTGCCGTTGGTTAAGCACAATGGGATTTCGGAGATTGCCGTACATGAATTCTATGCCGTGAAGTCTCCCGTGTTTCCCTTCAACAAATTTCGCGGAGTGGATACCATCCTGGGCCCGGAGATGCGATCGACCGGAGAGGTAATGGGGGTATCGACGTCCTATGGGCAGGCCTTTGCCAAGGCGCAACTGGCGGCTGGACAACGGCTGCCCCAGAAGGGCACGGTGTTTTTGAGCGTAAATGATCGCGACAAGAAACAGCTGGGAACATTAGGTAAAGACTTGATGGCCCTGGGGTTCCGATTGCTGGCGACTAGGGGGACGGCGGCAGCATTGGCAGCGGCAGGAATAGAAGCGGAACCGGTGTTCAAGGTGAATGAGGGCCGCCCGAATATCGTCGATCTGGTGAAAACGCGAAAGATAGACTTGATCATCAATACGCCGCTGGGCCGCGAATCGTTCTACGACGAGAAGTCCATTCGGAGAGCGGCGATCCGGCACAATGTTCCGTGCATTACCACGCTGGCGGCAGCGCACGCGGCCGCGAAGGGAATTCGGGCGCTGGTGGATCAGAGAATTGAGGTTGCCGCGCTTCAGGATTTGCATCAAGGGCGAGTGACGGCAGCTGACGGCACTCCCGCAGGAGATTGAAGTGGATCTGGCAGGCGTATATCCGGCGTTGACAACCCCGTTTGGGGCGGATGGCAGTGTCGCGATTCAGGACGTGAAGCACAACATAGCGCGCTATAACGCGACGAATCTGGCCGGCTATGTCGTCCTGGGTTCTACGGGGGAATCTGTCCTGCTTAACAGTGCGGAACGGGATGCGATCCTTGCAGCGGTTAAGGAGACGGCGGGCTCCGGGAAACGATTGATTGCAGGGACGGGCGCGGAATCGACAGCGGAGACAATCGAAAAGACCCGGCGAGCCGCCGAATTCGGATATCAAGCGGCCCTGGTGAAGACTCCCCATTACTACAAACCCGCCTACAAGCCGGAAGTGCTGATCGCACACTATCGCCGGGTGGCAGATGCGTCACCGATTCCAGTTATGTTGTACTCCGTTCCCGTTTTCACGGGGCTTACGTTGGAAGCGCCGGAAGTTGCGGTGTTGGCCGAGCATTCCAACATCATCGGAATCAAGGAAAGCTCAGGGCATGTAATGCGGGTGGGGGAAATGGTCGCGGCGGCACCTGGCGGGTTCCAGATTCTGGTGGGCTCGGCTCCTACCGTGCTGGCGTCGCTGGTAGTTGGCGCCTGCGGCGCCATATTAGCGTTGGCTTCGGCGCTGCCCGAAGAATGCGTGGAGTTATTTGAACTGGTACGTCAAGCACGCTGGGAGAAAGCTCGGGAGCTGCAAAAGGTACTCCTTCGCGCGTCCAAGGTCATGGTTTCCGAAGGAGGCATCGCGGGAGTGAAGTTCGTGATGGATTTGCGAGGATACCGCGGAGGGATCCCCCGATTGCCGCTGCAGCCTTTGTCAGAACGTTCGAAACAAGGGATAGCGGACAGCCTTTCAGCGGTTGAGCCGAACGCCGCTAAGGCGTAGGAATTGCTCCTTGAGCGGCTATCGAGCCCGGTTAGCCGGCGTCCAAGTAGCTTACGGACTGTGACGCACTGTTCTTTATGGCGAGAAGCTAGAACGATTTGGCGGCAGTTCAGGTTACAGTACGGTCAGGTAGTCTCTTCTTTTAGCGGCGTAGTTCTATGTGACGAAAGGGCTTGAGCAACATCTAAGATCCAATGGGCTGCACCTCGATACCGTTCCGGCGCCTGCCCCACCATCCGAAGTTATTCGTCCGATTTATCGATGATTATTCGAGTGTCGCGCGTTTCTACCCCCGTCCGCCCACAGTTGAAGCGATCAAGGAAGCGGTTGGTACGGTCGATTATCCGGACCAGCGCCGGGCCGAGATAGCGGAAATCCTACGCAACAGCAATCAGCAGTTCGGTCCGAATGAGGCCACCGAGCGAAACCTGAAACTGTTTGAAAACGGCGCGGTCGCCGTAGTGAGCGGACAACAGGTCGGGCTGTTTGGAGGGCCGGCCTACGCCTTTTACAAGGCTCTTTCCGCGATCCGGGTTGCCGAGGAATTGAACGGACTGGGAATATCGGCCGTTCCCGTCTTTTGGATGGCCACCGAAGACCATGACGTAGATGAAGTGCGGCACACCACCTTCTTTGAAGGCGGGAAGTTGGAGCGGTTGGAGCTGGCGGACGATGGGCCGCCAGGAAGACCGGTCGGGCAACGGCCACTAGGCCCAGCGGGCCGAGATTTGGTGAATCACGCGGCGGGCCTGCTGACGGGGTCCTCCAGCGAGGCCGTGCAGCGGTGGCTGCTGGAAAGTTATACGCCGGACGATACCTACGGCAGCGCTTTCGGGAAGCTCTTCGCGCGCATATTTCAAGAGTATGGGCTGATTCTGTTGGACCCGCTGGACGCGCGCCTGCATCGCGTGGCCGCTCCGGTATATCGCAGGGCGTTAGCGGAACGAGACGTTTTGAATGACGCACTGCTGAAACGGGCAGCAGATCTGGAAGGCGCTGGATTCGACCCTCAAGTAAAAGTCACGGCAAAGAGTACCCTGCTGTTCCGGATGAAGGACGGCGTGCGGCAACCCATCAGCGCGGAAAACGGTAGCTTCAAGGCCGGGGGCGGCTCCTGGACGCGCGAAGAGTCGTTGCGACTCGTAGAAGCGGAGCCGGAAACATTTAGTCCGAACGCGTTGCTGCGACCCGTGGTGCAGGACTACCTGCTTCCGACGGTTGCGTTCCTCGCTGGTCCGGCGGAGATTTCCTACCTGGCGCAGTCGGAGGTGGCATATCGCCAGTTGCTGGGGCGCATGCCGGCAGTCTTACCGCGAGCGGCGTTTACACTGCTGGATGCAAAGGCGGAAAAACTACTGCAACGATACCAGCTGTGCATAGAGAACATATGGGAAGGGGCTCAAGAACTGCGGCGGCGCATGGAGGCGGTGTCGCTCCCCCGGGAACTGGGCGAGAACTTCGATCGCGGGAAGACCAGTATCGAAAAGACTCTGGCGGGATTGGGCGAGGAAATCCGGAAACTGGATGCGACTCTCTCCGGAGCGTTTGAAACAGCCCGAGAGAAGATGACGTATCAACTGGAGAAGCTGCGAGAGAAAACCGGGCGAGCGATTGACGAGCGGTCCGGGGTAATCGCGGAGCACGTGACGTTTTTAGAGAATTTTCTATATCCCAATAAGTCGCTGCAATCGAGGGAGTTGAGTTTCCTACCTTTTCTGGCACAGTGGGGGCCTGCAGGGCTGAACGAATTGAAAACCCTTGCTGGCACGGAAAACTTGAAAGAGCATCGAATCGTGCGGATATCTTGATCCGCAGTCCTTTCGACAAGACGCCTTTCTTCCCAAAGAGTTCCATCTCTGGGGAAGCTTCAGTTAGTGACCCGCGGTTTACGAGCATGGCCTAGTTGGCGCCTTCGCTTGACGGAAGCTTAAGCCACGCGGCAATGAAGATTAGGAAGGCCAACGTCAGGAAAGATGTTGGCGCGGCAAAGAAGTAGCGCAGAGAAATCGCGATCATGGCGAAAAGCCAGATCACGTTGACGAGCGCGACTCGCTTGAGCAGGGGCGAGCGTTCGCGACACAACGACCAGTCGATGGCCCCGATACCCAGCGCCGCGAACATGAAGGAAATGCTAAACCCCCGTAGAAGCATGGACATGCTGCGCACCGCGCCCATGACCACAAAGTGGTAGTCATCCATCAGGTTGAACAGTTGACGTTCCGTGTCATTGGCCGGGACCGGTTTGCCAAAAAGAGAGAGCGAGTGGACCAAGCCAAGCACGATCAGCGCAATCCCGCCGATCTTGAATAGCAGTCTTCCCGATTTGTCTGTCATGGCCGAGGTTATATCACAATACTAGAGGAGCGTGATTCGCGAGCCGCGAGGTAGCCGACGGACACCGCGCCGAGGAAGGAACAGAAATGGAAATCGTGAAGGTGGGAACAGGGCGGAGGACTGAACTTGTTGATGTGACGGACAAGGTCCAACGGGTGGTAGCGGCGTCGGGCATAGCCTCCGGTATCTGCTATGTGTTTGTGCCGCATACCACCGCGGCGGTGATGATCAATGAGCACGCCGATCCGGACGTGGCAACGGACCTAGAGGGCGTATTTGACCGGCTAGTGGCGCACAAAGGACCGTATCGGCATGCCGAGGGGAATACGGACGCGCATGCCAAGGCGGTACTCGTGGGAGCGAGCCAGATTATTTTTGTGGAAAAGGGAAGGCTGGCCCTGGGGACATGGCAAGGTGTGTTCTTTTGCGAATTTGATGGGCCGAGGGAAAGGAAGGTGTGGGTGAAAGTGACAGGAGATGAAGCCAAGCAGTAAGTGCCACGGAGGCAATGCGGCAATGGATGTCGGCGTTCGGGCGCGGAAGGCGCGATCAGGGGAGGGAAGCCGTCTGTTCCGAGTAATGTGCTAGAGTTTTCAGGAAATGAATCGACTCGGCATCTACGTGCAAGTGCCTTTTTGCCAGACCAAGTGCACGTATTGCAACTTCCACACGGGCGTGGTTTCTTCGTCGCGATTTGCCCCCTATGTGGACGCGGTGTGCAGAGAAATTCGAGGCTATCGGGACCTCTATTCACGTTCGGGAATCGACCTCCCCGGAGAATTCACGAGTCTCGCCGCCGACACGGTCTACTTCGGCGGGGGAACTCCCAGCCTGCTCGATCCGGCTCATTTGCAGGACATGTTGGATGCCATACGGGATAGCTTTGCGAACCAGTTGACGGAGGTCACGCTGGAGGCCGATCCCGAAACGGTTGTTCCGGAAAAGGCAGCGGCGTGGGCGCGGGCCGGTATTAATCGGATCAGCTTCGGCGTGCAATCGTTCGCAGACGTTGAACTGATCGCGACCGGGCGCATGCACCGGCGCGAGGACGTATACCGGGCCTCGTCTATCCTGCGCAACGCAGGCATGACGAATATCAGCTTTGATCTGATTGCCGGCCTGCCACACCAGACCCGCGAAAGCTGGAAGCGATCTCTGGCAGAGTTGGAAACACTGGCGCCGGAACACGTGTCGATTTACTTGCTGGAAGTGGACGAGGGCAGCCGACTGGGGCTGGAGGTATTGCAGGGAGGCCTGCGGTATAGCGCCTCCGCACTGCCGAGCGAAGATGAGATGGCGGAGCTTTACGAGACTGGCTGCCAATTGCTGGAAGATGCGGGATATCATCACTACGAAATTTCGAATTGGAGTAAACCCGGCTTTGAGTCGCGGCACAATTTGAAATACTGGAGGCGCGAACCATATCTGGGATTTGGAGCAGGGGCTCACTCGTTTTCAGGAACGCAACGCTGGGCGAACGTTCATGATGCCGCGGAATATGTGAAAGCGATAGAAAGCAACGACTTACGAACAAATCAGCTGGAAGTTATGGACGCCGAAAAGGCGCTGGAAGAGGAACTGTTTTTGGGGCTGAGACAATTGGACGGAATCGACATCGGGCGCATTGAGCGCGACTATGCGGTAACGCTTGGACCGCGGTTTGGGGCGCTGCTTTCCGCCGGGTTGTTGGAAAGAACAGAAAACGTCGTCCGGCTGGCACCCGGCCGCTTGAGCATATCCAACGAAGTTTTTGTGGAATTGCTGAAATAGTTGAGACCTGGCCAGGAGTGGCGATCATGATGGCGACAGGGATGAGGTGAGCATGGCGGACCCGGACAAACTAAGGGTGGGCGACGAACAGCGAAGCGTCGTGGACCTGCGCAGCGATACGGTCACCAAGCCGACGGCGGAAATGCGGAAGGCCATGGCGGAGGCTGAAGTTGGGGACGATGTTTATGGCGAAGATCCTTCCGTCAATCGCCTGGAACAGCGAGCCGCGGAGATTTTCGGCAAAGAATCCGCACTGTTTGTCCCGACGGGCTGCATGGGCAACCTGGTCGCCGTAAAGGTATGGACGCATCATGGCGACGAGGTGATTTGCGAAGAGCGCAGCCACGTGAACCTGTACGAACTGGCGTCGATGTCCGCAATCGCGGGATGCATGCCGCGGATTGTTCGGGCGGATGATGGGATCCTTACGTGGCAAAAGATGGAAGAAGTGATCCGTCCGAAGATTTATTACGATTCGCAATCCGCGCTGATCTGCCTGGAGAATACCAACAATATGTGGGGCGGCACGGTATATCCCACTGCTACCGTCGATGAGATCTGTGAACGGGCACATGCGCATCCCAACGGATTGAAGGTGCATCTGGATGGCGCGCGCATCTTCAACGCGGCAACAGCTCTGGGGGAAAGCGTTGCGCGGATGACGCGCCATGCGGACTCGGTGATGTTCTGCCTTTCGAAGGGCCTGGGCGCTCCAGTGGGATCATTGGTCGTTGGACCGAAAGCGTTCATCGAAAAGGGCAGGATTTACCGAAAGATGTTCGGAGGAGGCATGCGGCAAGCGGGCGTACTGGCGGCCGCCGGCCTGCTCGCGCTCGAACAATCGCCTAAACGCCTGCATGTCGATCACGAGAACGCCAAGCGGCTGGCCGATGGAGTGGCGGGCATACCTCACCTGCACATCGACCCGGCGAAGGTGAAGACTAATATCGTCATCTTCGACTGCTCGGAGACCGGGAGGACGGCGGTGGAGTTGTGCGCTGAGTTATATGAGCGAGGTGTGTGGGCGCAAGACACGGCGCTGCATTCGGTGCGCTTCGTAACACACTGCGACGTGGACCGCGCTGGTGTCGAACGGGCCTTGGTCATTCTGAGAGAAGTGGCGTCGGGACGGCCGCAGGTGGCGGGAGCGTGAGCATGCGGAGAGGAACGAGTGTGACGGTACTGGCCGGTGCGGTCCTGTGCGCCAGCGTCATGTTTGGGCTGAAGGGAAGAGCCGCATACCCCGGGCTTACCGCGGACGATGCCCGAGCCTTCATCGAGAACGCGGAAAGCCGATTCCTCGAACTGAGCATTAAGGCCTCGCGAGCCTCCTGGGTTCAACAGAACTTCATCACGGATGACACCGAAGTGATTGCTGCAGATGCGGACCAGCAATTCAGCGCGCTAACGACGGATCTGGCCAAGCAGGCGCATCGCTACGACGGGTTGCAGCTTTCCGCGGACGTGGCGAGAAAGATGTTGCTGTTGAAACTGGCGGTTACGCTTCCACCTCCAAGTGACGCAAAGGAGCAGACGGAACTGGCGCGTATCCTGGCCTCGTTGCAGGGCGATTACGGAAAAGGGAAATGGTGTCCAGACGGAACACAGGGTAAATGCCTGGATGTGACGGCGGTTGGCAGGTTGATGGCGACGAGCCGCGATGCGGACGAGCTGAAGCGAGCCTGGATTGGTTGGCATTCGGTGGGAGCACCGATGCGTGAGCGATACGAGCGGATGGTCGAGCTTGGAGACAAGGGATCGCGCGAGTTGGGCTTCCAGGACGCGGGTGCCCTGTGGAGATCCAACTACGATATGCCGCCGGATGAATTTGCCAAGGAAGTGGACCGGCTATGGGAGCAACTGCGGCCGTTGTACTTATCGTTGCATGCGTATGTGAGAGGACAACTGGGAAAGAGATATGGCAACGAGGTTGTGCCCGCGAAGGGGCCGATCCCGGCGCACCTGCTGGGGAATATTTGGGCGCAAGAATGGAACAATGTCTATCCGCTGATGGATTCTCCTAAACCTGCACAGACTTATGACTTAACGAAAATCTTGCAGGAACGGCACACCGATGCAGGGGGAATGGTGCGGTTTGGCGAAGGATTTTTTACTTCCTTGGGATTCGCTCCGCTGCCAGAAACCTTCTGGAAAAGATCGCTATTCGTGAAACCCGCGGACCGGGACGTAGTGTGCCACGCTAGCGCCTGGGACGTTGATTCGAAAGACGATCTGCGCGTGAAGATGTGTATTCAGATTACCGAGGAAGACTTCAAAACGATTCATCATGAGCTGGGTCACAATTTCTACCAACGGGCTTACAGCAAGCAGCCGCCCCTGTTTCAAAATAGCGCGAACGACGGGTTTCACGAGGCGGTGGGAGACACGATTGCCCTTTCCGTGACGCCGGAGTACCTGAAAAAGATCGGTCTGATTGACAAGGTGCCGCCAGCCTCGGGCGACATCGACTATTTGCTTCAGCAGGCATTGGAGAAGGTGGCGTTCCTACCGTTTGGGCTGGTAATCGACAAATGGAGATGGGAAGTTTTCTCCGGGGCGATCAAACGCGACGCTTACAACCGCGGGTGGTGGGATTTGCGGCGGCAATACCAGGGAGTGGCGCCGCCGGTAGCGCGCAGCGAACAGGATTTTGATCCCGGAGCGAAGGCGCACGTCCCGCAGGATGTGCCGTACATGAGGTATTTCCTGGCACGGATCCTGCAGTTTCAATTTCAGCGCGCCTTGTGCCGGGAGGCGGGCTTTACCGGCCCGCTGCATCGCTGTTCCATTTACGGCGACAAAAAAGTTGGAGCGCGGCTGAATGACATGCTGGCCATGGGGCAGAGCAAGCCCTGGCAAGAAGCACTGGAGACCTTGACGGGCGAGAAAAAGATGGACGCGGGTGCGCTGGCCGATTATTTCTCGCCCCTTAAGGTGTGGCTGGACGAACAGAACAAAAAGAACGGCTACCCGGTTGGCTGGTAGATTGAAACCACGACAGTAGCATCCGCTCAGGTGCCGCAGCGCATTCATGTAGAATTATTCATAAGCCAGACTTTGGCTGAATATAGCTGTTTCTTTAGAAAACCGAGGGCACCGTGGATTTTTCGTTTACCGAGGAACAGGAGCAGTTAAGGCGAAGCGTGCGTGAGTTCGCCGAAGCGGAGATCGGGCCACATGTAATGGAGTGGGATGAGGCTTCGCACTTTCCCATGGAAATCATGCCGAGGTTGGGTGAAATGGGTTTGCTGGGCGTACTTTTTCCGGAAGAGTATGGCGGAGCCGGGCTGGGTTACGTCGATTACGTGATCGCGGTGGAAGAGTTGTCGCGCGTGGACGGATCGGTTGGCATTATCGTGGCGGCGCACAATTCGTTGTGCAGCAACCATATCTTTAAATTTGGAACGGAAGAGCAAAAGCGCAAGTACCTGACGCCGCTGGCGCAAGGGAAGAAGATCGGGGCCTGGTCACTGACGGAACCGGAAGCTGGGTCGGATGCCGGAGGAACCCGAACCACGGCGGTGCGGGACGGCAAGCACTTTATCCTGAACGGCGCGAAGACGTTTACGACCAATGGGCATTATGCGGACATTTGCGTGGCCATGGCGGTCACGGATAAGTCCAAGAATTCACACGGTATTAGCGCTTTTCTCCTGGAGAAAGGAACCCCGGGCTTCAAACCGGGCAAGAAGGAAAACAAGCTCGGGTTGCGAGCTAGCGATACTTCGGAGGTCATATTCACGGACTGCCGGGTTCCCGCCGAGAACCTCCTGGGCGCGGAAGGCGAAGGCTTTATCGGCAGCCTGAAGATCCTGGATGGAGGAAGAATTTCGATCGCGGCACTGGCACTGGGAATGGCGCAAGGAGCGCTGGAGGCAGCCATAAAATATGCCAAACAGCGAAAGCAGTTCGGGCAGGCGATCAGTGAGTTTCAGGCCATCCAGTTCAAGTTGGCAGATATGGCCACCCAGGTGGAGGCAGCTCGCCTGCTGGTATACCAGGCGGCGTGGCTGGCGGACCGCAAGGACGTGCGTTTCACGCGAGAGTCGAGCATGGCCAAGCTGTTTGCCAGTGAGGTAGCGGTTCGCGTAGCGAACGAATGTGTCCAGATTCACGGAGGCTACGGCTTTATCAAGGACTATCCAGCCGAAAAGTATTACCGTGACGTTAAGCTGTGCACGATCGGAGAAGGGACCAGCGAGATCCAGAAGTTGGTCATTGCTCGCCAGCTGCTTGGCAAGAAATAATAGGTAATGCATCAAACCCGGCGCAACTTCCAACAGGAAATTCATGCCTCCTCCCATTGAAGATTGGGCGGCGCGAGTGTGCTCGGGAGAAACATTGGCTATTTCCCGGGCGATTACCTCGATCGAAAACCACCAACCGGAAGCGGAAGAGTTGTTGCGACGTGTGTTTCCCCGAACCGGCAACGCTTATCTCACCGGAGTAACCGGAGCTCCCGGAACCGGGAAGAGTACGCTGGTCGATAGACTGGGCGCTTACTACCGTAGCCATAACGAACAGGTTGGGGTCATCGCCGTCGACCCAACAAGTCCCTATACAGGTGGAGCGATCCTCGGTGACCGCATTCGTATGCAGGGCCACGCCGGAGATTCGGGGATGTTCATCCGGTCGATGGCGACGCGCGGGTTCCTGGGTGGACTGGCGCGGGCGACCGCCGAAGTCGCGCTATTACTGGATGCCGCAGGCAAGCATCAGGTGTTAATCGAAACAGTGGGCGTCGGTCAAGACGAAGTGGACATCGTGCGACTGGCGGATTGTGTTGTGGTGGTGATGGTGCCGGGCCTGGGCGATGATATTCAGAACATGAAAGCCGGGTTGATGGAGATCGGCGACATCTTTGTGCTCAACAAGTCGGATCGCGAAGGTGCGGAGCGGCTGGAACAGCAGTTGAATGCCATGCTTTCCTTGTCGATGCCGAGAGACGGCTGGCACCCACCGGTGGTGCGAACCGTTGCCTCCGAAAGCAAGGGAATCGACGCTCTGGCGGTAGCGATAGCGAAATTCAGAAAACACTTTGAAGCAAGCGGGGAACGCAAGAAGAAACACATAGAGCACTGGAAGCAAAGGCTTGTGGAACTGCTGGAATCACGAATGTTGGAGCGAATGCTGCGGGGCGCAGAGGGGCAGGAGCGGCTAACGCTGTTGGCGACCGAAGTGGCGGAGAGGAAAAAAGACCCGTTCGCGGCGGTGAATGAAATCCTGGCCAAGAGCGGACTGGTGCTGTGAATCCGTAACCGGACCTGAACGAAAAGGGAGATGCAATGGCTGTCTCGAAAAGACCGAAGGCGTTGGCAGGTCCCTCCGCCGCGAAAGCGATGATTGGAATCATTGGCGGCAGCGGGCTGTATTCGATGAGTGGCCTTTCCGAAACTCGCGAGGTGCGTTTAAACACGCCGTTTGGCGAGCCGTCTGACGCCTTTGTGCTGGGGATGCTGGAGGGGAAGCGGGTGGCCTTTCTGGCCCGGCACGGACGGGGACACCGAATCCTGCCGAGCGAAATCAACTTCCGGGCAAATATTTACGCCCTGAAAGACCTGGGCGTGGAAAGAGTGATTTCCGTGAGCGCGGTCGGGTCCTTGCTGGAGGATCTACGACCCGGGGAATTCCTGGTCGTCGACCAGTTTGTGGACCGCACCAAGAACCGCGTGTCCACCTTTTTCGGTGGTGGTTTAGTCGCACACGTGACGTTTGACAAGCCCACATGCGGAGAGATGAGCGCCGTTTTGGCGGATGCCAGTACGCACTGCGGCGTCAAGGCTCACCGCCGCGGTACCTATGTGTGCATCGAGGGACCGCAATTTTCGACGCTTGCCGAGGCGCATGTACACCGCCAATTGCGGTTCGAAGTGATCGGAATGACCAACGTCACCGAGGCAAAATTGGCTCGCGAAGCCGAACTTTGTTACGGAAGTATAGCGATGATTACCGACTACGACTGCTGGCATCCCGAGCATGAGTCAGTGACCGGAGCGCAGATTATGGCCACCCTGAATCAGAACGCGGGGAATGCGCAGAAAGTGCTTCGGGAGGCGGTGAAAGCAATGCCGACGGAAAGGCACTGCAAGTGTGGATCGGCGTTGCAGCATGCGTTGATTACGGACCTGAAGCTGGTGCCAACGGCGACGAAGAAGCGGTTGGCGGCGATCATTGGCAAGTATGAGAAGTAAAGCGAGTGCTGAAGCGTTTGGTCCGCTAGAGGGTTGGAATCGGCAGCCGGGTGTACATGTCGTCGAGGGGAGAGAATCCAGTGTCTTTATTGGTGGTCGGGTCGGTAGCGTTTGACGGGATTGAGAGTCCTCACGGCAAAGTGGAGCGCACCCTTGGCGGCGCAGCTACCTATTTTGCAACGGCCGCAAGCTATTTCACGCACGTGAGCCTGGTGGCCATCGTCGGGGAGGACTTCACAGAAAAGGATGGGGCGATCTTTCGCGGCCGGCATATTGATACTGACGGCCTCGAGCGGGCGAAGGGCAAGACTTTTTTCTGGGCCGGCCGTTATTCGGAAAATCTGAATGAGCGTCTGACCCTGGCCACCGATCTGAACGTTTTCGCGGATTTCAAACCTCGGCTTCCGGAGCGCTACCGTAGCGCCAAGTTCGTCTTCCTGGCCAACATTGCACCGGATCTGCAGCGTGACGTGCTCCACCAGGTCAAGAAGAAGCCGAAAATTGCGGCACTAGACACCATGAATTACTGGATCGAGCGGACCAACGCCGATCTTCGCGAAACGCTGCGGCATGTGGACATCCTGATGATCAATGATGCCGAGACCCGCCAACTCTCCAACGAACATAACCTGCTGAGAGCGGCCCGCCACATCTTCAAGATGGGGCCATCGACGCTGGTGGTGAAGCGGGGCGAGTACGGAGCCATGCTGGTAGACAAGCGCGGCGTCTTCTGCATTCCGGCATTCCCCTTGGAAGAACCCCATGATCCCACCGGCGCGGGCGACAGTTTTGCCGGCGGGTTTATGGGTTACCTCGCCAGGGCGGCAAAGACCGACGATGCCTCTCTGCGGCGCGCCATGGTATTTGGATCGGTAATGGGTAGCTTTACGGTGGAGAAATTTGGCTTAGACCGCTTGCGGGCGCTCAAGCGCGCCGAGATATATGCTAGGGCACGCCATTTCTCGAAATTGACGCGGTTCGAGTTGTAGCATCGTAAAATCGGCTTTGCTACCCGAGATGCTGGCACTTCATACCATTTGCTACCGCTTATTGTGGGCGGCACTGCTCGGATCGATCATTGGCACCGAGCGCAGCGTACGCCGGCGCCCTGCCGGGATGCGTACCAGCATGTGTGTCACGGTCGCGGCAGCGTTGTTTACCATTCTGTCCGTGGAAATCGCACGAGCTACCGGAGACAGCAGCACCACTCGAATTGCCTCGAATATCGTACAAGGCATCGGGTTTCTGGGTGCGGGTGTAATTCTGCGCGAGCGGGGCAGCGTCGTGGGCCTCACCACCGCAGCAGCGATCTTCGCGGAAGCGGCGATCGGAATGGCGGCAGGAGCGGGCTACTACGTAGTTTCGGGCGCAGCGGCGCTCTTGATTCTCTTTGCGCTGGTGGTGTTGATGTACGCGGAGGCGCTTTTCAACCTGCATGGCCGGTACATGTTGTTTCGAATTTCGAGCGGATCTGCCCCAGACATGGTCTCCGAAGTCCATCGCATATTCTCCGATCTCGGTGTTTTGCTCGATAATTTTCAGGTATCCATGGCCGGGGAAAAGAATGTGATCCAATTTGACGCCAATGTGAGCCATCGCCAACAGGAGAAGATTTTCTCGGCGCTTACTCGACCCGGTGTCACCTGTGAAATGCTGCCTGTCGAGAGAAACAACGGATGATTGGGAATAACTCGAGCACGGCGGTCGCGCAGATGGTGCGGAAACCAAAGCGGTTAGGGAGCGGCGCACGGTTGTCAATCGTAGCCCCGGCATCGCCCGCAACGGAAGATCGTACAAGAGCCGGGATCAAAGAGCTGAAGAGGCTTGGGTTTCTGGTGTGCGATTGGAAGCCAGGTACACCCGAGGGATATTTCGCGGCGTCCTCCAGGCAGCGAGCTGCGCAGCTCTTCAATGATCTTGCTGACCCGCGCATTGACGGGCTCGTCGCTTTGCGCGGCGGATATGGATCGAATTACCTGCTTGGCGAGGATGGGGCAGACACCTTGGAGGCCCCGAAGAGCGTCATCGGTTTCAGCGATCTCACGACTCTGCAAATTTTCTTGTGGGAGAAACTGAAGTGGATAAGTTTTTACGGGCCGATGGTCGCCGCTGGACTCGATAGCGGCGCGGGCGCCGCGGGTGGATACGACGAAGCGTCGTTTCGCATGGCTCTCACCGGCACGGCCAATGAGTGGCAGGTGCCTCTCGCAGGCGAGACGATTGCTCAGGGCGAAGCCGAAGGCAGGGTCCTGGGTGGCGCCATGACCCTGGTGGAAGCGACGATTGGCACGCCCTGGGAACTGGATACCCGCGGATCGATTCTGTTGCTGGAAGACCGCGGTATGAGGCCTTATCAGGTCGATCGGGTGCTGATGCACCTGAAGCAGGCAGGGAAGTTCAACGGGGTACGCGGGATCATCTTGGGAGAATTTCCAGAATGTCCGCCTCCCGTGCCAGGCAGCCCTGCGGTAATTGATGTGTGCCGGAGAATTCTTGAACCACTCGGGATACCCATCGCGTTTGGAGCCGCGGTGGGGCATACAGCTCGTCCGATGTTGACCATCCCGCTCGGCGTTACCGCGCGGTTGGGCGCGACGGAACAAGGCGTACTGCAAATATTGGAGGCGGCCGTAACTTCATGAGCGAACCGAAACATGTGCATGTGATTGGCATTGGAGGATCGGCGATGTCTCCACTTGCCTTGATGTTGCGTGAAAAAGGTTTTCGCGTTACGGGATCAGATTCAGGAGTTTACCCGCCGGCCTCCACGCTGTTGGAAAAGTTGGGGATACCGTTCTCCAATTCATTCGATGTGGCGAACCTGCATCCGGCGCCGGATCTGGTGGTTGTTGGCAACATTATTGCCCGGGGCAATCCAGAGCTGGAAGAGGTGCTCGATCGCAAAATTCCGTACCGCTCGCTGCCGGAAGTTCTGGAAGAAACTTTTTTGCCGGGTAAGCACTCCATTGTAGTCAGCGGGACTCACGGAAAAACCACTACTACGGCAATGCTGGCTTGGATCTTCCACACCGCGGGCAAGCGTCCCAATTTCCTTGTGGGTGGAGTAGCTGAGAACTTTGGCAAGAGCTACGGGTTAGAAGCGGGAGCGGAGTTTATCCTGGAGGGTGATGAATATGAGACGGCCTTTTGGGATCGCGGTCCAAAGTTCTTCCACTATCATCCCGACGATTTGATCGTGACGTCGCTGGAATACGATCACGCCGATATCTATCCCAATTTTGATACGTACGAGCTGGCTTTTCGAAGACTGGTGAATCTTGTGCCGCGGAGTGGTCGCGTGGCGATTTGGGGAGATCCCGAAGCGGGTCCCGCGCTCAAAGCGGCGGCGGCGAAGGCGTTTTGTCCTGTGGAGACCTACGGATTCGCAGAAGGGAATGACTGGACGGCAAGCCAGCCCACGGTGGATGGCGATCTGAGCCGGTTCCAGGTGACGCACCGAGGCAGCCCGTTTGGTGATTTTGCGTTGGCGGCCATGGGAAAACACAACGTCCTGAACTCGATGGCCGCGATCGCCGTCGCTCACGGACGTGGCATTGCGGTGGATTCACTGCGTGCGGCGCTGGAAACCTTCCGGAGCGTGAAACGCCGGATGGATGTCAAAGGCGAGCGCGGCGGAATCTTGGTGGTTGACGATTTTGCGCATCATCCCACGGCAGTGCGCGCCACGATTGAAGCTGCGCGGAGCCGGTGGCCGGGCAAGCGACTGTGGGCCATCCTGGAACCACGATCCAACTCGATGCGTCGAAAGGTCTTTCAGGAGACATTGCCGAAGGCCTTGGCTCTGGCAGATCGCGTGGTGTTAGGCGGAGTTTTTCGGGCACAACAGCTTGGAGACGACAACCGTTTGGCGCCGGAATCGGTCGCGGAAAGCGTACGCGCACTCGGGCGAGAGGCTAAGTCTTTTGAAGGGTCTGACGTCATTGCCGAATATCTGTCATCCGAGGCAAAGGCCGGCGACTTGTTGTTGGTCATGTCCAACGGGAGTTTCGATGGACTTTGCGACAAGTTGATGAAGAAACTGGCCGCGGAAGTCACCGTGCCATCCGGGGCCCGGAGTCGGTGAGTGCAAGGACCGTGCAGTACTCCCTACGTGCTTGTGCCTGCTTGTATTTGCTTTCCACCCTTGCCTCTGGAGCGCGCGCAACAATTCGCTACGAGATTTCGCTGTCGCACCCGGAACAACACCTGCTGCACGTAACGATAGCGGTTCCCGATGTCCACGAAGAAGTATTACTGCAAATGCCGACGTGGAACGCGCTCTACCAGATCCGGGACTTCTCGGCGCACGTCCAGCGGGTTGAGGCATTCGCGGGAAAGGAGCGCCTTCCGCTGGAAAAGGTCGACAAGCAAACCTGGAAGGTCAGCGGATCCGGCACCATTACGGTCCGATATGCGACCTACTGGGATGAACCTGGACCCTTTGCCACTCAACTGAACGCAGAGCACGCATTCATCAATCCGGCAATGGTGCTGATGTACATCCCGGAGCGTCGCAAGGAACCGGTACAAGTGCTTATCGGCGACGTTCCAGAGGCCTGGAATGTTGCTGGGTCGGCACTCGTATCGAGCGAGTCCACCAAAGGCCGATCTGTTCTCGAAGCAGAAAACTATGATTCGTTGGCGGATGCTCCCGTTGAAGTGGGGAAGTTCGAAGCATTCGACGCGCCTGGGACCAACGCCAGGATTCATGTCGTGGTCCATGGAAATGGCTGGAAACGTAAGGATATCGAGGATGAACTGAGCCGAATCTGCGTTTACGAAACAGCCATGATGGGAGAAACACCTTTCAAGGAGTACACGTTCTTGCTTCATCTCGGAAGCGCTGCCGGCTCGGGCGGTGGTGGCGGCATGGAGCATGCCAATTCAACAGCGATTTCTTTGCGCTCGCCGGAGGGATTCGCCAATGTCGCCGCTCATGAATTCTTCCACTTGTGGAATGTCAAGCGCCTGCATCCAGCGAGTTTGGATCCGGTGGACTACAGCAAGGAACAGTACACGCGAGCGTTATGGTTTGCCGAAGGGGTCACCAGCACCTATGCCGCTTACACTCTGGTGCGGACCGGACTCTGGACTAAGGAACAGTTTTACGAAGACCTGGCGGAACAGATCACCGAGTTGGAGTCGCGCCCGGCCAACCGTTGGCAAAGCGCGGAACAATCCAGTCTGGACGCCTGGCTCGAGAAATATCCGCTGTACAACAAGCCGCAATTTAGCGTGTCGTACTATACCAAGGGGCAAGTGCTCGGCGTCCTGCTGGACATCCTGATCAGGAGCAAAACCAGGGACGAAAAAAGCCTGGATGACGTTTTTCGCGAAATGAATAAGGAGTTCGCGAGAAAGGGCATTGGTTACCAGGACAGCCAGGATATTCAGAAGACGGCGGAAGAAGTCACGGGATCCTCCTTGGGTGACTTTTTCAAGCCGGGGGTGTCCGGCGCGGATCCTTTGCCATACGGCCCGGTCCTGGCGTTAGCGGGTCTCAGTTTGAAGTCGATCCAGCGTCAGCGCGAAACGGCCGGTTTCGCGGCATCGCGTGCCGCCGACGGAACGATGTCTGTGGAGGAAGTCGACGCGGAGGGTGCTGCCGCACGTGCCGGCTTGCGACAGGGCGACATCATTCTTTCCTGGAACGGTGCCGAACCTCCGCGGAACATGGACCGTTGGATAGCCTCTCAAAAGAAAAACAGCCTTCTGCATCTCAGCGTTCGACGGGAGGAAGATATTCTGGCGGTCGAAATTCGCCTCACGCCGCTTACGGAGTCCTTGTTCGGCATCATGGAGGATCCACACGCAACCGAGATGAGCCGTGGAATTCGCAACGGGTTGCTGCATGGAACAGGCCAATCTGTCGCTCCGAGCGTTCCCTAGTTGCTTGTCTCGGCTAGTTAGGATGCTCCAGTTGAAGCTGGTAAATGCATGATCCGCGCTCTTTTTGTCGCCATCTTCCTGTCGCTCTATATCGTCATCGTCGGTCCGCCTCTGCTCATCTACACGCTGGTGAGCCGCAATCCTGATCCGTTGTACTGGGCAGGCATCAAAGGAGTGATGTTCTTCGTCCGCGCCGTGGGAGTGCGGGTGCGCGTCACTGGGCAAGAGCGGATTCCACCTGTCGCGTGCTTGTTTGTGGCCAATCACACCAGTTCAGCGGATGCACCCGCGGTGGTTGGCGCGATTCCCAGGCGGGTTGCCATTCTGCTGAAGGAATCTCTATTCCAGTACCCTATTGTAGGCCAGGCGTTTCATCTGGCGCGGTTCGTTCCGGTCAGTCGCAAGGAGCGTGACGCTGCCATCGAAAGTCTGGAAAAAGCTACTCGTGCCTTGCAGGACGGCCAATCTTTCCTCATCTATCCCGAAGGCACCCGAAGCCCGGATGGGCGTTTGCAGGAATTCAAGAAGGGTGCGGCCGTTATGGCCATCAAGTCCGGTGTTCCGGTGGTGCCCATTGCCTGCTCCGGCGCACACCGCATTATGGAAAAGCGCTCGCTGATCATTCATCGGGGAGAAATTCTAGTGGAATTTCTCGACCCGATTGATCCGGTCCCTTACTCGTACGAACAGCGAGGGGTGTTGATCGAACGAATTCATGACGCCATCGCAGCCGGTCTACCGCCCGATCAGCGTCCAATCGGATTTCCAAATTATGTGCGTCCTGACGAGCGCCCTGGACATCCAAACGGGGTATCCTAACCCTTCTTTATGACCAAGCTAACGATACGAAATGCGGGTGGTTGGCGTTGCGCGGTGATGTTTGTAACGCTCGCCTCGCTGATTGCGATTCCGGAGAGAGTTTTCCCCGCACAACAACAATCCAATCTGGCTCAACCCGCTAAGCGCATAACGGCGAGAGAGATTATAAGGCGCATACAAGAACACGTCGGCGTCCCGTGGCATGGGGACACGGTAGATACACTTAAGGCCGGGGATCCCGATACTCCGGTCGCCGGCATCGCCGTTACCATGATGGCGACGATGGACGTTTTGCAGCGTGCCGCGGCATCCGGCAAGAATCTCATCATCACTCACGAACCGACGTTTTACGACCACTTGGACAAAGCCGCGGACCTGGAGGCAGGGAAATCCGACCCGGTGTTAGCCGCCAAGCGTTCTTTCATTAAGGATCACAGTCTCGTAGTGTGGCGGTTTCACGATTATTGGCACCGCAGAACTCCCGACGGCATCCTCGAAGGCATGAAGCATGCCCTCGGATGGGACAAGTTCCAAGACCCGGCCATGCCGTACGTGTTCACACTGCCTGATACAACTGTTCAGGCCTTGGCGGCGGACCTCACCCAGCGATTAGGGATACATGTGCTGAGGGTCGTCGGCGACCCAAATCTGGCGGTGAAGAGGGTGGCCTTAGTGCCAGGATCTTCTGGCGCTAACCGGGAGATTCGCGCGCTGGAAATGCCCGACGTCCAGGTACTGGTTACCGGCGAGCCACGCGAGTGGGAAACCGTCGAATACGTGGCCGATGCGGCGAGCCAGGGAAGAGCCAAGGCGCTCATTATCCTCAGTCACATTCCATCGGAGCAGGCGGGCATGCAAGAATGCGCCCGCTGGTTGGAGACTTTTGTGACAGAAGTGCCTGTGGAGTTTATTCCGACGCCAGATCCGTTCTGGCGGATGGAGAGAGCCAAGCCCTAGCACGTCGCCCGCGTCAGCGCGTCTTCAGCGACGCGACTTCCGCTTCCAATTCGCGGACCCGTTTTTGCAAATCTGGCAAGCGATTCAGCGCCGCTACGGTTTTGAGCCACTGGCGGTTGTCAGCGGCTGGGTATCCAGAATAAAGCGACTTCGCCGGAACGTCGCTGGGGATTCCGCTTTTTGCGGTGATCACGGAACCGGCCCCAATGGAGAGATGTCCGGCGGTGCCGACCTGTCCGGCCAGAATGCATCCGTCGCCGACCCGCGTTGAGCCTGCCAGCCCCACCTGTCCACACAACATCGTATTCGCGCCTACTTGCGAAGCGTGCCCGATCAGGACGAGGTCGTCGATCTTGGTTCCTCGGCCGACCCTGGTCTCCCCGACCGTAGCCCGGTCCACACATGCATTGGACTGTACCTCCACGTCGTCCTCCAGGACGGCCGGACCCGACTGGCGCATCTTGTACCAACTGCCGTCTTTTTGTTTGGCAAAGCCCAGCCCGTCTCCGCCGATGATGGCACCATTCTGAAGAACTACCCGGTTTCCAACGAGGCAATGTTCTCGAACGACCGCATGGGCGTGAGCGAAAAAGTGGTCGCCGATCCGGGCGCCCCGATATATCGTCACAAAACTGTGCAGCACCGCCTGCGAACCGATTTCCACGTCTTCGTCAATAAAGCAGTACGGACCTACATGGGCGCTCGGGCCCAACTTTGCGCCTGGAGCGATAATCGCCGACGGATGGATGCCCGGCGCATAAGTCGGCGGCTTGTAAAACAGCTCGATGGCTCGCGCAAACGCAAAATACGGATTATCGGTGCGCAATGCGGCCACCGCAGGATTTTGTGGAGGCCGGTCCAACGAGATTCCATCCTCGATCAGCACTGCGGAGGCCAGGGTGGTCTTCAAAAGAGGGAAGTATCTGCGATTCGCAAGGAAGCTGATTTGGCCGGGTCCGGCCTGATCCAGGCCCGCGACACCGTGCACATCGATGTCCGGGGAGCCTTCGAGTCTGCAACCGAGCTTGACGGCAATTTCCGAAAGCTTCATGAGCGACGCTCCTGACTGTTTCTAGCGAGTCTCGCACAGCGCCAAGCCGGAAGTACAGGCGGGAAGCTATTCGCTGAACAATCGCGGTTGTTGTGCGGCGCTAGCGGGTACGGCGGGTTTGCGGCGAGCCACGCCGACAACCCCCAGTACGGTAACTTCCGTAAGCGCACTGCGCGGCACGAAAATGCGGTCCGTGGCCGAGCTCAAATCCGGAGGTGTGATTTGTAAACCGTTGTCAATTAAGGAGAGTAGATCGTTTGGGATCACGCCCTCGATGTTTTCGCCATCGGCGAACCGCAACCGCACCCATAGGCCATCGAGTTTGGGACGGCTAAGAAACGCCTTGCGCTCCGGCTCGAAATCGTTTGAGAAATCACGGACAAAGTAGATCGACCGAATCTTCGATAGCGGAATCTCCTGGTGTTCACCCTCTTGAGTGAGCAGATCGATGGGGTCGGTTTGCCCCATGCGACCCGGATTTAGATAGCCGCGAAGCGACTTTCGGTCGGAAAGCACAACGACGACCTTCTTGTGGGTGGAGGCTGGAAGTCGATTTTTCAAGGAGCTCGCCGGACCGAAACAGACGAATTTGCCAATTTGAACGTTGTATGTTATGTTAAGCTCGTTTCCCTGTCAAGTCATTGTTTTTATTGGGGTTAGGCTTCTGGAGCGCGGGCCGTTGACCGAAAAAAAGCAGATCCTGAAGTCGGCCTCGATCATCTCCCTTGTAACCATTGTCAGCCGTGTTTTAGGGTACCTCCGAGACCAACGGTACACTTTCTTGCTGGGCACGTCCCTGGCGGCCAACTCCTATGTCTTGGCCTATCGCATCCCCAATCTTTTCCGTAGATTAGTCGCCGAAGGTTCCATGACGGCGTCGTTCATTCCGGTATTCACTACGTACATGCGGGAGAAGCCAAAGGAAGAGGTGTGGCGATTTGCCAATACGCTCTTCTGGACCCTGGGCCTTATCGTCGCGATCATCACCGTGCTCGGCATGATTTTCTCCCCGGCAGTGGTGCATACCTTCACGGCGGGTTCGGGAAACAATGTTTCCTGGGAACAAGCGATCGAGTTGAATCGCATCATTTTCCCGTACCTGTTCTTTGTCGCGCTGGCTGCTTTGGCCATGGGAATCCTGAACTGTTTTCACGTTTTTGGCTTACCAGCCGCCAGTTCGATCTTCCTGAATCTCTCGGTTATTTTCTTCTCCACCGCGCTGGTCTGGAAGCACTTCAAGGACCCAGCCGTATCGTTGGCAGTAGGGGTATTGGTTGGCGGCGCCTTGCAATTCCTGATCCAAGTACCTTCTCTGGTACGCAAAGGCATGCACTTCGACTTTGGCATTTCCTTTTCTCACCCGGGTATCCGGAAGGTTGCGCGCCTGATGCTGCCGCGTTTCTTTGGAATCGGAATCGGGCAGATCAACCTATTCGTGGATACGTATTTCTCCACGGTTGGCAAGATGCCGGAGGGCAGCCTCACCGCGTTGTACGTTGCCGACCGGGTCATGGAGTTAGTACTGGGCGGCTATGCCATCGCGGTTGCCACCGCCATCCTGCCCATGATGTCCCACCAGGCGGCGGCGAAGGACTATGAAGGCCTGAAAAAAACGCTGACTTTTTCCGTCCGGATCGTAGCCTTCATCACCATTCCCGCGGCCCTCGGCTTGATGATCCTGCGCGAGCCGATTATCCGCATGCTGTTCCAGCACGGGCATTTCGTGGCCGAGTCCACGCGTTTGACCGCGCGAGCGTTGTTGTACTACGCCATAGGGTTACCCGCGCTGGCTTCCGTCAAGCTGATCGTGCCGGCGTTCTACTCCACCGGGGATACGCGCACGCCGGTGATTGTGGGGTCGATGTCGCTGGTAATCAACATCGTCCTTAACATCGTCTTCTTGCAGTTTTTCTTTCGACGGGTACAGAACGGCGGCCCAGCGCTGGCCACCGCTATTGCCTGTTTCTTTGATTTTTTCGCCCTCTTCATTATTTTTCGGTTGCGCCATGGGGCCCTGGGAACCCGGGAGATTGCGCAATCCTTTTCCAAAATTTTCGCTGCCGCGGGAATCATGGGAGTTGCTTGCTGGGTTGGCATTCACTACACCACTTTTGCGGTGAACTCGAGGTTTCTCGTGCAATTAGGGGTGTTTGCCGCGCAAATCTTGGGGGCCACGGCCGTGTACTTGGCTGCGGCATGGCTGTTCCGATGCAGAGAGGTGGAGGAAGTTTACGGCATCGCCACACGGAGGGGCGGGGGCGCAGCCTATGTGGAGCCGTAATGGAAATATCCGCCGCCATTTCAGCGTTCTTGGTGCATGTAAAGGTTGAGAAAGGCCTCTCGGGGAATACCATCTTGGCGTACAGACGCGATCTAGTGAAGTTTGATGCTTTCATGCGCAAACGCAAGCGACGTCTCCGGGACGTGCGGCGCGATGACCTGGTGGACTTCTTGGCTTCACTGTATCAACAGAAACTGGACAGCCGGTCAGTGGCGCGGCACCTGGTGACCTTGCGAAACTTCTTTCGCTTCGCGCAGACCCAGGATTTGGTTGGCTCGGATCCAACGATTAACCTCGAGTCGCCAAAGATTCGCCGTTCCTTGCCCGGCTATCTTCGGCTGGAAGAAGTGGAGCGCCTGCTGGAACAGCCGGACTTGAAGAACCCTTTGGGCCTCCGGGATCGCGCCATGCTCGAAATGCTATATTCGACCGGTTTGCGTGTTTCCGAATTGATCGGATTGCGAGGCGGGGACTTGGACGCCCGGGTAGGCTGCGTGCGGTGCATCGGCAAGGGCGATAAAGAGCGTATCGTCCCCGTCGGCCGTAAGTCGCTTGCCGCGGTTGATCGATATCTCCGGGATGCCCGGCCGGAACTCGTCCGACATTCCAAAGCCGGAAACAGCCCGGCCCTTTTCGTGAATCGGCGCGGAGCGGCATTGAGCCGCGTGGGAGTCTGGAAGATCTTGTCGGCGTACGGACGGCGCGCTGGTTTACGCGTAGCCCTGACGTCGCACATGTTGCGGCACAGTTTTGCGACTCACCTCCTGGAAGGTGGCGCAGATCTGCGCTCCGTGCAAATGATGCTGGGCCACGCGGATATTTCTACGACGCAAATCTACACGCACGTAGTCGAGGAGAGGTTGAAACAAATTTATAAAGCACACCATCCGCGCGCCTAGCCGCAGCGGCTTGGACCCCGGGAACGATTAGCGGTGTCTATCGCAAGTTAATCTGCGAAGCCACCTGGAAGGTGAAGGAACGCAATGCCAGATTACATGTTTCTTTTGGAAAGCCGGCTGTCGCCGGAGCAACGCGCGGTGATGATGCGTGTGCAGGAGCTCGCGGCCGCGCAGGGATTCAACCTTTATCTCACTGGGGGGACCGTTCGTGACCTGATTACCGGTGCCTCCTTGCGCGATCTCGATTTCACTGTGGAGGCACCGGTAATCAGGTCACGAACGGTCCCCCAGTGAGATAAAGGTTGAATCCCTGCGCGGCCGCGAGCTCCTGCACACGCATCATCACCGCGCGTTGCTCCGGCGACAGCCGCTTTCCAAAAGAAACATGTAATCTGGCATTGCGTTCCTTCACCTTCCAGGTGGCTTCGCAGATTAACTTGCGATGACACCGCTAATCGTTCCCGGGGTCCGAGCCGCTGCGGCTAGGCGCGCGGATGGTGTGCTTTATAAATTTGTTTCAACCTCTCCTCGACTACGTGCGTGTAGATTTGCGTCGTAGAAATATCCGCGTGGCCCAGCATCATTTGCACGGAGCGCAGATCTGCGCCGCCCTTCCAGGAGGTGAGTCGCGAAAACTGTGCGTGTCCCGCGACGTCAGGGCTACGCGTAAACCAGCGCGCCGTCCGTACGCCGACAAGATCTTCCAGACTCCACGCACCTGCCGCTCCGCGCCGTTCACGAAAAGGGCCGGGCTGTTTCCGGCTTTGGAATGTCGAGATTGCCGGGCATCCGGAGAATCGATCAACCGCGGCAAGCGACTTACGGCCGACGGGGACGATACGCTCTTTATCGCCCTTGCCGATGCACCACACGCCGCCTACCGGGCGTCAAGTCCCCGCCTCGCAATCCGGAAACACGCAAACCGGTCGAATATAGCATTACGACGTCGCGCGAATTTCAAGGGTTCTTCAAGTCCGGCTGCTACAGCAGGCGCTCCACTTCTTTTTTGCAGCCGAAGAAATCCTCAGGCAGGGAACCGCGAGTGTTTCAGCGAGAGCTCGAGGTTAATCGTTGGATCCGGGCCAAGACCGAAATCCTGGGTCTGCGCGAAGCGAAAGAAGATTTCGGCAAGGTCACCAGGTGCCGCGCCACTGACCGGCTGTCCAGTTTCTGTTGATACAGTGAAGCCAAGAAGTCCACCAGGTCATCGCGCCGCACGCGTCCCAGAGACGTCGCTTGCGTTTGCGCATGAAAGCATCAAACTTCACTAGATCGCGTCTGTACGCCAAGATGGTATTCCCCGAGGCCTTTCTCAACCTTTACATGCACCAAGAACGCTAAATAGCAGCCAGATATTTCCATTACGGCTCCACATAGGCTGCGCCCCGCCCCTCCGTGTGGCGATGCCGTAAACTTCCTCCACCTCTCTGCATCGGAACAGCTATGCCGCAGCCCAAGTACACCGGCCGTGGCCCCCAAGTTTTCGCGGCAAACACCCCTAATTGCACGAGAAACCTCGAGTTCACCGCAAAAGTGGTGTAGTGAATGCCAACCCCACAAGCAATTCCCATGATTCCCGCGGCAGCGAAAATTTTGGAAAAGGATTGCGCAATCTCCCGGGTTCCCAGGGCCCCATGGCGCAACCGAAAAATAATGAAGAGGGCGAAAAAATCAAAGAAACAGGCAATAGCGGTGGGCGGCCAGCGCTGGGCCGCCGTTCTGTACCCGTCGAAAGAAAAACTGCAAGAAGACAATGTAGGCCATGCATTACCAGCGACATCGACCCCACGTCGCAGTTGCGCGTATCCCCGGTGGAGTAGAACGCCGGCACGATCAGCTTGACGGAAGCCAGCGCGGGTAACCCTATGGCGTAGTACAACAACGCTCGCGCGGTCAAACGCGTGGACTCGGCCACGAAATGCCCGTGCGCGCAGGATCATCAAGCCGAGGGCCGCAGGGAATAGGTGATGAAGGCTACGATCCGGACGGAAAAAGTCAGCGTTTTTTTCAGGCCTTCATAGTCCTTCGCCGCCGCCTGGTGGGACATCATGGGCAGGATGGCGGTGGCAACCGCGATGGCATAGCCGCCCGGTCCCTAACTCGGCTGACCCGGTCGGCAACGTACAACGCGGTGAGGCTGCCCTCCGGCATCTTGCCAACCGTGGAGAAATACGTATCCAGCAAAATCCATTCCGATTCCGATTCCAAAGAAACGCGGCAGCATCAGGCGCGCAACCGGATACCCCAGGGGGTGAGAAAAGGAAATGCCAAAGTCGAAGTGCATGCCTTTGCGTACCAGAGAAGGTACTTGGATCAGGAATTGCAAGGCGCCGCCAAGGTTCTACCCCTACTGCCAACAATACGGCTGGGTCCTTGAAGTGTTGCAAGGCGGTGGAGAAGAAAATAACCGAGAAGAGATTCAGGAAGATCGAACTGGCGGCTGGTAAGCCAAAACGTGAAAACGTCAGGATTCCCATGGCCGAAGCAGCCAGCGCGACGAAGAACAGGTACGGGAAAATGATGCGATTCAACTCGATCGCTTGTTCCCAGGAAACATTGTTTCCCGAACCCGCCGTGAAGGTATGCACCACTGCCGGGAGAAAATCATGCCGAGCACGGTGATGATCGCGACGATAAGGCCCAGGGTCCAGAAGCGTATTGGCAAATCGCCACACCTCTTCCTTTGGCTTCTCCGCAGTGAAGATCCGGAATGAACGACGCCGTCTCACGACTTGATCCGGAAATTGATTGGGGATGCGATAGGCCAAGACATAGGAGTTGGCCGCCAGGGACGTGCCCAGCAAGAAAGTGTACCGTTGGTCTCGGAGGTCTCCTAAAACACGGCTGACAATGGTTACAAGGGAAGTGATCGAGGCCAACTTCAGGATCTGCTTTTTTTGCAGATTTTGCAACGGCCCGCGCTCAGAAGCCTAACCCCAATAAAAACAATGACTTGACGGGAAACGAGCTTAACATAACATACAACGTTCAAATTGGCAAATTCGTCTGTTTCGGTCCGGCGAGCTCCTTGAAAAATCGACTTCCAGCCTCCACCCCACAAGAAGGTCGAAGTGCGTTGTTTCCGACCGAAAGTCGCTTCGCGGCTATCTAAATCCGGGTCGCATCGGGCAAACCGACCCCATCGATCTGCCACTCAAGAGGGTGAACACCAGGAGATTCCGCTATCGAAGATTCGGTCGATCTACTTGTCCGTGATTTCTCAAACGATTTCGAGCCGGAGCGCAAGGCGTTTCTTAGCCGGTCCAAACTCGATGGCCTATGGGTGCGGTTGCGGTTCGCCGATCGCGAGAACATAGAAGGGCGTGATCCCAAACGATCTACTCTCCTTAATTGACAAACATTTGCACATACCTCAGATTATTTGAGCTCGGCCACGGACCGCATTTTCGTGCCGCGCAGTGCGCTTACGGAAGTTACCGTACTGGGGGTTGTCGGCATCACGTACAGTACCCGCTAGCGCGGCACAACAACCGCGATTGTTCAGCGAATAGCTTCCCGCCTGTACTTCCCGCTTGGCGCTGTGCCAAGAGTTTCGCTAGAAACAGTCAGGAGCATCGCTCATGAAGCTTTTCGGAAATTGCATAAACTCGGTTGCAGACTCGAAGGCTCCCCGGACGTGGATCTGCACGGTGTCACGGGCCCTGATCAGGCCGGACCCGGCCAAATCAGCTTCCTTGCGAATAAGGATGCTTCCTCTTTTGAAGACCACCCTGGCCTCCGCAGTGCTGATCGAGGATGGAATCTCGTTCGACCGGCCTCCACGAAAAATACCTGCGGTGGCCGCATTGCGCACCGATAATCCGTATTTTGCGTTTGCGCGAGCCATCGAGCTGTTTTACAAGCCGCCGACTTATGCGCCGGGCATCCATCCGTCGGCGATTATCGCTCCAGGCGCAAAGTTGGGCCCGAGCGCCCATGTAGGTCCGTACTGCTTTATTGACGAAGACGTGGAAATCGGTTCGGCGCAGGCGGTGCCTGTTTTGTGACGAATATCGGGGCGCCCGATGAGCGACCACTTTGGCTCGCGCCCGATGCCGTCGAGACGTTGCCTCATTGGAAACCGGGTAGTTCTTCAGAATGGTGCGGAGACGGGCTGGGCTTTGCCAAACAAAAAGACGGCAGCTGGTACAAGATGCGCCAGTCAGGTCCGCCGTCTGGAGGAGCGACGCAGAGGTGCGTCCAATGCATGTGTGGACCGGGCTACGGTCGGGGAGACCAGGGTCGGCCGAGGACGAATCAACGACCTCGTCCTGATCGGGCACGCTTCGCAAGTAGGCGCGAAGATGTTGTGTGGACAGGTGGGGCTGGCAGGCTCAACGCGGGTCGGCAACAGATGCATTCTGGCCGGACAGGTCGGCACCAGGACATCTCTCCATTGGGGCGGGTTCCAGTGATCACCGCAAAAAGCGGAATACCAGCGACGTTCCGGCGAAGTCGCTTTATTCTGGATACCCAGCCGCTGACAACCGCCAGTGGCTCAAAACCGTAGCGGCGCTGAATCGCTTGCCAGATTTGCAAAAACGGGTCCGCGAATTGGAACCGGAAGTCGGCGTCGCTGAAGACGCGCTGACGCGGGCGACGTGCTTGGGCTTCAGCTCTCTCCATCCGCCAGAACGGATCTGGCGTCAGAATAAACTCCACAGGCACTTCTGTCACAAAAGTCTCCAACCAGCGGGCGCATTCTTGCATGCCCGCCTGCTCCGATGGAATGTGACTAGAGGATAATGAGCGCCTTGCCTCTTCCCTGGCTCGCCGCATGGGCCACGTATTCGACGGTTTCCCACTCGCGTGGCTCGCCAGTAACCAGTACCTGGACGTCGGGCATTTCCAGCGCGCGAATCTCCCGGTTAGCGCCAGAAGATCCTGGCACTGAGGCCACCCTCTTCACCGCCAGATTTGGGTCGCCGACGACCCTCAGCACATGTATCCCTAATCGCTGGGGTGAGGTCCGCCGCCAAGGCCTGAACGGTGTATGGGCATGTGAACACGTACGGCATGGCCGGGTCTTGGAACTTGTCCCATCCGAGGGCATGCTTCATGCCTTCAAGAATGTTCATCGGGAGTTCTGCGGTGCCAATAATCGTGAAACCGCCGCGCTACGAGACTGTGATCCTTAATGAAAGAACGCTTGGCGGCACCACCGGGTCGGATTTCCCTGCCTCCAGGTCCGCGGCTTTGTCCAAGTGGTCGTAAAACGTCGGTTCGTGAGTGATGATGAGATTCTTGCCGGATGCCGCGGCACGCTGCAAAACGTCCATCGTCGCCATCATGGTAACGGCGATGCCGGCGAGACCGGAGTATCGGGATCCCCGGCCTTAAGTGTATCTACAGTGCTCCATGCCACGGGACGCCCGACGTGTTCTTGTATGCGCTTTATAATCTCTCTCGCCGTTATGCGCTCAGCGGGTTGAGCCAGATTGGATTGTTGTTGTGCGGGGAAAACTCTCTCCGGAATCGCAATCAGCGAGGCGAGCGTTACGAACATCACCGCGCAACGACACCAACCACCCGCATTTCGTATCGTTAGCTTGGTCATAAAGAAGGGTTAGGATACCCATTTTGGATGTCCAGGGCGCTCCGTCAGGACGCACATAATTTGGAAATCCGATTGGACGCTGATCGGGCGGTGACCAGTGCGATGGCGTCATGAATTCGTTCAATCAACACCCCTCGCTGTTCGTACGAGTAAGGGACCGGATCAATCGGTGCGAGAAATTCCACTCGAGTTACCCCGATGAATGATCGGCGGAGCGCTTTTCATAATGCGGTGTGCGCCGGAGCAGGCAATGGGCACCACCGGAACACCCGACTTGATGGCCATGACGAATTCCTGCAAACGCCCATCCGGGTGCCTTCGGATGTGGGTCGGAAAGATTGGGGCCGTCCTGCAAGGCACGAGTAGCTTTTTCCAGACTTTCGATGGCAGCGTCACGCTCCTTGCGACTGACCGGAACAAACCGCGCCAGATGAAACAAACACCTGGCCTACAATAGGGTACTGGAATAGCCATTCCTTCAGCAGAATTGGCAATTCACCTGGGAATCGCACCAACCACCGCGGGTGCATCCGCTGAACTCGTGTGATCCACCGCCTAAACAAGCACCGCGACGGGGATCCCGTCTACCCCAGTGACGGACGGCCAGCTCCACGCGCAGGACGAACATCACTCCTTTGATGCCTGCCCAGTACAACGGATCCGGGTTACGACTAGCCAGCGTGTAGATGAGCAGAGGCGGACCGACGATAACAATAGAGCGACAGGAAGTGGGCCGAAAGACACAGAATGCATTTACCAGCTTCAACTGGAGCATCCTAACTAGCCGAGACGAGCAACTAGGGAACGCTCGGAGCGACAGATTGCACCTGTACATGCAGCAACCCGTTGCAATTAGCGGCTCATCTCAGTATTGTTGTGTGGATCCTCCATGATGCCGAACAAGGACTCCGTAAGCAGCATAATTTCGACCGCCAGAATATCTTCCTCCCGTCGAACGCTGAGATGCAGAAGGCTGTTTTTCTTTGGATATCCAACGGTCCATGTTCCGCGGAGGTTCCAGCACATTTCCAGGAAAGAATGATGTCGCCCTGTCCCGCAAGCCGGCACAT